>NZ_ML708610.1 GCF_008831305.1 Kocuria coralli
ATGTTGCGCTGACCGCTTGAATCCGCCATCTCGTTGTCCTCGCGCAGCCGCTTGTTCTCGGCCTTCAGTCGCTTGACCTCGGCAGACTCTTCGCTCGTGATGCCAGGGCGGGTTCCGTCATCGACCTCAGCCTGCGCCAGCCAGCGCCGCACGGACTCCCGCGAGACACCTTCCTGCCGAGCGACCGCGGAGACTGCGGCGGTCAGAGTGGGGTACTCCTGCTGGTGCTCTCGCACGAGCCGCACGCACCTCGCGCGCAGCTGGGGATCGATCTTCTTCGGCATGCTGTCCATCCTTCCGGACTCAAACAGCAGCGGCATCAAACCTGGGCCGATTCAGCAGTACGTAGTCAGGTCAGGGGTCTCGAACGTAGGTTGGAGCATCTGGAGGTCATTCGAGATGGTTCGCGTGAAGAACTTCCACCCTCCGGGAGACGTCGGCCCCTACCTGGCCAGCAACGCCCTCAACCCACTACACTCTGGTCTGAGAAGAGCCGGTTTGTTGACTTTTTGCTATTTCTCAAGCGGTCGTTGACCACAATATTTTATGTGATTTGCCACCGGAGAAGCATTGTAAAGTAGGTAATTCACACAAATGGTAGATGTGTTATACATCTGCTATATCATCGCAAGTCATCCCAACTTCCACTCACTGCGGATTGGATAGAAAACATAAATTTGCATCTCTACTCGCACTTACTTCCAGACGCATTTCGAACGTAGGTAGGATGTGGCACGGCGATCCAGAACAATCGGCTTCGCCTCTATGAAAACCTTGTGCGATGGCGAAACTTGATGATCCCTGATGTAAAGGATTCTCAGTAGTTGGAAACTATGGTTTTCCGGCACGGAGTACATACTTCTCATTGGGTCTGGCCGTCGTGTTGGTGGTGAGGAACCGCATGTTTTTAACCTCAGACGCTTTCCTGGCACTAGTGAATCGCGCTTTCTTACGAAATCATATTTTATCGGTGAATTTTCGTTGTGGATGCAGAGGGAAGATGTTCGCCGATGTGTCCCACGTAGATGCTGCCATCGCTTGTGACCTGATCGTGGTAGTGAATGCGTAGCTTTCTCTCAGCGGTCCAGCTATAGGGTTTGAAGTGTGCCCACATGTAAACCGCGCCGCTTTTGTCTACAGTGGTTGGCACAGGTAGAAGTCTCGCCTTCTTGCAGCGACTATCCTGCTTGGTAGCCCCCGTCTCTCCTCGGGAGTGTTTGTTGGGCGGAACACGATAATTGCCCAATGGGCCAGATTCACAAAACTCATGGATGTCGCTCTCCCAGTTGCCTGCGAGTATTGCTTCTCGATACGAGGCCAGCGTTCCGAAGGCCTCCCATGCTGCACTCAGCGCCGAACCGTCGACGTCCATGCTCGCAAGTTCTCTGAGCCTCTTTGTGTTCGCTGTAATGACAATCTGGTGTTGGAGGAGGTCTTTGCAGGCGACCAGTTGCTCCCAAGTCACCGGGCATTCCCCGAGAGGGTTTTCTGGAGCGTCTTGGTCGGTGAAAGAATATGCAGCCTCAGGATCTGTTTCTGCGACTTTCGACCGAAGATAAGTGATTTCTCGTGTCGCTCGAGAGTACAAGGCCTCAAGCCGACCTAGCTCATGACGCGCGTCGACCTTTTGAATCTCTTCGTTGAGCGCATCGTCTTCCAGACTCTCTATACGCGCCTGGAGGGAATCTGTGGTGTCGAGGAGGGTGTCGATTGCGTTCTGGTCCGGGATGGTCCGAGTAGCGGCATCCACGAGTTCGAGGAGGGAATTTTTGCTTAGGTCGTCGAGCATAAGCGTCTCCCGTACAACCCTAAGTTTATGCTCCGCCATGCTCAGGGCGGTTTGGGAATCAGCAAGTTTTCCTTGCAGTAGGGATATCTCAGATGTGGAATCTTTGTGAGGCGTCGATGGGTCAGTTCTGGGGGGTAGAGGAAGCCTGTCAGGCGAGTCCGATTCGTACGGGTCGACTGTTGAGTGCTTCTCCGTGGCGGGGTCGCGTTGCCTGTTGGCGTGTTGTTCTCGGATGCTATTTAAAGAGGAAATTGCGGGGGCGACGGATTCACGGAGTTTACCGTTGGCTATTCGAGTGAATGCGCGTGACCATTCCTTCGTGGTAGATGGAAGCGGTAACGGTTGTGCGGCAGCGTGCTGGCGAACAAAACTCTCGATCGTCTGCTCGATATCTTTGTCGTTACCGGCCAATGATTGGTGGCCGAGCCAGCGTGCTGTCTTCCCGGTCACCGGGTCGGATATATCGATGCCTGGGGGGTAGGTGCGAAGCGTGCCAGATTGAACGGCACGGTCGCCATGTCGAGATTTGAATTCATCTGCGGCGAGTGGGTCCAGCGAGACAACATGGGCAATGCCGACAGTCTGTTTAGTCCACTTGTTCACGTAGGTGTTCCAGCGATCGAAAGATGCACCGTTTATCGGAGCTGCGATAATAACAGGAAGCCGGCGGTTCGGGGCATCGATCAGGGATTCAATAGAGTCTAGGTCGCTGGCGGATGTGTATGAGGCTTCCGGTCTCAGAGGCGCTACGTCATCGAAATCTACGACTTCGAGAAAAAGGTTCGCAAAAGCAGGCTTTTTCACGATTTTTCGCGAATCATTGCATGTTACCGTAATCTGCAACCATCCACCCCGCGGTGTTTCCACGGCAAGGATTGTCACGATGAAGGTTACTCCATTGTTGGTGTTCCATGCGCGGAGGCGCATGCCGTGGTCGCGGCCAGCGACTCGGTGTAGAGTCTGCGCGCGCTTGGACCGATCAGGACTGGAGACATCGTCGTCGACCGAGAGGTCGAAATCCAGGTCAAGGCGATCGCGCAGCCAGGTCGCCGCCTGATCAATGACGCGATCCATCCAGCCGATAGGCTCTTCGGTTGTCCAAAATGACTGGTAATCCCGGTGTGACAAGCGAGGTAGGAGCGTCTCGGCTGCCGGGGGGCCAGGAGCGATCTGCGGTGCACTAGCCATATCAACTACCTCCATGCATAGTCCTAAACTGGATTGTAATCTAACAGCCATGGTATATGCGAGGTGAAAATGAGTCTAGGCATGATACATTAGCTTGCGGCTCCCGTCGTCGGTGTTAGTTGCTGAACGGTCCCGGCGAGTGGTGTCACATGGGCGCCGGATGAGTGCAGTCGTCGCAGTCCTCGGTTGCACAGCGTAGGTTGAGTTACAGTTCACTCACAAAAGCGCCCTGAGTTTCGTTTCGTGGATTAACAGTTGCTGGTATGGCCGTCGTGGTGTCTGTGTAAGACGGGGTTCGACCTCGGGTGGCAGCGCGGTGATCCAGAGCTTCATGGAGACGTTTTGTTTTCTATTATTTAACCTAATTTAGGGTGGAGATCTCGACCACAGTTATCAAGGGTCGATGCGGAGTCGATGGGTGAGTTTGGCTTTGTAGAGACCATTGAACGTCTCGGATGGGGAGTTGTCGTAGCTGTTAAGACTGTGGCCAGACGCGGGAGATGATCAGTATGTCGGAGTTGGCCAGCGAGACGTATTTGCTGGGTTCAGTCGACCTTTACAACACCGGAGTGTTGTTGTGAGCGTAACTGCTCTTTGAAGATTTCGGCGGGAGTGTGCCAGCCGAGGCTCTTGCCGGGACAGGATGAAGAGCCTGCCCGAGAGTGGCAAGGGCAGTGCCTCGGTGTGGAGGCTGCACCTGGGCGTCCAGCCGGCGATCTGTCAGGTGTAGACGTCCGTGATGAGTGCGGTGTAACAGAACCTAGTCGGGATCAGGGCGTATGTGATTTCCGAGACCCATATATGATTCAGTCTGGCAGCGGTGCAGCCTCGCTAGACGAGATCGGGACGAAGATCGGGTCCAACAGCAGGAGTCGTCGTGGTACTTTTCGGCCGCGGCGTATCCCGCTGGGATCAGCAGCCCTCATCAACCTGGGGCTCTGATTGCGGCCGATGTCTCATCCAGCGCGGCGCATCGCATGATGCGTCTTTCGATACCCGTAGACGCCTAGTTCTCGGCATGGGTCCGTCGTGTCTACCTGATTGGCACTTTGTCACGGATGGTTCGAGCCGAGGCCGGGCGTCCTCTCGTGGCATGGTAGCCACGAGAGGCAATATACCCACGGTCTGTCGCACCGAAGGCGTGAAGATGGGCGCGGCCCCGAGGCGATCGCGGTATCTGTCAATGAAGGCGATCATTTCGTCTTGGGTGGTTGAGTTCTTTGGAAAAACGTTGCCGACGCAGCGTACGCCATGGTTGTCGCGATTCCGGACAATGTCCCCAGGACGATCACCACTGCATCCTTGAGCCTCATCTCCTCCCTCCGCCTCAAGGCCGGGCGTTGTCCCACCTGACCGGAATTCCGAGAACCGAAAGCCTCGTCTTCAGCTTCACGAGGTCATTACGAAAGTCGTCACTGTCCACATTGGGCTGCAGTTTTTTGGACTTGCCGTTTCCCCAGGACTCGAACTGGGCCACGATTTCCTCTCGGCGCGCCGCAGCCATGTCGTCGTCGATTGCCAAGGCTGCGGATAAGAGTTCAGCGTTGCGGATGATCTCGGCAAGGTGCCACTGAAGCTGCGTTGTCCTTGCGTCCTTCACTACCGCTATGTCAAGGCCTTCGATGGCGAGGGTCGCGGCCCCGGTGCGCTCGATGGCCCAGATTAGTCGGTAGCACGCTCGCGTCACATCCTGCTCCGTTGGTTCATGCCCGACGGATGACCCGTAGCGCAGGGTGCCTACGAGATGGCGGGCCTCCTCGACTTCCCCCGATGTCAGATCGCTGAGCATGGCGACGACTGTCCCCCTTGCCTCAGTCGATTGATGGAGGGCCTGCCGGCGTTGGTCGGACTTCCGCCAGCGTCGCTCGAGTAAGAAGCCAGCCCCTGCTACACCTGCAGTGGTGATCACGGACAGGGTGGCGATAACGGTCTCTGGGCTCATTCACACATTGTTGCCCAACCACTTGTCGGAGAACAGCAAGCCGTGTCAGTCGTCTTCGCAGATAGCGCACCGACCTCGGCCCGGTGAGCATGCCGCCCTTGGACTTCTGGGCGAGTTCCTGCGTGGACGAAAATGTGCGGCTCCGGCGTCGTTCGACACGGACGAGAGAGGCCGGTGGCCTCTCGCGTCCGGCAAAGCATGAGAGGCATCGACCCTCAGCACAGAGTTTGTTCTGTGCCGGAACGCGGTCGAGTCCCGCCTCAACATCTCATGGAGTCCCGATAACTCAGAGGCCATCCGGAGCCTGCCGGGTACTCTGGCCGTGGTGGTTTGAACCACTGATGGCACTTCCACGTGAAGACCACGTGAATCATCGCGGAGAGGCCTGAGCAGTTCAGGACATGTCCGGATGGGGTGCGGCGTACGGATGCGCCGACTTCATGCTGCCGATGCCCGGCGTCGGTTGACGAAAGGACATGACATGCAGTCGAAGGACGAGAAAAACCTCACCCAGGCGATCGACAAGATCTCGAAGATGGACGAACCGCGACGATCGGTCGTGCGACGCGTGCACGACGTCATCCTGGCTGCGGCGCCCACCCTGAAGCCGCGGATCTGGTACGGAATGCCCGCTTACGCGGCGTCGGCGAGCACACCGGCACTGGTGACGTTGCGCAACGACGAACGCCTGAACCTCTCGATCACCGAGAAGGCCACCTTCCGGCCCGCTGGTGGCGCGGACGGCGGGCTCATGCCCGCTGCATGGTATTTCGAGACCCTGGACGAGGACACCGAGAGGCGTATCGCCGAGATCATCCGATCAGTGGTCTCCTGAGCACTCCGCGGTCGGGCACTCACTGGTATTCGCATCCGCCGATGCGATGAGCGCTGAGAATTCGCAGCGGAGAACGGCTTGGAGCGAGCCCCACGGATGGGGAAGATGACGGTACAGCGTCCCTGCGGGCAATGTCTCGCAGGGACGCGTCTCTCCATTCAGTGATCGATAGGAGTTGGGTCATGGGCAGTGAGACGATGCGGGCCGCCGCTATTCGAGGGTTCGGGGGTCCCGAGGTGATCGAGGTCCTGGAGGTGCCGAAGCCGACTCCGGGGCCGGGGGAGGTGCTCGTCCGAGTGATCGCTGCCGGTGTCAATCCGCCGGATTGGTATATGAGAGAAGGCATGCCCGGGCTGCCGCGGGAGATGATGGGTGATATCGATTTCCCGTTGATCCTCGGGACGGATGTCTCAGGCGTCGTCGATGCTCTCGGTCCGGAAGTCGATGGGTTCGACGTCGGCGATGAGGTCTTCGGCATGCTTCGGTTCCCCACCACTATGCAGGCCGGGGGCTATGCCGAGTACGTGGCTGCGCCGGTGTCCGATATCGCACGCAAACCTGCGGGAGTGAGCCATCGCGAGGCTGCGGCCGCCGGGATGTCGGCTCTTACCGCGTGGCAGTTCCTCATCGATGTGGGCCACGACCTGGGCTCCCCGTTCCAGGATGCCCCTCACCGGCCGGTTCCGCTCGACGGCGACAGCCGCGTGCTGGTGAACGGCGCGGCAGGCGGTGTCGGTCATATCGCGATGCAGTTGGCTGCGTGGAAGGGAGCGCATGTCACGGCTGTCGCCTCCGGCGGGCACGAGGAGTTCCTCCGAGGACTCGGGACGGACGCATTCATCGACTACACCACGACCGACCCGGCGGAGGCCGTGCGTGGGCTCGATCTGGTGATGGACACGGTCGGTGGATCCCGCAGCGCGTCCTTCTTGCCGACCATCAAGGACGGCGGAGCGCTGTTCTGGGCGTATCTCGCCGAGTTCAGCGACGAGGAGAAGCGACGGTATGACGTGACCACCTCTGCGACGCAGGTGCGGGCCAACGGCGCGCAGCTCGCCCAGATCGCCGAGCTTCTCGATGACGGCACCATCCGCATCCACGTGGACTCGGTCTATTCGCTGCAGGAGGCGCGTCAGGCGCACGAGCGGGCGGCCCAAGGGCACATCCGGGGCAAGCTCGTCCTGGACGTCGCGTGACGGGATGACTCAGGACTGCGCGGAGGCACGGGCGCGGGCTGCATGCGCACGTGCTTTCATGCGGTTGCCGCAGGTCGCCATGGAACACCACTTCGCGGTCCCGGGGCGCGTGCGGTCGAGGAGATAGAGGTTGCACTCCTCGTTCGCGCACGCCTTGAGCCGGCCGGGCATGCGTTCGTTGACCTCCGACCAGGCGTGCGTGACACGGGCGGCGAGCACCAGATCGTCCGGCGCGTCGAGGTCCCACCGGACCCCTTGGGCCGTGACCGTCGGCCTCATGCTCACCTCGTCCATGACCGCCTGCAGCGAGTCGACGGCGCCCTCGCGGCCGTGGACCAGGTCCTGGATCGCGTCCCGCACCGTCCGCAGCTGGAGCAGCTCCTCGTCGCTACCGGTGCCGCCATGCTGGCGCGCCAGAGCCGCGCCCTGGGCGGCGTCGAGATGCTCTGATACCGCTCCCTCGTGCATGGGGGCGGTGTTGAGCACGGCAAGCAGCAGTTCTTCGTCGTCGACCACGTTCGAACCCCTTTCGTCCCTTCATGCTATCGTCGGGCCAACCGGTAAATCACCATTAGAAGGTTAGTCATGGTCGTGGTCCACCACAGGACGGTCGCAGTCGACGGCTGGGAGGTCTTCTATCGAGAAGCAGGGCCGAAGGACGGGCCGGTGATGCTGTTGCTCCACGGATATCCGACCAGCTCGCACATGTTCCGTCACCTCATCCCCGCGCTCGCGGATCGGTACCGCGTGATCGCCCCCGATCACATCGGCTTCGGGCGCTCCTCCGCTCCGTCCGTGGATGAGTTCGAGTACACCTTCGACGCGCTGGCTCGTGTCACGCGCGGGTTCCTTGAGGCCGTCGGAGTGGAGAAGTACACCGTCTACACCCAGGACTACGGCGCCCCCATCGCATGGCGTCTGGCCCTCGGCACCCCGGATGCGGTCGAGGGAGTGATCTCGCAGAACGGCAACGCCTACGAGGAAGGATTCGTGCCCGAGTTCTGGGAGCCCATCTGGGCCTACGGCGAGAACAACTCGCCGGAGAACGAGGCGGCCCTCCGGCCTGCCCTGGAGAGGGAGGCGGTCCAGTGGCAGTACCTCCACGGCGTCCCGGAGCCGTCGAGGGTCGATCCTGATGCCTGGGAACACGACCTCGCGCTTCTCGCCCGGCCGGGCAATGATCGCGTTCAGCTCGCGCTCTTCGCCGACTACCGCACCAACCGCGAGCTCTACCCACAGGTCCATGAGTGGTTGCGCAGCTCGCAGGTGCCGGTCCTCGCCATCTGGGGGCGCAATGACGAGATCTTCGGCCCGGCGGGGGCCGAAGCGTTCCGCAGAGATTCCCCTGATGCCCGGATCGAACTCATCGACGGAGGGCATTTCCTCCTTGAGTCGAACCTCGACGATGTGGTGAGCGCCATCCGAGACTGGAGAGCCTCCTTCTGACTCACGTGCGGCGCGCGACGGTGCACCGCGCCCCAGAGGGGTCGGTCTGGTTGCCGATGAAGATGGTGTTGCGGCCTCGGGTGAATTAGCCTCCCTCGAGGCCTCAACCATGAAGAGCTAGATGAGGTCTTGTCTGCGGCGCGGTGCGCGCTTATATCCGGGGAAGCGAGGAGGGGTGGCATTGGCTGGTGACTTGGCTACTGAACTCCTGCCGATTCTTGGTAGGTCACTAGACCCAGGATTCAACGTGTTCGATGTCATGCATCACGGAACTCATGAGAAGCAACTCTCCAATGTTTTCGGATGGTTGCTTGATATCGGTGGATCCCATGATCTGCACGACCGTTTCCTGCGGATCTTCATCGATGAGGTGAACGTCGCGAGTGCAGATCTCGCCCCGTTCCCGCATGGGAATTACAGGGTGCGGCAAGAGGTGAATACTGCCACGGTGATCGGCAGGGATGACATCGCAGACCTGGTGCTCGAGACCGACTACGCATCGCTCGTCGTCGAGAACTACTTCACGTCGGATGGCCATGGCCATGGTTATGAGCGCTATCTGGAGTTCAGCAGACGTGATGGCAGACGGGGTGCCGTGGTCCTGCTGTGCCGGGAAGAGGACCGATCCCGGCAATCCCATGGATGGGAGAATGCACGGGTCGTGACGTACAGCAGATTGATCGACCGACTGCACGACGTGCTAGATGCCGACGTGCACTATCAACAGACGAACCCGGACTCGTACTCCTTCATCAACCAGATGCATCGGAAGTTCGTGAGCGAAAGAGGGCTTGTGGGAGATCGAGAATTGCTCCGCTTCATGACAGCCATGTGCGATACCGGAGAAGCCGAGAGATATCGGATACGCAGGCAGGACGAGGCGGCAGAGCAGTTTGCCAGTGACCTGGCTGTGCAAGCGCGGGAGCGGTATGTAGAAGGACGTGAGCTTCTGCAGCGGGTCAAGAGCCGCCTTCGGACCTTCGTCGATGGCCCCCTGGTCGATCAGCTCAGGGACACCCTTGGTGACGACTGCATCCGCAAGGTCAGTGCAACCTACGCCGGGATCTACCAGTGGACCATCAACTTCGATATTGCTGGAACCACAGCCGACTCCGGTGGATCTCATATTCAGCTCAAGTTCGGTCCTACGGCATGGTTCGCCAATGAACGGACTCCAGCCTGGAGGAGCACGGTCGATCCAGAAGTCGCAGACTACTCGCATGTCTTCATTACCCATGTCGATGCCTTGATGATCCGTCAGACGACAGTGACTCTCGAGGAAGTGCTCGATGGCCTCGACTCCAGCGACCGACGTCTTCATGACGAGATCATCGGGCTTCTCAACCCGTGCCTCAGGGGGTGAACTCAACAGCGACATCGGCAGACAGCACGCCGTAGGCTCGTCAAAGAAGCGCGGACGGTGATTTCCGTTGAGATCGGAAAACAGGAAGAGGTCGGGACGTGGTGACCATCCCCGAGATCGTCACGTTTGATGACGAGGCCCCTCCGGTTGGAGTATCACCCTGGGTCGTCCCTCCATCGACGAGTCGCATCGACGTGGTAGCCGCGGACCCGTCCTGGCCTTCGGTGTTCGACGCTCTTGCGAACAGCCTGCGATCGCACCTTGCCGGGAGGGCTCTCGACATCATCCACGTCGGCTCAACGTCGGTGCCGGGTCTTGACGCCAAACCGGTGATCGACATCGATCTCATCGTCGCCGATCCCGCCGCCGAGGGGGAGTGGCTGCCCGCTCTCGAGCAGGCCGGCTTCGTGCTCACCGTGCGGGAACCGTGGTGGCACGAGCACCGGATGCTCGAGCACGACAACCCCAGAGCGAACGTTCACGTCTTCGGCCCGAATGCTGCCGAGCCCTGGAAGCACCGCATCTTCCGGGACCATCTGAGGCGCGACGGCCACGATCGGTCCCTGTATGCCGCAGCCAAGAAGACGGCGTCCGAGGAATCGCACGTCCGCGGCGAGACGGTGATGGACTACAACCGGCGTAAGCAGGAAGTGATCCGGGAGATATACGCCAGGGCCTTCGCATCGGCCGGCCTGACCTGATTCGCAGTACAGGCGAGCAAGCCTAAGCACAGCAGATCCAGGCCGAACGGTCAGAGGCGTCACGTGGCAATCCCACGCCGAAAGGCTCGATACCCGTTGCGCCGGGGCCATAATGGCGCATGGGAACTCTCAGTTACACCACGGCTATGTCGGTCGACGGATACGTCGCCGATGCAAGCGGCGATTTCCAGTGGAGCGCCCCGGATGAGGAGGTGTTCCAGTTCCATATCGACCGTATGGCTGCGGTCTCGACCGAGGTCCTGGGGCGCAACACCTACCGGCTCATGAGCTACTGGGAGTCCGAGCCGGAGGACGACCCCTGGGGCCCGCTCGAGCGGGAGTTCGCCAGGCGTTGGCAGAACCTGACGCACATCGTGGCGTCGTCGACGCTGACACAAGAGGATCTCACCTCGGACCGGGTCCGGCTGGTCGCCGATCTCGGGCTGGACGACCTGGAGCGGATCGTGGAGGAAGCCTCCGGTGAGGTCGAGATCTTCGGGCCGACGACGGCGAGTGCGGCGATCCGCGCCGGCATGGTGAAGGACTTCCGGTTCTTCATCGTCCCGAAAGTCGTGGGCGGCGGTTTGCGTGCCCTACCTGACGATGCGGACCTCGACTTGAGCCTCGCCGACCACCGCGTCTTCGGCAACGGCACCGCCTATCTCCACTACCAGGCCCGCTGAGCGGAAGCCCCCGAGGGTCGTAAGCGAGGATCGTCGTATGAGTATCGACATCGAGCAGGCACGAGCCTTCATGACCGCGCACGCACGTGTGCTTGACCGGAGGCGGTTCGAGGCCACCCTCCAGGACAGCGATATCGCCCGGCAGGCGATCGCCGGCGGGCTCGAGGCCTACCGGAACGCCGACGGCGGCTACGGCTGGGGGCTCGAGCCGGACCTCAGGGCTCCCGAGAGCCAGCCGGCTGCGGCTCTGCATGCCTTCGAGGCGCTCGCCGCCGCGGGGCCGCGAACCTCGCCTCACGCCGTCGGGCTCCTGGAGTGGCTTGCGGAGGTCTCGCTCGACGACGGCGGGCTGCCCTTCGCCCTTCCGATGGCGGAGCCGGCCGCCTGTGCGCCGTTCTGGGCCGAGGCCGATCCCACGGAGTCGTCGCTGCAGATCACGGCGGCGGTGGCGGCGCAGGCGCATCGGGCCGCGCGATGGGACGACACGATCCGGTCGCATCCGTGGCTGGACAGAGCGACCGGCTACTGCTTCGAGCAGATACGCCGTATCGAGGAGCCGCCGTTCGCCTACGTGCTGTCGTTCTCGCTCCAGCTCCTCGACATCACGGCCGGAACGGATCCCGAGGCGCAGGAGCTGCTGGAGCACCTCATGCAGTTCGTCCCCAGCGACGGCGCGCTCCCCGTCGTCGGAGGGGCGCCGGGGGAGACCGTCCACGTGTCCTCCGAGCCGGGGCTGCCGCTCTTCGAGCTCCTCGATCCCCGAGCCATCGACGACGGACTGGACCGGCTCGAATCCGCCCAGCTGCCCGACGGCGGGTGGCCGGTTGACTTCACCAGCTACTCCGAAGCCGCGGCTCTGGAATGGCGGGGTTACACGACCGCCAACGCCGTCGCTTCCCTCCTGCTGAACGGCCGCCTGTAGGCGTGAGGCCGTGACAATCCGGGGCGATCGGAGCGGACCAGGGAAGTCGGCACCCGGCGCCCCTCGTGCCGGAGAGCCCGGTGCGAGGGGCGCCGTCGTCAGGTCACTTGCCATGATGGAAAGACTTCCATAGACTTTCCGGTATGGAAAATAACTATGGCGACGCTTCACATGACGAAGCCACCCAGGCGCTGGGCGCGCTGGCCACCGACAGTCAGCGCTTAGCGCAACGGGTCCAGGTCCCGTGGGCGCTGATGGCGGCGTTCGGGATCACCACGTGGCTCGCCGGCGCCGCCTGCCGGTCCGCCGTGGAAAACCTGCGCCGTGGGTGAGGCGCGTTTCGACGAGACCATCCACGCCCCTCTGCGGCTCCGCATCTGCGGGCTCCTGCGGCAGGCCGACGGCCTCGACTTCGCACTGGTGAGGGATTCCCTGGGCGTCTCGGACGCCACCCTGTCCAAGCACGTCAAGACGCTCACCGCCGCGGGTTATGTCTCCTCGAGCAAAGCCGCGGCGGCCGGCCGCGGCGACGCGCGGCGTGTGACCTGGCTGTCCCTGACCAGGGACGGGCGGGCGGCGTTCGACGCTCATGTGCGGGCCCTGCAGGAGATCGCCGGCTCATGACACCGCCAGCTCCCGCAGCCGTAAGAGCCGCTTCTGGGTCTCGGACCCGTTCTCGACCACATTGACCACCAGCTGCTGTTCCGGCGCGCTCGCATAGCGGAACATCTCCCAGTGGAGCACCAGCTCGCCGGCTTCCGGGTGGCGCATCGTCTTGGTCCCGAAGTCCTGACGCGCGACGTTGCGCGCCGCCCACCACCTGCCGAAGTCCCGGTCGGCGATCGTCAGCTCGCCCACCAGGGCGGCCAGCTCGGGATCCGCGGGATTGGCCGCTGCCTCACGGCGCAGGATCGCCACGCAGGAGCGAGCCACCGAGGCCCAGTCGGCGAAGAGCTCCCGCATCCTGGGGTCGGTGAAGATCAGCCGGACGTAGTTGAGCTCGTTCTTGGGCAGCTGACTGAAAGGTGCGTAGACCAGCTCTGCCAGGGCATTCCACGCCAGAACCTCCATGCGGGGCCCCAGCACCATGGCCGGGCTCTCGGTGAACTGGTCAAGCAGAGTCTGCAGCTGGGGGCGCACCCTGAGTTTTTCCCCGCGTGCCCGTGAGGCGGTCACATGCGGCGCCATCTGCACCTGAGCCGCATGGTCGACCAGGCTCAAGACATAGTCGGCCTGGTCCTCGTCCAGCCGCAGCACCCCGATCAGGGACTCCAGGACCGGACCGGAGGGGACCAGCCGGCCCTGCTCGATGCGGGTGTAGTAGTCCGTGCTGATGGCCACCATGTCCGCGACCTCTTCACGTCGCAGCCCGGTGACCCTGCGACGGCCCCCATGGGAGGGGAGATCGAACGTCTCCGGGTCCAGGGCTCCGCGCTGGGTCCGCAGAAAGTCACCCAGCTCGCGCAGGTGGGGCATACGTTCCGCAGTCTTCCTAGGCACGGGCACACGATAACAGCCGGCCTGGAGGCGGCCCGGTGCCCGGAGGTCCGATCGACACGAGGCCCGGCACGTCACTCTCTGCCGCCGACCGAGTCCTTTCGACGTCGAAGCGCACGGATCAGCAGCACCACGAAACCGCCGCCGAACAGCACTGTGCCCACCAGGCTCGCGATGAGTGCCTGGCCGGGCGTATAGCGGAACGCTGTCCCCTCGTAGATCCGCGCTGGGTCGGCGAGCGTGGTGATCAGGAGTGCGAAGGAACCGAGGCCCATGAGAAGGGCGGCCGCCGTCATCAGCAGTGCGAAGAACCTGTCCATCGCCCTGCCTCCGCGGGAACCTCCGCGATGCGTGGTGCTCTCAGCGGCCCACAGGGCGATTCCGACGATGAGACAGGCCGAGAAGAAGAGGGTCGTGACCAGGCCGAAGCCGGTATCGCCGTCGACAAGAAGCCACACGCCAGCCGCCACGAACAGCGCGGAGGCCAGGGTGAGCAGGCGTGCCTCGCGAAGTTGCTTCCGGCCGCCACGCGTCCTCTTCGGCCGGGGCTTCATAACCACCACAGTAACAACCGCTATGCCGGGCAACCCGTCCCGTACTCCTCGCCGCCGATCCAGACACCCTCGATATTGCGGGTAGCCGTGATGTCGACGGTCGGATCGCCGTCGACGAGGAGCAGATCCGCGCGTTTGCCCGTCGTGATGGATCCTCGGTCCTCGAGTCCGAACATCTCCGCGGGCACGGCGGTCGCGGCCTGAAGCGCCTCGGAGGGGGAGAGCCCTGCGCCGACCAGGAGCTCGAGTTCGTGGTGCAGGGTGGAGCCGATCGCGATGCTGAACGGGACGTTCGGAGCGTTCACGGCATCAGTACCCGACGCGATGGTGATTCCCGCCCGGCGCAGGGCGACGACGGATTCACGGGCGGCCTCATAGCTCGTGCCCGGCCGTGGCATCGCCGTCGTCAGGGCATCGGCGACGGTGAGGGTGGGGATCGCAGCTGGGGTACGGGCAGCGAGGCCGTCGTCGACCGGGGTTCCCATGGGGACGTGGGTGATGACGTCGGCACCCAGCTCCACGCACATCCTGAACGAGTCGATGTGGCTGGCGTGGGTGACGACTCGCAGTCCCGCTTCATGAGCGGCCGCGATCACGGCCTCCACCACCTCCGGCGACGGGCCTCCGCCTCCCTCCGGCTCGGTGACGACCTTGATGAAGTCCGAGCCATCCGAGGCGCGCCGGGCGACACCGTCCGCGGCCTCATTCGGGTCGGTCACGATCGCGTAGGACGGCATGCCGAAGCCCGCATGGGTCCCCGTCGGTCCGATGAAGGGCACCCCTGCGCTGATGATCCTGGCGGTGCCGGTCTCGGTGCGCAGGGCCGCCGTCGTCTCAGTCGGCCAGGACGCCATGTCGAAGCCGGTGGTCACCCCGTGCGCGGCGAGGGCGTCCAGATCGGCCCGCTCGGCGACATGCATGTGGGCGTCAATGAGTCCCGGAAGCAGAGTGCGGCCTTCACCACGAACCAGCTCGGCGCTGGCCGGGGCCTCGCTCTCCTTGCCGACCTCGGTGATGACGCCGTCCCGGACGGTCACTGCGACGAGGTCGCTGACCGAGTCGCCTTCGAGTATCCGGACATCGGAGAAGAAAGTGGCGGTCATGGGTGTTCCTTCGTTTCGCTGTTCCTCACCCCATGCTGCCAGCGCGTCGACACCTCGGCCGCCCCCGCCGGTGCCCCAGGACCTATGCCGCGCAGGATGATGTTGTTTCAGGGCATTCGCCGGGACCCGTGGCAGCTGCGGTCAAGCAGCGGCTTCGCCTCGGTCAGCGGTCTTCCGTTGCGCCTCAGTACGCGAACGACCTCTGTGCGCAGCAGGCGGACGACAGGTGTGGGAAGGAATGCCCCGTGGGCCGGAGCCGGTCACAGCATCGTCCCGACCCACAGGCCGAGTCCCGCGAGCGCAGTGGCGGACAGCAGCGTTCCCAGGCCGTTGACCAGACCCGCGAACCATTTGCGTTCCTGGATCAGGCGGATGGTCTCGAAGCTGGCGGTGGAGAATGTGGTGTAGCCCCCCAGGAACCCGGTGCCGATCACCAGATGCCAGGCCTCGGGCACCAGCTGGGCGGCTGCGAGCCCGGTGAGCAGGCCGAGTAGCAGGGAGCCGGTGAGGTTGATGGTGATCGTCCCCCACGGGAGGGTCTCCTTGACCCGGGCGCGGATGACGCCGTCCAGCATCAGCCTCAGCGTGG
The DNA here is from genome assembly GCF_008831305.1 of Kocuria coralli. Lineage (GTDB taxonomy): Bacteria > Actinomycetota > Actinomycetes > Actinomycetales > Micrococcaceae > Kocuria > Kocuria coralli. The sequence continues at coordinate 15,809 of NZ_ML708610.1, forward strand.
CGCCGATTCCTCCGGCAACGGCGATCAGGACGAACAGGGGCAGGGTCATCTCAACGCTCCTCACCGTGGGTATCGACCGGTTGGCGGATGGCCGCGGCGACGGCGATGCCCGTCCACGTCGCGATGGCACCGACGAGGACCGTGCCGAGGGCATAGCCGATCCCGGCTCCCGGAGCCTCGGTGCCGAGGAGGCCGGCGGTGTCCGTCGCCAGCGCGCTGTAGGTGGTGAAACCGCCCATGAAACCGGTGCCGAGCAGCAGCCTGAGAGCTCGTCTGCGGCCGCGGTCGGGTCCTCGGCGTGCCAGGGCGTCCAGTAGGAACCCGAGCAGAAAGGCTCCCGCGACGTTGATGCCGAAGATGGCGTAGGGAACCCCGTTCACCGGTGGGAAGGCCAGGCTGAGGCCTTCCCGCGCGGCGGTGCCCAGGGTTCCGCCGATGAAGACGAGTACCAGGAAGACCGGGCGCAGGTGGACCGGGCGGGCCGTTCCGCTGCATGTCTGCTCCGCGTCGAGATCGGGGTCACGTGGTAGCCGCGCGTCGTCTGCGGTGGACTCTGTGGCGGGCGTGGGATCAGTCATGTGGTGACGCCTACGCCTTCCGCCGCCAGGGCAGCTCATGCTCGGTGGTGACCGGATTCAGGGGGACGACGACGAGCGGCCGGTGCTGGCGGTGGGCCAGCTGCACGGCCACGGAGCCGTTGAGGAACTCGCGCAACGACTCCCTGAGGCCCGATTCGCGGGTGCCGACGACGATCATCGCCGCGTCCAGCTCCTCCGCCAGCCTGGCGAGTTCCGGCGCCACTCCGCCCGCCAGTGCCCTCACGGACCAGCGAACGTCCCGTTTCTCCAGGATCTGCGCGAGAGAGTCCCGCAGAGCGGGGTCGAACGCCGCGACCTGCTCGTCGCCGAGGTCTGGGTCGATCGGCATGGTCACGGCGGCGCCGTCCGGGCGCTGCTCGACCGTGTACCGGGAGCTGTCGACGGAGGCGCAGACCAGGTCCGCGGCGAACCGTTCCGCGAACACCGCGGCCTGTTCGACGACGACGGCGGGCTGGCCCGGCACCACCCCGACGAGAATGGGCCGGGATCCGTGGTGGGCCTGATGGCCGTTGGGGAAATCAATCATCGAGTCTCCTACCTTCGGGCGCGCGTGCGCTGTTGAGGTAGGGACTGTTGTCGGGAATCCCGAGGTTGGGTACGGCGAGCCCCACCGCCGTGACGCTTGAGCGCCTGTTCTCGATTATGTCACTGCGGGTACGCATGTGCGAGGGGTCCGTGCGCAGGAATGCGCCCGCTCACTCCTGGCAGAGGCAGAACGGATGGCCCACGGGATCGAGGAACACCATGAACATGCCGTCCTCACTGGGCTGGTGCGGGTGCCGGGTAGCGCCGGCCGCCTCCGCGAGAGGTGCGGCGTCCGCTATGGAGTCGACGTAGAAGTCGAGATGCTCCTGCTGAGGGACGGGGCCCTCCGGCCAGTCCGGGGCACGGTAGTTCTCGATCTGCTGGCAGGCGATCGCCATGGCGCCGTCTCCGTCGCCGGGCGGGAGGACGTCCACCCAGTCGGGATAGTCGCCCGAGGAGTGAACCCGCCAACCCAGCAGTCGTGCGTAGAAGTCGGCCAGGGCTTCGGCGTCGGGGCAGTCGAGGGCGATCACGGATCTCTTCGCCTGAATCGAAGCGCTCATGTCAGGGATGGTATGCCAGTCGACCCGACAGCCAATACCCCGCGGCCGCTCTTTGAGGAACGGTCAGGCCTGGTGGTCTCCGAGAGGCGGCCCCAGGCTCAGGAGGGCCAGGAACACCACGGCGACGCCGACCGCCACGATCGCGCAGCTGATCAGCGGACGATTGATCGCGGAACGGAACAACCGGTCGTGCCACCGGCGGTCGCGCGGATCCCCGGTGGCGTTGCGGCGCCAGCCTCCGGCGAGCCGCCCCGTGCGGGTCAGCCAGATATCTGCGGGGATGGTGGCATAGGGGACGACGGAGCTGATCAGGGCGACTGTGGTGGCACCGCCGCCAAGCCGCTGGTTCTTGGCCACGAGCAATGCCGTGGCCACATAGGCCAGGAAGACGAACCCGTGGACTCCTCCGCCGATGGACACCGCGACATCGAGGCCGGCGGTGGCTCTCAGGACCATCCCCCCGATCAGCAGCGTCCAGGACACGGCCTCGGCGACTGCCACGGTACGAAACAGCAGGTGCGGGGTCTTCGGCACGAGACTCCTTGAGCTCATCGATGGGGGAGGTGAACGGTTCCCAGGTGAGGTGACAGCTTATCGGGTGGTGCCCCTACCCCCGGGTGACTGTGACCTCGGTTACAGTTGCCATCGAGCCTAGTGAAAGCCATGTTCGGGGTATACGAAGGGGACAGTCGATGAAGAAGTCCAAAGCTGGATTCGCTCTTTTGCTCAGCACCGTGCTCGCGGCGGGTGCAGTACCACCGGCCGCCGCCTCCGTCCCGGAGTCCTCACCCGCGTCCGCATGCTGCTCGGGTGGAGCGCCGGAACAGCACGAGGACACCATCAGGTGGCTCGGCAGCTGGTACGCCTCCATGACGCCGGCGGACGATCCTGGAACGATCTCCGGTGACGGCTTCACCGATACCACCGTGCGGCAGTCGGTGCACCTGTCGGTCGGCGGGGACAGTCTGCGGCTGCGGATCAGCAATGCCTACGGCACCACCCCGCTGGAGGTCGGTGCGGTCACCGTGGCTCCGGGCAACGCCTCCGCGGAGGTCGAAGCCGACCAGCTCACCCCGGTGACCTTCAACGGCTCCGGCTCCACCACGATCCCGGCGGGCGCGGACTGGATCTCCGATCCCGTCCCGCTCGCGGTCGAGGCGAATTCGGATCTGGTCGTCAGCATGCACCTGCCCGGTCCGACAGGGCCTGCCACCACCCATCCGCTGGGAATGTCCACCTCGTACCGCGCCGACGGCGATCGCACCTCCGCCGGGACCGACGAATTCACCCCGCTGGATGAGGGCCGCTATTTCCTGGGCGGGGTGGATGTCACCTCACCCGCCAAGGGCTCCGTGATCTTCTTCGGCGACTCCATCACCGACGGGCACTCCTCCACCGTGGACGCCAACCTGCGCTATCCGGACCAGGTGGCCGACCGGCTCCTGGAACGTCCCGTCCTCGAGCAGTGCGGGGTGGTCAACTCCGGTATCAGCGGCAACCGCCTGCTCGAAGACGCCGGTCCCGAGGGAGTCTCGGCCATGGCCCGTTTCGATTCCGATGTCCTGGCCCGCCAGAACGTGGACACCGTCGTCCTGCTCGAGGGCATCAACGACATCGGGCAGACCGACGGGGAGGTGCCGGCCGAGGAGCTGATCGGGGTCTACCGGCAGTTCATCGACAGGTCCCGGGACCACGGCCTGCGAGTCGTCGGTGCGACCCTCACCCCGTACACCGGCGCCGATTACGCCACGGAGATGGGGGAGGAGACCCGCCAGGAGGTCAACGACTGGATCAGGAACTCCGGGGAGTTCGACGACGTCGTCGACTTCGATGCCACGCTGCGCGACCCGGCCGACCCGGAGCGGATCCTCCCCGACTTCGACCCGGGAGATCACCTGCACCCCAACGACCAGGGATACGCGGCGATGGCCGAGGCCGTGGACCTGGACTCCGTCTGCTGATCCCCTGACGCCGAAACCGGAGTCCGGTCGCTCCTCAGAGCTGATGGGCGACCGGACTCCGGTTTCGGCACATCGGCCCGCTGATAACGTTCCGGCATGCCCGCAGCCGGACCACCGCCCGAGTCGACAGCCGTCCCCGGGGGCGTGGTGACGGCGCTCGCCAGGTGCGGGCTGGCTCGTGCCTCGTTGCATCCGGTGTGGCTCAATTCCGCGGGCGGCCTGACGTTCTCCGTCGTCGTCGGAACGACCAGCGGTCCGGCGGACTTCTACGTCAAATGGAACCCGCGGGAATCCGGGGAGTCGCTGGCGGACGAGGCCGGGAGACTGAGATGGCTGAAAGGGCGCCACCCGGTCCCGGAGATCGTCGCGTATACCTCGGATGAGGACCAGGAGGTCCTGATCACCCGGGCGCTACCGGGCCGTTCCGCCGTCGCCCCGGTGTGGAAGTCCGCTCCGGAGCGGGCCCTGCGCGCCCTGGGGAAGGGATTGCGACGCCTGCACGCAGTGCCGGTCGACGACTGCCCGTTCGACTGGGGCATCGAACATCGTCTTCGAGTCGAGGGGATACCACGGTCGGAGATCGGGCCGGCTCCGGCCACCGACCGGCTCGTCGTGTGCCACGGCGATCCGTGCGCACCGAACACCTTGATCGACGACGACGGCCTCTTCCTGGCGCACGTGGATCTCGCGCGGCTGGGCGTGGCCGACAGATGGGCGGACCTGGCCGTGCTGAGCATGTCGTTCGAATGGAACTACGCCGACTACGACGAGGCCGTGTTCTGGCAGGCGTACGGTATCGAGCCCGATCCGGAGCGCATCGCGTTCTACCGGGGTCTCTGGAACGTCATCGTCTGATCCCCGCCGTCCCTCTGGGTCGAAACCGGAGTCCAGTCGCCCATCAGCGCTGACGAGCGACCGGACTCCGGTTTCGGCGGAGGCGGGCCTTCCGGGAACGGCGGACGGGTGTAATCTCCGGGGAATGGCAGAGGCGGTCCAGGCGACCCTGGCGATCATCGCGCTGGCCGGGGTGATCTGGTTCGCCGTGAGGCGCCCGAAAGGTCTCCCCGAGGCCGTGGCGGCGGTTCCCGCGGCACTGCTGCTGTGCCTGTGCGGCGTCATCGGCTGGGGCGAGGCGGCCGCGCAGATCCGCGAGATGGCCCCGACGGTGGTCTTCCTGGCCGCCATTCTGGCGCTCTCCCATCTGTGCCAGCGGGAGGGCCTGTTCCGGGCGCTGGGGGAGCTGATCGCGCAGGGCTCCGGCGGAAGGCCGAGACGCCTGCTCCTCCTGGTGTTCGTGATCGCGGCCCTGGTCACCGCCGTCCTGAGCCTCGACGCCACGGCCGTGCTGCTCACCCCGGTCGTGTTCGCCACGGCCTCCCGCCTCGGGGTCCGCCCGAAACCCCATGTCTATGCCACGGCGCATCTGGCGAATTCCGCATCGCTCCTGCTGCCCGTCTCCAATCTCACCAACCTGCTCGCGATGAGTGCCGCGGGACTGTCCTTCACCACCTTCGCCGGGGTCATGGCCGTGCCGTGGCTGCTGGCGATCGGCATCGAGTACGCCGTCTTCCGGCGGTACTTCCGCGCCGACCTTTCCGTGCCCATGAGTCCACCGGAATCCGCGCGCCCCGTGCGCCTGCCCCTCTTCGCACTCGGCGTCGTGGCCGCGACGCTTGCGGGATTCGTGGCCAGCGGGTCGCTGCACCTCGAACCGTTCTGGGCCGCCATCGCCGGGGCCGCGGTGCTCGCGGGCAAGAGGTTGCTCACCAGACGCCGCCGGTTCCAGCAGGTCAAGGATCTCGCCGGCTCGGTCAACCCGTGGTTCGCGGCCTTCGTGTTCGCCCTGGCGATCGTGGTGAAGGGGGTGACCGATCACGGCCTGACGGACGCCCTGAGGGCCGTCCTGCCGCACGGGACCGGCTGGCCGGAGCTGCTCTGGATGGCCGCCGTCGCAGCCCTGCTGGCGAACGTCGTCAACAACCTGCCCGCCGTGCTGGTGCTGCTGCCCCTGGCCGCGCCGATGGGCCCGCTGGCGGTGCTCGCGGTCCTGATCGGCGTCAACGTGGGCCCCAACCTCACCTACGTCGGGTCGCTCGCGACGCTGCTGTGGCGGCGGATCATGGCCGACCACGAGTATGAGGCCGAGCTCAAGGAGTTCACCCGGCTGGGGCTGCTCACGGTGCCTCTCAGCCTGGTGCTGTGCTCCCTGGGCCTGTGGGCCGGCGGCGTGGTCTTCGGCCTCTCATGATTTCCAGCTGGAATTCCGTCAACGGATAACCGGCTCTTCAACGGCGGCTATTCGCCCGAATTCGCGGAGAAGGCGCTTAACAATTCCGGTCCTGCCCTGTAGCCGATGATCGGGGTCACCTCCGGTATGCCAATACTGGTGTCACGTCCCGCGTGCATTCGAAGACATGCACGCCATAGGTGGAGGAGCAGGCATGACCGGAGTCGTATTCCATGACGGATTGGCCGAAACCGAGACACCGGACGGATCGGTGGTCGAGACCGACGTACTGATCGTCGGATCGGGGCCGGCAGGGGCCTCCGCTGCGCTGTTCCTGTCCTCGCTGGGCGTGCCGAACATCATGATCACCAAATACCGGTGGACGGCGAATACCCCTCGCGCTCATTTCACCAATCAGCGGACCATGGAGATCTTCCGCGAGCAGGGCATCGAGGAGCAGGTGCTGGCCGATGCCACGCCGCACCACATGATCGGCGACACCGTCTTCTGCAACTCCCTGGCCGGCGAGGAGATCGGACGCATCCTCGCGTGGGGTAACCACCCCTCGCGGCACGCGGACTACCGGCTGTCCTCGCCGTCCTGGAACTGCGACATCCCCCAGACCTATCTCGAGCCGATCCTGGTCAAGAACGCTACGGTCCGCGGTACGCAGACCCAGTTCTCCACCGAGTACCTCTCGCACACCCAGGACGACGACGGCGTCACCGTCATCGTCCTGAACCGCCTGACCAACCAGCGCTACACCATCCGCGCGAAGTACCTGATCGGCGCCGACGGAGCGCGCTCCAAGGTCGCCCGGGACATCGACCTGCCGTTGGAGGGCGAGATGGACATCGCGGGGTCGATGAACATCACCTTCACCGCGGATCTCACGGACCTGGTCAGCCACCGGCCGTCGATCCTCTACTGGGTGATCCAGCCCGGCTCCTCGACCGGGGGCATCGGGGCTGGCCTGGTGCGTATGGTCCGGCCCTGGGACGAGTGGCTGATCGTGTGGGGCTTCGACATCTCCCAGGGCGCCCCGGAGGTCTCGGAGGAGGACGCGCTCGAGGTCGTGCGCAACCTGACCGGCGTGCCCGACCTGGACGCGAAGATCACCGGGATCTCCCTGTGGGGCAACAACGAGCAGTACGCGACCCACATGCAGTCCGGGAGGGTCTTCTGCGCCGGGGACGCCACGCACAAGCATCCGCCGTCGAACGGGCTGGGCTCCAACACCTCGGTCCAGGACTCCTACAACCTGGCGTGGAAGCTGGCGGCGGTGCTGGCGGGCCAGGCGGACGCATCGCTGCTGGAGACCTACAGCGTGGAACGCGCCCCGATCGCCCGGCAGATCGTACAGCGGGCCAACCAATCGGGCCGCGAGTTCGCGCAGCTCATCCAGGCCCTCGGCATCGATCCGGCCGACGACGCCCAGACGATGACCGCGGCCATGGAGGCCCGCAAGGACGCCACCGCCGAGGGGGCGGCCAAGAGGGCGGCCGTCCGGAAGGCGATGGAGATCAAGCACTACGAGTTCAACGCCCATGGCGTGGAGATGGGCCAGCGGTATGAATCCTCCGCCGTCATCGGAGACGGCACACCCGTTCCCGAACCCGTGCGGGACCCCGAGCTCTACTACGAGCCCTCCACCTATCCCGGCGTGCGGCTGCCCCATGTATGGGTCGGCGATGCCATGCACAAGCTGTCCACGCACGACGCCGCCCCGTACACCCAGTTCACGGTGTTCACCGGCATCAACGGCACGGCATGGGCCGACGCCGCGGAGGCCGCGGGAAGGACGCTGGGCGTGAATGTCCGGGCCGTGGTCATCGGGCCCGGGCAGGAACTCACCGATCTGTACTTCGAGTGGGAGGGCGTGCGCGGAGTGGAGGAGGACGGCGCGATCCTGGTGCGTCCCGACAAGCACATCGCCTGGCGCAGCCCGTCCATGGCCGAGGACCCCGCGGGAGTGCTGGAGGGCGTGCTGCGAACGATCCTGGGCAGGCAGCGCTGAGAGCACCGGGGCACCAGTCGAAGGAAGCAGGCCTCCAACCCCTCTGACACGCATTGGTACCCGGGCAGGTCTGGCACCTGCCCGGGTCACGTCTCGATCACGTCTCGATCAGCGGGACGAAGGCGACGGGCCCGTGCCGGGTGGTCGTGGTCCGCCCGGCCCTCCTGACCACCCGCAGCAGGGTTCCGTCGACGGGGATCACCATCACGCCGTCGTCGTCCAGCTGACCGACGAGTGCGCCGGGGAGCCGGGTGGCCCCCGCTGAGACCAGGATCCGCTCGAACGGGGCGTCCTCGGGAGCCCCGAGCACACCGGGTGCGGCGAGGCGGAGCTCGGCCTGAGCACCGGCATGCTCGGCGACGGCGACGCGCGCGGTCTCCAGTAGACCGTCATGCCGTTCCACGCCGATGACGCGGCCACCGGAGCCCACCAGATGGGCGAGCAGTGCGGTGGTCCACCCGGAGCCCGCCCCGACGTCGAGGACGCGCTGCCCCGGCTTCACATCGAGGAGCCGGAGCATGACCGCGACCAGTGCCGGCTGCGAGTTCGTCTGCCCATGGCCGATGGGCAGTGGGGCGTCATCCGAGGCCTGAGGCCGTACCTCCGGCGGCAGGAAGCCGGCCCGGGGGACGGCCGCCATCGCCCGGGCGACCGGGTCGTGCTGCCTCCATGGCGGCATGTCTTCTCCTCTTCTCCTTGTCGTTCCTCGGTGTTGTTCCTTCGGTGTTGTTCCTTCGGTGTCGTTCCTCGGTCCTTCCGGATCTCGCATCGGGGTCATACGGCCGCGGCGTCTCGCCCCACGTCTCCGAGCCCTTGCGGCACCATCATCCCCTGCGCCGGTGGGCCTTTCCAGCCTTCCGCCACTGAGCACCTTGACCCATTTTGTGAGTACATGCTTATATTGTGAGCAACATAGAGGTGACGCAGAGCACAGATGAAGGTGCGGGGCGTCCTGAGGGAAGAGGTAGCAGCCGATGGAAGACTGGCTGATTCTGACGGTCACGGGCGTGGCGATCCTCGCCATCGTGCTGATGATCGTGAAGCTCCGTATCAATCCTGTCGTGGCGCTGGTGGTCGGCGCGGCGGGCCTGGGACTGGCCACCGGGATGGGCGCAGGGGGTACCACCGAGACCCTGATGCAGGGCTTCGGCGACATCATGCTCGAGGTGGGCCTGCTGATCGCCTGGGGCGTCCTGATGGGCTCGATCCTCAATGAGACCGGCGCGATCCGCAGGCTCGTGGACCACCTGCTCCGGGTCTTCGGCCCCCGCGGGGTGCCGTACGCCCTGGGCCTGACCCTGGGGGCGGGGTTGCAGTCGATCTTCCTGGACGTGCTGCTGGTCATGAGCGCACCACTGGCGCGGCGGATCGCTCCCCACCTCGGCAAGTACGGCACCGCCAAGATCGCCACCACCATGGCGATCAGCCTCGAGTGCGGCATCGTGCTCATGGTCCCCGGTGTGGCCACCCTGGCACTGGCCGGGCTGCTGAGCGTGCCACTGGGCAAGATGCTCATCTTCGGGCTGACCGTCATCGTCCCGACCATCATCATCTCCATCACGATCATGAACTTCCTGCTCACTCACGGACTCTGGAAGGCCGATCAGGACGAGCAGCCGGTGGCCGACGACGACGGCACCGCCGTCGCAGCCGAAGAGGCCCCGAGCGAGCCCGTGCAGGCTGCAGCCGTCGGCGAGAAGGCCACGAGCCAGGGCACCAAGGTGGGCCTGCTTCCCCACCCGGTCGGCCAGGGCAAGCGCAGCCCTGGCAAAGAACCCCCTCTGCTCCTGCTCTTCGCCCCGATGCTCCTGGCACTGGTCCTGATCGCCGCCGGAGCCATCCTCGAGATGGTCGGGCTGGCCAGCCCCGTGACGGACTTTCTGGCCGCCCCGGTCATCGCCCTGCTCATCGGCCTGCTGGGCACCAGCGCCGTCGCCCGCTACACCATCGGCCGGGCGCGGGTCGAGCAGGCCGTCGTCAGCGGGTTCCGCGAATCCGGGCAGATCCTCATCCTCACCGGCGCCGGCGGCTCACTGGCAGCGGTGGTGGCCGCGAGCGGAATGGGCGACATCCTGGGCAAGTACTTCACCGCGGGTTCCTTCGCCCCGCTGCTGACCGTGTGGTTCATCGCCGCGGTACTGCACATCGCCGTAGGCTCGGTGTCGATCTCGGCGATCACCGCAGCCGGACTACTGGCCCCCGTGGCCCCTCAGATCGGGCTGGACCCGGTGCTCATCGCCCTGGCCGCGGGTGCCGGTTCGCTGTTCCTGGTCCACGTCACCTCCAACACCTTCTGGCTCCTGCAGTCCATGCTGGGGCAGACCACCAAGGGGACATTGAAGACGTGTTCCCTGGGCGTCTCGGTGGCCTCCGTGGTGGCCCTGGGCTGCACCCTGGTGCTGGGCCTGTTCATCTGACCGTCCGGCACGACACTCCTCCGCTCCCGCGAGCACGAAAGAAGAAAAGAACCCTATGACCGACACCGATATCAAACCCCTGGAGGGGATCCGCGTCCTGGAACTGGGCAACTACATCGCGGCCCCCACTGCCGGCCGCCTGCTGGCGGATTTCGGCGCCGAGGTCATCAAGGTCGAGCGCCCGGGCACCGGTGACGAGCTGCGCAACTGGCGCCTGTACAAGGGCACCACGTCGATGCTCTTCCGGACCCTCAACCGCAACAAGAAGTCGGTCGTCCTCGACCTGCGCTCCGCAGCGGGCAAGGAGGCGGTCAAAGCCCTGGTCGCGGAGTCCGACGTGCTGCTGGAGAACTTCCGCCCCGGGACGCTGGAGAAATGGGGGCTCGGTCCCGAGGTGCTCGACGAGATCAACCCGGAACTCGTGATCAGCCGCATCTCCGCCTTCGGGCAGACCGGTCCGCTGTCGCCCAGGCCCGGTTTCGCCGCCGTCGCCGAGGCCTACAGCGGCTTCCGCAACCTCGTCGGGGACCCGGACCGGGCACCGGTGCGGGTCGGGGTCTCGATCGGGGACTCCATCGCCGGGCTCTATGCCGCGTTCGGCGTGGTGATGAGCCTCTATCAGCGTGAGGTGCACAGGAGCGCCGCTCAGGGGGGCGTGCCGATGCGGGAGCGCGTCATCGACGTCGCCCTGCACGAGGCCATGTTCTCGATGATGGAGTCCCTGGTGCCGGACTTCCAGGCCTACGACATCGAGCGCCAGCGCGTGGGGGGCCGCATGGAGGGCATCGCCCCGTCCAACGCCTACATCTGCGGAGACGGCGCCAGCATCGTGGTCGCGGGCAACGGGGACTCGATCTTCCAGCGCTACATGGAGACCATCGAGCGTCCCGACCTCGGCTCGGACCCCGCGCTGCAGACCAACGCCGCCCGATGGGCCCGCCGCGAGGAGCTCGACGAGGCCATCGGCGCCTGGGCCGCGGGTCGCACCGCAGCCCAGGCGCTGGAGGCGCTCGACGCCGCCGGCGTACCTGCCGGCCCGATCTACACGGCAGCCGACATCAGCGGCGATCCCCAGTACGCCGCGCGGCGCATGGTCCAGAAGTTCGACGTCTCGACCGGTGAGGAGACGCTCACCGACGTCGGGTTCCCCGGGATCGTGCCGGTCATCGGCGACCATTCCCTGCCCATCCGTCACCTCGGCCCCGACCTGGGCGAGCACACCGACGACGTCCTGTCGGGGCTGCTCGGCATGAGCCCGGCTCAGATCGCGGAGGCCACCGCAGCCAAGGAGAACCTGCGCGCATGAACCACACCCTTGAACCGCGAGCCGAACTGCGCGACGTCACCCTGCGCGACGGGCTGCAGCTGACCGGCAAGGTCCTGCCGACCGAACGCAAGGTGGAGATCGTCCGGGAGCTGCTGCGGCTCGGCGTCCCGGCCATCGAACTGGGGTCCATGGCCCGCCCGGATCTGGTACCGCCCATGGCCAATACCCTGGACGTGGTGGCAGCGCTGTCGCCCGACGAACTGGAGAGGTGCTGGATCTGGGTGGCCACGCCACGGCACGTCGCACGAGCCGCCGAGGCGGGCGTGCGGAACTTCCAGTACTGCTTCTCCGTCACCGACGCGCACAACCGGGCCAATATCGGCCGCACCACCGAGGTCAGCATGGCCGCCCTCCCGGAGGCCGTGGACATCGCCCGAGGCGTGGACGGCAGGATCCAGCTGTGCCTGGCCACCTCCTTCACCTGCCCCTTCGAGGGCCCCGTGGACCCCGAGCGGGTCCTGGCCCTCGCCGGTGACCCCCGCGCCGCGGGCACCGAGGACATCGTCATCTGCGACACCCTGGGCCAGGCGGTCCCGGCCCAGGTCACCGAGCTCATCAGCCGTGTGGGCGCCGAGACGCCGCCGCGCCGGATCGTCTACCACGGCCACGACACCTGGGGCCTGGGAGTGGCCAACACGCTCGCCGCGATCGCGGCCGGCGCCACCATGGTCGACGGCGCCCTGGGCGGGCTCGGCGGCTGCCCGTTCGCCCCCGGCGCCAGCGGTAACACCTCCAGCGAGGACCTGCTCTTCGCCACCCAGCCCGAGTGGCTCAGCCCGAGGGGACTCTCCGACCTGGTGACACTGTCCGAGGAGCTTCTGGACGAGCTGAAGGAACCCAACCGTTCCAAGGCGGCGCAGGGAGCCCGCTCCAAGGCGACGGCCTTCGACTGGGTGGTTCCGGACACGTCGACCCCGGTCTGCGACCGGACTGGCCGGGACTGACCGCCCGCCGCTGAGCTGTGCGTCGTTCCGCCCGGCCATCCGGGCGGAACGCGCTCACGTCCGCGCTTCGTCCGGGAACCGCCCGCCGATCAGCCGCGTCATCCGCTCGGCGGTGGACAGCAGCTCCTCGACCCAGCCCTCGCAGACGGAATACGGCATCCTCAGCGTCGGCCCGCTGATGGTCACGGCGCCGACGGCGCCCCCCGTGGCGTCGAAGACGGGCGCCGAGAGACCCGAGGCGGCGTCGTCGCGATGCCCGGCGGTGATCGAGAAGCCATTGCGGCGGGTCCGTGCCACGGCCTCCTCCAGGTCCTCGGGGCGGGTCGGGGTCTGCTCCGTCAGCGTTTCCAGCGGGGTCTCGAGGGTCCGTCGGAGCAGATCCGGATCCCAGGCCAGCAGGACCTGGCCCGCCGAGCCCGCGTGCAGGGGAAGGATCTTGCCCACGTGCATCTCCCGGCGCAGGGCGTGCCGCGTCTCCGCCAGGGCCACGCAGACCCGGTAACCCTGCTCGGCGTGGAAGAACGCAGCCGTCTCCCCGGTACGGTCGCGAAGCTCCTTCAGCAGGGGCGTGAAGAGGTCCAGGATCGCCACGCCCCTCGTGGCGGGAGCGGCCCAGTACGCCATTTTCATACCCACCCGGAACGAGTCCTCCTCGCGGTCCAGGAAACCCTGGGAGACGAGATTCGTCACCAGCCGTTGCACCGTCGAGGTCGGCATCCCCGTGGCCTCCCGGATCTCTCCCAGGGTCAGCGTCGGTCGGGCCAGGGTGAAGGCGTCCAGGATGGCGGTGATCTTGCCCAGCACCAGCAGGGGGTTGTTGGGGGCCCGGTGGGAGCTTTCCGATGACGCCATGGCCATGACGTTATCTCACCGGCGCCGGCCGCAAGGAGCGAGGCCGCGGCCATGGCAGGGACGGCGCGGTTCGGGTTCAATGAGAAGCGGACCTGTTCCCTGCGGGAAGACGAGGTAGGACCATGCTCACCGAGTTCGCCCGCGATCATGTCTTCACCATCGCCTGGTTCGGCCTGATGGCCATGGTGTGGTTCGGCTGGGGGCAGGAGGACCCGCCGCGGCAATGGCGCTGGCGACTCGGCGCGGGTTCCGTGCTCGGCGTCGTGCTCGCCGGGGCCTTCGGCTACGCGCTGGTGACCAGATGGGGCGAGGCGACCGCGCTCGACGGCCGGTATGCCTGGTTCGGCGTGCTGGTGCTCGCGGAGGTCGTGCTGGCGGCGGCGGGCTGCCTGGTACTGCGGGGCAGGCGGCAGGGCCGCTGGATGGCCTGGTGGGTCGCCGTGGTGGTCGCCCTGCACTTCGTTCCCCTGGCCGTCCTGCTCGGGGACTGGTCGCTGACGGTCCTGGGCCTGCTCCAGGTCATCGGCCTTCTCGCGCTGGTGCCCCGGCTGAGATCCTCCGACGAGCCCACCAGCCGGTGGGTCGGACCCGGTATGGGGGCCTCGTTCCTGGCCTTCGCCGTCGTCTCCCTCGTGATCTTCGTGGCGAGGACGGGCTCTCCCTGGTGAGCGGCGGCGGGTCTTCCGGACACGGCGGTCACGGTGAGACGACGGCGGCTCACCCGTCGGCCACCAGCGCGGTGGGCGTGATGGCCGACAGGCGCTCCATGAGCCCGTGAGCGATGCGCATGAACTCGGAGGTGGCAGGGGAGATGGCGCCGCCCTTCTTACTGATGAAGGCGTAGTGCTCGAAGTACGGCGGTGTGAGGGGCGCCCAGTGCAGCCCTCGCTGCTCGATCAGCTCCCGTCCCACGTGGTACGAGACGAGCGTGTCCCCGAGCCCTTCCGCGGCGAGGTGGAGGGCGTGCGTCTGGAACTCGACCTCGATGACGGGGTCCAGCCGGAGTCCGGCGCGCTGCGACCGTTCCAGCAGCGAGGTCCGCAGGGGGTCGCCGAGGGCCCAGCTGGACTCCGAGAGGATCAGGGGCCGCTGCATGAGGGCTTCGACGTCGAGCGGGCCCGGCTCCGTCATCGGGTCGGCCGAGACGTAGACGACCTGGTCCGTGAAGACGCTCGGGCTGACCTCCAGGCCCCGGTCGTCCACGGGGAGCTGGATCAGCCCCGCCTCGAGGTCGCCCTCGCGCACGGCGGTGGCGACCTCCGACGAGTTGAGGCCGATGATCTGGACCCGGACCTCCGGGTGCAGGGCCCGGAACTCGCGGATGAGGTCCGTCAGCAGGTAGAGGTGCGCGCTGCTGAAGGTCCCGAACGAGAGCCTGCCTACCTCGACCGCGCTCAGACGCCGGCTCCATTCCGCGACGTCGCGGATGCCGCGCAGCGCCTCTTCGGCGAGCTGCAGGGTCTGCTTCCCGGCGTCGGTCAGCTGCAAACCGCGGGAGGTGCGCGTGAACAGCTTCACCTGGAGGAGTTTCTCCAGGTTGCCGATCTGCTCGGAGAGGCTCGGCTGCGCGATGTGGTTCTCAGCCGCTGCGCCGGCGAAGGTGCCCACCCGGGCCGCCGAGATGAAGTACTCCAGCTGGCGTACTGATGGCAGTGGCATGAGCCCCTCCGCTCTCCCGGGCACCGTGAACCGGCCCCCGGTTGTATTTCCGCACGGTAAAAGTTCGGTCGTCCCGTGTCCGGGTCAGAAGTGCTGTCCCGCACCATGACGCAGTCACTCCTTTGACATAGGGAAAACCTAGAGCAGTCATCTGTCAATGAGCATTGTCCTAGGACTACCCGCCTGGTCGAATGTTGCGCAACGTGATCCCACCGCCGTTGCCGGTCTCACGTCCGATGTCACCGACCGAGATGTCACCGACCCAGGAGGACAGGCACAGATGAGGCAGACACCGCCGACGATCCTCGTGACCGGGGCGGCCTCCGGCATGGGGCTGGCCACCACCGAGCTGTTCGTGACCGAAGGGTGGACGGTCCTCGCCCTGGACCTGGCCCCCCTCGAACGGACCGTCGAGGGGCCGGGGGAGCTGCGGAGCACGACGGCGGACGTCCGGTCGCGTGCCTCGGTCGAGCGGGCCATCGGGTCCCTGCTGCCCCCTGAGGGAAGGATCGACGCGGTCGCGAATATCGCCGGCGTCTACCCGCCCACCAATCTGAGTTCCTATGACGAACAGACCTACCGGTGCATCTTCGACGTCAACGTGCTGGGCGTCGTCAACGTGATCGCGGCGGCACGCCCCTACATGGGCAGGGGATCCACGGTGGTGAACTTCGCCTCGGTGGATGCCTTCGAGGTCTCACCCGGGCAGCTGTTCTACGGGGCCTCCAAGGCGGCGGTCGTGATACTGACCAAATCGCTCGCGCTGGAGCTCGCCCCGGAGGGAATCCGAGTCAACGGGGTCGCCCCAGGCTGGGTCGAGACCCCGGGCAACGCCGTCACCGGACGAATGGCGGAGGCCGCCAAGGGTATCCCGCTGGGCCGGGTCGCCCAGCCGGCCGAGATCGCGGACTGGGTGCTGCTGCTCGCAGGGCAGCGCCACACCAGTTTCATGACCGGCGAGACGATCACCCTCTCGGGCGGCACGGTGATCCGGCAGTAACGCCGGGGAGCCGAGAGACCGGGACAGGACTGAGGAGACGAGATGGGCACGGCAAACACCTCGCAGCGGACCGTGGTGGTCACGGGCGCGGCCCGCGGACAGGGCGCCGCGCACGCGTCCCTGCTCGGGCGGACGGGAACCCGGGTGATCCTCACGGACGTCCTCCGGGAGGAGGGCGAGCGCACGGTGGCCGGATTGCGCACCTCGGGCGTCGATGCCCGCTACCGTCAGCTCGATGTCTCGGACCCTGAGGCATGGCGCGCCCTGGCCACCGAGCTCCGTGAGGCGGAGGCACCGGTGACGGGACTGGTCAACAACGCCGGGATACTGCGCTATTCAGCGATCGAGGAGACCGATCTGCAGACGTGGATGCTGCACGAACGGGTGAATGTCCACGGCACCTTCCTCGGCATCCAGGCGCTGGCGCCGATCATGGCGGAACGCGGTTACGGGGCGATCGTGAACGTCTCGTCGACCGCAGCGCTTGCCGGCGCGAAGGGGTACGCGGCCTACTCCGCCTCCAAGGCGGCCGTGATCGCCCTGACGAAGGTGGCGGCGCTGGAGTACGCACCGGAGGTGCGGGTCAACGTCATCTGCCCCGGAGGCGTCGCGACCCCCATGAACGACTTCGAGCCCACGGGTGGTTCGAGCAGCGCGGCACCCGCCGGCCGCCGGGCGAGCCCCGATGAGATCTCGCCTCTCGTGGAGTTCCTGCTGGATCAGCGAGCGTCCTTCGTGACGGGGGCCACCTACACCATCGACGGCGGGCTGACCGCATAAGAGGCGGGGGAGCCGCCGTCTGCTCCCCGAGACCTGCATATCCGATTCTGGAAGCTGAGGAAGACAAACACCATGAAACTCCCAAAGAACCTCTCCGGGGGAGTGTCCACGCCGGCCACGGCCGGACCCGCTCCAGCCGGATCGATTGCTACGACCCCGACCGGGACTGACCGTCATGGGTGCTGACAGCGCAGCTGCCCCGGAGGTGGCCGACCATACGGAACCCGGTTACGACTACAACCCGTCGATGCTGACTTCGGTCGGGGTGGTCGTCCTGCTCGCGACGATGCTCTTGGTGGGCACGGCGATCCTGGCCCTGCCGATCGAGATGGTCATGTTCTTCTCGATGGTGGTGATCATGATCCTCCTGCGCATCGTCGGATTCTCATTCCGCGATGTCCAGGATGCCGCCTTCGATTCGGTGCGGCAGGTGATCGAGCTGCTGCTGATCCTGCTCTCGGTCGGCATGCTCTTGAGCGCGTGGGCGATGTCCGGCACGATCCCGACGATCATCAACTACGGTCTCGAACTGATCTCCCCGACCTGGTTCCTGCCGACGGCGGTGCTCCTGTGCTCGGTCGTCTCCCTGTTCACGGGCACCTCCTGGGGCACCATGGGCTCGGTCGGCGTGGCGCTCATGGCCGTCGGCGGCGGTCTGGGGCTGTCCCTGCCGATAGTCGCCGGTGCCGTCATCTCCGGCGCCTACTTCGGGGACAAGCTCTCCCTGCTCTCGGACTCGACCAACCTGAACGCGGCGATCACCAAGACGCCCCTTCTGACGCACATCCGGTACATGCTCTGGACCACGGGCCCCGCGTACGTCGTGACGCTCGTCCTGTTCAGCGTGATCGGCTTCGCCATGCCCAGGAGGCAGAACATCGGCTCCGAGATCGAGGAGATCACCCAGGGCCTGGCATCGAGCTACCAGCTCGGCCTGGTGACCCTGATCCCGCTCGTGGTCACCCTCGCGATGCTGCTGCTGCGCCTGCCGCCTTTCATCGCCATCGTGGCCGGAGCCCTGAGCGGCGGAGCGGTCGCCATCCTCTGGCAGGGGATGAGTTTCGCCGACGTCATGACCGGCCTGCATTCCGGCTACGAGTCGACGATCGGTATCGAGGAAGTGGACGGCCTGGTCTCCGGTGGCGGGATGCTTTCCATGGCCGGGGTGGTGCTGCTCTTCATGTTCGCCGTGGCGATCTCCGGGCTGCTGCAGTTGGGCGGCTATGTCCAGAAGATCCTCACGGCGATCCTGCAGAAGGCCGACACCCGGCGCAAGCTGATGGTCACCACCTCGCCGGCCATGTTCCTGTCGGTCGGCCTCGGCGCCTCGTTCTCCTTCGGAGCCGTGATGGTGGGAACCCTGTTCACCCCCGCCTACCGGCGCCTGGGCCTCAGACCGCAGAACCTGTCCAGGACTCTCGAGGATTCGGGCACCGTGTACGACGCCTTCTTCCCGTGGGCCGGCGGCGGTGTCTTCGCCGCGGGGGTGCTCGGCGTAGCCACCGTGGAGTACATGCCGTTCATGTTCTTCGCCTACTCCTCGACGATCTTCGGCCTCATCCTGGCGATCACCCAGTTCAAGGTGGCGACCAAGCAGACCCAGCCCGTGACAGAGACCATCGGCATTCCCGACCCGGAGAGGTACCGGCCGAGATGACCGCACCGGCCCAGCACACCACGTGAGGAGAACCATGACTCGTTACTGCGTCATCGGCGGCGGCGCCGCAGGGATGTCCGCGCTGCAGCAGCTGCGGCAGTCGGGCTACGACGTCGACTGCTACGAGAAGACCGACCGGGTCGGCGGTCACTGGCATACCGACTACGACGCGCTGCATCTGATCACGTCGCGCGACATGACCCATTTCGAGGGCTTCCCGATGCCCCGGGACTACCCGCACTTCCCCCGCCGCACCCAGGTGGTCGACTACCTGCAGTCCTACGCACGGGAGAAGGGGCTCTACGACCTCATCACGTTCAATACCGCCGTGGACTCCGTTGAGCCCGTGCCGTCGGACGGGCCCCCCGGATCGGCCGGCTGGGTCGTCACCCTCGGCACCGGCGAGTCGGTCGAATACGACGGCGTGCTGGTGGCCAACGGTCACCTGTGGGATCAGCGGATCCCGGAGATCGCCGGAGGATTCACCGGTACGCAGGTCCACTCGGGGTCGTACAAGAACACCGGCGACATCCAGGGGGAACGGGTGCTCGTGGTCGGCGTCGGCAACTCCGGATGCGACCTGGCGGTCGATGCTGCGCAGCATCGATATGAAGTGGACATCGTGATGCGCGAAGGGACCTACTTCCAGCCCAAGGCGTATTTCGGGGTCCCGCGCCAGGAGATCCCCTGGCTGGCCGAGTTCTCGCCCGAGGAGGTCGACCTGATCTCGCGTCTGCTGGCGCGGGTCTCGGTCGGGGAGTGGAAGAACTACCCGAACATGCCGGAACCGCCCCACCGCACCCTGGCCGAGGGGCGCACGGTCGTCAACGACCTGCTGCTCTACTGGGTGCATCACGGGCGGATCGGCATCGTGCCCGGCGTCTCCCGTTTCGAGGACAGGATCGCGCATTTCACGGACGGCTCCGCGAAGGAGTACGACACCGTCCTGTGGGCGACCGGATTCCATGCGAGCCTGCCCTTCCTCCCGGAGGACCTGGTGGCACGGAGCAGGGGAGTGCCGCTGCGCTACGCCGCCGGGATGGTCCCGCAGGGTCTCGAGAAGCTCTACTACATCGGTCTGGCAGCTCCGCGCGGCCCGCAGATCCCCATCTACGGCGTGCAGGCGAAACGGGTGATCGAGATGATCAAGCTGCACGAGGCGACGGCAGACGGCTTCACCCCAGTGCAGGCCTATCTCTCGCGGTTGCAGGAGGCCGACGACCGGATCGACATCGTCCGCGCCACCTGGGAGGAGCAGCTCGCCGATACGGATCGTCTCCTGGCCGCCTACTCGACGGCCAGGGATGCCGCTGGGGGACCGGTCGCCTCCGCCGCTGCGTCGTCCTAGAAGGCAGGACTGGCCCACGGCGCGAAGAGGGCCCGCGTCGTCGTCGCGCTCGAACCGCACGACGACGAGGCGGGCCCTCTTCGCCCGTCGACTCGCTACTGACCGGTGTAGTACCCGTCGGCGACATCCAGTGCCGCATCGATGATGTCGAGACCCTTGACCAGATCCTCTTCGGCGATGACCAGCGGCGGGGCGATCTGCAGGCGGTTGAAGTGGGTGAACGGCCACAGGCCGGCATCCTTGCACGCTCCGGTCACGGCGTTCATCGGAGCCGCGGCGTCGCCCGCGGCGTTGAACGGCACGAGCGGCTCCCGGGTCTCACGGTCCACCACGAGGTCCAGCGACCAGAAGAGGCCGGTGCCGCGGAACTCTCCCACGGAGGGATGCTTCTCCGCGAACTGCGCGAGACGCGGGGCCACGACGCGCTCCCCGAGGTCGCGCACCCGCTCGAGGATGCCTTCCTCCTCGAAGATGTCGAACGTGGCGACACCCGATGCGCAGGCCAGCGGATGGCCCGAGTAGGTCAGGCCGCCGGGGAACGGGCGGTCCGCGAAGGTGTCGTGGATCTGCTCGGAGATCACCACGCCGCCGAGCGGGACGTAGCCGGAGTTGACACCCTTCGCGAACGTGACCAGATCGGGGCGGACGTCGAATCCCTGGTAGGCGAACCACTGGCCGGTCCGCCCGAAGCCCACCATGACCTCGTCGAGGATCATCACGATCCCGTACTTGTCGCAGAGGGCGCGCACGCCGGGCAGGTACCCGGGCGGCGGGACGAGTACGCCGTTGGTTCCGGTGACCGTCTCCAGGATGATCGCGGCGATCGTGTTCGGGCCCTCGAACTGGATGGTCTGCTCGAGGTGGGCGAGTGCCCGCTCGGTCTCCTGCTCGGGGGTCTCGGCGTAGAACGCCGACCGGTACTGGTAGGGACCGGAGAAGTGGACCACCCCGGAGTCGAGCGTCCCGTTGGTCCAGCGCCGGGGCTCACCCGTGAGGGTGATCGCCGTCGCGGTCGAGCCGTGGTAGGAGCGGTAGCGCGCGAGCACCTTCTGGCGGCCGGTGTGGTGGCGGGCCATGCGCACCGCGTACTCGTTGGCGTCGGCGCCTCCGTTGGTGAAGAACACCGACCGGGCGCCGTCGAAGGAGTGCTCGACGACGCGCTTGGCCAGCTCGCCGCGGACGTCGTTGGCGAACGAGGGCTGGATGGTCGCGAGGCGACCGGCCTGCTCCTGGATCGCCTTGACCAGCCCGGGGTGCTGGTGGCCCAGGTTCAGGTTGACCAGCTGCGAGGAGAAGTCGAGGTACTCCTTGCCGTCGTAGTCCCAGAACCGAGCGCCCTCGCCCTTGGCGACCGGCAGCGGGTTGATCTGCCCCTGGGCTGACCAGGAGTGGAAGACATGGTTGCGGTCGTTCTCACGCACTTCGCGCTGCGCTTCGGTGTCGCCGAAGCTCTGCTCGGCGCCCTTCAGATCGATGAAGTCTGACATCTTCTCAATCCTCTCTGTTGACTTGAACGTCGTCCGTCAGCTGTTGCCGGGGAAGCCGAGGTCGACCTTCGACTGCTCGGGGCTGGGCCAGCGGGTGGTGATGACCTTGGAGCGAGTGTAGAAGTGAATCGACTCGGGGCCGTAGATGTGCGAGTCGCCGAAGAGCGAGTCCTTCCAACCGCCGAAGGAGAAGGAGCCCACGGGCACCGGGATGGGGACGTTGATGCCGACCATTCCGGCTTCGACCTCGAACTCGAACTGACGGGCGAGCCCGCCGTCGCGGGTGAAGATGGCGGTGCCGTTGCCGAACTGGTGATCGTTGATCAGCTGCACGCCGTCGTCGTAGCTGTCGACGCGGACGACTGCCAGGACGGGGCCGAAGATCTCGTCACGGTAGACCTTGCTGTCCGTGCTCACATTGTCGATCAGCGAGACGCCCGTGAAGAAGCCGTCGTTGTCGAACCGCTGCTCGCGGCCGTCGATGACCACGGTGCCGCCCTCGTCGGCAGCGCCGGCCACGTACGATTCGACGCGCGCCTTCGCCTCCGCGGTGATGAGAGGGCCCATCTCGCTGGCAGGGTCGGTCCCGTCGCCGATCTTGAGCTCCTTGACGCGCTCGGCGATCTTCGACACCAGCTCATCGCCCACGCCGCCCACCGCGACGACGACGGAGACGGCCATGCAGCGCTCGCCCGCCGAGCCGTAGGCGGCCGAGACCGCGGCATCGGCGGCCATGTTGAGATCGGCGTCGGGCATCACGATCATGTGGTTCTTCGCCCCGCCGAGGGCCTGGACGCGCTTGCCGTTGGCGGCGGCACGCTCGTAGATGGACTTCGCGATGGGCGTGGAGCCCACGAAGCTCACGGCCTTGACGTCGTCGCTGCCCAGCAGGGTGTCGACGGCGACCTTGTCACCGTGCACCACGTTGAGTACACCGTCAGGCAGGCCGGCCTCGCGGAAGAGGTCGGCGATGAACACGGAGGCGGAGGGGTCCCGCTCGGAGGGCTTGAGCACCACGGTGTTGCCGCAGGCGATCGCGCTGGCAACCATCCACAGGGGCACCATGACCGGGAAGTTGAAGGGGGTGATCGCCGCGACCACGCCCACCGGCTGCTTGACCGAGTGAACGTCGACGCCGGTCGAGACCTGCTCGTCCCGTTCACCCTTGAGCAGGTGCAGCAGGCCCGAGGCGAACTCGACGTTCTCGAGGCCCCGGGAGATCTCGCCGGCGGCATCCGAGAGGACCTTGCCGTGCTCGCTCGTGACGATGGCCGAGAGCTCGGGGGTGCGCTGCTTCAGGAGCTGACGCAGGTTGAAGAACACGTCCGCGCGCTTGGTGAGGCTCGTCCTGCGCCATGCGGGGAGGGCGGCCTTCGCCGCGGCGATCGCTTGCTCGACGGTCTCGACCGAGGCGATCGCAAGCTGGTGCTGCTGCTCGCCGGTGGCCGGGTTGAAGACGGGCTGGGTGCGCTCTGCCGCATCGATCTTCTCGCCGCCGATGACGTGGGGGATGAGTGCCATGCTGGTTCCTCTCGCTTCGATCAATATGTCCGGGACCGCGATCCTCATTTAATCGCAGTGTTTCCGCGGCCTTACAGGGCAAAGCAGGCGCATTCCATCCGCATCTCCAGCATTTCCCGTACAGTCTGTCTGAGGCTCCCGAGCCCGGGTCATCCGCCGACCGCTCCATCCCGACGACGGCGCGTGCAGGTGGATCGGCACGTCCCGGAAGGGCGCCATCAGAGCGGACAGGAACGGCATATGCAGCAGCAGATCACCGTGCGCGATGCGCTCGCCTTCCCGGAGGTCGTGGCGGGCGCTCCCGAACTCATCGCGGGAGGGGACGGGCTGGACCGTCCCATCCGCTGGGCGCATGTGGTCGCCGGTACCGGTGCGATCGCCCTGCTCGAGGGCGGGGAGATCGTGCTCACCACAGGTGCCGGCTGGCCACGCTCCACACGCGGCCTGGAAGCACTCGCACGGCAGATCGCCGCATCCGATACCGCGGCGGTGCTGCTCGAACTCGGCACCTCCTTCACGGCTGCCCCCTCCGCCTTCGTCTCCGCGTGCGAGGATCACGCCATCCCGCTGGTCGTCCTGCATCGCGAAGTCCGCTTCGTGCAGATCACCCAGCGCATCCACCAGCGCATCCTCGCCGCGCAGACGGAGGCGCTGGTCGCCCGGACCGAGGTGCACTCCATGCTCACCGAGCTGGGCCTCAACCGGAGCCCCGTGGACTACGTGATCGAACGCCTCGCGGACACCCTGCGTGCCCCGGTGGTGCTGGAGGACTCGGCTCATCGTGTGGTGGCTTGGGCGGACCGAGGCCAGTCGCCCCGCGACCCGGGGCGCGAACCCGTGCCTCCGCCCGGTCCGCCGGAGAACGAGGTCGGCCCCGCTACCGAGGAGGGGGAACGACTCCCGCGATCCTCAGCGGAGGTGGAGGCCGGGCATCCCCTCGACAGCTGGGCGCGGGCGGAAGGACGGGGTTTCGAGCTGCCAGCGGGCTGGGAACGGGTTCCGGTCGAAGCGCAGGGCCGCCGCTGGGGTCACCTCACCGCCCTGCGCGGTCCAGCGCATCCCGCCGGGCGCCGGACGGTGCTCGAGCTCGGGGCATTCGCGCTGGCCCTCGGGCAATTCGCCGATCGCGAGGACGAGCAGTGGCTGCAGCTGGGCTCCAAGCGCATGTTCGACGTCATGCTCGGCGGACGCTACAGCCGCCGGGGAGAGCTCGCGGTACAGCTCGCTGCCGCCGGGCTCCCGGTGAGGGGCAGGATGACGCTCGGGGCGACTCTGCGCGGAGTCGGCGCGTTCGGCACGGACGGACCCCTGGAACGCGCCATGCTGGAGACGGCGTTGCGCCGGGCAGTGGCTCCGGAGGGCCGCGTCATCATCACGGCGGAGACCGACGATACGATCCCAAGCGCCTCGATCGCCGAAGGGAGGCGAGGTGCGGCCGCCCGCGGCGGTGCCAGGCGTTCGCAGCGATCAGGCACGGTGCTGCTGGTCCTGCTCTCCTTCCCGCCCGGTGATCCCCGGATCCCGGGTGCCGCTGCGCTCAATGCGCCGGCCCCTTCGCTCGCGGCGCGGCTTGCCCGCGAACTCGACATGCTCCTGCCGAGCACCACCCCGGGAGGGTGGCGCGCCCACCTCGGCCTGGGTACAGCCGGCACGCAGGTGCGGGCGCTCATCACCTCGCTCGAGCGGGTCCGGACCGCGGGGATGCTCTCACCGGTCGCAGGTGTCGGCCGGGTGACGGTGCAGCAGGCCGAACGGCAGCCCCTGGCCTACCTGGTCCGGGGCCTCGCGGCCTCGCCCGAGATGCAGGAGTTCGTGGCGGAGGTGCTCGACCCGATCATCGCCCACGACACCGCGGGCGGCCCGGGACACAGCGGCGACCTCCTCTCGGTGCTGAGCGCCTATCTGGAGCATCCCACCAACCGCTCGCTCGCGGCCGCGCACGCGCAGCTCTCGCGGTCGGTGTTCTATCAGCGGCTCGCGCTCATCGAAGAGCTGCTGGGGGTCGATCTCGCCGACGGCACCGTGATCGCGACCCTCACGGTCGCGCTGCTGGCCCGTGGCGCACGGTGACTGTCCGAGCCGCGTGTCACAGTGACGGTATGAACCCCGGCCATCTCAGTCATTCCCCGGCTCACACCCCGCCGCGCATCTCGTTGCCCGCTGCGCGGCGCGTCGCCCTGGCCGCGCAGGGCTTCCTGGACCCCCGGCCGGCACCCGGCCGGGCGACGGCGCGGCAGCTGAACCGGGTCATCGACCGGGTGGGCGTGGTCCAGATCGACTCCGTCAACGTCCTGACCCGAAGTCACTACCTCCCGTTCTTCTCCCGGCTGGGTCCGTATGACCGCTCCACGCTCGACCGGCTCAGGGACCGGGCTCCCCGGCGGCTGGTGGAGTACTGGGCCCACGAGGCCAGTCTGATACCGCCTGAGACGTGGCCGCTGATGGGGTTCCGCATGGAGCGCGCCAGGCACGAGGCGTGGGGCGGGATGCGGCGGATCCAGCAGGAGCGGCCGGAGCTCGTCGCCGTGGTCCTGGAGGAGGTCCGGCGGCGCGGCCCGATCACCGCTCGTGCCTGCGATGCGGCGCTCGCCGTCGACATCCCCAGGAGGGACGGCAACTGGGGCTGGAACTGGAGCGTGGTCAAGACCGCGTTGGAGTACCTGTTCTGGGCCGGTGAGATCACGAGCTCCGGACGGACGGCGCAGTTCGAGCGGCTCTACACCGTGCCGGAGAGGATCCTGGCCGCCCCGGAGCCCGTGGACGCCGAGACCGCCCATGAGCAATTGGTCCGGATCGCCGCCCGCGCCCACGGCATCGGCACGGCGCGCTGCCTGCGCGACTACTTCCGGCTCGGAGCCGCGGAGACCGGCCGCGCCATCGACGCGCTGGTGGCCACCGGAGAACTCGAGATCGTGCAGGTTCCCGGCTGGTCGTCCCAGGTGTACCTGCACGCCGAGGCCAGGCGGCCGCGCAAGGCGCACGTCGAGGCCCTGGTCAGCCCCTTCGACTCCCTGATATGGCAGCGCGAGCGGACCGAGGCGCTGTTCGGGATGCGGTTCCGCCTGGAGATCTACACCCCCGCGGCGCAGCGGGTCCACGGGTACTACGTGCTGCCGTTCGTCTACGGCGACACCCTGGTGGCGCGCGTCGACCTCAAGGCCGACCGCGTGGCGGGAGCGTTGCGCGTCCAGCGGTGCACCTGGGAGGAGGACGCCCCGCCTGAGGCCAGGGCGGCCCTGCAGCGCCAGCTGCGGGCGATGACCGACTGGCTCGGGCTCGACGACGTGCTGGCCTGAGTTCTGCGTCATACTGAATCCATGCCGGAGCTGCCCGAACTCGATGCCGCAGTGGACCAGCTGCGGGCGCATCTTCTGGGTCATCGTCTCGAACGTTTCGATGTCACCGCATTCAGCGTGCTCAAGACGGCTCAGCCGGATCACGCCTCCATGGTGGGGCGCGAGATCACCGAGATCGGGCGTCGCGGAAAGTTCCTCCTGGTCGGGGCCGAAGGGCGGTTCGCGGTCGTTCATCTGGCCCTGGCGGGATGGCTGCGGCTCGGACAGGCGCCCGCTGGCACGCCCGCGCCGACGGCCGGGCCCCTGGCCGTACGGATGGTCATCGGCGACGGCACGGCCCTGGACATCACCGAGCAGGGCCGCAGGAAAAGCGTGGCGCTGTGGATCAGCGACCGGCCGGATGAGCTGGAGAAGATCCAGCGCCTGGGTCCCGAGAGCGATTCGATCGCCCTGGAGGAGTTCACGGACCTGCTGGACGGCACCTCGTCCCGCCTGAAGACCGTGCTCACCGACCAGACCGTGATGGCGGGGGTGGGCAACGCGTGGTCGGACGAGATCCTGCACAGGGCTCGCCTCTCCCCGTTCGCGACCGCCAGCCGCCTGGACCCGGAACAAGTCCAGGCGTTGTTCACCGCGTTGCAGGGCGTCCTGGGCGACGTTCGTACGGCGTTGGAGGGCGTGCCCCTGGACCGCGTCAAGCGGACCAAGAAGTCTTTGTTCGCCGTCCACGGCCGTACCGGCCAGCCGTGCCCGGTCTGCGGCGGGACGGTGGCGGAAGTCTCCTACGCGGACCGGTCTTTGCAGTACTGTCCTGCGTGCCAGACCGGCGGGAAGCGGCTCAGCGATCGCCGGATGGACCGTTTCCTCAGATAGCCGACCGGTCCCTCGCAAGCCCCGCCCTCCCCTGGAAAGGACTCGGTCACCCATGCGCACCGAACAGCAAGCCCTCAAGACCTCCCTGGTGGGTGTTCTGCTGCTGTCGGCCCTGGGCATCGGGTTCGGCATCGCCTCGGGGTCGTACGCGATCATCTTCGACGGCGTCTTCTCGCTGATCGACGCGGTGATGTCCATCGTGTCCATCACCCTGGCCGGGCTGATCGCGCGGTCGGCGTCGAACACCCTGTCCCGGCGGACCCGCGAGCGTTTCAACATGGGCTTCTGGCATTTCGAGCCGATGCTCCTGGCGGTCAACGCGCTGCTCATGATCTCCGTGGCCTCCTACGCACTGTTCCAGGCGATCACCGCCCTGCTCTCGGGAGGACGCGAGGTCGAGTTCGGACCGGCGATCGTCTATACGGTGGTGGTCGTCGTCCTGACCTCGGCGATCGGCATCGTGGAGCATCGGGCCAACCGCAGGATCGGGTCCGCGCTGGTGGCCATGGACGTCAAGGGCTGGCTCATGGGAGGAGGGATCACCGCCGCGCTGCTCATCGCCTTCGTGATCGGCATGTTCCTGAGCGGGACGGGGTACGAATGGCTCATGCCGTACGTGGACCCGGCCGTTCTCACCATCGTGGCGCTCGTGCTGCTGCCCGTGCCGTTCTCCACCTTGCGGAAGTCGCTGGGCGAGATCGCCTTGGTCACCCCGAAGGAGCTGAAGGATCACGCCGACCGGATCGCCGAGCGCACGGTGACCGAGCAGGGCTGGAACGACGCCCGGGTGTACGCCGCGCAGGTGGGCCGCTCCCGGACCGTCGACATCGTCTTCTACGTGCCCGAGGACGAGCCCGCTCGCCCCCTCGCGGAGTGGGACCGCATCCGGGACGGCGTCCGTCACGAACTCGACGGCGGTGATCCGCACAGCTGGATCAATGTGCTGTTCACCACCAAACCGGTGCCTCACAAGGTGCGATGACGCCGCTGCAGACCCAGGTTCCCGTGACCGGGCTCCGATTCTGAGCCTTTTCCCAGTCTTCACGCCCGCTCTCGTCCCGGCTCGGCACGGATCGCCGCCCTGATGCCGATCCGTTGATGTGAGCGTTTACCAAGGTAACGCTAAGGTAACAAAATCATCACGGTTCCATAACTCCTGGAGTGATCCACTTGCTTGATCCGGGAAAGGGGACTCCGTACCTTCGTCTGCGGTTCGGCGCTTCGCCGGGCCGACCGCGACCCCGTATGGAGGATCTCCCTTGAAGAAGACCCTGATCACCACGGCTGCTGTCCTGGCTCTGGCCGGTGCGGCCGCCGCCCCGGCGTCCGCCGACGAGCTCGGCGGTGAGGCTCCCGCCTCGGTCTCGGCAGCCTCGTCGCAGTCGTTCTCCGACGCCGTTGCTCAGGAGATGCTGGGCATGCTCAACGACGCCCGCGGCCAGCAGGGCCTGGCCCCTCTGAGCACCAACGCCGACCTTACCGGTATCGCCAGCGGCTGGTCCCAGCACATGGCCTCCGAGCAGGCCGCGAGCCACAGCCCCACGTTCATCGACGAGACCCTGGCCACCGGTTCGTCGAACATGGCTGAGAACGTGGCCTATGACGTCCAGTCGGGTAAGTCTGCCGAGGAGACCGCCCAGTACTTCTACGACTTCTGGATGAACAGCCCCGGCCACCACGCCAACATCATGAACCCGGATCTCAACGCCATCGGGTTCAGCCTGGCGGAGGGCTCCAACGGCTATGTCTACGCGACCCAGAACTTCGGCACCTACTGAGGTCCCGGGACCCGCTGAAGCCCCGGTAGCGCGGCTTCAGCCATGCGTGGAGACGAAGACCGAGCGGGAACACCCGCTCGGTCCTCGTCGCTGTCCCCGCATCGTGCAGCTGTCACCGCGTTCGGGGAGAGCCCGGCTCTTCCTCCCTAGTGCCCTTTCCTGAGCCGGTGGAGCATCTGGGTGCGCGGTACCCTCGATGCCGAAGGAGGTGCTGACCCGTGCAGATCATGGGCTGGGTTCTGGCGATCGGTGCGACGATGCTGGTGGCGCTGGTCCTCGCGCTCGCCGCCGTCTCCATCTATCTGGCCTTCGCCCGGATCAACCGGGCCGGGGACCAGCCGCGTCTGATCCCGCACCCGGGCGGCCGAGCGGTCGAGTTCCCCGTGATGACGGCCAGTCGTGGCAACCGGACCCTGCCGTTCCACCTCAGGCACGGTTCCCCGCTGCCCGGCCTGGTCAGGGTCACGCCCGATGGCCTCGACTACCGCCCCCTGCGGTGGGTCCACGTCCCGGCGGACAGGATCCTGTGCGTGGACGTCCCCTATCCCTCCGCAACGGCTTTCTTCACCGTCTGGGTGCGCGACGAACCGGTCGTGAGCGTCATGGCCATCTCCAGGCTCGCAGCCGAGCAGTGCGTCGTCGAGCTGGCGCTGCATCACCCGCTGACACCCCGGGCATGGGAGCTGGTGGCCCACCGATATCAAGGCGGCGGATACGTCCCCAGGGTGGTCTCGCCAGACGTTGCCCGCTTCTCTTGACCGGTGTGATCCACGTCATGGAGCATTGGAGGACTGCGGCCATGAGTGCCGACCCTGGCGCCATCGGAGCCGCCGTGACAAGGAGGTCACGATGTCCAGCAACCGTGCCGTCGCGTACAAGGGTCCAGGGAAGGTGGAGGTCGTCGACATCGACTACCCCACCTTCGAGCTCAAGGACGGCCCCGGCGTCAACCCGGCCAACGTAGGGCGGCAATTGCCGCACGCAGCCATCCTCAAGGTTGCCACCACCAATATCTGCGGCTCGGATCAGCACATGGTCCGGGGCCGTACCACCGCCCCGGAGGGCCTGATCCTGGGGCACGAGATCACCGGGGAGGTGGTGGAAACCGGCCCCGGCGTCGAGTTCATCAAGGAAGGCGACCTGTGCTCGGTGCCGTTCAATATCTCGTGCGGGCGATGCGCTAACTGCAAGAAGGGGCGGACGGAGATCTGCCTCAACGTGAACCCCGACCGCCCCGGAAGCGCTTACGGGTACGTCGACATGGGCGGCTGGGTCGGCGGCCAGGCGGAATACGTCCTGGTGCCGTACGCCGACTGGAACCTGCTGCGGTTCCCGGACAAGGACCAGGCCCTGGAGAAGATCCTCGACCTGACCATGCTCTCGGACATCTTCCCCACCGGCTACCACGGCGCGGTCTCGGCGGGCGTGGGGCCGGGGTCCTCGGTGTACATCGCCGGCGCGGGACCGGTGGGACTCGCCGCGGCCGTCGGAGCCCAGCTGCTGGGGGCGGCCGTCGTGATCGTGGCCGACATGGTCGCGGAGCGCCTGGGGGCTGCGCAAGCATTCGGATGCGAGACCATCGACGTCTCCCAGGAGGACCCGCGGGAGGGGATCGCCAGGATCCTGGGAACCGAGGAGGTGGACTGCGGCGTGGATGCCGTGGGCTTCGAGGCCCGCGGCCACGGCCAGGGGGCGGGGGAGGCGCCCGCGACCGTGCTCAACTCCCTGATGTCCATCACCAAGGCGGGTGGAGCGCTCGGCATCCCGGGCCTCTACGTGACGGGCGACCCGGGTGGCATCGACGACGCCGCCAAGGAGGGATCGCTCTCGCTGCGACTCGGACTGGGCTGGGCGAAGTCGTTGTCCTTCACCACGGGTCAGTGCCCTGTCATGCGTTATCACCGTCAGCTCATGGAGGCGATCCTGCATGACAAGGTGCAGATCGCCAGTGCCGTCAATGCCACGTCCATCAGCCTCGACGACGCGCCGGAAGGCTATGCCGAATTCGATTCGGGAGTGGCCAAGAAGTTCGTGATCGACCCGCACGGGGTCACGAAGCTCACGGCCTGACCGGCGCCGCTGCCGGGGGGCCGCGGTCCACGGCAGCACGGGGGGCTCATCTCCCGCGGAGGGACGGAATCTGATGAGCCCTCGTGCTGTTGTGCCAGACATGCGAGCGATGACATACAGCCAGTACGGAAGCACGGATGTCCTGGAGCTCACCGAGCAGCCGGTGCCCAAGGTCGGACCGGGGGAGGTGCGCATCAGGGTCACCCGGGCGGCCGTGAACCCCGTGGACTGGAAGCTCATGGGAGG
The DNA here is from genome assembly GCF_008831305.1 of Kocuria coralli. GTDB lineage: Bacteria > Actinomycetota > Actinomycetes > Actinomycetales > Micrococcaceae > Kocuria > Kocuria coralli. Next base: position 46,956 of record NZ_ML708610.1, read on the forward strand.
CGGTCTCGACGCCCTCATGGACTCCCGTTTCCCGGTGATCACGGGATGGGACGTCGCCGGCGTCGTCGAATCGGTGGGGCCCGACGTCCCCGAGTTCGCGGAGGGCGACCGGGTCGCCGCCTACGCGCGCAAGCAGATCAACCAGGCCGGGACCTTCGCCGAGTTCGTCACCGTGTGGGCCGACCACGTCGCTAAGGTCCCGGACGGTGTGTCCGACGACGTCGCGGCGGCGCTGCCGCTGACCGGACTGACGGCGCTGCGGACCCTGGAGACACTGGAGGTCGGCGACGGCGATCGTCTCCTGATCCATGCCGCCTCCGGGGGAGTAGGTTACCTGGCGGCCCAGTTGGCGCTCTCCCTCGGGGCCTCCGTGGTGGGTACGGCATCGCCGGGCAACCACGACAAACTGCGCGACCTGGGGGTAACGCCGGTGGCCTACGGCCCGGGTCTCGAGAAGTCGCTCCGGGAGATAGCTCCCGAGGGTTTTGATGCAGTGGCCGACTTCGCCGGCGGCACCTTGGAGGTCTCGCGCGCGGTGAGCAGAGATGCCCGGCGGATCGCCTCGATCGCCGACCCGGAGTTCGCCCGCTCCGGGGGCTCCTGGGTGTGGGTGCGGCCTGATGGGACGCGCCTGACCCAACTGCTGGGCAAGGTGGCCGACGGATCGCTGGAGGTGGCCATCGACCGCACCTACGAGCTCGAGGACGCCACTGCCGCCTTCGTCCGCAACCAGGAGGGTGGGGGATCGGGGAAGATCGTGATCAGGGTGGCCGACTGAACGGACGATGTCACGAGCCGGTGCCCGTATCCCGGGAGTCCCCGAAGCCCCCTCGGGGTGCAGCGCGGCCGGACTGATGCGGGGCCGGGCCGGGCACGGTGTCCAGGATGCGTTCGACCTCGTCCACGATGATCCCCGGGTCGGTGAACATCACGGAATGCGTCGAACGCGGAGCCTCCACGTACCGGCCATGGGCCGCCGAGGCCGCCGCTCGCCGGTGTGCCTCGTTGAGGCTCCGGCGCTCTTTGCGCAAGAAGGGGATACGGCTGCGCCTGGTCCCGGAGATCACCGTGACCGGCCAGTCTCCGGGCTCCGGCGGACGAGCGTGCAGGCGCTGCATCTGCCGGGTGTAGGGCATGTCCTCGGCGATCATCGAGCGCACCGCCCGGCTCGTGAAGTCCTCGCGCGCATGATCCTCGGCCACGGCCCCGGGCTGGGCCCGCCCTGGGCTCAGGCGCGCCCCGGCCACGGCGTACAGGCCCGTCCGGGCGACGACCGGCAGCAGGACGTGCAGGAGCGCTCGCTGCCAGCCGGGGTCCGGCGGATATCGGTGGCCCAGTGCTCGTCGCTGGGATCGACCAGGACCAGCCCGAGGATGGAGTGATCGTGTCGTGCCGCCAGCGTGCGGACGATGGGGCCTCCCCAGCTGTGGCCCACGAGGATGAAGGGCCCCGCACCCAAGGCGTCCAGGAGGTCGGAGAGATCGTCCGCCAGCTGCGGCAGGGTGCGCCGCCTCGGGCTGTCATCACTGCGGCCGAAGCCGGCCCGGTCGTACACGACGGCCCGCGTGCGCTGAGCCACCACCGGTTGCACCAGCCCCCACAGTGAGCGGGAGAAACCCATGCCGGACTCGAAAACCACCGTGGGTTCCCCGGAGCCCCGCTGCATGTAGTGCAGCATGCGGCCGTCCCGGGTGCGGGCGAAGCGACTGACGCCGAACGGATGACCGGCGGTCGATGAGGTCATGGGGTCAGGGTGCGCCCGTCGTGGGGTGCCGTCAACCCGGTGGAACCCGCGGTGTGCCCGTCGCATGGGGGTGCGGACGTGCGGAGCCTTCCTTGTCAGACCTGGTCCGACCTGGTCAGGGTGGGGTCCGAGGGCAAAAGACCTCTTAGGGCATCAAGATATCTGATATCTTACATGTGTGTTGCATCACTCTTCAGAGAGGACGAAGATGTTCCCTGATCGACGAACCGTGTTCAAGACGGGTGCGGCAGGTGCTGCCGCCTCGTTGTTCTTCACCGGCACCGCCAGCGCAGCGGGAGGGCAGAGACCTGGGCCTTCCGTGAACGCTCCGCGGACCCACCCCGAAACGACGGCCCAGGGCTCCCGCCTACTGGCGCACGTGACACCCGTCGGTGCGCGCGTCACCGCCGTCTGCATCGACGTGGGGCAACCTCTGCTCGGCTGCCGCGACCTCGTCCGGTCCTTCGCGCTGACGCTGCATGTCGACGGGGAGGAGAGGCCCCTTCCGGTCGCCCGCGCCTATACGCGCTCGACCGCTTCGGCGGGAGAGGCGGAAGGCGGCCGGTACGTCGTCTTCGAGCTGGCCGGACGCGACGACGAGCTCCCCGAGCCCTATCGCTTCTCCCAGACCAATACCGAACCCGTCCTGTTCCGGGAGTACGCGGATGACGGGGAGGTCGTGCAGAGTCCTCGGGCGCAGGCCACCACGGTGCCGGCGCCGCTGGACGACGACCTCCTGGTGAGCGTGGCGCGCACCCATGACGTCGTCCTGGCCGACGGGACCGCGCTGGCCGACGACTCATGGCAGGTGACCGGCAGCGCTCTCGAGAACCTCGATCTGAAGGGATTCGACACCGGCACCGTCTCCGGAAGCGACCCGGCGAACACTCTCGACTACCGCCTGTACCGCCCGAGTGCGGGGGAGGCCGCCGCCCCGCTCGTCGTCTACCTGCACGGTTCCGGCCAGGTCGGCACCGACAACCTCGCCCACGTGCTCTCCAGCCGCGGCGCCACGGGCGTCCTGGACCATGAGGACGCCTTCGTGGTGGCTCCCCAGCTGCCCGGCGTGTTCGATCCGTTCGACGTCTACGACGAAGGGAGCCATACGGGCGGCGGTATCCACTGGCAATCCCGCAATCGCCGCGAGCTGGTGATCAGCCTGGTGCAGGACCTGCTGCGCAAGGAACCGGGCATCGACCCGCAGCGCGTCTATCTCGTCGGCCTCTCGCGCGGGGCCGAAGGAGCCCTGGCCCTCCTCCTGGACGAACCAGACCTCTTCGCCGCGGCGGTGCTCGCCAGCGGCCGGGAAGCCGGAACCGTCGAGTGGATGGACGGGCATGCGACGCACTCGATGCTGCGTCCGGCCCTGAGCACGCCCCTCTGGTTCTTCCACGCCACGCAGGACACCGTCTCACCCGTGGCGGGTTCGCGTATCAACGTGGAGATCCTGCGGGAGCTGAACCACCCCGACCTGAGCTACACCGAGGTGAGTTTCACGGAGCCCGGTGACAGCGGGTATCTCAATGAGTCCGCCCACAACAGCTGGGATCTGGCGTTCAACAGCCCGAACGTGTGGAGATGGATGCTGGACAAGCGCCGGGGCGAGGCCCGCTGACCGGGCCGTTCCTGCGGGCGCGGGAGTGCCACGGCCAGGCGGGGGAGGGCCTCCGTCAGTCGTTGCAGCCTCGGGCCGCGATCTCCCAGGAGCCGATGACCTGGTCGTCCTGGACGACCTGGATGCGGTCGACCAGGTTCATCGTGAGGCAGACGTGATTGGGGATGAGCCGGAGCTGCGCGCCCAATTGCGGCAGGGGCTCGTCGTCGGGAAAGACGATGGTGCCGTGGTGCTCCGAGAGGGCCGTGACCCGGGCGCGGGGGTGCTGCGGGAGCCGGCCGAAACCGGTGGCCCATGCCGGCCGGTCGCTGCCCAGCACCTTGCTGCCCGCGTTGACCACGATCCGGCGCTCATCGGATCCTGCGCGGTCGTGCCTGCTGACCACGGTGGCGACGACGTGGAGAGCCACGTCCTCGATGGTGCAGGACCCCAGCTCGAGCTGCTGGGCGTCGAAGAAGACGTAGACGCCGGGGCGGATCTCCGTGGCGGGCGAGTCCACACCGGTCACGGCCGTCGGCGTCGAGCCGCCGCTGACATGGGAGACCATGAACCCCGCTTCGCGCAACATCGCCGTCGTCTCGCCCAGCACCTCGGCCTCCTGCTCGGCGACCGCCGCGGGCCTGCCCGGTGCGTAGCTGTGCCCCGGGAACGTGAAGACGCCGTCCAGGGCGACGCCCGTGCGCCGGGCATGCGCGAAGATCCCGGGCGCCTCAGCGGGCAGGACTCCGCTGCGGTGATGCCCGGCATCGAGCTCAAGGCTCACCCGGATGCCGCTTCCGTGCAGTTCGGAGGCGATGCGGTCGAGCGCGGCGGTGGAGTCCACCCCGATACGCACCGTGCAGTGCCCGGCCAGGGTGCGCAGCCGGGCCGCATTACGGGCGTCGAGCCACAGAGGATAGGCGATGAAGACGTCCTCAACGCCGGCGTCGGCGAAGACCTCGGCCTCGCTGATGGTCGCCACGGTCAGCCCGACGGCGCCCGCGGCGAGCTGCCGCTGGGCGATCTCTACCACCTTGTGGGTCTTGGCATGCGGCCGCAGCTCCACCCCGCGCTCGCGGAAGGTCTGCGCCGTACGGGTGATATTGCGCTCGAGGACATCGACGTCCACCACGACGGCGGGGGTGGAGACATCGATCGGCGGTGACGGCTGCGCGCTGTAGGTGACATCGGTGGTCGGCATCTCGTCAGCTTAAGCTCAGTCACTGAGCGTGCATGCTCCCGCGGTGCGGGTGGGGTGCGGCTCCATAGGCGGGCGCCGTGCCGGATATCCGGTCCCGTTGTCCATAGCGCCGGATGGAGCCTTAGGATCAGCTTGCGGATCCCATCGCGACGGGCCGCGGAAGGGACTGACCCGATGGCCTCGTCCAAAGAATCTGTACCAGGGGGCTCGAAAGCACCTGGTGAGCCTGTGTCGAGCCTCGCTGCCGCCGGTGCGAACACGACCGGCTCCGCGGCTCCGGCCGACCCGGCCACCGTGGTGCCGGAACCCGGCGGGCACGAGCCGGTCCCGTCAGCCGAGGCCCCGCTCAGCCGAGGCGGGCTCCACCTGGTCGTCGCCCTGGTGGGCGTGGCCGCGGCCCTCCTGGCGCTGCAGGGCATCTCGAGCTACGCCGCGCTGATCGCCCCCCTCTTCTTCGCGATCAACATGGTCATCATCGTGCACCCCTTGCACGCCTGGCTGGTGCGTTCGTACGGCTGGCCGCGGTGGGCGGCCGCTTCCGTCTCCCTGGTCACCGTCCTGGTGGCTCTGTTCTCGTTCTTCTACTCGATCGGCTGGGCGATCTTCGCGTTGATCCGCGAGCTGCCGTCCTACTCGACGCAGTTCGAGGTGATGTGGGGCGGGCTGCTGAACTGGCTGGGCGAGTTCGGCGTGACCACGGAGGGCATCGCGGTCAACCTGCAGGACAACGTGGGCAATATCGTCAGCTTCTCCACGGACTGGCTCGTGGGCGTCGCCTCCAATATCTCGGGGATCGCCGCGATGATCGCGATCATCGTGACCGTGCTGTTCTTCCTGACGCTGGACTCCATGACCGTCACGCGCCGGATGCGCGTGATCATCCGCCAGAAGCCCGCCACGGCACGGGCCCTGCTGAACTTCACTGCGGGGGTGCGCCGCTACTGGGTGGTGACCACGGTGTTCGGCCTCATCGTCGCGTTCATGGACCTGGGCTACCTCATCATCCTGGGGGTCCCGCTGGCGGGCGTCTGGGCCGTCCTGGCCTTCGTCTCCAACTACATCCCCAACGTCGGCTTCATCATCGGCCTGGTGCCCCCGGCGCTGATGGCCACCCTGGACGGCGGCTGGATGGACGCCCTGCTGGTGGTGGTGGGGTTCAGCGTGATCAACGTGGTGATGCAGTCGTTCATCCAGCCCAAGTTCACCGGTGACGCCATCGGCGTCACCCCCACCGTCTCCTTCGTCTCCGTGCTGCTGTGGGCCGCCGTACTGGGGCCGCTCGGGGCGCTGCTGGCGCTTCCCGCCACCCTGTTCGTCAAGGCCCTGCTCATCGATCCGAACCCGCAGGCGCGGTTCGTCAACGCCCTCATCGCGGCGACCCCCGAGGACGGCCTGCCCTCGCAGCAGGCCAACGAGGCCCGGGCGGCCCAGGGCCGGCTGGCCAGATGGATCAGCGGAACACGGCGGAAGACCGCCGTCGAGGACTCGCAGGAGCTCTCCGCGGACGGCGTCCCCGCAGACACTCTCCCGCCGCAGGACGGAGAGCCTGCCATCCCCGGCGACCATGGCGCCGGGGAGAGCGGGGGCGGCCATCGCGGCTCGAACGGCGAGTCCGGCTGATGGGCTCAGCCCCGGGCCGGATCGTCCACCCGGATGGTGGTGGCTCCGGGCACGGAGGCGAAGCGGTCCGGGGTGGCGGTCAGCAGGATCACCTGCGCCCTCGTGCCCGCGGCTTCAAGCGCTGAAGACAGGCTGACCAGCCGGTTGGGGTCGGAATGGCCCAGGGTGTCGTCGAGGATCACGGGCACGCCGTCGTCGGGGTCGACCAGTGTGGCGACCGCCAGCCGGATCAGCACATCGAGCTGCTCCCGTGCCCCCGTGGAGAGGGCGGAGACCTCCAGCCAGGTGCCCTTGAGCCCCCGCCGGGTGATGGTCAGATCATCTGCCAGCTCGACTTCGAAGGTGGAGCCGAAGACCGTCCGGCCCAGTGACTCGAGCTGACGGCGGAATGGGGCGTTGTACCGCCGGTGCGCCTGGGCCTGGTAGTCCTCCAGGGTGTCGGCGAGCAGTCCGGCGGCCGCCGCCCGGCGCAGGTGGGCCGTCAGCTCCCTGGCCACGGCGCGAGCCTCCGTGAGCGCAGCGTCGTACTCCCGCTGCCGGGCATCCCGGTCCAGGCCATCCAGGGCGCCCTCCGCCCGGGACCGTTCCGCCTGGGCGGTCTCCAGCATGGCGAGCGCATGGTCCAGCCGCGTCTGATGGCCGCGGGCCAGGCCGAGCACCTGCTCGGCGTTGGCCTCCGCCCACCGGGTCTCCAGGTCGGTCACGGTGGCCTGCGCCGCCGCCTGCGCCGCGGCCGTTTCCTCGACGGCCGCCGTCAGCGACGCGTCACTGGCCTTGGACCGTGCTTCCTGGAGCTGCTCCGAGTGATCCGCGAGGACCCGCTGGCCGGACTCCACCTCGGTGATCGCCCGGGCGAGAACCGTCCGCGCCTCGCCCGCCGCGGTGTCCGCGCGCTGAAGAGCCTGTTCGCACCGCAGAGAGCTCTCACGCGCCTCCTCGGCCAGGGCGGCTGCTTCCTCGACGGCCACGCGCAGAGCCGGCAGATCCGCCGATCCGGTAGCGCCGGTCCCGGGGGCGTCCGGAGGAAGGGCCGGATCCGGCCCGTTGCCCGGGCCTGCGCCGTCTCCGCTCTTCTCCGCGTTCTCACCTCCAAGGGCTGCGGCCAGCGTCCTGTGCTCCTCGCGCAGTGCGGTCTCGTCCCGGCGTTGCAGTACCAGCCGGCGGCGCTCCTTCAGAGCCCCGACCCGGCGTTCGTTCTCCCGGTCCCGCTCCAGAGCCTCACGTGCCTCACGGACCGTGGCCACCCCGGCGGCGGCCAGCGCAGACTCCAGCGCGTCCGCTGCCCGCCGGAGAACGGCCTGCCGGCTGGACAGACCGTCCTCCGGCTCGACCACCACCCGGATGCTGCGGGGGACCTCCACCGTGACGGTCTCGGTGACGGCCCGCCTGAGGGCTTCGCCCGTCTCCAGTCCGAGTGCGATGCCGTCGACCGTGGCGGAGGGCTGCTGCCCCAGCGCCGTGACGGTGACCTGGGCGGAGCCCGCCTGCAGCTGCATCTCGGCGAGTTCCACGGCTCGCAGAGCGTGTTCCAGGCTCTCCAGGGTGCTGGAGGTGATCCCGGATGGCTCATGCCGGCCGAGAGTACGGGCCTCCTGGGCCAGTGCGTCCAGGTCTGCCAGGAGGGTTTCCAGCTCCGCGAGACGCTCGGCATCGCGCGTCCTCTGCTCGGCTGCGCGTGCCCGCTGCTCGGCCGCCCGGGCGGTGCGCTCGGCCTCTCGCGCTTCACCCAGGGCGCCGCGCGCCGTCGCAGCTGCCTCCTCCTGCTGCGCCGCGGTCTCGCGCAGTTCCGACAGGTCCTCGCCCAGCTGCTCGAGGTCCCGGGCGGAGCGGTCGAGTCTTTCCACCAGGGACGCGCGCGCGTTCTGATCCTGGACGGCGCGTCCGGCGTGATCGGTGGCCACCTCGAGGGCGACGCCGGCTGCGTCGCGCCGTCGTTTGAGCTCCTCGACCTCGGCGGCCGCCTGCCCGGCGGTCTCCAGGTCCGCTCGGGCGGAGGTCACGGCCTCCTTGGCCCTCCGTGCCTCGGAGGTCTTCCGGTCGTAGGTGTCGACCGCCGCCGCGATCTCCCGCAGGCGCTGTTCGGCCTCCTCATGCCGCTCCGTGCAGTCCCGGTACCGACGGCGGAGAGCGAGCGTCTCGGCCTTCTCCCGGCCGTGGTCGGTGAAGTAGCGGGCGCGCTCCGCGCGGGCGGCCGCCAGGACCGTGGTGCCGACCGCAGCATCGTCCGCCTCGTGGCCACCGCCGGCTTCGAGGGCCTGCCTCAGGGCGGTGGAGCCCGAGAAGTCGTCGCTCCGGGCACCTGACTGCAGGAGCCGCAGGGCGTTCCACAGCGTCCGGTCACTGCCGTCGAGCAGCTCCTGGACGGCGTCGTGGGCCTGCCGTCCCGTGGCCGTGCGTCCCGCAGAGGGCCCGGCGACGTACTCCAGCTCGGCCCCGGTGCTCTTCAGCCACCGCTTCCGATAGCGCAGCCGGTGCTCGTTCACGGTGAACTCCGCCTCGACGCAGACGCCGACGTCGCGGCCCTCGGGACGGGCGCTGAGCACCGCTTTGCTCTTGGACGTGGGTACCGTCTCGAGGAGGAGGTCCAGGGCCTCGATGATCGAGGACTTTCCGGCCTCGTTGGGGCCGATCAGCACCGCGATGCCGGTATCGGGGAACGTCACCTCCCGGTGGGTGACGCCCTTGAAGTTCTCGAGCTGGATGCGGTGGAGCCTCATCGTGCCGCCCCTCCCGTGAGGCGCACCAGGAGCCGCACGGCGTCCTGCGCCACCTCGTGCTGCGGAGGGGCCGTGGGCTCGGGCGGCAGGCGGTCGTCGTCGGGCTCCGGGCTCCCACCAGGAGCCACGGCGTCGTCGGCGGCCCGGCCTGCCCGTGCCATGGAGAGCAGATGGTCGAGGGACTGCTGCACGTAACCGCCGAGGTCCAGCTGGGCCAGTTCCCCGTCGTCGGGCACCACCACCACGTCCGTGCGGCGATCCCACTCCTCGAGGGAGGCGAAGAGCGGCAGGCGATCGGCGATGACCCGATCCAGCTCAGCGCGCTCGGCGATCGTCAGAGAACCCGTGAGAGCGGTCTTGACGACGCTGCGTTCCTTGGGAGACAGGGCGTCGAGGGCCGCGGCCAGGGCGGCGACGTCGGCCCGGGTGGCGAGCTCGCGGGCGATCACGACGTGCTGCCACGAACCCACCTCGTGCCCGGTCACCCGAGGCGGAGACCCCGGCCCGAGCTCCACCTCGAGCACCTGCCCGCACCCCGGCTCACGGAAACCGGTGCTCTCGTGGGCCCCGGAGTACTGGATCGCGCCGGAGCCGTCGCGGGGCCACCTGATGTGGCGATCGCCCAGGGCGATGTAGTGGATGCTCCCGGCCTCCAGGGCAGCCTCGAGCGGAGCGCGCCGGACCACGACGGGCGAGGAGACGTCCGGCTCCAGGTCCTCCAGCATCCCGTGTCCCACCAGGAGGCGGACGGTGCCGTCCGCCTCGAGCCCCCGGAGGCTGCCCGCGACGGGGTCGGCATCCGGCCTCTTGCTGGTCCAGGGCGCTGCGACGATCTCCACGCCCTGGGCCACGGGCCACGGCCCCACCGAGTCCAGCACCGTGACGTTGGCCGGAAGCCGGTCCCGGATCCAGGTGGAGGACCACAGCGATCCAGTGCCGAGGGGGTCGTGGTTGCCGGGCAGAAGGTAGAGGGGCACCTCCTGGGACCCCATGGCTTCCAGGGCCCGGCCCATGTCCTGCGCGCCCAGGTTGGGGTGCTCGAAGACGTCGCCGGCGACCACCACGAAAGCGCATCCGCGGTCGACGGCCAGCCGGAGGATCCTGCGGACCGTCTGAATCCGGTCGCCCGTGAACCGGGGCTGGGCATCGGCGTCCAGGTAGTGCCGGGTCATGCCCAGCTGCCAATCGCTGGTGTGGAGGAACCGAACCATCGCGGGCCTTTCGCTGCGCGTCACGGGATGACACCCCGACCCTACGGGGGCGGTCGGACAGCTCAAGGGCACCCCGCCGCGGGATTGAGTTGTCGGCCGGTAGTGACACACTGAAAGCGACCGACCGACTCGTAACCGACTCGTACAGGACCGACTCGCGCATGGAGGAGCCACCCGATGAAGATCGCACTGGTTCTGGGCTCGGGTGGCGCCCGTGGATACGCGCACCTGGGGGTGATCGACGAGCTCCTGGCCCGCGGCCATGAGATCGTCTCGATCTCGGGCTGCTCCATGGGCGCGCTCGTGGGCGGGTTCTACGCGGCGGGTGCGCTCGAGGAGTTCAGGGACTTCGTGCTGCCCCTGCGTCGCAGCGACGTCTTCCGGTACGCCGATCTCACGGTCAGCGGCCCCGGGCTGTTCAAGGCGGACAAGCTCATGGACCGGCTCCACGCCATCGTGGGGGACGTTCACATCGAGGACCTGCCCATTCCGTACACGGCGGTGGCGACCGATCTGACCAACCGGCGCGAGGTCTGGTTCCACGAGGGGCCGCTGCTGACCGCCATCCGGGCCTCGGTGGCCATCCCCACCGCCATCACCCCCGTGGTGTATCGCGGCCGGCTTCTGGCCGACGGCGGCATCCTCAACCCCCTGCCCGTGGACGCCTCCTCGCATTTCATCTCCGAGGCCACGGTGGCCGTGTCCCTGTTCGGCCGGGACCGGCCCCAGCTCGGGCAGCAGGCGGTCGACCCGGGTCTGCACGCGGAGCAGGGACCCGAACCGGGGGACAGCCCGCCGTCCGAGGCTGCGGAGGCCGCCCTCTCGAACGCCTCCCACGATCATGACGCCGACCGCGGCAGCCACCATGACAGCGACCATGACGGCGGCGAGGGCGGGCCGGACGAACAACCGGCACCTACCCGGGGCGATGCTCAGGCGGGCTCCGCGGAGAGCGATCCCGCGACGCTGACTGCACGGTGGCGCGATCTCTTCGCCCAGCCGTGGCGGGGGCCGGCAGCCCGGGGTTACGGCATGAGCAGGGCGTCGGGCCAGGGACGCCGTTCGCGCCACACCGGGGCCGACGGCGCGTCACCCCATGCGGGCGGTGACGGACGCCGCGGTGGCGGCAGGGGAGCCGGCAAGATCCCCGCGGAATGGGCCGCCGGTTTCACCGGCCTGCCCAAGGACCTCTCCACCGTGGACATGATGGTCTCCGCGCTCGAAGTCATGCAGACGGCCATCGAACTGCCCCGCCTGGCGGTGCAGCCCCCCGACGTCCTGATCTCCGTTCCCTCGGACACGTGCGCGACCTTCGACTTCGACCGCGCGGAGGAGGTCATCGGGGTGGGGAGGAAGCTGGCGGTGACCGCACTCGACCGGGCTGGACTGTGACCTGCCTGAATGTAGGGTGAACTCAGCAAGGATCGCCGGCCGGCAGGACCGGACGGCGCTGCTGAACAGCACTACTGGTCGCTACTACTAGCTCGGAGGTCTTGATGTCGTACAACCCCCCGCAGACCCCGTCCGACGGCACGCCCTGGAACGAGCCCTCGGGCGCTGATGACCGGGCCGGCGATGCAGGCAACCAGCCCGGGCAGCAGCCCCGTGCCCGGGACGCGGCCGTCCCGGGTGAGCAGAACGCCCGCCAGCCCGGACCCGCATCGGGTGCACCGGAGAAGGGCACCGCCACCGAACTCGACCCGAACCTCGATGGCCGGGCCAAGGGCGGGATCAGCGGCGCCACCTGGGTGGCGCTGATCGTCGGCCTGATCATCCTGATCCTCCTGCTCGTGTTCATCCTCCAGAACCTCAACGACGTCCTGATCACCTACATGTCCTGGCAGTTCACGCTCCCGTTGGGGGTCGCCATGCTGCTGTCCGCGATCGCCGGGGCGCTGATCATGGCCATGGTCGGGTCCATCCGCCTGATCGTCGTCACCCGCCGGCTGCACCGGCTGGAGAAGGAGAGGGAGTCGATCAAGCGCACCCTGCGCTGACGACCCGACGTGGTGATACCACCCCGCTGACCTGAGCAGCGCCGCCCCGGAGCATCCGGCCATGATCGTCGGCATCATCAATCCCGCTCGCCGCAACGCCGCGGCCGTCGAGTACGCCCTGCTGGACGTCTGCCGCGACAGGGGCCTGCCCGTCCCCACCTTCCTCTACACCACGGCCGACCAGCCCGGTGCGGAGCAGGCGCGGCGGGCCGTGCGCGCAGGCGCCTCCCGGGTGATCGTGGCCGGCGGTGACGGCACGGTGCGCCACGTCGCCTCGTCTCTCGCCGGCACGCAGACGGCACTGGCGATCGTCCCGACGGGGACGGCCAACCTGTTCGCCCTGAACCTGGGTCTCCGCCGCCGTGGCCGAGGTGACAGGGCCGCCCTCTACCGGGATCTCCTGGCCGCCGTCGATGGCGCGGCGACCCTCCACGACATCGGCTACGTGCGATGGACCCCGGCTGCGCGGTCTGCGGGGAACGCGGCGGAGGACTGGAGACAGGAGACCTTCCTGGCCGCGGCCGGGATGGGCGCGGATGCGACAACCGTGACGGAGACCAGCGAGACGGCGAAGGACCGCCTGGGCTGGCTCGCCTACATCGCCGCCGGGGCCCGTCATCTGCGCCGGCCTCCGGCGCATCTCGCGGTCAGCGTCGACGGGGGAGCTCCCGTCGACCTGCGGGCCTGGTCGATCCTGCTCGGCAACACGCCGGCCATTCCCGCCGGGATCACCGTGTTCCCATCGGTGCGCTCGGACTCAGGCACCCTCGAGCTCCTCCGCGTTCTCCCGGATCGCCCTCTGGCCTGGGCGGGGGTGGCCTTCCACGGGCTGCGTCGCCGGCCTCAGAGCGCCACGGCCCTGGAATACCGGCTCGTGCACGGCGTGAAGATCTCCAGCTCCGAGCCGGTGGACCTGCAGCTCGACGGCGATGCCATGGGGTCCGCCCGAGAGGCCGAGTTCTGGGTCAGCCACGCCTGTCTGCGCGTGGTGCTCCCGGCACCGCGCCGTCCCTCGCCAGAACCAGGACCGGCGCCGGAGCCGTGAAGCCGGAAAAACGAGGTGCCCGCCCCGTACCTCGGTACGGAGCGGGCACCTCGTGGCGCGTCCGGGGTCAGCCCGGACGCCGGGTGGGGACGATCAGCCCTTCATCCCGTCGATCACGCCGTTGAAGGTGGCCGAGGGGCGCATGACGGCGAAGGCCTTCTCATCGACGGGCTGGTAGTAGCCGCCGATCTCCGCCGGGGATCCCTGCACGGAGAGCAGCTCGTCGGCGATGACCTGCTCGTTGTCGGTCAACGCGGTGGCGACGTCCTCGAACGCGGCCGCCAGCTCGGCGTCCTCGGTCTGGCGGGCCAGTTCCTGGGCCCAGTACAGGGCGAGGTAGAAGTGCGAACCGCGGTTGTCGATCTCCCCGGCCTTGCGGGAGGGAGACTTGTTCTCGTCCAGGAAACGACCGGTCGCCGCGTCCAGGGCATCGGCCAGTACCTGCGCACGGGCATTGTCGTAGCGCGAGGCCAGGTGCTCGAACGAGGCGGCGAGGGCCAGGAACTCGCCCAGGGAGTCCCAGCGCAGGTGGTTCTCCTCGACCAGCTGCTGGACGTGCTTGGGCGCGGAGCCGCCGGCACCGGTCTCGAACAGGCCGCCGCCGTTCATCAACGGCACGATGGAGAGCATCTTGGCGGAGGTGCCCAGCTCCAGGATCGGGAACAGATCCGTCAGGTAGTCGCGCAGCACGTTGCCGGTAACGGAGATGGTGTCCTCGCCCTTGCGGATGCGCGACACCGACAGCTCGGTGGCTTCCACGGGCGAGAGGATGCGGATGTCCAGGCCCTCGGTGTCCTCATCGGCCAGGTAGGTGTTGACCTTCTCGATGAGGTTCCGGTCGTGGGCGCGGGTCTTGTCCAGCCAGAACACGGCGGGCGTCCCGGACTCGCGGGAGCGGCGCACGGCCAGCTGTACCCAGTCCTTGATGGGGGCGTCCTTGGTCTGGCAGGCGCGCCAGATGTCCCCGGCCTCGACGTTGTGCGAGAGCAGGACCTCGCCGGCGCCGTTGAGGATCTCGACGATCCCGTCCTCGGGGATCTCGAAGGTCTTGTCGTGCGAGCCGTACTCCTCGGCCTTCTGCGCCATGAGCCCTACGTTGGGCACGGTGCCCATCGTGGTGGGATCGTAGGCGCCGTTGGCGCGGCAGTCGTCGATCACGGCCTGGTACACACCGGCGTAGGACGAATCCGGCAGCACGGCCAGGGTGTCCTCCTCGGCGTCGTCCTTGGACCACATATGTCCCGAGGTACGGATCATCGCGGGCATGGAGGCGTCCACGATCACGTCGGAAGGCACGTGCAGGTTGGTGATGCCCTTGTGGGAGTTCACATAGGCCAGGGCGGGGCCCTCGGCGAGGCCCAGCTCGATGGCGGCGCGCACCGCGGCTGCGTCGTCGTCGGACAGGGCGTCCAGGCCCGAGAGGATCGCGCCCAGGCCGTCGTTGGGGGACAGACCGGCAGCGGCGAGCTTGTCGCCGTAGGCCTTGAAGACCTCGGGGAAGAACGCCTTGACCACGTGGCCGAAGATGATGGGGTCGGAGACCTTCATCATGGTGGCCTTCAGGTGCACCGAGAACAGCACGCCCTCCTCCTTGGCGCGCTCGACCTGGGCGGCCAGGAACTCGTCCAGGGCCCGGGCCGACATGAAGGTCGCATCCACGACCTCACCGGCCAGGACCGGCACGGAGTCCTTGAGCACGGTGATCTCACCCGCGGCGTCGCGCAGGCGGATCTGGAGGGTGTCGTCCTCGGGGATGACGACGGAGGCCTCGTTGGAGCGGAAGTCGTCGACGCCCATCGTGGCCACGTTGGTCTTGGAGTCGGAGCTCCAGGCGCCCATGCGGTGCGGGTTCTTCCGCGCGTAGTTCTTCACGGCCTTGGGGGCGCGGCGATCGGAGTTGCCCTCGCGCAGGACCGGGTTGACCGCCGAGCCCTTCACCTTGTCGTAGCGGGAGCGGACGTCGCGCTCCTCGTCCGTCTGCGGGTCCTCGGGGTAGTCGGGGAGGTCGTAGCCCTGGGACTGCAGCTCCTTGACCGCGGCCTTGAGCTGCGGCACGGAGGCCGAGATGTTCGGCAGCTTGACGATGTTGGCCTCAGGAGTCTTGGCCAGCTCACCGAGCTCGGCCAGTGCGTCGTTGATGCGCTGCGCCTCGGTCAGGCGCTCGGGGAACTGAGCGATGATGCGGCCCGCCAGCGAGATATCCCGGGTCTCCACCTCGACGCCCGCCGCGGTGGCGAAGGCCTCCACGATCGGCTTGAACGAGTAGGTGGCCAGCAAAGGGGCTTCGTCGGTCTTGGTCCAGATGATCTTGGGCATATGAGTCGATACTCCCTCGTGTGCGACGTCATGCGTCCTGGAAACAGGATGCGATCTGCGTTCAACTTACCCGATCCCCGTTGCCGGCCGCCCGCATCGCCAGGTCGTGACCAGCCCGTTCCCGCCGGTTTCGGAGCCGATTGGGGCATAGTGGGATCGACGAGACCTCGGCCCTTCCACCGAGCGGTGGCCTGGAGCCCGTGTCCCCGAGCATTGGAGATCCTCTTGATTTGGCGTTGGCTGGTGAACGCGCTCGCCGTGGCGGCCGCGACCTTCCTGGTACCCGGCATCTACATCACGAACAGCAGCACGGGCGCCCAGGTGCTCGCGGTCATCGCCGTGGCCGCTGTTCTCGGTGCGCTGAACGCCGTGGTGAAACCGATCTTCACGATCCTCACCGGGTGCCTGGTGATCCTGACCTTCGGGCTCTTCCTGATCGTGATCAACGCGATCATGCTCCTGGCCGCCTCATGGATCATGAGCTGGTTCGGGGGAGCGTGGCACGTGGAGGGCTTCTGGCCGGCCGCCGTCCTGGGCTCCCTGGTGATCTCGGTGGTGAGCCTGGTCCTCGGCATGTTCGAGCCGCAGGGCCGCAGGAACTACGGGAACTCCCCGGAGAGATACCGCTGAGCGAGATACCGCTGAGGTCGATGGTCAGATGAGCATGACCAGGCTGACGGCCATGACCGCCATGCCCGCCACCAGGCCGTAGACGGAGAGGTGGTGGCCGCCGTACTTCTCGGAGGTCGGCAGCAGCTTGTCCAGGGAGATGAACACCATGATCCCCGCGACGGCGGCGAACACGACGCCGAACAGGGTGTCCGTCAGCCACGGCCGGAGCACCGCGAAACCGAGCACGGCGCCCACCGGCTCCGCCAGTCCGGAGACGAAGGCCAAGCCCAGCGCCTTCATCTTGGAGCCGGTGGCCTGGTAGACGGGCACGGCCACGGCGATGCCCTCCGGGACGTTGTGCAGCGCGATGGCCACCGTGACGGGGATGGCCAGCTCAGGGTCGGCCAGTGCCGTCATGAAGGTGGCGAACCCCTCGGGGAAGTTGTGGATCGCGATCGCCACCGCCGTCAGCAGCCCCATGCGCAGCAGGGCCGAGTCCCGGGCGCTGCGCACCGGCTCCGACGGCTGGAGGGGTCGTGCAGGACCCAGCGGGCCGCGGGGGATGTCCTGGGGCTCGTGGGTGAACTCATGCGGGTTGGAATGGGCCGGGACCAGCCGGTCGATCACCGCGATCACGGCGATGCCGCCGAAGAATCCGCCCACCATGGCCCATGCGCCGGCGCGCTCGCCCCCCTCGGCCGCGAGGAACTCGTGCGCCTTGGGCAGGATCTCCACGAAAGAGACGTAGAGCATCACCCCGGCCGAGAACCCCAGGCTGATCGCCAGGAACCGTGCATTGGCGCGGTCGGCCATGAACGCGGTCAGGCCGCCCAGGCCCGTGGCCAGCCCGGCCAGTAGCGTCAGGGTGAAGGCGATCCCCACACCGCCCGCGACTCCGCCGTCTAACAGACCGCCCACCAGCGTTACAGGTAACGGGCCGGGTCGAAGGAATCCAGCTCGATGATCCGCAGTCGCGGCAGGGGAGCGTTGAAGGCGTCGAAGTCATCCTCCAGATCCACGATCTGCAGGCCCTCTTCCTCGAGATCGTGCAGCCCCGCCGAGAGCAGCTCGCGGAAGCACAGCACGGAGACCCGCCGGCCGTCGTCGAGCAGGGCGCGTAGCTGATCCACGAAGTCGATGTCATGAGTGGCCAGCACCACGTCACCGCTGCCCTGGGCCAGGATGGCGTCCAGGGTGCGCTGGATGCCGACGTCCACCACCTTGACGCGCGCGGGCCCCGACAGCGGGACCACCTGATAGTCGAAACCGCGCAGGGCGGCCACGAAGCTGAAGGGGAGGTGCCCGTTGGAGCCGTTGAGGAAGAACAGCCCCTTGGTCTTCTGGTCCCACAGCTTCCGGGCGCCCTGCATCACGCGCTCCCAGCGGGGGCGCTCCTCGGGACGCGGCTTGCGTTCCAGCAGTGACATGCCCAGAGTGGCGTCGATGTTCTCGCCGTCCACCAGCAGGTAGGTCGTGCGGCTGCCCGGGTCCTCCGGGGTCGCGCCGTCGGTGATGTCGCGCCGGGGGTCCTCCCGGTCTGCGAAGCTCGGATCGTGCTCGTTCATGACCTAGAGCCTACGGGAGGTAGCGCTGCCGTGCTGACTGCGCGCGCGCCCGGGCGGGCATTCACGGGCGCTTCCATGGAGGCGGCGGCAGGCCGTAGTCCACCCGGGCGGCTCTGCGACGGGCGGAATCAGATCCACCCCTGCTGCCAGGCGATCTCCGCGGCCTCGTGCCGGGAGTGCGCGTGCAGCTTCGCCATGGCGGTGGACAGATAGTTCCGGACCGTCCCCGGGGCCAGGTGCAGCCGCTGGGCGATCTGCGCGATGGGCGCCGTGCCCCGGGATTCGCGCAGGACATCCAGTTCGCGATCGGTCAGCGGGCACTGCTCGGCGCTCAGCGCCGAGGCGGCGATCTCCGGGTCGACGTAGCGCTTGCCGGCGGCGACCTGCCGGATCACGTCCGCCAGCTCCTCGGCCGGGGTGGATTTGGGTACGAAGCCCGAGACCTTGGAGGCCAGCGCTCGCCGCAGCACGCCCGGGCGGGCGTGGCGGGTGACGATCATGGTCTTGGCGGGCACCGATCGCAGGATCTTCTCCGAGGCGTCCAGGCCATCGGTGGGCGGCATCTCGAGGTCCAGGAGGCACACGTCGGGCTGGTGCTCGACGGCGAGCTCGACGGCCCCGGTGGAGGTGTCCGTGTCGGCGACGACCTCGATGTCCTCCTCCAGGTTCAGCAGGGCCACGAGGGCTCCGCGGATGAGGTGCTCGTCGTCGGCGATGAGCAGGCGGATCATGAGACATCCTCCGGGGTGGTCGCGGCTGGGCTGGTATCCGGCCCAGTATCGTCCGGCAGCGTGGCGGTGACCGTGAAGGAGTCCTCTCCGCGGGTCACGGACAGGTCCCCGCCGGCCTCCCGGAGCCGTTCGCGCAGACTGTCCAAGCCGGAACCCCGCCCTCCCGGATGGTCGCCGGCCGGCGGGACATGGCCGTTGCGCACGCCGTCGTTGGTGACGGTCAGGCACAGGTCGCCGCGGGAGTCCCGCAGCAGCCGGTAGGAGGCGGTGGTGGGTTTCGCGTGCCGCAGGATGTTGGTGGTGGCCTCCCGCGTGACCAGGCCCAGGAGGCGGCGCGACTCGGGGCTCGACGGGGAGAGGTCACCCGAATACTGCGACTGGATGCCCGCCGAGGTCAGGACATCCGCCGCGTTGGCCAGTTCCTCGGACAACGAGACCTGCCGCAGGCCGTGCACCAGGGCCCGGGTCTGATCCAGGGCGGCGCGGGCCTCCTCGCGCGTCTCGCGCAGCTGGACCCGGGCGGCGTCGAGGTCCCGGTCCAGGAGCCGCTCGGCCAGCTCGGCCTTGAGGGCGATCACCTGCAGATGATGACCCTGGATGTCGTGCAGATCCGAGGCGAAGCGCAGGCGCTCCCGCGTGACGGCCAGGTCGGATTCCGCGGCGCGGGCGCGATCCAGCCTCTCGATGATGCCCCACCACCACACGCTGAAGAAGATGATCCCCGGGGTGAGCAGGACCATGAAGAACGTAGGGGAGAGGGCGGGGAGCTGCGCCGCCCAGATCTCGGGCGCCGTGGCCGGGGAGATCGCCCTGGCGCTGAGCAGCTGACCCGCGGCCAGCACCAGGCCTATGGACTGCACCGGTACGGCCGCCCTGCGGGGGACGTTGATGCTGAGGGCGCTGATAGCGATCCACGGCGGGATGAGGCCGACGAGGGTCCAGCGGGGGTCCAGGACCGAGACGACCACGACGACGCCGGCCGGCACCAGCAGCATCAGTCTCTCGAGGAGGGTGGCGTTCTGCGCCCAGAGCCCTGCCTTGTAGACGCGGGTGAAGAGGACGTATCCGGTGAAGGCCGCGGCCGTGGACCCCATGAAGACCACCAGGCCCGCGGTCACCCCGGGAGAGGTGACGACGACGAACATGAGGGTGAGCGCATAGATCAGCACTGCGTAGAGGACCAGGCCGCCCCATGTGTAGAGCCAGGACTCGCGCACTCCCAGGCCCCGGCCCTCCGGCGCGTGGGGCCGGGGAGGCTCGGCGTCGTCAGCTGTTGTCATGGCACTCACCGTAGACCGATGACTTTTGTCATGGTCCGGATGTGAAACCTGCACCGACGACGATGACACCGTGACACTGCCCGGACGGGGCGGCATTTGGGAGATTGGTGACATCGCCACAGGGCGCCGGCCGACGACGGAGAGCCTTGACTCTCCCGTTCCGGTTCCGATCGCCCGTCCGTCTCGCTCCTACAGGAGGACACCATGTACGAGTCCCTGCAGAACTTCACGCAGTCCATGCCCGACGCACTTCAATGGATCGGCGTGATCCTGATCAGCGCCATCCCCTTCGTCGAGTCCTACCTCGGAGCGGCCATCGGCGTGATCGCAGGGTTGCCCCTCTTCATCGCCATCCCGGCGGCCGTGATCGGCAACTTCGCCTCGATGCTCCTCCTGGTCCAGATCGCCCACGGCACCCGGCGGAAGATCAAGGGCGGTCAGGAACCGGAGCTGAGCCCCCGGCAGCAGCGGATCAAGCGCCTGCTCGACCGGTTCGGCGTCCCGGGGGTCTCCCTGCTCGGACAGTGGATCCTGCCCAGCCAGATCACCTCGTCGCTCATGGTCTCCTTCGGTGCCTCTAAGAACACCGTGATCCTCTGGCAGACGATCTCGATCGTCCTGTGGGGCGTCGGCTTCGGGCTCCTGGCGAGCCTGGGCGTGGAGGTCCTGGCCGGCCGGTGAGCATAGGGACGCCGTCTTCCGGTGAGTGGTCGATCTGATCGCCTGTCAGCTCCGCCAGGCGATCAGATCGACCACTCGGGTGAGACGGACCCGCGGATCGCCCGGTCGCTGGAAACGGACGGTCAGACCGACCACCCGGCCGGCCCGGAGCTGCCGGAGAACTCAGACGATCCCGGATTCGTGCGCCATGACCACCAGCTGGACCCTGTCGCGGGCCTCCAGCTTGGCCAGGATGCGGGAGACGTGCGTCTTGACCGTCGGTTCGGAGAGCACCAGCCGGTCCATGATCTCCGCGTTGGACAGACCGTGGCCCACGAGCTCGAAGACCTCCCGTTCGCGCGGGGTCAGCGTCTTGAACCGGGGGTCCTCCTGCGCCTCCGGACGCGGGGGATCGATGAACCGCTGCATGAGCCGGTGCGTGGTCGACGGCGCGATCACCGCATCCCCCCGATGGCAGGTCCGGATGGCCGAGAGCAGCTCCTCCGGCATGGCGTCTTTCAGGAGGAAGCCGCTGGCGCCCGCGCGGATGCCGTCGAGGGCGTATTCGTCGAGGTCGAAGGTGGTCAGCAGCACCACGGTCACCTGGGGTCTCAGCGCCAGGATCTCCCGGGTGGCCTCCAGCCCGTCCTGACGGGGCATGCGGATGTCCATGAGCACCACGTCCGGGCCTCGATCCTCCTCGCTCAAGGAGCGGACGGCTTCGACGGCCTGGACGCCGTCCCCGGCCTCGCCCACCACGACGAGGTCCGGCTGGGAGCCGATCAGCATCGAGAAGCCCCCGCGGACCAGGGGCTGGTCGTCCACCAGCAGAACGCGGATGGGTTGTGCCGCGGCGGTCATGGGGTCCTCCCGGTCGATGACTCGTACCGTGCCCCCTGCGGAGGCCGGGTGTCCCTGTCGGCGGTGGTCTCGGATGCGCTGCCGGTAGGGACCCAGCCACGGACCATCCACCGATCGGGATTGCCGGGCAGCGGGCCGGCCTGCACCTGTCCACCGTAGATGCTCATCCTCTCGGCTAGCCCGCGCAAGCCGTGACCCGACGACGGGATGACCGTCCGCCCATCGCGTGCGAGCAGACCGTCGTTGAGAACGGCTACCTCGACCCAGTCCGGCGCGCTCCGGACCTCGACGGTGGCCGCGGTGGCTCCCGGGGCGTGCTTGAGGGCGTTGGTCAGCGCCTCCTGCACCAGGCGGTAGATCGCCAGGGAAGGACCGGGCGACAGCATCGTCAGGGCGTCACCGGCGTCGTTCAGGAGCAGCTCAACGGGCAGACCCGCCTGGCGCACGCTGCGCACCAGATCGGACAGGTCCGAGGCCGTGGGAACGGGCGCCTTCTGGTGCTCCTCCCCGGTGCGCAGCACGCCGAGCAGCCGGCGCATCTCCGCGAGCGAGCCCCGTGCGGTCGCGGAGATGCGCTCCAGGCTGTCGGTCGCAGCGCGTGGATTCTCCTGCGCGGCGTAACGAGCGCCGTCGGCCTGGGTGATCACCACGGAGAGGGAATGGGCTATGACGTCGTGCATCTCCCTGGCGATGCGGGTCCGCTCGTCCTGAGCGGCGATGCGGACCTCCTGCTCCCGCTCGACCTCCAGCCGGTGGGCCCAGGCGGCCAGGGCCTCAGCCCTTTCCGCCAGTGCCTGCGCCCGCTGGGCCTCGGCCTCCTGGCGCTCCAGTTTGGAACGCTTCACATCGCCCAGCAGATAGGACGTGGCGATCACCAGCCACACGGGGGTGAAAATCATGATCGTCATCCACCAGTCGATCCCGGTATCGGCAGGGCCCGCCTGGACGAGGTTCTGGCCGGCCCACCGCGGGCTCGAGAGGTTGAAGATCGCCGTCAGCGCCAGGGCGAGCCCCAGGACTCCCAGCCGTACCCGGCGGGAGCACGTGGCGGCCACGCGATAGATCACCATGGGTACCGCCCAGATGCCCACGCCGACGGGCCACGTGCCCATCACCGGCACCGCGATCACCGCGCCGGCAGCCACGAGAACCGCCGCCAGGGCGGGCCAGGTGATCCGCAGGTAGACGGGCAGGGCTATCAGAGCGCCGGCCAGGACAGTGGAAGCACTCGGCATCGGCATGGTGCCGACCCAGACCGTCATGAAGGCCAGCGCGGAGACCACGATCGCGTTCATGGCGACCGGATGCTCCTCGATCCATCGGGCGATGGAGATGTGGATTCTCATGGTTCCTTCCGTGTCCGGGGCAGGCCGCGACGGGCCTGCCCCGGATGGTCCTGATTGTCCCCCGTCACTCGACGGAGGCCAGGCCCTCGACCGGCGACACCCGGGTGGCGCGGCGTGTGGGCAGCGCCGCCGCGATCATCGCGGTGAGCCACCCGCCGAGCACGACGGCGGCGAACCCGACCCACGGCACGGTCAGCAGCACCGGGATGGCCGGGGTCACCATGGCCGAGACCACCGAGGTCCCGAGCAGCCACCCGCCGATGACGCCGGCCGCGCACGCCGCGGCCGCCACCAGCAGCGCCTCGCGCCGGATGGTCGAGGCCAGCTGCCCCCGGGACAGGCCCAGGGCCCTGAGCAGCGAGTTCTCGCGGGTGCGCTCCAGCACCGACAGGGACATCGTGGAGGCGATCCCCAGCACCGAGACCAGGACCGAGGCCCCGAGCAGTCCGAGCGCCACGCCGAGCATGATGTTGAGGATGTCCACGTACATCGCCTTGTCCAGCGCGACCCGGCCGGTCTCCCAGGAGTCCGCGCCCGTGATGGCGCCGATCTCGCTCAGGGCGTCGGAGGTCGCGCCGCCGCCGATGCCCTGTTGCAGGTCTATATGCGTTTCGCCGTCCGTGCGGTCGACCGAGAGGACGTTGCCGACCCCCTCCAGCTCGCGCACCGCGGTGTCGTCCACCGGCTGGCTGATCGTGACGTCCACGGGGTCGCGCTCGTCCAGGTGCTCCAGGACGGAGCGCTGGGCGACGGCGTGGCCCGTCAGGACGGTGGCCACCAGGGTGATGCCGATCAGCAGGGCGGTGGCGGTCGTGGTGGTGCGCGCGGGATGCCGGGCGGCGTTGGCCGCGGCCAACGCCGACGGCGTGCGGCCGGGCAGCAGCTTGCCCAGCAGGTAGACCACGCCGGGCATCCACAGCCGGGAGGTCAGCACCAGACCCAGTCCCGTGGCGGCGCCGGAGACGATGCCCACGACCGCCTGGTCCTGGACCGAGGCGGCCCACGCGAGGGTGCCCGCCCCGCCCAGGAACACGATGGTGCCGAGAGCGGACCGGACCACGGGAATGCGATCGCTCGCCCGGGAACCGCGCATGCCGTCCAGGGGCGAGGCCTGCATGGCACGCCGCGCGGGCCCGAACGATGCCAGGAGGGTCACCAGGACGCCCAGTCCCAGGCCGGCGAGGACATCGCGTGCCGAGACCGCCACGACCACCCAGTCGGGCAGCACGGGGCTCAGCGCGAAACCGACGCCCACGATGGCGGCGACCCCCAGTGCGGAGGCGACCACGCCGATCACGAGTGCTTCCAGCAGGACGGACCTGCGCAGCTGGGCGCCCGTGGCCCCCAGGCAGCGCAGCAGCGCCAGTTCCCGCGCCCGTTGCGCCGTCAGGACCCCGAAGGTCGTGGTGATCACCAGGAACGCGACGATCGCGGCGAGCAGGGCGAAGGCCAGCAGGAAAGCGAGCATGATGTTGGAATCACCGGACATCTCCTCGAGCAGCTGGTCGGTCTGCTCCTGCGGCGTCAGCACGTCGGCGGTGATGTCGTCGGCGGCCAGGAGGTCCTGGATCCCCGAACGCACCGTCTCGAGGTCGGCCCCCGGGGCCAGCCGGACGAGCGAGTCGCCGCTGCTGACATAGATCTCGGAGTCCTGCGGCGACATCGCCGTGAACTGCGATTGAGTCACCCAGCCAGTGGTGAAGGAGGACATCTCCGGGACGTCCACGATGCCCGTGACGGTCAGCTCGGCGGGCTCGGGAGCGATGACCTGCCCCGCGTCCGTCGAGCCGTCCGCCGGTGCCTCCTGGTAGGTCTCCGCGGGCTGGGCGGTGAAACTGTCGCCCACCGCGAGACCGGCGCTCTCCGCCCGTCCCTGGGTCAGCAGGATCTCGCCCTCCTCGGTGGGGAAGGCCCCCTCCGCGAGGTCCCACGGGAAGAGGGAGGTGTCCGTGGGGGCCACCGTGAAGTAGAGCCCGGGATCATTGCTGCCCTGGCCCTCCATGGCCGCATAGGTCGCGGGCTGGGGCCAGACGGCCTCCACCCCGTCCACCTCCGCGATCTCGTTGACCTGATCCATCGTCGCGAAGTTCATCTGCTGGTCGGGACCCTGGTAGGTGTTGTCCGTCGCGATCACCAGGTCCGCATTCCTGCTGCCCTCGGCCATCGAGCTCACCAGGGACGCGTTCATGGTGGTCGAAAGCATGAAGGATGCGGTGGAGAATGCGGCCGAGACCGCCACGCACAGTCCGATGAGCACATACCGCGCCCACTGCAGACGCAGACGGTTGAGGACGAGCCGCCGCATCAGAGGACCCCTCCCCGGTCGCGGATCTCCGCGGCCAGAGAGGCGATGGACGGCTGGGCGGCGCCCAGCCGGGATCCCCGGTCCGGGGTGGCGGGAGACCCGGCGTCGCCGCCGGACGCGTTCGCGGAGGCGTGCGCGTGTGCGGGGGAGGTCTCCCGCAGGTCGTCGGAGACGATCGTCCCGTCCTGGACGCGGATCGTGCGGTCCGCGTAGTCGGCCACCCGTGAATCGTGGGTGACGACCACCACCGTGTGGCCCTGATCGTGCACCGTGTCGGCGAGCAGGCCGAGGACCTGGGCGGTGGTCTCGGTGTCGAGGGCGCCCGTGGGCTCGTCGGCGATGATGACATCCGGGTCGGCGATCAGGGCGCGGGCGATGGCCACGCGCTGCTGCTGCCCTCCGGACAGCTCGTCGGGCCGGTGATCCAGCCGGTCGGTGATGCCCAGGGCATCGGCCACGGCGTTCAACCTCTGGGCATCCAGCTTCTTGCCCGCCAGGGTCAGGGGCAGTTCGATGTTCTGCCGGGCGGTCAGCACCGGGACCAGGTTGAAGGCCTGGAATACGAATCCGACGTGCTCGCGGCGGAACTCCGTGAGCTTCTTGTCGTTCATCCGGGTGATGTCCTGCCCGCCCACCTGGATGACGGTCTCGGGGCGGTCGTCCGGCGAGTCCAGCCCGGCCAGGCAGTGCACCAGGGTCGACTTGCCGGAACCCGACGGACCCACCACGGCGGTGAAGGTGCCGCGCTGGATCGTCAGGGACACGTCGTGCAGCGCGGTGACGGACAGGTCGCCCGAACCATAGGTGCGCGACACGTGCCGGGCGGTCACGGCCGCACCCGTGCCGCTGCTGCCGGCGGGCTGCCGCTCCCAGGGCGTGGCAGCGGGACCGGCGGGCGCCGTCCGGGAGGAGGGGCTGGTGGAAGGGGACGAGGCGGAGGCGTCGGAAGAGGTATGTGGCATACGTCCAGGATGTCCCGCAGCTCGCCTCCACGCATCGGCCCCAAGTGCTATTTGTGGTCCCGGTCGCGTCGTGCCCCGGTATGAGGAGCGGGGTAGTCACCGACCTCAGAGCAGCGTGGTGATGCCCTTGACCACCGCTGCCACGCCGCCCGCGCCCGCGATCAGCATGGTCAGGGTGCGTGCCTTCAAGGGCGGGACCCTGGTCTCCAGAGCGGCGCCGATCCCCACCCCGCCGAGCACCAGGGCGACGACGGCGGGCAGCACCCACCACGGCGGGAGCTGCACCGTCCCGGCCCCGATGATCGTCTTGGCGAGAACCGAGTACAGCCCCATGAACATGAAGATCGGCTGCAACGACGCCGCGAACGCCCTCTGCTCCCAGCGGGCCAGCCGGGCGGCGATGACCATGGCCGGAGCCGCCACGCCCGCCGTCGTGTTCAGGACCCCGCCGATCACGCCCGCCACGGGAAGCGCGGTCCGGGCCCGGACGTGCGGCAGGCGCGGGGTGCTCACGGTCAGCACCAGGGCCAGCAGCACCAGCGTGCCGATGATGATCTGCAACCAGGCCGCGGGAAGCCACAGGACCAGGTAGGCACCGAGCACCGCTCCGGGGAGGGCCGCCGCGACCACTACGGCTGCCCGCTTCCACTGCACCCGTTTGCGGACGGAGAGCATGATGGTGAACCCGGACACCGTCGTCGTCGCATTGGTCATGAGCACCCCCGTGAGCGGTCCCAGGAGCAGGGACAGCACCGGGGTGACCACCAGGCCGACCCCGGTGCCCGAGAGGCGCTGGAGGGCGGATCCGATCAGGATGGCCCCGGCTGCCAGGAGCATCGAGGCCATGGACAGATCGGAGAGCATGCACACCTCGGGAGCGGGACGGAAGCGGTGGGTCGGCGGGGGGAAACCCCCATGATCCACCGTACTCCCACTCACATCCCGGCCCTGCGCGGGGTATACGGGGGTAGACTTCCGCAGGCCGTCCGGCCAACCCCTGATTTCCACAGAGAGACCTCACTGCGAATGAGCACTGTCCAGCGAACCGACCTCCGCAACGTCGCGATCGTGGCCCACGTCGACCACGGCAAGACCACCATCGTGGACGCGATGCTGCAGCAGACCCACGCCTTCTCGGAACACGGCGAGGTCGAGGAACGCGTCATGGACTCGGGCGACCTCGAGAAGGAAAAGGGCATCACCATCCTCGCCAAGAACACCACCGTGTTCTACGACGGCCCCTCGG
This sequence comes from Kocuria coralli, assembly GCF_008831305.1. Classification (GTDB taxonomy): domain Bacteria; phylum Actinomycetota; class Actinomycetes; order Actinomycetales; family Micrococcaceae; genus Kocuria; species Kocuria coralli. Next base: position 73,969 of record NZ_ML708610.1, read on the forward strand.
CCGACGGCGAGACCATCACCATCAACGTCATCGACACGCCCGGCCACGCCGACTTCGGCGGCGAGGTCGAGCGCGGCCTGTCCATGGTCGACGGCGTCGTGCTCCTGGTGGACGCCTCCGAGGGTCCGCTGCCCCAGACCAGGTTCGTGCTGCGCAAGGCCCTGGAGGCCAAGCTGCCCGTGATCCTGGTGGTCAACAAGATCGACCGCCCGGACGCGCGCTCCGAGGCCGTGGTCGGCGAGTCGATGGACCTGCTGCTGGGCCTGGCCTCCGACATCGCCGAGGACCATCCCGACCTGGACCTCGACGCCGTCCTGGACGTCCCCGTGGTCTACGCCTCCGGCAAGGCCGGCCGCGCCTCGACCGAGAACCCCGGCGACGGCGAACTGCCGGCCACGGAGGACCTCGAGCCCCTGTTCAAGACGATCATCGAGCACATCCCCGCTCCGTCCTACGACGACGAGGGCGTGCTGCAGGCGCACGTGACCAACCTGGACGCCTCCCCGTTCCTGGGCCGCCTGGCCCTGCTGCGCATCTTCAACGGCACCCTCAAGAAGGGCCAGACCGTCGCCTGGGCCCGCGCGAGCGGGGATCTGAAGAACGTGCGCATCTCCGAGCTGCTCGCAACCAAAGGCCTCCAGCGCGAACCGGCCGAGTCCGCCGGCCCGGGCGAGATCGTGGCCGTGGCGGGCATCGAGGACATCACCATCGGCGAGACCCTGACCGATCCCGAGAACCCGCAGCCGCTGCCGCTGATCCACGTGGACGACCCCGCGATCTCCATGACCATCGGGATCAACACCTCGCCCATGGCCGGCCGGGTCAAGGGCGCCAAGGTCACCGCCCGCCAGGTCAAGGACCGCCTGGACAAAGAACTGGTGGGCAATGTGTCCCTCCGCGTTCTGCCGACCCAGCGTCCCGACGCCTGGGAGGTCCAGGGCCGCGGCGAGCTCGCCCTGGCGATCCTCGTGGAGCAGATGCGCCGTGAGGGCTTCGAGATCACCGCGGGCAAGCCGCAGGTCGTGACCAAGGAGGTCGACGGCAAGCTGCACGAGCCCATGGAGCACATGACCATCGACACCCCCGAGGAGTTCCTGGGTGCCATCACCCAGCTCATGGCCGCCCGCAAGGGCCGCATGGAGGGGATGACCAACCACGGCACCGGCTGGGTGCGGATGGAGTTCAAGGTTCCCTCCCGCGGCCTGATCGGCTTCCGGACCCGGTTCCTCACCGAGACCCGCGGCGCGGGCATCGCCTCCTCCTACTCCGACGGCTACGAGCCGTGGGCCGGGACCATCGAGTACCGCACCAACGGCTCCCTGGTGGCCGACCGCGCCGGTGCGGCCACCCCGTTCGCGATGATCAACCTGCAGGAGCGCGGCACGATCTTCGTCGAGCCCACGCAGGAGGTCTACGAGGGCATGATCGTGGGCGAGAACGCCCGTGCCGACGACATGGACGTGAACATCACCAAGGAGAAGAAGCTCACCAACATGCGCTCCTCCACGGCGGACAACTTCGAGAACCTGACCCCGCCGAAGATCCTGACCCTCGAGGAGTCGCTCGAATTCGCCCGCGAGGACGAGTGCGTCGAGGTGACCCCGGAGGCGATCCGCATCCGCAAGGTCATCCTCGACGGCAACGACCGCGTCAAGGCCGCCCGCCAGCGCGCACGCGCCTGACCGTTCCGTCCATGCAGGGTGTGCAGAGGGACCCCTCCCGGTCGACGCCGTCGTACCCCGAGCAGGGTACGGCGGTGCTGCCGGACGCCGCCCGCTCGCTGCTTCCTCCCGGGGTCTCCCCGGTGGGCGCACGGGTGCTCTACGTCCACGCCCACCCCGACGACGAGACCATCGTCACCGGGGCCTCCCTGGCGCAGCTGGCCCGTGAGGGGGCGCAGCTCTCGCTGCTGACCATGACCCGCGGCGAGCGGGGAGAGGTCATCCCCGAGCGCCTGCGGCACCTGGAGGTCGGCCAGCCGGGGTGCACCGACGACGGCACCGCCCTCGGCGACTACCGCGTCGGGGAGCTGGCGTCCGCCTGCGCGGCCCTGGGCGTGGGCGAGCAGTTCTTCGCGGGGCAGGCCCCGGCCGTCGATCCCGCCGCGGGGCTCTCCAGCGGCCGGGACCGCTACCTGGACTCCGGGATGTCCTGGGGTGCGGACGGGCGTGCCCAGGCGGCGCCCGATGTCTCCCCGGCGGCTCTCACGGCCGCGCCCCTGGACGAGGCCGCCGCGCATATCGCCGCGGCCATCCGCGCGATCCGTCCCGCCGCCGTCGTGACCTACGACGACGACGGCGGCTACGGTCACCCCGATCACGTCTACACGGGCCGCGCCGCGCTGCGCGCGGTCGAGCTCGCCCATGACCCGGGGGCCGGCGGTGACGGCTGGACCGTGCCCCTGACCTGGGCCATCGAGGGGGAGTTCTCCGCCGGAGACTCCCGGCCCCAGGCCGTGGTGGAATCCTCCCCGGCCGATCTCGCCGCCAAACGCGTGGCCCTGGAGGCCCACGAGACGCAGGTGACGCTTCCCATCGATCCGCAGGACCTGAGGTTCGCCCTCTCCAACGGGGTCTCGCAGCGGATCAGCGGAGTGGAGACCTTCCGGCTGGCCGCGGGAACCCTCGAGACCAAGCGCCCGGCCCGGGACCCGCTGGAACGCTCCTCCCCGGGTGTGAGCCTGGTTGTCGCGGTCGTGGGCGGCCTGCTGGCCGGAGTCCTCGGTACCGGTGTGCACGGCAACATCTGGCGAGTCCTGCCGGGCCTGACGATCCCCTGGGGACTGGTCCTGGCCCTGGCCCTGCTGGTCAGCATGTCGATCTGGTCCGGCACCACCACGCGCCGGATGTGGGCCGCGGCCCTGCCCGGTGTGCTCGCCTACGCGGTGGCCTTCGTGCTGGCCTTCGGTCGACCCGGTTCACCGCTGATCGTCCTCTCCACCGATTCGGCGATCGGCGTGGTGGGTCTGGGCTGGTTCGGCGGCATCCTGCTGGCCACCCTGTTCTCCGTGGTGGTCGTGGGCCGCTGGTGGCGCCGGCGGCGCGTGCACCTGAGCGACCGGTAGTCTCCCGCTATCGTGAGTGGGATCCCAAAAGCCTAGAGACGCCGATGAAGGCGTAGGAGATGAGACATGGTCCCCACCACCACGGAGGCTCAGCGAGCCGAGCTGCATAAAACGATCTGGAGGATCGCGAACGACCTCAGGGGCAGCGTGGACGGGTGGGACTTCAAGAGCTACGTGCTGGGCATGCTCTTCTACCGTTTCATCTCGGAGAACCTGACGGCGTACATCAACAACGACGAGCACGACGCGGGGAATCTGGACTTCGACTACGCCGAGATGCCTGATGACCGGGCTGAGATGACAATGCGCGACACGGTGGCCGAGAAGGGGTTCTTCATCTTCCCTCGTGATCTTTTCGCCAACGTCCGTGCGCGGGCTCCCTGGGATCAGAATCTCAACGAGACGCTGGAGCGTGCTTTTAAGAACATCGAGGCCTCCGCCCATGGCACGGCAAGCGAGGGGGATCTCAAAGGCCTGTTCGACGATCTGGATGTCAACAGCGCCAAGCTCGGCGGCACCGTGGCCAGGCGCAACCAGAAGCTGGTCAAGCTGCTGGATGCGGTCGGGGATCTCCCGCTCGGCAATTTCGAGGACAACTCGATCGACCTGTTCGGGGATGCCTACGAGTACCTGATGCAGATGTACGCCTCTCAGGCGGGCAAGTCCGGCGGTGAGTACTACACACCGCAGGAAGTCTCCGAGGTCCTGACCAGGATCACCGTGGCGGGTAAGACTCGCGTCAACCGGGTCTACGATCCCGCTGTCGGATCGGGGTCCCTGCTGCTGAAGTTCGGCAAAGTGCTCGGGTGGGGCAACGTGGGCGGTTTCTATGGCCAGGAGATCAACCTGACCACCTACAACCTGGCGCGGATCAATATGTTCCTGCACGATGTGAACTACGAACAGTTCAGCATCGCGCATGGCGATACGCTCACTGATCCGCAGCATTGGGACGACGAGCCATTCGATGCCATCGTGTCCAATCCGCCGTACTCCATCCGGTGGGAGGGAGACGCGAACCCTTTGCTGATCAACGACGAGCGGTACTCTCCCGCTGGAGTTCTCGCCCCGAAGTCGAAGGCTGACCTCGCCTTCACCATGCACATCCTGTCGTGGCTCGCCGTGAGTGGCACCGCTGCGATCGTCGAGTTCCCCGGTGTGCTCTACCGAGGCGGCGCGGAACGCAAGATCCGCAAGTACCTGATCGATAACAACTTCGTCGATGCCGTGATCCAACTGCCGCCGGATCTTTTCTTCGGCACGACGATCGCCACGTGCATCATCGTGCTCAAGAAATCGAAGGCCGACAACGCGGTGCTGTTCATCGACGCCTCGGCGGAGTTCTCCCGCGTCGGGAACAAGAACAAGATGCTGCCGGCGAACCAGCAGCACATCCTGAACACCTTCACCACCCGGCAGAACGTCGACCACGTCGCAAGGCTCGTGCCCAACGAGGACATCGCTGCGAACGACTACAACATCGCCGTGTCCTCCTACGTCGAGCAGGAGGACACCCGCGAAGTCATCGATATCACTGAACTGAACGCCGAGATCGGACGCATCGTCGCCCGCCAGGCCGAGCTCCGCACTTCCATCGACGCCATTGTCGCAGATCTGGAAGGAGGCACCGCATGACGGACGAGCCTTCCGGCGAGGTGATCCTCTACCAGCGCGATGACGGCGCCCCCGCCATCGAGGTACGCCTCGACGCGGAGACCGTGTGGCTGAGCCAGCAGCAGATCGCAGAGCTGTTCCAGACCTCTCGCACCAACATCGTCGAGCACATCCAGCACATCTATGAGGAGGGTGAGCTCGACGAGACGTCAACCTGTCGGAAATCCCGACAGGTTCGCACCGAGGGCTCACGGCAGGTCACCCGCGAGGTTCCGTTCTATAACCTCGACCTGATCATCTCGGTCGGCTACCGGGTCAAGAGCAAGGTCGCCACGCAGTTTCGCATCTGGGCCACCGAGCGGCTCCGCGACTACCTCGTGCAGGGCTATGCAATCAACGAGCATCGGCTCGAACAGCTCGGCACCATCGTGCAGATCCTCGCTCGCTCCAGTGACGAGTTGGTCGCAGGCGTTGCCGATGTGCTGGCGGAGTACCTCCCCGGTCTCACCTTGCTGCGCGACTACGACGAAGGACGCATCGACGCCACTCCCGGCATGGTTCCAGGCTGGATGCTCACCCTCGACGAGGCGCGATCGGTCATCTCGCGCGTGGCGATGGAGTTCCCCGATGATGGCCTGTTCGGGCAGGAACGAGGGCACACGCTCGATGGCGTGATCGGCGCGATCTACCAGAGCTTCGACGGCAGGGATGTTTACCCGACCGCCGAGGAGAAAGCCGCGAACCTGCTCTATCTGGTCGTCAAAGACCACCCGCTCTCGGATGGCAACAAGCGTAGCGGCGCCGCACTGTTCGTCACGTTCCTCGCTCGCAACGGACTACTCGCTGGCACCGGCAGCACACCACGCATCACGAACAACGCGCTTGCCGCGATCACACTCATGGTCGCCATGAGCGACCCCAAGGAAAAAGAACTGATGATCGCCCTGCTCATCCGCATGATCGCTGAGGGCACAGCATGAGCCGCATCGATGACCTGATTGCGGACTTCGCGCCGAAGGGTGTCGAGTTCAAGGCGCTGGGTGATGTTGGTGAGTTCGTTCGTGGCAACGGGATGCCGAAGGCGGATCTTGTCTGTGAGGGCGTGGGTGCCATCCACTATGGGCAGATCTACACACGATACGGGGTGTGGGCGTCCGAGACGCTGTCATTCGTCTCGCCGGAGAAGGCTGCGAAGCTCGCCAAGGCAGACCCTGGTGACATTATTATCACGAATACTAGCGAGAACATCGACGATGTTGGGAAGGCGGTTGCCTGGCTCGGTACTGAAGCAATCGTCACGGGCGGTCATGCCACCGTGATCAAGCATGATCAGGATCCGAAGTTCCTCGCATACTGGTTCGCGTCGGTGGACTTTTATGTACAAAAGCGAAAGCTCGCGACGGGCACAAAAGTTATCGACGTCTCCGCGAAGAAGCTGGCAACGGTACGAATTCCCATACCGCCTCTCGAAGTGCAGCGTGAAATCGTGAGAGTATTGGATCAGTTCACTCAGCTGGAAGCAGAGCTGGAAGCAGAGCTGGAAGCCCGTCGCGCACAGTACGACTATTATGCAGGTGAGCTGCTCACAGTAGATCGGGATGTTCCTTGCGTTAGGTTCGGAGACGTCGCGACGATCGTTCGTGGTGCGTCCCCACGCCCAATCCAGCAGTTCATAACCGAAGATCCGAGCGGTGCACCGTGGATCAAGATCGGCGATGTTCCGGCGGACGGAAAGTACATCACGCGAACCAGCCTGCGCGTCACACTCGAGGGCGCCGCAAAATCGCGAAGGGTGATGCCTGGCGACTTCGTGCTCTCCAACTCAATGAGCTTTGGGCGCCCCTACATCTCGAAAATTGAGGGGTACATCCATGACGGTTGGCTCGCGATCAAAGGGTTTGAGGCATCGTACGTCGCGGACTACCTCTACTACTTGCTTCGTTCGGCTCCGGTACAGGAGGAGTTCAAACGTCGTGCAGGCGCTGGCACCGTCCAAAATCTGAATGCGGAGATCGTACGGTCAGTGAAGATCCCGCTCCCGCCACGTGATGCGCAAGAGCGCGTCGTTGGACTTCTGGATCGTTTCGACGCGCTTGTCAACGACATCAGCATCGGCCTTCCCGCCGAGCTTGCTGCTCGCCGCAAGCAGTATGAGTACTACCGGGACAAGCTCTTGACCTTTGAGGAGGCCCCGGCGTGAGTGATGCCCTCGGCAGGAAATACGACCCCATTGCCGTCTCAACAGAGAGCACGGTTGTTGCGGAGTATGTGGCGGTTGAGAAGTCAGAAACTGCATACCAGTCGGAGGCGGCGCTGGAACGCGAGCTGATCCGGCTCTTGGGGTCCCAGGCATACGAGTATCTACCGATCACCTCCGAGGAACAGCTCGTGGCGAACCTCCGGACCCAACTGGAGGCGCTGAACCAGGTCGCGTTCTCGGATGCGGAATGGCAGGGGTTCTTCGCAAAGCGGATTGCCGGGAAGAACGACGGTATCGCCGAGAAAACAGTGCGCCTCCAGGAGGATCACGTCCAGCTGCTCAGGCGTGACGATGGGTCGACCAAGAACATCACGCTTCTGGACAAGCAGAACATCCACAACAACCGGCTGCAGGTCATCAACCAGTACGAGATCGACCGAGCCGACCCTGCGGATCTTCGGAGTGCCGGCGGGCGCTACGCGAATCGCTATGACGTAACCGTGCTGGTGAACGGTCTGCCCATGGTCCACATCGAGCTCAAGCGCCGCGGAGTGGATATTCGTGAGGCCTTCAACCAGATCGACCGATACCAGAGGGACAGCTTCTGGGCTGGCTCCGGTCTTTTCGAGTATGTCCAGCTTTTCGTGATCAGCAATGGCACGCTGACCAAGTACTACTCGAACACCACGCGCAGCCAGCACCTCAAGGAGAGCCAGAGGCCCGGGAAGGACCGGAAGACCTCGAACAGCTTCGAGTTCACATCCTGGTGGGCCGATGCGACGAACAAGCCGATTCAAGACCTGGGCTCGTTCGCCAAGACCTTCCTGGCCAAGCACACGCTGTTGAACATCCTGACCCGATACTGCGTGCTGACCGCTGATCAGTTGCTCTTGGTCATGCGCCCGTATCAGATCGTGGCCACCGAGCGGATTCTGCAGAGGATCGACATCGCCACGAACTACAAGAGCCTCGGCACGGTGGCTGCGGGCGGATACGTGTGGCACACCACGGGCTCCGGCAAGACGCTCACGTCTTTCAAAGCAGCACAGCTGGCGTCGAAGCTGCCGAGCGTCAGCAAGGTCCTGTTCGTCGTGGACCGCAAGGATCTCGACTACCAGACCATGCGCGAATACGACCGCTTCCAGCAGGGCGCGGCCAACTCCAATACCTCCACCGCGATCCTGAAGCAGCAACTGGAGGATCCGGGCGCACAGATCATCATCACGACGATCCAGAAGCTGTCCACGTTCATCAGGGCCAACAAGGGCCACCCGGTCTACGGGCAGCACATGGTGATCATCTTCGACGAATGCCATCGCTCCCAGTTCGGTGACATGCACACCGACATCACCGGGTCATTCAAGCGCTACAACCTGTTCGGTTTCACGGGCACTCCCATCTTCTCCTCGAACAGTGGCAGCGGTGGGAACCCGCAGTTGAAGCCACCGAGCAGGCATTCGGCGAGAAGCTGCACACGTACACCATCGTGGACGCGATCACCGACGGCAATGTCCTGCCCTTCCGCATCGACTACGTCAATACGATCAAGGTCGGAGCAGTCGCCGACAAGGAAGTGCCGGCGATCGATACGGAGAGAGCGCTGCTGGCGCCCGAGCGCATCCGTAAGATCGTGCGGTACACCCTGGAGCATTTCGATCAGAAGACCAAGCGATCCTCCAGCTACGAGCACTCCGTCGTCGTCAGTGTCCCGGCGGCCACCCGAACCCGGCGTCAGGCTGAGGCCGTACGAAGACGGAAGAGGGTGCGCGGGTTCAACGCGATCTTCGCCACCGCCTCTATCGATGCGGCCCGCCGGTACTACAGCCACTTCCAACTACAGCAGCAGGACCTGCCTCCTGAGCGCCGACTCAAGATCGGCATGATCTACTCCTACGGAGCCAACAGCGCTACTGAGGACGGAATCCTGGAGGACGAGGCATTCGACACTGACGTCCTCTCCGATTCGGACCGGGATTTCCTGGAGGATGCCATCCAGGACTACAACGAGATGTTCGGTACCAGCTACGACACGAATGCGGACAGGTTCCAGAACTACTACAAGGACCTCTCGCAGCGGCTGAAGAACCGCGAACTAGACCTCGTGATCGTGGTGAACATGTTCCTCACAGGATTTGATGCGACCACGCTCAACACGCTGTTCGTCGACAAGAACCTTAGGGCCCATGGGCTGCTCCAGGCCTATTCGCGCACCAACCGGATCCTCAACTCGGTGAAGAGTTACGGCAATATCGTGGCTTTCCGTGACCTTGAGAAGGAGACCAACGCGGCGCTGGAACTCTTCGGCAACAAGGAAGCGCGCGGGGTGGTCGTCCTTCAGCCGTATCGTGAGTACCACCGCGAATACTCCGACAAGGTCGGTAACCTGATGGCCTCGTTCCCGCTGGGTTCACCCATCGTGGGTGAGAGCGCGCAGAAGGAGTTCATCGGCCTGTTCGGGCAGGTTCTGCGCCTGGACAACATCCTCACATCATTCGACGAATTCGCGGGTGAAGAGCTTCTCACAGAGCGGCAAGGCCAGGACTACCGCAGCGTCTACCTGGACCTGTACGCGCAGTTCCGCACGGAACGTGCTGCGGACAAGGAGATCATCAACGACGACGTCGTCTTCGAGATCGAGTTGATCAAACATGTGGAGATCAATGTCGACTACATCTTGATGCTTGTGGACAAGTACCGGGAGCAGCACGGCAACGGAGAGGACAAAGAGGTCCGGTCGGAGATCTCGCGAGCGGTGGATGCCAGCCCCACTCTGCGCAATAAGCGGGACCTCATCGAAGACTTCGTAGACTCCGTCTCGGCGGATCGTGCGGTCGACCAGGAATGGCAAGCATTCATCGCGGCCAAGCGGCAGACGGAGCTCGAGACCATCATTGCGGAGGAGAACCTGCGTGCCGAGGCAGCTCGCGCATTCATCCGGGACGCGTTCCGGGAGGGGACATTGCGCACCTCCGGTACGTCTATCACGCGGGTCCTGCCGCCAGTTTCCCGCTTCGCCAAGGTGGGCGGGCATGGCGAGAAGAAGCAGCGGGTCGTCGAGAAGCTCAGTGCGTTCTTCAAGAGATTCTCCGGGCTGACAGCGGGGTGGGACGAGCGCACGTGAAGCCGTTGGACAGTCCAATGGACGAACTCGGTGAGTCTCTCGTTGGGCTGCAGCGATCAGGAACGTCGGACCCTTGGCGCACGCCGGGGCGGAGGCGGCGGAACGGGTTTGGCCAGCCGGATCACAGTCCACGGGATGCTGACCTCGCCCGCGCGGGTCTGAAGGACCAGGGTCTCCACGGGTAGCCGCTCGGCCGGCGAAGGCAGGCCGGTGCCGGCTCCTGACGGCCCGGATTCCTTGCCGTCACCGGCCCCCGGGTTCACACTGGGAGCGAAGCTGGAATCGAGGATCGTGCCGATGGAGTCGGTGAATCGCTTGCCCGAGGCGTCGTCGTCGGGAAGGGCCCAGCGGACCGTGACACGGGTGCCGACCGGAAGCGAGCGCAGAAGGTCAACGGGGGAGCGGGGAACGGTCACGGGAACCACAGTAGCCCCTATGTTTCCTAGATGACATTCCGTCTTGGGTACCTGGGACGACGCCTTAGGATGGGTCGGAACCAAACGTGAGAAAGGATCGCGAGCCCTATGACGTACGTGATCGCCCAGCCTTGTGTCGATGTCAAGGACAAGGCGTGCGTGGAAGAGTGCCCCGTCGACTGCATCTACGAAGGCGAGCGCTCCCTGTACATCCACCCCGATGAGTGCGTGGACTGTGGTGCCTGCGAGCCCGTGTGCCCGGTGGAGGCCATCTACTACGAGGACGACACCCCAGATGAATGGGCGGAGTACTACAAGTACAACGTCGAGTTCTTCGACGATCTCGGATCCCCCGGCGGAGCTGCCCGGCTGGGCAACACCGGCAAGGACCACCCGGGAATCGCCGCACTGCCGCCGCAGAACCAGGACTGATCCGTGACGGATTCGCCACGCGCCTTCGGCCTGTCCCTGCCCGAGTACCCCTGGGAGGCCATGGCGCCCTACCGGCGGACGGCGGCCGGTCATCCGGACGGGGTGGTGGATCTGTCCATCGGCACGCCCGTGGATCCCACTCCGCTGGTGATCCAGGACGCCCTGGCCGCAGCCGCCGACGCTCCCGGCTACCCGACCACCCATGGCACGCGCGTCCTGCGCGAGGCCATCGCGGGCTGGTACGAACGACGCCGCGGCGTTGCGGGACTGGACCCGGACCAGGTGATGCCCACCGTCGGATCCAAGGAGCTCGTGGCGTGGCTGCCCCTGCTGCTGGGACTGCGTCCCGGCGACGTCGTGGTCCGGCCGACGGTCGCGTATCCCACCTATGACATCGGTGCCCGAATCGCGGGCGCCGATCACGTGGCCGCGGACGACCTGGAGGAGCTCAGCGACGACGTCCGCTCCCGAGTGCGCCTGGTCTGGGTGAACTCGCCGGGCAATCCCACGGGCATCGTGCGCTCGGCAGACTCCCTGCGCAGGCTGGTCGACCAGGCGCGCTCGGTCGGGGCCGTGGTGGCCTCGGACGAGTGCTACGCCGAACTCGGCTGGGGTGACTGGGATGTCGAGCGGGGAGGGACCCCCGTTCCGTCCGTCCTGGATCCCGCGGTCAGCGGAGGGGACCCGTCGCTCCTGCTCAGCGCGTACTCCCTGTCCAAGCAGTCCAACCTGGCCGGCTACCGCGCGGCCTTCCTGGCCGGGGACCCCGCGCTCATGGCGGACCTGGTCAACTCGCGCAAGCACGCGGGCATGATCGTTCCCGCACCGGTCCAGGCGGCCATGCGCGCCGCCTTGGACGACGACGCCCACGTGACCGCCCAGAAGGCCCTCTACCGCGCCCGTCGTGAGCGCCTCCTGCCGGCTCTGGAGGCCTTCGGCCTGGTCGTGGAGCACTCGGAGGCGGGTCTCTACCTGTGGTGCCGTCCCTCCTCGGAAGCCGGATCCGGCACCTGGGAGTCGGTGGCCAGATTCGCGGATCTCGGGATCGTCGTCGGCCCCGGGGTCTTCTACGGCGAGGCCGGCTCCGGCTACGTGCGGGTCTCCCTGACCGCCTCGGACGAGCGGATCGAAGCCGCCGCCCGGCGTCTGGGACAGGCCGGTGCTTGAGCTGCGCGCCGCTTAGCACCTGAGAGTATTGCTGGCGAAATTCGCACGTTGACTGACCGAGCGAGTAGGTTGGACTACGAGCGAATCTGTGTCTTGAGACACTCAGCGTGGCTGATACGCCGTTGTAGCGGCCACCTCTCGCCAGTTCAGCGGCCGGCTCACACCAAGAGCCCTGCTGAGGCCAGGAAGGGCCCACCGGGTCCACGATCACGGACTACCACCGCGGAGGACATCCATGAGCGAGTCTGCTACTGACGCCAAGACCGTCCAGTTGAACTATGAGGGGGGCTCCCTCGATCTGCCCGTTCTGGAATCTGCCGAGGGCAACAAGGGTTACGGCGTCAGTTCGCTGCTCAAGGAGACGGGCAACGTCGTCTTCGACCCCGGCTTCGTGAACACCGCCAACGCGCGGTCGGCCGTGACCTACATCGACGGCGACAACGGCATCCTGCGCTACCGCGGATACCCCATCGAGCAGCTGGCGGAGAACTCCAACTTCCTGGAGGTCGCCTACCTGCTGATCTACGGCGAGCTGCCCACCCCGGATCAGTACGGGGACTTCGTGCACCGCATCACCACGCACACGATGGTGCACGAGGACCTGAAGATGTTCTTCAACGGGTTCCCGCGCTCGGCCCATCCCATGCCGGTGCTCTCCTCGGCCGTGTCCGCGCTGTCGACCTTCTACGCCGACTCCCTGGATCCGCACGATCCGCAGCAGGTGGAGATCTCCACCATCCGGCTGCTGGCCAAGGTGCCCACCCTGGCCGCCTACGCGTTCAAGAAGTCCAAGGGCGAGCCCATGCTCTACCCGCATAACGACCTCAACTACTCGGAGAACTTCCTCCGCCTGTGCTTCGGCGTCCCGGCCGACACGTACGAGATCGACCCTACGATGGCCAAGGCCCTCGACGTCCTGCTCATGCTCCACGCGGACCACGAGCAGAACTGCTCCACCTCCACGGTGCGCCTGGTCGGCTCCTCCGGGGCCAATATCTTCGCCTCCATCTCGGCCGGCATCAACGCCCTCTACGGTCCGCTGCACGGCGGCGCCAATGAGGCCGTGCTGACGATGCTCAACCAGATCCAGAACGAGGGGCTGTCCCCGGACACCTTCATGGAGAAGGTCAAGAACAAGGAAGAGGGGGTCAAGCTCATGGGCTTCGGCCACCGCGTGTACAAGAGCTACGACCCCCGCGCGCAGATCATCAAGGGCTATGCCCACGACATCCTCGAGAAGCTCGGCGGCAACAACGAGATGCTCGACATCGCCATGAAGCTCGAGGAGAAGGCGCTGGCGGACGACTACTTCGTGGAGCGCAAGCTCTACCCGAACGTGGACTTCTACACGGGCCTGATCTACAAGGCCATGGGCTTCCCGGAGCGCATGTTCACCGTCCTGTTCGCCATCGGCCGGCTCCCGGGCTGGATCGCCCAGTGGCGTGAGATGGTCGCGGACCCGGAGACCAAGATCGGTCGCCCGCGTCAGCTCTACGTGGGCGAGACCGCCCGGGACTACCCGCAGCGCTGAGCCCGGCCCGAGGGCCTTGCAGCACCGTCTCGCATAGAAGATGACTTCGGGGCCGTGTCCCCCTGCCGTACGAGGCAGGGGGACACGGCCCCGAAGTCATGGCTGGCCGGGCCCGGCCGGTCAGCCCTCGTACCCGTTGGGGTTGTTCTTCTGCCAGTTCCAGTGGTCGCGGCACATGGTCTCCATGTCACGGTCACCGGACCAGCCCAGGTCGGCCAGTGCGGCCGAGGGGTCGGCGTAGGTCACGGCGGCGTCGCCCGGGCGACGGTCGACGATCTCGTAGGGGATCTCCACCCCGGAGGCCTTCTCGAAGGCCTCGCGGACCTCGAGCACCGAATACCCGTGCCCCGTGCCCAGGTTCCAGACCTTCAGCCCTCCGTTGGCCGCGAGCCAGTCCACCGCCCGGACGTGGCCGTCGGCCAGGTCCACGACGTGGATGTAATCGCGGACGCCCGTGCCGTCGGCGGTCGGGTAGTCGTCGCCGAAGACCCGCAGCTTCTCACGGCGGCCCACCGCCACCTGCGCCACGAACGGCATGAGATTGTTGGGGATCCCGCGGGGATCCTCGCCGATGCGCCCGGACTCGTGGGCACCCACCGGGTTGAAGTAGCGCAGCAGGGCGACGTTCCAGCGGCCGTCGGCGGTGGCGACGTCGGTCAGGATGTCCTCGATCTGCTCCTTGGTGCGGCCGTACGGATTGGTGGCGTCCTTCTCCACCTTCTCCGTCAGCGGCATGGTCTCCACCTCGCCGTAAACGGTCGCCGACGAGGAGAAGACGATCGTCCGGCAGTCGCCGGCCTCCATGGCGTGCAGCAGGTTCAGCGTGCCGCCCACGTTGTTGGAGTAGTACCACAGCGGCTTCTCCGAGGATTCGCCCACGGCCTTGAGCCCCGCGAAGTGGATCACCGCCTCGGGCTTCCAGGTCTCGAAGACCCGCGTCAGACCGGGGACGTCCAGGAGGTCGACTTCCTCGAAGCCCAGGATCCGGCGTCCGGCCAGCTCCTGGACGCGTTCGAGCGAGGTCTCCGAGGAGTTGGCCAGGTTGTCCAGCACGACGACGTCGTGACCGGCCTCCAGCAAGGACAGCACGGTGTGGGAACCGATGTAACCGGTGCCGCCGGTCACGAGAATGCGCATGGGTTGCCTTTCTGTCGGGGCTGCTCCCCGCTCCGTCCGGCCGATGCCGGACGGAGCGGGGAAGGGGAAGGCCGTTCACCGGCCACCCGGGAGTCAGTTCTTGTGCAGAGCCTCGTTGAGCTCGACGGTCCGCCCTGCCCGGGGGAGGACCTCCACGGCGCCGCTCTGCGAATTGCGGCGGAACAGCAGGTTGGGGACGCCGGAGAGGTCGACGGCCTTGAGGACCTTCGCCCCGCCGTCGCCGTTGCCGAGGACGGTGACCCGGGTGCCGGCCGTGACGTAGAGGCCGGCCTCCACCACGCAGTCGTCGCCCAGGGAGATGCCGATACCCGCGTTCGCGCCGAGCAGGACGCGCTCGCCGAGCCGGATGCGCTGTTTGCCGCCGCCGGAGAGGGTGCCCATGATGGAGGCGCCGCCGCCGATGTCCGTGTGGTCGCCGATGACCACACCGGCGGAGATCCGGCCCTCGACCATGGCGGTCCCCAGGGTGCCCGCGTTGAAGTTGACGAATCCTTCGTGCATGACCGTGGTGCCCTCGGCCAGGTGGGCGCCCAGGCGGATGCGGTCGGCGTTGCCGATCCGCACCCCGGTGGGGACCACGTAGTCGACCATGCGGGGGAACTTGTCCACGGAGAGCACGGTGACGTTCCCGCCGGAGCGCATGCGCAGCAGGGCGAGCTGAACCTCCTCGGCCAGTACGGGCCCCCGGGAGGTCCAGGCGACGTTGGCCAGCAGCCCGAAGATGCCGTCGAGGTTGATGGTGTTGGGCCGGGCCAGACGGTGGGAGAGCAGGTGCAGCCGCAGGTAGGCGTCGGCGGCGTCCTGTGGCGCCTCGTCCAGCTCGATGACCCGTTCCACGATCTCCGCCGTCACATTGCGCTGAGGGTCGGGGACGGCTGCGCCGCGCAGGTCGGCGTCCAGCGAGGTATCGGGGGCATCGGCCAGCACGGGATTGGGGTACCACACGTCCAGGACGGTCCCGGCTCGGGGACCTGCAGCGACGACACTGGCAAGGCCCAGTCCGGCGGCGTAACGGGGGCTATCGCTAGGCAAGGAAGTCATGGCCCCATCCTACGGACCCCGTGCCGCTAGGGTGGTCGGATGACGACCCCGCATGCACCTGCCCCAGGGCCCGCGATCCTGGATCTGGCCTCCGACCCGGCCGAGCTGACGGCCGCGTTGATCGACATCGAATCGGTGTCGGGCCATGAGGGCCGCCTGGCCGACGCCGTGGAGTCCGCCCTGCGTGAGCTTCCTCACCTGAGGGTTCATCGAGACGGCGACGCCGTCGTGGCCAGGACCGCTGCCGTGCGCTCCGAACGGGTGGTGCTCGCGGGGCACCTGGATACCGTGCCCCTGCCCACCGTGGAGGGATCGAGGGGGACGGTGCCGTCGTCGTGGTCCGGGCAGGGCGACGACCGCATCCTGTGGGGCCGGGGGGCGACGGACATGAAGGGCGGGGTGGCCGTCCAGCTGGCCCTGGCCGCCGCGCTCACGCAGCCCAACCGCGATGTGACCTATGTCTTCTACGATCACGAGGAGGTCGACTCGGCGAGATCCGGGCTGGCCCGTCTCTACCGCAACGCCCCCGAACTGCTCGAAGCGGACTTCGCGGTTCTGCTCGAGCCCACCGACGGCACGGTCGAAGGCGGCTGCAACGGGACGCTGCGGTTCCAGATCAACCCCACGGGCCTCGCCGCGCACTCGGGCCGCGCCTGGCGCGGGGACAACGCGATCCACAAGCTGGCGGAGGTGCTCTCGACGCTGGCCGGCTACGAACCCGCCTCCATCGAGGTCGAGGGGCTGGTCTACCGCGAGGGCCTGAACGCCATCCGGATCCGAGGAGGGGTCGCCGGCAACGTGATCCCTGATTCGGCCGGAGTGGAGATCAACTACCGCTTCGCCCCGGACAAGACGCTCGAGCAGGCCCAGCAGCACTGCCGGGAGCTGTTCCCCGGACACGAGCTGGAGTTCGTGGACCTCTCACCGGCGGCGCGTCCGGGACTGGACCGCCCCTCGGCCGCCGCGTTCGTGGCCGCGGTGGGCCAGGAGCCCAAACCCAAGTACGGCTGGACGGACGTGGCCCGGTTCTCCGAGAAGGGCGTGCCCGCCGTGAACTTCGGCCCGGGGGACGCGCTGCTGGCGCACACCGACGACGAGCACGTGTCCGCCCGGGCCATCCGGGACTGCTACCGGGCACTGCAGGACTGGCTGACGGCGTGACCATCTCCTGACCGGCCGCGCGATGAGCAGCTACTTCACCGCTGCCGGCGCGGGTGCCGTGGTGGGTTTGGTGCGGCCCGCGGTGCGGTAGCTGAGGAAGCTGGAGAGCCACTGGGCCAGTGAGGTCAGGGCGAAGTTGATCACCACGAAGACGACTGCGGCCATCAGCAGGGTCTGGAGGATGTTGCCGTCGCCCGATCCCAGGCGGCGGGCCGAGGCCAGCAGCTCGGGGTAGGTGATGATGTAGCCCAGCGCGGTGTCCTTCAGGATCACCACGAACTGGCTGACCAGCGAGGGGAGCATGGCCGTCAGCGCCTGGGGCAGCAGGATGGCCCGCAGCACCTGGGATTCGGTCATGCCCACCACCAGGCCGGCCTCCCGCTGCCCGCGGGGCAGGCTGTGCACCCCCGAGCGGATCAGCTCGGCGATCACGGCGCCGTTGTAGAGCATCAGCCCCAGGACCACGGCCCAGAAGGGCGTCTCCGACGGCGGCACCAGGCCGGTGCGGCCGATGCCCAGGTAGAAGAAGATCATCATGACCAGCACGGGCACCGCACGGAAGAACTCGACCACCACGGTGCTCACGCCGCGGACGATCGTGAGCTGGGACAGGCGGCCCAGGCCGAAGATCAGGCCGAAGATCACGGACAGGACGACGGCCAGACCCGCCGCCCGCAGGGTCTGCAGGATGCCGGGGAGGAAGAAGTTGTTCCAGGAGCGCGCGGTGAACAGCTGGGTCCACTTCTCGGCCTGCAGCTGGCCCTGGTCCGCGAGCTTCCCGAGGACCACCCAGGCGAGGGCAGCCACCAGGAGGACTCCCACGATATTGAAGATCAGGGTGAGAAGACGCCCGCGCGGGCCCTGGACGTCGAACAGGACGTTCTGTGCTTTGGAGGACATCAGCGCACCACCGCGAACTTCCGGGAGGCCCAGGTCGTCAGCAGCCCGACCGGGACGACGATCAGCACGAAGCCGATCGCGACGGTCAGGAAGACGGCGATGATCACATCGGGCCGGAACTCGATCATGGACTTCATCAGGGCGGAGATCTCCGTAACGGAGGCGGCCGCGGCCACCGTGGTGTTCTTGGTCAGGGCGATCAGGGTATTGCCCAGCGGGGTGATCGCTCCGCGCAGCGCCTGCGGGAAGATGATCAGCCGGGCGGAGGGCAGGAACCCCAGGCCGATGGCCCGCGCGGCCTCCGCCTGTCCGACCGGCACGGTGTTGACGCCAGACCGGATGGCCTCGCATACGAACGCGGCGTGGTAGATCGCCAGGCCGATCACGGCGTAGCGGAAGAAGTTCTGGTTGAAGTCCGAACTGAGGTTGATCTGCAGCTGGCTCCACACCCCCAGGACCAGGAAGACCAGGATGATCGTCAGCGGGGTGTTCCGGATGATGTTGACGTAGCCGGCACCCAGCCAGCGCATGGAGGCGATGGGGGAGACCCGCATGAGCGCGAGGACGGTGCCGAGCAGCATGGACCCGATCGCGGCGAAGAAGGTCAGCTGGATATTGACCCAGAAGGCCTGGAAGACGTCGAACTGCTCGAACAAGCTCGCGAAGTCGGCGAAATAACTACTCACGATGCCCCTTCGGAAAGGTGGGCGTTGGAAGAACGGGTGGTGGCCCCGGGCCGGTACCCGGCGGAACGACGACGACCGGCCCCGGGCGGGTGAGCGACACCGGGTCGCGCACCCGCCGTGGCGGCTCAGCCGGTCACCTCCGGGAGGTCCGTTCCGGGACCGGGGCCCCGGAACGGAGGGCTGCGATCAGGAGGCGCAGGCCTCGGGGGTCGGCGGGTTCAGCTCGGTGTTGTACTGGTAGTCCGCACCCTCGGTGTTCGAGGTCAGGGCGTCCTCCCAGGCCCCGTCGTCGATCATCTTCTCGATCGCGGCGTTGATGTCCTCGCACTGGTCCGAGCCCTTGGGCAGGCCCACACCGTACTTCTCCTCCGAGAACGTGTTGCCCACGACGCGGAACTGACCCTGGTTGGCATCCGTGGAGGCCAGGCCGGCCAGGATGATGTCGTCCGTGGTCACGGCGTCCACGCCGCCGGAGCCGAGCATGGTCACGCAGTCGGCGTAACCGCTCTGCTCGACCAGGTTCACCCCCGGAACCTCCTCGCGCACATTCTCGGCCGAGGTGGAGCCGGTCACGGAGCAGAGGTTCTTCCCGTCGAGGTCCTCGGGGCCGTTGATGGAGTCGTCGTCGGCTCGCACCAGCAGGTCCTGGCCCGCGACGAAGTACGGTCCGGCGAAGTCCACCGTCTCCTTGCGGGCGTCGGTGATGGAGTAGGTCGCGAAGATCATGTCGACCTGGTTGTTCTGGAGCATGTTCTCGCGATTGGCCGAAGGTGCCTCGACCCATTCGATCTGGTCCTCGGAGTAACCCAGCTCACCGGCGACGTACTTGGCGACGTCGACGTCGAACCCGGTGTACTCGCCTCCGTCGGAGAATCCCAGGCCGGGCTGGTCGTACTTGATGCCGATGCGGACGGAGTCGCCGTCGCCACCGCCGTCGCCCCCGTCATCTCCGCCGCCGCAGGCGGTCAGGGTCAGGGCGGCTGCGGCGGCCATGGCCGCGACGCTGTAGAGCTTCTTCTTGTGGTGCATGGTGTCTCCCGGTGTGGATCGATGTGAAGGGTGGGATGGGCTGGTTCAGCGAGAAGGTGGTGAGGTGCCGGTCTCCATCCGGTCGAGGGCGATCAGTGGTTGAGGATCTTGCCCAGGAAGTCCTTGGCGCGATCCGACTTGGGATGGGAGAAGAACTCCTCAGGAGTGTCCTGCTCCACGATCTGGCCGTCGGCCATGAACACCACGCGATCGGCCGCCCGGCGGGCGAAGCCCATCTCGTGGGTGACCACGATCATGGTCATGCCCTGCTTGGCCAGGGAGACCATGGTGTCCAGGACCTCGTTGATCATCTCGGGGTCGAGGGCAGAGGTCGGTTCGTCGAAGAGCATGACCTTGGGGTCCATGGCGAGGGCTCTCGCGATGGCGACGCGCTGCTGCTGTCCGCCCGAGAGCTGGGCCGGCAGCTTGGCCGCCTGGTTGTCCACGCCCACGCGCTTGAGCAGCTCCATCGCGCGTTCCTTGGCCTGGGCGGAGGACTTCCCGCGGACCCTGATGGGCCCCAGCGTCACGTTCTGCAGGACCGACTTGTGCGCGAAGAGGTTGAAGGACTGGAAGACCATGCCGACGTCGGCCCGCAGCCGGGCCAGCGCCTTGCCCTCCGCGGGCAGCTCTTTCCCGTCGATGAGGATCGTGCCGTCGTCGATGGTCTCCAGGCGGTTGATCGTGCGGCACAGGGTGGACTTTCCAGATCCGGACGGGCCGATGACGACGACCACCTCACCGCGCCGGACCTCGAGGTTGATCTCGCGCAGGACGTGCAGGTCGCCGAAGTGCTTGTTGACACCGGTCATCCGCACCAGGGGCTCACCGGTGGTACCGGCTGAGGTGTCGGCTGAGGCCGAGGAAGCGACATTGGGCATGCCACGACGATAGTGGAGAAAATGTCAGTGTGACATCCTTCACGTTTCGTGTTTATGAAATTGCCGCACAGGATCCGGGGTGACCCGCGGCCGGCCGGGCCCCGGCACGTGTTGCTGACGATACGGTTGGGTACATGACGAAGAGTGGATCCGAGAACCCGGCGACCCCGGAGAGCGAGGCACCCGCGGAGGCGTCGGCCGAGCCGTCGGCGACCGCGGGCGGGGGAGGGCGGGGCTCCTTCCGGCGCAAGGGGCCGATCATCCTGCGCGGCCGGGAGCTCGGCCGCAGCACCTCCGACCAGCGTTTCCTCGAACCGGAGGTCGTCGCGGGCCGGGAGCCCGGCGATTTCACCCGGACGGATCCCTGGCGGGTGCTGCGCATCCAGTCGGAGTTCGTGGACGGTTTCGACACCCTCGCCCGCCTGGGCCCGGCCATCTCCGTCTTCGGATCGGCCCGGACGCCCGAGGGCTCCGCGGACTACCGGATGTCCCGTGCGGTCGGGCGGGAGCTCGGCAAGGCGGGGTACGCCGTGATCACGGGAGGCGGCCCCGGGGTCATGGAGGGGGCGAACCGGGGTGCGCACGACGTCCAGGCGCGATCGGTCGGGCTGGGGATCGAGCTGCCTCACGAACAGGGGATGAACCCCTACATCGACCTGGGCATCAACTTCCGGTACTTCTTCGTCCGGAAGACCATGTTCGCCAAGTACTCGCAGGGCTTCATCGTGCTGCCGGGCGGCTTCGGGACCTTGGACGAGCTCTTCGAGTCCCTGACGCTGGTGCAGACGAACAAGATGACCCGGTTCCCCGTGGTGCTGATGGGAAGCGCGTTCTGGGCGCCGCTGCTCGAATGGCTCCAGGGGTCACTGGCCGAGCGGGGCATGATCTCCCGAACCGACCTGGATCTTCTGTGCGTCACGGACTCCCCGCAGGAGGCCGTCTCGGTGATGCGGGAGGCGCACGACCGCCGGACCGAGGAGCAGATGGCGTACATGCGCCAGTACGATCTGGGAGAGTTCCCGGAAGGCGAGCGCCCTTGAGCGTACCGGCCCCCACCCGGGTGCACCGGCGGCTCACGGAGTGGGGAGCAGGGCTGCTCGCCCGGTTCGGGCGGATGCCCTGGTGGGCTCAGGCCCTCACGATCTGGATGGTCTCGCGCGCCTGGGCTTTCGTGATCTTCGCCGTCGTCGATCGCCAGGCCCCCGACGGTCCGTGGGGCCGGAGCCCGCTCGGCTATCTCGGCTTCGTGTCGATCTGGGACGGGACCTGGTACCAGAGCGTCCACGATCACGGCTATCCGGATGAGCTCCCGCGAGGGGCGAGCGGCACTGTGGCCGAGAACCCGTGGGCCTTCTATCCGCTCTTTCCCATGGTGGTCAGGGCGGTCACCGCCTGGACCGGGCTGCCGTGGGCGGTGTGCGCCCCGACCGTCGCACTGGTGGCCGGTTTCCTCGCAGCGGTGCTGATCCTCCGGCTCTTCCAGCAGTTCCTGAGCCACGCGACGGCGTTGTGGGCCCTGGCTGTGGTCGCCTTCGGGCCGGTCTCGCCGGTGTTCCAGGCCGCCTATGCGGAGTCGCTGCACCTGGCCCTGCTGGCCGGCGTGCTCCTCCTCCTGCTGCGCGGGCATCTCCTGCCCGCAGCACCCCTGATCCTGCTGATGTGCCTGACCCGGCCGGCGGGCGTGCCGTTCGCGGCGGCCCTGGGCGTCTTCTGGGTCGTCCGGTCCGTCAGCGCCGTGCGACGACGACGGCACCGCCCCTGGTGGAGACTGCTCGACCGGTGGTTCTGGCTGGCCCTCTGGTCCTGCGCCTGTGCCCTGCTGTGGCCCGGCCTGGCATGGGCGGTCACGGGGGAGCCGGGAGCTTATACCGACACCGAGACGGCCTGGCGGGCCACCGCGCTGGTGCCGTTCGAGCCGTGGCTGACGCTGGGCTCCCGGTTCTTCGGGCCCGCCCTGGGATGGCTGGCCGTGCTCGTGGCGGCCGGGGCGTTCGCCCTGCTGATCACCACCAGGGCGGTGCGCGGTGTCCTGCCGTCGCTGCTGTGGCTATGGGTGGTGTGCTACGCCGTCTACCTCGCGGCCTTCCTGCACCCGCAGTCCTCGACCTTCCGTCTACTGGTCCCCCTGTTCGTCCTGGCCGGGCCCCTGGCCGCGGTGAGCGACTCGCGGGCCTTCCGGTGGACGCTGGTGATCGTAGGCGCGATGTCGCAGATCGTGTGGATCGGCTACCTCTGGCAGTGGTCGCCGCTGCCCGGCGGGGGGGACTACCCGCCGTGAGCCCGATGCGGGTTTCTGCCCGGTCGCCCTAGAAAATCCCGGGAGCCAGTCCGGTAAGCTGGATCCGAACACCCTTCGATGACAGGAGAACAACCCATGGCTGCTATGAAGCCGAGGACTGGTGACGGTCCCATGGAGGTCACCAAGGAAGGCCGCAGTCTCATCATGCGAGTCCCGCTCGAGGGCGGCGGTCGGCTTGTCGTCGAGCTCAAGGCCGACGAGGCCGCAGAACTCCAGGAATGCCTGGCGGGTGTCACGTCCTGAGCCTCTAGGTCTCCACGGCGCGCACCACGGACCGGTCGCGGAGATCAGGAGGCGGACCGCCTCGTGAGGATCGGCGAAGGCCCATCACCGACGGTGATGGGCCTTCCGTCTGCCCGGGAGTGGTTCTGGACGGCTCGGTTCTCGACCGCTCAGTTCTTGACGGCGACCAGCACGCCCGAGCCCGGGGTGAGGATCGTGGACACGAACCGCTCGTCCTCGCGGAACATGCGGTGGATCTCGCGATGGATCCGGGTGGCGTCCTCACGGACGACCGGATCGGGGACCTTGTCCTGGTCCAGGGCGTCCTGGATCACCAGGGTGGCCCCGGGGCGGAGCATCCGGATGGCCTCGTCCACGTAGAGCAGGGCGTTGGCGGCGTCGGCGTCCAGGAAGACCATGTCGTAGGCGGCCGTGGTGAGCCTGGGCAGCACCAGGGAGGCGCGCCCGGAGATCGTGCGCAGGCGGTTGCTGGCCATCCCCGCCTCGCGGAAGGTCTCCCTCGCGGCGCGCAGCGCGCGGACATCGGTGTCGATCGTGGTCAGCACGGAGCCTTCGGGAAGACCCCTCAGGATGGCGGTACCGGAGACGCCGGCCCCCGTGCCCACCTCGACGACGGAACGCGGCTTGGCCGCTGCGGTCAGGACCGTCAGGGTCGCCGCCACGCCCGGGGTGACGGAGCGGATGTTGAGGGCGGTGGCGCGTTCCCGCGCACGCAGCAGCACCTCATCCTCCCGAGGGTAAGCCTCGGCATAGGACCAGCTGGTGGTCTTGCCCCGGCCCATTGACACCTCCCGGTCTGCGGTTGTCTTTCGTCTGACGGTCTCCGGCATGCCCCGAGGCACGAGACACGCGCTCCGAGCATCCTACTCGTCCGCTGCGAGGCCGCAGCCGCCGGGCTGGATCCGGGCTGCCTTCCAGCAGGCACCCAGGTTCTCCCGACACCATATGCGTGTCCGCGTCGACCGTCACCCCATAAGGGATTGTCTCAAGGTGTACAAAGTCCTCTGGTCTCATCGCCTCGTGGCGACCTCGCTCGCGGTCTCCGTCTTGCTGGTGGCCGGTATCGCCCTGTCGGGCTGGTACGTGGGCTCGCGGGGGACGACGAACAGGAGCGCATCCCCCACCGTCTCCGGCTCGACCTGGGTGGGGCCGGAGGGCCTGACCCACACCCGGAGCTCGGATGTTGACAGCTTGCGCGCAGAGGGCTGGACCCTGCCGCTGGTGGGGCTCACCGGCTACAGCACCACGGCACTGCGGCAGACCAGCGTGGCAGGACAGGCCGCGGTCGTCGTCGACGTCGATTACAACCTCAGCCGCAGCCGCGAGATCACCATCGTGGAGCAACGCGGGCACGTGGACCCGGAGCATCCCCTGGACGGAGCGACGGGGCTGCCCGCGACGGCTGTCGGCCTGAAGCCGACATCGCTCGCCGGCTCCACCGTATGGATCCGCGAAGGCAAGCCGTGGCGGGCGATGATCGTGCACGAGGACGTCGTCTACACGCTCGTCTCCGATGTCACCCCTCCGCGGATGGTCCGGGTGCTCCAGCAGGTCGAAGCCAGCCACCGTGCCGTGCTGGAACAGCCCGAGGAGTCGCCGCGCGGAACGATGGAGACCATCGCCGTGGGGTGGCAGCGCATCCTGGGTCTGCAGTGAGAACGTCCAGGAAGCCCGGGGCCCGGCTGATAACCTCTTAGCCGTGTTCGGAATCAGTGGAGCGGAAGCCATCGTCCTCATCGTGGTGGCGTTACTGGTGATCGGTCCGGAGCGGCTCCCCGAATATGCGCAGAAGCTCAAGGACCTGGTCAAGACGGTCCGGCGGTATGCGAGCGGCGCCAAGGACGATCTGCGCGAAACCCTGGGGCCCGAGGTCTCGGACGTGGACTGGCGCAAACTGGATCCCCGGCAGTACGACCCGCGCACCATCGTGCGCGAGGCCCTGGCGGAAGTGGATCAGGAAGACGCCGCCGAGAAACGGCGCAAGGAGCGCGAAGACCGTGAGGCGGCCCGTGAGGCCCGCAAGGCGGGGCGCGAGTCGGGCCAGGGCGGCGGGGGCGCGACGAGTAGTACCGAGACGCCCTCGCTGATCAGGCTGGCCCCGGGCCAGCGGGCGCCGTTCGACTCCGAGTCCACCTGAGGCCCCGCTATCGGGGCGTGACGCCCAGCGGCTTGCCGGCCAGACCCCGGGGTCCGTCGATCCGGGCCGCGATCCGCGCCAGGGCGGCCACCGCCGGGGACGAGGGCTTCGACCAGACCAGCGGTACGCCGGAATCACCCGCTTCGCGCAGCGCGACGTCCAGGGGGACCGAGCCCAGCAGATCCACGGGGTAGCCCATGCGCTCGGTCAGCGACCGGGCGATCTCGCTGCCGCCGCCGGCGCCGAACAGTTCGAGCATGCTGCCGTCCGGCATCGCCATGGCGGACATGTTCTCGATGACACCGGCCACGGTCTGCTCCGTCATCGAGGCCAGGGTTCCCGCCCGCTCGGCGATACCCGCGGCGGCGTGCTGGGGGGTGGAGACCACCAGCACCCTGGACCTCGGCAGTTTCTGCGCCACCGAGATCGCCACGTCCCCCGTGCCCGGCGGCAGGTCCAGCAGCAGGTGGTCCAGGTCGCCGAAATGCACATCGGCCAGGAACTGCTCGATGGCCCGGTCCAGCAGCGGTCCCCGCCAGACCACGGGCGTGTGCGGGTCGGTGAACATGCCGATCGAGATCACCTTGACGGATCCGGGCGTGCCGGTGTCCTGGCGGGCGTGTTCAGGCACGCGGACCACGGCGGGCAGGATCATCTCGTCGACCTTCGTCGGCCCGCGGTCTATGCCGAAGAGCCCGGGGATGGAGAAGCCGTGGATGTCGGCGTCCACCACGCCCACGGAACGGCCGCGGGCCGCCAGGGCAGCGGCCAGGTTCGCGGTGACGGACGATTTGCCGACCCCGCCCTTTCCCGAGGCGACGGCGTGGACACGCGTGAGGGAATCGGGTTGGGCGAAGGGGATGACACGGGTGTGCCCCAGTCGTTCCTTGAGCTCCTCGCGCTGCTCGGGGGTCATCACATCCAGTTCGACGACGACGCGCTGCACCTCGTCCACCCCGGTCAGCGCCTCCTGGACGTCGCCTTCGATCGTGCCGCGCAGGGGGCAGCCGGAGATCGTGAGGAGCACACCCACCACGGCGGTGCCGTCGGCCTCGAGCACCGCCCGTCGTACCATCCCCAGTTCCAGCAGGGGACGCTGCAGCTCCGGGTCCTGGACGGTGCCCAGGGCCTCTCTCAGGCGGGGATCGATGTCCGGGTCGGGAAGAGCGGTTTCCGGGTGGTCAGAGCTCACGGGTCTGGTCGGTGCTTTCTGCTGAGTCGTCCTGAGCGTCGGAGGGAGCGGGCGCCTGCGGTGAGTCGGGCGGTGGCGAGACCACCGGGATCAGCCCGGTGGGGGTGGCCTTCGAGTCGCGGGACTCCCCGGGGCCGGTCTTCTTCCGCTTCTTCTTCTTGGGCGTGCCGGCTCCGCCGGGGCCGGAGGGCTTCTTGGGCGTCGTACCGCCGTCGTCGTCGCCGTCCTGCCGGTCCTCGAGCAGCTCCTGGAGCAGGTCGCGCATCTCGGATCGCACGAAGTCGCGGGTGGCCACGTCGCGCACGGCCAGGCGCAGCGAGGCGATCTCGCGGATGAGGTACTCGGTGTCCGCCAGGTTCTCCTCGTCGCGTCTGCGGTCCTGGTCGGCGATCACCCGGTCGCGGTCGTCCTGGCGGTTCTGCGCCAGCAGCAGCAGGGGAGCGGCGTAGGAGGCCTGCAGGGAGAGCATCAGCGTCAGCAGGGTGTAGTTCAGCGCCCGCGGATCGAATTGCAGGCTCTCCGGCATGAACGTGTTCCAGCCCAGCCAGACCACCACGAAGACGGTCATCCACATCAGGAACTGGGGGGTGCCCATGAACCGGGCGAATCCCTCGGTCATCTGGCCGAAGGAGTCGGGGTTGGGCCGCAGCCTGTCCCACGCTCCGTGGCGCAGCCCGGAAGGGGTGTCCAGGCCGGAGGAGCGACGGTCGCTGCTCGAACGGTTCTCACTCATAGCGTCGTCCCACCTTTCGCACGGGGGTTCCGTCGTCCCAGGTCCGCCAGTCGTCGGGGAGCAGGTCGTCCAGGACGTCGTCGATGGTCACCGCGCCCACGAGCCTGCGGGCCTCGTTGACCACGGGAATGATCGTCAGGTCGTAGGTGGCCAGCTCCCGGGCGACGTCCGAGATGGGCGACATGTCCCGCACCGGCTCGATGGAGGTGTCCAGCATGGTCCCGACCGCCTCCGGAGGAGGGACCCGCAACAACTGCTGCATGTGCACCATGCCGAGGTACCGGCCCGTGGGCGTCTCCAGCGGCGGGCGGCACACGAAGATGGCGGCGGCGACGGCCGGGGGCACCTCCTCCTGCCGGATCGCCGCCAGGGCGTCGGCCACGCTGGTCTCCGGGGAGAGGATGATGGGAACGGGCGTCATCATCGAACCGGCCGTGCCCTCGTCGTACTCGAGCAGGCGGCGGACCTCATCGGCCTCCTCGGGCTGCATCAGCTGCAGCAGGTCTTCGGCCTGGGCCTCGGGCAGTTCGTTGAGCAGGTCGGCGGCGTCGTCGGGTTCCATCTCCTCGAGCACATCGGCCGCGCGCTCGACGTCCAGATTGGTCACGATGAACACCTGGTCCTCTTCCGGCAGCTCCTGCAGCACGTCGGCCAGGCGGTCGTCGCGCAGCTCGCCGGCGATCTCCAGCATGCGCTTGGGGGAGAGGTCGTGCAGTTCCTCGGCCAGGTCGGCTGCCTGGTCCTCCTCATGGGCGTGCACCCACTGCGTGGCCGCCTGGGGGCCCACCGTCGCCAGGTCCCGGGCCTCGTCCCACCCGACCACGAGAGTCTCCCCGGCACGGCGGCGCATGAGCCCGCCCGCGTTGCCGGACCGGCGCACGAACAACTCCGTGAGCAGCCAGTCGCCGGACCGGGCCTGCTCCATGGCGACGTCCACGATCGACGCCGTTCCGGAGCCGTCGAGCAATGCCACGTGGCGGTCGAACATCTCGCCGATCACCAAGGTCTCCTGGCCGCGTTGCTCGAAGCGGCGCAGGTTGACCAGGCCGGTGCAGACGATGCGTTTGGAGTCTATACCGGTCACGCGGGTCATGGGCACGAAGACGCGTTTCTTGCCCAGGACCTCGACGACCATGCCGACCACGATCGGTCGCTTGACCGTTCCGCCGCGGCGGACGCCGGGGACGTTGCTCAGGACCACGAAATCGCGCAGCCGCCCCACGCGATCGCCCAGGGGGTCGAACACGTCCAGGCCGATCAGCCGGCCGATGAAGATCTTCTCGAGGGAGCTACTCACCGCACCAGCCTAATGGGCCGCCCTCCGATGGCCACCCAGTGCAGCGCCGTTCGTGGCACGGTTCATATTCCGTTCAGCCCGCCGCGATCTCGCACGCTCTTCACCCCGTCCGCACAGGGTTTGCCCCGATCATGGGACCATGAGTCTTTTTGGCCAGCGTCCGTCGTCGTCAGCGCCCATCGGACTGCCCGAGGGCGAGGTGATCGGGAGCTTCGGCAACTACCCCGATGCGCAGAAGGTGGTCGACCATCTGTCGGACCAGCAGTTCGATGTCCGGCAGATCTCCATCGTGGGCCACGACCTGAGTTCCGTGGAGCGGGTGACGGGCCGGCTGACCTATCCGCGCGTCGCCATGCTCTCCGCGGCGCAGGGCGCCATGTTCGGGCTGTTCTTCGGCGTGATCCTCGCGATGTTCGGCGGCAGCGGATGGGGGTTGTCGGTGCTGCTGACCGTCCTGCTCGGTGCGGCCTTCTGGGTCATCCTCGGCATCGTGAGCTTCGCCGCCCAGCGCGGGCGGCGCGACTTCACCTCGGTCTCGACGTTCGTGGCCACGAGGTACGACGTCGTCGCACGAGGGGACGTGGCAGGCCAGGCCCGCCAGGCACTGCAGGGGCTGAATCTCAACGGCCTGCAGCGCGGCGGCGCGCCGGGCGGTTTCGCGCCGGGGGGAGGCTACTCCGCTCCGCCGCAGGGGCAGCCCGGTCACCACCCGCCCCCGCCGCCTCAGCAGGGCCAGTATCCCGAGTACCCGCAGCCCGGCCAGCCGCCTCAGGGCGGCCGGCCCGCGGGTCCCCAGCAGCCGGCACAGCCGTATCCGGGACAGCAGATCGTCCAGCCTCCCGAGCAGGCCCGGCCCGCGCAGCCGCAGCGTACGCCCCTCGGGGAGGAGGACCTGCCGGACGGCCGCCCGCGCTACGGCGTGAGGGTCGAGCCGGAGCAGACCGGTCCCCAGGAGAGCACGGAACCCGGACCGCAGGAGGACTCCGGTCGCTGAGTCCGGCTGAGCCCCGCCGAGATGTGAGTTGAGCCGCCGATCAGACCTGATCGGCGGCTCAACTCACATCTCAGCGGGATGGAAAGGTGCTGTCACTCCGAGCCGGTGCCCAGCAGCCCCTCCATCCAGGCTTCGACGGCGTCCGGGTCGCGGGGCAGCGCGGCCGAGAGGTTCTCGTTGCCCTCGGGCGTGATCAGGACGTCGTCCTCGATCCGCACGCCGATCCCGCGGTACTCCTCAGGGACGGCGAGATCCTCGGCCTTGAAGTACAGCCCCGGCTCGATCGTGAACACCATGCCGGGCTCGATCACGGCGTCCTGGTACATCTCCCGGCGGGCCTGCGCGCAGTCGTGCACGTCCAGGCCCAGGTGATGGCTGGTCCCGTGGGGCATCCACCGGCGGTGATGCTGCCCCTCCGCCGACAAGGACACGGCAGCGGAGACCGGCAGCAGGCCCCACTCTTCCAGCCGGGCGGCCAGGACCTCCATGGCGGCATCGTGGACGTCGCGGAAGCGGTTGCCGGGAACGGCCACCTCGAAGGCGCGGTCGGCGGCGTCCAGGACCGCCTGGTACACCTTGCGCTGAACGGGGCTGTAGCGGCCGTTGACGGGAAGGGTGCGGGTGATGTCGGCGGTGTAGAGGGAATCGGCCTCGACGCCGGCGTCCACCAGGATCATCTCTCCGTCACGGACCACGCCGGTGTTGCGCGTCCAGTGCAGCACCGTGGCGTTGTTGCCGGCGGCGGCGATGGTGTCATAGCCCAGGTCGTTGCCCTCGGCGCGGGCCCGGGCGAAGAAGGCGCCTTCGACCACGCGCTCGCCGCGGTGCCGGCCCGTCGCAGCGGGCAGGGAACGGACCACATCGGCGAAACCGCGGATGGTCATGTCCACGGACTCGCGCAGCTGCCCGACCTCATGGGGGTCCTTGACCAGGCGCATCTCCGACAGGGACTCCTCGAGCGCCGCGTCCTGCTGATCCTCGCTCTCCAGGTCCAGTCCCGCCGCCAGCCGGGTGGAGTCCACCAGCTGGTCCACGCGGGCGTCGTGGGTCTTGACGGTCCGCACCCGGACACCGCCCTGCTGGGGGTCGCCCACGTCCTTGGACGCCGCGGCGTCGAAGGCGGACAGGTCGGCGGTGCGCAGCCCGTAGGCGCTGCTGATCTCGCGAAGGGTGGGGCGGTCTCCCACCCAGAACTGGCCGTTGCGGGCGTCGGCGTAGAACTCCTGGGTGTCCCGTCCCGCCATGGGATGGAAGTACAGGGTGGCGGTGTGCTGGCCGCCGTCGTCACCGGAGCCGGCCTCGACCGGCTCCAGGACCAGGACCGCGCCGGGTTCGTGGTCCACGCCCAGCCCGGTGAGGTGGGCGAAGGCCGAGTAGGGCCGGAAGCGGTAGTCGGTGTCGTTCGCGCGCACCTTGGGCGCACCGGCCGGCACCACGATCCGCTCTCCGGGGAAGGCGTCGGAGACGCGACGACGGCGCGCCGCGGCGAAATCCGCAACGGCCTCCCGCGGCAGGTCGGTCTCGTCGGGCTCGGCCCACTGGGAGGCCATGAACCTCTGGAATTCGGCGGACTGCGGGGACCTCGTGCGGTTCTCGCCCCGCTCCGCCATGGACTGCCCCGTGCTCTCGGCGGGGCTCTCGCCTGTGGGTTCCGGTTCGCTGGTCATCTCGCTCCGTTCTGGAAACTGCTTCCGGGGCTCGCGGTGCCGGTGAGGATCGCTCCCGGGAGGCCCCATGTCCTCGTCCATCGTGCCACTGCTCGGAGGCTGCGCCCATCTCCCGGCTCACCTCCGGGCGGTGGCCACGTCGGCAGCGGTCTCCCCGAGGGGCCGCCGGAGCGCGGGGACCGGCCGGCCGTGCCAGGATGAGAATCATGAGAATCGACCTGCACACCCACTCCACGGCCTCCGACGGAACCCAGTCCCCGGCCGAGGTGATCCGGTCGGCGGTCGAGGCCGGGCTGGACGTCGTGGCGCTGACCGACCACGACACGACGACGGGGTGGGAGCAGGCCGCACAAGCCGCCGAAACCTGCGGGATCACGCTGGTCCGCGGGACGGAGGTCTCCTGCCAGACGGAGGAGGGCATCTCCGTGCACCTGCTCTCGTACCTACAGGACCCCGGCCACGCCGGGCTCAACGAGGTCATGGCACGGGCCTGCGGGTCCCGCCTGACCCGGGCGCAGCGCATGGCCGAGATGATCGGGCGGGACTACCCCATCACCTGGGACATGGTCCGGGAGCACGTGGCCGAAGGCGCCACCGTGGGGCGGCCGCATTTGGCCGACGCGCTCGTGGCGGCGGGGGTCGTGCGGGACCGCTCCGAGGCCTTCGACACCATCCTCCACCCGCGCTCGGGGTACTACGTGCGCCACTACGCCCCCGACCCGGTGACGGCCGTGCGCCTGGTGCGTGAAGCGGGCGGCGTCGCCGTCATGGCCCATCCGATGGCGGCCAAACGAGGGCGCGTGGTGAGCCGGGAGGTCCTGGAGGACATGATCGCCGCCGGTCTCTCGGGGCTGGAGATCGCACACCGGGACAATTCGGAGGCGGCGCGGGCGGAGCTGTCGGCCATCGCCGCCGAACACGACCTGATCGTGACCGGTTCCTCGGACTATCACGGTGCGGGCAAGCCCAACCGCCTGGGGGAGAACCTCACCTCGGTGCACTCCCTGCGGCGGATCGAGGCCGAGGCCGGGGGAGCGACGCCCGTTCTGCGGCCCCGTCGGAGCTGATGCAGAGAGGCCAGGACCACCGGAGTCTTGGAACGGCGATAGCGCGGGAGGGGACTTGAACTCCCCTCCCGCGCTATCGCGCAGCGGGCGGTGTCCGCCCGAATCGCCTACTCGGCTGCGGCCGAGGCCCCGCCACCGGCGGTGCCGGACTGCCCGCCGGTAGTCCGGCGACGGCGGCGCCGGCGCTTGGCGCCCCCCTCACCGGAGGCGGGACGCTGCGAGCGGCCGTCCGCGCTGCGCGGGGAGCCGTGCTCTGCCTCTCCCGAACCGCCGCGTCGTTCGTGATCGTGGGGCCGACCGTCGCGGCGGTGCTGCTCGGGGGCGCCTTCGCCCCGGTGGTCGTCGCCTCGCCGGCCCTGGCCCCCGGAGCGGCGCCGGTTGCGGCCGGATCCGCTTCCCGGCTTGCCGCCGTCGCGGCCACGGCCGGCTCCGGAACCGCCCCGGCCGCGTCCCTGCTGGCGGCCGGCATGGCTCGGGCCGCCCAGGTCCTCGAGTTCCTCCGCGCCGAGGCCGGCGTGGGTGCGCTTGTCCTTGGGCAGGCGGCCCTTGGTCCCCTCGGGGATGGCGAGGTCCGTGTAGAGATGCGGTGACGAGGAGTAGGTCTCCCGGGGCTCCTGGACGCCCAGCTCGAGGGCCTTGTCGATCAGCCGCCAGCGGGGTACGTCGTCCCAGTCCACGAAGGTGATGGCCGTGCCCTTGTTCCCCGCGCGGCCGGTGCGGCCGGTGCGGTGCAGGAAGGTCTTCTCGTCCTCCGGGCACTGGTAGTTGATCACGTGCGTCACGTCGTCGACGTCGATGCCGCGCGCGGCGACGTCGGTGGCCACGAGGACGTCGACCTTGTCGCTGCGGAACGCCCGCAGAGCCTGCTCCCGGGCGCCCTGGCCCAGGTCGCCGTGAAGGGGCGCGGCGGCGAAGCCGCGCTTGACCAGTTCGTCGGCGACCTTGGCCGCGGTGCGCTTGGTGCGGGTGAAGATGATGGTCTTGCCGCGGCCCTCGGCCTGCAGGATGCGGGCCACGACCTCGTCCTTGTCGAGGTGATGGGCGCGGTAGATCACCTGGCGGATGTCGGCCTTGGTCGTGCCTTCGTCCGGCGCCGCGGCCCGGATGTGCATGGGCTTGGACATGTACCGGCGGGCCATGGCAACGACCGGGCCCGGCATGGTCGCCGAGAACAGCATGGTGTGCCGTACGCGGGGGACGGTGGAGAGGATCTTCTCGACGTCGGGGAGGAAGCCCAGATCCAGCATCTCGTCTGCCTCGTCCAGCACGACGGCCTTGACCTGGGAGAGGTCCAGATGATGCTGACGGTTCAGGTCGATCAGGCGTCCGGGGGTGCCCACCACGATCTCGGCGCCCTTCTCCAGAGCCTCGATCTGCGGCTCGTAGGCACGGCCGCCGTAGATGGTCAGCACCCGGGCGTTGCGGGTGCGGGCCGCCGTGGCCAGGTCCGAACCGACCTGCACGGCCAGCTCGCGCGTGGGGACGACGATCAGCGCCTGCGGGGCACCGGGGCGCTTGAGCGAGTCCCATCCGGCGTCGTCACGGCCGACGACCCGCTGGATCACGGGGATGCCGAAGCCCAGGGTCTTACCGGTACCCGTCTTGGCCTGGCCGATGATGTCCTGTCCGGTCAGCGCTACCGGCAGTGTCATGGCCTGGATGGGGAACGGGGAGGTGATGCCCTCGTCGGCCAGGGCGTCCACGATGTCCTGGCGCACGCCGAAGTCCGCGAAGGACTTGGGCGCATCGGCCACGACCTCCTCGGTGGCGTCCACGGAGGCCTCGGCCACCTGCTCGATGCTGTCGGTCTCGGGGTTCACTGCGTCCTGGCCTTGGTCCTCGGCAGGGCTCTGGTCAGGGGAGATGTTCTCAGTCACGGAGGAATGGGTCCTTGTACGTTGATCGGGCGCGCGAGGCCGGCAGGCGGGCGGCATCGAGGATCCACTGTCCTGAATCCGTCATCGGCGATGCAGCCGCCTGGCGGCCCGTGCGGCAGACGCCAGAGGCGTGCGGCGGGCGCGCAGAGTGGGGGAAGCCGATCGCGGGGTGAAGGCGGATCCGGTGGATCCGCTACGTAACTGTGACTTGTTCTCGTCGACGACCGGTCATCCAGTGCGCCACCACTCTACCGGGTCGCGCCTCCCGGCGCCTGTCAGTCGTTGCCGACGCCCGGCATGAAGCCCACCTTGCGGCGGGTCTCGGTGCCGATCTCCACGTAGGCGATCCCCGATGCGGGGACCAGCGTGGTGTGGTCCTTGGTATCGGTCAGGGTGAGCACGGACCCGTCCGCCAGTGCGGCACTGACGAGTTCCTGCGCCTTCTCTGCGGTCAGCGCGGAATCGACGACGACCTCGCGCCCGACGTGCTGGATACCGATCTTGATCTCCACGGTGCCTCCTGTGGCTCTCGGGGGACAGCCTGGGCGGCTGCGCTCCGGGCTGGTGTAACGGGTTCTGCGGCGGGTGGCCTGGCGGCCATTCTAGGAACGGCTCAGGCCCAGTCCTCGTCGAGGATGCTGATTCCGCCCCAGGCTAAACGGAAGAGCTGGCGGTGGGCCTCGGCACGGCTTCCCGCGTCGGGATGATGCGCCCAGTAGGCGGCTCCGGCCTCCGCCATGGCCGTCAGCGAGCGGGAGAGCAGCACGGCATGAGGCCGGCTGAGACCGGCATTGGGACCCAGGACGGAGGCGATGGCCTCGGCGATGTCCAGGTGGAACCGCTCGAAGCGCGCCCCGATCTCGGGATCGGTCAGCAGGTCGGTCTCGAAGATGAGGCGGTAGGCCTCGGGCGCGTCACCCACGAAGTCGAAATACACCGAGAGCATCGACTCGACCCTGACGCGGTTGACCGTGTCGGAACGCAGGGCCTCGAGCAGTCGCATCCGCAGCCGGTCGAGGTTGTCGTCGACCAGGGCGACGTAGAGCTCGCGCTTGCCGGGGAAATGCTGATAGAGCACCGGCTTGGAGACCCCGGCGGCTTCGGCGATCTCGTCCATGGAAGCCTTGTGGTAGCCCTGGCGGGAGAACACCTCCAGGGCCACGGCCAGAAGCTGGGCACGGCGCTGCTCGCGGGGCATCCGAGGGGATCGTGTACGTTGCTGCGCCATGCGGTCTCCTTCTGCGGGTCACCCCACGGCTCGTGGCAGGGGGTAGAGACGCGGTTCGGAGCCCGCCGAAGGATCGCGATGCGCGCCCGCCGGTGAGGGCGCCGGCCCTGCCTCACGTGAACGCTTCGGGCGGGTGCCGTGGGCGGCCGTGGTGGGGTCCTGCTCGGCCGTCGGCTCCTGCGCACCCGGGACCTCGATCCCGAACACCGCCTCCAGGCCCGTGAGGTAGTCGTCGGCGCGGCCTTCCTCGGCCAGCTGCCGTGCGCGCACCGTCGGCTCGTGCAGCAGCGACCTGACCATGCGCCGCATGGCGAACTCCACTTCCTCCGTGGCCCCGGTGCAGCCGTGGTGCTTGCGGATCTTCTCGAGCTCTTTCTCGAGCACGCCCATGGTGTGCTGGCGCAGGGCCACGATCGCGGCGCTCATATCCCGCCCGCTGCGGCGGTCGCGGAAACGGCGGGTCGCCTGGTCGACGATGCGCTCGGCCGCCGCGACGGACTCGCCGGTCTCCTCTGGGGCCGCGAGCTTGACGGATTCGAGCGTGATCAGCTCCACGTCGGGCAGATCCGCCGCTGCGGGATCGAAGTCCCGGGACAGCGCCAGGTCGACCACGGTGAGGGGGCCGGACGGCAGGTCCTCGGCCGCCATGGGCTCGGAGCCGCCGGAGCAGCCGATGACGACGTCGCACCTGCGCAGCGCCTCCGGCAGGCCGTCGGCTGCCACCGGGGTGCCGCCGCGGTTGGCGGTGAAGGCGTCGGCCCGCCCGGAGGCCGAGTAGACCTCGATGTCCGCGCAGCCGCGGTCGCGCAGGGCGGCCATGGTGGCGCCGGCGTAGGCCCCCGTGCCGAAGACCAGGGCACGGCGCTCGGGCCAGAGGCCGTCGGTGACGTCGTCGGCCAGATCCAGGGCCACGGAGACGATGGACCGGCCGCGTTCGCCCAGGCTGGTGTGCGTTCCGACCTCACGGGCGGTCTGGGCCGCGGTCTCGAAGAGCCGGATGAGCTCACCCGAGGCGGTTCCCGATCGCTGCGCCTCGATCAGGGCGCGCCGGACCTGCCCGGTGATCTCGCGCTCGCCGACGACGGCCGACTCCAGCCCCGAGACCACCGTGAAGAGGTGCTTGGCGGCGTCCTCCTCGATCAGCAGGCGGACCCCGTCGCTGACCTCCCCGGGGGTGAAACCGGCCCGCCGGGCCAGCAGTTCCACGAGCTCCCGGCGGGACTCGGCGACGGTCGACGCGTCGTCGGGGTCGATGTCCCACTCTCCGTAGAGCTCCAGGCGGTTGCAGGTCGACAGAGCGACCGCGCCCGTCAGAGCCCCAGCCTCGACCATGTCGCCGGGCAGGCCGACGGCACCGTCGGCCAGTTTGGCAACGGTTGTCAGATCTACATCACGGTGTGAGGCCACCAAGGAAAAGAGCACCACAGTGAATGCATCGTAACGCGCTCGGCCCCGTACCCGGACCACCTGACGGACGAGAGTCGTTGATCGGGGAAACATCCGCGGCGCGGCCGGAAGATCCGGCAACCGCTGACGAGGCGTCGCCAAATTCCCGCGGCGCGCTTGGCACAATGGCAGCGATGACATCTTCACCTTCTGTAGCCGGTCACGACGCGGTGACCGATGCCTCCGCACCGCCAGGATTCCGCGGAGGCTGGGAACGGCTCCCGCAGCACCACCCGTTGCGCACGGGGCGGACCCTGGACGCCCCGCTGCTGCAGGCGCTCACCGCCCGCACGCCCGCCAGGCCGCCCGTGTGGTTCATGCGCCAGGCCGGCCGCTCCCTGCCCGAGTACCGGCAGGCGCGTCAGGGCACGGCGATGCTCGACGCATGCCTGACGCCGGAGCTCGCCGCCGAGATCACCCTGCAGCCGGTGCGTCGGCACAAGGTCGATGCCGGCATCTTCTTCTCGGACATCGTGGTCCCCCTGCGTCTGGCGGGGGTGGGCGTGGAGATCGTGCCCGGCAAGGGGCCGGTGCTCGACCGCCCGGTCCGCACCGCAGCGGACGTGGCGGCGCTCCCGGAGATCGACGACGACGCCCTGGAGCCCATCCGCGAGGCGGTCGCCCTGACGGTGGCCGAGCTGGGCGGAACCCCGCTGATCGGCTTCGCGGGCGCTCCCTTCACCGTGGCCGCCTACATGGTGGAAGGCGGGCCCTCCAGGGATCACCTGCTGCCGCGGACCATGATGCACGCCGACCCGGAGGCCTGGGAGGCCCTGGCCGACTGGGCGGCACGCGCTTCGGGCGCCTTCCTGCGGGCCCAGGTGCTCGCGGGAGCCTCCGCGATCCAGCTCTTCGACTCCTGGGCGGGGTCCCTGTCCGTCCGCGACTACCTGGACCACGCGGTGGGCCATTCGGCGACCGCCCTGGCATCGGTGGCCGACCTGCCCGTGCCCAGGATCCACTTCGGCACGGGGACCGGGGAACTGCTGGGGGCCATGCGGGACGCCGGGGCGGATGCCATCGGCGTCGACCACCGCATCCCGCTGGCCGAGGCCAATCGCCGTCTGGGGGGCCGGACCGTCCTCCAGGGCAATATCGACCCGGCCCTGCTGCCCGCTCCGACCGAGGTCCTCCGCCGCCACGTCGACGACGTCCTGCGCGGTGGCGCACTGGCGCCCGGGCACGTGGTCAACCTCGGGCACGGCGTCCCCCCGGAAACGGCTCCAGCGGTCCTGACGGATCTGGTGAGCTACATTCACGAACACCGGCTCGTCCCCGCACGCGGCTGAACCAGGGGCGCATACACCACCCGGAAGCCGTGACGGCACGGGAGACGAGACACGAGACATGAAAGGAGCCTTGCGGTGACCCCCACCCCGGACCAGCAGGAGTCCGCGACGACGACACGCCGCCCGCGCAGCGCGCTGGTGGTCGGCGGCGGCATCGCGGGGCTCGTGGCGGCACGCGATCTCGCCATGGCCGGCCTGCGGGTCAGCCTGGTCGAGTCGCGCCCGCAGTTCGGGGGCGCCGTGGGTTCCCACATGGTCGGCGGCATGGTGCTGGACTCCGGTGCGGAGTCCTTCGCCACCCGGACCGACGTCGTCGCCCGGCTGATCGAGGAGCTCGGCCTGGCCGACCGGATCTGCCTCCCCGCCCAGGACGGGTCGTGGCTCTACCTGGCCGACGGCCCCAGGCCCGGGGGACGATCAGGGGTCCTGGGGATCCCCGGCGACCTCGATTCCTCTGAACTGCGCAAGACCCTGGGCTCGTACGGGCGGTGGCGCGCGAGGCAGGACCTCCGCAGGCCGGCCCGGATCGGTGCGACAGCCACCACCGTGGGGGATCTCGTGCGCGCCCGCATGGGTTCCGCCGTCGTCGAGAAGCTCGTGGCCCCCTTCACCCTGGGCGTGTACTCCGCCCATCCCAAGGACCTCGACGTCGACTCCGTGGCTCCGGGCCTGCGGGAGGCGCTGAGGGAGAAGGGCTCCCTCTCGGCTGCCGCCTCCTCCCTGCGCGAGGCCACGCGGGCCGGCCAGAACGTGGCGGGCCTGCGCGGCGGGATGAACGTCCTGACCGAGGCACTGGTGAAGGATCTGGCCGCCCGCGGCGTCAAGCTCGTGGCGGGATACGACGTCCTCGCCCTGGACCGCGATCCACGCCGTGAGGGCTGGATCGTCCTGCAGCGCGAGCCCCGGGTGGGGGACAAGACCGCGATAGCACGCGGGGAGCTGCTGGTCATGGCCGCCGACGGCAGCAGCGCGGTACGGCTCCTGTCCGGCATGGATCGGGAGCTGTCCCACCTGCAGCCCGATCCCAGCCCCAAGGTCGCGCTGGCCACGCTGGTCGTGGACCGGCCCGGGCTCAACGAGGCGCCGCGGGGCACCGGGGTGCTCGTGGCCCCGAATGCCCAGGACGTGCGCGCCAAGGCACTGACCCACGCCTCGGCCAAGTGGCAGTGGATCGCGGAGGCACTGCCCGCGGGGCGGCATGTCCTGCGGCTGTCCTACGGCCGTGCCACCTCGGATGGAGGGGCTTCTCCCGAACTGGCGCTGACCGACGAGCAGCTGGTGACCCTGGCGATGCGCGACGCCTCCACCCTCCTGGGGGTGCGGCTGGAGCCGGGGGATCTGGTGGACGCCGACGTCGTGCGGTGGGAGCAGGCCCTGAGCCGCCCCTCTGCGGGCCACCCCCAGCGGGTGGCGGATCTGCGGGAGGGCGTCAGCAGGCTCCCGGGCGCGGTGGCGGTCGGGGCCTGGCTGGCGGGAACCGGGCTGGCGTCCGTCGTGGAGGACACCCGGGCCCAGGTGGCCGGGCTCCTGAGCCGCCACGGGGTGACCGACGGCCCGGAGGCTCAGGGCGGGCCGTGAGGACGCCGGCCGGCAGCCCCCGGAAAACTCAAGAACGCAGTGATCAGGAAGGACGATGAGATCGTGAGCGAGAAGGCTCAAGCCGCTTCAGCAGGCCAGGACACCGACGGCCGGGCCCAGGAGACCCTGTACTGGACCGTGTGGTCCGTCTACGCCAGGGACGCCGACCGTGCACAGCCCGTGGAGGCCGAGGAAGCCGCCGCCGTCGAGGAGTTCGACGCGTGGATCGCGGCGCTCGCCGACGAGGGCGTCACGGTGCGCGGCGTCTACGACGTCTCCGGGCAGCGCAACGACGCGGACGTCATGCTGTGGCTGCACGGAGACGACCCCCGGGCGCTGCAGGCCGCCTTGCGCCGGGCGCGCCGGACCGCGATGCTGAGCGGAACCCACCAGGTGTGGTCGTCGATGGGCGTGCACCGCGACGCCGAGTTCACCCGCAACCACCTGCCGTCCTTCGCCCGTGGCAGCGAGCCGGGCGACTGGCTGTGCGTCTACCCGTTCGTCCGCTCCTACGACTGGTACTACATGAACGACCAGCGCCGTTCGGAGATCCTCAAGAACCACGGCATGAAGGGCCGGGACTACCCTCAGGTGCAGCCCAACACCGTGGCCTGCTTCGGCCTCAACGACTACGAATGGCTGCTCGGCCTGGAGGCTCCCGAGCTGGTGGACCTGGTCGATATCATGCGTCACTTCCGCAATACCGAGGCCCGGCTGTACGTCCGCGAGGAGATCCCGTTCTACACGGGACGCCGGGTCACCACCCCCGAGCTGACCGAGGTGCTCCGATGAGCCGGGATTCCCAGGTCGCCGCCGGGCAGGGCGCGCAGACCGTCACGCAGGAACGCGAGGAGGAGGTCCTGGCCCCCTCGGTCGTGGTGGTTCCCACCGGGGCCGAACTGGACCGGCTCGCCGCCCGGGGAGGTGCCGCCGCGAGCGCGGGCGGAGCCGATGAGCCCTCTCCCGCCCTGAGCCTGGCGCGGGCCGAGGCACCCCAGGAATGGGACGCCGTCGTCCTGTCCTCCTTCGGCGGCCCCGAAGGGCAGGACGATGTGATCCCGTTCCTGCGCAATGTCACGCGCGGCCGCGGCATTCCGGACGAGCGCCTGGAAGAGGTGGCCACCCACTACCGGGCCAACGGCGGGGTCTCGCCCATCAACGACCAGAACCGCGCCCTGCGCGCGGCCCTCGAGCGGGAGATGCGCGAGCGCGGACTGCAGACGCCCATCCTGTGGGCCAACCGCAACTGGGATCCCTACGTGGCCGACGTGCTGCGCGACCTGCACGAGCAGGGCCAGGACCGCGTGCTGGTCCTGGCGACCTCCGCCTTCTCCGGGTACTCCTCGTGCCGTCAGTACCGCGAGGACTACGGGGTGGCCCTGGAGGAGATCGGCCTGGGCGATGAGATGACCGTAGCCAAGATCCGTCAGTACTACGACTCCGAAGGTTTCCTGACCCCCTTCGTCGAAGGCCTGGAGGCGGCACTGACCTCGATCCGGGACCAGGAGGCGTACAGGGGCGGTCCCACGCGGATCATGTTCGCCGCCCACTCCGTGCCGGACGTGGACGGGCTGGCCTCGGGACCCGAGCAGATGCGCGACCGGTTCGTGGGCGGCTCCGCCTATGTCCATCAGTTGCTGGCTGCCTCCCGGGCCATCATGGACCGCGTGGCCTCTCGCGCCGGTGAGGTGCCCGAATGGGAGCTGGTCTTCCAGTCCCGGTCGGGCTCGCCCAAGGTGCCGTGGCTCGAGCCGGACATCAACGACGCCATCGAGCGGGCGGCCGGGGAGGGCGCCGGGGGAGTGATCGTGGTGCCCCTGGGGTTCGTCTCGGACCACATGGAGGTCATCTGGGACCTGGATACCGAGGCGCTGGAGACGGCCGGTGATCACGGGCTGGCCTTCCTGCGGACGGCCACGCCCGGGACCCACCCGGCCTTCGTCTCCGCCCTGGTGGACCTGATCGAACAGCGGATGGCGGGCCGGCAGGCCCCACCGCGGGTCTCGGCCGTCGCCGGGGCCACCTGGTTCGACTCCTGCGCCGCGGAGTGCTGCGTCAAGGTCCTGCGAGGTGCCACGGAGCCTCGGCCCACGATCGCCCAGCGCGAGCCCGGCGCCCCGCTCCCGGTGGGGATCGACGACGACGGCGCGGTGGTGCACGCATGACCGCTCCGGGCAATGGGGAGACCGCCGCTCCGGTACCGGCAGGGGAGGCCACCGCGGTGCTGCGGGTCGGTACCCGCGGCTCGGCGCTGGCCATGACCCAGACCGGCCAGGCGGCAGAGGCGGTGCGGGCGGCGGGAGACCTCGCCTACCGGCTCGAGGTCATCCGCACGGAAGGCGACGTCGCCACCGGGTCCCTGGCCTCCTTGGGAGGCACCGGAGTGTTCGCGGCAGCCCTGCGGCACGCGCTGGTGGACGGCAGGGTGGACCTGGCGGTGCACTCCCTCAAGGACCTGCCGACCGCGCCGCATCCCGGGCTGGCGATCGGCGCCGTTCCCGTCCGCGAGGACCCGCGCGACGCCCTGTGCGCCCGGGACGGCCTGTCCCTGGGCTGCCTGCCCTCGGGGGCGAGGATCGGCACGGGCTCGCCGCGGCGTGCAGCCCAGTTGCTGGCTACACGACCGGATCTGGTGATGGTGGACATCCGCGGCAACGTCCCGACTCGGCTGGCCCGGGTGGCCGGACTGGATCCGGACGGCCCGGGGGACCTGGACGCCGTCGTGCTGGCCTCCT
This sequence comes from Kocuria coralli, assembly GCF_008831305.1. Taxonomy (GTDB): domain Bacteria; phylum Actinomycetota; class Actinomycetes; order Actinomycetales; family Micrococcaceae; genus Kocuria; species Kocuria coralli. The sequence goes on from NZ_ML708610.1 coordinate 116,152, forward strand.
CGGGGCTGCGGCGCCTGGGCCTGCAGGAGAAGATCACCGAGTATCTGGACCCGGCCGTGGTGCTCCCCGCACCCGGCCAGGGGGCCCTGGCCCTCGAGGTGCGCGCCGAGCTGCTCCTGGCCGATCCGGACCTGGCCGCCCAGGCCTCCGGCGCCTACAGCGAAGTTCCGCACGATGTCCGCCCGCCCAGCAGGGACGGCCAGGACCGGCTCGACGCCCGGCTGCTCAAGGCGCTGGCCAGGGTCAATCACACGGAGTCACGCTGGGCGGTCACCGCTGAGCGGGCGCTGCTGGCCCGGCTCGAGGCCGGCTGCGCAGCACCCGTGGGAACCCTGGCCACCGTCGAGGACGGCCTGCTGGTGCTGCGCGTGGCGGTGGCCTCCCCGGACGGCCGGAAGGTCATGCGGCGCACGGAGGCCTCGGACGAGCTGTCCTCCGAGGCCGCACGCGAACTGGGCCGCCGCGTGGGCGACGGTCTCCTGGCCGACGGTGCCGCCGCACTGGCGGGGCTGGCTTAGGCGGGCGTGGCGCAGGAACCGCCGACCGCGGCTGAGCGGAGCAGGCAACCCGGTCTTCCCGGAGGCGCCGGGGCTCGCGGGGCTTCCGGGGCCGAGGAGGCCGCGGGCCATCGCACGAGCGTCCTGTCCGGTACGCGGGTGCTCGTCACCCGCACCCCCGATCGCGCGGCCTCCCTGATCGCAGCCCTGCGAGTGGCCGGCGCGCGCCCTGTCCTCGCCCCCGTTCAGGAAGCGGCTGCGGTGACCGGTGCCGAGAGCCGCGATCTCGCGAGGCTCATCACGGAGGCCGCCGGCAGCGGAGCACCGCACTGGCTGGCGGTCACCTCCGTGAACACCGTGCGCGCCGCGAGCCGGGTCGCCCAGGGCGAGGGGAAGAGCCTCGGCGAGTTCCTGTCGGGGGCGGTACGGCGCGGCCTGAAGGTCGCGGCGGTCGGCAAGGCCACGGGCGCGGCCCTGGAGGAGAACGGCGTCCCCGTCGATCTCCTGCCGGCCGAGGGCCAGTACTCCGCCGAGGGCATGGTTGCCTGCTGGCCGAAGGCGGAGGCGTCGTCGCGGTCGGCCAGGGTCTTCCTCCCCCAGTCCGCGGCCGCGCGCCCCGCCTTGCGGGACGGCCTGAGCGCCCTGGGGTGGACGGTGGAGACCGCTGTCGCCTACCGCATGGTGCCCTGGCCCGCTGAAGAGCCCCTGGCCCCGTCTCCGGTTCCCTCCGGCCTCGCCGTGTGGGGGACGGACCGGGCCCGCCAGGAGCTGGCGGCGGGCAACGTCGATCTGGTGGTGGCCACCGCGCCGTCGATGATCGACGCCCTGGTGGGAGGGGCAACCGAGCGGCAGCGGGCGGCCATGGGCGATACGGTGGGTTTCGTGGCCATGGGCGAGCCGACGCGCCAGGCCGCCGAGCGGCTCGGAATCGCCGCGCAGGTCGCGCGGACACCAGACATCGATGGATTGCTGACAGCTCTGGAGGAGAAGCGAGAAATGAGCACCGGTCACAGCGAGCTCGGGTACGGCACCGCATCACCCGCAATGGGGCCGGTCCACCGTCCCCGGCGGCTGCGGAGCAGCCCGATCATGCGCGCGCACGTGCGCGAGACGCACCTGCACCCCAGCCAGCTGATCCTGCCCGTCTTCGTACGCGAGGGCGCCACCGAGCCCAGGCCCATCACCGCGATGCCGGGCGTGGTCCAGCACTCGCTGGACTCGCTCCGGCGGGCAGCCGCCGAAGCCGTGGAGCTCGGCCTGGGCGGCATCATGATCTTCGGCGTGCCGACCACGCTGGACGCCACGGGCTCCGGGATCGTCGACGACGAGGGCATCCTCAACACCGCCCTGCGCGCCGTGCGCTCCGAGGTCGGGGACGACATCCTGGTCATGGCCGACCTGTGCCTGGACGAGTTCACCGATCACGGCCACTGCGGCGTCCTCGACGAGCAGGGGCGGGTGGACAACGACGCCACGCTGGAGCTGTACGCGCAGGCAGCCGTGGCGCAGGCCCGTGCCGGCGCCCACGTCCTCGGACCCTCCGGAATGATGGACGGCCAGGTGGGGGTGATCCGGGGCGCGCTGGACCGCGCCGGGTTCATCGACGTCTCCGTGCTGGCCTATTCGGTCAAATACGCCTCCGCCTTCTACGGGCCCTTCCGCGAAGCCGTGGACTCCACCTTGACCGGCGACCGGAAGGCCTATCAGATGGATCCGGCCAACCGGCGCGAGGCCCTGCGCGAACTCCGCCTGGACCTGGACGAGGGCGCGGACATGGTCATGGTCAAGCCGGCCATGTCCTACCTGGACATGGTGCGCGAGGTGGCCGACCATTCCACGGTCCCGGTCTCCGCCTACCAGATATCGGGGGAGTACTCGATGATCCAGGCCGCCGCCGCCAACGGCTGGATCGACCGCCGTGCCGCGATCGAGGAATCCGTCCTGTCGATCCGCCGCGCCGGCGCCGATACCGTCCTGACCTACTTCGCCGCAGAACTCGCCCGCTGGTGGCGCGAGCAGAATGGCTGATTCACTTCGGAGCTCACCCGCTCAAGATCCCGCAGCCGCCGTCAACTCCCCGCGGGGCCAGGACCCCGCAGCACCGACTCCCGAGAGGACGATCCCGTGACCGTCTCAGATGAACTCTTCGACCGAGCCCGCCGCGTCATGCCCGGCGGCGTCAACTCGCCCGTGCGTGCCTTCAACTCCGTCGGCGGGACCCCGGCCTACATCACTGCGGCCCGCGGGCCGTACCTGCAGGACGTCGACGGCCGCGAGTACGTCGACCTCCTGGGCTCGTGGGGACCGGCACTGGTGGGGCACGCCCATCCCGTGGTCCTTGAGGCGGTGCACTCCGCGGTGGAGAACGGGCTGGGTTTCGGCACCTCGACCCGGGCGGAGACCGAACTCGCCGAGCTCGTCGTCGACCGGGTCGGCGCCATCGAGGAGATCCGCATGGTCTCCACGGGAACCGAGGCGACGATGACGGCGATCCGCCTGGCCCGCGGTGCCACGGGGCGGGATCTGGTGATCAAGTTCGCGGGCTGCTACCACGGCCACGTGGACTCGTTGCTTTCGGAGGCGGGATCGGGGGTGGCCACCCTGTCACTGCCCGGCTCGGCGGGGGTCACCGCGGCCACCGCCGCCGAGACGCTCGTGCTGCCCTACAACGATCTCGGCGCCGTGCGCGCCGCCTTCGAAGCGCATCCCGGGCGTATCGCCGCGGTGATCACCGAGGCGGTCCCGGCCAACATGGGAGTGGTCCCGCCGGACCCCGGCTTCAACGCGGGCCTGCGGGAGATCACCCGGGACAACGGCGCACTCATGATCTTCGACGAGGTCATGACGGGCTTCCGGGTGCATGCCGCCGGATACTGGGGGCTCTCCGCGCCCCAGGAGGGCGACTGGGAGCCCGACCTGTTCACGTTCGGGAAGGTGATCGGCGGCGGGCTGCCAGCGGCTGCGGTTGCCGGCAAGCGCGAGCTCATGGAGCAGCTGGCGCCGACCGGGCCCGTCTACCAGGCGGGAACGCTGTCCGGCAATCCGGTGGCCATGGCGGCGGGGCTCGCCACGCTGAAGCTGGCCGACGACGACTGCTACCGCACCGTGGACCGTCGCTCCGAGCAGCTGAGGGCGGCCGTCACCGAGGCCTTCGACGCCGCCGGGGTGGATCACTCCGTCCAGAACGCGGGTTCGCTGTTCTCGGTGACCTTCGGGACCTCGCAGCGCCCCGTGCGCGACTACGCCGGCGCCAAGGGCCAGGAGGTCTTCCGCTGGGCGCCGTTCTTCCACTCGATGCTCGACTCCGGGGTGCACCTGCCGCCGTCGGTGTTCGAGGCCTGGTTCCTCTCCGCGGCCCATGACGACTCGGCCATGGACCGGATCATCCAAGCGCTGCCGGCAGCCGCCGAGGCGGCGGGGGCGGCGACCCCGGACAGCTGAGCCGCGAGGGCTTTGGGCTGCGAAGTCCCGGGCACCGTCGCCTTCAGATGCCGCTGGACGGCAACGGACACGGCAAGGGCCCCGTGCAGCTGCACGGGGCCCTTGCCTGAATCGCATCCGCGGTCCGGCCGGCTCAGGCCGCTCCGGATCGGACCGCGGCGGTGGGAGGCGCCTACTGGCCGGTGATGTTCTTACCGGCGTCCTTGACGTTCTCGCCGGCCTGCTTGGTCTTAGCAGCGGCCTGATCACCGACGCCCTCGGCCTGCATCTGCTCGTTGTCCAGGGCGTCGCCGAGGGCTTCCTTACCCTTGCCGGACACCTCTTCGGCCTTGTTCGTGATCTTGTCACCGAGTCCCATGGGTACCTCCTTGGTCGCGATCAATGCTGACGGACAAAACAGTACCCTGAGCAAGTACGCAGTTTGCTGTGAATTCGCCCGTAGCAGCGGGCACCGTCGACCTAGGCGTGAACGGGCCAGGAGCCGTCGATGGTGATCGAAGGATCGTTCTTCACGCCGCGAAGATAGCCCTGGAAGCTCAGCGCCTGAGCCCTGGCCCATTCGATCTGGGCCTCGTGCAGCCGTGCCGCCGGAAGGCGGAGCTCCTGATGCTCCGCGGCCAGCGCCTGGGCCAGGTGGACGGCGGCCATGGCGTCCGCAGCCGAAGTGTGGGCGGACTCCAGGTCGATGCCGTAAGCCTCGGAGAGAGCCACCAGAGTGCGCTTGCCGCGCCAGCGCTCGCGGACCTGCTTGTGCATCACGTAGGGATCCAGGACCGGCCGCGGCTCGGGGCACCGGAGGCTGTGACGAGCGGCCTCGCTGGCCAGCACCGTGAAGTCGTAAGAGGCGTTGAAGGCGAGGACCGGGATGCCCCGTGCGAAGAGGTCACCGATGATGCCCACGATCTCCGTCACCACCTGAGCAGCCGGGGCACCGTGGGCCCGGGCATGTTCCGTGGTGATCCCGTGGATCGCGGCAGCTCCCTCGGGGATCTGGACGCCGGGATCGGCCAGCCATTCCCACTGGCCGATAACAGCGCCGTCGGGGCCGACCACCAGGAGGGATGCCGTGACGATACGGCATTGGGTGGCGTCACGCCCGGTGGTCTCCAGGTCGAAGGTCGCCAACGGCTGGTCGGGCCACGGCGCAGACGGATCCACCCGGATCGCGTCCAGGTCCGCCCCGGCCGGCTGCGCCTGCGGGGAGACTGGGGTATCAAACAGTGCGGGCTGATGAGCCTCGGTCTGATGCGGCATATTCACACGGTACGTGCCCGCTCCGACACCGCAGGGCAGCGCCCCGGTGCTGGCCCCCGATGTCGTGCGAGGGCACGGACCCGGAGCCGGTGATTCAATATGATCGCCGCCCCATGAGGGGCGCCCGCGAGCAGAGCAGGGGAGCGTATGAGGGACCACGACCGCCTCCACGGGGAGAGCGCGGACGCGTCGGTGGAACGGGCCGCCGCCCGGCTGAGAGAACGGGGTGAGCGCCTCACCGCCGCCCGGCGCGGAGTGCTGGAGGTCCTGGCCCGGCACACGGGGCATCTGAGCGCCGACGAGGTGGCGGTCGAACTCGACCGGAGCAACGGCTCGTCGGGCTCGCCGGTGCACCGGACCACCGTGTACCGGACGCTGGAACGGTTCTTCGAACTCGGCATCCTCTCCCACCGGCAGCTTCCCGGCGGGGCGAGCGCGTACCACCTCGCGGCGGCCTCGCACCTGCACGGACACTGCGCGAGATGCGACACCGTGGTCGCCCTCGACCCGGGGGCCTTCGACCGGGCGGCGGAATCCGTCGTCGCGGTCACGGGCTTCGCGCTCGACCTCCAGGCGAGCGTGCTCGTCGGGTTGTGCGAGGGCTGCAGGGCTCCCTCGCGCTGAACCTCTCGCCCGGCACCGGCCCGACCGGTGCAAACCGCAGCTACTGCCTCCGCATTGGTGCAACAATGTTGCATCAGAAGGCCGTGGGTCGGATGCCGTGAGCCCGAGCGCGGGCAGCGGCGATGCGGGAGGTCGAATGGCGCAGGAGGACGCGGTGGCGGGGACCGACGGCCGGCCCGGCAGCGACCGCCTCACGGCGGCCCCGGCCGGAACGGCGCGGTCCACCGCGGTCCCCGGGGACACCCCGGAACTCGGGCGCCGGATGGGCCGGCGCTCGCTGGTGTGGACCATCGGCCTGTCCTGCATCCTGTGCGTCACGGTGGCCGTGTGCGTCGGCATCGGGCCCGTGACCATCCCGCCCGGCACGGTGCTGGGTATCCTCGGGCACGGCCTGGGTCTGCCCGTCGACCCGAGCTGGACGGCCGCCGAGCAGTCCATCGTGTGGGACATGCGAGCACCGCGCGTGCTGCTCGGCCTCGCGGTGGGGGCGGGGCTGGCCGTCTGCGGGGCGGCGCTGCAGGGAATGGTCCGCAATATCCTGGCGGACCCGTACATCCTGGGCATCTCCGGCGGAGCCTCGACGGGTGCGGCCGCGGCCATCCTCTTCGGCGTCGCCGCGGGGGCCGGCCAGTACGCCCTGCCGCTCTCCGCGTTCCTGGGGGCGCTGATCGCCTCGTCGTTGGTCTTCCTCCTGGCCCGCGCCAACGGCCAGGTGACGTCCGTGCGCCTGCTCCTCGCCGGTATCGCCGTCGGATACGCGCTCTCGGCGACCACGAGCTTCCTGATCTTCGCCTCGGACGATGCGGAGGGGTCCCGCTCGGTCATGTTCTGGCTGCTGGGCTCCCTGGCCCTGGCACGCTGGGATGCGTTCCTCGCGCTGGTCGTGGCCGTCGTCCTGGTGACCGTCGCCTTCCTGGTCCTGTGGGCCCGCCGCCTGGATGCGCTGTCCGTCGGGGACGAGACCTCCAGGGCCCTCGGCGTCGCGCCCATGGCGACCCGGATCCAGCTGCTCGTCGTGGTCTCGCTGTGCACGGGGGCGGTCGTCGCGGCGGCCGGCGCCATCGGCTTCGTCGGACTGGTCGTCCCGCATCTGGGCCGTCGCATCGCCGGGGCCGCCCACGCCAGGCTCATTCCGGTCGTGGCGCTCCTGGGCGCCATCCTGCTGATCTGGGCCGACGCCGGGGCGCGGGTGCTCATGCCGCCGCGCGAGCTGCCGATCGGCATCATCACCGCCCTGGTGGGCGCACCGTTCCTGCTGATCCTGATCCGGCGCATGTACGCCCGGCTCAGCTGACCTCCCGCCCGCACCGTTGAAAGGACCCTTCATGAGACCGGCCCGCCCGGCCGCCCTGGCCATTCTGGCCGTGACGGCCCTGTTCGTGAGCTCCTGCGGATCGGGGGGTGGCGCAGAGACCTCCGGCGCGGCCGGCGGCGCCTCCGGAGGCGACGGCGCGGTCGACTACCCGCATCCGGTCGAGAACTGCGGTGAGGGGGTCACCTTCGACCAGGCCCCCGAGCGGGTGGTCCTCCTGGAGACCGCACCCGTGACCATCCTCGACGGCCTGGGCGTGCTGAACAGGGCCGTTGCGCGTGCGGGGGACTTCCCGGCCGAGTACTACGACGACGACCTCAACGAACGGATCGACGGGATCGACTCCCTCTCCGAGGACCTGGACGCCTCGGGGCATCTGGCGATCTCGCAGGAGGCCGTGGTCGCGCAGAGCCCGGACCTCGTGCTGGGACAGCCCGACGGCGTCGATCGCGGCAGCCTCGCCTCGGCCGGCAGCAACCTGCTGATCCAGGAGGTCTACTGCCCCGACTCGGCGATGAACGCCACCTACGAGACGCTCTACGACGAGATCGGGACCTACGGCGAGATCTTCGACCGGGGCGAGGCGGCCGACGAGCTCGTCGCGCAGCTGCGCGAGAGGGTGGACGCCGTCGCCGACCGTTCCCAGGGCGAGGATCGGACGGCAGCGGTGCTGTACCCGACCGTCGGCGGCGGGACCACCTACGCCTACGGCAACCGCTCCATGGCCCAGCCGCAGCTCGAGATGGCGGGGTTCGAGAACGTCTACGACGATGTCGACGAGCGGGTCTTCGACGTGCAGATCGAGGACCTGGTGGACCGCGATCCCGACGTCTTGATCCTGCTCTACCAGGGAGAGGCCGAAGGCGTCGAGCAGGCCGTGACGGAGCTGCCCGGAGCGGAGACGATCACCGCCGTGCGCAACGGAGACATCCACACCCAGCTGTTCAACTTCACCGAACCCGCCACTCCGCTGGCCGTGGACGGGCTCGAGCGGATCTCCGAGAGATTCCAGGGGGACTGAAGATTGATCACGGCGGAGAACGTCTCCTGTTCCTACGGCGCGAAACCGGTGCTGCAAGGGGTGTCCCTGCACGTCAGCCCGGGGGAGGTGATGGGCCTCCTCGGCCCCAACGGGAGCGGCAAGACCACCCTCCTGCGCACCCTCTACGGGTCCCTGATCCCGGACGGGGGCCGGGTGCGTCTCGACGGAGAGGAGATCCACCGGATCCCCGCGAGGAGACTCGCCCAGAGGCTGGCCGTCGTGGCCCAGGAGGCTCCCAGCGACCTCATGCTCTCGGTGGCCGACGTCGTCCTCCTCGGGCGGACCCCGCACCTGGGCACCTTCGAGCGTCAGTCGGGGAGGGACAGACGCATCGCCGCTCGAGCCCTGCAGCGGGTGGGCGCCCTGCATTTGGCCGACCGGGAGTTCAACGGGCTCTCCGGGGGCGAGAGGCAGCGCGTGGTCATCGCCAGGGCACTCGCCCAGGAAGCCGGATGCATCCTGCTGGACGAGCCGACCAACCACTTGGACATCAGCTACCAGCACGAGGTGCTGCACCTGGTCCGGCAGCTCGGGACCACCGCCGTGGTCGTCCTGCACGACCTGAACCTCGCGGCCCGCTACTGCGACTCCATCCTCCTGCTGGAGGCCGGGAGGCAGCACGCGTACGGCACGCCGGAAGAGGTCCTCACCAGAGCCGTCGTCGAACCCGTGTACCGGGTCAAGGCCGAGCCCGTGGTGGCGGAGGATGCCATCACCCAGCTCTTGTTCCGGAGGACGGAGGATCCGCGATGAGACGTGGGAGGACAGCGCAGACGACGCCGGACGAGGGGCAGCTGCGGATCAACGACTACTGGTCGCGATGGGCCGGGCAGTACGAGGCCCATCAGGCCGACCGCAGGAGGGCGGAGGGAGAGGACGAGATCTGGGGGAAGGTCTGGGGGCCCGCGCTGCCCGACCCGCCCGCACGTGTCCTCGACGTCGGTACGGGGACCGGGGCTGCGGCCTTCCGCGTGGCCGCCCTGGGTCACCAGGTCCTCGGGATCGACCTGGCCGAGGGGATGCTGGAGCAGGCCAGGCGGAAGGCGGGAACCCACGGGAACCCGAGGTTCGCCAAAGGAGACGCCGCAGAGCCTCCGTTCGGCGACGGCATGTTCGATGCCCTGACCGCCCGTTACGTGCTGTGGACCCTGCGCGATCCGCAGATCGCCCTGGAGCACTGGCTGCGGGTGCTCAGGCGAGGCGGCGTGCTGGTCGCCGTGGACTCGCTGTGGTTCCCCACGGGCCTGGACGGCCACGGGGCGGACGGCCGCCTCAGCGCTCGAGAGGCCGATTTCAGGAGGGCCTACCGGGGCCAGCGGGAAGCGCTCCCGCTCGCCGAGGCGGCGTCGATCAGCGCCTTCGCAGAGCGCATCGAGGCCGCGGGGTTCGCCGACGTCACCGTCGAGGAGCTCCCGGGGCTTCTGGAGCAGGACCTGCGGTACGGGGTGGCGCCCGGGCACCGGGCGCAGATGCAATACCTCATCCGCGCGGTCAGACCTCTGTCCTGAGCATGGTCCGGTGGTGTCCTGCGCTGTCGGCGTGCCGTGGTGAGATGGTGTCATGTCCGATCTCGCCCCCGCGTCCAGCAGCACCGGTCCGGAGCGCCCCGAGGCCCTGGCAGCCGTGCTGCCGGAAGGGCGCCGGGGCCGCTGGTCCATCAGCGCCCCGGAGTCATTGGGCGCGCGGCTGCCCGCCGTTCAGCAGCTCGACGACGGCCAGCTCACGGTGGCAGGGCTCGATCCCGGCTGCGGCCCGCATCTGGTGCTGGGCGCACCGGGCACCGGGCGGACGACGGCCGTCCTGCACCTGGCCGTGCGGCGCCTGCGGGAGGGACTCGACCCGGACCGTCTCCTGATCCTGACCCCCAGCCGCTCCTCGGCGGCCCGCGTGCGGGACGCTCTCACCGGCGCGGCGGCCATGACCATGTCCACGCCGCCCGTGAGGGCATGGCAGGCCTACGCGTTCGACCTGCTGCGCCGGGCGCATCTGCAGGGCCTGCTGCCGGGGGTGGAAAATCCCCCCAAGCTCCTGTCCGGACCGGAGCAGGACGTCCTGATCCGAGAGCTCCTGGAGGGGCACGCCCACGGCGTGGGCTCGGGCCTGGTCTGGCCGGAGGACCTGCGGGAGGCGGTGACCACCCGCGGGTTCCGCCGGGAGATCCGCGAGCTGTTCGACCGCATGTCCGAGCACCTCCTCACCCCGGAGGACCTCGATCGGCTCGGCGCCCGGCTGAACCGCCCCGACTGGCGGGCCGCGGCGATCCTCCGGAGGGAGTACCAGGCGGTCCGGCGCCTCCGGATGCCCGAGGCCTTCGACCCCGCCGCCCTGGTCACGGAGGCCGCCAGGGTACTCGAGCGCCACCCCCGCTTCCTGGACCAGGAGCAGAACCGGCTGGAACTGGTCATCGCGGAAGACCTCCAAGAGGCGACCCGCTCCGTCCAGCGGCTGCTGACGGTGCTCTGCGGTGGCAGGGACGTCGTGATGACCGCCTGCCCGGACACCGTGGTGCAGGGGTTCCGCGGCGCCAGACCCGATGCCCTGCGCGAGATCGCCCAGGATCTGGGGACCGGGCAGCGTCCGGTCACCACCCGCCTCCTCGACCGAGGACACCGCATGGGCCCCGAGGTGCAGGAGGCCTGGCAGCGTGTCGCCCAGCGGATCCCGGCGGTGACCGCGCGGCGAGTGCGTCAGGCATCGCCACGGGAGCTGCAGGATTCCGCCCGGGCCGTGGTCCTGGCCTCGGCTCTGCACGAGGCCCGGTGGATCGGCCACGGCATCCTGCACAGGCACCTCCTGGACGGCGTGCCGCTCGAGGACATGGCGGTGATCGTGCGCAGCGGCGCGCGCCTGGCATCGGTTCAGCGCCACCTCGAGGGACTCGGGATCCCCGTGACCACCTCCGCGGCGGAGACCGCCGTGCGGGAGGAGCCCGCGGTCAAGCCCCTCCTGGCGGCACTGCACCTGGTGGTCGCAGCTGACCGTTCGGAGCGGCACGGCACGGCGCCGGCACCCGGAGAGGGGGAAGAGTCCGCACAGACGGCAGAAACGGCGGGTGAGCCCGCCGCCGTCCTGGAGGCGGCCGAAGCGGTGGAACTGCTGTCCTCCAGGATCGGGGGCGCCTCCGCCATGGACATCCGCCGCCTGCGCCAGCGTTTGCGCTACGCCGAACTGCGCGATGGCGGCGGGCGCACCTCCGACCGGCTGCTGGTCGAAGCGCTCCTGATCCCGGGAGCGCTCGAGACCGCGGGGGTGCGGTCGGCGCCCGCCCGCCGGGTGGCTCGGATGCTGCAGGCGGGCCGGACGGCGTTGTCCGCACCGAACGCCACCGCCGAGACGGTGCTCTGGGCGCTGTGGGAGGCCGCGGGCGTGGCCGGCAGGTGGCAGCGCGATGCCCTCGACGGGGGAGAGGCGGGCCGCCGGGCGGATCGCGACCTGGACGCCGTCGTCGGGTTGTTCGAGATGGCCGAGCGATTCGTGGACCACCTGCCGGGGGCGGGCGCTGCGGAGTTCCTGGACTTCCTGGAGCTGCAGGAACTGCCCATGGACACCCTGGCGGCCCGGGCTCCCACCAGGGCCACCGTGGAGATCATGACCCCCGCGACCGCGGCGGGCCGTCAATGGCCCGTCGTCTTCGTGGCGGGCGTCCAGGAGGGGCAGTGGCCCAACACGGCCCTCCGTGGACAGCTGCTGGGGACCGACCTGCTCACGGACGTCGTCGAACTCGGGCCGGAGGCCGCTCAGCGGACCTCTCCGGTCTCGCGGCTCAACCTGGTGCGCTACGACGAACTGCGATCGTTCTCGACCGCCGTGTCCAGGGCGGGCAGGGAACTGGTGGTGACGGCCGCTGCGGACCAGGACGAGGAGCCGTCCGAGTTCCTGGGGCTGATCGACCCTTGGGAGGTCGACCGGCATCCGGAGGCCGCCCGGGAGTCCCGTCCCGTCGTCAAGGCACCGCGTCCCCTGACCCTGCGGGCGCTGACAGCGGAACTACGGGCGGCGGCGCAGACGCCCGAGCCGCCCGAGCTCGCGGAGGCCGCCGTCCGTTCGCTGCATCGTCTCTCCCGTGCACGTACCCGCGTGCCCGGTGCCGACCCTGGAGAGTGGTGGGGGCTGGCTCCCCTGTCCTCCGTGGGCCCGGTGCTGGACCCCGGTGAGCCCGTGCCGGTCTCGCCGTCGCGGATCGAGACGATCAACCGCTCGCCCCTGGACTGGTTCGTCTCCACCGCCCGTGCGGAGGAGGCCACGGACCCGTCGCGCGCGCTGGGGACGCTGGTGCACTCCATCGCGGAGGAGGCGCCCGAGGCACCCGGTTCGGAGCTCCTGGAACACCTGGAGCGGCGCTGGCCGGAGCTGGGCCTGGCGCAGTCCTGGGAGACCGACCTGCTCAAGGAGCGCGCCCGGGGGATGCTGCGCAAGTACGCGATGTACGTGATCGAGGCCCGCAAGGACCTCGGACGGGAGCTGGTCGCGGTCGAGGGGTCGTTCAGCGTCCTGGTCAGGGGCCGTGCCCGCGACGCCCTGTTGCGCGGTCGCGTCGACCGGCTCGAGGTGGACTCGCACGGGAGGTTCGTCGTCGTCGACCTGAAGACCGGTACCACGCAGCCGGCCAAGGGCGATGTGCCCACCCACCCTCAGCTGGGCGCCTATCAGGTGGCGCTCGCCGCCGGCGCCGGGGCCGCGATGGCGAAGGCCTCCCGTCCCGGTCGGGAGCCCATCACGGAGGAGGGATTCCTCGCGGAGGAGGAGCCCGACGTCGTCCTGGAGCTGGGCGAGGACGGTGTCATGGTGGCCGAACCCGGTGGCGCCGTGCTGGTGCAGCTGGGTCGCACCACCGCCAAGTACACGCAGCAGACCCAGGAGCCGCTGGCCCCCGAGGACGACTGGGCCCGGGAGCTGGTCACGGCGGCGGCCGATCTGATCGCCGGTGACCGTTTCCTGGCCCGGCACTCCGCGCAGAACGCCGGCGGCCGCGGCTCGCCATGCCGGCTGCCCGGTATCTGCCCGCTGTGCAACGAGGGAAGACAGGTGACCGAATGACCGGCGGCCCGATCGACCACCAGAGCGAGAGCCGACAGCACGTGCCCGGTGACGACGGCGGCACGTCCGCCGAGGGCCGCGGACCCCTGCATCCGTATGGAGGCATCGAGCCGCGGTTCACGCCGGAAGAGCTCGCCGATGCCCTGGACGGGCACAGACCCACTCCCCAGCAGTCGGCGGTGATCTCCGCCCCCCTGACGCCCAGGCTCGTGGTGGCGGGGGCCGGCTCGGGGAAGACCGCCACCATGGTCGATCGCGTCGTGTGGCTGGTGGCCAACGGCATCGTGCGGGCCGACCAGGTGCTGGGTGTCACCTTCACCCGCAAGGCGGCCGGTGAACTGCGGGACCGGGTGCGCGGGCGACTGAGCGTCCTGCGCGCCAAGGGCCTCCTCGAGGCGGGACAGCCCCAGGACCCCCCGGTGCCGCTGGCGGCCCGCGAGCCGCACGATGCCCACGTCTTCCAGGACCGCACCACCGAGGAGGCGCCCGGGCTCTCCCCGGACCCCACGGTGCTGACCTACCACTCCTACGCCAGCACGCTGGTGCGCACATACGGCCTGCGCATCGGCGTGGAACCGGAGACGGTCCTGCTCGGGCAGGCGCAGGCCTGGCAGCTGGCCTCACGCGTCGTGGAGTCCTGGGACGGGGAGGTCTCCGCGGACCTGAAGGCCTCCTCGCTCACGCAGCAGGTGCTCGGCCTCGCCTCCGGGGCGGCCGAGCACCTGAGGAGCCCGGAGGAGATCGAGGGGTTCATCGGCTCATTCGTCCCCCAGCTGCTCGAGGTCCCCCCTCGGGGCCGGACCAGGTCACCCGGCGACGACGTGAAGACAGCCGTGAGCAAGATGGCCCGCACCCGGCTGCTCGCCCAGCTGGTCGAGCGGTTCCGGGCGCTCAAGGAGCACACCGAGACCATGGACTTCGGCGATCTCCTGGAGCGGGCGGCGCGGATCGCCAGGGAGGACTCCGCGGCCCGGGAGCTGGAGCGGGAACGCTTCAAGGTCGTCCTGCTCGACGAGTTCCAGGACACCTCCCACGCGCAGATGGTGCTCTTCGCCTCCCTGTTCGGCGCCGGTCACTCCGTCATGGCGGTGGGAGACCCGCAGCAGTCCATCTACGGTTTCCGCGGAGCCTCGGCGGGGCAGCTCTTCGGCTTCGGCCGCTGGTTCCCGGCCCCGGACGGCGCCGTCTCCGAGCCCGCGTTCCTGACCACGGCCTGGCGCAACGACACCTCCATCCTGGACGCGGCCAATGTGATCGCCCGTCCGCTGCGCACCCCGCCGCCATGGTCGGCGGGAACGGCAGAGGGCCTGCAGGAGGTGCCGGAACTCGACGCCCGGCCCGGCGCGGGGCCCGGCCGGGTCACCGTGAGCCGGTACCTCACCGACGACGACGAGTCCCGTGCCATCGCCCGTGCCATCCACGAGACCCGTGAGGGCCTGGTCCCGGGCGAGGCCGCACCCACCGCGGCGGTCCTGTGCCGCCGCCGTTCCCAGTTCGAGCCCGTGCGCCGGGAACTGGCCGCACGCGGCATCGCCTACGAGGTCGTGGGCCTGGGCGGGCTCTTAGAGGTCCCCGAGGTCGCCGACGTGGTGGCCACCCTGCAGGTGCTCACCGACCCCGGCCGCTCGGACGCCCTGGCGCGGCTGCTCACGGGCGCCCGGTGGCGCATCGGCGCCCGCGACCTGGTGGCGCTGGCCGACTGGGCCGGGCACCTCGAACGCCGCCGTAGCCAGGCGGCCGAGATGGGGCTGTCCGTCGAGGACATCGACGCCCAGCCCGCCACCGGGGAGGACGACGTCGTCGTCGAACCCGACCAGGCCGAGATGGCCTCGCTGATCGAGGCGCTGGAGACCCTTCCCCGGCCCGGCTGGACATCCTCCGCCGGGCGGAGCCTGTCGGAGACCGCCCGCGAGCGCATGCAGCATCTGGCCGGAGAGCTGCATGGACTGCGGTCGTGGCTCTCGGAGGACCTGGCCACCGTGCTCACGGTGGTCGAGCGGACCCTGGGGGTGGACATCGAGGTCTCCGCCAGGACTCGGGCGGCAGCGGCGGAGGGCCGGCGCAACCTGGACGCGCTCATGGACGTCGCCGTGAGCTATACGTCCGCCACCGGCTCCGAGGACGTGCGCGCATTCCTGGCCTGGCTCAAGGTGGCCGCCTCGGAGGAGAACCCCGACACGGCGGTCCCGGACCCCGATCCCGCCGCGGTGCAGATCCTGACCGTGCACGCCTCGAAGGGCCTGGAATGGGACCAGGTCTTCGTTCCCGGCATGAACGCCGGGGTCTTTCCCGCCGACCGGGGCTCGGCCTGGACCAAGGATGCGGCGGCCGTGCCATGGCCGCTGCGGGGCGACCGGGACTTCCTGCCCCAGTGGCACCCCGACCCCTCGGATGCGGTGGCGCTCAAGGAATCCATGCAGCTCTTCCTGGAGGACTGCGCCCAGCACACCCAGGACGAGGAACGGCGCCTGGCCTATGTGGCCTTCACCCGGGCACGGACCCTGCTGGCCCTCTCGAGCACCGTGTTCACGGGCGGCGGGGTGAAGCAGAGGCAGCAGTCCGTGTTCCTCGAAGAGCTCGAGGAGCTCACCCGGCCCGGGCCCGCGGGGGTCAGCGTCGTCGAACGGGGTGCCTGGACGGAGGCCGAGGCCGATCAGCAGAACCCCGCCCAGTCGCGGACCCTGGAGGCCGCGTGGCCGTACGACCCCCTGGAAGGCCCCGAGATCACGGAGATCATCGCGACCCCGCAGGACGGCGCAGTACAGGCACAGGGCCTTCCCGGCCAGGACCCTCCCGGACAGGACCCTTCGGACGCCCTGGAACGGCGGATCACCCACCCGCCCGTCAGGGCCGGGCGGCGCGAGGAGGTGCTGCGCGTGGCCGAGGCGGTCCGCGACGGAGGCTTCGCCGAATACCGAGGGCTGACCGACCGGGAGCTGCTCGACCTGCCGGTCGTCCGGGACTGGGCGGAGGAGGCCCGGGTCCTGATGGCGGCGCACGAGGCCGAGCCCGACGAGCAGGTGCTGCCCATGCCATCGCATATCTCCGCCTCGACCGTGGTGGCGCTGGGCCAGGACCCCCAGGCGGTGGCGGCGCAGATGCGCCGGCCCATGCCGCGCCGGCCGGCGGTGGCAGCCAGGGCGGGGACGACCTTTCACGCCTGGGTCGAGCAGTACTTCGGCTCCAACGCGATCTTCGACATCGACGAGCTGCCCGGCGGCTCGGACGACTTCGTGGACGAGGGCTACGACCTGCCCGCGCTCGCCCGCACCTTCCGGGAGAGCGAATGGGGCAGACGGCAGCCATGGGCCGTGGAGTATCCCGTCGAGACGCCGCTCGGGGGGCTCACGGTCCGCGGGCGGATCGATGCCGTCTTCAAGGAGCCCGACGGGCACTGGGAGCTGGTGGACTGGAAGTCCGGGCGGGTGCCGCCGGAGCAGGAGCTGACCCAGCGCGCCGCGCAGCTGGCCGTGTACCGGCTGGCCTGGGCGCGGCTCATGGGCGTTTCCGTGGACCAGGTGTCGGCGGCGTTCTACTACGTCGCTTCGGACCGGACCGTGCGGCCGCACGACCTGGCGGACGAGGCCCGGCTGGAGGCCATCGTCACGCGGGCCATGGGATGAAGGCTCCGGCGGGGCATGGCAGGCGGACGGGCGGACGTACCGCGTCCGCCGGTCAGCTTCCGGCCGGTTCCTCTCGGGACCGGTGGCTGCCCTCCCGCCACGTGGGCTCCCGCCGGGAAGGCTCCACCTGCGGCTCGTCGCCCTGTTCCCCGGGCGCCTCGGCCCGCGTCCTGGCCGTACGGGCGTGTTCGGTGCGCGCCTCGACGGATTCCTCGGCTTCGGGCTTGATCTCCGAGGAGAGCTCCTCCTCGTAGTCCTCCACGTCCTCCTCGAGGACCCGCAGCATGTTCTGGGCGTCGGCGATCATCTCGGGCAGCTCCCGGGAGACCCCGCGCACCAGCCACCGAGCCAGGGCGAACTCCGCCTCCAGGTGGGCCCGCCGCAGCAGATGCTGGTCCGGGGTGCCCGATCCGGCCCGCGCGTAGGCCGCGACGACGGCCTCGGCAAAACCGGCGTCATTGGCCCCGATCAGCCAGGCGAAGTCCAGGGCGGGATCTCCGACGTGCACGTCCGACCAGCCCGTGACCGCGGTGATCCGGTTGCCGTCGACCACGAGGTTGTCCTCGTGCAGATCGCCGTGCACCACGTGGGTGGAGAACCGCCACAGCGTCCGGTCCTCGAGCGCGTTCTCCCACCGCTGCAGCAGCGAGGGCGGGATCCTGCCCGTGGTCGCGGCCTGATCCAGCTCGTTGAGCATCCGGGTGCGGCACTGGTCCGCGCTGTAGGCGGGCAGGTCCGCGTCCATGACCATCGCGCGCGGAAGGTCGTGGATGGCTGCCAGCAGCTGACCGATCTGAGTGGTCACCGGCGGCACGGGCTCGGCGCTGGGCGGCTGCGGTCTGGTGGGTGCGGCCTCCGAGAGCTTGTCCAGTTCGTCGATCGGGACGGGACGGCCCGGAAGGTGCGAATAGATGAAGGTGCGCCGCCCGCCGTCGTCGACCGAGCCGACCACGGTGGGGATCAGGAACGGCAGTTTGGAGCGCAGCGCGGGGGTGAAGGCGCTGAGCACGCCGTGCTCGGAGGCCAGCCGGATCCCGGCCTCGTCCGTCAGGGGGCTGCGCACCCTCCATCGCCTATTGGCCTGGTCGGTCACGACGGCGGAGCGGAAATCGGCGTCGTCGTCCGGCGACGGGCCCACGGACACGGGAATGATCCCGGGAACTCCGGCGACCGCCACCGCTGCCAGATGTTCGAGTGAGGCGCGCATGCGGACAACCCTACAAGGGCGGTACGGGCCCCCGGCGGCGGCGCAGCCGATATCCACGGACCCCGGCGCGGGGACGGCGCCGTCGGACCGCGCCGTTAGAGTGTGACGGTGAATTCGAAGGACCCCTCCGTGCTCGACCCGGACCTCATGCCGCTGAACCGCTCCCGGCTGGAACGCCGCACACCCGAACGCGACCGGGCGGACCAGCGTCCCGCCTCTCGACTGACCCTGGTGCTGCTCAACGGCAGGATGCCGGTGGCCGGGGGCCGGCTGGTGCTGGTGGAGCGGGCCGCGCTGGGGGAGTTCCGCGAGGTGCCGGGCCTCCCGGAGGTCTACCTGGGGGAACTGAGCAATGGGAGCGCCGACGGGGTGACCGTCCGACCCTTCACCGAGGTCAGCGACCAGGACGCCAGGACCGCCGTCCGCCTCGTGGAGCGGGTGCACGCCGCCGGCTCCACCGCGGCTGAGCCCATCGAGTGGTCGACCCTGCGAGCGATCGCGCCGGCCCTCGGCGCCAGTGAGCCCGAGCACGCCGCCCTGGCGGTGACGGCCCAGGCGGTGACCTCCTGGCACGTCGACCATCCCCGGTGCCCCCGGTGCGGCGACGTCACCGATGTCGAGCGCTCCGGCTGGATGCGCAGATGCCGAGCCGACGGGTCCATGCACTTCCCGCGGACGGACCCCGCCGTCATCGTCTCCATCACGGACGGCCATCCCGACCCCTCCCGGGAACGGATCCTCCTGGGCCAGTCCGCGGCCTGGAGCGGCAACCGGTTCTCCACCCTGGCCGGATTCGTGGAACCGGGGGAGTCGATCGAGCAGGCCGTGGTCCGGGAGATCGAGGAGGAGTCGGGCCTGGTCGTGGGCCGGGTCCGGTACCTCGGCTCCCAGCCGTGGCCCTTCCCGCGCTCGCTCATGATCGGGTGCACGGCCCGGATGGAAGGGGGAGCGCTCAGGCCGGACGGCGAGGAGATCCTGCAGCTGCGCTGGTTCACGCGGGAGCAGCTGCGTACGGCGGCCCTGGAGGACGAGATCGTGCTGCCCGGGAAGGTCTCCATCGCCCGGGCGCTGATCGAGCACTGGCTGGGTGAGCCGCTCCCGGAGTCGGGGTGGTGAGCGTGCCCGTACCGGACGCCGCCGCGGAGGCGCTCTTCCCCGTCGTGAGCGAGGAGGAGACCCCCTTGCCCGAACGCATCCTGGACGGCCTGGACCCGGAGCAGCGCCAGGCGGCGACCGCCCTGCGCGGACCGGTGTGCATCCTGGCGGGGGCGGGGACGGGCAAGACCAGGGCCATCACCCACCGCATCGCCTACGGCATCGCCACCGGCGTCTACACCCCCCAGAAGGTCCTGGCGCTGACCTTCACCACCCGGGCGGCCAACGAGATGCGCAACCGCCTGCGGGTGCTGGGCGCGGAGGGGGTCCAGGCGCGGACCTTCCATTCCGCCGCCCTGCGGCAGCTGCAGTACTTCTGGCCGCAGGCCGTCGGCGGGTCGGTGCCCGAACTGGTGGAGCACAAGGCGCGGCTGATCGCCCAGGCGGCCGGCGCCATGCGCCTGAGCAACGACCGTGCCACCATCCGGGATCTGGCCGGCGAGGTCGAGAAGGCCAAGGTCTCCATGTTGACCCCCGACACCTACGCGGAGGCGCACGCCTCCGGCGCAAGAGCCGGGGGCCGTGCCGGGCAGGGCCCCGCGGACCTGCCCGGCGGCCACGACGCCCGCACGATCGCCCGGCTGTGGCAGACCTACGAGGAGATCAAGACCGACCGTCATCAGATCGACTTCGAGGACGTCCTGCTGCTGACGGTGGGCATCCTCGAGGAGGACGAGCGGATCGCCGCGACCGTCCGGGAGCAGTACCGGCACTTCGTGGTGGACGAGTACCAGGACGTCTCGCCGCTGCAGCAGCGCCTGCTGGATGCCTGGCTCGGAAAACGGGACGATCTGTGCGTCGTGGGCGATGCCTCCCAGACCATCTACTCCTTCACGGGCGCGAGCTCGAGGCACCTCCTGGACTTCCAGCGCCGCTACGACGACGCGACCGTGGTCAGGCTCGTGCGCGACTACCGCTCCACCCCGCAGATCGTCGACACCGCCAACCGGCTGCTGGCCGCGCGCCGGCCGGGAGCCGATTCGGTCCCGGCGACCTGGGCGACCCCCCTCACGCTGGTCGGGCAGCGCCCCGAGGGACCGCTGCCGTCCTGGAACGAGTACGACGACGACCAGGCCGAGGCGCAGGGCACCGCCGTGCGGATCCAGGACCTGCTCGACGACGGCGTCCCGCCCTCGCAGATCGCCGTGCTCTTCCGGACCAACGGCCAGGCCCAGGCCTACGAGACCGCACTGGCCGATGCAGGCATCGGCTTCCGGCTGCGCGGGACCGAGCAGTTCTTCCGCCGCCCGGAGATCCGGCAGGCGCTGCTCCAGATCCGTGCCGGGGCCAACGCCGTCGCCCCGGAGGACGCCACGGAGGACGTCCCGGGCGCCGCCTCTGACACGGGCGGGGCGAACGCCGTGCCGCAGACCGTGCGGGACATGCTGACCTCGCTGGGGTGGTCGCCCCGGGCGCCGCGGGTCACCGGCGCGGTGCGGGAGACCTGGGAATCGCTGGCGGCCCTGGTGGATATGACCGACCGGATGGCCGCAGCCCACGACCAGGCGGTCCGGGCGGCACGGGCGGCTGGAACCGAAGGACCCGGCGAGTTCACCCTGCGGCACGTCGCCGAGGATCTGGCGCGGCGTGCGGCCCAGCAGGATGCCCCGGCCGTCGAAGGCGTCACCCTCGCCTCGCTGCACTCGGCCAAGGGCCTGGAGTGGGACGCCGTCTTCCTGGTGGGGCTCACGGAGGGCCTGATGCCCATCACCTTCGCCGAGACCTCCGACGAGGTGGACGAGGAACGCCGGCTGCTCTACGTCGGCGTCACCCGTGCACGGGAGCACCTGACGTTCTCCTGGTCCTTGTCCAGAACACCCGGTGGGCGGCCCAACCGCAGGCCCTCCCGTTTCATGGCGGAGGTGCTCCCGGACCGATCCTCACGTGCCTCCGCCCGTCGCCGTACCGGTTCCGCTCACGGCGCCGGTCCCGCGGCCTCCCGGTGACCACGAGGCCGCGCACAGGGCGCAGCCGGCCGGGGTGGTGGGTAGCCTGCCGACCGCGGACAGGGGTGCGCCGGGCCGGATGACCGTCACCCGGTCCTCGAGGTCATCGGCCGAGCCACCGGCCACGGCGACGATCTGCTGAACCAGGACCGAGGCCGCCATGGCCGTGTGGGCGGGCCACACGTCGTGGCGCGGTGCCCGTGCCGGTTCCGGGCCGCTGATGCCGGCGGCCCGGGCCAGGCACTGCCCGCAGGCCCGGGCGTGCCAGGGTCGCGGGGGCCAGAGGACGGTGGTCCCCGGCGCGTGGCCCGCGGGCGTGGCGACGTCGATGACCCGGTGATCCTCGGACAGGTGCGCGGAAGCCGCCTCCAGACGCGGGTCCAGGCCGTCGCCGTCGCGATGCGTGAAGTCCCGTGAACGGACCACCAGCGTTCCCCTCAGGCCCCTGGACGGGTGCCCGGCGGGATCGCCGATCGGTGCGGCAGCTGGATTGGCGGCCCTGATCCGCTGCCGGATGACCAGTTCACGAGCGAGCCCCACGTCCGGGACGTCGTAGGCTCCGGCCCTGGCGTCGTCCCAGGTCACGGGCTGCGGATCGACGACGACGAAGCCCCGAGCGCCGCAGCCGGCCAGCATCACGGCCGCCGCGGCGCTGACGGGCGTGAAGCCGAGGAACATGACGCGCAGCTGCGCCACCGGCACCCGCTGGGACAACCGGGCGCCGGTGGGGGAGGGCGCCCGCAGCACCGGGTCGCGCGCTGTGGGAGCGGCTGGGATCGCAGACGTGGACACGGAGCCTCCGTGATGAGAGCGCGGACCGGGCGGGAGCCCGGACGGGCCGGGTGGGATCAGTCTGCCCTTCCCAGGGCCGGGGAAGAGGATATCCACAGGCGGGGTCACGGACGACGGCGGAACTCGGACCGACCGGGTGCCCGACGGGCGGGCCCGGGTCTGCCGCGGCCTCCGAGATGGTCACTACCATCGAGGGGTGAGCCGAGAACCCCTGTCAGCGCCCTCCAAGTCCCCTGTGCCACTGGATGCCGGCCGCGCCTCCGACGACCCGCCGGTCGAGGTACGGCGCTCCGCCCGCCGCAAGAAGACCGTCTCGGCGCACTGGTCGGGCGACCGCGTGGTGCTGCAGGTGCCCGCGCGCATGCCGGCCAGGGAGGTGGGGCGCTGGGAACGCGAGATGGTGGCCAAGCTCGTGGCCTCGCGTCGGCGCAACCAGGCCCGGAGCCATCACCGTGCCGGTGACGACTACCTGTCCCGGCGCGCCCGGGAGCTTTCCGACCGGCATCTGGGCGGACGGGCCCGCCCCGCGTCCATCTCGTGGTCCTCGCGGCAGAACACCCGCTGGGGATCGGCCACCCCGGCCACGGGCACGATCCGGATCAGCAGGCGCCTGTACAGCGTCCCGGAGTGGGTGCTCGACGCTGTGATCTTCCACGAGCTGTGCCACCTCATCGAGGCCGGTCACGGCCCGGCGTTCCGTGCCCTGGAGTCCCGCCTTCCGGACATGGAGAGGGCCCAGGCCTTCCTGGATGGAGCGGCCTGGGCCCTGTCGTCACCACCGGATGCCGACGTCGATGCCGGTCCGGAGGGAACCTGACCCTTCCTGACCTATCGGCCCGGAGTACCTATTGGTCAGGAGTCACGGGGGCCGGAGCCCCCGGGCTGTTCTCCTTCGGGACCGGGCTGGTCCGCATCCGGGTCCTCGGGCCCCTCGGCGTCGTGTCCGGAGCCGGAGCCGGAATCGGATTCAGGCGCGGACTCGTCGGGGCCTGCGCCCAGCAGCTTCTCGAGCGCGGCGTCGAACTCCTCGTCCGAAGCGGTCAGCAGGCCCCGGCGCGACTCGTAGCCGGCGGGATCGTCGAGGTCCTGCTCCGTCGGCAGTAGCTCGGCCGATTCCCACAGGCCGTCGCGATCCTCCAGACCGCGGCGCTGCTCCACGAACCGCCAGAACTCGGCGGCCTCGCGCATACGGCGCGGGCGCAGCTCGAGACCCACGAAGGAGCCGAACGCGTGCTCGGCGGGCCCGCCCGAGGCCCGGCGCCGGCGCATGGTCTCGGCCAGGGCCGAGGCCCCCGGGAGGTTGGTGGTCGCCCGCACGGTGATCACGTCCACCCAGCCCTCGATCAGGGCGAGGATGGTCTCCAGCCGCTTGAGGGTGGCCTCCTGCTTGGCGGTTTGCTCCGGCATGAACACGCCGGAGCCCAGGGCCTCCTGCATCGCGGTGGGGTCCGACGGATCGATCTGCGCCGCCAGGCCCTCGATGCGGTCCATGTCGATGTGGATCTCCTGGGAGAACGTGGTGATCAGGTCGATCACGTGCTGGCGCAGCCAGGGGGTGGCGTGGAAGAGCCTGGTCAGCGCGACCTCGCGGACGGCCAGGTAGATGACCACTTCCTGCTCCGGCACGCCCAGGCCCTCACCGAAGTCCTCGACGTTGCGGGCCAGCATGGCGGACCGGTCCTTGGCCAGCGGGAAGCCGATGTCGGTCGAGGAGACCACCTCACCGGCCAGGCCGCCGATGACCTGGCCCAGCTGCATGGCGAACATCATGGAGCCGGCATTGGCGAGCATCCCGGAGGCCCCGCCCAGCATGCCCTTCATCTCCTCGGGGAGCTGGCCCTGGATGGACTCCGTCAGGGCCGTGGTCATCGACTCGGCCACCGGGGCCGTGATCTCCTGCCAGGTCTCGAAGGTCGCCTCGATCCACTCGGACCGGGACCACGCGGCCGGGTCCGTTCCCGGGGCGCCGAAGGCCGTGTGGTCGTCGACCCACAGCTGGGCCAGCTGGACGGCGTCGCCGATGACCTTCCGCTGCTTGTCGCTCACCGACGGGTCGCCGGCCGAGGCCACGACGCGGCGCGCATGGTCCTTGGCCGCCTTCCAGTTCACGGGACCGTCGGAGGGTCCCGCGGCGAACATGGACTGGACCTGCGCGAACATCGCCTGCATGCCGGCCGGGTCCGTGGGGATCCCCATCTTCCGCAGGTCCTCCTCGGACATGCCCGACTGGCCCAGGAATTGCTGGAACATCGCCTGGAAGGGGTCTTGACCTTCGTTCTCGTTCTCGCCGTTCGGGGGCTGCGAAGTCATGGCTCCTCGATCCTCTAGCCTGTCCACGTCGCCTGCGCACAACCGGTTCAGGGCGACCTTCCAGCGGTCGCGTCCGGGATCGTCCCGGCCGGGGCGCGGCGTAGTATGTGGCGACCAGGCTATCGATTCCGGCCCCCGCGGTGGGCCGGAACGGGCCATAGTTCGCTGGAAGCATGCGTGTTTAAGGATCCTGCCCCCGTGTCTCGTACCTCCTCCCGTCCCGCTCGCAGACGCCGCATCGGGTTGGAGGCGGGGGCCATGATCGCCACGGGCCTGCTGCTGATCCTGGCGGTGTGGGCGCCCACGCCGTACGTTCTCGAACGGCCCGGCCCCGCGTTCGACACGACCGGCGAGGTCGACGGCGAGCCGATCATGAGCATCGACGGCATCGACACCTTTCCCACCGAGACCCAGCTGGACTTCACCACGGTCTACGTCGTCGGCGGTCCCGGCTCCAGCCCTCGCATCCTGGACACCCTGATCTCGTGGGCCTCCTCCACGCAGGCGGCGCTGCCGCTGGAGGTCATGTATCCCCCGGCGACCACACGCGAGGAGATCAGCGACTCGGGCACCGCGGCGATGGACTCCTCCCAGGACCTCGCGGTGGCTGCGGCCCTGGAGGACCTGGGGGAGGAGTACAGCACCACGCTCACGGTCAACGCCGTGATCCCGGGTTCCCCGGCGGAGGGTGTCCTGCGCGCCGGGGACGTGCTGCGCACCGTGAACGGCGACCCGATCACCTCCCTCGACGGGTTGCGGTCGGCGTTGCCCGGCGACGACGAGCAGGTCGCACTGGGCGTGGACCGTGACGGAGAGCGCGAGGAACTCACCGTGGGCACCGTGGAGTCCGGCGGGCACCGGCAGCTGGGGGTCTACCTGGAGCGGTCCTTCGACTTCCCCTTCGACATCGAGTTCGCACTCGACAACATCGGCGGGCCCAGCGCCGGGATGATGTTCTCCCTCGGGATCATCGACGAACTGACGCCCGGATCGCTGGGCGGAGACAACCACGTCGCGGGCACGGGGACCATCGACGTCGACGGGGACGTCGGGCCGATCGGCGGCATCCAGCAGAAGCTGGCCGGCGCGGCGGACGCCGGGGTGGACCTCTTCCTGGCACCCGTGGAGAACTGCCAGGACGTGAGGGGGCACGAGCCGGACGGCATGCACGTCGTCGCCGTCGACACCCTGGAGGATTCCGTGAATGCCCTGAACGCCGTGGCGGACGGAAAGGACCCCGATACCCTGCCCACCTGCACCGGCAGATCATGAAACCTGTATTCAGCCTGTGACGGAACTGGGTAGGCACTTTGCCCGGGAGCGCATTCGCCAGTCAGAATAGAAGTCGCGCGTGCTCGCGCACCCCATGACCGATCCCAGGGAAGGCCCAGGACCGACGTGACAGCAGGACCGGCGCAACCGCCTCGACCCCCCAGACCGCCGCGCCCGAAGGGTACGGCAAACCGCAAGAGCCGCAGGGGCAGGAGCCCGCTGTTCCTCACCGTGATCATCGTCGTCGCGCTCATCGCGGCGTTCGTCGCCTTCACGCAGCTCTATACGGAAGTGCTCTGGTTCCGCCAGCTCGGCTTCCTGAACGTCTTCGTGACCCAGAACATCGCCCGTGGCGCGATCTTCGTGGTGGCCGCCCTGATCGTTGCGGGACTGCTGTGGCTGTCGCTGTGGCTGGCCCACCGCAACCGGCCGGTGACGGCCGCCGCGGCCTCCGACGACAACCTCCGCCGCTATCAGCAGGCTCTGGAACCGGTGCGCAAGATCGCGATGATCCTGGTCCCCGTGCTCTTCGGGCTGTTCACCGCCTCCACCCTGGCCTCCCAGTGGGACACGGTCCTGCTGTTCTTCAACCAGGTGCCGTTCGGTCGGGAAGACCCCGAGTTCGGCATGGACGTCTCGTTCTGGGTCTTCACCCTGCCCTTCCTGCGGCTGGTGCTGGGATTCCTCGTCTCCGTGCTGCTGCTGTGCGCCATCGGCGCGGTCCTGGTGCACTACATCTACGGCGGCATCCGGATCACCGAGAAGGGTCTGAGCTTCAGCACCGCGGCGCGCGTGCAGCTGGCCGTGACCGCGGCGGCGTTCCTGGTGCTCCAGGGAACCAATTTCTGGCTGGACCGCTACGCCACCCTGCAGTCGGACTCGGGAGCCTGGACGGGCGCGCTGTACACGGATGTCAACGCCGTCATCCCCGTCCGAGCCATCCTCGCCATCGCCGCGCTGCTCGTGGGCGTGCTGTTCGTGATCTCGGCCGTCATCGGCCGTTGGCGCCTGCCGCTGATCGGGACGGCGATGCTGGTGGTCGTGTCCGTCGTCGCCGGCGGGATCTACCCCTCGCTGGTGCAGCGCTTCCAGGTCACCCCGACCGAGCAGCAGGTGGAGAACCCCTACATCCAGCGCAATATCGACAGCACCAGGGCGGCCTTCGGCCTCGACAGCATCGAGACCGAGCCCTACGCGGCCACGGTCGATGCCGGGGAGGGGGACCTGGCGGGCTACGCCCAGACCACCAGCAACATCCGTCTGCTGGATCCGAACGTCGTCTCCCCGGCCTTCGCCCAGCTGCAGCAGTTCCGGCCCTACTACTCGTTCCCGGGCACGCTGAACGTGGACCGGTACGAGATCGAGGGCGAGGTCCAGGACACCGTCCTGGCGGCCCGCGAGCTGGACATGGGGGTGACCGACGGCTGGTACAACCAGCACGTGGTCTACACCCACGGCTACGGCCTGGTGGCCGCCTACGGCGACCGCGTGCAGTCCGACGGCCGGCCCTCCTTCATCCAGGGCGGCATCCTGGCCCAGGGCGAGATCTCCGAGGACTACGAGCCCCGGATCTACTTCGGTCAGCAGTCGCCGGACTACTCGGTGGTCGGCGGAGCCGAGGGGGACCCGGACCTCGAGCTGGACCGGCCCTCCACCACGGACGACGAGACCGAGGACGTCCGCACCACCTTCGACGGCGACGGCGGCCCGAACGTGGGCAACCCGCTCAACCGGCTGTCCTACGCCATCCGGTTCCAGTCCTCGGACCTCCTGTTCTCGGATGCGGTCCGCTCCGACTCGCAGATCCTCTACGACCGGGACCCGCGCGATCGGATCTCGCACGCCGCCCCGTACCTGACGGTGGACGGCAACCCGTACCCGGCGATCATCGACGGCCGCGTCAAGTGGATCGTTGATGCCTACACCACCTCGGACGCCTATCCGTACTCGACTCCCATGGAGCTGCAGGACGCCACGGCGGACACCTCCACGGCCCAGGGCGCCGCCGCGCAGCTGCCGAACGAGCAGGTGAACTACATGCGCAATTCGGTCAAGGCCACGGTGGACGCCTACGACGGCTCGGTGGATCTCTACGCCTGGGACGACGAGGATCCGGTGCTCAAGGCCTGGCAGGGCGTCTTCCCGGACACGGTCAAGCCGTACTCGGAGATGTCCGCGGAGCTCATGGAGCACGTGCGCTACCCGGAGGACATCTTCAAGGTCCAGCGCGAACTGCTGAACACCTACCACGTGACGGATGCCAACAGCTTCTACGCCGGAGACGACGTCTGGTCGATCCCCAACGATCCGACCAACGACAACTCCACGGCCATCCCGCCGTACTACCTGTCCCTGCAGATGCCGGGTCAGGACGAGGCGAGCTTCTCCCTGACCACTCCGTTCATTCCCCAGCAGAACCAGGGGGAGAACACCCGTAACGTGCTCTACGGCTACCTCTCGGCCAACGGCGACGCCGCGACCGGTGAGGACGGGGTGAAGGCGGACAGCTACGGCGATCTCACGCTGCTCGAACTGCCGCGCAGCTCCGTGGTCCCCGGGCCCGGCCAGGCGCAGAACAACTTCAACTCGAACACGGAAGTGTCCTCCGCGTTGAACCTGCTGCGCCAGGGCGGCTCCGAGGTGATCAACGGCAACATGCTGGCCCTGCCCGTCAACGACGGCGTGCTCTACATCCAGCCCGTCTACGTCCGGTCCTCCGGAGAGTCCGGTTACCCGACGCTGCGCCGCGTGCTCGTGAGCTACGGCGAGGAGGTGGGCTTCGCGCCCACGCTGGACGAGTCGCTGGACCAGGTCTTCGGCGGCGACTCCGGCGCCGAGACCGTCCAGGGTGCGGGCGTGAGCGAGGAGCAGGCGGCGGAGGCCGCGGGCCAGGACGAGGTGGCGACGGAGGAAGGCGGCGAATCGCCGTCGCCGTCCCCCGAGGCCGGCGGAACCCTGGAGGAGGCTCTGAGCGACGCCAGCACGGCCATGCAGGACTCGGAGGCCGCCTTGCAGGACAGCGACTGGGCAGCCTACGGCGACGCCCAGAACCGGCTCCAGGACGCCATCGACCGCGCGCTCGAGGCGGACGGTGCCGCCGGCGCCGCTCCCACCCAGGGCGCCGGGCCCGTGGCTCCGGAGGACGGCAGCTGACCTCCGGGTAGCCTGCCGGCCCGCAACCGGGAAGTCCGGGGCCTCTCACCTGTTCCAATGACAGGAGGGAGGCCCCGGACTTTTCGTAGGGGGCTCTTCGGACGGTCCTGCCGGTCCCGGTGCGGGCGTGTGAAACCGATCACGACGACGCACTCGATTTGCGTGGTCGCGTTCGGACGCGTAGTGTTCTTATCTGTCGCCGCGGGGTGGAGCAGTTCGGTAGCTCGCTGGGCTCATAACCCAGAGGTCGCAAGTTCAAATCTTGCCCCCGCAACGAGATGAGGCCCCTGGCCGGTGGAAACACTGGTCAGGGGCCTTTTGCTTGCCGTGTTCAGTGCGGTCCTGCAACGACTCTGCGCCGAGTAGTGAGTTCAGCCGCCCATCAATGCTGATGGGCGGCTGAACTCACTACTCGGCGGGTGGCAGGTCTCCCGCGGCCTCAGACCTCCTGCGAGCCCACGATCTTCTCGCCGTCCTTGGCCGGATTGCCGGAGCCGCCGGACTTCAGCGCGGCCAGGCGGGCCTCGAGCTCCGACTGGCGGCCCAGCTCCTCGAGGGATTCGAACTGCGCGTCCAGCGACGAGGCCGCGAGCTCCTGCTGACCTGCCACGCGCGCCTCCTCGCGGCGGATCTTGTCCTCGAACCGGGACACCTCGGAGAGCGGGTCCATCACGTCGAAGGCCTTGAGGGAGTCCTGGACCGCGGCCTGCGCGGCCACCGTCTTCTGCCGCGCGTTGAGCTCGTCGCGCTTGGCCGAGAGCTCCTGCAGCTTGCCGTGCATCTTGTTCAGCCCGTCCTTGAGCTGGCCGACCACACGGGTCTGGGTCTCGATCTGCGGTTCGGCCGAACGGGCCTCGGACTCGTGCTGGATCTGCCGTTGGAGGGCCACCCTGGCGAGGTTGTCGAACTTGTCGGCCTCCCCGCTCTGCCCGGCGGCACGCAGCTGATCGGCCCGGGTCGAGGCGGCGAGGGCCTTGTTGCCCCACTC
This sequence comes from Kocuria coralli, assembly GCF_008831305.1. Taxonomy (GTDB): domain Bacteria; phylum Actinomycetota; class Actinomycetes; order Actinomycetales; family Micrococcaceae; genus Kocuria; species Kocuria coralli. Next base: position 145,805 of record NZ_ML708610.1, read on the forward strand.
CTCGGCGTCACGGACGTCCTCGGCGTGATCCTGCTCGAGGAGCCGCAGCTGCCCGATGGTGGTGGCCACCGCGGACTCGGCCTCCCGGATGTTCTGCGTGTAGTCCCGGACCATCTGGTCCAGCATCTTCTGCGGATCCTCCGCGGAATCGATCAAGGCATTGATATTGGCCTTGGCCAGCTGCGCGACGCGTCCGAAGATCGATTGTTTGGCTGTCATGGGTTCATCCTTTCCAGATGGTGTGGTTCATGGGTGTGGTCGACGGCAGAGGTGCTTCGTCACGGGCGGGCATCAGAAGTCGAATCCGCCGAGATCGCCCAGCCCGCCCAGAAGCTCCCCGGGGTCGAGGGCATTGCCCAGGTTCTCCCCGAAGCCCCCGCTGAAGTGGTCCGTGATGTGGTGGGCGGCGTCATCGTCACCGAGACCGTCGAGCATCGACCCGAGCAGGATGCCGCCGAGTACCGCCCCGCCCAGCCCCGCGGCGTTACGGCCCGCCCCGCCGGCACCGCCGGCACCGCGGAGGTCTCTGCGGTTGCCCCTGGGACGGCCGCTTCCACCCCAACCGGAGCCGCCCCAGCCGGAGCCGCCCCAGGAGCCTCCGAAACCCCCGCCCTGGAAGCTGCTGACGTCCTCCTGCGCCTCCTGGCGCGCGCTACCGGCCAGGCGGATGGCCTCGTTGGCGTGGTTCAGGGCCGTGGACGGCTCGGTGTTCCTCAGACGCTGAGCGTCCGACAGGTGCCGCTCGGCCTCGGCGAGGTGCGTGCGGGAGCCGGAACCGACGCCGCCGCGCCTGCCGGACAGGTAGTCGTGGGCCTGGGTGACCGCCGCCTGGGCCGAGACCATGGTCCGGTCCAGCGTCGCCCGCGCGGCCCGATCGCGTTCGTGTTCCTCCCGCAGGCCGCTCAGGGCCTTCTCGAGTTCGGTCGAGACCACGGAGAGCCGATGGGACAGAGCCAGGGGGTCGAAAGTCCCCGCGGCCAGCTCGGCCTCGATCCCGGCGAGCACCGAGCGGACACCGGCCGCCGTGCCGGTGAGCTCGGTGCGCATGGCCACCTGAGCGGTGGCCTCGGCCTCGGCGACATCCCGGTGGGCGATGGCGATGGCGTCTCGCAGGGATCGTTCGGCTTGCTCGAGATCCCGGGCGCCCCGGTCGATGGAGCCGATCAGCTCACTCGCCTGGGCCACGGCCTGTTCCGCGGCCCTGACCTCCAGGACCGCCTCCGAGCGGTTGCCGCCGTCCACGTGCCCGCGCGCCTCTTGTGCGGCAGTGTCCACGAACTCCAGGCGGTCCCGGGCCTGATCCAGGTTGTCCGGCAGGGTCTGCCACGCGGAACGCGAATAGCGCTGCGCCAGCCTGTCGAGGGTGGCCCCGGCGGCCTCGAGCTGCGGTTGCAGCGCCGTGGCCGCCGCAACCGCCTCGTCCAGTGCGCGAGGCACGTTGGTCTCCATGGCTCGCAGCTGGCTGAAGGAGTCCCGTTGCTGGGCCAGTGGCTGCCTGGCCTGCTGGCACCGCGCGAGGATCTCGCCGATCCACGCCCGCTGCTCGGCCTCGGTGTCCGGGATGGAGTCCTCGAGTTTCTGCTGCAGCGCGAAGGACTGCTGCAAGTGCTGCTTGGCCTGCTCGAGAGCCTCCTGGTACGGCGCGACGGCCTCGTCGCCGAACTGGAGCTGCGCGAAGGCCAGCTCCTCCTGCGCGGACTGGACGGCGTTGTCCGTGGCGATCAGGGCCTCACCCGCCCGTTTGTGCAACTCGGGCAGCGGGACGGCGGATTCCGCCGGAGCGGTATGGCGCTGCTCGGAGGCCACCGGGACGCCACCCGGCCCGTAGCGCTGGTTCGGGTCCGCCGCGGCCCGCCCGGCGGGGGAGTTGTTCCGGCGACGGCGACGAGACCATGCGATCGACCCGGCCGCGGCGGCGATGGCTCCCACCCCGGCGAGGCCGAGTGCGCCGAAGGCCAGACCGCCGTTCGAGGCGGCCGCCCAGGCAGGAGAGGCCTGCCAGGTGAAGACGCCCACCAGGGCCGCTGTCCGCGCGGCACTGCCCCATGGGCGGGCGGACGACGGGCGCTCTTCCGGCTGGGACGCTGCAGGCGTGCTCATGGTGAGAGTCTACTGAGACCGTATGTGCGCATCCCTCGTCTCCGGCTGGATATTCGCCGTGGACGTATTGCGCGGTCCCGTCAAAGCACATGAGGGCCGGGGACATCGGGCACCATGGAGACCGGGCACCATGGTGGCAGCGTGGATGCAGCATGGACGGGGCCGATCCCCGGCCGTCGTCCCTGCTGCTTCGTCGTTCACCGCGGTCATCGATGCAACCCCCGGTGACCCGTCATGCGGTACACAGCCTGGACACAGCAGGACGGCGATACTTGGAGTCAGCCCCCACCGATGTGATGAATGAGGAGTCACGTTCATGAGCGACGGTCGACAGCCGTACGATCCCGGCCAGCAACCCCAGGCCGGTGGAGATCCGTACGGGCGCAACGACCCGTACGGTCACGGCCAGTACGAGCACAGCCAGTACGGTCACAGCCAGTACGGGCAGCCACAGGGAGACCAGCCGCCCGTGGTCAACCAGAACCCCTATGCCCAGAATCCCTATGCCCAGGACTACGGCACCCAGGGGGCGCCCCCGCCCGAGGGAGACGACCCGAAGGGCGCAGCCAGAGGCGGGGTGGGACGCAAGACCCTGGTGGCGGGAATGCTCATCGCCGCGCTCGTGGGTGCCGGCACCTACGGCCTGGTGGACGTGGCGACCGGCAACGACAACGCCCTGACCTCTACCACGCAGGGGGCCAGCTCGGAGCTGATCGTCAACAACGAGGACTCCGTCAACGCCGTCACGGCGGCGGCCGCCAAGGCCTCGCCGTCGGTGGTCACGGTCTCCTCCGTGGCCGGCAACCAGTCCGGGTCCGGCTCGGGCGTCATCCTGGACGATCAGGGGCACATCCTGACCAACACCCACGTGGTCACGCTCGACGGTCAGAGCAACAACCCGTCGCTGGAGGTGCAGCTGTCCGACGGCACCGTGACCCAGGCCTCGGTGGTCGGCACCGACCCCCTGTCGGATCTGGCCGTGATCAAGATCGACGCCGACGGCCTGGTGCCTGCCGAGATCGGCGACTCGTCGAAGCTCAACGTCGGTGACACCACCATCGCGATCGGAGCCCCACTGGGGCTGTCCGGCACCGTGACCGACGGCATCCTCTCGACCGCGGACCGCACCATCACGGTCGCCTCCTCCGCGGTCCCGGACACACCGACCGAGGGGGACACCCAGGACCAGAACGGTGGCTGGAGCGACTTCTTCTTCGACTACGGCCAGGGGACCACGCAGGGTCAGACCGAGTCCGTCTTCCTCAACGTGCTGCAGACGGATGCCGCGATCAACCCCGGCAACTCCGGAGGCCCCCTGGTGAACACCGACGGCCAGGTCGTGGGCATCAACGTGGCCATCGCTTCGGCCGGCTCCTCCAGCTCCGCAGAGGATGCGGCGGGCAGCATCGGCGTCGGCTTCGCCATCCCCATCAACACGGCCGACCGCGTCGCCCAGGAGATCATCGACAACGGCGAGGCCACCCACGGCTACCTCGGCGCCACCGTCTCGGCCTCCGCCGCCAACGACGGCCAGAGTCAGACGTTCTCCTCGGGCGCCGTCGTCCAGTCGGTCGAGAGCGGATCGCCGGCCAGCGACGCCGGGCTGCGCCAGGGCGACGTGGTGCGCAGCTTCAACGGGCACACCATCCAGGACGCGAACGAGCTCACGGCCGCCGTGCGCGAGCTTCCCGCCGGCGGGAAGGGCGAACTGGTCTACGTCCGCAACGGTGAGGAGCACACCATCGAGGTGACCGTGGGCAACGCCGACGACGCCTGAGGCCGATCGGTCACTGCTGTCGCGCAAACCTGACGAACGGTCGATCCGATCGCCCATCAACGCCGATGGGCGATCGGATCGACCGTTCGTCAGGTGTCAGGCCGGTTCACCCGGCTCCCGTGAACTCCAGCTGCCGCCACGCCTCGTAGACGGCGATCGAGGCGGCGTTCGCGAGATTCAGGGATCTGCGGGCGGGGAGCATGGGGATGCGGACCTCGGCGGTCACGTGCGGGTCGTTCTTGTGCTCGTCGGAGAGGCCTTCGGACTCCTTGCCGAACATCAGGACGTCGTCGTCGCTCCAGTCCACGTCGGTGTGGGCCGTGGTTCCCGTGGTGGTGAACGCGAAGACCCGGCGCGGTTGCAGCGCCTGCCACGCGGAGTCCAGATCGGGGTGGACGGTCAGGACCGCCAGGTCGTGATAGTCCAGCCCCGCCCGGCGCAGATGGGCGTCGTCGAAATTGAATCCGATCGGTTCCACGATGTGCAGTTCCGCGCCGGTGACCGCAGCCAGCCGGATGGCGTTGCCGGTGTTTCCGGGGATCTCGGGTTCCACAAACAGGATGCGCAGCATGACTGGAGAGTCTAGGCGGCTGCAGGGGCGGCAACCGGCAGGGACCGGATCAGCCCACCCGGTGGCGCAGCATGAGCATCGAGCCGTCGCGCAGCACCTGCAGCAGTTCGGCCGGACGGGCCGTTCCCGCCCGGCCGTGCATGATGCGCTGTCCCGCGCCGCCTGCCAGAGCCCCCGCCACGCTCAGGTGCAGCTCGGCGACCCGGCCGGCGTCGAACCACTGGCTCAGCACGCTGGGCCCGCCTTCGCACAGCACCCGCGTCATTCCGCGCCGGGCGAACTCCTGATGGACCGCGACGGGATCAGCGCCCGGCCCGTCTCCGGCGACGACGACCTCGGCCACCTCCGCCAGTTCCCGGACGGCGTCGGCCGGTGCCTCCGTTCCGGTCAGGATCAGCGGCCGGACGGGCGCCTCCGCCAGGAACGGATCGTCGGCGCGCAACTCCAGGCGCGCGGAGAGCACGGCCAGCACCGGGTGATCGGAGAGCCCTTGCCGGCGGCGCCACGCCACGGATCCGGCCGAGACCCGCAGGCCCCCGTACCCCTCCTCCCGCAGGGTGCCGGCCCCGACCACGACGACGTCCGCCACGCTGCGGTTCAGGTCCATCAGGGCCTGGTCGACGGGGGAGGACAGCCCGCCGGATACGCCGTCGAGCTGTGCCGACCCGTCGAGCGAGGAGATCATCATGGCCACGGCGCCGTCCGCGACGTCGGGCCAGGCGGCCAGGTAGTGCTCGCGCAGCTCGCCGAGCTCCACGGTCGCCGGGTCCGGCCACAGGCGGTCGACGAGCATGGCTCGGTGCCCGGAGGGCTCCGGGTGCGACTGCGGATCATTCATTGCGTTCTCCCATGTTGTGGCGCAGGGTCAGAGGCTCGCGCAGTCCCATGATGGCGGCCGCCATGTCCAGGGCCCGCCGCGAGGCGAGGGCATCGTGCATGCGGAAGACCCGCGCTCCGGCGAAGGCGCAGGCCACGGCCGCCACCAGCGATCCCTCGCCCCTCTCGTCGCGGCCCAGGCCGAGGGACTCGCCCACGAAGTCCTTGTTGGACACCGCGGCCAGCACCGGATGACCCAGGGCGGCGATCTCCCCGAGACGCCGGGTCAGCTCCAGCGAGTGCAGCGTGTTCTTGTTCAGGTCGTGGCCGGGATCGACCAGCAGCTGCTCCTGGCGCAGCCCGGCGTCCACGGCGGCCTCGATCCGTGAGGCCAGGAACCGGGACACCTCCGCGACCACGTCGTCATAGACCGGACGCGGGACGGCAGTGCGTACGCGCCCGGGCGAGGTGGTGCGGGAGTGCGTGATGACCAGATGGGCGTCGTGCTCGCGGACCACCGCGAGCATCTGCGGATCGGACAGTCCCGTGGTGTCATTGACCACGTTCGCCCCCGCTGCGAGGCACGCATCCGCCACGGAGGCGTGGAAGGTGTCCACGGAGATGATCGCCGAGGGCCGGGCGGCCCGGAGGCCCTCCACGACCGGCAGGACCCGTCGTTCCTCCTCCTCGGCGGGCACGCTGTCCCCGGGGGAGAAGGGGACGCCGCCGATGTCCACCCAGTCGGCGCCGTCGTCGACGGCCTGCACGCCGGCCGCCACCGCCCGGTCGAGGGCGAACGTCCTCCCGCGGTCGTAGAAGGAGTCCGGAGTGCGGTTGACCACGGCCATGACCAGCAGGTCCGTCCGGAAGTCCACGGTCCGGGTCCCCATGCAGCGGACGGGGGCCACGAAGTCGGGGAAGAACGCCGGTGCGTAAGCACCTGGCGTAGGGGGCGCCGAGGCATGGGGAATCGAGGCATGGGGAATCGGGGCACGGGGGAGCTGAGGGGGCGGAGGCATCACGTGGCCCAGGCTACCGGCGCCCCATGGGCTGCCCCGAGGCTCCTACACTGGCCAGATGCCCGTTCCCGCAGCCCAGCAGCCGCCCCGGCAGGTCTACCTGGACCATGCCGCGACCCACCCCGTCCTCCCTCAGGCCGTCGCGGCCATGGTCGGGCAGTTGGAACGCGGAGGCAATCCCTCGGCGATCAACGCCACGGGGCGCCGGGCCCGCCGGATCCTGGAGGAGAGCCGGGACCGCATCGCGGCCGCGGTGAACGCGGATCCCGTCGAGGTGATCTTCACCTCGGGAGGGACCGAGGCGGACAACCTGGCGGTCAAGGGCCTGTTCGGGCACCGGCACGGCGAGGACCCCGGACGCACCCGGGTGATCGTCTCGGCCGTGGAGCATCCCGCCGTGACGGAGAGCGCCCAGTACCTGGAGGCCCACGGCGGGGCGAGGGTCGAGTACCTGCCCGTAGACGAGTTCGGCTTCACCGACCCCGCCCGGTTGCGGGAGCTCATCGCCTCCGACCCCGGCGGCGTCGCACTCGTGGCGGTCATGTGGGCCAACAACGAGATCGGCACGGTCCAGCCCATCGCCGGGCTCGCCGCCGTCTGCCACGAGTTCTCCGTGCCGCTGCACGTGGACGCCGTCCAGGCGGTGGGGGCCCTGCCCGTGGACGCCCACCTCCCGGGGATCGCCACCCTGGCGATCTCCGGGCACAAGCTGGGGGCTCCCGTGGGATCCGGGGCGCTGATCGTGGGCAGATCCGTGGGGCTGACCCCCACGATCCACGGCGGCGGCCAGCAGCGGGCGCTGCGCTCCGGGACACTGGACGCTGCCGGGGCCGCGGCCTTCGCGGCCGCCGTGGACACGGTCTCCCAGGACCTCGCCGGTGAGTCCCGGCGCCTGGCCGCACTGCGCGACGAGCTCATCCGCGGCGTACGCGCGGCCGTCCCCGAGGCCGTCCTGCGCGGAGCCGAGGACACCGGGCATGACGGCCTCCGGCTGCCGAACAATGCGCACTTCACCTTCCCGGGTTGTGAAGGGGACTCGATCCTGTTTCTCTTGGACGGCGCCGGCATCGCCAGTTCGACGGGTTCGGCCTGCTCCGCAGGGGTGCCGCGGCCCTCGACGGTGCTCCTGGCGCTGGGTCTCGACGAGGACACGGCCCGTGGGGCGCAGCGCTTCACCCTGGGGCACGGCTCCACCCGTGACGACGTCGAGGCCCTGCTGGCCGTCCTGCCCGAGGTCTACAGCCGGGCCAGGACCGCGGGAATGGCCGGGCACACTTCGTCGTTGCGATAACGGGAGACAGCCGGAGACCACCATGAGAGCAGTACAGGAGAAGCCATTGCGCGTGCTCGCAGCCATGTCCGGAGGCGTGGACTCCGCCGTCGCGGCCGCCAGGGCCGTGGAGGCGGGCCACGATGTGACCGGGGTCCACCTGGCGCTGAACCGCATGCCCGGGACCCTGCGCACCGGCTCACGGGGCTGCTGCACGGTCGAGGACTCCAACGACGCGTGGCGGGCCGCGGAGCGGCTCGGCATCCCCTTCTACGTATGGGACTTCTCGGAGCGGTTCAAGGAGGACGTCGTCGACGACTTCGTCGCCGAGTACGCCGCGGGCCGCACCCCGAACCCGTGCCTGCGCTGCAACGAGAAGATCAAGTTCGCCGCGCTGCTCGAGAAGGCCATGGCGCTGGGGTTCGACGCCGTGTGCACGGGCCACTACGCCAACGTGGTCGTCGTCGACGGGCATCCGCAGCTGCACCGCGCCGCGGAGGACGCCAAGGACCAGTCCTACGTGCTGGGCGTGCTCGACGAGACGCAGCTGAACCACTGCATGTTCCCCCTGGGCGACACCCCGTCCAAGGCCGAGGTCCGGGCGGAGGCCGAGCGCCGGGGGCTCTCGGTGGCGGCCAAGCCGGACTCGCACGACATCTGCTTCATCCCCGACGGCGATACCCGCGGCTGGCTCGCCGAGCGGATCGAGCTGGAACCGGGGCGCATCCTGGACCCCGAGGGCAACGACCTGGGCCAGCACGACGGCGCGCTGGCCTACACGGTGGGCCAGCGCAAGGGCCTGCGGATCGGCCGGCCCGCGCCCGACGGCAAGCCGCGTTTCGTCCTGGAGATCCGCCCCAAGACGAACGAGGTCGTGGTCGGCGCCAGGGAGCAGCTGGCGGTACGGACGATCCGCGGCATCAGGACCTCGTGGGCCGGGCAGCCCGTGGCGGAGTTCGCCGGCTTCCTGACCGACGCCTCCTCGGCTGCGGCCGGAGCCCGGTCGCAGGCCATCCGCGTCGAGGTGCAGGTCCGCGCCCACGGCGAGTCCCTTCCGGCCACCGCGTGGCTCGAGACGGCCGAGGACGACGAGACCCCTTCCGGCCAGGAGACGACGGCGGACGCCGGAGCGACCCGGATGGAGTTCGTCATGGTTCTGGACGAGCCGCTGAAGGGCGTCGCCCCCGGGCAGTCGGCCGTGGTCTACGACGGGACCCGCGTGCTGGGCCAGTCGACCATTGACACGGCCCGCGCGACGGCTGCTCTAGGATCGATCGCATGAGTGCATCCGAGAAGGCCATGGAGGAGCTGCGTTCGATCCGGGGGACCATCGACAACCTGGATGCGGCGCTCGTGGGGGTGCTGGCCGAACGTTTCAAGGCCACCCAGCGCGTCGGAGAGCTCAAGGCCCGCAACGACCTCCCCGCGGGGGATCCCGGCCGGGAGAAGCAGCAGATCGAGCGTCTGCGTCACCTGGCCGCCGATGCCCAGCTGGATCCGGAGTTCGCGGAGAAGATCCTGAACTTCATCATCAGCGAGGTCATCCGTCATCACGAGCGGATCGCCGAGGAGCACCGCACGGGCCAGGACGCGTGAACCGGGCCCGGCACGACCCGGCCGGCCGCGGGGATCTCCCCGATCGCGACGGTGACGGCGAGACCACGCGCGCGACGGTCCTCGCCGGGCTGCCCGGCGAGGACATGGTCGAGGCCATCACCGTCCTGCGAGGCGAGCTGGGGGCTCCGCACCGGTCCGTGCTGCCGATCCTGGCCGCGCGGTCCGACGTGGCCCATCCGATCCCTCGTACCGTGAGCGTGCTCACCGATCTGTGGTGCGACCTGCAGCCCCACGGCTGGCGGCTCACGCGCCACGACGGCAAGGAGGCGCGGGCGGCCGGGTCCCTCGTGGCCGGCGACGTCAACGCCCTGGCCGACGTCGTCGGCGCCGAGAGCGACGGCGACCGGGAGCCCGTGACGGTCACCCTCCTCGGGCCCGTCTCTCTGGCCGCCGGCCTGCACCTGCACAACGGGGAGAAGGCGCTCCTGGACGCGGGTGCCCGCCGGGACCTCGCCGTCTCCCTGGCGGACGGCCTGCGAGCCCACCTGGAGGCCGTCGGCACGGCCGTGGAGAACCGTCCCGTCATCCTGCGCCTGGAGGAGCCGCAGCTGCAACGGGCACTGGACGGCACGATCCCCACCGCCAGCGGCTACCGGACCCTCCGGGCGCTCCCGCGGTCCGAGGCCGACGGGGTGCTGCACGAGGTGGCCCGCGCCGCGCGGGACGCCGGTGCCGCCGGGGTGGAACTCGTGCTGCCGGAGGATTCCGACCCGCGAGAATACGGGGACGGGACCTTCGACCTCCTGTACCTGGAGCGACCCGGGAGGCCGGCCGCCGAATGGGAGCCGCTGGCCGTCGTCGTCGAGCGCGGAGTGCGGGTCGGGCTGCTCCTCGGCGAACTCAACGCGGAACCGGGCAGGAACCGCGCGTCGACGGGGGAGCTCGTGGAAGCCATCGTCCGGCCCTGGACGGAACTGGGACTGGCGAAGGGGCTGCTCAGCCACCAGATGGTCGCCCCGGCCCGCGGACTCGAGAGCCGAACACCGGCGATGGTGCGGCGGGCCCTCGCTCGTGCCACGGACCTGGCTCACGGCCTGCACCAGTCCGCGCAGGACTCTTGAACCGTCCGCCGGTTCGGCCGGACCGGCCCAGGAGCCATACCATGGTGCCGTCGACGATTTGCGGGCGCACATACCGGGCGTCATGCGAACATAGCCGAGTGACACGCGCGTACGGAGCGAGGCGCGACGGACCCGGAACCGGCCGGCGGTCCCTGACGATGGAGGATTGGTGAACGCACACATCTTGGTCGTTGACGACGACGCTGCCCTGGCGGAAATGATCGGCATCATCCTCAATGCCGAGGACTACCAGACGACCTTCTGCGCCGACGGGGCACAGGCGGTCCAGGCCTTCCACGACTCCCAGCCCGACCTGGTGCTGCTGGATCTGATGCTGCCCGGCAAGGATGGGATCCAGATCTGCCGTGAGATCCGGGCCACTTCCGACACGTCCATCGTGATGCTCACGGCCAAGTCGGACACGGAGGACGTGGTGCGCGGGCTGGAGGCCGGCGCGGACGACTACATCCCCAAGCCCTTCAAGCCCGCCGAGCTCCTGGCCCGCGTCAAGGCCAGGCTGCGGCCGGGGTCGCGTGCGACCAACAACGAGCTCGAGGTGGGCGATGTCACGATCGACATCACCGGCCACCGGGTGATCCGCGGCTCGGAGGAGATCGCGCTCACGCCACTGGAGTTCGAGCTGCTGGCCACCCTGGCCCGGGCCCCCGAGCAGGTCTTCTCCCGTGAGATGCTGCTGCGCGAGGTGTGGGGCTATCAGCACGCCGCCGACACCCGCCTGGTCAACGTCCACGTCCAGCGCCTGCGCTCCAAGATCGAACGGGACCCCGAGAACCCGCACATCGTCGTGACCGTCCGCGGCGTCGGCTACCGGGCCGGCCACCCCGAGCGGCACTGAGGCCCCGAGCCCGGCGCATCCGACAGAGCATGTCCGAACGCACGCAGCCCGAGTCCCCGCGCACCGGTCCCACCCTCGAGGACGGGGTCATCGACGATGGGCACGTTCCGGCGCGCAGGCCGCGCTCGAGGCCGGTGCGCTCCGTGTCCTCCGGCCGTGCCCGCCAGGGCACCGCGGGCCGCGCGGCCCGCCACGACCACTCGGCGCACCGGCGTCGCCGGGGACCATTCCGGGTGCTGCGATTCAGGATGAGCCTGCTGGTCCGCCGGTGGCGCCAGTCCCTGCAGTTCCGCGCCGTGAGCATCGCGATGCTCGGCGCGCTGGTGATCTTCCTGGTCACGGGTGCCTTCCTGTCCCACCAGATCTCGGAACGGCTCTTCAACGACCGGCTGGAGCAGGTCCTCACCCAGTCGGAGGCGGACTTCGGGCAGGTGCAGGCGAGCTTCGACTCCTCCGACGCCGTGGACCGCGAGCAGCTGCAGACCCTGGTCACCGCGACCCTGGACGCCCTGGACTCGGATGCCACCAACAGCCAGCGCCGCTGGCTGCTCGTGCCGTTGTCCACGGACACCGGCCAGACCGTCCTCCCGGCCCAGGCGGAGAGCGAGTGGATGACCTCCGCCACCGTTCCCCGCGAGCTGCAGAACCGGGTCGCGGCGGACGGTGGCACCTACTGGCAGTCGTCCTCCGTCCGGATGGAGGAGGACGGCGCCGCCGTCCCCGTGGTCGTGGTGGGCCACGAGGTGCAGCCCCAGCAGGGCTCCCGCTACGGCCTGTACCTGGTCAACGACTTCTCCCAGCCGCAGAACACCCTGGACGCCATCCACGCCGTGCTCATCCTCGCGACCCTGGTGCAGGCCCTCCTGGTCTCCGGGGTCGTGGGCTACGTGACCCGTGAGGTCGTGCGCCCGGTCTCCTCGACGGCCAGGGTCTCCGAATCCCTGGCGGACGGGAACCTCGGGGTGCGCATGCAGGTCGAGGGATCGCACGAGGTCGCGCGCCTGGGCCGGTCCTTCAACCGCATGGCCGACAACCTGGAGGACCAGATCACCCGCCTGGAACGGCTTTCCAGCATGCAGCAGACCTTCGTCTCCGACGTCTCCCACGAGCTCCGCACGCCCCTGACCACGGTCCGCATGGCGGCCGAGGTGCTGCACAACGCGCGCGAGGACTTCGACCCCGTGAACCGTCGCTCCGCCGAGCTGCTCTACAACCAGGTGGACCGCTTCGACACGTTGCTCGCGGACCTCCTGGAGATCTCCCGGTTCGACGCCGGCGCGGCACGCCTGGACATCTCCGGGTCCAATATCTTCGCCCTGCTCAACGACGTGCTCGAGGCGGCCGCCCCGCTGGCGGCGAACTCCGGCTCCGTGATCCGCGTGCATTCGGACCTGCAGCGGTGCATCGTGCAGATGGATCAGCGCCGCATCGATCGCATCCTGCGCAACTTGCTGGTCAACGCCCTGGAGCACGGGGAGGGCCGCCCCGTGGACATCGTGGTCAAGGCCTCTGACGTGGCGGTCGGCATCGCGGTCCGCGATCACGGCATCGGCATGAGCGAGGAGCAGACCCAGAAGGTCTTCGACCGTTTCTGGCGGGCGGACCCCGCTCGCGCCCGCACGACCGGCGGCACGGGCCTGGGCCTGTCGATCTCCGTGGAGGACACCCGCCTGCACGGCGGCCGCCTGGACGCCTGGGGGGCCCTGGAGGAGGGCGCCTGCTTCCGCCTGACCCTGCCCCTGCTGCGCTCGCGGCCGCTCAACGATGCCGACGTCAGCCCCGTGGAGCTGCCACCCGACGAGGACGAGCTGCCGTCGGTGGCCGTCGTGACCGACACCGGAACCTTCGCCGCCGTCCCCCTCGACCGTGCCTCGGTGATGGCGACCATCACCGAGACCATTCCCGCCGTCGACGCGGACGACGACGATGCCGAGGAGGTGGCCCCTGACGGCTCAGGAGGGACGGTCGGCCCGGACGCCGGCGACGCCGGGTCGCGCCCCGCCATCGGCGGGGACTTCCTGTCCTCGGCCTCCGTCAGCGACCAGGGGGTGGGCGCGGTGTATCCGTCCGGTGCCCTCGACACCGTTCCCGGCCAGGCCCAGACGGACGACGAAGCCGAGCCGGAGGCGGATGGTCCCGCGCAGCGGATCGGCGTCACGGGGGACGGCGCGGCCACCGGTACCGTTCCCGCCGCAGCCGCCCCGGAGCCGGACGGCGAGGCGCGCGACGCCGAGGCCGGAAGCGACGGCGTCCTCGGCGTCGATGCGGAGGACGGCCTCGACGACGATCTCGATGGCGATCTGGACGAGGATCTCGAGGACGATCTCGAGGACGATCTCGACGAGGCCTACGAGGATCTCTTCCTCGACGACACGGGAGAACTGCCCGCCTTCCGCGACGTCAAGCCGGACGACCCGTCAGGGGAGGACCGATGAACCCCAGGAGCCCCAGGAACCGCACCGGGCTGGCCAGGACGACGGCGGTCGCGCTGGCCACCGGCCTGATGATCTCGGGATGCGCCTCGATTCCCCGCTCGGGCCCGGTCCATCAGGTGGAACCGCCCGCCGCGACCGCCACGGAGGAGACCATGCCGGCCGTGGCCGGGCCGGAGGACGGGATGTCGCCCGAGGAGGTGGTCCAGGGATTCCTGGCGGCGGGTCAGGGGCAGGACGACGACTACGCCGTGGCGCGTCAGTACCTTACGAGCGAGCTGGCGGGCACGTGGCGGCCCTACGCGCGAACCGTGGTCTTCTCGGGGGCGGCAGGCATCCAGCAGGGCCTGGAGGAGGACCAGGTCCGGGTCAGCGTGGACGCACGGGCCATGATCGACAGCAACGGGACCATGCAGCGTCAGGAAGCCGGCTCCAGCGAGGGCATGGACGTGGATCTCGTCCAGGTGGACGGCCAGTGGCGGATCTCCGAGGTGCCCGACGGGGTGCTGGTCCCGGCGTCGAACCTGGACGACCTGTACCAGCCCTACAACCTGTACTTCCTGGCAGACGACGGCCAGACCGTGGTCCCCGACCCCCGGTGGTTCCCGGACCGGCCCGGAGTATCCACCTCCCTGGTCCGCGCGCTGCTCAACGGCCCCGCCTCCTATCTCGAGGGGTCGGTGGAGACGGCCTTCCCGGAGGACACCGCGCTCGAGGGGGCGTCCGTCCCCGTGCAGGACGGAACGGCCACCGTCTCGCTCGACGTCCCCAACAACAGCGCGGTGGACGTGGCCTCGAACCGCGAGATGTACTCGCAGCTGACGCTGACCCTGCTGGCCCTGGGCGATGTCAGCCAGGTGGACCTGCTGGCGGGCGGTGGCCAGATGGACCTCGGCGCGGGCGACGAGGCCACCCTGTCCGCCGACAGCATCGAGGTCCCCTCCCGTCAGATCGGCCTGGACGGCGACCAGCTCGTCTTCCAGCAGGGCGGTCAGAGCAGCCCGGACGGCGATCTGGCGGACACCCTCTCGGGCCAGGACCCGAGTCACCCGGCCATGAACATCGACACCGACGGGTTCGCCGCCCTGGTGGACGGCGACTCCGCCATGGTGACCTTCACCACGACGAGCACGGAGCCGGCGGAACGCGTCACCGGCGAGGGTCTGTCGGCCCCGTCCGTCGACACCCAGGGATGGGCCTGGACCGGGAGCGACGACGGGCAGGTCAGCGCTGCGGATCTGTCCCAGCCCGAGGAGGACGCCGTGAACGTCGACGCGGCATGGCTCAACGGGCGGGAGGTCTCCTCCCTGAAGATCTCCCGGGACGGGACGCGGGCGCTCCTGGTGGTCACCGACGGGGATTCGGCACAGGTCCTGATCAGCGGCATCGAACGCGACGACGACGGCGCTCCGCAGTCGCTCAACGAGCCGTACCTGGTGGACACCGGCCAGGGCGCCGGGATGAAGTCGCAGGCCGTGTGGATCAGCGAATCGCAGTTCGTGGCCTCCGCCCTGACCGATCGCAGCGCCGTCCCCAGGCTCTACGACGTCTCCGGACGGTACCGCGACCTGCCCGTCGTGGAGGACGGGGTGAGCAACCTGGCCGGCGGCAACGGCGAGAGCGAGATCTTCGTCGAGTCGGACGGCCGGCTGCGCATGCTCACGGGTGAGTCCTGGTCGCCGCAGAGCGATTCCGTGACCTCCACGGCCTTCGCGGGCTAGCGGCTCCACACCCGGCGGTCTCGGGCGGCACCGGCGCCTCGCCGTCCACTGCCGCGCCGCTGCCGCCGGCAGGCGGGGTCGCCGGAGGACCATGAACGGGTGATCTCCCTCCACGGCCCAGAGCAGGACGACCGGCATCACGCGTGGGACGGTCTCCCGCACGACTCCCGGGGCGATCTCCTGCGCCGCCTCGACCGTCTCGCGACCAGGGGCCACGACCTGATCGCGCAAGGGATCGAACCGGTTCTCCCTCTCGAATGCGTGGTGTGCCGGAGCGCGGCGGTGGCACTGTGCGCCCCGTGCCGGCGGCTGCTGTACCGTACGACCGCGCGGCCCCTCCGGGTGGAGCGGCACGCCCGGCATGCCGCGGGCCTGCCGATCGTGGCCGCCGGGGCCTATGAGCACGAACTGGCCACGTGCATCCTGGCCATGAAGCAGGCCGGGCGCACGGACCTGGTGCCCGTCCTGGCTCCGGTCCTCGGGCGGGCCCTCCGATCGGCGCTGGGCACGCAGGGACCTTCGTGTCCCGTGCCCGTGGAGCTGGTGGGCATACCGAGTTCCGCGCGGGCGCTGCGCCGTCGCTGGTACGACCCCGTGGAGGAGCTCCTGGCGGCGTGCAGGCGCAGCGGCCATCTGACCGCGCACGTGCGGGTGACACCCTGGCTCGTCCATCGCAGCCGGGACCCCGGAGCAAACCTCCGCGATCTGCCCGGCCGCCTGCGTCCCGGCGGAGGCGGCCCCGGAGCGCAGAAGACCCTGTCGGCGGATCAGCGGCTGGGAACGGGACAGCAGCGGTTCCGGGTGGCGCCCGGCCGCCGGATGCCGGGAGGCGTCCGAGCGGGCCCCGGCACGGTGGTGCTGATCGACGACGTCGTGACCACCGGCGCCACGCTCGCGCAGGCGCGAAGGAGCCTGGAAGCCGCCGGTGCGGAGGTGCTGGGAGCGGTGGTCCTCGCGGCGGCGAATACGCCCGGTGAGAACAGGCGGAACCAGATCGCCGAGGAGGCCGATCAAGATGAATTCGCGGTGTGAGCAGGGTAACGTTGTGGCTACCGGGACAGCTTCCCGGGGTGGGGGTCCGCCTTCGCCGACCTCCTCAGCGACCAGCGAGACTGGAGGACACCATGGAGCTCATCGTCCAGGGACGCAACGTCAGCGTTCCGGAGCGGTTCAAGGAATACGTGGCCGAAAAGGTTGTGAAGTTCGAAGAGCTAGGTGACAAGGTCCAACGGATCGAGATCAAGGTCGTGAAGGACAACCCGATCCCCGGCCGGGACGGGATGCGCGTCGAGGCCACCGTGATCGGCAGGGGACCTGTCCTGCGTGCCGAGGCCCGGGGGGACGACAAGTTCGCGGTCTTCGACGAGGCCTACGCCAAGCTGATCGAGCAACTGCGCCGCGCCCGGGATCGCCGCAAGGTCCACCGCGGCAACCACCGGCCCACCGCCGTCTCCGAGGCAACGGGAACGTTGCCGGTCGCGCCCCTGAACGGTCCTGTCTACGCGTCGGCCGAAGCGCTCGCGGCGGCCGAGGACGAAGCCTTCGACACCTCGTACGCCCTGGCCGACGACGTTCCCCCCGTCGAGATCCGGCGCAAGAGGTTCCCGGAGGAGCGGATGACGGTCGATCAGGCCGTGGACCGGATGGAGCTCGTGGGGCATGACTTCTACCTGTTCGTCGACTCCGAGACCGGTGAGCCATCGGTGGCCTACCGTCGCAAGGGCTGGGAATACGGCGTGATCGGCCTCAGCCCCCAGGTCACCGACGCCGAGTCCGAGCCGGCTCGCGCCTACCAGGCCGGCTGACCAGGTCACGGGGCGTCCGGACCATGCTGTAGCCGGGCGCCGACGGGAACGGTGCGGCGGGAGTCTCCCGCCGCACCGTCTGCGTGTCCGCTGGCGTACACTGGATCGGATTGCCAAGCCCCCAACTTGTGCTGCGCGAGCTGCCGGGTAGCCCCGGCGGGCGGCCAGCACCAGCGGCTACCCAGCTGTGATCGACGGCTGCAGAGACGAACAGACTTACAAGGAGCGTGAGCACGTGGCGTCAATCTTGGAGAAGGTGCTCCGGACCGGTGACAAGAGGCTGCTCAAGCGCCTGCGCGAATACGCCGAGGCGATCAACTCCCTCGAGGACGGCTACCGGGAGTTCACCGACGCCGAGCTGCGCGCCGAGACGAAGGCCTTCCGGGCTCGTGTCGACGACGGCGAATCGCTCGACCGCCTGCTCCCGGAGGCCTTCGCCGTCGTCCGCGAAGCCTCCTCCCGGACCCTGGGCAAACGTCACTACGACGTCCAGCTGATGGGCGGGGCGGCGCTGCACCTCGGCAACATCGCCGAAATGAAGACCGGTGAGGGCAAGACCCTCGTGGCCACCGCTCCCGCCTACCTCAACGCCCTGTCCGGCAAGGGCGTGCACGTGGTCACGGTCAACGACTTCCTGGCCGAGTCCCAGGCCGAGCAGATGGGCCGTATCTACCGCTTCCTGGGGCTGGAGACCGGGACCATCCTCTCCGGGCAGGACCCGGCCACCCGCCGCAAGCACTACGCGGCGGACATCACCTACGGGACCAACAACGAGTTCGGCTTCGACTACCTGCGCGACAACATGGCCTGGAGCGTCGAGGAGCTCGTGCAGCGCGGGCACAACTTCGCGATCGTCGACGAGGTGGATTCCATCCTCATCGACGAGTCGCGGACCCCGCTGATCATCTCCGGTCCCGCCTCGGGTGACGCCAACCGGTGGTACTCGGTCTTCGCCACGCTGGTCCAGCGCCTGAAGCTGGACGAGGACTACGAGGCCGACGAGAAGAAGCGCACGGTGTCCGTGCTCGAGGAGGGCATCGACAAGGTCGAGGACTGGCTGGGCATCGAGAACCTCTACGACACGGCCAACACCCCGCTGATCGGGTTCCTCAACAACGCGCTCAAGGCGAAGGAGCTGTTCCAGCGCGACAAGGACTACGTGCTCATGAGCGGCGAGGTGCAGATCGTCGACGAGCACACGGGCCGTATCCTCAAGGGCCGCCGCTACAACGAGGGCGTCCATCAGGCCATCGAGGCCAAGGAGCGGGTGGAGATCAAGCCCGAGAACCAGACCATGGCCACGGTCACGCTGCAGAACTACTTCCGGCTCTACGACAAGCTCTCCGGCATGACAGGCACCGCCGAGACCGAGGCGGCCGAGTTCATGAACACCTATGAGCTGGGCGTGGTGGCCATCCCCACCAACAAGCCCATGATCCGGCAGGATAAGACCGATCTGGTCTACAAGAACGAGATCCTCAAGTTCGCCGCCGTCGTGCAGGACATCGAGGCACGGCACAAACGGGGGCAGCCGGTGCTGGTCGGCACCACGTCCGTGGAGAAGTCGGAGTACCTGTCCAAGCTGCTGGCCAAACGCGGAGTTCCCCACGAGGTGCTCAACGCCAAGAACCACGCGCGCGAGGCGGCGATCGTGGCCCAGGCGGGGCGGAAGGGCGCCGTCACCGTGGCCACCAACATGGCCGGCCGTGGCACGGACATCATCCTGGGCGGCAACGCCGAGGCCATGGCCATCGAGCGGATGAAGGAGAAGGGGCTCGACCCCGAGCGCGATCTCGAGGGATACGAGGCCGCCTGGCCCGCGGTGCTGGCGGAGGCCGAGCTGGAAATCGGCGACGAGCACGACGAGGTCCTGGAGCTCGGCGGGCTCTACGTGCTGGGCACCGAGCGGCACGAGTCGCGGCGCATCGACAACCAGCTGAGGGGCCGATCCGGTCGTCAGGGCGATCCCGGCGAGTCCAGGTTCTACCTGTCCCTGACGGACGACCTCATGCGGCTGTTCAACGCCGGCGGCGCCGCGCGGCTGATGGCCAATGCCGCCGACGACTCCGCCCTGGAGTTCCGGATCGTCTCACGGGCGATCGCCTCCGCCCAGAACCAGGTCGAGGGCCGCAATACCGAGCAGCGCAAGAACGTGCTGAAGTACGACGACGTCCTCAACCGACAGCGCAAGGCGATCTACGTGGACCGCCGCAGGATCCTGGAGGGCGACGACCTGCGCGGCCAGATCCAGCAGTTCGTCTCGGAGGTCGTGGGCTCGATCGTGGTCGACCGCACCCGGGAGGGCCACCCCGAGGACTGGGACCTCGATGCCCTCTGGGAGGCCCTGGGGATGGTGTACCCGGTGGGGCTCTCCTCGGACGAGCTCATCGAGGAGGCCGGCGGCCGGGAGAAGCTGACCACCGCGTTCCTCCGGGAGCAGATCGTCTCGGATGCCCAGGTCGTGTACGAGGAGCGCGAGGAATCCGTGGGCGCGGAGAGCATGCGCAACCTGGAACGCCGCGTACTGCTGTCCGTGCTGGGGCGCAAGTGGCCTGAGCACCTCTACGAGATGGACTACCTCAAGGACGGCATCGGCCTGCGCGCCATGGCCCAGCGCGATCCCCTGGTGGAGTACCAGCGCGAGGGCTTCTCCATGTACGAGTCGATGATGGGGGCCATCCGGGAGGAGACCGTCACCTACCTGTTCAACATGGACCTCTCCCGGCAGCGGGCCGGAGCCGGGGGTGCGGTGAAGGTCAAGGTGCCCAAGCAACCGCGGTTCCTGCAGTTCTCGGCGCCCGGCGAGGACGGCGCGGCCGATGTCCATACCGAGCCGAACACCACCGCATCGGACGAGGATCAGGATCCGGAGGACACCGGGAGCCAGGCATCCCCGACCGATACCCAGTCGGTGCCCGAGGTGGAGGGCGCGCCCGCCGACGGCAAGGGCGAGCAGTCCGCTCAGCACACCTCGCGCGCCGAGCGTCGTGCCGCGGAGGCGGCGGCCAGGCGCAAGGGCAAGAAGAAGAACAAGGCGCGCCGGGACGCCTGACCGGGCGGCCGGCCCATGGTGCCGACACTGCGTTCATGGTCCGGCCGGCGCGCGGTTCAGCCGATCTCCAGGATCGTGATGCGCCAGGCCTGCTCGGGGCGTTCGGCACGCAGGACCACGGCACGGGTCCGCGCGTCGTCGCGGACCACCAGGGCGACCTCGTAGACGCCGTCTGCGACGTGGCATACGCGCTGGCGGACGACCTCCGAATGGCGGTAGACGCCCTGCAGGGCGGTGTTCGAAGGCTCGTGCGTCCTGCGCTGCTGGAGAAGTTCTGCACGACGACGCAACTTCTCGACGATCTCCGGCGTGGTCCAGCGCAGCAACTGCCCTGCGGTGCGCGTCCCGGCCAGTACCTCGAGGGCCGCCACCGTGACTGCGCGGGTCAGCGCGGTCACGCGCTCGCGTTCGGTCCCGGGTCTGAGATCCTGTGCGGCGCGCTGCTCTGCACGCCAGATGTATCCGGCGGCTCTGCGCGGGGTCGATTCATTCCGGGCGACGATGGACATGGCATGCTCCTGACGGGCGGCTGGCGGTCACGAAGGACGGCGGGCGATGCCCCGCCGGGCAGGGTGCGTGCGCTGGGATCGCGGAGCCGCCGCTACGACCGGAGGCCGTCATGATCCGGCGCTCCGCAGGTACTCCGGAAGGTCGAGGACCGTCCCGGGCAGGAGGAGATCCGGGTCCGGGATGTGGCTGCCGTTGGCCTCCCACAGATGCGGCCAGGTCGCTGCGATATCCGCCGGAGAGGCCTCGGGGCCCAGGAGGTCCGCGGTGATGGACCACAGGGACTCGCCTCCGCGGACGGTCACGGTCCCGTCCACGACCCGGGACGCCCCTCCGGCAGGCCCCGGCCGGGCGACCTCGACGGGGCCGGTGGCGATCTCCGGAACGGCGGACGCCGCTGAATCCGCGGGTCCAGCCTCGGGACTCGACGGAGACTCGCCGGGGGCGGACCAGAAGGGGGAGCCGGAAGAGGTGCTCCCGCTTCCGGTGCCCCCGTCCTGATGGGTCGTCGCATCGTGCGGGTCGGTTGCGGTCGACTGCTGGGGAGAGGCGACGGCGGCCCCGGGCGACAATGCGGTGAGACCGAGGGCCGCCAGCCCGATCAGCACGGAGGCCGCGGGCGTGCGGGCCACGGTGCCGTCTCCGGCGCGCGAGTACCTCGTGGGCGGTTCAGCCTGGGACTCGCACGGCTCGATGCGGGGTGAGCTCGGTCGTGGTGGGGTGAACCGGACTGCCTGCCGAGGACTCATGGTCCGCCTCCCGTTGCCTGACGCCGAGAATGAGATCAACCGCGATGGTCATTTGATGTCGTTTGATTGCATTAGATGCTGTTAGAGCATGGTGGATAAGATCAGGTGATGAGTCAAGGGGTGAGCGTCACCGCTGTGGACTACGACGTAAAGTGACATCCGGCACACGATCGGACGCACGAGCGTGCGGCGGAACCTGGGGGAGGGCGGGACGATGCGGTGGGATGACCTGTTCGCGGACATGGAGGCCCAGCTGGCAGCGGCTCGGTACCGTGATATCGAACTAGAAGCCGCCGAGCTGACCCGTGCGGAGACCTCGGAGGCGTTGCTGGAGGACCGGTTCGCGGCCCATATCGGCCATCGGGTGCGAGCGGGCCTTCGCGGCGGCCTGGTGCTGGAGGGATGCATCGCTTCGGCCGGGACGGACTGGACCGTCGTCGAAGATGCCGGGAGCGAGACCCTGGTGCCGATCCATGCCATCGACTGGGTGGAGGGCCTGGGACTGCGGCGTCAGTCGCCCGAGCAGCGCCGTCGTCTGGGGCTGCCCCACGCGATCAGAGCTCTGGCGCAGGCGCGGGCAGGGGCCACGGTGCATCTGGCCTCCGGCCCGGCGGTGCTTCTCGAGGGAACGGTCGATCGTGCGGGCCGTGACCACCTGGACCTGGCTCTGCACCCTCATGACGAGTTCCGGCGTCGTCGCTCCGTGCGGTCGGTCCGCACGGTTCCCTACGCGGCGATCGCCTGCGTGGTGGCTCAAGGGCAGGGCGCCGGATCGTAGGCCGGGGACCGGATCCTGCTCCCGGGCGGGCCGTCAGTCCAGTGACGCCCCGCTGCGCACGGCCTCGGCCGTCTCCTGATGCTTGCGCTGCACCCAGTCGTCGAACACGGTGATCTGGATCCGCCACTGGCCCCGGCCGCCGATCTGGATCGCGGGCAGCTCTCCGGACCGGACCATGGCACGCACCTGTGCCGGGGAGGCGCTGAGGATCTCAGCCACGTCCGCCAGGGTGTAGAACTGCGCGTTCGCCACGTCTGCTCCTCACACGTCTGCTCCTCATGGGGCCGGCAGCGCCGGCAGCGCCGGCAGCGCCGGCGGGGTCGGTCGGTGTGCCACCAGTGTGCCACCGCCGAGCGGCGACGCGTCGATATCCACATGTTCCGATGCAAATCGGTCGTTCTGGGGTTTATTGCGCGGTTCCCGTCCACAGATCGACCGACGGCCTCGAATCTCCGCCTTCCGATGGGTCACTATGTCCACGCGAGTTCGTGCTCCAGAGGGGAGAGACCGGGTGGCACATGGAACGGGCAGACGCAGCGGCGCATCTGGGCCGGGTCGACCGGCGGAGGCCGCGGGGGGCGGCCGGTTCCGCCGTCCGGGGTGGAAGGAGCCCCGCCTCCTGATCGGCGTGGGCCTGGTGGTGGCCTCCGTGGCCGGGACCACCGCGACCATGGCATGGGCCACGGCCACCGAGCCCTATGTGGTCGCCGCCCGAGACCTCGACGTGGGCACCCGGATCTCCGCGGAGGACCTCCGCACGGTGGACGTGCGTCTGGAGGGGACGGAGGGCACCTACGTCCGGGACGCCGCCGAGGTGGGGGAGGGAGACGTGATCGTCGAGAGGGTTCCCAGCGGGCGGCTGCTGCCCGCCGGCGCGGTGGGCTCGGCGGAGGACCTGGACCGCCGCCCCATGGGCATCCCCCTGGAGACCGCTCTTCCGGCCGAGACCTCGGCCGGGGACGTCGTGGACCTCTGGGTGTCCCGGCGGGAGAACACCGGGCGGGGCTGGAGCGAGCCAGTCCAGGTGCTCTCCGGGGCTGAGCTCGCTTCCGTCGAGCGGGCTACGGGAACTCTGGGAGCGGGAACGGGGGCGACCGCTCAGGTGCTGGTCGAGGAGCAGGATGTCTCCGCCGTCGTGGACGCACTGGCCAGTGAGTCGCGGATTACCGTGGTGCCGCACATGGGCGGTGGCGGGTGAGCCTGCCACTGGTCACAGCCGGTCCGGCAGCCGCCCTCCTCGCCCATGAGATCGACCGGCTCCACGGACCGGTCACCCTCGTCCGCCGGGCCTCGGATCTCGTGGAGGTCCTCTCTGTGGTCCGGTCGGGCCTGGCCAGAGCGGTGCTCGTGGCGGAGTGCGCCCCGGAGTTCGCGGGTGAGGCCGTCGACTCCCTCCTGGCGGGAGGGGCGGTCGTCGCCGTGGTCGAAGGGCACGACGAGGACCGGCTGGTACGGCTCGGAGCGATTCTTGTCCCTGCAGACCTGCCCGCCCAGGACGTCGCGGAGCTGCTGCTGGAGGCTTCCCGTCGTGCGGAGGCCGGGCTGGGCGGCTCGCAGGGTCGTGGCCCGGACCGGACCGAGCCGACCGCTCAGGGCGCGTATCCCTCCGCCGGACACGGCCCGAGCGACGACCCGGCGGAGGAGGGCGAGCGGTACAACCGCCCGGACGGCCCGTCCCTGCCGGGGAGCCCGCCGAGCACGGGTATCCCGGGCTCGGCTGATGAGGCCCGGTCCCCGCTTGCCGCGGAGGACGAAGAGAGCCCCCGGCGCCCGGGGGAGCCAGGAGCCGGTGCCGAGGCCGTCCGAGAGTCCCCGGGGGTCGTCGTGGTCTGGGGGCCGCACGGTTCCCCCGGCCGGAGCACGGTGGCCGTCAACGTGGCTGCTGAACTGGCGGTGCTGGGCCATCCCGTCACCCTGGTGGACCTGGATACCTGGGGGCCGTCGGTCGCGAGCCTCCTGGGGCTCCTGGACGAGTCCGCGGGCGTGGCCCTGGCCTGCCGCGCCGCGGATCGCAACCGCCTGGACCTCGCCGCCCTCGACCGTGCGGCCGTGCGGGTGGACCTGGGGAAGACGCACATCGACGTGCTCACGGGCCTGACCCGATCCGAACGCTGGCCGGAACTGCGCGCGGCCTCGGTCCGGCGCCTGCTTCAGGCCTGCCGTGCGGCGGGGGAGCCCCACTGGGCCGGGGACGGCGAGGAGGGCGGAGAGCGGCCGGCGGCGACGCCGCAGCCGATCGTGGTCGTGGACGTCGGCTTCAGCCTCGAGGAGGAGGAAGAGCTGAGCTTCGACACCGAAGCCCCTCGGCGCAACGCCGCGACGATCACCGCCCTGGAGGAAGCCGACCTGGTCCTCGCGGTGGTCTCCGCCGATGTCCTGGGAATGCCGCGCGCTGCCAAGTCCCTGCCGGCCCTCACCGAATACACCGCCGCCCCGGTCCTCGTGGTGGCCAACAAGGTCCGCCAGGCAGCCGCGGGCCGGGCTCCCCGGGCTGCCATCCGGGAGGCCTGGGATGCCATCGGCGCTCCGGTCCCGATCTCGGCCTCGGTGTCCTTCGAGTCCGCGACCGTGGACCGGGCGGCGCTGGACGGGTCCGTGCTGGCCGAAGCCGCCCCGGCCTCCACGGTCCGGACCGAGCTGCGCAGCCTGGCCCGTCAGGTGGCAGACGGCCTCGCCGGAGGAGAGCTCCCGGACGACGACGGGGAGGAGGTGACGGGCACGAGTTTCGGCCGGCGCCTTAGCGGATGGTTGCGCCGGTGATAATCTGCGGAAGGACCTGGGCACCTGATCAGGTTCCCGGGTGCCGGCGAAGACACCGCGGCCTCGGTCGTCCGGACCACCGAAAAGGTTGCTCTCTTGCCGCTGACCGCCATCCAGGATCGTCCCGAGGTTTCAGCGCGCGCGATCGACCATCTGCACCTGCTGCTCGGAGACCTGCAGATCGTCGCCGATCTGGGCATGGGCGACGTCATGCTCAGCGCTCCGGGCGAATATACGAGAGGACCCGCGGAATCCCGCCGCCCCGCCGTGGGAGCCTCCATGAACGTGATCGCCCATACCCGGCCGGGCACCGCCCAGACGGCGTACGTCGAGGACCAGCTGGGGCGGGAGATCGAAGCCGGCCTGTCGGACTTCCTGCGTGAGGCGTGGGTCCAGCCGACCGTCTCGGTCTACAGGGACCGCAACGCCCGCCGCCAGGTCTTCGCGGTTCCCGTGACCTTCGAGTCCGTCACCCTCGCGGTGCTCTCGCTGCATGCGGAACTCGGCGACGCCCGTCTGTCGGGCTGGGACCTCACCTACCGGGACAGCGCCATGGACCTGATGCGCATGGCGCATACCTGCGCCTGGCCGGCGGAGGGCATCCCGCAGGCGCCCGGGAGGGGCGCGCCGCGCGTGGACGACGGCGTGATCCGGCTCACCGCCGACGACAGGGTGCGTTTCATGTCTCCCAACGCCGTGTCCGCGGTCAACCGGGTCGGCGCGGGCCCCCAGGTCCTGGGAGAGTTCCTGACCGACGCCCTGGCCACCGCGCTCCCCGTCGGCAAGCAGGTCGACGAGGTCCTCATGGGCGTTCTGCGCGGGAGGATGGCCGACTACGCCGAACTGCGCCACGGGCGCGCCGCCGTGACCTTCCGCTCCATCCCCCTGAAGCTCGGCGGGGACCATCTGGGAGCCGTGATCCTGTGCCGTGACGTCTCGGAACTGCGCCGCCGGGAACGTGAGCTGGACTCCAAGGACGCGACCATCCGCGAGACCCATCACCGGGTGAAGAACAGCCTCCAGACGGTCTCCGCCATGCTGCGCATGCAGGGCCGCCGGGCCGGCAGCGAGGAGGCGAAACGCGGCCTGGCCCAGGCGATGGGCCGGGTGGAGACGGTGGCCATGGTCCATGACGCCTTCTCCAAGACCCCTGAGGGCGCGGTCGATTTCGACACCTACATCGCCCGCCAGCTGCGCACCATCGTGGACCTCGCGATTGCCGACGCGCGAGTCGGCACGGTGCTCAACGGCCGTTTCGGGGAGCTGCCGGGGCATATCGTGACCCCTCTGGCCCTCGTGCTGAACGAGGTGGTGACCAACGCCGTCGAGCACGGCCTGGCCGAGCGCGGCGGGACGGTGACCGTCACCGCGACGAGGCGCCCATGCGCGCAACCCCTGCCGGAGGACGCCGGGCAAGGGGGCGCCAGCGAGGAACTGGTCGTGACCGTGGAGGACGACGGCGCGGGCCTTCCCGACGACTTCCCCCTGGGGCGCTGGGCCGCCGACCAGGACTCCGCGGAGTCCACCCGTCCCAAGGGGCTGGGGTCGCGGATCGTGCGGAACCTGGTGCTCGGGGAGCTCGACGGCTCCATCACGTGGGGGCCGGGAGAAAAAGGCGGCACGATCGTCGAGACGATCGTGCCGCTCTATGCAGAGCCGGAGTAGCGGCTCGCGAGGAGGCGAGGGCCGCGCTCAGGAGGCGCGGCGGGCGCGGGCGTTGCGGCGCTTGAGCGCGCGACGCTCGTCCTCGCTCATGCCGCCCCACACGCCGGCGTCCTGGCCCGAGGACATCGCCCAGGTCAGGCACTCGTCCATCACGGCGCAGCTGCGGCATACAGCCTTGGCCTCTTCGATTTGCAGAAGGGCCGGTCCGGTGTTCCCGACAGGGAAGAACAGTTCCGGGTCCTTCTCGAGGCAGGCTGCGCGAGAGCGCCAATCCATCAGTGATGGCTCCTTTCGAATGCGCCCGCCGGCGCGGGTATGTGACGACAGACCCGTGTCGGCGGGGACGCAGTAGGCGAGGGAAGACGCGATGCGATTCAGCGACCGCGTCTGAAAACTTGCCTAGACTTTCGCATGTGAACACCGCGTGAACAAGGGGTTTGGGAGGTTCATCACACCACTTCATAGCGAAATGTGATGGGCTTCCCAGCAAAGGCCGGACGTGCTCGCATCCCCTGGCGGTGACGCTGCCCTCCACCCCGATCGTGGCGCTCCGGCGCAGTTCCTCCCGCCCGAATCGCGACCAGAATCGCCGACCCGTATCCGCAAGGAGCCGCAGTGCCCTCAACCACCCGTCCAGCACGTTCCGACGGCGACGCCGCCTCGGCGCCCGTCCGACCGCAGGCGATAGTCCCCCTGGTGCTGATCGTCGGCGCCCAGGCGTTGATCCTGGGTGCCGGAGCCGCATACATGGTCTTCTCCCTGGCCACGGGGCAGGTGTGGTCCGTGCCCGGTGCCATCTTCCTGATCGTGGTCTTCGGCTCCGGATGCCTGTGGCTGGCCGGCGCCGCCCGCGGTCTGTGGCGGGGGAAACGCTGGCCGCGAGCCGCGGCCTTCACCGTCCAGCTGTTCTCGCTCGTGGCGGCCGGTGCCATCGTCTACCCCATGAGCGCCATCGGCGCGGTCGTCCTCATCGTCGCCGCCGTGACGGCCATGGTGTGCCTGTTCCTGCGCCCCGTCGTCGACTGGACCACGCAGGAACTGCGCCCCGAGCTGCGGTGACGACGACGATCGTCCCGCCCGCCGCCACTGCCGTCGTGAACCGTTTCACGCGCGCAAAACTGCGTGGGGTGCGCTGTCCTCATGGCGCACTCCGGTACTTTGGGCATAATGCCGGACCGGTGCCCCTGTGCGCCGGCAAGTCACTCCTTCGCCACAGCATCGTGGGGACAGGGGACGCAATGGGAACGGAGACATCGTGAACGCTGATCTTGTCGTGGTCGGATCGGGCCTGTTCGGCCTGACCGTCGCTGAACGGGCTGCCAACGAGCTGGGACTGAAGGTCGCGATCATCGACCGGCGCCACCACATCGGCGGGAATGCCTATTCGGAGCGCGAGGATCGCACGGGCATCGAGGTGCATCGCTACGGCGCCCACCTGTTCCACACCTCCAACGAACGGGTGTGGGAGTACGTCAACCGCTTCACGGAGTTCACCGGCTACGTGCACAAGGTCTACACCCGCCACCAGGGCGAGGTGTTCCCCATGCCCATCAACCTGGGCACCATCAACCAGTTCTTCCGGGGAGCGTATTCCCCCGGTGAGGCCAGGGCGCTGATCCAGGAGCAGGCCGGCGAGCTGGCGGGAACGGACCCGCAGAACCTCAACGACAAGGGCATCCAGCTCATCGGGCGGCCGCTGTACGAGGCGTTCATCAAGCACTACACGGCCAAGCAGTGGCAGACCTCCCCGGAGGAGCTGCCCGCCTCGATCATCACCCGCCTGCCGGTGCGCTACACGTACGACAACCGCTACTTCAACGACAAGTACGAGGGCCTTCCGGTGGACGGTTACACCGCCTGGCTGGAGCGCATGGCGGCGCAGCCGAACATCGAGGTGCACCTCAACACCGACTTCTTCGACGACTCCCAGGAGTTCTCCAAGGCCAACGTGGTCGGCCAGGTCCCGGTGGTCTACACCGGCCCCGTCGACCGGTACTTCGACTACGCCGAAGGCGACCTGTCCTGGCGCACCATCGACCTGGAGGAAGAGGTCCTCGAGATCGAGGACTTCCAGGGCTGCTCGGTCATGAACTACCCCGACGCCGACGTCCCCTTCACGCGCATCCACGAGTTCCGCCACTTCCACCCGGAGCGCGACTACACCAAGGACGCCACCGTGATCATGCGCGAGTTCTCACGGTTCGCGGAGAAGGGCGACGAGCCCTACTACCCGGTGAACACCAGCGTCGACCGCCAGAAGCTGCTCAAGTACCGCGACCTCGCCGCGGGGGAGTCCTCCGTGCTGTTCGGCGGACGCCTGGGCACCTACAAGTACCTGGACATGCACATGGCCATCGGCGCCGCGCTGTCCATGTTCGACAACAAGATCGCCCCGCACTTCTCGGGCGGCAACAAGATCGAGTCGGGAGGCATCGACGCGTGAGCGAGCAGACCGCCGAGCAGGCAGCTGAGCAGTCCGAGTCCCAGCAGGACGCCCAGGGATACCTGTCCAAGATCTCGAACACCCCGGGCCGCAACGGGCAGAAGCTGCGCGAGGTGGCCCGCGTGGTGCTTCCCGCGAACCAGGACCTGGACGCCCTCCCGCTCTACGTGGACGGCCCGGTCCTCAAGGAAGGCCAGACGGCCGCCGGAACGGAGGTCGCCGAGCACCCCGACGACCTCCTCTCCCGCAGGTCCATGCGGATCCGTCCCGGGCGCCGGGTGTCCTTCGGCTCGTACTTCAACGCCTTCCCGGCCTCGTACTGGCGCCGGTGGACCACTGCGGAGAAGGTCGTGCTGTCGGTGGGCACCCAGGGCTCCGGCTCGCTGATCGTCTACCGCTCCAACGCCCGGGGGATCTCCCAGCGGGTGGAGGACCGCCGGGTCCGGGGCGGTGAGGTCAACGACTTCGAGCTCACCCTGGCGCCCTTCGGCGACGGCGGCTGGTACTGGTTCGACCTGATCGCCGACGACGAGGGCATGACGCTGGAGGGCGCCTCCTGGTCCGTCGTCGACGACCGCCCCGCGGGCACCGTGACGCTGGGCGTGACCACGTTCAACCGCCCGGACTACTGCGTGAACACCATCCGCACCATCGCGGGGGCCGACGGCCTCGACGATGTCCTGGACGAGCTGATCATCGTGGACCAGGGCAACAAGCTGGTCGAGGACGAGGACGGCTTCGACGCCACCGAGGACGCGATGGGCGGCAAGCTGCGCGTGATCCGACAGGGCAACCTGGGCGGCTCGGGCGGCTTCTCCCGCAACATGTACGAAGTGGTCCAGGGCCGTGAGGACGGCTCCAAGTCCGACTACGTGCTGATCCTCGACGACGACATCCTGCTGGAGACCGAGGGCGTCCTGCGCGCCGTCGCCTTCGCGGACTTCTGCCGCAAGCCCACCATCGTGGGCGGCCACATGTTCGACATGTACAACCGGCCTCGGCTCAACGGCTACGCCGAGGTGATCAACCGCTACCGCTTCCTGTGGGGCCCCATCGACGACCTGGGCGGCCTGGACTTCTCCGAGGCCGGGCTGCGCTCGCGGCCCACGCTGCACCGCCGCTGGGATGCCGACTACAACGGCTGGTGGATGTGCCTGATCCCGCGGGTGGTCCTCGAGGACGTCGGCCTCTCCCTCCCCGTGTTCATCAAGTGGGACGACTCCGAGTACTCGTTGCGCGCGGCCGAGGCGGGGTACCCCACGGTCTCCCTGCCCGGTGCTGCCGTGTGGCACGTGTCCTGGATGGACAAGGACGACGCCGTCGACTGGCAGGCCTACTTCCACGAGCGCAACCGGCTGATCGCGGCCCTGCTGCATTCGCCGTTCCCGCGGGGCGGGCGGATGATCCGCGAGTCCTTCAACGTGGACACCAAGCACACGATCTCCATGCAGTACTACGCTGCCAGCACGGTGCTCATGGCGATCGAGGACGTGCTCCGGGGCCCCGAGCACCTGCACGGGATGCTCGGCACGAAGATGCCGGAGATCCGGGCGC
This sequence comes from Kocuria coralli, assembly GCF_008831305.1. Lineage (GTDB taxonomy): Bacteria > Actinomycetota > Actinomycetes > Actinomycetales > Micrococcaceae > Kocuria > Kocuria coralli. Next base: position 176,358 of record NZ_ML708610.1, read on the forward strand.
TCAAGGACGAATTCACGGACGCCCAGATCAGCAAGGATCCGGGAGACTTCCCGGCGGCCAGGCGGTCCAAGCCGCCCAAGCGCATCGGCCCGCCCAAGCCGCCCACCTACCGCGCACTGCTGCCCTGGGCCGCCAAGACCGTGGTCAAGCAGATCGCGCTGCCGGTGCGGGACCTGGCCAAGACGCACCCCGAGGAGCAGGTCGCCCACCAGGACGGCAAGTGGTACCACCTGTCCACGCTGGACTCGGCCGTGGTCTCCAACGCCGATGGCACCGGCGCGTCCTGGTACAAGCGCGACCCCCAGGCCGTCCGGGACCTGCTGGCCCGCAGTGCCAGGCTGCACGCGGAGCTGTTCTCCCGATGGGAGGCCCTGGCCAAGCAGTACCGCGAGGCGCTTCCGCAGATCACCTCCCCCCAGTCCTGGGGGCAGACCTTCCAGGACAACCCGCCCGTCGAGAAGTAAACCCGGTCGCCGCCGCCGGAAGGCCGCGGCGACCGGCGGCCCGTGCCCTCCGGAGTATCGTCCCGGGGGCGCGTGGCCGGTCACGGTGGCTGAGTCGTGGCCGGCCGTCACAACCCAAGGAGCAAGCATGAGCGCACCCGCGCCGGAGTTGATGACCCCGGGCAAGGGCAGAGGGTTGCTGGACGTGTTCCACAACCGCTATCTGCTGCGGCTGATCGTGGACAAGGAGATCCAGATCCGGTACCGCGGGACGGTGCTGGGCCTGGTGTGGTCCTATCTGAAGCCGGGCGTGCAGTTCGCCGTGTTCTTCATCGCGCTGGGCGTCTTTCTGGGGCTGAACCGCGGGCTGGAGAACTTCGCGGTCTACCTGTTCTCGGGCATCGTGCTGATCAACTTCTTCAGCGAGATCTTCGGCAACGCCTCCCGCTCCATCACGGACAATGGCGGTCTGCTCAAGAAGATCTACCTGCCCAGGCAGCTGTTCCCGGTGGCCAACCTCTTCGTGGCCATGGTGCATTTCGTCCCGCAGATCATCATCCTGGCCATCGCGGCCTTCGCCACGGGCTGGTTCACCGGCGTGGACGTCAAGCAGGTGCTCGCCATCCCGGTGGCGTGCCTGATCATCGCCGTCTTCGCCCTGGGTCTCGGCCTGATCTTCGCGACCTTCAACGTGTTCTTCCGCGATGCGGAGAACTTCGTGGACATGATCCTCATGGTCGCCACCTGGGCCTCCCCGGTGCTCTATTCCTGGACCATGGTGCGCGACCAGCTGTGGGACTGGGTGTACTACGTCTACTTCCTGAACCCCATCACCGTCGCCGTGGAGCTCTTCCACTACGGCCTCTGGTATCCCACGGTGAACGATGCGGAGCTGTGGCACATGCCACCGCATCTGCTGACCATATGGACCCCCATTGCGCTGGTGATCGCGGTGCTGACCATGGTGGCCGGGGACGCCCTGTTCCGCCGTCACGAGGGCAACTTCGCCCAGGAGCTCTGAGCCGTCATGACCACCATCCCCTTCAAGAAGCCCGGAGTCGTCCACAGCGAGGAGACCGTGGCGATCCGCGCCAAGGACATGACCAAGTGGTTCGTCCTGCGCCACACCCGGTCGATCAAAGAAGCGTTCGTGTGGCTGGTCAAAGGCCGCAAGGGCGATCTCTCCGACCGTTTCAAGGCCCTGGACGGGGTCACCTTCGACATTCACGACGGCGAGACCGTGGCCCTGCTCGGCTTCAACGGCTCGGGCAAATCCACCACGCTGAAGATGATCTCCGGCGTGATGCACCCGGACTCCGGCTCCGTGGGCACCCGGCGGAAGGTCGCCGGCCTGATCGAGGTGGGCGCTGGTTTCCATCCGGACCTCACGGGCCGGGACAACGTGTACCTCAACGGGGCGATCCTGGGCATGGACAAGGCCGAGATCGACGCGAAGTTCGATGACATCGTGGCCTTCTCCGAGATCGGGGAGTTCATCGACACCGAGGTGAAGTTCTACTCCTCGGGTATGTACCTGCGCCTGGCCTTCGCCGTGGCGATCCACACGGACCCGGAAGTGTTCCTGGTGGACGAGATCCTCTCGGTGGGCGACGAGCCGTTCCAGAAGAAGTGCATCGCTCGGATCAAGGACCTGGTCCGCCGCGGCAAGACCCTGGTGGTGGTCTCCCACGACCTGGACCTGATCATGGACATCTGCGAACGCGGGATCGTGCTGGAGCACGGCCGCATCACCTACGACGGCTCCTCCGTCGGGGCGGTCGCCAGGCTGCGCGATCGCCCTGTCGAGGAGGTCCAGCGCGAGCAGAACGAGCGGGTGGAGCGCCGCCTGTACTGGAAGCACGAGGAACGGCAGAAGGCAGCGGAGGAGGCCGCCGCACGCGGCGAGACCTTCGTGCCGGAGTACGATCCCGAACTGGACGATCCGGAGGATCTGGACGACCCCAGCAAGATCAAGCGCACCAAGGGACGCTGAGCGGCGCCGTCGTCGTCGCGGCTACGGAAGGTGAGATGAGCCAGGCCGAGCACCGGCAGGGGCTGCACGAGCTGCTGGCCGACCTGCCGGGCGACGAGACGATCGTGCCCGAGGCGGTCCGGGGCATCCTGGACCGTGTGCCCGGCTACGACGGCGTCGGACTCGACTCCCTGGAGAAATCGGTCCGGCGCAACCTGGACCTCAGCATCCGGGTGGTCCAGGGGCGCCGGGCCCCGGTCGAGACGGAGATCCCCGAGGCCGAGGAACTGGCCATCGAGCGGCTGGCCCAGGGGGTCGCCCTGGGCACGGTCAACGCGGGCTTCCGGGAGTGCATGTCCGTGATCCTCCGGCGGCTGCTGGCCCTGGCTCCGCAGTACGGCGTCTCCGCGGCCGAGGCGCTCTCGTGCAGCACTTCGTTGTGGGCCCTGGGCGATGCCTTCTCGGCACGTGCGCTGAGGGTCTACCAGGATGCCGCGATCACCGCGGCGGTGGCCGACTCGGCACGGAAGATGCAGTGGCTCGTGGAGGCCGTGGTCAGGGGGATGCCCCCGGCCGACCTGCGCCGCGGGGCGACCGCCTACGGCGTCCCGATCGACCGGCCCCTGAGGGCGGTCAGCATCGTCCTGCCGCCGGACGACGGCAACGGCGGCGGACCCTCGGCCGAGGAGCTCATCACCTCAGCTGATACGGGAGCCGCCCGCCTGGTCACGGCGCCGCATGCCCCGGGGGCGATCGGGATCCTGTGGGGCGACCTGGAGGATTCGCCGCTTCCCGCCGGGACGATCCTGGCCCTCGGCCCGCCCGTCACCCTGGACGAGCTTCCCGGCTCCTACGCGGCCGCCACGCGGGTGCTGCAGGCCGCGCAGCAGACCGGTACCACCGGGGTGGTCGACCTCGAGCGGTTGTCGTGGCGGATGGGTGTCACCGCCAGCCCGGAGACCTCCGCGATGCTCCAGGAGCGGTTCCTCGCCCCGGCCCGGGAACACGGGGAATTCGGGACGCACGTCATCGAAGCGCTGACGGCCTACCTGCAGCACGGGATGAGCATTCCCCGCGCTGCCGCTGCCATTCCCGTGCACGTCAATACCCTGCGCTACCGGCTGCGCCGGTTTGAGGACCTGACCGCTGCCGACCTCAGCGATCTCGACGACCTCTTCGAGATCGCCTGGGCGCTGGCCTCCGGCACGGCGCCCGGCGGCCGCTGACCTCGTGCTCCTCGAGCGTCTTGTAGCTGCGTACGAATGAGGCCGTGAACGCTTGCACCGTGAGACGTGGTGCAGGACACACTCCCCGGCGAAGCTTGTGTGGTCGCTCCTTCCGGATCACTTCCGGCGGATGCGCGTGACTGTAACCACCCTCGCGGGCCGGACCGGCCCGCCGAAAGTATTCAGGGGGAGCTTCCATGCTCTTGGGCATTATCGGCATCATCCTGTCGCTGATCCTGTTGATGACGCTGGCCTACCGGGGAGTGCCCGTGGTCATCGCGGCGCCCATCAGCGCGATCGTGGCACTGGTCTTCTCGGGGGCACCGATCCTGGCCTCCTATACGGAGATCTTCATGCCGGCCCTGGCCGGCTTCGTCGGGTCGTACTTCCCGCTCTTCCTGCTGGGCGCGATCTTCGGCATCCTGATGACGACGACGGGTTATGCCGAGCACATCGCCACCACCGTGGCCAGGGTCCTGGGTGCCCGTAGCGCGCTGTTGGCGACCGTGGTGACCTCCGCCCTGATGACCTACGGCGGCATCAGCCTGTTCGTGGTGGCGTTCGTGATGTACCCGCTGGCCCGCGAACTCTTCCGGGTGGCGGACATCCCGCGCAGGCTGATCCCGGCCACCATCGCCCTGGGCATCTTCACGTTCACCATGACCGCACTGCCCGGCAGCCCGCAGGTGCAGAACATCATCCCCGGGCAGTTCTTCGGCACCAACGGCTTCGCCGCGCCCGGAGTGGGCCTTCTGGGCACCGCCATGATCCTCGGCCTGGGCATGGCCTGGCTGGAATACCGGCGCAGCTCCATGATCCGCAACGGCGAGCACTTCGGATCGGAGGTCCCCACCCGGACCGGGCTCTTCGCCCTCCGGGCCGGGCGCTCCCGGCGCTCGGGGTCGGAGCGGGCGCAGGGCGGCGGCCGGAGGGACCGCGAACACGGCACGACCCGGACGGAGACGTCGGTCGAGACGAAGACCTCCGTCAAGGAGGAGCAGCGAGGCTCCTCCGGCAGCGTGGCCGTGCTGTCCCCGGCCAACGGGTTCGTCGCCTTCGTCCCCCTGCTGGTGGTCTTCGTCGTGAACTTCGGCTGTACCCTGTGGCTGTTCCCCGCCATGGACTGGTCGTACCTCCAGGAAGAGCAGTTCGGCTCGATCGCCCTGAGCAGCAGGGCCGGGGTGTGGGCCGTCATCGTGGCCCTGACGGCGGCGATCCTGAGCATCGTGGCCCTGAACTTCCGGGAGTTCGGGGCGCTCAAGCAGAGCTTCGTGGACGGGGTCAAGGGCTCCCTGCTGCCGATCTTCAGCGTCTCCTCCGAGGTCGCCTACGGGGCGGTCATCGCCTCGGTCGCCGCTTTCGCCGTCGTGCGGGACGCGATCTTCAACGCGGGCGGCAACGCCCTGGTCACCTCCGTCCTGTCGACCTCGGTCACCGCAGCGATCACGGGCTCGTCCTCCGGCGGCATGACCATCGCCCTCAACGCCTTCGGCGAGCAGCTGCGCACCATGGCCGTGGACCAGGGCGTCAGCCTGGAGGCGATGCACCGGCTCACGGCCATGGCCGCCGGCGGCCTCGACACCCTGCCGCACTCGGGCGCCGTGATCACCTTGCTGCTGGTCTGCGGGCTGACCCACCGGCAGTCCTACAAGGACATGGCCATGGTGACGATCGTCGCCCCGGTGGTGACCGTGGCCGTCCTGGTGCTCCTGGTCAGCCTGGTCGGATCCTTCTGATCCAGCCGCTCGAGGCTCCAGGCTCCACCACGGAGTGAACAGAATGACAATCAGGCAGAGACGAGAGAGAACACCATGAGCACCGATAACGCAGCGATTCACGAGGCCGGGACCGACGCCGTCATCGTGGGCGGGGCACGCACCCCGTTCACGCGGTTGCTGGGGGCGCAGAAGACCCTGACCGCCGGCGACCTCGGCGCCCACGCCATCCGCGGGGCCCTGGAACGCTCCGGCGTCCCCGCCGAGAGCATCGACACCGTGATCATGGGCCAGGTGGTGCAGGCGGGCTGCGGCCAGAACCCGGCACGCCAGTCGGCGCTCGGCGCCGGGATCGGGTGGGAGACCCCCGCCGTGACCGTCAACAAGGTCTGCCTGTCCGGGCTGAGCGCCGTGATCGACGCGGCGCGGCTGATCCGGCTGGGCGAGGCCGATGCCGTGGTGGCAGGCGGCCAGGAGTCCATGACCAACGCCCCGCATCTGCTGCCCGGCTCACGAGCGGGCCACAAGTACGGCTCCGCGGAGCTGGTGGACTCCGTGGCCCACGATGGCCTGACGGACGCCCTGACGCGCCAGCCCATGGGGGAGCTCACCGAAGAGGGCAACGCCGCCCGCGGCCTGGACCGGAAGTCTCAGGATGTGGTCGCGGCCGCCTCCCACCGGCGGGCCGCGGCAGCACAGGAGGCCGGGACCTTCGCGCGGGAGATCGTTCCCGTGGAGATCCCGCAGCGCAAGGGCGATCCGGTGCTCGTGCAGGATGACGAGGGCGTCCGTCCGGACGCCAGCGCGGAGTCGATGGGCCGGCTGCGCCCCGCATTCGCCAGCGGACCCGAGGCCTCGATCACCGCGGGCAACTCCTCGCCCCTGTCCGACGGTGCGGCCGCCGTCGTCGTGACCTCCCGCAGCTTCGCCGAGGCCCACGGACTGACCGTCCTGGCCACGATCGGGGCGGCGGGCCAGGTGGCCGGCCCGGACTCGTCCCTGCACTCCCAGCCGTCACGGGCGATCCGCGCCGCCGTCGGAACAGCGGGCTGGCAGGTGGCCGACCTGGATTTCGTGGAGATCAACGAGGCCTTCGGGGCGGTGGCCTGCCAGTCCCTGGCCGACCTGGACTACCCCCTGGAGAAGACCAATATCCACGGCGGCGCGATCGCCCTGGGCCACCCCATCGGGGCCTCCGGAGCCCGGCTGGTGCTCACCGCGGCGCTCGAGCTGTCCCGCCGTGGCACCGGAAAAGCCGCGGTCTCCCTGTGCGGTGGCGGGGGTCAGGGCGACGCCCTCCTGCTGAGCCGCTGATCGCCGTCCTGGCGCTGCTGCCCAGACCGGCGCTGACCACCAGCACCGCAACCGCGGTCCCGATACCGACCTTCGCTCGACACCGATTCTTCAAGGAGCCCGACCATGACCACCGCAACATCCCGTGACCCGCAGGCCCCCGCGGCCCGGCCCTTGGAAGGCCGCCGGGCGATCGTGACCGGGGGAGCCTCCGGTATCGGCGAGGCCTGCGCCAGGGCCTTCGCCGAGGCCGGTGCCGAGGTCACCGTGGCCGACATCAACGCCGATGCCGCCCAGGCCCTGGCCGAGGAGCTCGGCGGTCGCAGTTGGGCCGCGGACCTCTCGGACACTGCCGCCCTGGAGGAGCTCTCCCTGGACGCGGACATCCTGGTCAACAATGCGGGGATCCAGCGCATCGCCCCGATCCACGAGTTCGTCCCGGACGACTGGCGGTTCATCCAGCGGCTCATGCTCGAAGCGCCGTTCCTGCTGATGCGGGCGGTGCTGCCGGGCATGTACGAACGCGGTTTCGGGCGGATCATTAATATCTCCTCGATCCACGGGCTGGTGGCCTCCCCGTACAAGAGCGCCTACATCGCGGCGAAACACGGCCTCCAGGGCCTGTCCAAGGTGGCGGCCCTGGAAGGAGCCGAGCACGGGGTGACCGCCAACTGCATCAACCCGTCCTACGTGCGCACTCCGCTGGTGGAGAAGCAGATCGCCGATCAGGCCCGCATCAACTCCATCGACGAGGACCAGGTGCTGCAGCAGGTCATGCTGGCCAATTCCCCCATCAAGCGGCTGGTCGAGCCGGCCGAGGTGGCCTCCCTGGCCACGTGGCTGGCCGGTGAGCATGCGGGGATGGTGACAGGTGCCTCCTACACGATGGACGGCGCCTGGACCGCACGCTGACGATCGTCGTCACCCGAACACGAGAGCACGCGAAAGGAACTGAGCATGACGCTGGACAAGACGGTGGCCTCGGCGGCGGAGGCGGTGGCCGACATCCCCGACGGCGCGTCCCTCGCGGTGGGCGGTTTCGGGCTCTCCGGGAACCCGATCCAGTTGATCGAGGCGCTCCTGGACCAAGGCGCCGGGCGGCTCGGCGCCGTCTCCAACAACTGCGGCGTCGACGGCTGGGGCCTGGGCATCCTGCTCGCCGCCGGCCGGATCGCCAAGATGACCTCCTCCTACGTCGGCGAGAACAAGGAGTTCGCCCGGCAGTACCTGGAAGGCGAGCTGGAGGTCGAGCTGGTTCCGCAGGGCACGCTCGCGGAAAAGCTACGCGCGGGCGGGTCGGGCATCGCGGCCTTCTTCACCCGCTCCGGCGTGGGGACGCAGGTCTCCGAAGGCGGGCTGCCCATGCGCTACGACGCCGCAGGGCAGGTGGCCAAGGCCTCCTCCCCGAAGGACGTCAGGGCCTTCACCCCCGGGCCGGCCAAGGAGCAGTCCGAGGAGCAGTACGTCCTGGAGGAGTCGATCGTGACGGACTACGCCCTGGTCCACGCGCTCAAGGGCGACCGGCACGGGAACCTGGTCTTCAACAAGGCCGCCCGGCAGTTCTCGCCTCCCGCGGCCATGGCCGGGAGGATCTGCATCGCCCAGGTGGAGGAGCTCGTGGAGGCCGGCGAGCTGGACCCGGACCACGTCCATCTGCCCGGTGTCTACGTGCACCGGATCGTCGAGGTCGGCCCGGATATCGAGAAGCCCATCGAGAAACGAACGGTCCAGGAACCCGGACACGACGCGGAGGAGCAGAAGTGACGGCCGATAACAGCGACGAGACCCGGACCGCACTCCGGGAAGACGCACCCGCCGGCGGCCCGCCGCCCGCTCAGGAGCGGCCGGCCGGCTGGACGCGGGCGGAGATGGCGGCCCGTGCCGCCCAGGAGCTTCCCGACGGCGCCTACGTGAACCTGGGGATCGGGATGCCCACCCTGATCCCGAACTACCTTCCCGAAGGACGCACGGTGGTCCTGCAGTCCGAGAACGGGATCCTCGGCGTGGGTCCCTACCCGGACGAGGCAGAGGTCGACCCGGATCTCATCAACGCGGGTAAGGAGACCGTGACGGTCCTCCCCGGAGCCTCCTACTTCGACTCCGCACTGTCCTTCGGCATGATCCGGGGCGGCAAGATCGACGTCGCCGTGCTGGGCGCCATGCAGGTCTCCGCCGCCGGCGACCTGGCCAACTGGATGGTCCCCGGCAAGATGGTCAAGGGCATGGGCGGGGCCATGGATCTGGTCCACGGAGCGGGCCGGGTGGTGGTGCTCATGGATCACTGCGCCAAGGACGGCACCCCCAAGATCTTGCCCACGTGCACCCTGCCCCTGACCGGCAGGGGCGTGGTGAACCGCATCATCACCAACCTGGCGGTGATCGACGTGGCGGGCAACGACACGGAGCCACGGCTCGTGCTGGTGGAGAACGCACCGGGGGTCAGCGCGGAGCAGGTGCGGGAGCTCACGGGCGCGGAGCTGGTCGCGGACTGAGCTCCCTTCCCGCCGAGTGGTGAGTTGAGCCGCCCATCAGCGCTGATGGGCGGCTCAACTCACCACTCGGCGGGGTCGCTGGGTCCTCTAGGGCTCCAGGAGCGTGTAGAGATCCGTCCGCAGCGTCGTGGGATCGGAGTCCGGGCTGGGCTCCGTGACGTAGACCTCCCAGAACGGTATGGCCGCGGTGTGCCCCGCAGCGGCGACCTGTTCCATGAACGTGCCCCAGGCGGTCCCCAGCCCGTCGTAGGGCCCCACATAGGTGGTGGCCGCGATCTTGCCGGCCGGCAGCGCGGAGACCAGCAGCCCATCGGGCAGGTTCTCGGGCGCGCGGTCCACCGGGACCCCGGCCTCGAGGTCCACCGTCTCCGAGGGAACGCTGGTGTACAGGCCGAAGGCCGCGCCCGTGGGGGCGACCCCTTCCGCGGCAAGTGCCGGGAACAAGGCGGTGAAGGTGGAATCGTAGAACGGAGCCATGTCCGTCATCGGCAGGTTCGCCTGGCGTGCGACGACGGTCGGCGTCTCCGGGGCGTCGAAAACCACGAGCCCGTCGAACGGCTCGGGTGAGGATGCTTCAGGTGCAGATGGCTGGGACATGATCTCTCCTTGACCTGGTCAGCTGGCGAGAGCCTCGGTCACTCCTCCCGGGGGCGGATGACGTTCGCGACCGGCGGCGGTGACGGACTCTCGGCTCTGACTCTACCGAGGCGGCACGGGCGGAAGAGTGTCCGATCCTGCTGTTCTCCGAGCCACCCGATGCGTCCGCCCGACAGCCCACATGTAGATAGAGGCACATGATGCGTCGAAGCGTTGAGCCCGAGCGTCAGGACGTCGTCGCTGGTCACGCCGAGTTTTCCACAGCTTTCGGAAGGGGGCTGACGACGGTCGGCGGATGGCGTTTAGATTCGTGGCGTAACCATATCCGTCCAGGGCCGGTGCTCTCAGCGTCGTCCCCGGGCCAGTGAGGAACTGGTCGCAGGGTGTCTTGAGCAGGGGGAGCGATGGCGCAGCTGGCCACTCGGGGAGGCCGACGGCATACGTCACGGCTCCATGCGGCGATGGCCGCAGGTGATCAGACGCCGGATGCGCTCGGCACGGAGGACCAGGCCCTGGGGTGGGTCCTGGAAACCGTCCGAGAGCGGGTGCGGCACCAGGGCCTGGACCCCGTGGAGAGCCCGGACGAAGCGGCCAAGATCATCGAGACGGTGCTGCAGGACTACGACCAGACGTCGGCCAGGATGGGGCTGGCCTCCTTCGTGGACCTGGAGGCGACACGGGGCGAGGTACTCGACGCCGTGGCAGGCTTCGGCGTGCTCCAGCCCCTGCTGGACGACGCGACGGTCGAGGAGATCTGGATCAACGGTCCGGACCAGGTCTTCGTGGCACGCGGCGGCGAATCCGAACTCACAGGGCTGCGGGTGGAGAACGACGAGGTGCGGCGTCTCGTGGAACGGATGCTGCGGCGTTCCGGCCGTCGACTGGATCTGAGTTCGCCCTTCGTAGACGCCTCGCTCCCTGACGGCTCCAGGCTGCACGTCGTGATCCCCGATGTGACACGAGAGCACTGGTCGGTCAATATCCGTAAGTTCATCGTGGCTGCCCGCCGGCTGTCCGACCTGGTCGGGCTGGGTTCCATGTCACCGCAGGCGGCTCGTTTTCTCGCCGCTTCCGTACGGGCAGGCCTGAACATCCTGGTGTCCGGAGCGACTCAAGCCGGCAAGACGACGATGCTGAACTGTCTGTGCGCCGAAATCGACCCTCGTCAGCGGGTGGTCACCGTAGAGGAGATCTTCGAGCTGCAGGTGCCGCTGCGTGACGTCGTAGGGATGCAGTGCCGTCAGGCGAATCTGGAGGGAACGGGAGAGATCGCCCTCCGGCGTCTGGTCAAGGAAGCCCTGCGGATGCGGCCTGACCGCTTGATCGTGGGTGAAGTACGTGAGGCGGAGTCTCTGGACATGCTCATCGCCTTGAACTCCGGTCTGCCCGGTATGTGCAGTATCCACGCCAATTCGGCCAGGGATGCGGTGACCAAGATCTGCACTCTGCCACTGCTGGCGGGGGAGAACATCTCATCGCAGTTCGTGGTGCCGACCGTTGCCGCCTGTTTCGATCTGGTGGTCCACTGCCGGCGCCGTGCCGACGGGCACCGCGAGGTCGACGAGGTCCTGGCCCTGGGCAACCGGGTCGAGAACGGGGTGATCGAGACCTTCCCGGTCTTCCGGCGTGTCGACGGCGACCTGACTCCCGCCGCCGCGGAAGTTCCGGCGGCCCAGAAATTCGAGTTGGCAGGGGTGCCGGCCGCAGGGCTGCTCGACGCTCCGGGTGCGGAAGCACCTCCTGGCTCAGAGAGACGGGGGCTCTGATGGGACTCGTCCTGGGCCTGATGTTGGGTGCAGGAGTCTTCTTGATCTGGTGGTCCTTCTGGGAACGCCCGGAAGCGGCCGGCCCGCGACGCGCCCATCGTGACGGTGTCCTCCGCAGCCGGCTGGACCGAGCGGGCCTGCATGATGTCCGCCCGGGAGCCCTGATCGCCTTGTCTGTTCTGTGCATGCTGCTCGGCGCCATCGTGGTCTGGGCCGTGAGCGGGGGCATCGTGTTCGCCGTCTGCGCCGGAATCGTGGCCACGTTCATTCCCTGGGCCTTGCTGGGGCAACGGATGCGGCGGCGGGCCAAGCAACTGCGCACCGTATGGCCCGATGTGGTGGACCTGCTCCGGTCGGCGATCCGGGCGGGTATGTCATTGCCCGAGGCGCTGGCACAGCTCCAGCATCGCGGCCCTGAGGCAGTGCAACCCGCTTTTGCGCGATTCGCGGCGGACTACCGGGCCACCGGCCAGTTCATCCCGGCCCTCGACGCACTCAAGGCGGAGCTGGCAGATCCCGTTGCCGACAACATCGTCGAGTCCCTGCGAGTGACGCGGGAGGTGGGCGGCACCGATCTGGGGCGGCTGCTGGGCACGCTCTCCGAGTTCTTGCGGGAGAACTCCCGGACGCGCAGCGAACTGGAGGCGCGCCAGTCCTGGACCGTCAACGCCGCACGCCTGTCGGTGGCGGCCCCGTGGCTGATCCTGCTCCTGATGTCCAGCCAGCCCGCCGCCGTACAGGCCTACGATTCACCAGCCGGCGCCGTCGTGCTGGTCGGCGGACTGGGCATCTCGGTGATCGCCTACCGTCTCATGCTGCGGCTGGGCGCCCTGCCCGAGCCCGAACGGGTGCTGCGATGAGCGTGCCCTTCGCCGTCCCGCTGGGGCTCGGTTGCCTCCTGGCCTGTGGTCTCTGGCTGATGCTCCTGCCGGCGCCGACGCGCACCGGGAGGAAGCTGACTCGCCGGGTGCTGGGACAGATGCGCGCCACGGATGCCACCGTGCGCCACGCCGAGCAAGCGCGTGCGAGGCGGGAACGGGGCGCCCTGGGAATCGCCTCGTATCTGGTCTCTCCGATCACCCAGATATGGGACCGAAGGACGTCCGGAGAGTCCTTGCGCCAGTTGCGGGGCAGACTCGAACGCGAGGGTGCCGACCGCACGGTGTCCGACTATCGGGCGGAGCAGGTGCTGGCCGCAGTCGTCGGTGCCACCCTGGGCCTGGTGTGGGCGATCGCCGCGGTCCTGCGGCTGGAGGCCCCGCTGATGGCGGTGGGGATCATCGCCGTAGCGGGGGCGGCGGCAGGTCTCTGGTGGCGGGGATGGTGGCTGAACCAGCGCATCACCTCCCGGGAGAACCGGATGCTCGCCGAATTCCCGGCGGTCGCGGAACTGCTGGCATTGTCCGTGGGTGCCGGCGAATCCACGCTGGGGGCCCTGGAACGGGTGAGCCGCGTGGCGGACGGCGTGCTCGCCGAGCAGTTCCGAGCGGTGCTCGCCCGGACCAGATCAGGGGTGCCGCTGGTACAGGCCCTGCAGGAATTCTCCGACCGGGTGGGGGTATCGCACATCTCACGATTCGTGGACGGGATCGTGGTCGCGCTCGAACGCGGCACCCCGCTCGCCGAGGTGCTGCGTGCCCAGGCCCAGGACGTTCGTGACGAGGACAAACGCGAGCTCATGGAGATCGCGGGGCGCAAGGAGATCGCCATGATGGTCCCGCTCGTCTTCCTCGTACTCCCGCTTTCCGTCCTGTTCGCCGTATTTCCAGGCATCGCCGTTCTCAGGCTCGAGTTGTGACCCGACGGCCGCTCCCAGATGACAGATACCGAGAGGAAAACACCACCATGAACGACTTCGACCGACACAGCGACGCCGCATCCGGCACCCGCCCGGACCTCGGAGCTGGGCCCGCAGAGCATCGCGCGCCTGTACCCGGTGACCACCCCGATCGAGGGGATGTGCCGGGCTGGGTAATGCTCACATTGATGAGCGCGGTGCTGGTGGCCGGACTGCTGCTGATCGCCCAGCCGGCTCTCGAGGGACTCTTCAACGACGCGATCTCACGCGTCACAGGATCGTGAGCGGGCGGCACCCGTTCACTGATGCGCCGGCCATGACGTCGATGGACGACGACGGCGTCGACAACGGATCCGTGGTGGCCGAATGGGCCATGGTGGCCGCCGTGACCGCGGTGCTCTTCGCCGTGACCCTGCAGGTGATCTTCGCGCTGCACGTCCGGAACGTCTTGATCGACGCCGCCTCCCACGGGGCCAGATACGGCACCCTGGCCGACCGGGGGCCTGCGGATGCGGTCGACCGGACCAGCCAGCTCATCGGCGACACCGTGGGGGCGCGCTTCGCGGGAAACGTGCAGGCCACGCCGGCTTCCGTCGAGGGGGTACCCACCCTCGAGGTCACTGTGGTCACGGCGCTGCCCATCGTGGGGCCCTACGGCCCGCCGTCCACGCTGGAGGTCTCGGGCCATGCGGTCGACACCCCTTGAGACTGGCCTCGATGACGGCGACGACCCGGACGGGGGATCGGCGATGGTGGAATTCTCCGTGCTCGCCGTGGTCCTCCTGGTCCCGATCCTGGTCTTCGTGGGAGTGCTCGCCCAGGCTCAGGCAGCGTCTTTCGCGGCGGTCTCCGCGGCCCAGCAGGGCACGCAGGTCATCGCGCAGACCCCTCCCGAGGAGCTCTCCTTGAGCCAGGTCGAGAGCGCGGCGCGCCTTCCGCCGGACGATCACGGTATCGCCGCCGAGGACGTCGACATCACGGTCACCTGCGCGGACGGGGCATGCACTGAGGCCGGTGCCGTGGCCACCGTGACCGCCGTCGTCAGCGTGGAGCTTCCCAGCATCCCCTTCATCGGCGCCCTGCGCATCGCCCAGATGGAGCACTCGTCCACCGTGGTGGTGGGGAGGTACGCATGATGCAACCTGATCACCTCATGTCTCCGGCCGATCCGGCACCTAGCCGTCCCGACGACGGCCAGGTCTCGATCCTGGTCATCGGCATGATGCTGATCTGCCTGCTGGCGCTCATCGTGGTCATGGCCGTGACCTCGGTCCACCTGGCCGAACGCAAGCTCCAGGCCCATGCGGACAATGCCGCGCTGGCCGCGGCGGACACCTTCCGCGACCTGGAGGTTCCTGACGACGGCGCGGGAAGTCCGATTGCCGTTCTCGACGATGCCTCGGTCTCAGGTGCCGCCGGGTCCTATCTCGCCGAGGTCGGAGCCGAACACGACCTCGATTCCCTGGGCATCGATCCCGGTACCGGCACCCGGGACGGAAGAACCGCCCAGGTGACGCTGACGGCGGTCGCCCACCCGCCCGTCGTCGCGTGGATCGTGCCGGAGGGAGTGCCGATCACCGCGAGCGGGGAAGCCCGTGCCGAGTTCGGGCAGTGAACGCGCCGATAGGCGCGAACTACCCGGGCTTCAGGTCCTGACCCGCCACGGCCCCCACACGGTCCTCCAGAGCCGACCAGCTGCCGGCGGCGTCGAGAGCGGGGGAGAGGACGTGGACGACCGCTGCGTCGTCGTCGTGATCCCGGACCAGCGTGCCCGGCATGAGGTTGAACGTGGCCAGGGCGAAGACCCTGGCCGTGCCCGTCAACCGGATGGGCACGGTCACCTCGGCCGGATCGGTGTCCCCGCCCCGGCCACGGGCGACGGCCCGGCGGGCGACGTCCGTGCCGCCGGCCACAGCCCGGTAGGCCACCCAGCCGACCAGGACGGCGGCGGCCGCGAGCCGCCGGAGCGGCCCGGCCCCCGCCCGGCCAGAGACGGTCGGCGGTGAGAGCCACAGGCTGAATCCCACCGCCGGGGGAACCGCGAAGAGGGCGTAGTGCGCGTAGGCCGGGTCGCCTTCGATCAGCATCCACCACAGCGCGGCGAGAATCAGCGTCCGCACGGCCGCGGCACGCAGCATCGCAGCGAGCCCTGGGCGCCTGCGGGCCCGCGAGCCGTTGTTCCCGTGATGGTTCGCTGTCATGCTCCACCTCCCGTACTGCCGCCCCATACCAGGGCCGCGACCACCAGCGCTCCCAGGACGATCAAGGTCAGCGGGCCGCTGACGGACCAGCGGCCCGCCCGGTCCTCGGTCTCCTGGGCCGTGACCACACCCCGCAGGAGGTGCGTATTCACGGTCCGGAGCCCGCTGCCGATGCGGTCGCGCACGGCGCCGATCCCGTCCACCGCCTGGTTGGCCACGCTTCCGGCGCGTGCCAGGACGCGTTCCTCCAGCACCAGGACGTCACCGGGAGGCACGGCGGCGGCCAGACGCCCTGCCAGCTGCGGCCTCTTGCGCGGCAGCCAGTGCCACACGGCCGCCCCCGCGGCCACGCCGATCAGCACCGGCCAGGCGGCGTTCCACAGGGTCACCGGCTCCAGACCGGGCACGCTGTTCAGCGGGACCCAGCGGTCGGTGAGCACCCACGGCACGATCGCGCTGAGGACCACCAGCCCCAGCCACGCAGGAAGCTCCGGGTCGTCCTGGGGATGATGGGGCTCCAGCTCGGTGTGCCGCAGGAGCCACAGCATGCGGATCAGCAGCACGGTGGAGCCGGTGGCCACCAGCGGCAGCAGGTCCGCCAGCTCCACGCCCAGAAGGGAGGTGGTCTCGATCGCCTCCTTGGCCGCGTACTTGCCCACGGCACCCGAGCTCAGGGGCGCGCCCACGACCACCAGGCCGGCCAGCGCCATGCCAGCCGTGACCAGGTGCCGGCGGGCA
This sequence comes from Kocuria coralli, assembly GCF_008831305.1. Taxonomy (GTDB): domain Bacteria; phylum Actinomycetota; class Actinomycetes; order Actinomycetales; family Micrococcaceae; genus Kocuria; species Kocuria coralli. The sequence continues at coordinate 192,599 of NZ_ML708610.1, forward strand.
CCGGTCCCGTGGTGCTTCCACACGGGCACGCCGATGAACAGCGCGCCCTTGGCCAGCCCGTGGTGGACGGCGTAGATCACCGCCGCGGTGACGCAGGCCGCGGCGAGCTCGGGTGCGGATAGCGCCACGCCGACCAGCACCCCCAGGAAACCCATCTGACTGATGGTCGAATACGCCAGAACCACCTTGGGATCGCGCTGGACGACGCCCAGCAGCACGGCGGCCCCCGCGCTGACGAGCGCCAGGACGACGACGATCCCGCCCATCACCGGCATCTCCGCCTCGCCGAGGGGCATGAAGCGGAACATGCCCACCACGCCCGCCTTGACCATGGCCCCGGAGAGAACGGCGCTGGCCGCCGGAGGAGCGGCGGGGTGGGCCAGGGGCAGCCACATGTGCAGGCCGAACACGCCGGTCTTGATCCCGAACCCGATCAGGAGCAGGACCACGATGAGCGTTCGGCGGGGTGAGTCCGCCACGGCCGAGGGGGCGTCGGCCAGCGTGAAACCCCCGGCATGGACGGTCAGCAGCACCGCCGCCAGCACGGCCATCTCGCTGATCACCGCCAGCGTCAGGTACACCCGGGCGGCGCGGCGGGCCTTCTCGGTGCGGTCGTGCAGCACCAGGCCCACGGCGGCCAGGCTCATGAGGGAGAAGGCGGCGTAGAAGCTCACGGCGTCGGCAGCCAGGTACACCCCCGCGTTGCCCACGAAGCTGACCAGCAGATAGGCCACCAGCTCCGGGGCCCGCCGGTCATAACGCCAGGTCACTGCCCACGTGGCCGCGCCGTAGAGCATCACGGCCACCATCACCAGGGCCCTGGAGACGACGTCGAAGCCCACGGTGACGCCCACCATCAGCCAGGGCACGTGGAACTGCTCCGCGGGCCCGATGAGGGTCAGGACGGCGGCGGGCAGCAGAGCCGCCGGCGCCCAGTTCAGGTGGCCGGAGGCCACCCGCAGGGAGCGGCGGGTGCGGGCGCGCTGGGTCGCCGCCAGCACCGCGGCCGTGACCAGCGGCACCACGGCGGAGAGGATCCAGAGGGCGGCCATCATCGGTAGACCCTTTCTGCGATGTGCCCGGCGACGTCCAGGGGAGAGAAGGGCAGTCCCGCGAACAGGCCGACGGCGATCGCGAAGCATGCGGTCGCCACGGCAGGCCACAGCAGTGTCGCCGGGGCCTCCAGGACCGGACGGGTCCGGTTCTCCACCGGCCCCTCCCGGATCTCGGCGGGCGGCCGGAACCACATCCGGACGACCACGGGCAGGAAGTAGGCCGCGTTGAGCAGGGCGCTGCCGATGAGGACGCCGATCACCCACGGCTGCCCGGCGTCCAGGGCGCCGGCGCCCAGCTGCCATTTGGAGATGAACCCGGCCATGGGCGGGATGCCGATCATGCTGAGGGCACCGGCCGTGAACGCCGCCGCGGTCAGGGGCATACGCCGGCCGAGGCCGTCGAGCTGGCTGATCTTCTTGATCCCCCAGACCTCCGCGACCAGGCCCGCGCAGAAGAACAGCGTGATCTTGGACAGCCCCTGGTGGACCAGGTGGACCACGCCCCCGGTGGTGGCGACGACGCTGAGCATGGACAGCCCCAGCGCGATGTAGCTGACCTGGCTGACGGTCGAATAGGCCAGGCGCTTCTTGATGTCGTCCTGCAGCAGCGCCCGCACGGACCCGTAGAGCACCGTGAAGCAGGCCACCACCAGCAGAGGGGTGAGCACTCCCAGCCCGGCGGCCAGCTCCACTCCGTAGAGATCGTCAATGACGCGGATCAGGCCGAAGGCGCCGGCCTTGACCACCGCCACGGCGTGCAGGAGGGCGCTGACGGGAGCCGGTGCCACCATGGCCCGCGGCAGCCAGCTGTGGAACGGGAACAGCGCGGCCTTCACGCCGAAACCCGCCACGAGCAGCCCGAAGATCGCGATCGCCACCCCCGGATGATCCCGGGCCAGCGCCGCCACGGCCTCGGCGCCTCCCGGGGAGAACTCCACCGGGCCTGCCACGATAGTCAGCCACGCCGTGGCCGCCAGGACCAGGAGCCCGCCTCCGAGGGCGTAGAAGAGATACACCCGAGCCGCGGCCAGCGCGCCCGAGGTGCCGTAGTGGGCCACCAGGGGATAGGTGACCAGGCTGAGCATCTCGTAGAAGACCAGGAACGTGACCAGGTTCCCGGCGAACGCGATCCCCACCGTGGCGGTCACGCACAGCGCGAAGAAACCGAAGAACCGGCGCTGGTTCGGGCGGCCCGCCAGGTACCCGATGGCGTAGACGGTGGTCACCAGCCACAGCAGCGCCGAGAGCAGGGTGAACAGCAACGAGAGGGAGTCGATCCTCAGCACCAGGTCCGTGCCGGGCAGGAAGGGGATGCGCAGCTCCGGAGCCACATCCGTGCGGAGGATCAGCGGCACCATGGCGGCCATCAAGCCGACCTTGAGGGCAGCGGCCGCGACGTTGATCGTGACCCGGGTCCGGTTGGCCCGTTCGGGTAGCATGAAGATGATCAGCGCCGGCGCGGCCGAGAGGGCGATCAGGATCAGGGGAACGGCGGTGAGCAGCTGCTGCATCATGGCTACCCCCATCCGATCGAGGTCAGTGCGGTCAGGTCCGTGGTGAACAGCCCGGCGCCCACGGCCATGGCGCCCAGGGCCAGCGGGACCCAGCGCTGGGCCGCGGGCCGGGGGCCGATCTCCGCCTGGCCCACCTCTTCATGGGTGTCGGAGTCGCGGATCAGCGCGGCCAGGGGCCGCAGCAGGTAGCCGGCGGCCAGGAGCGTTCCGGTCAGGAGGACCAGGACGATCCACCACGCGCCGGTCTGGAGAGCGACCTCCAGGTACTGCCATTTGGCGGTGAACCCCAGGGACATCGGCAGCCCGATCAGGCTCACGGCCGAGAGGATCATGCCCGCCGTCAGGACGCCTTCGGACCGGGCGGCTCCCACGAGCCCGTCCACGTGGTCGGTTCCCGTGCCCAGCATGAGAGCTCCCGCGGCGGTGAACATCGCCGCCTTGGCCAGCCCGTGGGCCAGTGCCATGGCGACGACGGCGGAGACCATCGCCGGCTGGTGACCCGGCAGGTTCAGGAGGGGGAAGGCGAGGAACAGGTAGCCCACCTGGGAGATCGTGGAGTAGGCCACGATGCGCTTGAGCCGGCGCTGCGCCAGGGCCAGCACCCCGCCCCAGATCACGGCGACGGCTCCCAGCACCCCCAGGACGAGGGCGACGGCGTCGTTGCGGGGGAAGACATCCAGCCATAACCGGAGGATCAGGTAGAACGATCCCTTGACCACCAGGGCCGACATCAGCGGGCTCACCGCCGGTGGCGAGCCCGCGTGGGCAGGGGGCAGCCAGGCGTGCATGGGTACCAGTGCGGTCTTCAACCCCATGCCGGTGGCCGCCAGGACCAGCGGCAGCCACCCGTCTTCCGCGGTGAGGCGCTGTCCCGCCAGGTCCATGTCGAGGGTCGAGGTGGCCGCGTAGACCAGCCCGATCGCGGTCAGCAGCAGCATGGAGCCGACGACGGCCACGATGAGGTAGCGCAACGCGGCCCTGGGGGCGCCCCGGCCTCCCAGGGCGACCATTCCCACGGCGGACAGTCCCAGGACCTCCAGGGCCACATAGGCGTTGAACAGGTCGGCGGCCAGGAAGATCCCCATCAGGCCGGACCAGGTGAGCATGGCCAGGGGCCAGAACCCCGTGCGTCGGCCGGTGGTGGCCTCAGCGCTCGCGGCGAAGACGAGGGTGGCGAACCCGACTGCACCGGTCAGCCCGACGAAGGCCGCCGCCAGGCCATCGGCCCTGAGAGCGATGCCGAGGGGCGGCGCCCAGCCGGCCATGTGGTGCTCCAGGACGCCGTGGGAGGTGACCGCGACCACGACGGCGGCGTTCACCGCCGCCGATGCGAGCCCCCCGAGAAACCCGGAGATGGGCTGGGCCCGGCGGGGCAGGGCCAGGCAGGCCAGCGCTGTGATCACCGGCAGGAGGACCGCGGCGGGCAACAGGGCGCTCATGCGTTGGCCTCCTCGTCGTGACCGTGGGCTCGTCCGTCCGCAGACCGGGACGGGCGTTCGTCGTCGTCGACGGCGCGGACCAGGATCAGCCCCACACCGGTGAACGCGACCGTGATCACGATGCCGGTCAGGGCCAGCGCCTGGGGAACGGGGTCGACGGGTTCGGTGCGTGCGGCCAGGCCCACGAGGATCAGCAGGGTCCCGCCGCCGGTGAGGTTCAGTGCGATCAGCCGGGCGATCAGGTCCTCGACGGTCAGGAGCCGGACCAGGGCAAGCCCGGTGAGGAGAGCACCGGTCCACAGGGTCAAGGAAGCCACGGAGAGCTCGATCATCGCCGTCTCCCCGCACTCGCCAGGAACACGGCGGCCAAGCTGGCGCCGATGGTCACGGCCAGGATGCATTCCAGGGCGATCGTGACGGTCCCGGCGTGCTCGCCGCGCAGCAGCAGCCACGCGTCACCGAGCACCAATCCGCCGAGACCCACGGCGATGAACGCGAGCACTCCCAGCAACAGCAGGCAGATCATGGCGGGGCCGATCCGCAGCCGCCCCACGCCGGAGGTCTGCACCAGGATCATCACCGCCGCCAGCGCAGCACCCGCCTGGAAGGCGCCCCCGGGCTGGGTCGAGCCGGCGAACAGCAGCCACGCCGCGAACAAGAGGACCACGGGTGCCACGAGGGACACGAACCCGCGGACGATCGGCGGGGCGGCGGGCCCGCGCTGCTCGGAGGCGGGGGCGCCACCGCGCGTGGAGGACCCCGCGTCACTCCGCGGGGCGAAGGCGACGGCGACGGTCGCCGCGGAGAGGAGCACCACCATCTCCATGAGGGTGTCGTAGGAGCGGAGGTTGAGCAGCACCCCGGTGATGGGATGCTCCACGCCCGTGGCGGGCACAGCGGCGGTGGCCTGCCCGGTCAGGCCGACAGGCTCGCCGGAGCCACCGGGCGGCGCTGCCGCGGCCCGGGTCAGGAAGTAGCCCAGCCCGGCGCCGATGCCCGCTCCTCCGGCCAGGCCCGCGATGGTCCTCGCGATGCTCCCGCGGCGGTCGTGAGCCGGGCGGGGCATGACGGTGGCCGTGTACCCGAACAGCGCCCCGGTCACCCCGGTGCCGATGACCGCTTCGGCGAGGGCGACGTCGGGTGCACCGATCACGCCCCAGTAGATGCTCAGGAACACGCCGAAGACCAGGAACAGCACCACGCCCGTCAGTCGGTGACGGGAATACAAGGTCGCTGCCGCGGTGACGATCAGGGCGAGGGCAAGGCTCAGCTGGAGCGGGCCGACCGTGGTCTCCGGGCTCATGGGCGCTCCTCTCCCGCCAGCAGATAGGCGCTCGTGGCGGCGGCCGCCAGGGCGAGCAGCCACACGAGGACGACCTTCGCGGCGGTGCCCGCCGAATCGGCCTGCACCAGCACGGCGAGGCTCACGAACCCCAGGCCCAGCGAGTCCGCCTTGGCCAGGGCGTGCAGCCTGGAACGGAGATCCGGGAAGCGCAGCAGCCCGAGGGTGCCGGCCGTGAAGAACCCCGCTCCCGCCAGCCCGGCCAGAACGGTCACGATGTCCGCGAGCAGCGTCATGCCGGGCCTCCGTCCCGGCGTCGTTCGGCGGCCACCCGGACCACGACGATGGCCGCGGCCAGTGAGACCAGGGCCAGGGCGACGTCGCGCAGGGCCGGCAGGTCCGTGAGGACGGAGGCGATGAGCAGCACGGCAGCCCCCGTCGTACCGGCGAAGAGGACGCCCGTGATGCGGTCACGGCCCGTGGGGCCGATGAGCACCCGGACCAGGCAGATGAGCACGTTGACGATCAGGACGACGGCCACGGCGGTCAGCACCACGTCGGCGATCATCGGACCACCTTCCCGGAATCGGGTGCGGGTGCCGGAACCGAGGGGAACGGGCGGGGTGGGCTGCGTCGGCGGGCGGGGACAGGTCCTGGGCGGGGCGTGTCGCAGAAGATGGGGTCTCGTTTCAAGGTTCGGGCCGGAATGCGGGATGAGCCGTGGTGGCTCGGCAGGGCGACTCGAGTGAGGCCGGTTCCCAGTTTACTAGGCAGCTGGCTTATCAAATGTGCCGGCCCGTCAGCTGACAGCTGACGGGCCGGTGACTTCCCTCACTGATCCGCGGAGGCGGCCGCCCCTGGGTGCGGGAGCCCGGACCTTGCGGCGATGCCCGGGCCCAGGGGTTCCGGGGCTCTACAGCCCCAGGACCGATATGGCCACCATGAAATAGACCAGCAGACCCGTGGCATCGCAGAAGGTGGAGATGAACGGCGTGGAGAACACAGCGGGATCCACCGAGCAGGCGCGGGCCACCAGGGGGATCACCCCTCCCACCGTGGCGGCGATGGGGCAGTTCAGCAACAGCGTCAGGGCGATCACCGTGCCGATGTCCATGCCGTAGATCAGGGAGGTGATGGCGAAGGCCAGGATCGCGAGGATGGCGCCGAGCAGGATCCCGGCCCGTAGCTCCTTGAACGCGACCCTCCACAGATCCCGGGTGCCGACGTCGCCCACGGCCACCGCCCTGGTCACGGTGGTCGCCGCCTGCGCACCGGTGTTACCGCCGATGCCGATCAGCAGCGGGATGAACAGGGCCAGGGCCACGCGCTGGGCCAGCGTCTCCTCGAACAGCTCGAGCACCTGCACGGTCAGCGCCGCCGAGACGGCGAGCACCAGCAGCCATATGATGCGGGCACGGGCGATGGTGCGGATGGAGGTCAGGAGATAGGGCCGCCGCAGCGGCTCGCTGGCACCGGCGCGCGCCTGGTCCTCCGCGGTGGCGGAGCGGTCGATGCGGGCGGCGTCGGCGATGGGCAGGATCCCCACCAGTCGGCGTTCGCTGTCGACGACCGGCAGGATCAGCTCCCCGGTGTCGAGCTGACGGTGGGCGACGCGTTCGGCGTCGTCGTCGGTGTAGGCGGATCCCGGGTGCTCGTCCATGAGCGTCTCGATGAGGGCGTCCGGGGCGGCCTGGAGCAGGTCCGTGAGCTCCACGACGCCTACGAGCTTCCGATCGGAGGCGATCACGGGGATGCGGCAGCACAGTTCCGTACCGATGCCCTGGCCGCGGATCTTCTCGAGGATGCCGCCCGCGCTCTCTCCGGGCGTGCAGCGCACGGCCTCGGCCGCTATGCGGCGGCCCACGGACCCGGGGGAATAGCCGAGGAGGGCGGTGACCGCCTCCATTTCCCGGTCGTCGAAGGCGGCGACCAGGCGCTTGGCCACCTTCGCCGGCACCTCGTCCAGCAGCCAGGCCTTGTCCTCGGGGTCGAGCGATCCGAAGACGCCGGCGATCTCTCCGTGACCGAATTCCGCCACCAGGTCCGCTTGGGCGCCGGAGCCGAGATGGTCGAAGACGTCCGTGGATTCGTCCTTGCCCAGCAGGCGGAAGACGACGGCGGCTTCGGGCGTGGGCAGCGACTCGACGAGCCCGACCACCTGAGGCGTCGGCATGGGCCGCACCAGCTCCGCGAGTTCCGGGAGCCGTCGCTCCTGCACGAGGTCGAGGATCTGGTGCAGGGCGCCGGTCGGCATGGGCGTACTCCGGAAGCTGTGGTCGAGGCGAGGGGAACGGCCTATGCAGGAGAGGCCCGCCGCCAGGCGTCGCACCAGTCTAGATGTTGCTGGCCATGACGTTGTTGACAGTGCTCCTTCTCGTGCGAGCGACGGTCGATAAGAGGCGTGACGCCTGTTAGGATACGACCCGTGCCGTATCCTAAAGATGTTCCCCTGTCCCGCCCGCCAGGCAGACCACGAGATCCAGACCGCGAGGCTGAGATCCTCGGAGTCGTTCTCGATGTCATGAGGGACCTGGGCGTTGAGGGAGTGACGTTCGAGGAGGTTGCGCGACGCGCTCAGGCATCCAAGCGGACGTTGTATCGGAGGTGGGCCACGAAGCAGGAGATGGTCGTGGCAGCTATCAAGGCGGGTCCCGCTGCGCAGGACAGTCCCGAGCCCGTTGACACGGGTTCGCTGCGCGGGGATCTGCTCGCCCTCCTCGAGCGGCTGGAATCCACGATGGACGCCGGCGAACCCGTCAGCCTGACGATCATGCAGGCGGGATTGCGGGATCCGGAGCTGTGCGACTTCATCGAAACATCTGTCGGGCCGACCGGAGCGCGTCTGACGGAGACGGTGCGGCAGGCGGCCATCGCTCGCGGGGAGCTCCCCGAGTCAGCGGATCCATTCGCGTACGAAGAGATCGCGGCGGCCACCCTGATCATTCGCAAGCTCAACGGCTTGTCGACGGACGCCACCTACCGTGCGGCACTCGTCGATGCGGTCCTCCTTCCCGCCCTCCGCAGCGGCATATCTGCCGGACAGGACGGCATCTTCTCTGGGAAACCAGCGCCCTCTACCCATCGACCCCATGAGAGCAGGCGCACCTGATGACCGATTTCACCATCCCCGAGTTCACCTACGATCGCATCCAGGGGGCGAACGGGGTAGCGCTCAACGTTGCGCACGCTGGCGTCGGGCCTGCGGTGGTGTTGCTCCACGGCTTCCCGGAGACGCATCTGATGTGGAACGCCGTCGCGCGGGACCTCTCGCGCGACTACACCGTGATCGCACCGGACCTTCGCGGATACGGCGACAGCGACAAGCCTGATGCCGACAGCATCGACGTGTACTCGAAGCGAACGATGGCCGCCGATGTCGTCGCGGTCGCCTCCCGGCTGGGTCACGGCCGATTCGCTGTCATCGGCCATGGCCGGGGTGCGCTCGTCGCCGTCCGCGCAGGACTCGACCATCCCGACCGGGTCTCCCACGTGGGGATCCTGGATGTGCTGCCCACGCTGGACACCTGGGATGTGCTGCGGGGCGTTGACGCGAAAGTCGCCTGGCACCTCTACCTCATGGCGCAGCCCAAGGGGCTCCCGGAGAAGATGATCGCTGCGGTGGCAGAGGAGTTCTTCGCGTCATTCCTCGACGCTTGGGATCCCGCGGGGACGACCTTCTCGCCCGAGTTGCGTGATCACTACATCATGGCTTCTGTCGCTGCCGTCCCCGCGATCGTTGCCGACTACAGAGCCACCGCCAGCGTCGACCTCGACATGGACCGCACCGACCGAGACGCGGGCCGGGCGCTCACGATGCCCGTCGCCGCGATCTCTCAGGACTGGGGCAGCCAGCTCGGATTCGACCCGACGCAAATCTGGGGCGCATGGGCCCCGGACTTCACATACGAACCGATCGACGCCGGACACTTCATGGCTGAGGAACGCCCCGACGCTATCGCGCAGTTCGCCCGGAAGCTGCTGGCGCGGTAGGCCAAGACGCGGTCGGAGGCGAAGTGACTCATCGCAACAGCCCGCTCACACCCGAAGGGCGCACCTGGGCGCCCACCCCGGGGAGCGTTCCGAGCCGGTCCGCAGCACGCTCAGTTCCCTGGCTGAACGTGCTGGGCAGTTGCACCTGAGCGCAGCGTTGCCGGACCCTGGCGTGCGGTGGATCACACGGTGATACTTTCATCGCAAGGTGGTGTCAACGATGAGTGAAGACGATACGAAAGCGGGGCAGCTCCCTTCCCTGACCGGGCTGACCATGCCCGAGTGGCGGGAGGAGATCACCAGGTCGATCGGCAGGCTGCATCTGACCGCACCGGACGAGGAGTCGTTCCGCGCGGACATGCGCGCGGCGAGCCTGGAGGACGTCCACTTCTTCGACATGCGCACGGACGCTCACACGGTGGTGCGGGACGAGGAGCTGGCCGCGCAGACCGACGGGGCCTACTGCAAGCTGAGCCTGCAGCTGTCGGGGGCGGCCTCCCTGGCTCAGGACGGCCGGATCTGCCACCTGGAGCCCGGGGACCTCGCCCTGTACGTGACCCAGCGTCCCTACGAGCTGTCCTACCCCAGCGATCAGCACAGCCTGGTGGTCTTCTTCCCGCAGAGCTACGTGCACATGACCACGGATCAGATCCGGATGGTCACGGCCACCAGGGTGAGCCGGGATGAGGGCCTGGGGCGGGTGGCGGTGCCGCTGTTCGAGCAGCTGGCCCAGAACATCGATCTGCTGCGCGGCCCGCACGCCATGAGCCTGGTGCGCTCCGCCCTGGACATGCTGGTCACGGTGCTCTCGGCGGAGTCACGAGCGTCCGGACGGGATCTCTCGGAGAACATCCTCCTGCACCAGGCCATCGCGTTCATCAACGAGAACGTGCACGATCCCGACCTCTCGCCCGGCAAGGTGGCCGGCGCCCTGTACGTCTCGGTCCGGCAGCTGCACAGCCGGTTCGCCCAGAGCCATCTGACGGTCGCCTCCTATATCCGGACCCGGCGCCTGGAGGCCATCCGCCAGGATCTGGGCGATCCGCTGCTCGCCCATGAATCCGTGCACACCATCAGCTCCCGGTACGGCCTGTTCGACTCCTCCTACGTCTCCAAGGCGCTCAAGGCCGAGTTCGGGGAGTCGCCGTCGGCCTACCGGAGCCGGGTCCTGGGGGAGATCCGGGGGTAGCCCGCCGGAGCCGGCACGCGGTCAGCGGGCCGGCTCCGTCATGGTGATTCGATCTGGTCCTGCTCCCTGAGGGCGTCGTACCGTGCCGGATCGCGGCGGCGGATCACTTCGCCCCAGATCAGCCCGACGACTCCGGAGCCGATGATGATGCCCGGCATGACCACCACCAGGGGAGAGGGGCCGTCGGCCTCGATCATGATGTCGAAGTTGCCCAGGATCAGCCCGGCGACGACCAGCAGGCCGACGGCCGAGATCCCCGGGGCGATCGCGCGGGTCCACAGGCCGTGGCCGTGCGGGTCCCTCGCGAACCAGGCGATCACGGCGATCGAGGTGATGGCCAGCAGGAAGACCAGTCCGAAGGCCGCCGCGTTGGTCAGCCAGGTGAACAGGGTCATGACGGGGTACAGGGGGCCCAGCTCCGAACCCGTCCCGGCCACGGCGAAGACGGCGACGACGACGAGCGCCAGCAGCGACTGGGTCAGCGAACCCGCACGAGGCGCCCCGGTCGGCGCGGCCTTCCCCAGATAGCCCGGCAGGACCCTCGATCGGCCCAGGGCGAAGAAGTACCGTGCGGCGGCGTTGTGGAAGGCGATCAGCGCTGCGAGCAGGCTCGTGATGAACAGGAGGCTCGCCAGGTCGGCCAGCGGCACGGAGTGATCGGCGAGCCAGACGAAGACCAGGTCGGGACCGTGCTCACGGGATTGGGCGACGATGCTGCCGGGCCCCACCCCCATGGCCAGGGCCCACGCCGAAGCCGCGTAGAAGACCGCGATGACGGCCACGGCGATATAGGTCGCGCGGGCCACGGTGCGCCGGGGGTCCTTGGTCTCCTCGGAATAGATGGCGCCGGACTCGAAACCCATGAACGCGGCGATGCCGAAGGCCAGGAGCACGCCGATGCCGGTGGTGAAGAACTGATCCGGCTGCAAGGTCTGGGTCGAGAGGCCTTCGGGCGCCGTGCGCACCGAGATGATGCTGACGACGATCACCACCAGGAATTCCAGTGCGACCAGGACGCCGAGCACCTTGGCGGAGAGGTCGACGCTGTTGACCCCCAGGACGCCCACGATGATCCACCCGGCGGCCGCCGCCAGCCACCAGGGCACCTCCAGCCCGGTCCACTGGGTCAGGGCGTTGGACAGCGCGAAGCCGAACAGCCCGTAGAGCCCGATCTGCATCATGTTGTAGGAGATCAGGGCGAGGATCGCCGCCGCGATGCCCTGCCGGCTGCCCAGGCCCTCGCTGATATAGGCGTAGAACGCGCCGGCGTTCTGGACATGGCTGCTCATGGCCCCGTAACCCGCTGCGAAGAGGATCAGGATCACGCCCAGCACGAGGTAGCTGACCGGCACGCCCAGGAGGCCGGAGACCGCGAAGTTCGTGGGCACGCCCCCTGCGAGGACTGTCAGCGGAGCCGATGCGGCGATGATCATGAACACCAGCGCCGTGGTGGACAGGTGGCGTCTGGCCAGGGTGCCGCCGCCCTGCGCTGCGCCGTCGCCGGCCGGGGACGGTCGCGAGGCGGGCGCCGGGGGCGACGGCGGGCGATCAGCTGCGGGGCGCCTGCCGGCCCCCGGTGCGTTCTGAGCCATGAGAACCTCTCAACGGCCTGTCCTGCGACGGCCTGTCTGTCCTGGATCGGTGGTATCAACCGGTGATGACAACCAATGTGCTCCAGGCCACATTCGTCGCGCTTGTGTTTGCGTGCGGCCGGGTTGGTCCTGGACGCCCGTAGCACTTGCCACATAAACGCGCTGACTGTGGTGACTCCGATTCATGCAGACTAATGTCCTTAACGGTCGGCGGAAGCCGTGCGCCAGGGGAGAGGGGCACGGTGCACCGTCGCGTACACCGAGGGGGGCTCAGCATGAGCCAAGGACAGGGCGCGCCTGCGCGCCATCAAGGGGAGACCGTGGCGGAGGGGAGCACTCCCAAGGGCGGCGGCGGACGGGACCGGTTCCTGGACATGCTCAGGGCGATCGCCCTGGTCCGTGTGGTGACCTATCACACCTTCGGCGGAGCGTTCTTCAGCATGGTCTTCCCCGCCATAGGCATCATGTTCGCGCTCGCGGGATCGCTCATGGCGGCATCCCTCAAACGACCCGCGGGATCGGTCCTGCGCAGCCGGACCCGCAGGCTCCTCCTGCCCTTCTGGGCCTACAGCATCACGGTGCTGGTGCTGTTCGCACTTCACGGCTGGGTTCCGGGGGATCAGGGGACCGGGCCGTGGTACCGGCTGCTGTTCTGGTTCGTGCCCCTGGGCGACCCGCCCTTCCCCGATGAACTCGGCGGCGGGATCGGGGTGCAGGACCCCACCTGGCCGATCCAGGCCGGCGAGATCCTCTGGTACATCCGGGCCTATTTCTGGTTCATGCTTCTCTCGCCGTTGCTGCTGAAGATCTTCCGGGCCCAGCCCCTGCTGACCTTCCTGGCACCGCTGGCGATGCTCGTGATCCTGGAATGGGGCGTCGTGCCCATGCCCGACGGCCTCACGGCCGAGCTCTACGACCTCGGCGTCTACGGGTCCTGCTGGATCCTGGGCTTCGCCCATCACGACGGCTACCTGCGCAGGCTCTCCCTGAAGGTCGTCATCCCGGTGAGCCTCGCGGTCATGGCCCTGGGGTTCTGGTGGGCCTTCAATCACCAGACGGAAGACGGGATGGACCTCAACGCGATTCCCATCGGCCAGGCCCTCTGGTCCCTGGGCTTCTGCGCCGTGCTCATGCGCATCTCCCCGCGCTGGCAGCAGTTCCCGCGCCCCCTGCGCTTCCTGGACGGCTTCGTGACGCTGCTCAACAACCGTGCCGTGACCGTCTACCTGTGGCACAACCTGCTGATCGCCCTCACCGTGCCCATCATGGAACCGGTCTACGAGTCCGAGGCCGCCTGGGAGCTGATGCCCCGCTTCCTGGAGACCTCCTGGCCGCCGTTCATCCTCACCTGGCTGATGCTCGCCGTCGTGCTCTGCGCGGTCGGCTGGGTCGAGGACATCGCCGCGAAACGGCGTCCACGGCTGTGGCCGACCGGGCGGAGGGAGCGCCAGAAGGCACTGAGCGCCTCTCTGTGATGCTTCGCCCCTCCGCCCGTCGCGGAGGAGGGGCGAAGTCCTTCCCGATGGGTGGGCCCGTGCTCCACGGCTCCCAGGTGAGGCATCCGTGCACGAGCCCCCGGCGGGGCGCTTACGCATAGGCGGACCGGGTTTCAAAAGCACAAGAGGTGGAGCGCAGGAGAAGGGGGCGTCCCGATCGGGACGCCCCCTTCTTATGCCTTTTCCGGTGTCTCGTGCCTCGACGGTTCGGCTCGTGCGTCGTCTGCCGGCGGTCTTCCCGCCGGGAGACGACGCACGAGGCGTTACTTGAGCTCCGTCACGGGTACGAACTCGTACCCGAGGTCCTCGATCCCCGTGACCACCTGGTCCAGGTAGCCGATGTCCAGGAACGGGTGGAAGTAGAAGCTCGCCGTCGACTCGCGGACCACCAGATTGGTCCTGGCACGGTCGATGAGCGTCTCCGGTGAACGGGCTGCGTGGTTGTTCTGCTCCTTGAGCGTGATGTTCTCCAGGTTCTCCGGGTAGACCTTCTGACCGTAGAAGTCATGCACCGAATAGGGGAAGACCTGCCCGAAGAAGTTCTCCGTGGAGATCTCCTCGCCGCTGAGGGCACCCGCGAAGTACTCCCCCTGCTCGTAGCGGGCGTCGTACAGCTCCGTCATGGCCTTATAGGCGTTGACCGAGGCGGTGTAGTGCGGCGTCTCGAAGATCTCCGGCTCGCCCAGCCCGGCCTCGATCATGACCTGCCGGCCCTCGTCCATCCGCTGCTTGTGGTCGTCCACGCTATCCGCCGGCACGGGCCCCTTCTTGGTGACCCAGGAGTCGTCCTTGCACTCCTCGAACTCGTACGGAGGAGCCTCGTTGGACGTGCATCCGTACTCGTAGAACTCGTAGTCGTCCCCGGAGCGTCCGCTGTAGGGATTGTTGGTGGCCCCGTACTGGTGGCTGGTGCCGTGCTGGATCAGCGTCCCGCCGCGGTCCTGCATGTACTTCAGGGCATCGACGACCTGAGGTGCGTCCAGCAGCGTCAATCCGTACCAGTCGTTCCCGGCCTTGGTGCGGTCGATCTGCACCGGCATCACGGCCACCTGGAAGGGGATGTCACGGGAGTGCAGGTAGTCGGCCACGGCGCGCAGCTGTTCGGGGTTGGCCTCTGGCCCGACGTCCTCGAAGCGCACGGCAGCCTGCTTGACGGGAGCGACGTCCGGGCCCAGCGGATCGTAGAGCAGATCGGCGAAGACCAGGTAGAGGTTGTTCTCCGTGATGTAGTTCAGCGGGATCTCCGCCAGGTAGGTCAGGTTCCCGGAGCGCACCGCCCACGGGACCGACTCGCCGATGTAGTCCGGGTCGTCCGTGACGCACTGGCGCAGGTCCGAGGGTTCCCCGCACAGTCCGTGCACCAGCACCTCGGCCTTCTGCGGGTCCACGACCCGGGGTGCGTTGAGCAGGTCCACGCCCTCGGCGTGGCGGCCGACCTGCTGGTCCTTGTAGTCGACGAACGTCACCTCGGAGCTGTCCAGGGTGAGCGGCTCCAGGCCGTTCCATCCGTACTGCGCGATGAAGTCCTCTCCGTCCGGGGAGTTGAACGTCGCGAGCTCGTCGATGTTCTGCTCCATCCACATGACCGGGGTCTGGCCCTCCCGGACATCCTGGAGGAATGGCTGGGGGACCTGCTTCTTGTCATCCGTGCCCAGGTAGATGACGGCGTCGAAGCTGTCCATCTGGTTCTCCTGGTACAGCGCCAGGTCCACGGCCTCCACTTCGCCGAAGTGGGTGGCGAGATTGCCGACGGCCACCGCGTACAGCTCGGCGTCCTCCGGATACTCCCCGTCCGCGTCGTAGAGCACGAGGGTCTTGCTGCCGCCCGGTTCTCCCCACGTGGAGGAGAACTGGGGGGTGCTGCCGTCCGACTCGCTGATCTGATCGATGGGCACGGCGTACTTCTCCGCGACCTTGGATCCCTGGTGCTCGACGATCGAGTCATCGGTCAGGCCGAAGATCAGCCCGGCGGAGATGAGGGGGATGGCCACGAGTGCCACGGCCCAGGCGGCTCGGCCCATCTTGGACAGGCGGTACTGGTCGTTCATGATCGGTCCTTCACTCCCGCGGCGACAGCGGGGTTTTCAGTGGTGGTGCGAAGCGATGGCACGGTGGCATCGACCGTGCAGCGGGGGCCGGACCATGGGTGCGGTGTGCCCCGGTGGTCTGCGGGCGCCGGGCCGGCTGAGGAACCGGCGGAGCCCGTCAGTCGGCGGAAGTGCCGAGGACGGTCAGGTCGGTGAACCTGACCCTGGCATCCTCGGTGTAGAGGCCGATCGACCCGCCGCGGTAGGGGCGTTCGTCGTCGGTCACGGTGGCGAGTTCCCGTCCGTCGACGCTCACCGTCATCTCCGGCCAGTTCTGCTCGACCTTGACGCGATACTCCTGCCCGATCGGGAAGACCTGATCGTGGCCGGAGGCGATGAAACGCTGCTTACCGGGATAGGCGGGATCCTGCTTGGAGATCTCCCAGCCGTTGGGCTTGAGGGCCACGGCGTAGAAGTGGTCGTTGTCGCTGTAGTTCCACAGCACCCAGCCGACCTCCCAGACATTGGGTTCCCCGTCGCGGACCTGCTTCTCCGTCAGCATGCTGACCTCGAAGTCGGCGTCCTGATAGGACTCCGCGGTCCGGACCAGACCTCCGTGGGTGATGTCCATGGACTCGGCCGAGCGCGGTTGCAGGACCACCTCGTCGTCGTTGCCCGAGGCCTCGCCGTAACCGGTGAACTCCACCACCCACCGTCCGTGTTCCTCCCCGTCCCCCCAGGCCTGGGTGGCCTGACCGGGACGGAACACGTCCGTCAGCAGGTGCACGGCGAGGGCGATCGCAGCCAGCAGGACCGCTCCGAGGGCCACTCGAGTGCGAACGTGCCCAGCCATCAGCGACTCGCCTCGGCAGAAGCCGCGGCTGCCTCGACCTCAGCCTCGTGCTCCTGGTCGTCGGTGGTGCGGTCCGTCTTGGTCCAGGAGGTACGCCCGGTCAGGGAACGGACCGTGGCCCGCCAGCCGGCGGCGTACCACAGCAGGGAGTACACCACGTAGCCGTGCATCAGGGCGACCGCACGCCACAGGCGCTGGCCCTCCTGGCGCTCGGCCTTCCAGTACACCAGGCCGAAGAGCAGGGCCGGCCCGAAAGCGATCAGGTAGGCCGAGATCCACCACGGTGAGAAGGTGATCTCGCCCTGGACCGCCGAGAGGACGATGGCCAGGATCCACAGCAGGAAGGCCAGGCTGAGGAAGGAGGTCACGAGCAGCAGGAAGGGGCTGGTCAGGTGGTACAGCAGGTCCACCCTCCTGGTCCCGTTCAGGTTGCGCAGCACCCAGGGCACCAGCGTCCAGGACTGCAGATGCCCCTGGAACCAGCGGGCCCGCTGCTTGACCCAGCGGCGCAGGTCGACGAGGCCCTGCTGGTGGACGGAGGTGCGGTGGCAGAACTCGGTCTCCCACCCGTCCAGCAGCAGCCGGACGCCCAGGTCCAGGTCCTCCGAGAGACTGCGCGACCAAGGATGCGGTCCCAGGTCGTAGAGCGCCGAGAGGCGGACGAACTGGCCGTTGCCTCCCAGGCAGACACTGCCCAGATGCCGGCGGCCCCGCTGGAACACCTCCGTGTAGAGCACGAATTCGACGTCCTGCATCCGGGCGAGCAGGTTGGTGGCGCGGTTGTTGATCCTGACGCCGATCTGGGCGGCTCCCAGATTCGGGTCGGCGAAGCGCGGCAGCACCTCGTCCAGGACGTGGGACTCGAGGCGGCCATCGGCGTCGACGACGCACACCACGACGTTCTCGGCCCTGGAGCCCGGGGCGACCGCACCGGATTCGATGTGGCGGATCGCCGCGTTCAGCGCCTCGCCCTTGCCCTGCCGGGCTTCCGGCAGCACCCTGCGGAGCAGGTGGATCCGGGGATCCGGGAAGTCCGAGACGATCTGCGCGGTGTCGTCGTCCGACCCGTCGTCGACCACCAGCACGTGCAGGCGCGGGTGATCGAGGGAGACGAGTCGTTCGAGGCTTGCGCGGATCACCCGTTCCTCGTTGAGGCACGGGATCACGAAGACGATGTCCGATACGGCCTGTTCCGGTGCGACCGAGCGGATGATCTTCTGCGCCTGCCGTTCGTACCTCGGTGTGGTGCGGGACAGGACCAGCATGGTGAGTGCGTAGAGGACGCCGACGCCGACCAGCGTGACCGCGAGAATGAGGACGAGGTCGATCCTCTGATTGAAGAGAATGATCACGGCAGCCCCCTATGCGCTGAGCCGGGGCGCATCGTTGGCCGACTCGCGGGCGGAACGCCGGTCCGCGAGGTCATCCTTGCGGTGCCGGACCCGGGTAGAGCGGAACCGGACGGAGCGGACTCGGCCGGCGGTGGTGGAAAACACCACGGCGCCGAGCATGAACAATGCATAGGACAGAAACAGCATCATCGCGATCATCAGCAGCCAGCGGCCGCCTTGCTGCAGATTTGCCTGGATGATTTCCAACGTTGAAGCAAGCCCTGCGGGCATGCCGATATCGGTAGACACGACGGTCTCCTCGGATCGAATGTGACCCGTCCCCCCGACGGGTCGATCGGTCCTGTTCCCCCTGGATGGACCGACTACCTCCATGATGCACAGGGATTGCCGCCGCATTCCAGGCCGGTTTCATGGACTGTCAGCCAAATGGTTGTATTTACATAGGGCCATTTAGGGACAAAACATGTTTACGCGCCGTCTTCTCGTGGAGAACATCGAATTTTTGCTGACTCAGTCCATCAAAATGGGGACACTTCTCATCTCGTAGTCGAAAGGGAGCCTTGTGCTACCGCGCCCGACCGGCAAGGGGTATATGGCATTACAATAAAGTCAGTGCACTTTCGTCCCGGGAGCGGCCGGAGTCGAAAGCGCGCTTCCGATCGTCCCGGAGCCGGGACGGGCACCGACGGGCGGCCGCCGTCGTCATCGCGAGTTTGCGACCATGAACTAAGCTGTACAGCTATGGCCTCCATCGACTTTCCCGCGGAAATCCGTGACCTGCGCGCGACCTACGACTCGATCGCAGAGGTCTCCGACATCGACCAGCTGCGACGCGAGGTCGACGACCTCAACGAGCAGGCGGCCGCGCCCAATCTGTGGGACGACCCCGAATCCGCCCAGAAGGTGACCTCCAGGCTGTCGCACAAGCAGGCCGAGCTCAAGCGGCTCAACGACTTGTCCACGCGGATCGAGGACATCGAGGTCATGGTTCAGCTGGCCGAGGAGGAGGACGACGCCGACACTCTGGAGATGGCGGGCGAGGAGCTGGCCGAGGTCAAGAAGGCGCTGGCCGACCTCGAGGTCACCACCCTGCTGTCGGGGGAGTACGACGAGCGCGACGCCGTCGTCACCATCCGTTCGGGCGCCGGCGGCGTGGACGCGGCGGACTTCGCGGAGATCCTGATGCGCATGTACCTGCGCTGGGCCGAACGCCATGGCTACGCGACCAAGGTGCTGGACACCTCCTACGCCGAGGAGGCCGGACTGAAGTCCGCGACCTTCGAGGTCAAGGCGTCCTACGCGTTCGGGACCCTCTCCGTGGAGGCGGGAACCCACCGCCTGGTGCGGATCTCGCCCTTCGACAACCAGGGGCGTCGTCAGACCTCCTTCGCGGCGGTCGAGGTCATCCCGCTGATCGAGTCCGACGACACCATCGAGATCCCGGAGTCCGAGCTGAAGATCGACGTCTTCCGTTCCTCGGGTCCCGGCGGCCAGTCCGTGAACACGACCGACTCGGCCGTCCGGATGACCCACCTGCCTACGGGCATCGTCGTGTCCATGCAGAACGAGAAATCGCAGATCCAGAACCGGGCGGCGGCCCTGCGCGTGCTCCAATCCCGCTTGCTGCTGCAGCGCAAGCAGGAGGAAGAGGCCAAGAAGAAGGAGCTTGCCGGCGACGTCAAGGCCTCCTGGGGCGACCAGATGCGCTCCTACGTGCTCAACCCGTATCAGATGGTCAAGGATCTGCGGACCAACCACGAAGAGGGCAACCCCCAGTCCGTGTTCGACGGCAACATCGACGCCTTCGTCGACGCCGGCATCCGGTGGCGTGCGGGGGCCCTCCACAACGCTTCCGAGGAGTGATCGCGCAAACGGCGTCCCAGCACGCGGGCCGCGTGCTGCAGGATGCCTGCGCCAACCATGGCTAAGAAACAGAACGACGACGGCCGCCGGATCGTCGCCAACAACAAGAAGGCCCGGCACGACTACGCCATCCTGGACACCTTCGAGGCGGGTCTCGCCCTGATGGGCACCGAGGTGAAGTCCCTGCGCATGGGAAGGGCCTCCCTGGTGGACGGCTTCTGCGCGTTCGACCGGCACGGCGAGCTCTGGCTCGAGAACGTCCACATCCCCGAGTACCTCCAGGGATCGTGGACCAACCATTCGGCCAAGCGGCGCCGCAAGCTGCTGCTGCACCGTACGGAACTGAACCGGATCGAGCAGAAGACGCGGGAGGCCGGCTTCACCATCGTGCCGCTGAGCCTGTACTTCCTGGATGGGAAGAGGGTCAAGTGCGAGATCGCGATCGCCCGCGGCAAGCGCGAGTACGACAAGCGCCAGGCTCTGCGGGAGGCGCAGGACAACCGTGAGGCGCAGCGCGCCATGCGCTACCGCAACATGCGCTGAATCCGCCCCGGATATGCCCGGAGCGGATGTCGTCGCCGACGATCGCCCCTTGTGCGCGGAGCCGCACGAGCGGTATTCTTGAATGTCCGGTTCGAGAGGAACGGCGGTCCGCAGGGCCCCGCGAGCATCGAGCCGGGGTTGATTGACAACCACATACGGGGATGATCGGTTTCGACGGTGTGAGTCGAGTCGAGAGAAGCGGGTCGAGAATGCGCAGTCATCTCGTAAACGTTCTGTGCAAACCAATAAGTGCCAATTCCAAGCGCACTGACTTCGCTCTCGCTGCCTGATTCAGCGATAGCAGTCTGTCAGCCCGGGTTCGCCTTCGCCCCGGTGTCTGGCATCAGCTAGAGGGCCACTGCTTCAGTAGTTCGTCGCGGACTGCTGAGGGACTTTTACGCGACTGAGCCCGTTGGCCACTTGTGTGCATGATGGCCAGGGCTGAGAAAATCACACGCACACTGCACCCGGAGAAGTCTTGATGACGCTGCACCGGACGGGGGTTCAATTCCCCCCATCTCCACTGGTTTGACTAGGCGAAATGCGCCCCGTGTTGACACGGGGCGCATTTTCGTTTGCCGGGAGGCACGGACGGCCCGGGCCGGCAGATCATTGCCGAACCGTTGAGGTCCGCGCGGCCGCCCGCTCGCGACGGGCCCGCGTCCTCCTGTGCGACCATGGAGGGTGACACATACACCGCACAACGGGTCCGGGAGGTCCACGACGTGAGCTACGAGCGTCCGCAGAACAACGACGCCCCCCATGGCAACTGGTCCGGCGGTCAGGAGGGCCGAACGGGCGGTGATCCCAACGCCACCGGCCACGCCGGTTCCCAGCAGGACGGCAGTCCCAAGGGCAACGTGTACGACCCCTCCTCGGAGCCTCCGCAGTACGGAGTCCGGGTGCCCGCGTCTCAGCGGGACGGAGGGAACGCGGCCGGCTCCCCGGGCTACGGCCAGTCCGCTCCCCAAGGCCAGGACTACGGCTACGGCAATGGCAATACAGTCCAGGACTACGGGCAGCAGCGGAACGAGCAGTCGTGGAACCCGCAGCAGCCCTGGGCCGGCAACCAGAGCACCGGCCAGCCGGGCCAGAGCTACGGCTACGGCAATACGGGCCAGGAATACGGCGGCCAGAACTACGGTGGCCAGAACTACTACGCGCCCCCGGGCGGCCCGGCCAACAACCAGAACCCGTACGACCAGCCCTACGTGGCTCCGCCCGTCACGCCGGGTCGTGGCTGGGCGATCACGGCCGTGGTCCTCGGCGCGATCAGCCTCGTGCTGTTCTTCCTGGGCATCACGGTCATCCTGGCAGTCCTGGGCCTGATCTTCGCGATCGTGGCCCTGGTCAAGGCGCGAAAGGTCAAGGGGTCCCGGAAGGGCCTGGGCATCACGGGCCTGATCCTGAGCATCATCGGTCTGATCCTCTCGGGTATCGCCCTGGCGGTGTGGATCGTCGTCGGCGGCGCAACGCTGCAGATCCTCAACGATCCCGCGGGCCAGGAGTGCATCTCTCAGTTCATGGAGGACCAGGACCAGGCGGCCTACCAGCAGTGCCTGGAGAACGTCGTGGACCAGCAGTTCAACAGCTGACCTGCCACCGTTCGGATGCCTGCGGGCCTAGTCGGCGGAGTCCCGCTGGCCCTCAACGGACGCCCTGCCCCTGTGACGACGGCGCCTCGACCCACCCGGGTCGAGGCGCCGTCGTCATAGGCTGGACCGGTCAATCTCCGATCAGGTCGAGAACCTGGTCGTGCAAGAGCCCGTTGGTGGCCGCGGCATTGCCGCCGAAGGGCCCCGGGGCACCGGCGAGGGAGGTGAACCGGCCACCCGCCTCCTCGACGACCGGAACCAGGGCGGCCATGTCGTACAGGTTCAGCTCGGGCTCGGCCGCGATATCCACGGCTCCCTCGGCCAGGAGGCAGTACGACCAG
The DNA here is from genome assembly GCF_008831305.1 of Kocuria coralli. Classification (GTDB taxonomy): domain Bacteria; phylum Actinomycetota; class Actinomycetes; order Actinomycetales; family Micrococcaceae; genus Kocuria; species Kocuria coralli. The sequence goes on from NZ_ML708610.1 coordinate 214,730, forward strand.
AAGTCCCCGTAGGCCCGCGTGCGCCAGACCCGGTCCGTCAGGTCGATGAAGGCGTCCCTTCGCCCCAGGTCCTTCCAGCCCGACAGGGAGGAGTAGGACAGGGAGGCATCCTGGAGCCTGTCCACCTGGGAGACCCGGATCCGCTCGGCCTTGGCCAGGGAACGCCCCGCCCATGCCCCGGTCCCTGCAGCGGCCCACCAGCGGCGGGCCAGCGCGGGCGCCGAGACCAGTCCGACCACGGGCTGGCCCTCGTCGACCAGGGCGATCAGGGTGGCCCACACGGGCACGCCGCGCACGAAGTTCTTGGTCCCGTCGATGGGGTCGATGACCCACTGCCGCGACCCTCCGCCGGTGGTGCCGAACTCCTCGCCCAGGACGCTGTCGCGGTTGCGCGCCCGGGCGAGCTGCGAACGGATGAGCTGCTCCGCCTCACGGTCGGCGTCCGTGACCGGGGTGAGGTCCGGCTTGGTCTCCACCTGCAGATCCTGAGCCTTGAAGCGCCGCATGGTCAAGGCATCGACGGCGTCCGCCAGCACGTGGGCAAGGCGCATGTCATCGGTATAAGTGCTGGTGGATCGCATGGTCTCCAGGCTATCCGATGTGCTCAGCCGCCCAGGTGCTTTTCGGGGGCTTCCTCCTCGCGACCTGCTCCCAGGAGCCGCCGGAGGGATTCGAGACGCGCGGCACCGGCTTCCCCGGCCCGGCCCTCGGCGACCCAGGCGTCCAGGGCGCAGCCCGCCGCTCCAGCCAGATGGGTGCACCCCTTGGGGCACTCGGCGATCGCCTCTCCCAGTTCGTCGAAGGACTCCACGATGCGGTCGGGATCCACATGAGCCAGGCCGAAGGACCGCACCCCCGGGGTGTCGATGATCCAGGTGCCGTCCCCGGCGCCGGGGACGCGGAGCGCGAGCGCGGACGACGACGTGTGCCGGCCTCTTCCCGTCACCGCGTTCACTCCGCCGGTCGCGCGGGCGGCGCCGGTCAGCGCGTTGACCAATGTGGACTTGCCCACCCCGGAGTGCCCCAGCATGGCTGAGATCCTTCCGTCCAGATGACTCAGCAGCTGTGCGACCAGCTCCGGGTCCAGCTCCGGCTCCTCGCCGGGGGCTTCCGCAAGGAGCCCTTCCGGGTCCTCCGCCGCGGCGGCTCGGGGGAGCCCGGCTCCGGGCTTGCCCGAGGTCAGCACATCCAGGTCCAGGGCACGGTAGTGGTCGATCAGCCAGGCGGGGTCGCGCAGGTCCGTCTTGGTGATGCACAGCAAGGGGTCGATCCCGGCGTCGTAGGCCGCGGCCAGGGAACGGTCGATGAAGCCGGTACGCGGTTCGGGATCCGCCGCGGCGACCACGATGACCAGCTGGTCCGCGTTGGCCACGACCACCCGTTCCACCGGGTCCGTATCATCCGCGCTGCGGCGCAGCACGGTCCGCCGGTCCTCCACGCGCACCAGGCGCGCCAAGGTGTCCGGGGCGCCCGTGGTGTCCCCGACCAGTCCCACCAGGTCGCCGGCGACGACCGGGGTCCTCCGCAGCGCCTTGGCGCGGACGGCGGTGACCAGACGCTCGTCGTCGGTGTCCTCGGCGATCACGGCGGTGTACCGGCCCCGGTCCACGGTGACCACCCGGCCCACCTCGGCGTCCTCGAAGGCGGGGCGTTCCTTGGTCCGCGGGCGAGAGCCCTTCTTGTTGGCTCGGACCCGGACATCGGATTCGTCCCAGTCGTAGTCCACCGAGCTGCGACGGGTCACGGGCGGCTCCCGGCCAGCAGCTCGGCCCACATCTGGGGGAACTGCGGCAGGGTCTTGGACGTGGTGGCGATGTTCTCCACCCGGACGCCATCGACCACCAGGCCGATGACCGCACCGGCCGTGGCCATGCGGTGATCATCGTACGAGTGGAAGGTCCCCCCGTGCAGGGGTGCCGGCCGGATGATCAGACCGTCGGCGGTCTCCTCCACGTCCCCGCCCAGCCCGTTGATCTCGGCGGTCAGCGCCGCCAGGCGGTCGGTCTCGTGACCGCGCAGATGAGCGATGCCGCGCAGACGGGAGGGGGTGCCGGCGACGGCGCAGATCGCCGCCACCGTGGGGGCGAGCTCACCGGCCTCGGACAGGTCGAGGTCGACACCGGACACGGACCGGGGCCCCCGGACGGTGAACACGCCGTCGGCGACCTCGACCGCGGCGCCGAACCGCGGCAGGATGTCTTGCCAGTGGGATCCGCCCTGCGTGGTCTCCGAAGGCCAGTGCGGGATGGAGACCTCGCCGCCCGTGACCACGGCCGCCGCGAGGAACGGCCCGGCATTGGACAGATCCTGCTCCACCCGCACGTCGAAGGCCCGGACGGGGCCGGGAGAGACCACCCAGCGGCCCGGAACGGAATCGTCGACGTTCACGCCCGCTTCTCTGAGGACCTCCACCGTCATGTCGATGTGCGGCATGGAGGGGATTCCCGCGCCGTCGGGGGAGTGGTGCTGCAAGACGAGCCCCCCGGTGAGCTGTGAGGCGGTCAGCAGCACCGCGGTCACGAACTGTGAGGAGCCGGCGGCGTCGATGGTCAGCTCGCCACCGGCCAGCGAACCGCCCGCTTCCGGGCCGTGGACGGTGAACGGGAGGGAGCCCGTGCCGTCGTCCTCGACCGTGGCGCCGAGCGCCCGCAGGGCGGAGATCACGGGTCCCATGGGCCGTTTGCGCGCGTGGGGGTCACCGTCGAAACGGGTCCTTCCCGGGATCAGGGCCGCAAGCGGGGGGACGAAACGCATGACCGTGCCGGCCAGTCCGCAGTCGACGGAGCGTTCCCGCCGGGCGGCGGCGCCGAACGGCCGCGGGATCGGCGTGACCGCCAGATCGGGGCCGAAGGGCGAATCCCCGTGGATCTCCTCGAACTGCGCTCCCAGCGCTCGCAGGGCCTGCAGCATCAGCGAGGTATCTCGCGAGTGCAGGGGCGCGCGAAGCCGCGAGGGGCCGTCGGCCAGCGCTCCCAGCACCAGCCACCGGTTGGTCAGGGACTTGGAGCCGGGCACGGTCAGGGACGACTCAACGGGGGTGCCGCCGACGAACGGAGCCGGCCACAGCGGGTGCGCGGCGGCCGGCTCCGTTCCGGTGGCTTCCCCGGGAATCTCGTGGGTCACGAATTCTCCGTTCGAGCGCGGATCAGGGGTTGCGGTTCAGGGTTTCTGACGGCGGTGTCCCCGCAGCGACGGGGGCGTGCCAGGATCAGGAGGAGACGGCCTTCTGGGCTTCCTTGGCCTTCTTGGAAGCGACCTTCTGCGCCTTCTCCCACCTCTTGGAGGCGTCCTTGCCGAGATCCTCCGCCTGCTTCTGGACATCGCTGACGAAGTGCTCGGCCCGCCACATCAGGGAGGGGCTGCCGTCCGTGTCCACGGAGGCGATCATCGTCGCGCCCACCAGGGAGACGTTCTTGAGGGCGGAGTTGCGACGGGCCGCCTTCTGCTCCTTGGTCCCGTGGTCAGAGGCCCGGAAGTCCAGGTAGGCGTTGACGGCGGTGGTGGAGATGAGCACGGAGGCGGCCAGGCGCGGAGCCTTGCCCAGCGCGAAGAGAGCAGCGGCGCCCACCTGGGCGGCGGCCAGGCCCTGCGCCACGACCGCCGAGTTCTTCAGGAAGGGCGCGGCCTGCGGCACCGCATGACGGACGGTCTTGAGAGCCGGATCCAGATGCGCGGCGGCAGTGCTCGAGTTCCGGAAGCTATCAATGCCGTTGACGATGTAACCGGTGGCCAGCAGCGGGCGGGCGATGCGGCGGACGATGCTCATAGGGTCCTCCTAGTCGTGTACAGGGGCCTGCTGGACCGGACTCGTGAGTCCGACCGCTGGCCTGTCCCATCCTAACCAGGCGGTGGGGGGATAGGCCGCGTCCTGGGCCCCGATTTCCCTCAGTACCCTGATTTTGCTGAGGGCATAGCCGGCGTCCGGCGCCGGATCCCACGGCCGGTCGGTCGGACGACGGCGTGGCCGAGGGAGGCGACCGGGCCGGAACATTCTCGTTCCCGCACGCGTTGGCCCTTGAAGAACCCGCGCAGTGCCGACGGCTACGGCACTGCCAGGGGACGACGACGCAGCACGGCCATGGAACGGAGGCGCCCTTGCCCGCCGTATGCACGCGGCCACCGGGAGAGGTGGCTGATCTAGACTTGACCACGATGAATGACTCCACCGTGCGGCAGACCCCTCAAATGCCGGAGGCCACCAGCGGGACCGAGGATCCGGAGGCGATCGTGCCCGCAGACCACGATGCAGTTGAGCAGGAGATGCCCGGCGCGGATGACGGTGAGCAGTTCGTCGACGTCGCCCACGAGACCCCCTCGGAACGCGCGGTGCGGTTCGAGCGCGAGGCCATGGTCTACGTCGATCAGCTCTACGCCGCCGCGTTGCGGATGGCGCGCAATCCCGCCGATGCCGAGGACCTGGTCCAGGAGGCCTATACCAAGGCCTTCTCCTCCTACCACCAGTACAAGCCGGGCACGAATCTCAAGGCGTGGCTCTACCGCATCCTGACGAACACCTATATCAACCTGTACCGCAAGCGGCAGCGCGAACCGCAGCAGGCCAACACGGACACCGTCGAGGACTGGCAGCTGCACAGGGCCGAGCAGCACTCGTCCACGGGGCTGCGATCGGCTGAGGTCGAGGCCCTGGACCACCTGCCCGATTCCGATGTGAAGCGGGCTCTGCAGGATCTGCCGGAGGAGTTCCGGCTCGCGATCTACCTCTCGGACGTCGAGGGCTTCGCCTACAAGGAGATCGCCGAGATCATGGCGACCCCCATCGGGACCGTGATGTCCCGCCTGCACCGCGGGCGCAAGCTCCTGCGCGAGAAGCTCGCGGACTACGCCACGGACCGCGGGATCGACACCGCGGGTACGGGCCGGCGCAAGACGTCGACGACGCAGAGCGCCACCACCACTGCCAAGGCCGTGGCCACTGCCGCGGCAGGAGCCGGCGAGGACGGCGACTCCACCACGAACGATCACCGATCTCATGAGGCTTAAGGACGAAGCATGACTGAACGAGCCGCCCGGACCGACATCGGCGCTGCACCGGCCACTACCGACCAGGCGCCTTGCGGATGCGACGGGGAGCAGGTGGAACGGATCTACGCCTATCTCGACGACGCCCTGACGGTCGAGGACATCAAGCAGATCGCCGACCACCTGGAATCCTGCGCGGACTGCACGCACGAAAGCGAACTCGAGCAGGTGATCCGCGGTGTGGTGAAGCGCTCCTGCAGCGAGACCGCTCCGGAGACCCTGCGATCGGCGATCATGACCCGCATTCACGAGCAGTGCGGGCAGAAGCCCCAGTAGCCATCCGGCGGAAGCCCGCCCGGGCGTCCTCCGGCGGCTCACCGCCCGCGTCGACACGCTGAAGGCCGGGTTCCGTCACGGAACCCGGCCTTCAGCACGTTCAGTCACTCCAACGCTGCGGAGATCACGCGATAGGCGTGGTTTCTCAGGCGTTGGGGCGCTTGCCGTGGTTCGCCTTGTTCTTGCGGCGATCCTTGCGCTTACGTCCACGCTTGCTCATGCGAGCCTCCTGGGTCACTATCTGGGTCTACGCATCCCGGCGCCGGTTCCCACCGGGCCGGGGCACCGCCGACCATTCTCGCACACTTGGGTGCCGGACCCGGTTCGGATCACTGGGGCTCGGGGAGATCCAGCCAGGAGTACCAGCCGCGGTGCAGGACCAGCCACGCGATCAGGCCGTATCCCGCCTGGCCCGGCTGGCCGTCGTTGGCGGAGAGGTCCTTGCGCCACTGCTCGTGGTGCTGCAGGGGATTGAAGGTGTCGACGTAGATGTGGTTGCGCCGGGTCACGACGTCCGCATAGGAGGCGGAGAGATCCGCGATCTTGCGGTTGCGGTCGGCGTCGAGCGTGGGAGGCGGGCCCACCACGAGGACCTTGACGTTGTTCTGGGACGCCGTGTCCACGATATTGGCCATGTTCAGCCGCGAGCGGGCGGTGGTGATGCCCAGATCGACGTCGGCCGTGGACGGTGCGATCACCACCCGGTTGTCCGCGGCGGGGGCGAAACGCAGCCTGGCCTCGCCGAACCAGCGGTCGTTGAGGTGCTCGCTGCCCTCGCCGGGGGCCGCCAGGACGTAGGAGGAGATCGGAACGACGTCGTGGGGGGTCCGGGCCAGCACGCGTCCGTACCAGCCGAGAGCGCGGGGGTCGCCCGTCCCGGCCAGCAGCTCGTCACCGACCGCAACAATTCTGATCCTGCGTTGATCCACAGCTTTCCTTCTTCGATGTGCTCTGGGGGTGGGTCTGCCAAGAGGGGGGAGCACCTGAGCCGACGCAGAGGTCATATCCGGGTGCCGTTGCCTGTCAACGGTACACGGCGCCGCGCACTGACCGTGCGCGGCGCCGTGTCAGCTGCACGAGCTCAGCGGTTGTCGAACAGTTCCTCGAGCAGGTTCTCGTTCTCCAGCGCATGGCGCTTGGCCGAGCCGTTGGCGGGGGAGGCGGAGGCCGGACGGGAGATCAGGCGGATCCTCCGGTTCAGCTCGGGTGCCAGGTTGACCGCCATGAACGGCCAGGGCCCCTGGTTGGCCGGCTCGTCCTGGGCCCAGAGCACATTGGCCTCGGGGTAACGGGCCAGCTCCGACTTGATCTCCTCCAGCGGCAGCGGGTAGAGCTGCTCGACCCGGATGATCGCGGTCGTCCTGTCCTCCCGCTGGCTGCGGTGCGCGACCAGGTCGTAGTACAGGCGGCCGGAGACCAGGACGACGTCGGTGACCTCCTTGGGGTCCAGTCCGGCCTGATCCTCGATCACCGTCCGGAAGGTCCCCGAGGTGAAGTCCTCGATGGGCGACGCCGCGGCCTTGAGCCGGAGCAGCTGCTTGGGCGAGGCGACGATCAGGGGCTTGCGCGGCCGTGAATAGGCCTGCCGGCGCAGCAGGTGGAAGTGGTTGGCCGGCGTCGAGGGCTGGGCAACGATCATGTTCTTCTCGGCGCACAGGGTCAGGAACCGCTCGATGCGAGCCGACGAGTGGTCCGGGCCCTGCCCCTCGAAGCCATGCGGCAGCAGCATGACCAGGGACGAACGCTGGCCCCACTTCTGTTCCGCGGAGGCCACGAACTCGTCGACGATGGTCTGGGCGCCGTTGATGAAGTCACCGAACTGCGCCTCCCACACCGTCAGGGCGTCCGGCCGCTCCACGGAGTAGCCGTACTCGAAGCCCAGGACCCCGTACTCGGAGAGCAGGGAGTTGTAGATCGCCAGGGGCGCTTGATCGTCCAGCAGATGGTTGAGCGGGGTCCACTCCTCACCGGTGACGTTGTCGAAGAACACGGCATGGCGCTGGGTGAAGGTTCCCCGGCGGACGTCCTGCCCGGACATCCGGACCGGGATGCCCTCCATCATCAGGGAGCCGAAGGCCATGATCTCGCCCATGCCCCAGTCCACGCCGCCGTCGACGGTCATCTTGGCGCGGCGCTCGAGGAGCTTGGTGAGCTTGCGGTGGACCGTGAAGCCCTCGGGGATGGCCATGTGGACCTCCCCGATCCGGCGCGCGGTCTCGGCAGAGATGGCGGTGGAGCGGGGGATCGAGACCCCGGAGTCCGTCTGCTGGGCCGAGGGACGTTCGATGTTGGCGATCGCGGCGGCGTCGCCCGTGACCAGGGGTGTGTCGGAGGTCTGCGCCTCGTGCGTCTCGGTGAAGACCCGCTCCAGGCGTTCCTGGTAGTCCTTGAGGGCGCGATCCGCCTCTTCCTGGCTGATGTCACCGCGGCCCACCAGGTTGGCGGTGTAGACCTTACGGCTCGAGCGCTTCTGCTCGATGGTGTGGTACATCAGCGGCTGGGTCATCGAAGGGTCGTCGCCCTCGTTGTGGCCGCGGCGCCGGTAGCAGAGCAGGTCGATGACGACGTCCTTGTGGAACCGCTGCCGGTAGGCGTAGGCCAGCTGGCCCACGTGGGTCACGGCCTCCGGGTCATCGGCGTTGACGTGGAAGATGGGGGCCTGGATGGTGCGGGCCACATCCGTGGCGTAGGTCGACGTGCGGCCGGCCTCGGGCGAGGTCGTGAAGCCGATCTGGTTGTTGACCACCATGTGCACCGTGCCGCCGGTGTTGTAGGCCGGCAGCTGAGACATCTGCATGACCTCGAACACGATGCCCTGACCGGCCATCGCGGCGTCGCCGTGGACCTGGATGGGCAGCACGGGGTAGCTCCCGTCGCCCTCGGGGCCGCCGCCGAGCACATCGGTCTTGGCGCGGGCCACGCCCTCGATGACCGGATCGGCGGCCTCGAGGTGGGACGGGTTCGCACCCAGGTAGACCTGGGTCTGGTTGCCGGAGTCGGAGGTGAAGACGCCCTCCGTACCCAGGTGATACTTGACGTCGCCCGAGCCCTCGGCTGCCCTGGGGTCCTGGCTTCCCTCGAACTCGCGGAAGACCTGGGCATAGGACTTGCCGGCGATGTTCGTGAGGACGTTCAGGCGGCCTCGGTGGGCCATACCGATGACCACCCCGGCCAGCCCGTCATCGGCGGCGTCGGAGATGACCGCATCGAGCAGCGGGATCAGCGATTCGCCGCCCTCCAGGGAGAAGCGCTTCTGGCCGACGTACTTGGTCTGCAGGAAGGTCTCGAAGGCCTCGGCGGCGTTCAGGCGGCTGAGGATGCGGAACTGCTCGTCGCGCGTGGGCTTGGTGTAGCCCTTCTCCAGCTCGCCCTGGAACCATTCGCGTTCGGCGGGGGCCTCCAGGTGCATGTACTCCACGCCGAGGGTGCGGCAGTAGGCGTCGCGCAGAAGCCCCAGGATCGTGCGCAGCGTCAGGGTGGGTGCGCCGCCGAAACCGCCCGTGGGCCACTCGCGGTCCAAGTCCCACAGGGAGAGGCCGTAGGTCCGGATGTCCAGGTCCGGGTGGGTGCGCATGGTGTAGCCCACCGGATTCATGTCGGCCATCAGGTGACCGCGCACGCGGTAGGCGTGGATGAGCTGCTGGATCCGGGCGACCTTGTTGACCTGGGTCTCCGGGTTGACCTGGTTGTCCAGGGTCCAGCGGACGGGCTCGTAGGGGACCTTGAGGCCCTGGAAGATCTCGTCCCAGAAGTCGTCGCCCAGCAGGTAGGACTCGACCGTCTTGAGGAACTCGCCGGACCCCGCTCCCTGGATCACCCGGTGATCGTAGGTGGAGGTCAGCGTGATGATCTTGGAGATCGCGTTGCGCGAGAGCGTGCGGGGCGAGGAGCCGCGGTACTCGGCCGGGTAGTCCAGGGCGCCCACGCCGATGATGGCGGCCTGGCCCTTGGACAGGCGGGGCACGGAGTGCACGGTGCCGATGCCGCCGGGGTTCGTGAGCGACACGGTGGTCCCGGCGTAGTCCTGCATGGTCAGCTCGCCCTTGCGGGCGCGGCGGACCATATCCTCGTAGGCGTCCCAGAACTGGCGGAAGCTCAGTTCCTCGGCTCCCTTGATGTTCGGCACCACCAGGTTGCGGGAGCCGTCCTTGTTGGGCAGGTCGATGGCCAGGCCGAAGTTCACGTGGGCGGGGTGAATGGCGACCGGCTTGCCGTCCTGCTCGTCATAGGTGACGTTCATGGACGGGTAGTTCTTGAGCGCCTTCACGACGGCGTAGCCGATCAGATGCGTGAAGGAGACCTTGCCGCCTCGGTTGCGGGCCAGGTGCGAGTTGATCACGACGCGGTTGTCGATGAGCAGCTTCGCCGGTACGGCGCGCACCGTGGTGGCCGTGGGGACCGTCAGCGACGCATCCATGTTGGCGGCCACCGCCTTGGCCGGGCCGCGCAGCTTGACGATCTGGTCCTGGGGTTCGTCTCCCGGCTCTTCCTGCGAGCCTCCCTGGCTGGACGAGGAAGCTGGTGGGTTCACGGTGCTCTTCTTCTCCTGGTTCTGGCTTTCAGGCCTGGATTGCTCGCGCGGCGTGGTCTTCTGGGAGGCGGGCTCGGACTGCGCTCGTCGACGCGGCTGCTGGCCGGACGGCTCGGGCTGCGCGGCGCCGGCGGACTCCGATGGGCTCTCGTCCTTCGAGGAGGCTTCAGCCTTCGGGGCGCTCTCCGTCTTCCGAGAGGACTCGGTCTTCGGGGAATCGCGGGACGATGCGGACTCGGCAGCCTTGTCCATGCTCTCGAAAATGGGCCACCAGTCCCTGTCCACCGCGTTCTTGTCGGTTTGGTACCTCCGATAGAGGTCCTCGACGAGCCATTCGTTGCCCGCGAACTCTTCGGGGATCAGGTCTCGTGGTGTGCTCGGCACGTGCCTACGCCTCATTCTCTCGTCTTGATCCGGTGACCGTCGTTGGTCACGCCGTACGACCGTGACTTCGGCTGCGCGTTGGGCCCTGGCTCCTGACGGGCGATCCGGGTCCCGCAGATGCCCATGGCAGTGGCGTTCATGGTGAAACCGCCAGGGGGATCCGGCCGCTGTCAGCCGACGAACGGTCGTACTGGGGGCAAGTCTAGTGTTCAGGGCAACATACGGCCAACAGCTGCGAGGGCCCCGGCGGGTCCGTGGGCCGGCACGGAGCGGGTTATGGCCGGACTGGACCTAAAATGTCCGACGTGCGTTTTCTCAACACCCCTGTCACGGACCTGACCTACAACGATGTCTTCCTCGTGCCCTCGTCGTCTCGCATCACCTCGCGATTCGACGTCGATCTGCGGGCCGGCGATCCGACGGGGTCCACCACCCCTGTGGTCGCGGCCAACATGACGGCCGTGACCGGCAAGCGCATGGTGGAGACCATGGCGCGCCGCGGCGGTCTCGGCGTACTGCCCCAGGACATCCCCTCCGACGTCGTGGCGCGGGAGACCGCGTGGGTCAAGGCCCGCTCCCCGTACTTCGAGTCCGTGCGGCTGATGAAACCGCATGACACCGTGCACGACGCCCTGGCCCAGCTGCGTCGTCATGCCCACGCTTCCGTGGCCGTCGTGGACGCTGACGGCGGGTTCCAGGGCATGGTCCTGGAAGGCGACTGCCAGCAGGTGGATCGCTTCACGCAGCTGCACGTCGTCATGCGCACCGATGTCCCCGTCTTCACCGCCGCTGAGCTGTCGGAACCGGGCTCCGGCCCCTCCGGGCTGCGCGAGTCCATGGCGCTGGCGACGACCCGGATGGAGAAGGCCCGGTTGCATGTGGCACCCGTCGTCGACGACGGAAGGGTGGTCGGCGTCATCAGCCGCCAGGGTGCGGTGCGCTCGACGATCTACACCCCCAACCTCGACGCCCAGGGGGCTCTCAAGGTGGGCGCCGCGGTGGGGATCAACGGGGACGTCGCGGGCAAGACCCAGCGGCTGATCGACGCCGGGGTCGACGTGCTCGTGGTGGACACCGCCCACGGTCATCAGCGGAAGATGATGGAGGCGCTGGCCACGGTCCGAAGCGTCGCACCGGAGCATCCGATCGTGGCCGGCAACGTCGTGACCGCCGACGGCGTCCGCGACCTCGTGGGCGCCGGGGCCGATGTGGTCAAGGTCGGCGTCGGTCCCGGTGCCATGTGCACCACCCGCATGATGACCGCCGTGGGACGCCCGCAGTTCTCGGCCGTGCTGGAGTGCTCCGCCGCCGCGAGCGAGCTGGGTGCCCACGTCTGGGCCGATGGCGGGGTGAAGTACCCGCGCGATGTGGCGCTGGCCCTGGCGGCGGGCGCGAGCCAGGTCATGATCGGTTCCTGGTTCGCCGGCACGTGGGAAGGGCCGGGGGAGCTGAACCAGGACGCCGACGGCCGGTACTACAAGGAGAGCTTCGGGATGGCTTCCACCCGCGCGGTGCTCAACCGCACCCAGGGCCAGGAGGCCTTCGAGCGGGCGCGCAAGGCGATCTTCGAGGAGGGCATCTCCAGCTCCAAGATGTACCTGGATCCGCGCCGTCCCGGCGTCGAGGACCTGGTGGATCACATCACCGCCGGCGTGCGCAGCTCCATGACCTACGCGGGGGCGACGAACACCCGTCAGTTCGCGGACCGTGCCGTGGTGGGAGTGCAGAACGTCTCGGGTTACGAGGAGGGCCGCGCGCGCGGAGAGAGCTGGGCCTGATAGGGCATCGATGCGGACATCGGGTGAAGGGTCTGCTACGATCCCAGCGCACATGACAATCATTATCAAGACAGTGCATCCGCTGCTCTTGATCCCTCCGCGGCCCCGGGCCGCTTAGAACGGATTTCACGTGAGTCCTCGCACACCCCAGTTCTCTTCCCGACAGCCCGCTTCCCGCCTGAAGTCCCTGGTCCCGGCCGCCGTCGCCGGAATCGGCGTCCTCGCGCTGAGCGCATGCTCCGGCGGCGCTGGTGACGCCACCGGCGATGCCACTGCCGATGCCTCGATCACCGTGGTGACCACCACCTCGGTGTACGCCGACGTGGTCGAGCAGGTCGCCGGCGACAACGTCGAGGTGGTCCCCGTCATCGACTCGCCGGCACAGGATCCGCACTCCTACGAGGCCACCCCTCAGGACCGCCTCACGGTGGAGGACGCGGACCTGGTGGTGCTCAACGGCGGCGGCTACGACGCCTTCATGGAGGATCTCGTGGAGGAGGCCGGTGCCCCGGTCGTCAACGCCGTCGAGGTCTCGGGCCTGGAGGGCTCGGAGGAGGGGCACGACCACGATCATGACCACGAGGGCGAGGACCATGCCGCTGAGGACCACGCCACCGAGGAGGCGGGGCACTCCCACGACGAGGAGGGCCACTCGCACGATCACGGCTCCTTCAACGAGCATGTCTGGTACGACCTGGACTCCGTGACCAAGACGGCGGACGCCGTGGCCGAGGAGCTCGGGACGCTGGACGGCGACAATTCCCAGACCTACCAGGACAACGCCCAGGCGTTCGGCGAAGAGGTCGAGGGCCTGCACGAGCGCGTGAGCGGCCTCGGACTGGAGGGCGACTACGCGGCCACCGAACCCGTGGCCGGCTACCTGCTCGAGGACGCGGGGCTGCACGACGTGACCCCCACGGAGTTCACGGTGGCCGTCGAGGACGGGACCGACGCGGCGCCCCTGGTCTACGACGAGGTACGCACTCTCGTCGAGGACGAGCAGGTCCAGCTGCTGGCCTACAACGAGCAGACTTCGACGGGCCAGAGCCAGGACCTGCGCACCGTGGCGGAGCAGGCGGGGCTGCCCGTGGTGTCGTTCTCCGAGAACCTGCCGGAGGACACCGGCTACCTGGACTGGATGAGCGGGAACATCGACAGCCTGGAGCAGGCGATGGGGGGCAGCGGTCAGTGACTTCGGGTGGGCCCGCGGCGTCCTTCCGGGGCGCCGCGCTCGCTTTCGGGCGGCGGACGCTGTGGAGCGGGCTGAACCTCGATATCCAGCCGGGCGAGTACGTCGCGGTCCTCGGGGGCAACGGCACGGGCAAGACTTCGCTCCTGCGAGTCCTGCTGGGGCTGCAGACCCTGAGCTCCGGGACGGTCGAGGTGGCCGGCGCGCCGGTGCGCCGGGGCTCGACGGAGATCGGCTACGTCCCCCAGCAGCGCGCCTTCGACGACCGCACTCCCCTGCGGGGCCGCGACCTGGTCGGCATGGGTGTCGACGGGCACCGGTGGGGACCGCGGCTGCTGGGTCGCAGGGCCTACCGGGAGCGCGTGGACGCCCTGCTGGAGAGGGTGGGCGCCACGGAGTACGCGGACGCCCCGGTCGGTACGCTCTCCGGCGGCGAGCAGCAACGCCTGCGGGTGGCCCAGGCCCTGGCCACCGACCCCAGCCTCCTGCTCTTCGACGAGGCGCTGCTCTCGCTGGACCTGCAGCGTCAGAAGCAGCTGGCGGAGCTGGTCGCGCAGCAGCGCGACCGCACCGGCGCCGCTGTCCTGTTCGTCACGCATGACATCAACCCGATCATCGACGACGTCGACCGTGTGCTCTACCTGGCCAACGGCTCGTTCCGGATCGGCTCGCCCTCCGAGGTGCTGCGCTCCGAGGTGCTCTCCGATCTCTACGGGACGTCCGTGGAGGTCATGAGGGTCGCGGGCAGGGTGCTCGTGGTCGGTGCCGAGGTCGTGGACCACTGCGACGTCCCGGGCCACCATGAGGGGGCTGCCCTGTGAACCTGGAAGCCATCCTGGACTCGGTCTTCGTCTTCGATCGGTACGGCGACCTGCTGCACCTGCTGCAGAACTCCATCTGGGCGGGGGCGCTGATCGGCCTGGTCGGCGGCATGATCGGCACCTTCGTGATGATGCGCGACATGGCCTTCTCCGTCCACGGCATCGCCGAGCTGTCCTTCGCGGGAGGCGCGATCGCCCTGCTGGTCGGGGCGGATATCGTCACCGGCTCCCTTATGGGCTCGGTCGTCGCGGCGGTGATCATCGGCATCGTGGGCGCCCAATCGCGCGAGTCCAACTCCGTGGTGGGCGTCTTGATGCCCTTCGGGCTGGGCATCGGCATCCTGGCACTGGCCCTCTACCAGGGCAGGACCGCCAACCGGTTCGCGCTGCTCACGGGCCAGATCGTCTCCGTCGACGAGGTGCAGCTGGTGTCCATGGCGATCCTCTCGGCGGTCGTGATCGCCGGCCTGCTGGTGATCTGGCGGCCGCTGAGCTTCGCCAGCACCGACCCCGCGGTCGCAAGAGCCCGCGGACTGCCCGTCCGGGCGCTGTCCCTGGCCTTCATGCTGCTGCTCGGCATCGCCGTCGCCCTGTCCGTCCAGATCATCGGGGCGCTGCTGGTCCTGGCCCTGCTGATCTCCCCGGCCGCCGCGGCGATGAACCTGTCCGCCTCACCGGTCAAGATCGTGGTGCTCTCCGTGGTCTTCGCCGAGGTCTCCATGGTCGGCGGCATCCTGCTGGCGCTGGGCGGGGCGCTGCCGATCAGCCCGTACGTCACCACCATCTCGTTCCTGATCTGGGTGCTCTCCTGGATCCTCCGCCGGACCCGTAGCCGCCCGCGCTCCTCAGCGGCTCGCGACGGCGCGGGGGCCACAGGCGGAGGCCCGGGCGAAGGTGAGGACGACGACCGCAGCACGCGGTCCGGGGTTCACAGCAGCACGGGCAGCGCCGCGGGCAGGACGGTGATGGTCACCGGAAGCTCGCCCAGCGGTTCCCCGTCGGCGTAGACGACGTGCTTCCCGGTCATGCGCACTCGCGTGGCTGGACTGATCTCCACCTCCGGGACGCGTACGTGGGCGCCTGTGTAGATGGAGGGGAAGAGCCTCAGGAACCTGAGCCGGGTCAGGGGATCGACGACGAAGAGCTCGAGCTGCCCGTCGGTGGCCGAGGCCCGTGGCACGATCCTGAGGCCGCCGCCGATCGAGGACGTGTTGGCCACGTTGACCATCAGGGCCTCGATCTCCCGGCGTCGCGTCCGCCCGGCCTCCGTGACCTCGAGCCCGTAGCGGTGCGGTGGATGCCTCACGATCTCCACCACCAGGGCGATCAGGTACTTGAGGGATCCGCTCGGGCGTCTCCACCGGTTGGCGCGCTCGTTGACGGCGGCGTCGATGCCGGCGCACAGGGCGGTGGCGAACCAGGCCCGCGACCCGTCGTCGAACGCGGCCTGACCCACGTCCATGAAAGCGGGCCCGGTGTCCAATCGGCGCAGGATCCGCCCGGCGGCCTGTTCCGGGTCGTCATGCGGGGTCTTCCAGTGGCGGGCCAGATCGTTGCCCGACCCGCTCGCGATCAGCCCGAAAGGCAGCGCCCTTCCTCCCTGGGCCTGGTGCTCCAGAAGGGCGTTGAGCACCAGGTGGGCCATGCCGTCCCCGCCCACCGCGACGACGGCGGCGATGCCCTCGCCCCGGCTCCGGGCGAGGCAGCGCCGCAGCGGCCGTCCCCAGGCCCGGGCGCCTTGCGCCCCGGAGGGCTCGTCGGTACCGGTGGCGGGGGACTCCGTGGAGAGGATCGTGGCCCTGAACCCGTTGGCGGTGAACAACGCGGCGGCAGCCCGGGCCGCGCGTGCGATCCGCCCGCCCTTGGCGCTCAGGTGCGCCACCAGGACGATCGTGTCCGGGCGACGGCCACCGCGGTCATCCCCGGCGTCCTGCCCCTCGGCCGAGGGACAGGACACCGGCTCCCGCGCCGGAGGGCTCACCGAAGGTCCTCGGCGCCGTCCGTGGCCGTAGCCGGTTCGGGGCTCGACGGGTCCGCGTCGGCCTGCTCCTGGCATCGCGGGCACAGCCCGACGATCTCGATGGTGTGATCGAGGTTCGTATAGCCGAAGGCGCTCGCCGTCTGCTCGGCCCACGCCTCGACCAGCGGGGCCTCCAGCTCGACCGTGGCGCCGCAGACCCGGCACACCAGGTGGTGGTGGTGATGCTCCGCCGCGCATTTCCGGTAGATGGCCTCGCCCTCCGCGTTGCGCAGCACATCGACCTCCCCGGTATCGGCCATCGACTGGAGCACCCTGTAGGTCGTGGCCAGGGAGACCGAATCGCCCTGCTCGCGCAGGCGGTTGTGCAGGTCCTGGGTCGAGATGAAGTCGGTCTGCGCGTCCAGTGCGGCGCGGACCGCGCGACGTTGCCTGGTGTTGCGGATCTCGCCACGTGCCTCTTTGGATGCGGGGGAGTCGGCGGAACTCACGAACTTCTCTCCTGATCTCGCTCACCCGTCACGGGTGCCGTGGTGGTTGTGACATGCCGTGTATGCGGTCCTCTCACCATGACACGCGCGGCCATCAAAGGGTAGCGGGAACCTGCCGTCAGCGGTGTGCCCGGGGCGAACGCCCGTCACGCGCCGGACCCGATCGATAGGCTGTGCCCGAGAACGCCGTCATGCAGGACGCTCGTCCCTGGAAGTCGCCATGAAGTGGAGGTTGCCATGAAGCTGACCAAGTTCACCCATTCCTGCGTCCGGGTCCAGTGCGCGGACACCGTGATCGTGATCGACCCGGGGAACTTCTCCGAGGTCGAGGAGGCGATGACCGGAGCGGATCATGTGCTGATCACCCACACCCACCCGGACCATCTGGACCCCGAGAGGGTGCCCGCCCGGCTGCGGGAGCAGCCGGACACCACCGTGTGGGCCCCGGGGCCCGTGGCGGCTCACCTGCGCGAGGACCTGGCCGGTGCGGCCGTGGACTCCGAGGGGAGGCCGAGGATCCACGACGTGGAGGCGGACGGCGAGCTGGATCTCGGAGGAGTCCGGGTCCAGACCTTCGGCGGGCAGCACGCGCTGATCCATCCCCTGGTGCGAACCGTGGACAACGTGGGCTACCTGATCGAGGGGAAGCTCTTCCACCCCGGGGACTCGTTCGTCGTACCCCATGGGATCACGCCCACCACCGTGCTCGTCCCGCTGCATGCCCCGTGGTCCAAGATGTCCGAGGTGATCGACTTCCTGATCGCCGTGGGCGCCCCCACCGCCTATCAGATCCACGACGCCCTGCTGTCCGCCAACGGCTTCGGCATCGTGGAGAAGCAGGTGACTCGTTTCGCCGGGAAGTACGGGACGCAGTACGTTCACCTGGACCCGGGGACCACGGTCGAGGTCTGAGCCACCGGGGCCGGCCTACGCCGGCCCGCCGCATCGCTTCTTTCCTGGATACACCCCCACCCGTGACCGGGCGACGGCCGAGGCCGCCGTCCGCTCCGCATCTCAGAGGAGACTCCGTGAGCACCATCTTCACCAAGATCATCGACGGCGAGATCCCCGGCCGGTTCGTCTGGCGGGACGAGAAATGCGTGGCCTTCCTGTCCATCGCGCCGTTGTCGCAGGGGCACACCCTCGTGGTCCCCCGGGAGGAGGTCGACCACTGGCTGGACCTCGACCCCGAGCTCGCCGCGCACCTGATGCGCGTCTCGCAGATCATCGGCAAGGCCCAGGACCAGGTCTGGCACCCCAGGCGCGTGGGCCAGATGATCCAGGGCTTCGAGGTGCCCCACTGCCATATCCACGTGTGGCCCACCAACTCCATCGAGGAGTTCGACTTCGCCAACGTGGACCAGAACCCCTCCGGCGAGCTCATGGAGCAGTCGGCCGAGCGCATCCGGCAGGCATTGCTCGCCGACGGGCAGGAGCGGTACGTCCCCCAGCGCTGAACGTTCCGGGGCGGGGCCGCCCGCCTCGTACCGGTGAGGGCCACGGCTGTCGCCTATCCGGTCGTGGCCTCCCGCAGGGCCTTGCGGATGCGCTTGGGGGAGACGCTGTAGGCCGTGCCGAGCTCCTGGGCGAAGAAGGAGACCCGCAGCTCCTGGATCTGCCATTCGATCCCGGTCAGCGCCTGCGGCACGGGACGCCCGGCCGGCACGGCACCGATCGCCGCATCCAGCTCGTCCTCGAGCGCCTGGACCTCGAGCATGTTGGTGGTGTCGCGCTGGATGGCGGCGGTTCCCACGAGCTTGTCCACGCGGATCTGCATCGCCCTCATGTACCGCGGTAGGTGCTGGAGATGCTCCCAGCCGGTCCGGGTGACGAAGCCGGGGCTGACCAGGCGGTCCAGTTGCTCGCGCAGGTCGGCGAACGCATTGACCGCGGCCATCGACGCCGGGCGCTTGATCTGCTTGCGCACCGTATTGGCGTCGGTGAGGACCTGCGCTACCAGGGCGGTCACCACGAATACGGTGTCGATCAGCTCCGCCCGAATCTCGTCGAACACGCGGTCGAACTCCACCCGCGTCCAGGGCGGCGTTGCGGGCAGGAGCTTGTCCACCGCCGCCTGCGTGCAATCCCGGATCAGGACGTCGACGGACCCTTGCGGGTTCTGCGTGAAGACGAGCTTCTCCTTGTTGTTCAGGTGATCCGAGACGTAGCGCTGGGTCGATGGCAGCCGGTGCTGCAGCAGCGCGATGACTCCGCGGCGCTGTGCCGCCTGCTGCTCGGCCTCATCGGCGAACACCCGCACGCTCGCGGTGGGCGCCGGCGGTCCCTGGGCGCCCTCCGTGTCCCGGCCCCCGCTGCCGGAGAGGTGCGCCGAGGACTCCAGCGCCGGCCATCCGGTGATCCGCTGCCCGGCGACGACGGTCTCGACCTGGCGCGGGATGTCATCGGCGGGCCATTCGGTCAGGCCGTCCCGCTCCAGCGAGACGGACCTCTCGGTCGTGGCGGCCTGCGGCCTGTTGCCGGGACGGCCGCGTCCGCCCTTCCCGGACCGCTGGCCCGGTGCCTTCGGGCCGCGTCCGCCCGCCGCCGGAGGACGCGAGGGGCCGGTAGCACCCGGAAGCGCCTCGGCGGTCGTGCCGAGGGACTCGGCGAGTGCGCGGCGGACGTCGTCGTGCAACGCGGCCTGCAGGGCCTCCAGGTCGTCGCTCTCGCCGAGGACCTTGTTGCGGGCGTCGCGGACCTGGAAGTGCATGCGCAGGTGCTGGGGTACCCGCGACCAGTCGAAGGAGTCAGGCTCGATGATCACCCCGCGCAGACGTCGCAGGGCCAGCGGCAGAGCGGTTTCCAGCTCATCGGCGGCGGGATCGGCCTCGGCGTCCAGGATCTCGACGGCCTGGCGCGCGACGTCCGGGGCGGGGACGACGTTCTTGCGGACGGCCTTGGGCAGGGACTTGATCAGGGCGGTGATCAGCTCGGTGCGCAACCCGGGGATCTGCCACCTGAACGGCGCGGGGGAGAGCTGGTGGAGGAAGAGGACGGGAACGCGTACCGTCACGCCGTCGGGCAGCTGGCTCCCGCCGCGTCCGGCCGTCCCCGGGGCAGCGGGTGCGAAGGCGTAGTCCAGGTCCAGGCTCAGCTGACCGCCGTCGGTGCTCTGCACCCACTGGCGGGGGAAGGCGGCGTCGTCCCACTCGCCGGCTTCGTCGTCGATGAGCTGCTCGGGTTCGAAGTCCAGGCGGTATTCGTCCTCCTGGCGGGCTATCTTCCACCAGGAGTCGAAATGCCGCTGGGAGACCACCTCGGCCGGGACCCGGGCGTCGAAGAACTCGAAGAGCGCCTGATCGTCCGCGCGGAGATCCTTGCGGCGCAGCCGGTTCTCGAGCTCCTCGACCTCGGCGAGCTTGGTCCGGTTGCGCGCCACGAAGCGATGGCGGGTCTGCCAGTCGCCCTCGACCAGCGCGTGCCGGATGAACAGCTCGCGGGCCCCGGCGGGGTCCACCTTCCAGTAGCCGACGGGCCGGTCGATGACCAGGGGGACGCCGTAGAGCGTGACCCGCTCCTTGGCCATGACGGCTCCGCGGGAGCGGGACCAGTGGGGTTCGGCGTAGTTGCGTTTGACCAGGTCGCCCGCGACCTCTTCGACCCATCCCGGTTCCACCGCGGCGTTGGTCCGCGCCCACAGCCGAGAGGTCTCCACGAGCTCCGCTGAGACCACGTAGTCGGGACGCTTCTTGAACAGATCGGAACCCGGGAAGATCGCGAACCTGGTGCCACGGGCGCCCTGATAGTCGCGGGTCCGCTCGTCGCGGACGCCGATATTGCTCAGCAGCCCGGAGAGCAGGGCCTTGTGCACGTCGTCCGAGGCGGCGCCGGCGTTGATCTCCCGGGACTTGCCGACCTCGATGTCCACGGTCCGGGCCATCTGCCGCAGCTGGGCGAAGAGGTCCTGCCACTCGCGGATGCGCAGGTAGTTCAGGAACTCCCGCCTGCACATGCGCCGGAACGCCGATCCCGACAGGTCCTTCTGCTGCCGCTGCAGGTACTGCCACAACAGCAGGTAGCCCAGGAAGTCGGAGGTCTTGTCCTTGAAACGGGCATGGAACTCGTCGGCTGCCTGCCGCTTGTCCTGCGGGCGCTCGCGAGGGTCCTGGACCGTCAGGGCAGCCGCCAGGATCATGACCTCACGGGCGCACCCGCGGCGCTTGCCCTCCACGATCATCCGGCCCAGCCGCGGGTCCACCGGAAGCGCCGCGAGGGCGCGCCCGGTCGCCGTGAGCGGAGACCGGGGAGCGCCGCGCCTGCCGCGCCGCTCACGCCCGCCACGAGGACGTCTGCCGCCGCGGCGTCCCGAACCGCCGTCGCCCTCGCGCTCCCCGCCCGCGTTGGCACGCCGGCCGGCCTCGGATGGCTGGGTGCGCAGCGCCCCGAGCTCCCGCAACAGGTTCACGCCGTCCTTGACGGCACGGGATTCGGGCGGCTGCACGAAGGGGAAGGCGCCGATCTCCTCGGGCCGGTCCACCACTTCCGCCGAGATCATCTGCAGGATCACCGCGGCCAGGTTGGTGCGCAGGATCTCCGGGTCGGTGAACTCCGGGCGCTGCTGGAAGTCCTCCTCGGAGTACAGCCGGATGCAGATGCCGTCCGAGACCCGTCCCGACCGCCCCGACCGCTGGTTGGCCGAGGCCTGCGAGATGCGCTCGATCGGGAGGCGCTGGACCTTGGTCCGGGTCGAATAGCGGGAGATCCTGGCCGTGCCCGGGTCGATCACGTACTTGATGCCGGGCACCGTGAGGGAGGTCTCGGCGACGTTGGTGGCCAGCACGATCCGCCGTTTGCCGGAGGGCGAGAACACCCGGTGCTGCTCGGCCATGGTGAGCCGGCCGAACAACGGGAGGATCTCCGTTCCGTCCAGCCGGGGGTGGCCCTTGACCAGCTCCTCCAGGGCCTCCTGGGCGTCCCGGATCTCCCGCTCGCCGGCGAAGAACACCAGGATGTCGCCGGGCGCCTCACGAGACAGCTCCTGGACCGCGTCCATCACGCCGTCGATGGGGTCGCGGTCCTCCTGACGGGCATTCTCGGGGGAACTCCCGCGCCGTGCGCCGGGGGCACCCGGATCGTCGCCGGGCTCCCGTCCGTAAGCGTCGCCGTCGTCCCCGTCGAACACCGAGGCCTGCGCCGAGAGGGGGCGGTAGCGGATCTCCACGGGGAACGTGCGGCCGGAGACCTCGATGATGGGGGCCGGTTCCGGCGGGGTGCCCCGGGGGGAGCCCGGTGCCACGGGCTGGTGGAAGTGGGCCGCGAAACGCTCGGGGTCGATCGTGGCGGAGGTGATGATCACCTTCAGATCCGGGCGCTCGGGCAGGATGGTCTTGAGATAGCCCAGCAGGAAGTCGATGTTCAGGGAGCGCTCGTGGGCCTCGTCGACGATGAGGACCGAGTACTTCTCGAGCAGCCGGTCGTGCTGGACCTCGGCCAGCAGGATGCCGTCCGTCATGAGCTTGATCTTGGAGTCGGCGCCCACCTCGGAGGTGAAGCGCACCTGGTAGCCGACCGTCCGGCCGATCTCCTCCCCGAGCTCCTCGGCGATGCGGTCGGCCACGGACCGGGCCGCGATCCGCCGTGGCTGGGTGTGCCCGATCATGCCGCGTTCGGCCAGCCCGAGCTCCAGGCACATCTTGGGGATCTGCGTGGTCTTGCCGGATCCGGTCTCACCCGCGATCACCACCACCTGGTGATCGCGGATGGCAGCCATGATGTCCTCCCGCCGCCCCGACACGGGGAGCTGCTCGGGGTAGACGATCCTGGGGCGGGCCGGTGGCGTGGGACCGGTCGCGGTGGCCGGCCCGGCGCTGGGAGTGGTGCTGGTCATGACCGCACCATTTTACGGATGCGGCCTCAGCCCGCCAGGAGGTTCAGCGCTGAGCGTGCAGCGCGTTCCGTCTGGCGCAGGTAGCCTCCGCCTCGGGGCGGGTCGAAGAGCGCCGCGTGGGCGGCCAGGACGAACAGCTGGTGCAGCGGGACGCGGTCGCGCCACCCGGGGCGGAGGCGATGGACCGATTCGTATCCGGCCACGATCTCCTCGAGATACGGAGCTCCGAACAGGGCCAGGAAGGCCAGGTCCTGCTCGCGGTGGTCGCCATGGGCGGCGGGGTCGATCAGCACCGCCCCGCTGCGATCCCACATCAGGTTCCCGCTCCACAGATCGCCGTGGACCCGCGCGGGCTCCTCGCCGTCGTCGAACCGGCCGGTGCGCAGCGCCTCCGTGACCCGCTCCAGGACGTCCAGCGACGACGCCGGGGCACCGGAGGAGCGCAGGCGCCGGACCATGGGGTCCATGCGCTGGCCGCCGTAGAACTCGCCCCAGGAGGCAACGGGTTCGAGGGGAAGCCCGAGCGGCTGGTCCAGGGGGCCGAACCAGCCCTTCGTCGTGGGTGGGGCCGGGCTGCCATCCCCGCTGTTCCGCCCGGTCTCGGCGACGAAGGGCGGCGGCGCGGTTCCGAAGGCATCCGCACCGAGATCGTGGGCGGTGGCCAGGTCGCCGCCGAATCGCCGGGCCGCCCGGGCATCGGGTGCACCGGGAGCGATCCGTTCCAGCTCCAGGTGGGTATCGGAGACGGAGACCACCCGCGCGCAGCGCGCCGGTCCCTCCGCCAGCCAGGCCAGGCCCGCGGCCTCCAGCTGGAAGTACCCCGGCCGAGGGTCGGGGGAGCGTTTGACGAACGTGGTTCCCGGGGTGGTCTCTGCCGATGAACGAGCCATGCCGCCGACGCTACCGTGCCCGACGGCAGGCCGTCGCCCGCGGATGCTGTCAATACGCACGGGCCCGTAGAATGGATGCGCCCGAGCAGCCTCCGGCCATCCCGCTCGGGCCTGCCAGCGACATCAGTGACGGAGCCCGAGACATGAACCGCACCCCGGAGCAGCGCCGTAGACGCCAGCGCATGGGCGGAGTCATGTTCTGCGTGGGCATCGTGCTCCTGTTCGTGGCCAGCTGGGCCTTCCCGGAGGGGCTGATCCATGTGGCGCGAGCCAGTGCCGGTCCCGATGCGGTCGAGATGAGCGCCCGCGGATGGTTCACCGCCATCTTCGGATCGATCGCGCTGGTGCTCAGCGCCGTCCTGATCTTCCTCGGGTTCGGGATGCGCCAGGCCAACGGGGAAACGGCATCGGAGGAGGACCGTATGCTGGACGAGGCCTGGGGTGAGGAGACCATGACCGACTACGACCTCGGGAGCTTCCACCCCACCCGGTACGGTCCCCGGGACTAGCCACCACTGCCGGCCCGATCGGCCGACCGCCCGGCCGGCGCCGCCTCACCCGGACGAATCCTCCCGGGCCCGCGCCCCGGAACCGCATCTGCTTGAAGGGACATCCCCATGCCCGCTGAGAACGCCGGCTCGAATCGTGACACCACGGAGCGCACCATCGCCGTCGTCGGCAGCAGCGGAGGCAATCTCCTCAGCCATGGCGGAAACGACCCCGCCAAGCTCATCCGGGAGGTCCAGCAGCAGCTCACCGCTGCCGGGCTCGCCCTCGGCGAGGTCCAGTTCGTGAGCGCCTCGTCCTCGATGGACGGCG
Organism: Kocuria coralli; assembly: GCF_008831305.1. GTDB lineage: Bacteria > Actinomycetota > Actinomycetes > Actinomycetales > Micrococcaceae > Kocuria > Kocuria coralli. The sequence goes on from NZ_ML708610.1 coordinate 238,754, forward strand.
TGTCGCAGGCGGTGCCCGCGCAGCTGTGGAGCGTCGAGGACGGCACCCCGCAGGTCGTCGCGACGGGGACCCTCGGCGAGATCAACGAACTCGCCCGGGCCTCCGACGAGCACCTGGCCGCCAGGGTGCGCGCCGGTGAGATCGACGGGCTCATCCTGGTCAGCGCCGACCCCGGTGACACCAATGCCCGGACGATCGCCGCGGCCGCCGACGCCGGGATCCCGGCCGCCGGCACCGGCGGGAGCTCCATCGCGAAGGCGCAGCAACTCGGCGTGAACCTGGTCGCGGCTTCGGGGACCACCGGCACCACCGGCACCACCCGCGCTGTCTCCTATGTCTCCGGCCTGGCCCGGCACTGGAAGCTCAGATACCGTCCGGTGCTCGGTTCCGCGCCGTCGGGGCAGGGCGAGCCCACCGCCCAGGACGGGAGCGTGTGGCGCCGGATCAGCATCCGGGGCATCATGGTCGGTTCGATCCCCGCCTTCATCTCCCTGGCCCTGGTGCTGGCCTTCAGCAAGATCCCGGTCCTCGAGGGGCTGACCCCGGTCTTCGACCTGCTCATCGCGGGTCTTCCGGTCGTCGTCGCCGCCGTCGCAGCGCGGAAGGTCAGCGGCCTGGACGAGGTCGGCCTGGTCGCCGGCGCCATCGCGGGCCTGCTGTCCCAGGAGGGCGGCATCCTCGGGGGCCTCGTCGGGGGCATCCTCTCCGGCCTGGTCGCGGCATGGCTGATCAGGTGGACCCTGTCCTTCCGGTTCCCCGCGACGACGGCGAACATCGTCACCGGCGCGCTCGCCGGCCTGCTGCCCGGGCTCGTCGTCTACTTCCTCCTGGCCCCGTTCACGAGCCTCCTCGGCGAATGGGTCAAGAACGGAATCGAATGGGCCGTCGACTTCAACCCCCTGCTGGCCGGTGCCCTGGCCGGCCTGGCCATGTGGCCCGCCATCATCGGCGGCGTCTACCACTCGGTGATCCTCCCGCTGGTCCTGCTCGAGATGGGCCAGAAGGGCCACAGCTTCTTCGGGGCGATCGACATGGTCGCGCTGGTGATGGTCTCCCTCGGCATCACCCTGGCCAACGTGGTCAAGCCCCGGACCTCAGGAGAGCGGGCGCTGGCCGGCTCCGGTGCGGGCGTGAACTTCTTCTTCGGGACGTTCGTGGAGTCCTCGTACCCCTTCATGTTCGGGGACAGGCGCGTTTTCGCTGCGGCGCTGGTCTCCGCGACCGCTGGCGGCACGCTCGTGGGGCTGGTGGGGGCCGAGGCCTCCGCCTACCTGCCCGCGTTCGTGGCGCCGTTCATCGCCACGAACCCCGCGGGCATGGTCATGGCCATGCTCGTGACGGCGGCCCTCGCGTTCACCCTCACCCTGCTGGCGAACCTGGCCGCGATCCGCAAGGCACGGCTCGCCTCGTCCTGATCTTCTCTCGTGCGGGATGTCCGCGGTCGCTCCGCTACAAGGCAATGAAAAGCGATAAGCCCGGACCCCCATCCGTGGGTCCGGGCTATACCGATGTCCTGAGACATCAGAAGTGCCCGAGATAGGATTCGAACCTACGACTTCTTGCTCCGGAGGCAAGCGCTCTATCCACTGAGCTACTCGGGCGGGACCGTCCCGGGATCGCCGTGACGGACCCCAAGACTCTATCACCCGCTGAGCGATGTTCTGTACCTCCCGCGCCCGCGGCTCAAATCGGATACCTCATAGCGGCTACACTGTCCCGGTGACTCCCGAAGAACTGACTGCCGCTGTATCAGCATGCCTGCGTGACGCCGTCGCCCAGGGGGAGTTGTCCCTCGCCGACGGCGCAGAGCTTCCTCCCGTGAAGGTCGAGCGACCCAAGAACCGCGAGCACGGCGACTGGGCCACCACTATCGCCATGCAGCTGACCAAGAAGGTCGGGCGTCCGCCGCGAGAGGTGGCCGCGGTCCTGCGGGAGCGCCTGGAAGCACAGGACGGCATCGCCGCCGTGGAGATCGCCGGTCCCGGGTTCCTCAACATCACGCTGGACACCGCCGCTGCGGGCGAACTGGCCCGGACCGTCGTCGAGCAGGGCCACGCGTTCGGCCGCAACGACGCGATGGCGGGTACCTCGATCAACCTCGAGTTCGTCTCCGCCAACCCCACGGGACCGATCCACCTGGGCGGTACCCGGTGGGCCGCCGTCGGTGACGCCCTGGCTCGGGTCTTCGAATCCCAGGGCGCCCAGGTCACCCGCGAGTACTACTTCAACGACCACGGCGCGCAGATCGACCGGTTCGCCAGGTCACTGCTGGCCGCCGCCCAGGGCGAGCCCGCCCCCGAGGACGGCTACGGAGGCGCCTACATCGCCGAGATCGCCGACCGGGTTCTTGCCGCGGACCCGCAGGCGCTGGAGGCCGCGGATCCGCAGGAGGCGTTCCGCGCTGCCGGAGTGGACTTCATGTTCGGGGACATCAAGGAATCCCTGCACGAATTCGGCGTCGAATTCGACGTCTGGTTCCACGAGAACTCGCTCTTCGAGGACGGCGCCGTCGAGACCCTGCTCGAACAGCTCAAGGCCCAGGACTCCCTGTACTTCGAGGACGGCGCCTGGTGGCTGCGCTCCACCGACTACGGCGACGACAAGGACCGGGTGGTCATCAAGTCCGACGGCGCCGCCGCCTATATCGCGGGCGACATCGCCTACTTCAAGAACAAGCGCGACCGTGGCGCCGACCTGTGCATCTACATGCTCGGCGCGGACCACCACGGCTACGTCGCCCGCCTGAAGGCCGTGGCCGCCAGCCTGGGGGACGACCCGCAGCGCGTGGAGGTCATGATCGGCCAGATGGTCAACCTGGTGAAGGACGGCGTGGCCGTGCGCATGTCCAAGCGCGCCGGCACCGTGGTCACCATGGAGGATCTGGTCGGCGCCGTCGGCGTGGACGCCGCGCGGTATTCGCTGACCCGCTACTCCGTGGACTCCAACATCGACATCGACCTCGACCTGCTGGTCAAGCGCTCGAACGAGAACCCCGTGTTCTACGTCCAGTACGCACACGCCCGCACCTGCGCCGTCGACCGCAATGCCGAGGCCGCCGGGGTGACCCGCGAGGGCTTCGACGCCTCCCTGCTCGGTCACGAGACCGAGGGCGAGCTGCTGGCCGCACTGGGCGCCTACCCGTCGGTGGTCGCCGAAGCCGCATCGCTGCGCGAGCCGCACCGGGTCGCCCGCCACCTCGAGGCCCTCGCGGGGTCCTACCACCGCTGGTACGGCGCCTGCCGGGTGACCCCGCACGCGGGCGAGGAGGTCACCGACACCCACCGCACCCGCCTGTGGCTCAACGACGCCACGCGCCAGGTGCTCGCCAACGGATTGCAATTGCTGGGCGTGTCCGCACCCGAGAGGATGTGACCATGAGCAATTTCGACCAATTCGACCAGTACGACGACGAGAACGACGTCGTCACGACCGGTTTCCGGCTCCGGCCGGTACCCGTCGTGGAAACGGACGCGACCGGATCCTGGCAGTGCGGTCCGAGCGAGCTGGCCCCTCGATGGCTGCAGGTTCCCGAAGACTGGCAGGAGCTCGACCGTGACATCTGGCCGGAGGCGTTCGGCCGCGGCGTCGATGGAGAGCTCACGGTGTCCGGACTCAGCGTCGCCACCCTGGCCGAGACCTACGGCACCCCCCTCTACGTGATCTCGGAGGACACCTTCCGGCAGCGCGCCCGGGGGTTCCGGGAGGCGTTCGAGGAGGCCTTCGCCGCAGTCGGGGCCGAGGTCTCCGTGTACTTCGCCGGGAAGTCCTTCCTGACCCCCGAGGTCGTCCGCTGGGTGCGGGAGGAAGGCCTCAACCTGGACACCGCCTCGGGAGGCGAGCTGGCCTGCGGGCTGCGCGGCGGCATGGAGCCGGCCCGGATGGCCCTGCACGGTAACAACAAGTCCGCCGCGGAGATCACCCGGGCGCTGGATGCGGGGGTGGGGCGCATCGTCGTCGACTCCCTTCCGGAGATCGAGCTGGTGGGGCGGCTCGCGCGGACCCTGGGCGTGACGGCCCCCGTCATGCTCCGCGTCACGCCGGGCGTCCACGCCGAGACCCACGACTTCATCGCGACGGCGCACGAGGACCAGAAGTTCGGGATGTCGCTGGCACCGGAGGATGCGACCGAGGCGGGGCAGACGGACGCAACGCAGTCCGGAACCTCGCCCGCCATGCGGGCCGTGAGCGCCTGCGTGGCCCATCCCAACATCGACCTCCAGGGCATCCACTGCCACATCGGCTCCCAGATCTTCGCTCCGGAAGGCTTCGCGCAGGCCGCCGAGCGCGTGCTGACCTTCATCGCGGAGGTCCGCGACGGCTTCGGCCTCCGTCTTCCGCAGATCGACCTGGGCGGCGGGTACGGGATCGCATACACCGCAGCCGACTCCCCGCGCCCGGCGCGGATGATCGCGCAGGCCCTGGCCGAGTCCGTGCACGGCACGTGCGAGCGGCTCGGCCTGCCGATCCCGCATCTGTCCTTCGAGCCCGGGCGTGCGATCGCGGGGCCCGCCGGGATCACGCTGTACACGGTCGGAACTCTCAAGGGCGTGACCGTGGAGCCCGGCCGGCAGCGCCGCTACGTCTCCGTGGACGGCGGGATGTCGGACAACCCGCGCCCGGTCCTCTACGACGCGGACTACTCCGCGGTCGTCGCCGACCGGCGCTCGACCGATGCCCAGGCGCGCCCCGTGTTCTCCCGGGTCGTCGGCAAGCACTGCGAGTCCGGGGACGTGGTGGTCAAGGCCACCTATCTCCCCGAGGACCTGGCCGCCGGCGACCTGCTGGCCGTGCCGGCCACCGGAGCCTACTGCTGGGCGCTGTCCAGCAATTACAACTGGCTGCCGCGTCCCTCCGTCGTCGCCGTCCGGACTGTCGCCGGCGAGCCGGAGGCCCGGGTGATCGTCCGGGGAGAGACCGACGAGGACCTGTTCGCCCGGATGACCTGACCGCCGCCGGCGCCGTTCCCCCGGCCTCCGCCTGCCCGCGCGCCGTTGTCGAGAGCAGCGGCAGGTCGCTGCCGCCGCCGGAACCCCGGCCCGAATCTTGCCCACTGTCTTCCGCTACACATCTGGAGCCCGACGTGACCAACCCCGCAGCCGGTACCCCGGCCGAGAGCACCCCGACCACCACCCGCATCGCCCTGCTCGGAGCCGGCAACGTCGGCGCCGAGGTCGCCCGCATCCTGCTGGAGGAGCGCGACGAGCTGACCGAGCGCATCGGTGCCGTGCCGGAGCTCGTGGGCATCGCGGTCCGGGATCTCGATTCCCCCCGGACCGTCGAACTGCCCCGTGAGCTGTTCACCACCGACGCCGATGCGCTGATCGATTCCGCCGACGTCGTCATCGAGCTCACCGGGGGGCTGGAGCCCGCCCGGACCCGGATCCTGCGAGCCCTGAACGCGGGCAAACCGGTGATCTCCGGGAACAAGGCGCTGCTGGCCCGCCACGGCGCCGAACTGCACGCCGCCGCCGAGGCCGCGGGAACCAGCATCTCCTACGAGGCCGCGGTGGCCGGGGCCATCCCCATCGTCCGGCCCATGCTGGACTCGCTGTCCGGGGACAGGGTGAACCGGGTTCTGGGCATCATGAACGGCACCACCAACTACATCCTGGACCAGATGGACACCACCGGCGCCAGCTTCGACGACGCCCTCGCGGAGGCGCAGCGCCTGGGCTTCGCGGAGGCCGATCCGACCGCCGACGTCGAGGGTCATGACGCCGCCTCCAAGGTCGCCATCCTGGGCGGCATCGCGTTCCACTCCTCCTACACGATCGACGACGTCTACTGCCGCGGCATCACCGGCGTGACGGCCGAGGACGTCGAGGCCGCCCGCGAGGCCGGATACGTGATCAAGCTGCTCGGGGTGGCCGAGCGGGTCGCCGACGACGGCGATCCCGGCCAGCCGAGCGGCGTCAACCTCCGCGTGGTGCCCACCATGCTTCCGCGGAAGCATCCCCTGGCAGGGGTTCACGGTGCGTTCAACGCCGTGTTCGTGGAGGCGGAGAACGCGGGCGAGCTCATGTTCTACGGCCCGGGTGCCGGAGGGGCTCCCACGGCGTCGGCGGTGATGGGAGACCTGGTGGCGGCGCTGCGCCGAAGCGTGGCCGGCGGCCCGGGCGTGGGACCCAGTTTCCACGCCGATCTCCCCGCGACCAGCGTGGACGGTGTCAGGACCAGCTTCTCCCTGACCCTGCTGTGCCCGGACCGCACCGGCGTGCTCTCGGCGATCTCCACGGTCTTCGCCGAGCACGGCGTCTCGATCTCCACCATGCAGCAGCGGGACCTGCCGGCCGACGACCAGTACCCGGGCCAGCGCCTGGCCGAACTGCGCATCGTCACCCACCAGGCGCGCAACGCCGACCTGGTGAACACCGTGGAGGCGATCCGCGGCCTGGACGTGGTGCTGGATCTCCGCGGCCTGATCCGGGTGGAGAACCCCAGCTGAGCCTCCCGCCCGCGCTACCCTGACACGGTGGCGGTGCCCGGCGCCGCACCCGCAGGGCTGCCCAGGCCGGATCCCGCCCCGACCGAACCCCGTACCGAATCCGAACCGACCACCCGCACCCTCAGGAGAGAACAACCCATGGCACACCTCTGGCAAGGCGTGATCAACGAATACCGCGACCGCCTTCCGGTGACGTCCTCCACCCCGGTGGTCACCATGGGGGAGGGCGGCACCCCTCTGATCCGCGCCCACGCTCTGTCCGAGCTGACCGGCAACGACGTGTGGGTGAAGTTCGAGGGCATGAACCCCACGGGCTCGTTCAAGGACCGTGGCATGACCATGGCCATCACCCGCGCCAAGGAAGAGGGCGCGAAAGCCGTCGTCTGCGCGTCGACCGGCAACACCTCGGCCTCCGCGGCCGCCTACGCCAAGCAGGCCGGCCTGCGCTGCGCGGTGCTGGTGCCCGAGGGCAAGATCGCCATGGGCAAGATGGCGCAGGCCGTGGCCCACGGCGCCGACATCATCCAGATCGACGGGAACTTCGACAACTGCCTCGAGATCGCGCGCAAGCTCTCCGAGTCCTACCCGGTCTTCCTGGTCAACTCCGTGAACCCCTATCGCATCGAGGGCCAGAAGACCGGTGCCTTCGAAGTCGTGGACGCCCTGGGCGACGCCCCCGACTACCACCTCCTGCCGGTGGGCAACGCGGGCAACATCACCGCCTACTGGAAGGGCTACAAGGAGTACGCCGCGCCCTACTCCGCCGCCGACGGCAGCACCCTGGACGCCGTGGCGACCAGGACCCCCGTCATGTGGGGTTTCCAGGCGGAAGGAGCGGCGCCCCTGGTGGCCGGTCACCCGATCGACCAGCCCGAGACCATCGCCACCGCCATCCGCATCGGCAACCCGGCCTCCTGGGAGACCGCGATCGCCGCGCGCGACGAATCGGGCGGGCTGATCGAGTCCGTGACCGATGAGCAGATCATCGAGGCGCAGCGTCTCCTCTCGGCCCGCGACGGCGTGTTCGTGGAGCCCGGCTCCGCGGCCGGGGTGGCCGGACTGATCAAGAAGCACCGGGAGGGGACGGCGCCCACCGGGGCCAGGATCGTGATCACCGTGACCGGGCACGGGCTCAAGGACCCCCAGTGGGCCGTCAAGGGGGCCGAGCTCGAGGATCCCACGGCGGCCGAACCCCGCCGGGTTGACTTCGACGTCGTCTCCGTCGCCGCCGCGCTGGGCCTCGAGTAGGCGCACATGGCTGAGATGGGAACGTGGCGTGACGTCCTGACGCCGGGCGAGTCGATCGAGGTCGAGGTGCCCGCGTCCACGGGCAACGTCGGCCCGGGCTATGACAGCCTGGGCCTGGCCCTGGGCCACTACGACACCGTGGAGATCGGCGTCCTGGAGTCAGGCCTGGAGTTCGAGCTGCACGGGGAGGGGTGCGAGTCCGTCCCCCGCACCGAGGACCACCTGGTGGTCCGCTGCGCGCGCGCCGCCTGGGCCGCTGCGGGACTGGCCGATCAGCCCGGTCTCAGGGTCGTGGCGCACAACCGGATCCCCCACGGCCGGGGGATGGGCTCCTCGGCGTCGTGCGCGGTGGCCGGTGTGGTCGCGGCCAATGCGCTGCTGGCTGAATCCGCACGGCTCACCGACCGGCAGGTCTTCCAGGTGTGCGCCGCCATCGAGGGGCATCCGGACAATGTCGCGCCGTCCCTGCACGGCGGCCTGACCATCTCCTGGGGAGAGCCCGGCGAGTGGGAGTCCGCCCCGGTGACGGTGCACGACGACGTCGTCCCGGTGGTGGCCATCCCCAACTACGAGGTCTCCACGGCGCTCGCGCGCTCGCTGCTGCCCGCCCAGGTCGAGCACCGCGCGGCAGCGGTCAACGCGGGCCGTGCCGCGCTCCTGGTGGAGGCCCTGACGCACCGCCCCGAGCTGCTGCTGCCCGCGACGGCCGACGCCCTGCACCAGCCTTTCCGCGCTCCTGCGATGCCGCCCAGCGCGGCGCTGGTGAGCTATTTGAGAGACCGCGGCCACGCCGCGCTGATCTCGGGGGCGGGTCCCACCGTCCTCGCCCTGGCACCCTCGGCGGACGCCGGCCGCGTGGAAGCGGCCATCACCGACTTCGCGGCCCACCCGGACGAGGAGCGCGAACATGTCACATGGCGTGTTCTCCGCCTGACCGTGCCGCGCCAGGGTGCTAGGGTGGTCTCGCATCCGAAGCAGTAATCTCTAGGATGTATCGGGAGTTCACGCGAATCGGGCCCAGGCTCAGGCTTTGGCCTTCGGGTACGCGCAACTGCCGAACTGATGGTTCTTGGCTCACAGCCCACGGGCACAGCCTCCGTGATCGCTCTGATCGGATCAGCTTCCAGCAATGATCGCCGCCCCATGGCGGAACCCAGCGTGCCCTCTCGGCGCGTCGGTTCCGCTGAGCGGACCAGGGCCCATCACCATCACCGCGACTGTCTGAAAGCTCGCGGTGCGGTCCGCCGCACGCGGCCCGAACCAACCGACACAGCCCCCGGCGTCTGAGGGCCAGGGGCACCATCGAGGGAAAAGGAAACCTTCGTGACCGAAACCACCGACCTGACGACAGGTGCGGACCAGGCCACCTCCGACGCCAAGAGCACCGGGCTCTCCGGCCTGAAGCTCGCCCAGCTGCAGGCGCTGGCCGCGCAGCTCGGCATCACCGGAGCCCGCCGGATGCGCAAGTCCCTGCTCGTGGATGCCATCGAGGCCCATCAGCGCGGCGGCAGCGTCGCCGACCGTGACCGCAAGGTCACCGACCAGATCGAACAGACCGCGCAGCGCGCATCCGCCAAGGCCGGCGCCACGCCGAACGAGTCCTCCTCCGACTCCGCGGGATCCTCCAACGGAACCTCCCCGGCAGCGTCGGCGGAATCCGCCGGTGACGCGCCCGCCGTCTCCGCGCGCACCGGCCGTGGCCGGAGCCGTCGTGCCTCCTCCGCCCAGGGCGGGGAGCAGGCAGCGGACTCCAGCGCCGCGCAGCCCCAGGGATCCGGCAACGACAAGCCCGCCAAGGACTCCGAGGGCGGCCCGGCCGGCGAGTCGCGGACCGAGGACTCGACATCGGATGACTCCCAGTCCGGCCAGGACTCCAACCGCGAACGCCCCTCGCGCTCCCAGCGGCGCAACCGCAACCGGGACGGCCAGGGCGGCGAGCAGGGCGGCCAGGACAACGCCGACTCGAAGTCCCAGCAGGGACAGGGCGGCGGCGAGGACCGCAACGACGACGACTCCGCACGGGGCGGCAAGCGCAACCGCCAGGGTCGCAACCAGGACGGCCAGAAGCAGGACGGCCAGAAGAACGAGCGGAACAACCGCGGCAACAACGACCGCAATGACCGCGGCAACAACGACCGCAACGAGAAGAACGCCGACAAGAGCTCGGACCGCGGCGGGGACGACTCCGGCAAGGGCGATCAGGGCGGCAAGAACAAGCAGGGCAACAAGAACAAGCAGAGCAACCAGCAGGGCGGTCAGGACGACGACGGCAGCTCGCGCCGCAACCGCCGTAACCGCAACCGCAACGACCGCAACGACCGCCGCAACCGCCGCAACCGCAACTCCGGCCCGGAGGTGGACGACACCGAGCCCACGGAGGACGACGTCCTCCTGCCCGTCGCGGGCATCCTGGACGTGCTCGACAACTACGCGTTCGTGCGGACCTCCGGCTACCTGCCCGGCTCCAACGACGTCTACGTCTCCCTGGCCCAGGTCAAGAAGAACAACCTGCGCAAGGGCGATGCCGTCGTCGGCGCCATCCGCGCCCCGCGTGATGGCGAGGAGAACAACAACCGCAACCAGCGCCAGAAGTTCAACGCACTGGTGCAGCTGACCAGCGTCAACGGTAAGAAGCCCGAGGAACTGGCGGATCGCGTGGACTTCTCCAAGCTGGTCCCGCTCTACCCGCAGGAACGCCTGCGGCTGGAGAGCGAGGCCAAGAAGATCGGCCCGCGCGTGGTCGATCTGGTGGCCCCGATCGGCAAGGGCCAGCGCGGTCTGATCGTCTCCCCGCCCAAGGCCGGCAAGACGCTCATGCTGCAGTCGATCGCCAACGCCATCACCACGAACAACCCCGAAGTGCACCTGATGATGGTCCTGGTGGACGAGCGTCCCGAGGAAGTCACGGACATGCAGCGAACGGTCAAGGGTGAGGTCATCGCCTCGACCTTCGACCGCCCCGCCGACGATCACACCACGGTGGCCGAGCTGGCCATCGAGCGCGCCAAGCGTCTGGTGGAACTCGGCATGGACGTCGTGGTGCTGCTGGACTCCATGACCAGGCTGGGTCGTGCCTACAACCTGGCGGCTCCCGCCTCCGGCCGTATCCTGTCCGGCGGCGTGGACTCGGCGGCGCTCTACCCGCCCAAGCGGTTCTTCGGTGCTGCTCGCAACATCGAGGGCGGCGGCTCGCTGACCATCCTGGCCACGGCGCTCGTGGAGACCGGGTCCAAGATGGACGAGGTCATCTTCGAGGAGTTCAAGGGCACCGGCAACATGGAACTGCGCCTGTCCCGCCAGCTGGCCGACAAGCGCATCTTCCCGGCCGTGGACGTCAACTCCTCGGGCACCCGCCGCGAGGAGAACCTGATGGCCAACGACGAGCTGAAGATCATGTGGAAGCTGCGCCGGGTGCTCTCCAGCCTGGATCAGCAGCAGGCCCTGGAGCTGCTGACCAACCGCCTGCGGGACACGCAGTCGAACGCGGAGTTCCTGATGAAGGTCCAGAAGACCACGCTCAACGTCAAGACCGACGACGACCGCTAGCCCACCCGATCCGGCCCCGGAGGCCCTGCGCGTCTTCCCCCGCACCCAGCGTGCACGAGGGGAGGACGACGCAGGGTTCCCGGGGCCGTCGTCGTCGCCAGGCACGCACGGACGGGTGCTACCCGCCGTGCCCGATATGACCTCCCGAAAGGAAGCCGCCCCGTGGCCGATCCCATCCAGGCGCTACTGGACGAACACGCCGACCTGCAGACGCGGCTGGCCGATCCCTCCGTGCACGCGGACCCGCTGCTGGCCAAGCGCCTCAACCGGCGGTACTCCGAGCTGAACAAGATCGTCGAGGCGCACCAGGAACTCACCCGGCTGCGCGACGACAAGGCCACCGCCGAGGAGCTCGCGGACGAGGACCCGGACTTCGCGAGCGAGGCCGAGGCCCTCGGGCCGCGCATCGAGGAGGCCCGGGAACGGCTGCGGGTGCTGCTGATCCCCAGGAACCCGGACGACGCCAGGGACGCCATCCTGGAGATCAAGGCCGGTGAGGGCGGGGCGGAGTCCGCGCTGTTCGCCGGGGATCTGCTGCGCATGTACCTGCGCTACGCCGAGTCCAAGGGGTGGCGGACGGAGGTCCTGGGGGATACCCCGGCGGAGCTGGGCGGCTACAAGGACGTCCAGATCGCGGTCAAGGGCCGTTCGGAGGACCCTGCGGAAGGGGTCTGGGCGCACCTGAAGTACGAGGGCGGGGTGCACCGGGTGCAGCGGGTGCCGGCGACCGAGTCCCAGGGGCGCATCCACACCTCGGCCGCAGGCGTGCTGGCCTTCGCCGAGGTCGAGGCCCCCGAGGAGATCGAGATCCAGCAGAACGACCTGAAGATCGACGTCTACCGGTCCTCGGGACCCGGCGGGCAGTCCGTGAACACCACGGACTCCGCGGTGCGCATCACCCACCTCCCCACGGGCATCGTCGTGGCCATGCAGAACGAGAAGTCGCAGCTGCAGAACAAGGAAGCCGCCATGCGCGTGCTCAGAGCGCGGCTGCTGGCCCATCAGCGGGAGCAGCAGGAGGCCGAGGCCTCGGCGGCCCGCAAGTCCCAGGTGCGGACGGTCGACCGCTCCGAGCGGATCAGGACCTACAACTTCCCGGAGAACCGCATCGCCGACCACCGGACGGGTTACAAGGCCTACAACCTCGACCAGGTGCTCGACGGCGATCTCGGTCCCGTGATCGCCTCGGCCATCGAGCTGGACGAGCAGCACCGCCTGGCCAGTCTGGGCCAGGCTTCCGACGACTGACCGAGGACCGGACGATCATGAGCGACTCACTGGCACAAGCCCTGCGCTGGGCCACGGCCGAGCTCGGAGCGGCAGGGGTGGCCTCAGCCGAGGCGGACGCCGTGCTGATCGCCGCTCATCTGCTGAACCTGGATCGTGGCGAGGTGCAGGCGAAAGCCATCATCGGCGCCCCGGTGCCGGAGGGGTTCGAGGAGCTCGTGCGCCGTCGGTCCCGGCGCGAACCTCTGCAGCACCTGACCGGGACCGCCCCCTTCCGCCGGATCGAGCTGGCGGTAGGTCCCGGGGTGTTCATCCCGCGACCGGAGACGGAGCTCCTGGTCGATCTGGCGGCCGAGCGGCTGCGGAGGGACCAGGCCGAAGGCACGCCCCGGCCGCTGGCCATCGACCTGTGCACCGGCTCGGGTGCGATCGCCGCGGCCCTCGCCGACGAGGTGCCGCATGCCAGGCTCTTCGCCGTCGAGCTCTCCGAGGAGGCCCACGCCTGGGCTCAGCGCAATCTGGCGGGACACCGGGTGGACCTCCGCCTCGGTGACGCCACCCGCGTCCCGGACGACCTGCGCGGCCGGATGGACGTGGTGGTCTCCAATCCGCCTTACGTCCCCGGCGACGAGGTGCCGACCGAGCCCGAGGTGATCGACCACGACCCCCGGATGGCCTTGATGGGCGGCGGGGCCGACGGCATGCAGATCCCCGAACGGATCATCGCCGCCGCTGCGAGCCTGCTCAAGGCGGGCGGGTGGTGCGCCATCGAGCACGCCGAATCACAGGCCGCGGCCGTCGCGGAAGCCTTCGCGCGGCACGGGTTCAGCGAGGTCGAGGGCCACGACGATCTCACGGACCGTCCGAGAGCCACCAGCGCCGTCCTGAGCGGCCGCTCTGCCCAGGACGTACCCGGCCACCCAGATGATCCGACCCAGCGGGAGGTGCGACAATGACCGCCGTGAACGAGACACCCCAAGACAACTCATCCGGATCCGGCTCCGAGCCCGAGGCGGAGCAGCAGGAGACGACGGTCTACGACTGCTCGTCGGAGAAGCAGCGCGCCGTCGGGATCAAGCACGCCCAGCAGGTCCTGGCCACGGAGCAGTGCGTGGTCATGCCGACGGATACGGTGTACGGGATCGCGGCCGATGCGTTCTCAGCGGCCGGGGTGCGGCACCTGCTGGAGACCAAAGGACGCAACCGCACCATGCCGCCGCCCGTGCTGATCGCGCACGCCGGTGTCCTGGACGGACTGGCGGACGAGGTCTCCGAGGCCGCCCGGGCGTTGGCCGAGGCCTTCTGGCCCGGCGGGCTCACCCTGATCTGCCACGCCCAGCCCTCCCTGCAGTGGGACCTGGGGGAGACCCGGGGCACGGTGGCGCTACGGGTTCCCGACGACGAGGTGGCCGTCGCGCTGCTGAGCCAGACCGGACCCCTCGCCGTCTCCTCGGCCAACCGGACGGGCCTTCCGGCGGCCACGTCGGCCGGGGAGGCCCGCGAGATGCTCGGGGACAAGGTTGAGGTCTACCTGGACGCCGGTACCAGGGGATCGACCCTGCCCGCTCAGCATCCGGTGGCCTCGACGATCGTGGACTGCACGGGTGAGACCCCCGTCGTGGTCCGCGACGGGGCGATCTCGCTGGCGCGGCTGCGCGCCGTCGTGCCCTCCGTGATCGGGCTGGGGGCAGCCGTACCCGACGAGGAGGAGACCGCGGCCGGTGGGGACGCCGAAACCCCGGACACCTTTTCCACTGAGCCCCAGGCGGGGGAGAACGACGTAGTGGAGACGAACGCGGAGCCTGCGGAGGAGGAGGCGCCCGCGCGGCCCGGAGAGCCGGCGGGGCAGGCGGACGCCGACGATGAGGTGCTGCATCCGGATCCCGAGGCCCCCGCGCCCACCCGCGCCGCGCAGGACGAACAGGACGAACCGGCACGGGGAGAGCCAGGGCGGCAAGAGGCGGTGCCGGACGGGTCGTCGTCCGGCCCTTCCCGCAGGCCGGCGGGACTGGATCAGGCCGCTGCACTGGTCGCGAGCGGCGCCGCCGTATCCGGCCGTGGCACCGCTGCCAGCCCTGACCAGGATCGGCGGCGTCAGCAGCGCCCGCGGACGGCAGGGGAGCCCCGGCCGGTCGATCGGGCCACCGCCGCGTCGATCGTCGCCCGAGGCGTGGTCGACGAGACGGTCGGGGCAGAGGCGGCCGATCAGGCTGGCGGCTGATAACCGGCTGGGCCCGGTCGAGTCCGCGCGGAGCTGCGGCGGAGCACGCGCGGGCCGGTCAGCTGCGGTTCAGATGGACCTCGCGCAGCAGCTCCGAGATCCTGGGCTCCGGCAGAAGACCCTGCTCCAGACCCCATCCGGGTATCTGCTTCTGGCCGAACCAGGTCACCTCGATGCGCCGGAGGAGGCCGTGCCACCGGCTGCCCGCCAGCCCGGAGACGAAGTAGCCGGCTGTCACGGCGCAGCGGCACAGGGCCGCGGGCAGCCTGACCGGGTTGCGCCGTCCCGCGTCGCGCAGGATCGACGCCGTCGTCGCTCCCTCCCAGGGCAGCAGCACGATCTGCGGTACGTCACCGCGGTGGTCGCCCACCGTGACCGTGAATTCCGCCAGCGCGTCGATGGAGGTCACCGGCGTGTGCGCACTGCCGTCGCCGGCCACCGAGCACAGCGCGGAGGAGGCGAAGGCGGCCAGGCGTTTGGTGGTCGAGCGGTCGGGTCCCTGCACCGAGGTGGCCCGGAGGATGACCAGGTCCGGGTGCGAGGGGCGCTCGTCCCGGGCCGCCAGACGCTGCAGAGCGGACTCCCCGAGCGCCTTGGAGAAGGAGTAGGGGGAGAAGGGGGAGGTCCGGGAGGTCTCGTCCAGGCACGCCGTCGAGCCCTGGACGGCGGCGGAGCTGATCTGCACCACGCGCTTCACGCCGGTCCGCTCGGCGGCGGCCAGGATCAGCACCGGGAGCATGGCATTGGCTCCCACCAGCGAGTCCTGGTCGGAGCCGTCCGGGGCCGCGATGCCCGCGGCGTTGACCACGACGTCCGCCCCGGCGAAGGAGTCCGCGAGGTAGTCGATCACCGCCTCGAGGTTCTGCGCCCTGCCCAAAAGGTGGTGGACGGTGCGAGCGCCGCTGGACAGACGGGGAGCCGATACGGCTTGGACGGTGTGCCCCTCGGCTCGCAACCGCTTCGTGACCGCGGAGCCGACGAATCCCGTCGCACCCACCACACGCCATGCTCTGGACGTCACAGACGTTCTCCTCTCGATCGAGACGGGTCCCTGCACGTGCCCGTCGAATCATCGTACAGAGATCACTGTGACAGCAGCCTTAAGAACCGGCCCATGACCGGGTGCTAATCTCTGCTGGTCGGTACATCCGGGTACAGGCGGCGTCGGGAAGCTGTCCGCACGGACCCTGAGTGGGAGAGCTAGGTGGATTTGGGCGTGGTGATGAGTTCAACGCCTCGGGTGGTTGCCGTCGTGGTGAGTTTCAACCGGCGTGTCCTGCTGGAATCCACGCTGCGCGGGATCCTGGGCGGCAGGCTCGTCCCCGAGACCGTCGTGGTGGTCGACAACGCGTCCTCGGACGGCTCCGTGGAGTTCATCAAGAGTTTCACCGCCCAGCACGAGGCGACCGGAGCCCCGGGGCGGATCGAGCTGATCACCCTGTCCCGGAACGTCGGCGGAGCCGGCGGGTTCACCGTGGGGATCGATCAGGCCGCCAACGTCCACGGGGCCGATCTCATCTGGGTCATGGACGACGACACCGAGCCCCTGGCCGAGACCCTCGACGCCGCCGTGACCGCGTGGCGGGACTACGATCCCGAGGGCGCCCGCCGGCCCGTGTTCGTCGCCAGCAAGGTCCTGTGGACCGACGGCAGCGAGCACCCCATGAACTCGATGATCGAACGCATCGGCGCGGGCCGGGATCGCAAGGCCCGCGCAGCCGCGGTGAACGGCCGGGCCATCCGCTCCGGCTCCTTCGTATCCCTGCTGATGGACGGCGACGCCGTCCGGGCGGCCGGGCTGCCGATCGCCGACTACTTCATTTGGAATGACGACTTCGAGTTCTCCACCCGGCTCGCCCGCTGGGAGGACGCCATCCAGGCCCCCGCCTCCCGCGTCATGCATCACACCAAGCAGGCCGACAACACGGACGCGGACCCGGGCCCGCGCCTCTACAACGACGTCCGCAACAAGCTGTGGGTCTTCACCCGGTCCACCTCCCTGGCGCCGTGGGAGAAGGTGCTCTACGGCGGCGCCACGGCACGCCTGTGGATCCGGACCTTCCGCCGGGCCGACGATCGGAGCGCCGTCGTCCGGCGCCTCCTGGCGGGGGCCCGGGATGCGATCAAGCCGCCCCGCAGCAACCAGGAGGTCCTGGCAGGCGTCTGGCAGCTGACGGGATCGCGGGTCAAGCCCGGCCCGCCGCGGGCCCAGTCCGCTGACCGGGCCCAGGTTACGGCGGGTGAGGCCGGCGACGATGCCCCGGCGCTGGACCCCGCGGCCGCTGAGTTCTCGCTGCTCATGCCCGTCTACCACGGTGACACGCCGGAGAGATTCCATCGTGCGGTGGTCTCCTCGACGCTGGAGCAGGTCCGGCCGCCGTCGGAGATCGTGATCGTTCGCGACGGCCCGCTCCCGGCGCAGCTGCAGGAGGAACTCGACACGCTGACCCACCGCCTGCGGACCGCCAACCCGCCCATCGCCGTGGTGCGCGAGGACCTGGCGGTCAACACCGGTCTGACGCATGCCCTGCGGACGGGCCTGCGGCTGTGCAGCCACGACATCGTGGCCCGGGCGGATGCCGACGACGTCTCCTACCCTCAGCGGTTCGCCCTGCAGCTGCCGCTCATCGAGGCCGGGGCCGACGTCGTGGGCGCCGGCATGGATGAGATCGGCGACGATGAGTCGGTCAAGCTCGCCCGCAGGGAGGCTCCCGTGGGCGAGGAGAAGATCCGTTCCGTGGCCAAGCTGCGCAACCCGGTCTCCCACCCGACCGTGGTGATGCGCCGTAGCGCGGCGCTGGCCGTCGGAGGATACGAATACGTCCCCCTGGCCGAGGACTACTGGCTGTGGGTGCGCATGATGCGAGCGGGTGCGGACGTCCGCAATATCGCCGAGCCCCTGGTCGGCTACCGTGTCTCCGGCGGCGCCTACCAGCGCAGGGGCGGGCCGTACGTGTTCCGCGCCGAGCTGCAGCTGCAGAGCCGCCTTCGCGGGATCGGGCACCTGAGTTTCCTAGAATGGGCCAGGAACGTCGCGGTGAGAGGCGGTTACCGGTTCGTGCCCCGGCGGGTGAGAGAACGCGCCTACCGGTTCATGGTCGGCGCCTAGCCCGGCGCCGGTGGTCATGGCAGGCCACCGCTGAACCGCCCCCCGTACGCTCGAGACAGATGGCGGAGGACTCCGGTCGTCCCCGGCGTCGTCCACGGAAGGACCCCCACGATGCAGACCCCGCATACCGGCAGGCCTGCCCGATCCGCAGCGGGCGAGCCCACTGCCGCGGGCAGCGGCACCGGATCCGGGCGGCTGGTCTCCCGCGAGGGGAAGGGCGCCGAGGCCGACCGTCCCACGGCGTGGCTGTGGATCCAGATGCTGCTGGACTCGGTGTCATGGGTCGCTGCGATGGGCGTCGCCATGGTGCTCCGCTACGAGCTGAGCATCCAGTTCATCAACGTGCCCAGCCTCCTGATCGTGTGCCTGATCGCCGTGGCCTCCCAGCTGGCGGTCGGATTCTCCTTCGCCCTCTACCGCGGGCGGTACTCCTACGGCAGCTTCGATGAGGGGAAGCTGCTCATCGTCGTCACGCTGATCGTCACGGCGATCCTCCAGATCGTGCTGCTCGTGGCGGGCAACGCGATCGGGGTGCCGCGGTCGGTGGCCCTGATCGCCTTCCCCTTCGCCGCTCTCTTCATGGCGGCCTTCCGGTACCTGAAGCGGATGTACCAGGAGTCGACCTCCAAACCCCAGGCCGATGCCCAGCGCGTGGTGGTCTACGGGGCGGGCCAGTCCGGGACGTTCATCGTCCAGCGCATGATGCAGGACCCGGACTCCGAGTACCTGCCCGTCGCGCTGCTGGACGACGACCCGGGGAAGAAGCACCTCCGGATCTCGTCCGTGTCCGTGCTGGGCACGATCGCGGACGCTCCGAACGTCCTCGCCCAGACCAGGTCCAGCATCCTGCTCGTGGCCCAGTCCAACGCCTCGGCCAAGCTCATGCAACGGGTCTCCGACATCGTGGCCGGTACCAATACCCGCGTGATGACGGTGCCACCGGTGCGCAACATGCTCACGGGCTCGGGCACCAGCGTGGACATCCGCGACATCAGCCTCGAGGACCTGATCGGACGTACACCGGTGGACATCGACGCCCCCGGGATCGCCGACTACATCACGGGCAAGCGCATCCTGGTCACGGGCGCGGGCGGGTCCATCGGGTCGGAGCTGTGCCGTCAGCTGCTGGCCTTCGATCCCGCCGAGCTGATGATGCTCGACCGGGACGAGACCAACCTGCAGGCCACCCAGATCTCCATCACCGGCCGCGGCCTGCTCGACGGCCAGGACACCGTGCTGGCCGACATCCGCGACGGGGAGAACCTGGCCCGCCTCTTCGAGCAGCGTCGCCCGGAAGTGGTCTTCCACGCAGCCGCGCTCAAGCACGTGTCCCTCCTGGAGACCTATCCGGACGAGGCCTGGAAGACCAACGTCCTGGGCACCCTGAACGTCCTCGAGGCCGCCCGCGGGGCCGGGGTCGGCGTGTTCGTCAACGTCTCCACCGACAAAGCGGCCAATCCCACGACCACCCTGGGGCATTCCAAACGGGTCGCGGAGAAGCTCACGGCATGGATGGCGCAGGAGACGGGGAAGCGGTACGCCTCGGTGCGTTTCGGCAACGTCTTCGGCTCGCGGGGGTCCATGCTCCCGCTGTTCACGGAGCAGATCCGGCAGGGCGGGCCCATCACGGTGACGGACGAGAACGCCACGCGGTACTTCATGACCATCCCGGAGGCCTGCCAGCTGGTGGTCCAGGCCGGTGCCATCGCCAGCGGCGGGGAGGTGCTCATCCTGGACATGGGCGAACCCGTGCGGATCCTCGACGTCGCCCGTCGCCTGCGGACGCTCTCCGGGCAGGAGGGGATCGAGATCGTGATCACCGGGCTGCGGCCGGGGGAGAAGCTGCACGAAGAGCTCATCGGGCTCGGCGAATCCGATGCCCGCCCCTATCACCCCAAGATCTCCCACGCCCGGGCCGATGCGCTGGATCCCGTCAACCTCGACCGCCACACCTGGAAGCTGCGCGGCGGGATGACGGCTACGGGCACGATCCCCGTGGTCAAGCAGTCCACCCAGCCGGCGCTCACGCAGTTCCACGGAGCGCGCAAGACCGGTGAGGCCGGGCAGGCCACGGCCCAGGAGCCGGCAGGGGACGAGGATCGGGCCGACTCCACCGGCACCTCGCACCAGGGGCAGGCGTCGTGACCGCCGCCCTCCTCGCACTCTCCGTCGACGCAGGGCGGGCCGTCGACCTGCCTCAGGTCCTGTCGGTCGACCCCGGTGCGACCCCCACGGCCGCGGAGCTCCAGCACCTGCTCGTGCTGGCCGCCACGTTCGGCCTGGCCGCCTTCCTCCTCAGCGTGCTGCTGCCGTTCGCGGTCAAGCCGCTGCTCACCCGGTGGGGCGTCGTGGACATCCCCAATGAGCGCTCGTCGCATACCCGCACCGTGATCCGCGGCATGGGGCTGGCGGTGGCCGGCTCGGTGCTCGTGGTGGAACTGGCGGGACTCGTGACCGGGGTGGTCTACACGGACCGGTCCGTCGCCCTCACCGTGCTGGCGGGGACGGCCGCGTGCGCCGCGCTGGGCTGGCTCGAGGACCTCAGGGGCGTCTCCGTCCGCATGCGGCTGGCATGCCAGCTCCTGATCGGCGGCGTCGGCTCGGCGGTGCTGGTCTGGGCACTGGAGACCAACCTGCTGTGGTGGATCCTGTGCACCGTCGCCGTCGTCGTCTACGTCAACGTCGCCAACTTCATGGACGGCGTGAACGGCATCTCCGGGATGCACGGACTCGTGGTCGGACTGCTCTACGCCTGGGCGGGGGTCTCCAACGACCTGCCCTGGATGATGGTCGCGGGGCTGGTCGTCGCCTTCGCGTTCGCGGGCTTCCTGCCCTGGAACCTGTCCCGCGGGTCCGTCTTCCTCGGGGATGTCGGCTCCTACCTGCTGGGCGGGGCCATCATCTTCATCGCCGTCGCCGCCTTCCTGTCGGGCGTGTACGTGGAGTACCTGCTACCGCCCCTGTCGGTCTACCTGGCGGACACGTCCTGGACCCTGCTGCGCCGGATCCGCGCGGGGGAGCCGTGGTGGCGACCGCACCGCCAGCACGTCTACCAGCGGCTGACCGACCTCGGCCTCTCGCACGTCGGGTCGTCTCTCGTGGTCGCGGCAACCACGGTCCTGGTCTCGCTGATCTCGGTATGGGGCCTGCGGGTGAGCGGCGTCGCGCTGATCGCGGCGGGCGTCACCGTGGTGCTGCTGCTGGTCTTCTACCTGGCCCTCCCATCGATCCTCGAACGGCGACGCCGTTCCCGGGTCCGGGCACAGGGAAGGCCCACGGCGTCATGATGCCTGGCACCGGTCGCAGGGGCCGCGGCGGGCACGGCGGCACGGTCGCGGGCAACGTCTGGCAGCGCATGCTCAGAGTCTCCGCGCTGGGAGGAGCCGCCGCGGCGCTCGGTATCGCCGTCCTGGCCTGGGCCGTCTCCGGAGCCGCGGCGGCGGGAAGCGTCCTGCTGGGCACCGTGATCGTGACCGTCGTGTTCGCGCTCTCGCTCCTGTCGTTGTGGTGGGCCTCGCGCTACCCAGCCCCGGTGGCGGCGATGGCCATGCTCGTGCTCTACGTCGCCCTGGTCTTCGCCGGCGCTCTCATCCTCTTCGCCACCAGCGCGCCCGGGTGGGTGGAACCGGGCTGGATCGGGGTGGCAACCATCGGTCAACTGGTTGCGTGGCTGACCGGTAGTGGGGTTGCGTTACGTCGTAGCAGGCTGCCCGTCTTCGACGTGGAAACACCCCGCGATCCCAGGGCGGATGAACTCCAGGCGAACACCGGCCCAACCGGCACGGACAGCAGGAAGCCGACAACAGGAAGGCACCATGACGCCAGATGACCCTTCACCGGGTGAAACCGCTCATAAACCGGCCCCTGATGCACGGTCTCAGCGCCCTCGGCTGAGCACCGTGGGAGAGCTGGTTCAGGCCGGGGGCAACCGCGGAGCGCTGGGCGTCCTGGCCTACCTGGTGATTGGGACGGCGTTTTGGAGTCTGGTAGGGTTTTTGCTGGATTACCTGGTGGGGACGCAGTGGCTCGTCCTACTCGGCGGCGGCCTCGGCCTTGCGGCCGGGATCACGCTTGCCTACCTCCACCTCCAAGCCGGACTGAAGACCGATGACGGTTCTGCGGCCGGCGATGACGCCCGGAACCATCCCGTAGATACGCACCAGCATGGATACAACCATGACTCTGCGGGTGGAAGCAGAAAGGACCGCCATTGATCGTCGCCCCAGTTTTTGAGGCACAAGGCTTCCAGGCGCCTACGGTTTCGGACATGCACCTCCCGCCGTTCTTCGAGATCGGCTCTTTCGAATTCGCCAAGCACACGGTACTGATCTTCCTGTCGGTCGTTCTGATCGCCGGATTCTTCATGTGGGCGATCCGCAAGCAGGCACTGGTACCCGCCAAGGGGCAGTTCCTGGGGGAGATGGGCTACGGCTTCGTCCGCAACTCCCTGGGCCGGGACATCATCGGCGAGAAGGAATTCCGTCCCTGGATTCCGCTGCTGTTCAGCTTCTTCTTCTTCATCCTGGTCAACAACCTGTTCGGGTCCATTCCCGTCCTGCAGTTGCCCACTCTCTCCCATCCGGGATCGGCCTACGTGCTGGCCGGTATCGCCTATATCTCCTGGGTGTTCATCGGCATCAAGCGACACGGTTTCGGGCACTTCATGGCCAAGATGACCATGCCGCCGGACGTCCCCAAGGCGCTCTACGTCTTCCTGATCCCGATCGAGTTCATCTCCAACCTGATCATCCGCCCGGTCACCCACGCACTGCGTGTGTTCGCCACGATGTTCGCCGGTCACATGGCGATCATGGTCGCCGCCTCCCTGCTGGGCTTCCTTCTCAGCGACGTCGGCGGCCTGGGCGGGATCCTGGGCGGTGCCGGCGCACTGCTCCTGGGCATCTTCATCTACTTCCTGGAGGTCCTGATCCAGGTCCTGCAGGCCTACATCTTCACCCTGCTGTTCGCCGTCTACGTGGACGGCGCCCTGCAAGAAGGCCACTGAGCCCCACAAAATTGGTCCGGTGGAAGCTGGATCGACCTACGGAGAACCCCTCCGCAACGTCAACCGCCATTCGTGGCACACGGCCCGGACAGGGCAGTACGAAAGGAAACACCAAGAATGGACATCACCGGTTCCCTCTCCGTCATCGGTTTCGGTCTCGCAGCCATCGGCGGTGGCATCGGCGTCGGTCTGATCTTCGCGGCTTACATGCAGGCCGTGTCCCGTCAGCCGGAGACCCAGCGCATCATCCAGCCGATGCTCTTCATGGGCTTCGCCGTGGTCGAGGCCCTGGCGATCCTGGGCTTCGTCCTGGCACTGATCTTCTGATCTTCCCTCAGGGAAGCTCGGAAAAGGTCAGCCGAAGAGAACAGGAACACCGTCCATGACCACAACCATCTTGGCAGCCAGCGAGAACCCGCTGCTGCCCAACGGCTGGGAAATGCTGATCACCGCGATCGGCTTCGCACTGCTGTTGTTCGCCGCGATCAAGTGGATCGTTCCCATGTTCGAGCGCACCTACGCCGAACGCACCGAGGCGATCGAGGGTGGCTTGGCCAAGGCCGAGGCCGCACAGGCCGAGGCGGACAAAGCACGCGACGAGTACAACCAGCAGCTGGAGTCCGCTCGCCTGGAGGCCCAGAGGATCCGCGAGGAGGCTCGCACCGAGGGCGAGAAGATCCTGGCGGACTTCAAGGACCGCGCCAACGTCGAGTCCGCCCGCATCACCGAGAACGCTCACACGGCGATCGCCGCCGAACGCTCCGCTGCAGTGGTCTCCCTGCGCAACGAGGTCGGCAGCCTGGCCATCCAGCTGTCCTCCAAGATCGTGGGCGAGTCCCTGTCCGACGACGACCGTTCGCGTCGCGTGGTGGACCGGTTCCTCAGCGATCTCGAGCAGACCCCGACCGACGCAGGTGCTCACCAGTGACGGCCGCGGGATCCGACGGAAGCCAGGCAGGCCTGACCCGCGTGCTCGAACGCTGGACCGGTTCGGCCCAGCCGGGGCTGGCTCGCGAGATCTTCGGCATGGCGGCCCTGCTCGATGAGCAGGGGAGCCTCCGCCGGGCCCTCACCGACCCCGCCCACACCGACGGCGAGCGCGCTGAGCTGGGCTGGCGGGTCTTCTACGGCAACGTGTCGCAGGAGGCCGGCGAGATCCTCGACACCCTCGTCAGGCAGCGGCGGCACCACGACCGCGGGCTGACCGACACGCTCGAGGCCGCCGGCGTCCTCCTGGCCGGTTCGGCCGCGGAGAACCGCGCGGGCGCCGAGGGCCTGGACGGCGTCATCGACGATGTCCTGGGTGTCCAGGCTCTGCTGGACTCCGACGCCGAGCTGCAGCGGGCCGTCACCGACTCGCGCGCCACCGAGGACGCCAAGCTGCGTCTGCTCGGCCGCGTCGCGCCCTCGCTGAGCGAGGAGGGGCGGCTGCTGGCCGAACAGGCCGTCACCCACCCCCGCGGTGCGCTGCCGCAGCGTCTGCTGGGAACCTTCGCCGACCATCTGGCGGCCCTCCGCGATCGCTGGATCGCTCGGGTCGCGACCCCGGTCGCACTCGACGACTCCCAGCTGGACCGTCTCCGGACGGCCCTGAGCCGTCTCTACGGGCGGGACCTGAAGGTCGTCGTCGAGGCGGATCGCTCACTGGTCGGCGGGCTGCGGATCACGGTCGGGGACGAAGTGCTCGACGGTTCCGTCGCCACCCGCCTCAACGAACTCCAGCTCAAGCTGGGAGCCTGAGCCACACAGCACGCACAGGACACGTGAAGAGTCGCTCTCACAAGGTGTTCTACAGACGAAACAGCTGGTCATCGGCACGATGATCACGAACGAGGAAGCAGGGACACGAGATGGCCGAAGTGACCATCAATGCCGATGAGGTCCGCAGCGCGCTACAAGAATTCGCAGCGTCCTACGACCCCGGCACCACCGAACGCAAGGAAGTCGGCCGCATCATCTCCGCGGCGGACGGCATCGCCCGCGTCGAGGGCCTGCCCTCGGTCATGGCCAACGAGCTGCTGCGCTTCGAGAACGGTGTTCTCGGTCTGGCGCAGGACCTCGACACCCGTGACCTCGGCGTCGTCGTCCTGGGCGACTTCCAGGAGATCGAAGAGGGCCAGACCGTCGAGCGCACGGGCGACATCCTCTCCGTGCCCGTCGGCGACGGCTTCCTGGGCCGCGTGGTCGACACCCTGGGCCAGCCCATCGACGACCTCGGCCCCATCGAGGCCGAGGGACGCCGTGCACTGGAGCTGCAGGCACCGGGCGTGACCATGCGCAAGTCGGTCCACGAACCGCTGCAGACCGGTCTCAAGGCCATCGACGCCATGATCCCGATCGGCCGCGGACAGCGCCAGCTGATCATCGGCGACCGCCAGACCGGCAAGACCGCGATCGCCGTGGACACGATCCTCAACCAGCGGACCAACTGGGAGACCGGCGACCCGGACCAGCAGGTGCGCTGCGTCTACGTGGCCATCGGCCAGAAGGCCTCGACCATCGCCTCGGTGCGCAAGACCCTCGAGGACAACGGCGCCCTGGAGTACACCACCATCGTGGCCGCTTCTGCCTCCGAGTCAGCCGGTGTGAAGTACCTGGCACCGTATGCCGGCTCGGCTATCGGCCAGCACTGGATGTACGGCGGCAAGCACGTCCTGATCATCTTCGACGACCTCTCCAAGCAGGCCGAGGCGTACCGCGCCACCTCGCTGCTGCTGCGTCGTCCCCCGGGACGCGAGGCGTACCCGGGCGACGTGTTCTACCTGCACTCGCGTCTGCTCGAGCGCTGCGCCAAGCTCTCGGACGAGCTCGGCGCCGGCTCGATGACCGGCCTGCCGATCGTCGAGACCAAGGCGAACGACGTCTCGGCGTTCATCCCGACCAACGTCATCTCGATCACTGACGGACAGATCTTCCTGCAGTCGGATCTCTTCAACGCCAACCAGCGTCCCGCCGTCGACGTCGGCATCTCGGTGTCGCGCGTGGGCGGTGCCGCGCAGGTCAAGGCGATGAAGAAGGTCTCCGGAACGCTCAAGCTCGAGCTGGCCTCCTACCGCTCGATGCAGGCCTTCGCGATGTTCGCCGCCGACCTGGACGCCGCCTCCCGTCAGCAGCTGACCCGCGGTGCGCGCCTGACCGAGCTGCTGCGCCAGAAGCAGTACAGCCCGTACGCCATCGAGGATCAGGTCGTGTCCATCTGGGCCGGCACCAACGGTCACCTGGACGAGATCGAGGTCGAGAACGTCCTGGAGTTCGAGACCGCGCTGCTGGACCAGGTCCGTCGCACGACCAACGTCCTGGACTCGATCGCCTCCTCCGGCAAGCTCGAGGACGAGACCGTCGAGGCGCTGGAGACCGCGGTCGCCGAGGTGAAGCGCGACTTCCACGGTCACGGTGCGAGCAACCGCGCACCGGGGCACGAGGAGCACGAGCCGCTGGACTCGAGCGACATCGACCAGGAACAGCTGCAGGCCTCGAAGTGATGCTCCGTCCGGGTGCCGCCGAGCGGCACCCGGACGGTAACGAAAGGAACCTACATGGGAGCGCAGATCCGGGTCTACCGGAACAAGATCTCCTCCACGGAGTCGATGAAGAAGATCTTCAAGGCCATGGAGATGATCGCGACCTCGCGCATCAACAAGGCCCGCCAGAGGATCCACTCTGCATCGCCGTACGCCAACGCTCTCACGCGTCTGCTGTCCCTGGTGGTCAGCCAGACCTCGGGCGATCATCCGTTCCTGCGCAGCGCCGACGATGTCCGGCGTTCCGCCGTCGTCGTGTTCAGCTCCGACCGGGGCCTGGCCGGTTCGTACTCGGCCAACGTGCTCAAGAAGGTCGAAGGCCTGCTGGAGATGATGCACAACGACGGCCGTGAGGTGAAGGTCTACCTGATCGGGCGCAAGGCGAAGCAGTACTTCGACTTCCGTGGCCGCGAGTACGAGGGCTACTGGGAGGGCGAGACGGACAACGCCAGCAGCGATCGCGCCCATGAGGTGGCCGACGTGCTGCTCGAGCAGTTCACCACGGACTACGAGGACGGCGGGATCGACGAGATCCACCTGGTCTACACCCGCTTCCACTCGATGGTCACCCAGGAGGCCAAGGTGCTGCGGCTGCTTCCGCTCGAGGTCGTGGACGCCAACGCCCTGGACGACCGGATCTCGCGGGAGTACCCCGAGCTGGAGACCAACTCGCAGGAGTTCGGATTCGAGCCCGATCCCGAGGAGTTCCTGGACAAGGCCCTGGAGCAGTACATCCGCGCCCGGATCTACTCGTGCGTGTGCCAGGCGGCGGCCTCCGAGCTGGCCTCGCGTCAGCGCGCCATGAAGGCCGCCGGCGACAACGCCGATGACCAGATCCGCAAGTTCACCCGGTTGATGAACAACGCCCGCCAGGCGGAAGTGACCACCGAGCTCACGGAGATCGTCTCCGCGTCCGAAGCATTGTGATCGTCGGCGGGGCTCGGCCCCGCTTCCGACGGCAACGCGCGACCAGCGCCCACCCCACACCCGCCACCCACGACAAGTGAAGTGAGATTTATGACTGCCACCATCAATGAGCAGCAGGATGTGCAGCCTGCAGCTGGTGCCATTGGCCGCGTCGCGCGAGTCAAGGGCTCCGTCGTGGACATCGAGTTCCCCGAGAACCAGATGCCCGATATCTACAACGCCCTGAGCACCGAGCTGAACTTCGAGGGCGAGAAGAAGACCATCTACCTGGAGACCGCCCAGCACCTGGGCGACAACCTGGTGCGTGCGATCTCGTTGCAGCTGACCGACGGACTGGTCCGCGGCACCGAGGTGAAGGACTCCGGGGCGCCGATCTCCGTTCCGGTGGGCGACGTGGTCAAGGGCCACATCTTCAACGTCGTGGGCCAGCCCCTGGACGTGGAGACCGATCAGCTCGAGATCACCGATCGCTGGCCGATCCACCGCCAGGCTCCCGGTTTCGCCGAGCTCGAGGGCTCCACGGAGATGCTCGAGACCGGCATCAAGTCCATCGACCTGCTGACCCCCTACATCCAGGGCGGCAAGATCGGCCTGTTCGGCGGCGCCGGCGTGGGTAAGACGGTGCTGATCCAGGAGATGATCACCCGTGTGGCCCGCAACTTCGGCGGCACCTCCGTCTTCGCCGGCGTGGGCGAGCGGACCCGCGAGGGCAACGACCTCTGGGTCGAGATGGAGGAGGCGGGCGTTCTCAAGGACACCGCCCTGGTGTTCGGCCAGATGGACGAGCCCCCCGGAACGCGTCTGCGCATCGCGCTGACCGGCCTGACCATGGCCGAGTACTTCCGCGATGTGCAGAAGCAGGACGTGCTGTTGTTCATCGACAACATCTTCCGCTTCACCCAGGCCGGTTCCGAGGTGTCCACGCTGCTGGGGCGCATCCCCTCCGCCGTGGGCTACCAGCCGACCCTGGCCGACGAGATGGGCGTGCTCCAGGAGCGCATCACCTCGACGCGCGGCCACTCGATCACCTCGATGCAGGCCATCTACGTTCCCGCGGACGACTACACCGACCCGGCCCCGGCGACCACCTTCGCGCACCTGGATGCGACCACCAACCTCTCGCGTGACATCGCCTCCCGTGGCCTGTACCCGGCGATCGACCCGCTGGCCTCGACCTCGCGTATCCTCGATCCGCAGTACGTGGGCCAGGAGCACTACGACGTCGCGACCCGCGTGAAGTCGATCCTGCAGGAGAACAAGGAACTGCAGGACATCATCGCGATCCTCGGTGTCGAGGAGCTCTCGGAGGAGCAGAAGGTCGTGGTCTCCCGCGCCCGCCGCATCGAGCAGTTCCTCTCCCAGAACACCTACACCGCGCTGCAGTTCACCGGCGTCGAGGGCTCGACCGTCCCGGTCGCCGAGACCATCGAGTCGTTCCAGAAGATCTGCGACGGCGAGCTCGACCACGTTCCCGAGCAGGCGTTCTACAACGTCGGCGGCCTCGACGACGTCATGGCCAAGTGGGACGAGATCAAGCGCTCCACCGGAGAGAAGTGATCATGGCTGACCCGCTGATCGTCGAGATCGTCGAGCTTGCCAAGCCGCTGTGGGACGGTGAGGCCACTCAGGTCATCGTCCGCACCACCGACGGGGATCTGGGCATCCTCTCGGGTCACGTGGCCACGGCGGGTGTGCTGGTCCCGGGCCGGGTCGTGATCGACCCGGTGAACGGCGAACGCATCGAAGGCAGGGTCGACGGCGGGTTCGTCTCCGTGGACGGCAACAGGGTGACCATCGTGGCCGACCACTACGAAGGCCCACGCACCGCCGACGACTGACGTCGGATGAATCCGGGCGGTGCCAGTCGCCCGGGAGGCGGAAACGCCGCCCCGCGATGCCGGGCACAGCGGCAGAACCCCCGTACAGTTCGTGCGGGGGTTCTGCGCTGCGATCGGCGACCGGGACCGGCGACGAGCCCCGGCGCCCGGAGCGCGACGCCCCGAGCATTACGGCAGGAGAACTTATGGGAGAGAAGATCGTCGTCCACGGGCCCACGGCCGTGAACGGCACGCTTCCGGTGTACGGCGCCAAGAACAGCGTCCTGAAGCTCATGGCGGCGACGTTGCTGGCCGTCGGACGCTCGCGGATCACCAACGTCCCGGAGATCCAGGACGTCACGATCATGGCCGAGCTGCTGCGGCGTCTGGGATGCCATGTCAACTACGACCGCGGCGGCAAATGGGTGGATATCGACGTCCCCGAGGTGCTGCACCATCAGGCGGACTACGACCTGGTCCGCGCCATGCGCGCCTCGGTGTCCGTGCTCGGGCCTCTGGTGGCGCGGTGCAGCGCTGCGGAGGTCGCCCTGCCCGGTGGCGACGCCATCGGGACCCGCGGGCTGGACATGCACCGCACGGGCCTGGAGGCGATGGGCGCCCACTTCCGGACCGAGGCCGGCTATCTCAAGGCCACGGTGGACGGCAGGCTGAAGGGCACGGAATACCATCTGTCCTACCCCTCCGTGGGTGCCACGGAGAACCTCATGACCGCGGCCACGCTGGCCTCGGGAACGACCGTGCTCGAGAACGTCGCCCGTGAGCCGGAGATCGTCGACATCTGCCAGATGCTCGTGGGCATGGGCGCGCAGATCGACGGCATCGGCACCTCGACGCTGACCATCGAGGGCAGGGAGTCCCTGCATCCGGTGGAGCACCGGACCGTCCCCGACCGCATCGTCGCGGGCACCTGGGCCTTCGCGGCCGCGGTGACCGGCGGGACGGTGTTCGTCAAGGGCGCGGAGGCGGAGCACCTGAGCATCGTGCTGGACAAGCTGCGCGCGGCGGGCTGCGAGATCACGGTGGCGGAGGACGGTTTCGAGGTCCGCGGGCCGGAGCGTCCCAAGGCCGTGAACATCTCCACCTTCCCGTACCCGGGCTTCCCGACGGACCTGCAGCCGCTGGCCGCCGCGATGAACGCGATCGCCGACGGCTCGGGGATGATCACGGAGAACGTCTTCGAGGCCCGGTGGGGCTTCACGGCCGAACTCGAGCGGCTGGGCGCCTACGTCCGGCTGGACGGGCACCATGCCTGGCTGGACGGGGTGGAGAGCCTCTCCGGGGCACCCGTGGAGGCCAAGGACATCCGTGCCGGCGCCGCGCTGGTGGTTGCGGGCATGCGCGCCGAAGGGGCCACCGAGGTGGTCGGCATCGGCCACATCGACCGGGGCTACGAGAACTTCGTCGAGAACCTCACGAACGCCGGTGCGGCGGTCGAGCGGCACATGGGCTCGCTCGCGTTCTAGAAGAGCCGGGAGTCCTTGTCGTCGACGTCCCTCATGGCGTCGTAGTCCAGGGTCAGACAGGCGATGCCGCGATCGGCGGCCAGGACCTTGGCCTGGGGCTTGATCTGCTGGGCGGCGAAGATCCCGCGTACCGGGGCGAGGCGGGGGTCGCGGTTGAGCAGGTCAAGATACCGGGTGAGCTGCTCGACGCCGTCGATATCGCCCCGGCGCTTGAGCTCGATGGCCACCGTGGCGCCGGCGGCGTCGCGGGCCAGGATGTCGACCGGGCCGATGGCCGTGGGGTACTCCCGCCTGATCAGGGTGGAGCCGGCTCCCACCAGGTCGATCTGCTCGGCCAGGAGACGCTGCAGGTCGGCTTCGACACCGTCCTTGGTCAGCCCCGGGTCCACCCCCAGATCATGGCTGAGGTCCTCGTGGATCTCGTGGATCAGGATGCGCAGCTGGTCGTCGGACTTGGCCGCCGAGACCGTCCAGACGGAGGCGACACCCACCTCGGCCTGCTCCTGAGTGGGCTCCGCCGTGGCCAGCCGGGCGGGCGGTGACATCCAGTTCAGCGGTTTGTAGCTCCCGCCGTCGGAATGCACCAGGACCGACCCGTCCGCCTTGAGGATGAGCAGGCGCCGGGCCAGTGGAAGGTGGGCCGTCAGGCGGCCTCGGTAGTCGACGGAGCAGTCAGCGATCACAACACGCACGGCCGACAGTCTCCCACAGGGACAGGCTCGTCCGGCACTAAACTCGATCCCATGAGCATGAGCGCGCAGAATCCCTCAAGTCGTTCCGATCCCCGCGACGCCGTCCCCGCCTCCGTCCGCGGAGCCGTCGACCTGGGCGCTGCCCCCGCCGGTGGATCCGGTGGCGTCGCCCCCGGCGCCTCGGGGGCGGGCGCGCCGTCCGCCGGCGCGCCGGGGCGTTTCCGCCGCGACGCCGAGAACGTGCAGCAGTTCCAGGAGATCGCCGAGCTGTCCGCTCAGGTCCCCGTCGTCCTCGTACTGTGGGCCGGCTATTCGCAGGAGTCCGTCCAGTTCGTGGACCAGGTGGCCGGTGAGATCGACGCCTTCGACGGCAGGATCCTCCTGACCGCGGTGGACATCGAGAAGCTCCCGGAGATCGCGCAGGCGCTCCAGGTGCAGTCCGTTCCCAGCGTCGTCGCCATGATCGGAGGCCGCCCCGTCCCGATCGCCCAGTCGACGGTTCCGGTGGAGCAGCTGGCTCCCGTCTTCAAGGAGCTCCTGACCCTCGCCGAGCAGAACGGCGTCCAGGGCACCGTCGAGCCCGCGGCCCCGGCCGAGAGCGAGCCGGAGCCGCTGCCCCCGCTGCACCAGGAGGCCGTGGACAAGCTCGAGGCGGGCGACCTGGACGGCGCCGAGGAGGCCTACCAGCGCGCCATCCGGGAGAACCCGGGGGACAACGACGCCAAGCTCGCCCTCGCCCAGGTCCATCTACTCCAGCGGGTGACCGTCATGGACGCCGCCGCCGTCCGTGAAGCGGCTGCCGAGCGGCCGGACGACCTGCAGGCGCAGCTGGATGCGGCCGATCTCGACCTCTCCGGCGGGCACGTGGAGGACGCCTTCCGCCGCCTGCTGAACCTGGTCCGCCGGTCCGCCGGCGATGACAGGGAGACCGTGCGCAAGCGCCTGATCGACCTGTTCGCGGTCGTGGGGGCGGAGGACCAGCGCGTGGTCGCTGCCCGCTCGCAGCTGATGCGGGCTCTGTTCTAGGGCTCGACGGTTCCAGGATGCACGGTTCCGGGGCTCCGCAACGGGTCCGGGTTCGTGGACCGGCCCGGGGTCTTCCCCGGGCCGTCCTGGTCGCACTCCTCCCTCCGGCCGGCTGAACTCATCCCCGTGGCGGATACGGGCAGCCGCTCCCGCTGGCTAGCCTGGGGAGTATGAGCCACGCGCCTGACCCTCATCCCGATTTCCCCTCCGGCGCGCGTCCTGGTGAACGGGACGCTGCGCCCCCGCCCTCGTCTTCAGCGCCGGAGCCGGAGAACCGGCCGCGTTCGCACGGGCACCTCCCCGTTCTGGCCTCAGCGGAGCCGGATCCCCAGATGGCCGTAAGCCTCAGGGGACTGACCAAGGTCTTCGGCCCGGGCACGTCGCGTTCCAAGGTGGCGGTCAACCGGCTGAGCCTGGACGTGCCGCACGGGGCCTTCTACGGCCTGGTGGGACGCAACGGCGCCGGCAAGACCACGGCGCTGTCCATGCTCACCGGACTGCTGCGCCCCACGGAGGGCCGGGCCATGGTCTCCGGCATCGACGTCTGGGGCCAGTCGCGTCAGGCGCGCCACGCGATGGGCGTGCTTCCCGACGGGATGACCTTCTTCGAGCGCCTCAGCGGCCGCCAGCTGGTCACCTACGCGGGCCTGCTGCGCGGGATGGACCGCGATACGGTGGCCCAGCGCACCGACGACCTCCTCCGCGCGATGGACCTGACGAACGACGGCGGGACCGCCGTCCAGGACTACTCGGCAGGCATGCGCAAGAAGATCATGCTCGCCGCAGCCATGGTCCATGCCCCCGGGCTCCTGGTCCTCGACGAGCCCTTCGAGGCCGTGGACCCGGTCTCGGCGGCGAATATCCGGGAGCTGCTGCAGGACTTCGCCCGGGCGGGCGGCACGGTGATCGTCTCCAGCCACGTCATGGACCTGGTGCAGCGCATGTGCGACCACGTCGCCGTCGTCGACGACGGCCGGCTGCTGGCCGCGGGAACCGTGGACCAGGTCCGGGGGTCCCAGAGCCTCGAGGACACCTTCGTGGAACTCGTCGGCGGCCGGACGCAGGTGGGGGAGGGGCTGACATGGCTGAGCCCGCGCTGATACCGGACCTCGCTCGCGGACCGGCCTCCCGGCACGGCGCGGACCCCTCACCGGGGGTCTGGCGCACGGGCAGGCTCATGACGGGCCTCAAGGCCCGGCTGACGGTGGCCACCCTGACCCGCAGCCCGGGCATGATCGTGGGCACCATCCTGGGCGGCCTGTGGGGCCTGGGAGTGCTCTTCATGATCGGCACCGGCCTGTTCGCCGCTGCCGGGGCCCTTCCGCCCGAGGGCACGCGGGCCACCGCGGTGCTGGTGGGCGCCGCCGCCACCGTGGCGTGGTGGGTCGCCGCGATCGCCTCGGGCCGCGCCGATGCCACGTTGCACGCGAGTCAGTTCGCGCTCTTCCCGCTGCCCCGCAAGGGCATCGCCCTGGGCCAGGTCCTCGGCGCCCTGGTGGGCATCGCGGGGCCCTTCACCCTCGTGGGGCTGCTGCTCTACACCGCTGTCTGGCGCCTGGACGCGACCGCCTGGGTGACGGCGGTGGTCCTGCTCCCGGCGGGGTGGCTGCTGATGGTCGTGGGCAACCGATGCTTCACCGCCCTGGCCGAACGGCTGGCCGCCAAACGCAGGGTCGGGGAGATCCTCACCCTGCTGCTGCTGGTCCTGCTGATGCTGACCGGGCCCATCCTGACGGGCCTGTTCACCGGGGTGGAGTCCCTGGGGGCCAGGATCTACACCGTGACCGACGTCGTCGCCTGGACGCCCGTCGGCGCCCTGTGGGCGGTGCCCGCCGACGTCGCCGCCGGTGCCTGGCTGCCGGCGCTGGCCCGCACGGGCATCGCGGCGGTGACCCTCGCAGCGCTGCTGTGGCTCTGGCGCGGTGCCCTGGGGAAGTCCCTTGAGAACGCCACCGGGGCCGTGGTCTCCGGCGGCGGGCGCTCGCAGGTCAAGGGCGCGGGGCTCTTCGACCGGCTCCCGGCCAGGCCCTGGGCTGCGGTGGCGGCGCGCTGCCTGACCTACTGGGTCAAGGATCCGCGGTACTCGGGATCGCTGGTCGTGGTGCCCGTCATGTTCGTCCTGTTCTGGTTCATGTCCGGCGGCGGCGGTGGGCTGTGGTTCTTCGCCGGGCCGCTCGTGGGGCTGTTGATGGCCTACACGATCTCGGGCGACGTGGCCTATGACCACAAGGGATTCGCCCTGCACATCCTCACGGGGGTCCCGGGATGGGCGGACCGCCTGGGACGGGTGGTCGGCATGCTGCTGCCGGGCATCCCGCTCACGGCGCTGGGCGTGCTGCTCGCCGCGGGGTTCTCGGACGCCTGGGAGCTGTTGCCGGCGATGATCGGCGTCTCGGCGCTGGCCCTGCTGGGCGGCGCCGGGTTGAGCTCGGTCATGTCCGCCCGCTACACCTACCCGGTTCCGCTTCCGGGCCAGTCCCCCTTCAAGACACCGCAGGGATTCACGGTGCTCAACGTCCTGATCCAGTTCGTGGCGCTGACGCTCATGGGCGTGCTCACGCTGCCGGCGCTGATCCCCTTCGTCATCCAGCTGGTCACGGGTTCAGCAGCAGCGGGAGTGATCTCGCTGCTGGTCGGCGTCATCGCGGGCCCGCTGCTGTGCGCGGGCGGCATCTGGCTGGGCGGCCGCTGGATCGAGGCCCGGGCGCCTGAGCTCTTGAACACGGTCTCCGCCTATCGCTGAGCTCGGAAGGCCATGGCGAGTAGACTGGCGCGCATGACTTCCCACGATCAGAACTCGCCCGTGGCCGGTCCGTGGCCCTTCACCCGCAGTACCTCGAACGAGCCCGTGGGAGGCACCTCCACGATCGAGCGCGAGGAGACCCGCGAGCTCCAGGAGCCCGGCGATCACGAGCGCTTCGCCCACTACGTGCGCAAGGAGAAGATCATGGAGTCGGCGGTGTCGGGCGAGCCCGTCATCGCTCTGTGCGGGAAGGTCTGGGTTCCCGGGCGCGACCCCCAGAAGTTCCCCGTCTGCCCCACCTGCAAGGAGATCTACGACGGCCTCCGCGCACCGAAGGACGGCGGCGACGACGCCTCGAACTGAGCGCTCCGCAGCCTGAGCGGCACCGGTACCACAGCCCCTTCCGCGGTCCATCCCGGTTGCCGCTGTCGTGCCGTCGTGAGCCGGCAGCTCCGACTCGCGGTTCCCTGAAATCCCCCTGCTTGAAAGGTGCGCGCACGCCCTTGTCCCATGAAACTGAGCCCATGCTCTTCGGCGGATCCGCCGCCGAGATGCCTCCGGCCTACCCCGAGCGTGCAGCCTGGGGCACGGCGGGGAAGCTACGAGCCTGGCAGGCCGAGGCGCTCGAGAAGTACTTCGCGGCCCAGCCCCGCGATTTCATGGCGGTCGCGACCCCGGGTGCGGGCAAGACGACCTTCGCGCTGCGCCTGGCCCGCGAGCTCGTGGACCGGGGCACGATCAACCGCATCACGGTCGTCTGCCCGACCGAGCACCTCAAACGGCAGTGGGCCGATGCGGCGGCGCGCGTGGGTCTGGCCATCGACCCGAACTTCAAGAATGCGGACGGCCAGCACGCCAAGGGGTATATCGGCGTCGCGCTGACCTACGCCCAGGTGGGGATGAAGCCGCTGCTGCACCGGGCCCGGACGGAGCAGGGCCGCACGCTGGTGATCATGGACGAGATCCATCACGCCGGCGATGCCCTGTCGTGGGGGGACGGCCTCCGCGAGGCCTTCGAGCCCGCTGCCCGCCGCCTGGCCCTGACGGGAACCCCGTTCCGGTCCGACACCGCGCCCATCCCTTTCGTGACCTACCAGGAGGATGCGGACGGCATCCGGCGGTCCCGGGCCGACTACACCTACGGATACGGCGACGCGCTCAAGGACCACGTGGTGCGTCCCGTGATCTTCATGGCCTACTCCGGCCAGATGCGCTGGCGGACCTCGGCCGGCGAGGAGATGGCGGCTGAACTGGGCGAGGGCTTCACCAAGTCCATCACGGGCCACGCCTGGCGCACCGCCCTGGCGCCGGACGGCCAGTGGATCCCCGCGGTGCTGCAGGGTGCGGACCGTCGTCTGTCCGAGGTGCGCCGGACCGTGGCCGACGCCGGGGGGCTGGTCATCGCCTCCGACCACCAGGACGCCAAGGCCTACGCGGAGCTGCTGCACCGGATCACCGGCGAGAAGCCCGCCGTGGTGCTCTCCGACGACAAGTCCGCCTCGCAACGCATCGAGGACTTCGCCGAGAGCGAGCAGCGGTGGATGGTGGCCGTCCGGATGGTGTCGGAGGGAGTGGACGTCCCGCGCCTGGCGGTCGGCGTGTACGCGACCTCGACCTCCACCCCGCTGTTCTTCGCCCAGGCGGTGGGGCGTTTCGTGCGGGCCCGCAAACGGGGGGAGACCGCCTCGGTCTTCCTGCCCTCTGTCCCGGTGCTCATGGGCCACGCCAACTCCATGGAGCAGGAGCGCGACCACGCCCTGGACCGTCCCGCCCAGGAGGGGGGCGAGATCATCGACCTGGCGGAGACCGGCTGGGACGACGACGAACTGGCGCAGGCCAATCGCTCCGAGAGCGCTTCCTCGGAGCTGGCCGACGGCAAGTTCAAGGCACTGGAGTCGGACGCCTCGTTCCACGGGGTGCTCTTCGACGGCGGCGAGTTCGGCGGGGGAGTCGCGGCCGGCTCCGACGAGGAGGCCGACTTCCTCGGCATCCCCGGCCTGCTGGACGCGGATCAGGTGACCACCCTGCTGCGCGAACGCCAGTCCGCCCACGCCCGGAGGCGTTCCGGATCGGCGCCCGGCGATCCCGCGACGTCCTCCGTCCCCGACCACCGGAGGATGAAGGAACTGCGGCAGCAGCTGGCCAAGAACGTCTCGGCGTGGTCCGCCCGCACCGGCAAGCCCCACGGGGTGATCCACAACGAGCTACGGCAGGCCTGCGGCGGCCCGGCGGTGGCGCAGGCCACGCAGCAGCAGCTGGAGGCCCGGCTGGCGAAGATGCAGAACTGGTTCATCGGCCGCAAGTAGCGGGCGGCCCCGGTCCGAGGGGCCTGCCGGCCGCGGACGACTTCAGCCCGGCAGCACCTCGGTCCTGCGCGATCTAGTCCTCGACGATCTAGTCCTGGACGATCTCCACGCCTGCATCCTCGAGCGCCTCGAGGACCCCGCCGAGCGATTCCGGGGACACCGCGGCCGTCAAACCCACCAGGACACGGGTCTCGTACCCGGCGTCCCTGGCGTCCAGGGCGGTGGCGCGGACGCAGTGGTCCGTGGCGATCCCCACGATGTCCACCGCCTCGATCTCGTGGTCGCGCAGCCAGTCGTCGAGGCCCTGCGCCTCGGCCTCATGCGCCGCCCCGACTCCGCGCAGCTCGTCCTCGGCGGATTCGCCGACATTGGCGAATCCCTCGTCGTCGGCGGTCTCCTCCTCGAAGACACCCAGAGGAGTGGAGGTGTCGGGGGCCAGGACGCCCTCGAAGCCCGAATAGGCGGCCTCGAACTCGCCCTTGCGGAACCACGCTTCGATCCGGTCCGTCTCGAACTCCGGATGCGGCTCGGCCCCCGGGGACTCCGCGACGCAGTGGACCGGCCAGGAGTCCACGTAGTCGGGGGTCTCGGAGAAATGGGACCCCGGGTCCACATGCCAGTCCTGGGTGGCCACGATCGCCGCATAGTCGGCGTGGTGGTCCTCCACGTATTCGGAGATCGCGGCTGCCACGGCGGCGCCGCCTGTCACGGCCAGGCTTCCGCCTTCGCAGAAGTCGTTCTGAACATCGACGACGATCAGTGCGGTACGCATCTTGGCTCCACCACTTCCTGGGTCACTATTCTTCGCTGCCGACGATCCCGATGCGGCTCACGGGCTGTGCCACATCGCCACGGCAGCCCTGGGTTCAGGATTCCATAATCGTGGGGATCACGGCTTCGCCTTCTGACAACCTGGTTGCCGCCCTGGGCAGCTCGGCCATCGAATCGGCATGACGACGGCGGGCTCGTTCGACCGCGGCGGGCCCGGTCCACCCGTCCAGCACCTGACCGTCACGGACGAACGCGTGCATGAGGGGGCGGTCGTCGCCGTCGTCGAGGGGAACCGTGCCCACCCCCACGATCTCGTGAGTGGCCACCCCGTCGGTGTCGCGGCGGCGCAGCGCGGTCTTGCGGCCGCCCACGGAACCCTTGCCGGCGGCTCTCTTGGCCACCGGCTCCAGGTCTCCCGCCCGGTTCTCCCGGGCGACGAGCTTGTAGACCATCGACGACGTCGGCACACCTGACCCCGTGACCAGGCGGGTGCCCACGCCGTAGGCGTCGACCGGGGCGGCTGCCAGGCCCGCGATGGCGTATTCGTCGAGGTCGGAGGTCACGGTGATGCGGGTGCGGTGGTTGCCCAGCGAATCCAGGAGGTCGCGCACCATGGACGCCTGCACGACCAGGTCCCCGGAGTCCAGCCGCACGGCCCCCAGCTCGGGGCCGGCCAGCTCCACGGCCTTGCGCACGGCGGCCTCGACGTCGTAGGTGTCCACGAGCAGCGTGGTGCTCAGGCCCTGGGAGTCCAGCTGCGACCGGAAGGCGGCCTCTTCGTCGTCGTGCAGCAGGGTGAACGAGTGCGCCGCGGTGCCGATGGTGCTGAGCCCGTAGCGGTATCCGGCCTCCAGATTGGAGGTCCCGGTGAACCCGGCGATGGCGGCTGCCCGTGCGGCGGCCACGGCGGCGTCCTCGTGGGCACGGCGGGAGCCCATCTCCACGCACGGCCGGTCGCCCGCGGCCGAGGTCATGCGGGAGGCGGCCGAGGCGACGGCGGAATCGTAGTTGAGGACGGAGAGCACGTAGGTCTCCAGGACGCAGGCCTCCGCGAACGTGCCCTCGATGCGCAGGATGGGCGAGTTGGGGAACCAGGCATCGCCTTCGGCGTAGCCGTCGATCTGGCCGCTGAACCGGAAATCGGCCAGCCACTGCGCGGTGGAGGCGTCGATCACACCGCTGCGCTGCAGGAACTCGAGGCGGTCCCCCTCGAAGCGGAAGTGCTCCAGGCCCTCCAGGAAGCGGCCCGTCCCGGCCACCACGCCGTAACGGCGACCGGCGGAGAGCCTTCGGGAGAACACCTCGAAGACGCTGCGGCGCTGGGCCGTCCCATCGCGCACCGCAGCCTGCAGCATGGTGAGCTCGTAGTGGTCGGTCAGCAATGCCGTCGGTGCAGGGGACCACGGGGCAGTGTTCTGGTTCACGTCAGACACTCTAACCGGCCTCCTCCCCGGTGTCCTCTGGGTTCCGGGTACCGGGGCGCTCGGGCTTCCGTCTTTCCGGCATCTACCATGGGGGATCATGGCTACGACCCTGCATGCCTTCCCCGCCCCTCTCCTCACCGGATCCGGATCCACCGCCGGCCCCGTGGCCGACTCCTCTGCCGGGAACGTGCTGGTCTCCGCTGTAGCGGACCCCGCCGTGGACGAGCAGACGGCCACGGAGGCGCAGGAGCGCACCGCCGCCGACGTCCCGTGGCAGGTGGTGGTGTGGGACGATCCGGTGAATCTGATGAGCTGGGTGACCTGGGTATTCCGTACGTACTTCGGCTACCCCCAGCTCAAGGCCCACGCTCTGATGATGGAGGTGCATACCGCGGGCCGTGCGGTGGTGGCCTCCGGAACGCTCGAGCAGGCCGAGAAGCACGTCGCGGCCCTGCACGGCTACGGGCTGTGGGCGACCTACGAACGGGCCACCGGGCCGGGCGGTTCCGGTGCCAACGACGACGGTCATGGAGGCAGATTCTGATGGCCCAACCATTCCGGACCACCCCGCAGGGGGTGACCGCCCGGCTGGAACCCCAGGAACGAGGGCTGCTGCGGCGGCTCTTCGAGGACGTGGTCTCCATGGTGGAACCCGAGCAGGTCGCCTCCGACGACCCGCTCGAGCAGCTCATGGGCATCAGCGAGGACACCGGCACACCCCCGGATCCGGCCGTCCACCGGCTCTTCCCCGATGCCAGCCCGGATTCCGGGCGCGCCGAGGAGTTCCGTCGTTTCACCGAACGCAGCCTGCGCGAGGAGAAGGTCGGCTCATTGCGCAGAGCGGCCATGGCCGTCGAGCACGATCCCGTGAGACTCGACGAGGCTGCCGCGGTCGACTTCTCCCGTGCGCTCAACGATGTGCGGCTCGTGCTGGCCACCCGGCTGCACATCGACACCGAGGAGGACGCGCACAGGATCGAGCAGGTCGCGGCCTCCGTGGCGGTGGACGACGTCGACGACGCCGAGACCTACATGTCCGTGGTCTACGGATTCGTCTCGTGGCTGCAGAACTCCCTCGTGGAAGCCATGCTGCTCGGGCTCCCCGACCTGCCCGAGTTCCCGGAGGAATCCCCGGAGGATCCGGGGGCCGGACGACCCGAGTGACGCGCGCCGCATTGATGACGTGAGGTCCGTCTCTCGTTTCGGGAAGCGCGTCCGGTGCGGGCTACCCTGGGAGCCCTATGCACTCCGATACGAGCATTCCGGTCGATGGCGACCGCCCCGCAGCGCATCCCGAGTCGAACGCCCCCATCGGCGTCTTCGACTCGGGCGTCGGCGGATTGACGGTGGCCCGCGCCATCATCGATCAGCTGCCCAATGAGCGGATCGTCTACGTGGGCGATACGCAGAACGGACCCTACGGACCGCTGCCCATCGCCGAGGTGCGCGCCCACGCCCTGCGGATCATGGACGAACTCGTCGACAGCGGCGTGAAGCTGCTGGTCATCGCCTGCAACACCGCTTCGGCGGCCGTTCTCCGCGATGCTCGCGAACGCTACACGGCCGCCTACGGCATTCCCGTGGTGGAGGTGATCCAGCCCGCGGTCAGGCGCGCCGTGGCGTCGACCCGCAACGGCAGGATCGGCGTGATCGCCACCCGGGCCACCGTCG
Organism: Kocuria coralli; assembly: GCF_008831305.1. Classification (GTDB taxonomy): domain Bacteria; phylum Actinomycetota; class Actinomycetes; order Actinomycetales; family Micrococcaceae; genus Kocuria; species Kocuria coralli. The sequence continues at coordinate 279,937 of NZ_ML708610.1, forward strand.
GTTCGAGGGCCTACGAGGACACCTTCGCCGCCGCCCCGCACCTGCGAATCCAGTCCGTGGCCTGCCCCCGGTTCGTTCCCTTCGTCGAGGCGGGCGTGACCGCCGGACCCGAGGTGCTGGCCACCGCGCAGGAATACCTGAGCCCCCTGCAGGAATCGGAGATCGACACCCTGGTGCTCGGCTGCACCCACTACCCCCTGCTCACGGGGGTGATCTCCTACGTCATGGGAGAGGGCGTCACCCTGGTCTCCAGCGCCGAGGAGACCGCCAAGGACGTCTTCCGCGCTCTCATGAGCCACGACCTGGCCCGGGCGACCCCGGCCGGCGAACCCCACGAGTTCCTAGCCACGGGCGACCCGGAGCCGTTCGGGGAGCTGGCCCGCCGCTTCCTGGGCCCTGAGGTGTCGCACGTCCGCCACGTGGGCTCGGTGTCCGAGCAGTTCCCCACGGGCTCGCTGTCCAGGATCACTCCCGACCTGCTGCTGGGCGCTCGCAACGGAGCGCAGCCCCCGGCGGCTACGGAAGGTATGAACTCATGAACCTCACCGTCATCGGCTGCACGGGATCCTTCGCGGGCCCGGACTCCCCGGCCTCCAGCTACCTGCTGACCGGAACGGACCATGAGGGCACGGTCTGGCGCATCCTGATGGACATGGGCAACGGCTCCATGGGGGCCTTGCAGCGCCATATCGACCTGCACGAACTCGACGCCGTGATCATCAGCCACCTCCACCCGGACCACTGCGTGGATCTGGCCGGTCTCCACGTCGCGGTCAAATGGGACCCGCGCGGCTGGCCCGGCGACCGGATCCCCGTCTGGGCGCCCAAGGGCACGCATGCCTATCTCACGGCGGCTCAGGCCATCGAACCGGAGCCGGGGATGAGCACGGAGTTCGTCTTCCACGAATGGGAGGATGAGCAGCCGGTCCGGATCGGGCCCTTCCAGGTCGTGCCCTTCCGGGTGAACCACCCGGTGGAGGACCCCTACGCCCTGCGGGTGACCTACGACGGCGCCCAGGGACGCAGCGTGCTGACCTACTCCGGGGACACGGACGCCTGCGAGGGGCTGGTGCGTGCAGCGCAGGGGGCCGACCTGTTCCTGTGCGAAGCCGCCTACCAGGAGGGCCGCGACGAGTACCGTGATGTTCATCTCACCGGGCTGCGGGCGGGGGAGGCCGCCAGGGACGCGGGGGCGGACGAGCTGATGCTGACCCATATCCCCGTCTGGAACTCGCCTACGAAGGCCGTGATCGAGGCCGCCTCGGTCTACGACGGCCCGATTGCCCTGGCGCAGCCGGCCACCACGTTCCGGATCGTGGCGGGTGCGGAACGTCAGGCGGGCCGTGCCGTCAACCCGCTGCCGGCTTCGCGCTGGGTATAAGGCGCATGTCCGTGTTGGTGCGGGCGGCGCTCGCGCGACTATCCTGAGGGACATGACCCCTGATGCAGTACCGGCCACATCCGTTTCATCCGATTTCCGCCGGGGGGACGGTCGCGCCGTGGACCAGCTGAGGCCCATCACCATCACCCGCGGCTGGTCCGAACAGGCCGAGGGCTCGGCCCTGATCGAGTTCGGCGGGACCCGCGTGCTGTGCACGGCCTCCGTGACCGAAGGCGTCCCGCGGTGGATGCGGGGCGAGGGCCGCGGCTGGGTGACAGCCGAGTACGCCATGCTGCCGCGAGCCACGTCCACCCGCTCCCAGCGCGAGTCGGTCAAGGGCAAGATCGGCGGGCGCACCCATGAGATCTCCCGTCTGATCGGCCGCTCGCTGCGGGCGGTGATCGACCTGCGCGCCCTCGGCGAGAACACCGTGGTCCTCGACTGCGACGTGCTCCAGGCCGACGGCGGGACCCGCACCGCCGCGATCACGGGCGCCTACGTGGCGCTGGCCGAGGCCATGGTGTGGGCGCGGAAGGAGGGGCTGGTCACCGGACAGCCCCTGACCGACTCCGTCTCGGCGGTGTCGGTGGGGATCATCGACGGTATCCCCGTGCTCGACCTGCCGTATCCGGAGGACGTCCGCGCCGAGACGGACATGAACGTCGTCATCACCGGAGCCGGGGAATTCGTGGAGGTCCAGGGCACCGCGGAGGGAGCCCCCTTCAACCGCGGCGAGCTGGACAGCCTGCTGGACCTGGCGGTGGCCGGGTGCGCCGAACTCGCCCAGATCCAACGCGAGACGCTGGGGGAGTAACCCGATGCCTGACCCGCGAACCGACGGGCCGCCCCAGGGCGGCGAAGAGCCGTCCCCATCGGCCCGGCCCGGTGCCCGGCTGGTCCTTGCCACGCACAACCGGGGCAAGCTGGCCGAGCTGCGGCGCATGGTCGCCGATGCCGTGCCGCACCTGGACCAGGACGCCGTCGTCGACCTCGGATCGCTGGGTGTGGACCCTGCGGTGGAGGACGGGACGACGTTCGAGGCGAACGCCCTGATCAAGGCCCGGGCCGCCGCCGCGGCATCCGGCCTTCCCGTCGTGGCCGACGACTCGGGTCTGGCCGTCGATGTGCTCGGCGGGGCTCCCGGGATCTTCTCCGCACGGTGGTCCGGACGGCACGGCGACGATCGCGCGAACCTGGAGCTGCTGCTGGCCCAGCTCGGCGATATCTCCGACGAGCACCGGGGCGCCGGCTTCGTGTGCGCGGCGGCTCTGGTCACCCCCGGAGGATATGAGCACGTGGAAACCGGGTCGCTGCGCGGGAGCCTGCTGCGCGAGCCCGTCGGCGACGGCGGCTTCGGCTACGATCCCGTCCTGCGGCCGGAGGGCCTGGAGGTCTCCTGCGCACAGCTCACCGGCGAGGAGAAGAACGCCATCAGTCATCGTGGTCAGGCCATCCGCGCGCTGATCCCGTACATCGTCAGGGTGCTGGAGGCCCCCGTACCGGAGCATCCCGGCGGAGGCGCAGGCGAGAGCGCGCCATGGTAGCCCAGGCACTGCGCAGGATGATGCCGTTCGCGGACGTGGTGGACGCCGTGCTGGCGGAGCTCGGCGAGGAGAGCGACTGTACCCGGTGGTCCGTGGTTCCCACCGGGTCCGCGCATCTCGTGGTCGAGATCGACAAGCGCATCTCGGTGCGGATCGCCAAGAACCCGGCGGCCCGCAAGAACCTCGCCCGGCGTACCGAGGTCCTGCGTCGGCTCCCCGACTACGACTTCGGCATCCCGCGGCCGCTCACGCGGACCCGCACCGTGAGAGGCCACACCGCCGTGGGCCTGACCTGGGTGCAGGGTTCGCACCGAACCGCGGGCGTCCCCGCCTCGAGCCTGCTGAACCTGCTCGAGCAGCTGTGGGACACCGACACCTCGAGTTTCGACGGGTTCCTGGACCGTCCCGGGCAGCACTGGGGCGGGCACAAACGCCGGCACGTGATGCTCGACGAGGTGGTCCCCATGCTGCTGCCCCGGAACAGGGAGCTGGCGCGCGAGGCGATCAGCGACCTGGCGGAACTCGACGTGGTCGAGCCCCGGCTCGTGCACTCGGATCTGATGAGCAACAACATGCTCTGGCAGGGCGACGACCTGTCGGGCGTGATCGACTGGGACCACGCGTGCCTGGGCGACCCCGCCCAGGACGCGGCCTCGCTGGCGCTGTGCTTCGGATGGAACACGATGGACAAGGTGCTCCCTCCGGAGGTCATGCGCAGGGCCCGGCTGCACTCCCGGATCGTCCCCATGCAGTCCGTGGCCTACACCCTGGTCCAGGAGATGGACACCGCCCAGGTCAACCAGGCGGTCAACCGGGCCGATGAATGGATCGACACCCGTCTGCGGCGGGTGCTCAAGCGGTAGCGGAGGACGTCCAGCCCAGTTCGCCGCACCAGCGGCGGCCGGCTTCCTCGATGACCGGAAGCACGTCGAGTCTCCGGACCAGGCTTTCCGGGATCGCGGCCGTGCCCAGGCCGGCACCGGTCAGGGCCCCGGCCACAGCCCCGGCCGGGCTGGCGGCACCGGCATACTCCGTCTTCGTCCTTCCCGCGATGCTCAGGGATACCGCGCGCATCAGCTGGTCCCGGCTGCCCGGCGCACCGTCCTCCTCGGCGCCCGGCTCCGGCGAGGCGGAATCCGTCCCCTGCGGTTGTCCTGCCGGGTGGGCGGTGAGGCTCTGCCGCTCGGCGGCCACAGCGGCCCACACCCCTCTGGCCAGGGCGCTGGGCGCGGTGCTCCCGTCCCCCAGCCCGTCGGGTACGCCATCCTCCGACATCGGCCGCCGTCCGAGGTCGAGGGCGGCGCTCAGCAAGGCGATGCTCCGCTCGCCCGGGCGGGTGAGCCGGGGCAGGACCTCCAGTGCGGCAGCCGCACCCGCGGCGATAGGGGCCGGTATCTCCGAACGGCTCGCGTTGACCGTCGCCTGGACCGTGAGGGCGTAGCCGACCGCCGCGACCTGTGCCTCGGGATGCCCGTGCGTGATGGCCGACGCGTTGATGGTCATGGTGGCGATGGACTTCCACCCGACGGGCAGGAGCCCGAACGGCGCGGCCCGCATGATCGTGCCAGCATCCATGGCATCGGCCAGCAGGGGCCGTTCGACCTCTCCCATCGCACCTGAGCCCAGCACCGCCAGCGCGGTGCGGTCGGGTGAGCGGCGCGCGTGCAGCCCCTCGAACGCGTCGATCCACCGGGGCAGGGGCGATGGGGCGGTCTCCGGGAAGCCGGTGCCCTGAGTGCGGAGCCAGCGGAGATAGGCCAGCCACAGGCACGCGGTCTCGTCGGCGGGCTGACCCGCATTGGCCCATTCGACCGCCTCTAGGAGACCGTCGAGGGTGTAGAGGTTCAGCTGGGTGACGGCGGAGACCTGAAGGTCCCGCGGTGGCTGGGCGGTCTCATCGTCGCCGGCCCGGCCGCCGGCACTCGCCCGCAGGCGGCTCGCCTCGGTCGTCTCCTGGAAGGCGATGGCGTCGCCGAGCGCGCCGCCCAGGAGCAGCGCGCGCACTCGCTCGCCCAGCCCGGAGGAGTCTCCGTCGAATCCGCGATCCGGGTCCAGTAGCCGTCCGTGCGGGGACCGGGAGCCGTGCTCGGCGGTCGGGGGGTTGCTGCGGCCGGGCGATTCCGGTGTGCTGGATGAGTTCACGGGCATGATGCCATTCTAGGAATGCCGGTCCGGGATTCCCGTTTCCGGGGCCTTGCCGGAGGTTGCCCACGACCCCGGTCTCCATCATGCCGGTACTCTTGAGCGGTGACCGGCCAGGCCGGGATGGGAGCCGGCAGGAACGGCCCGCCGAGGCAAGGACCCGGGCCCGCGTATCGCGGCTCTGGGGAGGTCACCACCGACATCCGAGGACGAGGAGGCAGCACATGGCGTTTCGGCAGCCGGCGGGCAGTGGTGGCTCCCCGCAGGAGACCCGCGCTGCCCACGCGGAACAGCCGGACGAAGCGCCCGAGGGGCTGGCGGCCGGGACCGAGCGGACCACCGCTGCGGCCACCGGGGAGCAGCAGGCCGTCCCGGCCGACGATTCCTCGTCCCCGCAGCGGCCCGGGGACCGGAGCAGCCTCAGCGAGATGCTGTTCCGCGACTACAGGCGCCTGCAACGACTGGTCGGCCGCTCGTATCTAGCGCTGACCCTCCTGGTGCGGCTGCCGAGCGTGATCATGCCCCTGAGCGTGCTGGTCTATGTCTCGGCCGCCTCCGGTTCGGGGTGGTGGGGTTCGCTGTGCGCCGGGGCCATCTACCTGGGCCACGCGATCTCCACGGGTATCACGGGCCTCTACGCACCGTGGAAGCACTACCAGTGGGGCATCCTGATCCAGACGGTCCTCCAGGTCGCCGCCGTGCTGTGGCTGGTCCGCAGTCTCGTGGACCAGGCTCAGGACCCCTCGGGCCCCTGGCCCTGGTACCTGTGCCTCCTGGTCGGGGCGGCATCGCCCCAGCTCGGCATCGCCACCCGCATCCGGTGGCCTTCGATCCTCTACTTCCACCGGGACCAGTCGCTGTCAGCGGTCGCCATGCGCCACGAGGCGGTCATGGACGCCCTGGCCATGGTCGTGGGCGCACTGGTGGCCGGGGTGGTGGCCGTGGCGGCCGGCTCGCTCGTCGGGATCATGGCCGGTTCGGGCCTGCTGGTCCTCTGCACCGCCATGCTGCTGTTCCACCCGACGTCGGGGCTTCCCGTCTGGGGCACGGCGCTGTGGGTGCGCAGCAAGAAGCACCTGAACAGGGCGGAACTCCGGCGCCGCCGCGCACGGCGGTTCGTCCGGTTCCTCCCCGTCCTGGGAGGGGGCTGGCTGGGTCTCCTGTGGGGCTCCGTGCAGATCGGGCTGGTGTACTTCGCCGCCAGCATCGACGTGATCGAGAGCATCGGTGCGCAATTCGCGGCTCTCGGCCTGCTGTCGGCGATCTCCGCGGTGATCACCGCGGGATTCGGCGTGAAACGGCCGTGGAACCTGTGGGTCTTCTGCGCCGCAGCCAGCGTCCTGGCCACCATGCTCATGTCCGTGCCGGCGGGACCGTTCAGCATGCTGCTGGTCCTGGCTGTCATCGGTGCCGCAACCGGGCCTACGCTGGTAGCTGTCTTCGGGATCGTGCCGATCATCAGCCCCCGCCGGTTCATCACGGGGCTGAGCGCGACCACCTATGTCCTGATCCAGGTCGGCATGGCCCTGGGGCTGGTCATCGCCGCCGGCCTGGGCAACTTCGGGGGCTACCAGACGGTCGCGCTGCTGCCGGTGGTGGCCTCCACCCTCCTGCTCGCCACCGCGTTCCTGTTCATCGACCGCCGTCGTCGTGTGGCCATGGACATGCCTGTCAGTGCACGTCGCCGGGCGGCGTTCTCCGGAAGGGTCGTATCGGGCGACTGAGCCCCGCACGACCCTCCCGGATCGGGCCGGGGCGCTGACCCGCGGTGCCGGGGCACCGCGGATCGGCGCCGCCGGACACTCAATGGCCGCGGGCCAGCCACTCCTCGACATCGCCGGCCTCGGCGCCGATCAGGGTGGAATCGCCATGGCCGGTGAGCACCACCGTCTCCTGGGGGAGGGGCAGGAGGCGCTCGCGGATCGAGTCCACGATGGTCGGGAAGTCCGAGTACGAGCGCCCGGTGGCTCCGGGCCCTCCCTGGAACAGGGTGTCCCCGGAGAACACGACCCCCAGCTCGGGGCTGTACAGGCATACCGACCCGGGGGAATGACCGGGCGTGCTCAGCACCGTCAGGGTGATACCCCCGAGCTCGAAGACATCGCCGTCCGCCAGCCCGTGGTCCGGCGCCGTGTCCGGGTGGACCGCGTCCCAGAGCATCCGGTCGGAGGGGTTCAGATGGGTCTGCCCGCCGATGAGCCGGGCCGTGTCCAGCGCGGCCCGGATGTGGTCGTCGTGCCCGTGGGTGAGCAGGATCCTCTTGACGGTCCTGCCGTCCACGGCCTCGGCGACCGCTTGCGGGTCGTGAGCCGGGTCGATCACGAAGCACTCGTCGTCGTCGCCGACGATCCAGACGTTGTTGTCGACCTCCCAGGTCCCCCCGTCCAGGGAGAAGGTGCCGCTCGTCACGCAGTTCTCGACGCGGACCCGGCCATCGGCGGAGGTGGTCACTTCAATGGTGGTCATGGGCTGGCCTCCTAGACGGCGGTGCGGGCGGAGTTCTTCAAGGCGTCCATCTCGACGACCGATCGCAGCACGCGCCCCTCGCGCATCTTCGCGAAGGCCGGCTCGACGTCGCCCAGGGCGATGCGCTCGGAGACGAAGCCGTCCAGGTCCAGGTTCCCCAGACGGTAGTGGTCGACGAACATGGGGAAGTCCCGGGCGGGCAGGCAGTCGCCGTACCAGGCGGACTTGATGGAGCCTCCGCGTCCGAAGACCTGGTCCAGGGGAGCCTCCCAGACGGTGCCGGGATCGGGCACGCCCACCAGCACCATCCGGCCGGCGAGGTCGCGGGCCTCGAAGGCCTGCTGGAAGGTCTTGGCGATTCCCACGGCATCCACCACCAGGTCGGCGCCGTTGCCGCCGGTCAGTTCCTGGATGGCGAGCACGGGATCCTGCCGGCCCGAGTTGATCAGATGCGTCGCCCCGAACCGCCGGGCGGTCTCGAGCTTCTCGTCGTCGAGGTCCACGGCGATGATCCTGGTGGCCCCGCCGAGCCGGGCTCCGGCGACGGCCGCCGTGCCCACGCCACCGCAGCCGATCACGGCCACGGACTCGCCCCGCTTGACGGCCCCCGTGTTCAGCACGGCGCCCAGACCTGCGGTGATGCCGCAGCCCAGCAGGCCGACGGCGGCGAACTGCTCCGGCTCCAGCTCGCCCTCGATCTTGGTGCACTGCCCGGCTGCCACCAGGGTCTTCTCCGCGAAGGCGCCGATACCCAGGGCCGCGGTCAGCTCGGTGCCGTCCGTCAGCGTCATCTTCTGGGTGGCGTTGTGCGTGGCGAAGCAGTACCAGGGCTCTCCGCGGCGGCAGGCACGGCACTCGCCGCACACGGCGCGCCAGTTGAGGATCACATGATCGCCCACTTGGACCTCGGTGACCCCCTCGCCGATCGCCGAGACCACGCCCGCGGCCTCGTGGCCCAGCAGGAACGGGAAGTCGTCCGAGACTCCGCCGACCTGATAGTGATGGTCGGTCTGGCACACCCCGCAGGTCAGGATGTCCACGAGCGCCTCTCCGGGCCCCGGATCCGGCACGAGGATCGTCTCGACGACGGCTGGTTCGTCCCTGGCCTTGACGACGACGGCCTGGACCTCATGCATGGTTGTGCTCCCATCGGTGGATTGTCTCTGCGGCTTGTCGCTTTCCACGAGGAACCCGCGGAAAGAACGGTAAAACAAGGGAAAAGAGCGGGGTGCGGCATCGCGGAGGACTGAGAGTCTTCTGCAATGCCGCCCCCCGATTCTAGAGAAGGACGCCGGTGGCCCAAGGCCTTCAGCGTGTTTGCGTGCGCTGCCTTTCCAGGAGCTCCTTCGCCTCGGCATCGAAATTCGAGACGTCGGCGCGTCCGTTGGAGCCGTTGTCCTTGCCGTTGCTGCTGTAGTCCACGTTCTCATGGGCCAGCCGTACCTTGCGACCCTCCTCGACCAGCTTCTCGTGCTTCTCGAGGGCCTTGGTCACGGCCTTCACGTCGCGGGGCGGCAGGTGGAGCATCTCCTCGGACGGGATCCCCGCATCGAGCTCCCGCCCGCGCTGGATCTCCGCGTCGATCTCCGCGCCGATGAGCAGGACGTTGTTGAAGATCCAGATGCCCAGCAGGCCCAGGATCACACCGCCGATGACCCCGTAGGTGGAGGTCTGGGAGGCGAACTGGGTGGCGTAGACGGAGAAGGCCGCGGCGGCCACGATCATCCCGACGATGGCGAAGACGGCACCGGGGGAGACCCACCTGAACTTGGGCTGCTTGATATTCGGCGTGAGGTGGTAGAGCACGGCCACCAGCAGCACCAGGAGGAACAGGATGACGGGCCATTTCGCGATGTTCCAGACCATCACGGTGGTCTCGCCCAGGCCGATCAGATCACCCAGCGTGCGTGCTACGCCGCCGGAGAGCAGGATCATCAGGAAGATCAGCACCACCGTGACGACCACGACCAGGGTCACGGCGAGCATCGTGGCCTTCAGCTTGATGAAGCTGCGACCCTCCGAGATGTCGTAGACCCGGTTCGTTGCGCGGGAGAAGGCGCCCACGTAGCCCGAGGCGGTCCATAGCCCCGAACCCACACCGATGATCAGCGCGACCACGCCGGCGCCGGTCGACCCGGCGAGGTTGGCGATGGTGGGTTCCAGCAGCGTGTTGAGCTCCTCCGGGACGCGGCCGTCCAGGAAGTTCGTGATGGCGTCCGTGGTCTGCTGGCCCTGGCCGAACACGCCCAGGAGGGAGACCACGGCGAGCAGTCCGGGGAAGACCGACAGGACCGTGAAGTAGGTCAGCGAGGCCGCCAGATCGGTGCAGCCGTCCTCCGTGAACTCGGCCAGCGCGCGTTTGAACACGTACTTCCAGGATCTCTTGGAGACCTGAGTGGGATTGTCCGGTTTCGAGTCGTGCTCGGGGGCGGGCGCTTCAGCCCGCTCCAGGGTTTCACGGAGGGTGTTCTTGGACACGGGAACTCCTTTTCTACGTGGGCGGACTCTCGGAAGCCAGGGAGTCCGAGGCTACGCGACCTCAGCCAAAGCCGCTGAACATGCAACAAGCTTCTCATCAGTGTACTGATGAGAAGCTTCTTCGTGCGCTATGCGGAGCCGGGCGGCCCGGTGCCCGTAGGAGGATCCGTGTACTGGATCCGTCGGCCGGCCCGGCCGACGGGACTAGTCCCTCAAGCTCTGGCGAAGCCGATCGGAGAGCCGGGTCAGGATTCGAAGTTCCTCGGTATCCAGGCCGTTGGCCATGAGCTCGTGCACGTGGCGGTCGAAATGCTCGGCGATGCGCTCCTGGAGGTCGAGTCCGTCCTCCGTGAGACGGATCCGCAGGCCGCGGAGGTCCTGAGGGTCCTGCCAGCGGTGGACCAGGCCCTTGGACTCGAGGCGCTCGAGCATGCGGGAGAGGCTCGACTGGGTGAGCAGAACGTATTCGTTGAGCTCGTTGAGGCGGATCCCGCGATCATCCGCCCGCGAGAGGTTGAACAGCACGTCGTACTCGCGCATGGAAAGGTCCGCGAACTCTTCCCGACGCTGCAAGCGGCGCATGACCGTGACCTGCGCACGGTATAACGCTTCCCACGCTGCCGTTGAGGTTCCGACAGGGTCATTAATGGATTCTCTGGTGGGCACGGAGCAATAGTAAGCGATGGAATTCCGATTAATCGGGCGCGCTCGTCCGCTAATGTGGGGCGGTCTTATTGAAATAGCATGCATTAAGCGAAGGTTGTGGCTGCCACCTGGGCTTTTAGTCCGATGCCCAGCCCGTGCCGGATGTTGACGTGTCAGTTGACATGTCATCCCCGTGTCGGCCCCGGGCTGCCCTGGACGGTCCGCGCCCGTCCAGGGGCCTCAGCCGGGCCGCACCGCATGCTGAAGGGGCTTTTTGCCGGATCGAACGCCGGCGCGCGAATCGGCGCACCGGCGTTCGACATGGCCTCACCGGTCGGGGACCGGGCGAAGCAGACGGCGGGAGAGGGGACGGTGCGAACCGTCCCGGATCACTGGATACCGAGGACTCCGGCAGTGTGATTCATGATCTCGTCTGCGAGCCGGGGATCGGAGTCGAGCGTGCGGCCGTAGGCCGGAATCAGTTCCGTGAGCCGCCCCTGCCAGGAGTCGTGGCGGTTGGGGAAGCACTGCTTCAGGAGATCCAGCATGATCGGCACGGCGGTGGAGGCGCCGGGGGAGGCCCCCAGCAGGCCGGCGATGGAGCCGTCCCCGGCGGTGATCAGCTCGGTGCCGAACTGCAGCACTCCGCCCTTCTCCTTGTCCTTGCGCATCACCTGGACGCGCTGACCGGCGTGGACGAGTTCCCACTCGTCGCCGTCGGCGGTGGGGTAGTACTCCTGAAGCGCCTCGACGCGCTGGGTCTTGTTCTTCAGGAGCTCGGAGATCAGGTACTTGACCAGGTCGAGGTTGGCCAGGCCGGCTCGCGTCATGGGGTAGAGGTTGTCCGTCCGCACCGAGCGAGGAAGGTCGAGCAGTGAGCCCTGCTTCAGGAAGTTGGGCTTGAACCCGCCGTAAGGGCCGAACAGCAGGGACTTCTTGCCGTTCTCGTAACGGGTGTCGAGGTGCGGAACCGACATGGGCGGGGCGCCGACCGAGGCCTGGCCGTACACCTTGGCGTTGTGCTGCTCGGCGATCTCGGGCCTGGTGTTGCGCAGCCACATGCCGGAGACCGGGAAACCGCCGAAGCCCTTGATCTCCCGGATGCCGGACTTCTGCAGCAGCGGCAGCGCGCCGCCGCCCGCGCCCACGAAGACGAACTTGGCGCGGATCTCGCGGGTGTCCTCCGAGTTGAGACGATTCCTGGTGCTCACCACCCACGATCCGTCGGACTGCTTGGTCAGGCCGGTCACCTGTGTTCCGGTGCGGATCTGCGCGCCGTTGGCGGCCATGTGATCCACGAGCTGGCGGGTCAGCGCGCCGAAGTTGACGTCGGTGCCCTCGGGGGCGAACGTCGCGGCGACGGCTCCTGCACCCCGGCCGCGCATGGTCAGGGGCGCCCACTGGGCCAGCTGGTCCCGATCCTCCGAGTACTCCATCCGTTCGAACAGCTTGTGCTGCTTGAAGGCCTCGTGACGGGCTTTGAGGTACCGCACGTGGGCGTCGTTGAAGACCATGGAGATGTGGGGCACCGGGTTGATGAAGTCCGAGGCCCGGCCCAGCTTGCCCTCCGAGACCATCGTGGCCCAGAGCTGCCGGGAGGTCTGGAACTGCTCGTTGATCTTCACGGCCTTGGCGGTCCCCACGGTGCCGTCCGGGTTCTGCGGGGCGTAGTTCAGCTCGCACAGGGCGGAGTGGCCGGTTCCCGCGTTGTTCCAGACGCTCGAGCTCTCCTTGCCGATACCGTCGAGGCGCTCGGCCAGGACGATGTTCCAGGTGGGCTCGAGCTCCGTGAGCAGGGCGCCCAGAGTGGCGGACATGATGCCACCACCCACCAGGAGCACGTCCGTGGTTTCGGTGGTCGTCGCTTGGGTCACTGTGTGGTCTCCCGTCGGGTTGGAACAGGGTGCAGCAGGCAGCGCCCTGCGGACAGTCGTCTCCAGGTTAGTCCCCGGGAGCCGTGGCCCGCACACCGGAGCCGCGGGCCCGCCGAAACCGGAATCCGGTCGGCCATGGACGCTGATGGCCGACCGGACTCCGGGTTCGGTGAAGGCTAGTCGCCGTTGAGCTGCAGGGCGTTGAACTCCTCGAACCCGGTGGAGCTCAAGGGGAACGAGGCGGTCCGGTCGTCCACGGCCACCCCGCTGGTGGGAAAGGCCAGCGGCAAGGCGGCCTTCTCCTGCGTGACCCGGCGGTTGACCCGGCGGTAGAGCTCCTGACGCTCCTCGCCGTCGGGCTCCGCCGCGGCCTGGTCCACCAGGGAGCGCAGTGCTTCCGATCGCAGGCCGAGTTCCGGCGTCGGAGCGCTGAAGAGCGTGGCCATGAAGTAGTCGGGGTCCCTGAAGCCGCCGTTGATGCCGGAGAGGAAGAGGTCGTGGTCCTCGGACCTGGTGCGCAGGGTCTCCGCGTAGATGCTCCACGGCACGGGCACGGGCGTGATCTGGAAACCCGTCCGGGTCAGGAGCGCCGAGAGCTCCGCGAAGAGCTGTTCGGGCTCCAGCCCCCACTGCCGCGAGGCGCCGGTGGGATACAGGAACCGCAAAGGGGCGTCCTCGTAGGCGGAGCCGGCGAGCAGCTCCCTGGCCCGCTGGGGGTTGTAGCCGGGGTAGCCCACGTCGTTGCCGGGAACGTTGAACCTGGCGGGCAGGAACTCCTGGGCGGTGTTCGTGCCTTCCGGATAGTGGTCCCGCACGATGGCCTGCCGGTCCACCGAGGCCATCAGCGCTTCGCGGAGGTTGATGTCGGTCAGCGGACCGGAATCGCCGTGGATCCCCAGGTAGGCCACGGAGTAAGGATCGCGCTGCAGCACCTGGACGCCCTCGCGTGCCAGGGGGGCGAAAGCGCTCAGCCCCACGAGGTCATAGCCGTCCACCCTGCCCGTCCGCAACGCCACGTATCGCAGCTCGGTGTCGGGAATGGCCACGAACTCCAGGGTCCCGACCGGTCCCAGCTCACCCCAGTAGGTGTCGGAGGCCTCGAGGACTACCGACTGGCCCGGCCGCTGGCCGGTGCCCTCCTCGAGGCCGGCCTGCACCTTGAAGGCCCCCGTGCCCACGGGAGAGGTGCCGACGGTACGTGCCCCGATGGAGGACGGCGCCGCCATCCCGAACGCCGGATGGGTCAGGGCCTTCGGCAGGGCGGGATAGGGACGGGTCAGGAGGAGCCGGATGGTGTGCGCATCCACTGCCTCGCAGCCCTGGTAGATCGAGCCCTGCGGAGTCCCGCGCCGGAAGACGGCATCGAACAGGCTGTGCTGCCCGCTGGAGGTGTCCCGGACCGAGGCCGCCGCCCAGCGGTTGAGGTTGCGCACGACCGCCTCGGCGTCGAAGGACGAGCCGTCGTGGAACACGACGTCGGTGCGCAGCGCGAAGTCCCAGCTCAGCCCGTCCTCGGATGCCTGCCACTCCGTGGCCAGGGACGGAATGGGGTCCCCGGTCATGGGGTCGGGTGCGACCAGCCCGTCCAGGATCTGCCGGGCCATCCGGTTGGTCTCCAGATTGTCGGTCAGCGACGGATCCAGGGTGGGTGCGGTCGCGGCGTTGGCGAAGATGTAGTGCGCCGTGGGGAGGTCCTGGGTCTTCGGCCTCGAGGTGGACTCCTCACGGGAGCAGCCTGCGAGGACCGCCGCGCCGGCTCCGGCCAGGAAGATGCGCCGAGAGTACTTCAGGGCCATGCGTTCTCCTCTCCCGACGGCTCTCGCTGGGCGGGGCCGAAGGAGCCCGCTGGCGTGCGGCTGCACGTGGATCCGTTCCGCTACGCGTAAGCCATCCAGTGCCTAGTCGTGTGACGGCGATGGTGCGCGAGGCGGGACTTGAACCCGCACGCCGAAGCACAGGAACCTAAATCCTGCGTGTCTGCCAATTCCACCACTCGCGCGCTGCCCGGCTGATCACCACAGGGTGTTTCCTCCTGGGTATTCATGGAACGGGACCGGTCGATTGTACCGAGAACTTCCGGGTCGCCCTTATTCGGACAGGCCGAGATCCCGCCGCAATTTCGCGACGTGTCCTTTCGCCTTCACGTTGTACTGGGCCAGGGCGACCTCCCCGTCCGCGCCGACCACGACGGTCGAGCGGATGAGTCCTTCGTAGACCCGCCCGTAGTTCTTCTTCTCGCCCCATGCGCCCCACGCCTCGGCCACCTCGTGATCGGGGTCGGACAGGAGCGGGAAGGTCAGCGACTGCTTCTCCGTGAAGTCGCTGATGGCGGACTGCTCGTCGGGGGAGATGCCCACCACCGCGTAGCCGTCCGCGACGAAGCGTTCGAGGCTGTCGCGGAAGTCGCAGGCCTCCGTGGTGCAGCCCGGAGTGGAGGCCTTGGGGTAGAAGTAGACGATCACCCGGCGTCCCGCGTAGTCGCTCAGCGATACGGAGTCGCCGTCCTGGTCGGCAAGGGTGAAATCGGGAGCTTTCGAGCCCGGGGTGAGTCGCTGGACCATGGTGGTTCCTCCTGGAGGCGGTGGACGATGAGGTGCCGGCGATGAGCCCGGTGTCCCGTGGCCCTGCACCAGTAGGTAGTAGGCGACATGTTGCCCCATCTAGCCAGGGGCGCGCATCCCGCATAGGATGTAAGTACGCTTAGTCAATTAGTTCCCTCGTCATGGGTATAATCCGCGCCATGCCCCAGAATTCCCAGTGGCCCACAAACCGGCTCCTATCGACCGCAGCGCGGTTGGTGGAACACGCCTGGAACGAACGCCTCGCCTCGTTGGGGATCACTCACGCAGGCGTCATGGCCCTCGACGTCCTCGGGTCGCAAGGCGGCTTGACGCAAGCCCGGCTGGCGCAGGAGGTGCGGGTCCAGGCGCAGACGATGGGCAAGACCCTGCACCGGCTCGAGATCCACGGGCACGTGACCCGTAGCCGCAGCGTCAGTGACCGCCGCAGCCATCTGGTCGTCATCACCGATGAGGGGCGTCGCGTCCTGCAGGAGGCCACGCGTTTGGAGGAGGATCTCCTGGGCGACGGCTCGATGTCCGACGAGCAGCTGCGGGCGGCGCTGGCGCATATCGTGACCACCCTGGGCGGCACGCGCTGGAAGCTCAAGGTGGATGACGACGGCGAGGTCCGCGAGGTCGCCTCGGACTCGGCGCCGAGTTCGGAGACCCCGGTCGTACAGGCCGCGACCGGCCAGGTGCAGACCGTGGGTGCCGACGGCGCTACGGAGTCCCAGCCGGGGGAGGCTCGGCCCTGAACCACGCCCGTCACGAGTGAACGAGCGAACCCGCCGGTCTATACTGCACCGGCGGGTTCTTGCCTTCCGGTCCAGCGCCGGTGAGCGATACTCGTAAACTCGCGGATCGAAATCCGCAAAGACAAACTTCGCACAGACGAAAGCGACCGCATCGGAATTCCGATGCGGTCGCTTTCATTCGAAAGTGCGCCCCCCGGGACTCGAACCCGGAACCCGCTGATTAAGAGTCAGCTGCTCTGCCAATTGAGCTAGAGGCGCATGCCGTGGCTATTGGCCACGGCCGTAGACAGTACCACATTCCTGCGCTGGCCGTTCACGCCCGTTTCAGGGTGATGAGGTCAGAGAATGCCGTCCTGTCGGCTGCTCGAGCCGCGACAACGATCAGGAAGTCTACGCTTTCGGGCGGCGGCCGTCCATTCGCGGCGGGGCCGTGTGGGGTGTCTCACGATGTGAAACACAGTGACCGCTGTTTGACACCGGTCTGCGCACGGCGGAGCATATGAGCATGCAGTGCATCACGTCAGGTATCGCCGTCGTCGTAGAGCCGGTCGTCCTTCTTGGGCGACGGGCCTGACGCCGCATACCAGCGCGCACCGGGCCCCGATAGCCGCCCCATCCGGCGGCCGGGGCCTTCTTCGTGTCCGGCCCACAGCCAGGCGCGTCAGGTACGCAGGGGGCCTTTGCGATCATCGGCATTCGCGGCAAGGACGTCCGGGATCATCCCCGGAACCCACCCGGTCGAGGCAAGCAGTGCAGCCGGAAGTAGTGACTTTCACCGATCGATTGAACTGAAGGACGCGAGATGAGTAAGGGACAGTCCATCAGCCCCGCGTTGATGGCTAACAAGCGGACGGGATCACCCGTCGAGCGCCGCACGTCCACTGAAGCCCACGGTGTGGTGCTTCCGGAGGTCCCGGGAGCCAACCAGGTCGTCGACCCCGTCCCCATGACGGGTTCCCAGGCTGTCATCCGATCGCTCGAAGAACTCGGGGTGACCGACATCTTCGGCCTGCCCGGTGGTGCCATCCTGCCCACCTACGACCCTCTGCTGGAGAGCACCAGGATCAACCACATCCTGGTGCGCCACGAGCAGGGGGCGGGCCACGCCGCGCAGGGGTACGCCATGGCCACCGGCCGCGTCGGCGTGTGCATCGCGACCTCGGGCCCGGGCGCGACGAACCTGGTGACGGCCCTGGCCGATGCCAACATGGACTCCGTTCCCATGGTGGCCATCACGGGGCAGGTCGCCTCGACCCTCATCGGCTCGGACGCCTTCCAGGAAGCCGACATCGTGGGCATGACCATGCCTATCGTCAAGCACTCCTACCTGGTGACCGATGCTCAGGACATCCCCCGGGTGCTCGCCGAGGCCTTCCACCTGGCCTCGACGGGGCGTCCCGGTCCGGTCCTCGTCGACATCGCCAAGGACGCGCAGGTCGGCCCGATGGAGTTCTCCTGGCCGCCGGTTCTGGAGCTGCCCGGTTACCGCCCGGTGGCGCGGGGGCATTCCAAGCAGATCCGCGAGGCCGCCCGTCTCGTGGCCCAGGCGCAGCGCCCGGTCCTGTACGTCGGGGGCGGAGTGGTCAAGGCCGACGCCTCGGCCGCGCTGACCGAGCTGGCCGAGGTCACGGGGGCTCCCGTGGTGACCACGCTGACCGCGCGCGGGGTGTTCCCGGACTCCCACGAACAGCACCTGGGCATGCCCGGGATGCACGGAACGGTGCCCGCCGTCTACGCGATGCAGCAGTCGGATCTGCTGGTCACCCTGGGGGCGCGTTTCGACGACCGCGTGACGGGGGTGCTGTCCACGTTCGCTCCCGGTGCCAAGGTGATCCACGCCGACATCGACCCGGCGGAGATCTCGAAGAACCGCGTCGCCGATGTGCCGATCGTGGGTGATCTGGCCTCGATCATCCCCGAGCTCACGGAGGCTTTCCGGGGTGAGACCGAGGCCCAGGGCGCCCCCGACCTCACGGAGTGGTGGCGTGTGCTGCGCGGACTGCGCGACTCCTACCCGCTGGGGTGGACCTCGACCGCCGACGGTCTGCTGGCCCCCCAGTACGTCATCCAGAAGATCTCGGAGCTCACGGGGCCGGAGGCCTGCTACGTGGCGGGTGTCGGCCAGCATCAGATGTGGTCCGCGCAGTTCATCAAGCATGAGCGTCCTCGCCAGTGGATCAACTCCGCGGGCCTGGGGACCATGGGATTCGCCGTCCCCGCGGCCATGGGAGCGCAGGTCGGACAGCCCGACCGTACCGTGTGGGCGATCGACGGCGACGGCTGCTTCCAGATGACCAATCAGGAACTGGCCACGTGCGCGCTGAACAACATCCCCATCAAGGTCGCGGTGATCAACAACTCGTCCCTGGGTATGGTCCGCCAGTGGCAGACCCTCTTCTACGACGGGCGCTACTCGCACACCCACCTCGACACCGGGCACGAGTCCCGCCGGATCCCCGACTTCGTGAAGCTGGGCGACGCCTACGGGTGCGCCACGTTCCGATGCGAGCGCGAGGAGGACGTCGAGGCGACGATCAAGGCCGCTCTCGAGGTCAACGACCGCGCGGTGGTCATCGACTTCGTGGTATCGGCCGACGCCATGGTGTGGCCCATGGTGCCCTCGGGCGTGTCCAACGACCAGATCCAGATTGCCCAGAACATGACCCCCGAGTGGGTCGGCGAAGACGAAGGAGCAGGCGCATGAGCCGCCATACGCTGTCAGTGCTGGTCGAGGACAAACCCGGCGTTTTGACTCGTGTTGCCGCGTTGTTCGCGCGCCGTGCCTTCAACATCGACCAGCTGGCCGTGGGAAACACCGAGGTGCCGGGACTCTCGCGGATCACCGTCGTCGTCGACGTCCAGGGCGATGCCCTGGAGCAGGTCACCAAACAGCTGAACAAGCTCATTCACGTGATCAAGATTGTGGAACTGACACCGGAGACCTCGGTGCAGCGCGAGCACATCATGGTCAAGGTCCGCGCCGACGCCGCAACCCGGCTGCAGGTCACCCAGGCCGCGGACCTGTTCAGGGCCTCGATCGTCGACGTCTCCACCGACTCGGTCGTGATCGAGGCCACGGGCGCCACCGAGAAGATGAGGGCTCTACTCGACGTCCTCGAACCCTTCGGTGTCCGCGAGATCGTCCGGGCCGGTACGCTGGCGCTCGGACGTGGGCCCAAGTCGATGTCCGACCGGGCACTGCGCCACGGAGATCCGCTTTCGTACCCGAGGGCCTAGTGATATCAGGTGCAGCCTGGTCGGGCCGCACACACACACCGTGACCTGCAGGCAGCTGGTCATCAGCAATTACAGCACTAAGGAGACATATCCACATGGCAGCTGAGATCTTCTACGAAGACGATGCAGACCTCTCGATCATCCAGGGCCGCAAGGTCGCCGTCATCGGCTACGGCTCCCAGGGCCACGCCCACGCCTTGAACCTGCGCGACTCCGGTGTCGACGTCCGGGTCGGCCTGGCCGAGGGCTCCTCCTCGCGCGCCAAGGCCGAGGCCGAGGGCCTCACCGTCAAGGTCGTTGCCGAAGCGGTTGCCGAAGCGGACGTGATCATGATCCTGACCCCGGACCAGGTCCAGCGCACCGTGTACGCCGAGTCCATCGAGCCGAACCTCAACGACGGCGACATCCTGCTCTTCGCGCACGGCTTCAACATCCGCTTCGACTACATCCAGGCTCCTCAGGGCGTGGACGTGGCCATGGTCGCCCCCAAGGGCCCGGGCCACACCGTGCGTCGCGAGTACGAGGCCGGCCGCGGCGTTCCCTGCCTGGTGGCCGTCGAGGTCGACGCCTCGGGCAACGCCCAGGAGGTGGCCCTGTCCTACGCCAAGGCCATCGGCGGCACGCGCGCCGGCGTCATCAAGACCACCTTCACCGAGGAGACCGAGTCCGACCTGTTCGGCGAGCAGGCAGTCCTCTGCGGCGGTATGTCCCACCTGGTGCAGTACGGCTTCGAGACCCTGACCGAGGCCGGCTACCAGCCGGAGATCGCCTACTTCGAGGTCCTCCACGAGCTGAAGCTGATCGTCGACCTGATGGTCGAGGGCGGCATCTCGAAGCAGCGCTGGTCGATCTCAGACACCGCGGAGTACGGCGACTACGTCTCCGGTCCGCGCGTGATCGACCCCTCGGTCAAGAAGAACATGCAGGATGTCCTCTCCGACATCCAGGACGGCACCTTCGCGCGCCGGTTCATCGAGGACCAGGACAACGGGGCGGCCGAGTTCAACCAGCTCCGCACCAAGGAGGAGGGCCACCCGATCGAGGGCGTCGGCCGTGAACTGCGGAAACTTTTCGTGTGGACCGACTCCGATTCGGACTACACTGAGGGAACCGCAGCTCGCTGAGTTCTGCTCGGCCGGGTTTCCGCGGACGAGTTTGCGTGGCGATAACGTGCCGGATCTTCCCGTACTACCTGGCTGAACCCCGCGACGACGGCGCCCCCGCCACCTGCTCAGGTGGCGGGGGCGCCGTCGTGCCATCGGCGGAGGCGGCGATGCCGCTCAGCTGCCGGCCCGGGCCGGGGGCGTCCCCTCGGAGGGCTGGACGACGACGAATCCGGGTCCGTGGAACGCGAGCTGGAAGGCCTCGCCGGAGCCGCCGCGGAACATGCCGGAGAAGTTGAAGTCGTTCTTGATGGTCGGGGCCAGGTTGGCCGACCAGCACACCGCCGCCTGCGGGTCGACGAAGGTCGGCTGCTGCGACGCGTCGAGCACCATGGGGTCGCCGTCGGAGCAGACGGCGACGTAACCGTGGCCGGAGAGCTCGAGGTTGAACAGCCCCGCGGCCAGCATCCCCGCTCCCTGGACCCTCCGGATGTCCCAGGCGAGGGAGGAGTCGAAGGCCAGCAGGGACGAGGAGTTCACGGTGATCGCCTCACCCTCCAGCAGGAGGAGGAAGATGAAGCGGTTCTGCCGTGCGAAGAAGACCTCGCCCTGCCCAGACACCCGCATCATGGGGGCGTCCTCACTGGTCAGTGCCTTCTTGAGGAACTTGCCGACCGATCCGGAGCCCTCGTGGCGGAAGTCCATCCGGCCCTGGTAGGCGACCATGGCCCCCTTGGTGGCGATGATGTCCTGGGACATGTTGACTCTGAGCATCTTCTTGGACTGCAGTGCCCACTGGTCCTGAGCCTGGCGTTCCATGTGCTCGGGGGCGAACAGTTCGCTGCGCATGATGTTCCTTTCACAGAGGTCTCCGCCATCTGCGGTGCACGTCGGCGATGGGGGTCGCCGTGCCCGTCAGGCCGGGTCCGGGCCGGGCGAGGCGGGCTGTGCGGCCCCGCACTCGCACGGTGAATTGCGAATGTAAATCTACAGCATTCACGGGCCGGATGGTGCAGATCCGCCGGGCGGGCCGTCCGCGGCGCGTGACCACCCCCGGCGCCGTCCCGTCCGGGTGGGCGATGCGGGGCGGACGACCGTTACGATGGAGCGCGTGACTTCTGAGGTAACTGCTGCAGGGGCCGACGGCCGCCCCACGTTCTATCTGACCACCGCGATCTCCTACCCCAACGGGGCCCCGCACATCGGTCACGCCTACGAGCACATCGCCACCGATGTGCTCGCCCGCTTCAAGCGGCTGGACGGCTTCGACGTCCGGTTCCTGACGGGCACCGACGAGCACGGCCAGAAGATGCAGCAGACGGCGGAGAAAGAGGGCATCACCCCCCAGGAGCTCGCCGACCGGAACTCGGCGGCCTTCCAGGAGGTCGACGACGTGCTGGGCATCTCCTACGACCGCTTCATCCGGACCACGGACGAGGACCACCTCGCCGCCTCTCAGGCGCTCTGGCAGCGCATGGAGGAGAACGGGGACATCTATCTCGACTCGTACTCCGGCTGGTACTCGGTCCGCGACGAGGCCTTCTACGGCGAGGACGAGACGGAACTGCGCGACGACGGCCTGCGCTACTCCAAGGAGACCGGGACGGAGCTGACCTGGACGGAGGAGGCCTCGTACTTCTTCCGCCTCTCGGCCTATCAGGACAAGCTGCTGGCCCTCTACGACCGCGAGGGGTTCCTCTTCCCCGAGACCCGGCGCAATGAGATCGCCGAATTCGTGCGCAGCGGCCTGCGCGACCTCTCGATCTCGCGGACCACCTTCGACTGGGGCATCCCCGTGCCCGGCAGTCCCGAGCACGTCATGTACGTGTGGGTCGACGCCCTGACCAACTACCTGACCGGCCTCGGCTATCCCGATGTGGACGGGGAGATGTTCCGGAAGTACTGGCCGGCGGACGTCCACGTCATCGGCAAGGACATCGCCCGCTTCCACTCGGTCTACTGGCCGGCTTTCCTGATGTCAGCCGGACTGGAACTGCCCAAGATGGTCTTCGCCCACGGCTTCCTCTACAACCAGGGGGAGAAGATGTCCAAGTCCGTGGGCAACGTGATCGATCCCCACGCGCTGGTGGCCGAATACGGTCTGGACCAGGTGCGCTTCTTCCTGCTGCGCGAGGTCTCCTTCGGCCAGGACGGGTCGTACTCCCACGACGCCATCGTCTCGCGCATCAACGCCGACCTCGCCAACGACCTGGGCAACCTCGCCCAGCGCTCGCTGTCCATGGTGGCCAAGAACTGCGAGGGTCAGGTCCCCGCCATGGGCGAGCTGTCCGAGGCGGACCGGGCGATCCTGGATGCGGCCCACGATGTGCTGGGACCCGTACGGCAGGCCTTCGACGACCTGCAGTTCCACCGGGCGCTGGAGGCGATCTGGAAGGTGGTCGCCGACTGCAACCGCTACTTCACCGCCCAGGAGCCCTGGGTGCTGCGCAAGACCGACCCGGAGCGGATGCGGACGGTGCTGTGGACCACCCTCGAAGTGGTCCGGGTCGTGGCACTGCTGGTCCAGCCCGTGATGCCCGCCTCGGCGGCACGGCTCCTGGACGTCCTGGGGCAGCCTGAGGACCGGCGCGAGTTCAGCGCGATCCCTCAGCGCATCGTCCCGGGCACCGAGCTGCCGAAACCCGCCCCGGTGTTCCCGCGCTACGAGGAGCCGGAGGCCCTCAAGAACTGATCCGGCCCCCTCCCGCAAGTGCCGCCGCCTGCTGTGGGTCCCGTCGGAAGGCGGCGGCCGGCAGCCCGTCGCCGCCCGTTCGGTGTCCAGATATTGAGAGCCTGGTTCGCCATATGGGACGCGGTGTGATCCCGGCCGTAGGGTGGGATCCATGACAGAGCAGACCTCCGCCACGGCCTCGGATGGGGCCGGACAGCCATTGGACCTCGCGATGCGCACTGCCGCCGATACGGATGGCGGCGGGGAGGGGGTCACCCATCGCATCGCGGTGATCCCCGGCGACGGTATCGGCCCGGAGGTGGTGACGGAGGCGGAGAAGGTGCTCGACGCGGTGTGCCGGCCGGCGGGGATCTCCCTGGCGAAGAAGTCCTTCCCCCTGGGCGCCGAGCACTGGCTGGCCACCGGCCAGACGCTGACGGACGAGACCCTGGACGAGATCCGGGACCACGACGCCATCCTCTTCGGCGCCGTGGGGGCAGCGCCCGGCGACGCCCGAATCCCGTCGGGACTGATCGAACGGGACATCCTGCTGAAGCTGCGTTTCAGCCTTGATCACTACGTGAACCTGCGCCCCTCCGAGCTCTTCCCCGGCACGGTCTCGCCGTTGCGGGATCCCGGCGACGTGGACTTCGTCGTCGTCCGCGAGGGCACCGAAGGTCCTTACACCGGTAACGGCGGGGTGCTGCGGCACGGAACCGACCAGGAGATCGCCACCGAGGTGTCCCTGAACACGGCCCACGGGGTGCAGCGCCTGGTGCGTTTCGCCTTCGAGCTGGCGTCCCGGCGCGACCGCAAGAAGCTGACCCTGGTGCACAAGCACAATGTGCTGGTCAACGCGGGCCGCCTCTACCAGCGCACGGTCGACCGCATGGCGGCGGAGTTCCCCGATGTCACGGTGGACTACCTCCACGTGGACGCGGTCACCATCTTCATGACCACGGACCCGAGCAGGTTCGACGTCCTGGTGACGGACAATCTCTTCGGTGACATCATCACCGATCTCGCCGGAGCGATCACCGGCGGCATCGGGCTGGCTCCCTGCGGCAACATCAACGCCGACCGGACCGCCCCCTCGATGTTCGAACCCGTCCACGGCTCCGCCCCCGATATCGCGGGGCAGCAGAAGGCCAACCCCGTCGCCACCATCCTGGCCGGGGCCATGATGCTCGAGCACCTCGGTCACCCCGGGCTGGCTGAGCAGATCCGCGTCGCCGTGCGTTCCGACCTCGCAGCCAACGGCGCCCAGGAGCGCAGCACCGCGCAGGTGGGCGACGCCATCGTGGCGGCGCTCCGGGCATAGCCCCGGCGTCATTACGTAAGCTGCCTGTACAACGGCATCGTTCTCGAGCGCACCGGGGCCTCATCCGCCACGAATGCCCCGGGAGGAGACGGGTGTCCCCGCCCGGCGCGTAAGAGAACCGCATCAGAATCTTGAGTGGAAGAGAACCCCAGTGACCAGCACGTTCACCAAGCACCTCAATACCCAGCCGCTCCCGGACGAGCAACGTGAACGGATCCTCGCCGCTCCGGGGTTCGGGCAGTACTTCACGGACCACATGGTCCAGATCCAGTGGACGGGCGACGTCGAGGCGGGAACGGGCCAATGGGGGGACCCGCAGCTCGTGCCCTACGGCCCGCTGCAGCTGGATCCCGCCGCAGCCGTCCTGCACTACGGGCAGGAGGTCTTCGAGGGACTGAAGGCCTACCGGCACGACGACGGGTCCGTCTGGACCTTCCGCCCCGAGAAGAACGCCGCGCGGCTCAACCGGTCGGCGCAGCGGCTGGCCATGCCCGCCCTTCCCGAGACCGTGTTCATGGAGTCGCTGCGGGAGCTGGTCGGCCAGGACAAGGACTGGGTGCCCACTGGTGACGGCCAATCCCTGTACCTGCGCCCGTTCATGATCGCCAACGAGACCTTCCTGGGGGTGCGTCCCTCACGGGAGGTGCTCTACTCGGTCATCGCCTCGCCGGCCGGAAACTACTTCGGCGAGGCCAAGGCCGTCGATATCTGGCTTTCCAGGAACTGGGCCCGTGCGGGTCGCGGGGGCACAGGCAACGCCAAGTGCGGCGGCAACTACGCCGCCTCCCTCATCGCCCAGATGGAAGGCGATGCCCATAACTGCCAGCAGGTGATCTTCACGGATCCGGACCGGGACCATGCGATCGAGGAACTGGGCGGCATGAACGTGTTCTTCGTCTTCGACGACGGCACCCTGCTCACTCCCGAGCTGACCGGCACGATCCTCGAGGGCGTGACCCGCGATTCGATCATCCAGCTCGCCAGGGATCGCGGGATGAACGTCGAGGAGCGGGCCTTCACCCTGGACGAATGGCGAGAGGGCGTCGCCTCGGGGCGCCTGACCGAGGTGTTCGCCTGCGGCACCGCCGCCGTGATCTCACCCGTCGGCCGCTTGATCAGCGACGACGAGACCATCGGCCCCGACAACGCCCAGCCCGGCGAGGTCACGATGTCCCTGCGCCAGGAACTGCTGGAGATCCAGACCGGCCGTGGTGAGGACCGGCACGGCTGGCTCACCCGGCTGGCCTGAGCGCCATCTGCCCGGCCACGGCTGCCGTATTGCCGCGGCCGGGCTCTTCTGCCCTAGCCTGGTCCTATGCGTATTGCCCGGTTCACTGCAGAAGATGAGATCCACTACGGCGTCGTCCAGGGGGAGGGGGACGAGCAGGTCGTCGTGCCCCTGGCCGGCGACCCGTTCTTCAACGGCGTCCAGCCCGTCGAGGCCAAATCCTGGCCCGTGGCGGAGGTCCGGCTGCTGGCCCCGGTGATCCCGAGGTCCAAGATCGTGGCCGTGGGGCGCAACTACGCCGACCACGCCAAGGAGATGGGCAACGAGCTGCCGACCAGTCCTCTGCTGTTCTTCAAGCCCAATACCTCCGTAACGGGCCCCGGCGACCCCGTGACCCTGCCCTCGTGGACGGAGGAGGTCTCCTACGAGGCCGAGCTGGCGGTCGTGATCGGCAGGATCTGCAAGGACGTCCCCGCCGAGAAAGCGGACGACGTGATCTTCGGCTACACCTGCGCCAACGACCTGACCGCCCGCGACGCCCAGCGCACGGACGGGCAGTGGGCCCGCGCCAAGGGCTTCGACGGCTCGTGCCCGCTCGGGCCATGGATCGAGACCGAGCTCGACACCTCCGATCTGGTCGTCCGCTCCTACGTCAACGACGAGCTGAAGCAGGACGGCACGACCTCGGACATGGTCTTCGGCGTCGCCGACCTGATCGCCTACATCTCCAGCGCCTTCACGCTGCTGCCGGGCGACGTGATCCTGACCGGCACCCCGGCGGGCGTCGGGACCGTCGACGACGGCGACCGGCTGGAGGTCGAGGTCGAGGGCATCGGCGGGCTGGCCACGGTCCTGCGCCGCTGAGCCCGGCGTCCCGGCTCGATGTCCTTAGAATGGGCTCATCATGACTGACGCATCCCTCACCGAGCCCGCCGGCGGAGCCGTTGCCGGCTCCGCTTCCGAATCCGCTGTCCTCCCCACGTCCGCCGCTGCCGCGGCGGCCGGGGCGGGAGAAGCCACCGGCGGCGATGTCCGCGTGCGCTTCTGCCCCTCGCCCACGGGCACCCCTCACGTGGGGCTGATCCGCACCGCCCTGTTCAACTGGGCGTACGCCCGTCACACCGGCGGCAAGCTGGTCTTCCGTATCGAGGACACCGACGCCGCCCGCGATTCGGAGGAGTCCTTCGAACAGCTGCTGGACGGGCTCGGCTGGCTCGGCATCACCTGGGACGAGGGCGTGACCGTGGGCGGGCCGGACGGCCCCTACCGGCAGTCGCAGCGCGGTGAGATCTATCAGGGGGTCATCGCGAAGCTCCTGGAATCCGGCGCGATCTACGAGTCCTTCTCCACGCCGCAGGAGGTGGAGGACCGGCACCGCGCCAACGGGCGGGACCCCAAGCTGGGCTACGACAACTACGACCGCCACCTGACCGACGAGCAGGTCGCCGCGTTCCGCGCCGAGGGCAGGGAGCCCGTCCTGCGTCTGCGCATGCCCGATGAGGACATCGTCTTCCACGACCTGGTTCGCGGTGAGATCACCTTCGCCGCTGGGTCGGTGCCGGACTTCGTCGTCGTCAGAGCCAACGGGAAACCGCTGTACACCCTGGTCAACCCGGTGGACGATGCCCTGATGCGCATCACCCATGTCCTGCGAGGGGAGGACCTGCTGTCCTCCACGCCGCGCCAGATCGCCCTCTACCGGGCGCTCGTGGCGATCGGCGTCGCCGAACGCGTGCCGGAGTTCGGGCACCTGCCGTACGTGATGGGCGAGGGCAACAAGAAGCTGTCCAAGCGCGACCCGGAGTCCAGCCTGTTCAACCTGCGCGACGCGGGCTTCATCCCCGAAGGGCTGCTGAACTACCTGGCGCTGCTGGGATGGTCGCTCTCCGCGGACCAGGACATCTTCACCCAGCAGGAGTTCGTGGAGGCCTTCGATGTCCACGACGTCCTGGCCAACCCCGCGCGCTTCGACCTCAAGAAGGCCACGGCGATCAACGGCGACCACATCCGCAAGCTCGATCCGCAGGATTTCCGCGACCGCCTGGTCCCGTACCTGCAGGCCGGAGGAGTCGTCGGTGACGAGCTGACCGAGCGCGAGAATCAGATCCTGGACGAGGCCTCGCCCCTGGTCCAGACCCGCATGGACCTGCTCTCCGACGCGGTGCCCCTGCTCGGCTTCCTGTTCCTGCGCGACAGGCTGCTCACCTACGACGAGCGCGCCGTCGCCAAGCTCAGGGAGAACGCGCCGCAGGTCCTGGCGGCCACCCGCACCGCGCTGGAGGGCGTCGAGGAGTTCACCGCGGAGAACATCGAAGCGGCATTGCGCCATACGCTGGTCGAGGAGCTGGGGATCAAGCCGCGCCTGGCCTTCGGGCCGGCCCGGGTGGCCGTCTCGGGACGACAGGTCTCGCCGCCCCTGTTCGAATCTCTCGAGATCCTGGGGAAGGACGCCGCCCTGATCCGCCTGGATCTGCTCAGCGCCCGGCTGCAGGAACGGCTCGATCAGCTGGAGACCTCCGAGGCCGGTCACTGAGGCCATCTCGGGCCTGTAGTCCGAATCACAGGAGGGGTGAGGCCCGGAAGATTTGCCGGGCCTCATCCGTCCGGGTATAGTTTTAGCTCGTTGCGCGCGGCCGGGAGCTTTCCGCCCCCGGGCCAACGTGTGCAGTGGGGTATGGTGTAATTGGCAACACAACGGTTTCTGGTACCGTCATTCTAGGTTCGAGTCCTGGTACCCCAGCGGCCCCATCGTATAGCGGCCTAGTACTCCGCCCTCTCACGGCGGCAACACCGGTTCGAATCCGGTTGGGGTCACTCCGCTACTGTTTCCCGGCATCATCGGTGCCGGGAAACTCTGCTGAAAACCGTGCATCGTTCGGATGCACGACCGGTGGATGATCCACCACCTCCCGGTCCTGCCGGGAAACTCCTCGGCCCCATCGTATAGCGGCCTAGTACTCCGCCCTCTCACGGCGGCAACACCGGTTCGAATCCGGTTGGGGTCACTCCGCTACTGTTTCCCGGCATCATCGGTGCCGGGAAACTCTGCTGAAAACCGTGCATCGTTCGGATGCACGACCGGTGGATGATCCACCACCTCCCGGTCCTGCCGGGAAACTCCTCGGCCCCATCGTATAGCGGCCTAGTACTCCGCCCTCTCACGGCGGCAACACCGGTTCGAATCCGGTTGGGGTCACTCCGAGGCGAAGGCCCCGGAACCATCTGGTTCCGGGGCCTTCGTGCTGCGACCGTCCTCCCGGGCCGGCCGCTGCCGATGAGGCATGATGATCATCGTGAGCACCTTCGACCACGAGCCCGAACCGGGGAGGTCGCCACAGCCCCCGGACCCAGCCGAGAGCGTGCCGTCCCGGCCCTCGACGGCTGCGCCCTGGGCACAGGCTGAGGGCCCCGGGCACCACGGCCCTGCCGGGAGCGGACAAGGTGCCGCCGAGGCGGCCATCTCGGCCGTCGACGACTTGCGGGCGCTGCTCGGCGAGACCGCCCTCCCGCTGGAGACCGCTGGCGCTGCGGCCGGCCGGGACACCGTGCGGCGGACCCTGGCCCAGATCGAGGACTACGTCCTTCCGCGCGTGCGCTCGCTCGACGCCCCGTTGCTGGCAGTCGTGGGAGGATCCACAGGTGCCGGCAAGTCCACGCTGGTCAACGCCCTGGTGGGACGCCCGGTAACGCGTGCCGGAGCGGTCCGGCCCACCACCCGCCAGCCCATGCTCATCCACCATTCCTTCGACGGCCCGGCGTTCGAGGGCACGCGGGTGCTTCCGCACCTCGCCCGGGTCCGCGGGCAGCTGGCGGCGTCGTCCTTCCCACGGCCCGGGGGTCGGCCGGGGCCCGCTGAGGAACCCGGCGGTGCCGAGCCCGTTCACAGCCTGCTGCTGCTGAGCGACGACGGCATGGACCGCGGTATCGCGCTGCTGGATGCACCCGATATCGACTCGGTGTCGAAGGAGAACCGCCGCCTCGCATCGCAGCTGCTGGCCGCGGCCGACCTCTGGCTGTTCACCACCACCGCGAACCGCTATGCCGATGCGGTCCCGTGGGAGCTCCTCGAGGAAGCGGGGCGGAGGGACATCACCGTCGCCGTCGTGCTGGACCGGGTCCCTGACGGGGTGGCCGACGAGATCCTGCCCGATCTGCACCGCATGCTCGATGAGCACGGACTGCACGAGGCTCCCGTCTTCGTGATCCCCGAGGCGCCCCTCAACGCGGCGGGGATGCTGCCGCTGGGCACGGTCGACGGACTGCGCACCTGGCTGTCGGACCTGGCCGCCGATTCCGCGGTCAGGACTGAGATCGCACGGCGCACGGTGCTCGGCGCCCTGCATCAGGTGGCCGGCCGCGGCGAAGAGATCGCCGATGAGGCCGGGGAGCAGGAATCCGTGGCGGGGCGGCTGCGGGCGGATGTCCTGGAGTCCCACGAGCAGGCCCTGCAGGAGATCGTCTCCTCGACCAGGGACGGCTCGCTGCTGCACGACGAGGTCATGGCCCGCTGGCAGGATTTCGTGGGAACGGGGGAGTTCTTCCGTTCCCTCGAGACGAAGATCGGCCGGTGGCGTGATCGTGTCGGGGCGTACCTGCGCGGCAGACCGGCCCCTGAAGTCCAGGTGGAGCAGGCACTGGAGACGGGCCTGCAGGGGGTGATCGTCGAGGAGCTCGCCAAGGCCGGGGAACGGACCCAGCGGTGCTGGCGCTCCGAGCAGGCGGGTCGTGCACTGCTGGGCGACGAGGATCTGGGCCGGCTGCCCGACGACGTGCCCGACCGGTCGGCTGCCGTCATCCGGGCCTGGCAGGGAGACGTGCTCGAGCTGATCCGGCGCGAGGGTGCGGGGAAGCGTACCCAGGCCCGTGTGCTGTCCGTGGGACTGAACGTCGTCACCGTGGCCCTGATGATCACGGTCTTCTCGATGTCCGCCGGGCTCACGGGCGCCGAGGTCGGCATCGCCGGAGCCTCCGGCGTCGTCGGGACCAAGCTCCTGGAGGCGGTCTTCGGCGAAGACGGCGTGCGACGCATGGCGGAGAGCGCGCGCCAGGACCTCGACGTCCGGATCCGCGAACTGGTGCAATCCCTGGAGGAACCGTGGCTGCAGCGCCTGGGCACGGTCTCAGACCCCTCGTCGGCGGAGATCCGCGAGGCCGCCGTCCGCGTCCGGACCACGGGGGAGCGGCTGTGATCCGGCGGGGACGGAGGAAGGTGCAGACCTTCGACATCGACCAGCGCCTGGCCGGGCTGAGGGAGGCCGTCGACGCCGGGCGGGGACGGCTCGACGACGACGCCGTCGAACAGGCGGAAGACCTTCTGGGGCGAGCGGCCACCAGACGGTCGCTGTCCCCGGACCACACGGTCGTAGGATTCTTCGGCGCCACCGGATCTGGGAAGTCCTCGCTGCTCAACGCCGTCGTCGGCCGTCCCGTGGCCCGCAGCGCGGCGAGGCGGCCCACCACCACCTCACCTCTGGCCGTCCTGGGGAGCGAGGAAGGCTCCGGCCCTCTGCTTGACTGGCTGGGGATCGAATCGCGCCACGTCCTCGAGCAGACGCAGAGCTCGCCGTGGTCGGCCGGAGTGGCCGGGCTGTGGACCGAGGTCCCCGAGGGACTCGTACTGCTGGATCTTCCGGACATCGACTCCGTGGCCAGGGAGCATCGCGAGATCGCCGCTCGCCTGGCGGGGATGGTCGACGTGGTGGTCTGGGTGGTGGATCCGCAGAAATACGCCGACGCCGTCCTGCACGACGAGTTCATCGCGCCCCTGTCCCGCCACGCCGCGGTGACCCTGGTGGTGCTCAACCAGGCCGACCGCCTGCCGTCCGACCAGGTGCAGACCGTCCTGGCCTCCCTGCGGCAGCTCCTGGAGGAGGACGGGCTGACGACCTCCGGACGGGCGGCTCCCCTCGCGGCCTCGGCCGCCACCGGAGCGGGTATCGGGGCGGTCCGCGCACGGATCAGCGAGGTCGTGGAGGGCAAGGAGGCTGCGGCGGCGCGGCTCTCGGCGGACCTGGAGGGAGCCGTGGAACGGCTCTCGGCCTCCCACGGCGGCGGCAGGCCGACGGGGGTGACAGCCGGGGCCCGTCAGAAGCTGACCGAGGGCCTGGTGCACGCGGCCAACGCGGAGGGGATCGCGGATGCCGCCCGGCGTTCCTACGTTCTCAGCGCGGGCCGGCGCACGGGCTGGCTCCCCGTGCGCTGGATCGGGGGCTTCCGCAAGGATCCCCTGCGGCGGCTGCATCTGCAGGACGTCCAGGACGCCTCGAAGGACCCCTCGCTCAGGAAGTCCTCGCTGCCGCCCATGTCACCCGCCCAGCGCGCGTCGGCGGACACCGCGGTCCGGAACTTCGCGCAGGACACGGCGGCCGGGGCCTCGCCGTCGTGGGAGAGAGCCATCCGCGAGGCCGCGCGCGCCTCCCAGGAGCGGCTGCCCGATGCCATCGACCAGGCCCTGGCCCGAACGGACCTGCGCCGCGGTGCCCGCTCCTGGTGGTGGCTCCCGCTGAATGTCATCCAGTGGCTGGCCCTGCTGATCGCCGCGGCCGGGCTGGTATGGCTCACGGGCCTGTTCGTCCTGGGATACCTGCAGATCCCGGTGCCGGACACCCCGGTGGTCCAGGGAACCTCCGTCCCGGTGCCCACGGCGCTGGTCGCAACCGGGCTCGTGGTCGGGCTGGTGCTGGGCATCCTGAGCGCGGTCTTCGCCCGCTGGGGAGGCCGGTGGAGAGCCCGGACGGTGGCCAAGCGCCTCAGGGAGCAGATCGCGACCACCGCCCACGATCACGTCGTGCTGCCCGTCGAGCGGGAGCTCGGCGTCTACGACAGCGTGGACAGAGGGCTGAGGCGAGCCGCGCACCGGAAGTAGCCCGGTATGCCGGCGCGGCCCGGCAGAGCCGTGCCGTCACCCCTGCTGTCATCCCAAACTGTCATCCCACCGGCCGGATCGCCTGCGTCAGCTGCCGCGCCGCTGCCACCACCGTTTCGGCATGCTGACGGCCGGGCTGGCGGGTCAGCCTCTCGATCGGGCCCGAGATGGACACGGCCGCGATCACCCGGCCCCCGGGGCCGCGCACCGGCGCGGAGACCGAGGCGATCCCCGACTCGCGCTCGCCGATCGACTGCGCCCAGCCGCGGCGACGGACGCCGGCGAGCATGGTGGCCGTAAAACGCGCCCCGTGCAGCCCTTCGAGCAGCCGGTCGTGATCCTCCCAGGCTACGAGCACCTGGGCCGCCGAGCCCGCCTTCATGGACATCTGGGTGCCGACCGGGATGGTGTCGCGCAGGCCGATGGGGCGTTCGGAGGATGCCACGCACACCCGCCACTCGCCCTGGCGGCGGAAGATCTGCGAGGACTCGCCCGTGGCGTCGCGCAGCTGCACCAGGATGGGCGCGGCGGCTGCGATGAGCCGATCCTCTCCCGCTGCGGAGGCCAGCTCGACCAGCCGGGATCCCAGGACGAAACGCCCTTGCATGTCCCGGCCCAGCAGCCGGTGGTGCGCCAGTGCCGAGGCCAGCCGGTGAACGGTGGGGCGGGAGATGCCGGTGGCGGAGACCAGCTGGGACAGCGAGGCCGGCCCCGCCTCCAGGAGGTCCAGGATGAGGGAGGCCTTGTCGATGACCCCTACGCCGCTCGGCGAGAACGAGGAGTCCGAATCGTGCGGGGCGATGTCCGTGCCGTGCGGGCGGGAACCGGAAGTGTCCATGTGTTGATACTAGCGTCTCATTATGCGAGAAGGAGACGAAAGGAGTGGCATCCGTCAAATGGCGGGCGGATGCTTGATACCAGTAGTTCCATCGCCCGTAAAGGATCTCCATCATGTCGAGCAGCCCGAGCCCGTTCACCGAATCCGTTGAGCCTGCAGCAGCGCCCAGGACCCTGGCCGAGAAGGTCTGGGCGGCGCACCTGGTTCGGCAGGGACAGGACGGCCGGCCCGATCTGCTCTACATCGACCTGCACCTGATCCACGAGGTCACCTCGCCCCAGGCCTTCGAGGGCCTGCGCCTCGCGGGCCGCCAGCTGCGCCGGGTCGACCTGACGCTGGGAACCGAGGACCACAACACCCCCACGCAGGACATCTTCCAGCGCATCGCGGACGAGACCTCCCGCAAGCAGATCGAGACGCTGCGCTCCAACGCGGAGGAGTTCGGCGTCCGCCTGCACCCGCTGGGCGACGACGAGCAGGGGATCGTGCACGTGGTCGGGCCCCAGCTGGGCGTGACCATGCCCGGCATGACCGTGGTCTGCGGAGACTCGCACACCTCGACCCACGGTGCGTTCGGGGCGCTGGCCTTCGGCATCGGCACCTCCGAGGTCGAGCACGTCATGGCCACCCAGACTCTGCCCCTGGTGCCGTTCAAGACCATGTCCATCCGGGTGGACGGCCACCTGCGCCCGGGGGTCTCCTCCAAGGACATCATCCTGGCCGTGATCGCCAAGATCGGCACGGGCGGCGGCCAGGGCTATGTCCTCGAGTACCGCGGCAGCGCGATCGAGGAGCTGTCCATGGAAGCCCGGATGACCATCTGCAACATGTCGATCGAGGCCGGTGCCCGCGCGGGCATGATCGCCCCCGACGAAACAACCTTCGAGTACGTCAAGGGCCGCCCGCATGCGCCCCAGGGGGCGGACTGGGACGAGGCGGTCGAGTACTGGCGCTCACTGCGCACGGACGACGGCGCCACCTTCGACGCCGAGGTGGTCATCGACGCCGACGAGCTGGAGCCGTTCGTGACCTGGGGGACCAACCCCGGTCAGGGCGTGTCCCTCTCCGGGTCGGTGCCGGACCCCGAGGACTTCGCCGAGGAGAACGATAAGGCCGCGGCCCAGCGCGCGCTCCAGTACATGGACCTGGACCCGGGGACGCCCATGAAGGAGATCCCCGTGGACGTGGTCTTCCTGGGCTCCTGCACCAACTCCCGGATCGAGGACCTGCGTCTGGCCAGTGAGATCGTCAAGGGCCGGACCAAGGCCCCGAACGTCACCATGATGGTGGTTCCCGGTTCCCAGAAGGTCCGGTTGCAGGCCGAGCAGGAAGGCCTGGACCGGGTGTTCAAAGACTTCGGGGCGGACTGGCGTTTCGCCGGCTGCTCGATGTGCCTGGGCATGAACCCCGACCAGCTGCAGCCGGGGCAGCGGTGCGCCTCGACCTCGAACCGGAACTTCGAGGGCCGCCAGGGCAAGGGCGGCCGGACCCACCTGGTCTCGCCCGTGGTGGCAGCGGCCACGGCGGTACGCGGCACGCTCTCGGCGCCGTCCGACCTGGAGCCGGCGGGCGCTCCCAGCCCGGTGCCGGCCGAACCGGTCGCGGTCTGAGCGCCCCGCTCACCGCCCACCCAGGTCCGCCTCGCACCCTACCGATTCTCATCAGGAGCACCCATGGAAAAGTTCAGCACGCACACCGGGATCGCGGTGCCGTTGCGCCAGTCGAACGTCGACACCGACCAGATCATCCCGGCCGTCTACCTCAAGCGCATCACCAAGACGGGCTTCGACGACGCCCTCTTCGCCTCGTGGCGTAAGAACGACGATTTCGTGCTCAACCGGGAGCCCTACCGCCAGGGCAGCGTCCTGGTGGCCGGCCCGGACTTCGGCACGGGCTCCTCGCGCGAGCATGCCGTGTGGGCGCTGCGGGACTACGGCTTCAAGGTCGTCATCTCCTCCCGCTTCGCCGACATCTTCCGCGGCAATTCGGGCAAGCAGGGACTGCTGGCCGCCCAGGTCGAGCAGTCCGACGTCGAACTGATCTGGAAGCGCATCGAGGAGGAGCCGGGAACCGAGGTGACGGTGGACCTGGAGTCCCGGACGGTCACGGTCGGCTCCCTGACGGTCCCGTTCCAGATCGACGACTACACCCGGTGGCGCCTGACCGAAGGGCTGGACGACATCGGCCTGACGCTGCAGCACGAGGAGGACATCTCCGCCTACGAGGCCCGGCGGCCCGCCTGGCTGCCGCGTACCCTGCCGGCCCGGACCTGAGGTCTGGGGCCCGCCGGGATCGCGGAACGCGAACACCCTGGCCAGGGCCGGGATCTGCCCACCGGGCGAGCGCGGCGTCATAGAACGCTCAGCAAAGCGCCATAGGATGGGTCGGTGCCGGACCAGGGGCAAGGTCTGGCGCTGCCCACGCGGACTCTGGTGGGCATCGACAACAGATCGGAAGAGCATGACCAGCGCACTGCAGATCACCGGCGGCGTTCCGTTGGAGGGCACCATCGAGGTGCGCGGGGCCAAGAACTTCGTCCCCAAGGCCATGGTCGCCGCGCTGCTGGGCAGCACCCCCTCGGTCCTGCAGAACGTGCCGGAGATCAAGGACGTCCAGGTCGTCACGGACCTGGTCTCCCTGCACGGGGTGGAGGTCGGCAACGACGGCGAGGGGGTCCTGACCCTGGACCCGAGCAACGTCACCCGTGCCCGCTACGCCGACATCGATGCCTACGCCGGTGACTCGCGGATCCCGATCCTGCTCTGCGGCCCGCTGCTGCACACGCTGGGCGAAGCCTTCATCCCCGATCTGGGCGGCTGCAAGATCGGCGACCGCCCGATCAACTACCACCTGGACGTACTGCGCAACTTCGGCGCCAGGATCGAGAAGCTCGAGTCCGGGATCAAGATGTCCGCGCCCCACGGCCTGCACGGGACGAAGCTCGAACTGCCGTACCCGTCCGTGGGCGCCACCGAGCAGGTCCTGCTCACCGCCACCCGGGCCAGGGGCCGCACGGAGCTGCGCGGCTCGGCGACCGAGCCCGAGATCATGAACCTCATCGCCGTCCTGCAGAAGATGGGCGCGATCATCACCGTCCAGACCGACCGGGTGATCCACATCGAGGGCGTGGACGAACTGCGCGGGTACAACCACCGCGCCATGACGGACCGCATCGAGGCGGCGTCGTGGGGCTCCGCCGCGCTGGTCACCGGGGGATCGATCTTCGTCGAGGGCACCACCCAGGCGGACATGATGACCTTCCTGAACGTCTTCCGGAAGACCGGCGGCGAGCTGGACATCCGCGACGACGGCATCAAGTTCTCCCATCCCGGCGGCGCCCTGAACCCTCTGGTGGTGGAGACCGACGTGCACCCGGGGTTCATGACGGACTGGCAGCAGCCGCTCGTCGTCGCACTCACCCAGGCCGACGGGGTGTCGATCGTGCACGAGACCGTCTACGAGAACCGCTTCGGCTTCACCCACGCGCTGAAGGGCATGGGCGCCAACATCCAGCTGCACCGCGACTGCCTCGGCTCGACGCCCTGCCGATTCGGCCAGTCGAACTTCGTGCACTCGGCGATCATCTCCGGGCGGACACCCCTGAAGGCGAAGGACATCCACGTCCCGGACCTTCGCGGCGGCTTCTCGCACCTCATCGCCGCACTGGGCGCGGAGGGACGGTCCAAGGTCACCGGGGTGGAACTGATCCAGCGCGGCTACGAGCGGTTCACCTCGAAGCTCGAGGCCCTGGGCGCCAACTTCGACGTCGTCGACGCCTGAGGCCCGGGTGCGGGTGACTACGCGAACCGGACACCGGACCGCCGAGCCGGACACGACGCGGCTGGTCAGGTTCCTGGCGTCCCTCGTCCGGCCGGCGTACCTGGCCCTGGCCAGGCCCGAGTACGAGGGGATGGGGAACCTGCCGTCGGACGGTCCGTTCATCATCACGCCCAATCACACCTCCGAGCTCGATCCCCTGACGATCGCCATGCCCGTGTACGACTACGGGCTGAACCCCACGTTCCTGGCCAAGGACTCCCTGTTCAAGGTGCCGGGTCTGGGCGCGGTGCTGCGCAGGACCGCGCAGGTGCCGGTCCACCGGGGCACCGCTGATTCCGTCAAGGCGCTCTCAGCCGCCCAGCGGCACCTCGCGGCGGGCAGCCCCGTGATCATCTACCCGGAGGGGACGCTCACTCGGGATCCTCAGCTGTGGCCCATGCACGCCTTCCCCGGAGCCGCGAGATTGGCGCTGGCCATGGACGTCCCGGTGATCCCGGTCGCGCACTGGGGCGACCAGGAGATCGTGGGACGCGACCCCGGTCCCGAGGGGAAGCGCCACTTCAGGCCGTTTCCGCGCAAGAGGGTCCGGATCAGGTTCGGTCCCGCCGTGGACCTCTCCCCGTGGGCGCCGGATCGCGAGGAGCTGGCGGCGATGGACATGGATCGCCGCCTGCATGCCGTGCCCCATGGAAAGACAGTGGCGGCCACGGGTGCGATCATCGATGCCATCACCGAGCTGCTCGCGCAGCTGCGTGACGAGAAGCCACCGGCCAAGCGGTGGGACCGACGGCGAGGAGAACGGCGATGAACCTACGGGACACTGCCCGGCCGGGCTTCCGCAAAGCCGCCGTCCTCGGGGCGGGCTCATGGGGAACCACATTCGCCAAGGTCCTGGTGGATGCGGGCGCCCCCGAGAACGGCGCCGGCGAGTCCGCCGGGACGAGTCCGGCGGCCGGGATCCGTGACGTGGCCCTGTGGGGCCGCAATGAAGCGACCCTGTCCCGCATGGCCCGGACCCGGGTCAACGAGAAGTACGTCCCCGACCTGCACCTCCCCGACTCGCTGCTCATCACCGTCGACCTGGAAGAGGCCCTGACCGGCGCGGATCTGGTGGTCCTGGCCTTCCCCGCGCAGACCGTCCGCGACCAGCTGCCGGCCGTCGCCGAGCACCTGGAGCCCGGCGCCGCATTGCTCTCCCTGGCCAAGGGCCTGGAGCAGGGAACGGGCCTGCGCATGACGGAGGTCATCGCCGAGGTGCTGGCCGAATCCTTCCCGGAGGCCGACGGCGGCCACGACCGGGCTGGGTGGGCGCGCCAGACGTGCGTGCTCTCCGGGCCCAACCTGGCCAAGGAGATCGCGGACGAGCAGCCCACGGCCTCCGTCGTCGCCGCTGAGGAGCCGGAACTGGCCGCGGCCGTGGCCAAGGCGATCGCCGCGCCGTACTTCCGTCCCTATACGAACGAGGACGTGGTCGGCACCGAGATCGCCGGGCTGACCAAGAACGTGATCGCGGTGTGCGTGGGGATCTGCGAGGGCCGCGACTACGGAGACAACTCCAAGGCCTCGATCATCACCCGGGGGCTGGCCGAGTCCACCCGACTCGCGCTGGCCCTGGGCGGCAGGCAGGAGACCATGTCCGGGCTCGCCGGGATCGGCGACCTCGTCGCCACCTGCGCCTCACCCCTGTCCCGGAACCACACGGCGGGCCGGCTCTTCGGCCAGGGCAAGACGCTGGAGCAGGTCCGCGAGGAGATGACCCAGACGGCCGAAGGGCTCAAGTCCGCACCGGCAGTCCTGGCGCTGGCCAGGGCCCACAGTGTGGACATGCCGATCACCGAGGCAGTCGTGGCTATCCTGGATGGCCGCATCACCGTCGACCACCTGGCCCCGCTGCTGCTGGGCAGGCAACTCAAATCGGAGGCAACCCCCGAATGATCTCCCCGGACCCATTCCCCGCAGCGGCTCCCGGGCCGCAGGACCACACCTCCGTGCCCGGCAGGGGCACCGGCGTCAAACCCTGTGTGGCGGTGCTCTTCGGCGGCGTGTCCTCCGAGCACAGCATCTCCCTGATCACGGCCCGGGGAGTGCTCCGCGCGATCGACCGCGACAAGTGGGACGTCGTGCCCGTGGGCATCGCCCGGACCGGAGAGTGGGTCCTGTACGGCCAGGAGGAGCTGGAAGCACTTCTGGCGGAACGGGAGATCACCGAACTGCCGGTCGGGGAGCAGCGCGCGTCCCTGCCGCTCGGGCAACGGGAGACCGAGCTGCTGGTGCGCCAGGAGACGGCCCGGACGACCGAGGTGTCCCGGTACCGGCACGTGGATGTGGTCCTGCCGCTGCTGCACGGGCCCTTCGGAGAGGACGGCACCCTCCAGGGGCTGCTGGAGCTGGCCAACGTGCCCTACGTCGGATGCGGAGTGACCTCCTCCGCCATCGGCATGGACAAGCACTTCATGAAGATGGCCTTCGAGTCCGCGGGCCTGGAGGTCGGACCGTACGTCGTGATCCGGGACCGCTCATGGCGCACGGACAAGCACGCGGCCATGGCCGAGGTCGCCGCGCTGGGCGGGCCCGTCTTCGTCAAGCCGGCGCGGGCGGGCTCCTCCTTCGGCATCACCAGGGTGGACGACCCCGTGGACACCACGGCGCTCGAGGCCGCCATCGAGACAGCGCGCGGCTTCGACCTGAAGGTCGTGGTCGAGGCGGGCATCACCGGACGCGAGATCGAATGCGCCGTCCTCCAGGGCCACGGGACCGATGCGCCGCGGACGTCGATGCCGGGGGAGATCGAAGTGGTCGACGACCACGATTTCTACGACTTCGAGGCCAAGTACGTCTCCGAGGCCTCGGCGAAGCTCAGCTGCCCCGCGGACGTCCCCGATGACGTCATCGCCACCATCCGCGAACGCGCGGCCCAGGCCTTCGAGGCCATCGACGGCGAGGGGCTGTGCCGCGCCGACTTCTTCGTCACGGATGAAGGCCGGGTGATCATCAACGAGGTCAATACCATGCCCGGCTTCACCCCGATCTCGATGTACCCGCGGATGTGGGCCGCCTCCGGGCTGGGCTACTCCGAGCTGCTCGACGAGCTGATCACCCTGGCACTCGAACGGCCCGTGGGCCTCCGCTGACCCGGCTCCGCCGGTTCCGCCGCGGCGCTCCTGCCGCGAGGAGGGAGCGGCTCGGCGTTCAGCCGGTCGCGTCCAGCGTCTCCTCGACGGACAGGCATTCCCTGTCCTGGCCGACGGTGGAGACCGCGCTGCCCAGATCGATCAGCGCGGTCGACGACGGCACCAGGGTGGTGTCGAAGGTCACCTCGAAGGCCGGATCGCGACCGTAGGTGACGGCCTGCCACTCGTCGTCGGCGTCCGTCTCCCGGATGATCCAGTCCACGTCGTTGACCCGGGTGCACATCTCCGTGGTGGGCGCTGGAGGGGTCACGCCGCAGCGCACGATCATGGCGGCGGGATCGCCGTAGGCCGTGGTCCCTTGACTGGTGGTCTCGCGCTGCTGCTGGCCGGAGATCTCCCCGGGCATCGCGAGCATCGCGGAGGCGCAGTCCGGATTGGCGGCGTCCGCCGCCGGTTCCACCACGGCAGCGCCGGCCCCGCAGCCCGTGAGCACGGCACCCAGCGCGACGACGGCGAACGCAGCCGCCAGCGGCGAACCGCTCCGGCGCTGGGCATGGCGGGGTACGGAGATCGAGAACGGCATGGCTCCAGTCTAGTGAAGAGCGGTCCGCCTTCCGGTGTCCGAGGGGTCGGCTACCGTGAACGCGTGACCATGGAACAGGGCAGGATGGAACAGGGCAGGAGAGAGGGCGCCGATGCCGGGCCCACGGTGGGCCAGCTCGGTGAGACCCGGCTGATCGGACGATTCGCGCCCTTGCTGCGCCCGGGCCCGGCTGAACCGGCCTCGCCCTACGAGCTCCTCGGGCCGGGTGACGACTGCGCCGTGGTGGCCGCGCCGGACGGCCGGTTCGTGATCTCCACGGACACGCAGGTCCAGGGCCAGGACTTCGAGCTGCACTGGCCCAGCGGAGCGGAGTCCACGGGGTTCGACACCGGCCACAAATGCGCGACCCAGAACCTGGCCGATGCCGCCGCTATGGGAGCGGTGCCGTCCTCGCTGGTGGTCTCCCTGGCCCTGCCCCCTGCTACTCCCGTGCGCTGGGTCGAGGACTTCGCGCGGGGCCTGCGCGCCGGTGTGCTGGCCTGCGGCGCCACGAGCTGCGGCATCGTGGGCGGGGACCTCAGTGCAAGCCGCGAGATCTCGGTCACGGCGACCGTGACCGGTGACCTCCAGGGGCGCCGGCCGGTCCGGCGGAACGGAGCGGAACCGGGGGATCTGGTGGTCCTGGCCGGTACGGTCGGTCGCGCCGCCGCGGGCCTGGACCTGCTGCTCAGCACCGACTACGTCCCGGGGCGCGATGCCGTCCTCGACGAACTCGCGGGGTGCCAGCTGCGCCCCGTGAGCCCGGTCGGGCTGGGTCCCGCACTGGCGCGCGCCGGGGCCACCGCCATGATCGATGTCTCGGACGGCCTGCTCCGCGACCTTACGCGTATGGCGGAAGCCTCGGGGATCGACGTCGCTCTCGACCCGCAGGCGCTGGCGGAACTGGCGAAACCGCTGGCCGCAGCGGGAAGGCTGCTCGTCCGCGACCCGCTCTACTGGGTGCTGAACGGGGGAGAGGACCACGGTCTGCTGTCCACAGTCCCCTCCCACGTCCAGCTACCCGAGGGCGTGCGTCCGTTAGGCTCGGTGCTGGCTTCGCCCCCGGGCCAAGAGGGGGCGCAGGCCGGACCGCTCGGCGGCAGCGACCGGGAACCGGCCCCCGACCGTATCCGGATCGGGACGACTCCGGTCCATGAGCTCCCCGCGAGGGTCCGAGGACGAGGATGGGACCATTTTGAATCACAAGAAGGCTTCTAACGCGACCGCGGTACGCCGGTGGCTGGAGATGGCTGCCCGTGACCTCCAGGACCACGCCGATGTGCTCAATGCCCTCAACGTCTTTCCCGTGGCCGACGAGGACACCGGGACGAACCTGGCGCTGACGGTCTCGACGGCCTCCGAGGCGGCCGGCGTCCTCGAGACTCCGGACCTCAGCGAACTGGTGACGCTGGCCGGCCAGGCCGCCCTCGAGGAGGCGCGCGGGAACTCGGGGACCCTCTTCTCCGTGTTCCTCACGGCGCTGGGGCACGGCCTCGAAGGCGCCGACCGGCTGACCGCCGCATATCTCGCGGATGCGATGAGCGCCGGCTCGGTGCGGGCGTGGTCGGTGCTCTCCGATCCCGTACCCGGCACCATGCTCTCCGTCCTGCGGGAGGCCGCGGCCGTGGGCGTGCCCCGGGAGGGCGAGGCCGGATCGAATCAGCAACTCGCCGCGTACCTGCTCCAGCTGGTCGGTGCGGCGCAGGAGGCGGTGCTGGCCTCGTCCCACTCCCTGGAGGTCCTGCGGGGAACCCGCAAGGTCGATGCCGGTGCGCTCGGCATGCTCATCATCCTGGACGCCCTGCGCAGGGCGGTCGCGGGGCACGAGCCCGCCGGACCCCAGCTGTGGGCCGGATCGGGGGAGGCCACGGACGGCGCAGAGCCGGACGCGGAGGAGATCCATCCCGTCGACGAGGTGCTGGCCCGTATCGGATACGACCTCTACCCACCGGTGGATGACGCCGACACGGCCGTGCTGGAGGCCCTCAGGGAGGCGAACTCCGGCGTGGAGATCATGGCCACCCTGGACCTGACCGCCCTGGACGCCGCCGCCGTACGGTACGAGCTGGCCGAGAGAGGAGACAGCGTGATCGTCTCCGCCGTCTCCCAGCTCGATGACGACACCTGGCGCTGGCGGGTCCACGTGCACGTCGAGGACCAGCAAATGGCCCTGGAGGTGCTGCGCGGCCGCGGTACGCCGCGCAATATCACCGTGACGGGCCTGGCCAAGGAGGACCGCATGCGCCGGGTACGGGTCGATTCCGCGGACCTGGACTGACCGTGGCCACCCCCTCGCACCCGCGGCGCGGTGCCCTGGACACGCCCCTGCCCAAGGTCATCGGGGCACAGTCGGCCAAGGCGATGTCCCAGGCCCTCGGCCTGGAGACCGTGGGCGACCTCCTGGACCACGTCCCGCGCAGGCTCGTGCACCGCGGAGAGCTGACCTCCTTCGAGGACCTCGAGATGGAGAGCCATGCCACCGTGGTAGCCGAGGTGGTCTCCGTGCGCACCCGGAAGATGCGATCCCGCCGGGGATCGATCACGGAGGTGACCATCACGGACCGGTCCGGCGAGGCCGCCGACTTCCTCTACGCGGGGGGAGTCGACCGGATGACGCTGAGCTTCTTCAACGCCTGGACCGCCGCCCGTGAACTCTCCGAGGGGACCCACGCCCTCTTCAGCGGCAAGGTCACCCGCTACGGCGGCAAGCTGACCATGACCAACCCCC
The DNA here is from genome assembly GCF_008831305.1 of Kocuria coralli. Classification (GTDB taxonomy): domain Bacteria; phylum Actinomycetota; class Actinomycetes; order Actinomycetales; family Micrococcaceae; genus Kocuria; species Kocuria coralli. The sequence goes on from NZ_ML708610.1 coordinate 323,268, forward strand.
ACTACGCGCCCCTGGACCAGGACGACGAGCTCGGCGCCCTGGACGCCATGGCGCACGTGGGCCGCCCGATCGCCGTGTACCCGGCCACAGCCAAGGTTCCCAGCGACCGGATCGCCACGGCGGTCCGTACCGTGCTGCCCGGCATCGACTGGTCCACGGTGCCGGACCCGCTGCCCCTGGGGGTCGCGGACCGGCACGGTTACACCGATCTGCCGACGGCCTACGAGCACCTGCACCTGCCCCCGGACGACCGGTCCTGGTATCGCGCCAAGGCCCGCTTCCGGCACACGGAGGCCCTGATGCTGCAGACGGCACTGGTACGCCGTCGTCGTGCGGTGCAGCTGCGGATGGCCCCGGTCCTCGATGGCCGGCACGATGGCGTGCAATCCCGCTTCGAGGCCCGGCTGCCGTTCGAGCTGACCCCGTCCCAGGTGACCGTGGGCGAGCAGATCGCCGAGGACATGGCACGGGAGCACCCCATGAACCGGCTCCTGCAGGGCGATGTGGGCGCCGGCAAGACCGTGGTGGCGCTACGGGCCATGCTGCAGGCCGTGGATTCCGGGGCCCAGGCGGCACTGCTGGCCCCCACCGAGGTACTCGCGGCTCAGCATCTCGCCTCGATCGAGGCGGCGCTGGGTCCCCTGGCGCACGCCGGGACGCTCGGCGGGGACCCCGAGGGCACGAACGTCGTGCTGCTCACGGGCTCCATGCCCCAGAGCGCTCGCAGGCGCGCCCTGCTGGCCATCGCCTCCGGGGAGGCCGGGATCGTGATCGGCACCCACGCCCTGCTCTCGGACACCGTGCAGTTCGCCGGCCTGGGGCTCGTGGTGGTCGACGAGCAGCACCGCTTCGGGGTGGAACAGCGCGACCGGTTGCGCGATGCGGGTGACGGCCCCGTCCCCCACCTGCTGGTCATGACCGCCACGCCCATCCCGCGCACCGTGGCCATGACGGTCTTCGGAGACCTGGACGTGTCCGTCCTGGAGGGCCTGCCGGCCGGACGGCAGCCCATCTCCACCCACGTGGTGGGGCTGCAGGAGCACCCCAGCTGGGAGGAGCGGATCTTCGCCCGGGCACGGGAGGAGGTCGCGGCGGGACGCCAGGTGTACTTCGTGGCCCCGAAGATCGGTGACGACGACGAAGTGCCCGGCATGACGCTCGCGGAATCCGCTGCCCTCCTGGCCCAGACGCCCCCGGCCGGCCGGAGCGCCAGGCAAGGGGACGAGGACAACGCCCCCGACCCGGCCGAGTCCATGGTCTCGACCGTCTGGCTGTCGGAATTGGTCGCGAGATCGCCCGAATTGGCCGATGTCCGCACCGCGGTGCTGCACGGGCGACTGGAGGCCCAGGAGAAGACCGGGATCATGGAGGACTTCGCCGCGGGGGAGATCGGGCTGCTGGTGTGCACCACCGTGGTGGAGGTGGGCGTGGACGTCCCCAACGCCACTTTCATGGTGGTCTTCGACGCCGACCGGTTCGGCATCTCCCAGCTGCATCAGCTGCGCGGGCGGATCGGACGCGGCTCGCACGCCAGCACCTGCCTGCTGGTGACCCGGCGCGAGCCCGATCACCCCTCGAGGGAGCGCATCGACGCCGTAGCGGCCACCACGGACGGTTTCGAGCTGGCGCAGGTCGACCTCACCCTGCGCCGTGAGGGCGATATCCTCGGCGACGCCCAGTCCGGGGGACGCAGCACCCTCCGCCTGCTGCGCGCCCTGGACGACATCAAGATCATCGAGAGCGCCCGGGCGGAGGCCGGGGAGATCCTCGACGTCGATCCGTCCCTCGAACGCCACTGGGGGCTGGCGCTGGCCATCGAGGCCTATCTGGACGAGGACACCGAGAAGTACCTGGAGCGTGGCTGATGAGCCGGATCATCGCAGGAGCCGCGGGCGGGCTGCGCCTGGCGTCGGTACCGGGCACGGCGACCAGGCCGACGACGGACCGGGTCAAGGAATCCCTGTTCGCACGGCTGGACGCCTGGGGCATGCTGGCCGATGCCAGGGTGCTGGATCTCTTCGCGGGGTCGGGGGCGCTGGGCTGCGAGGCGGCCAGCCGCGGAGCCGCCGTCGTGGACCTGGTCGAGCGCGACCGGAAGGCCTTCACGGTCTGCCAGGCCAATGCGCGCACGGTCAACGCCGGCCTGCCCGGGGACGTGGTCACCCCGCACCGCCGCGCGGTCATGACCTACCTGGAGAACACGGACGGGCCCTGGGACCTGGTCCTGGCCGATCCTCCTTATCCGCTCGGGGAGGCGGAGGTCACCGCGATGCTCGAGCAGCTGACCGGCCGGCTGGGGCCGGGCGGAGTCGTGGTGGTGGAACGTTCGTCCCGTTCACCGGAGCCGGCCTGGCCCGCCGCGATGCAGCGCCTGGAGCAGTCCACGCACGGGGAGACCGTCCTCTGGTTCGGCGAGGAGAGCGGCTGACCATCGCGGTCCAGATGCCGGTCGCCGTGGTTTCATCGTGCATTCATGTTCTCCCGGCAGGCTGACTGCGTAATCGGCGACCGGGACACCACCTCCCGGCGCCTCTGACCAGCAGCATCGCCGGGGCCCGTGTGCAGGCGCTCCGGAGACGGACCGAGGAGCATACCCATGAGGATCACCGTTCTGGGCACCGGGTACCTGGGCGCAACGCATGCGGCGGCCATGGCGGAGATGGGCTTCGAAGTCCTGGGCGTGGATGTGGACGAGCGGAAGCTGGAGGCGCTGGCGGCCGGTGAACTGCCCTTCCACGAACCCGGGCTGGGAGGACTGCTCAAGAAGCACGTGAACTCCGGGCGGCTCCGGTTCACCTCGGACTACGCGGAGGCGGGAGCTTTCGGCGACGTCCATTTCATCAGCGTCGGTACCCCTCAGCGGCCCGGGTCCTATGCGGCCGACATGACCTACGTGGAGTCGGCGGTGACCTCGATCTCCAGGCATCTGACCCACGACGCCGTGCTGGTGGGAAAGTCGACCGTCCCCGTCGGCTCCGCGCGCGGCTTGCGGGCGCTCGCCAGGGCAGCGGCCCCGGAGGGCGTCGACGTCGACCTGGTCTGGAACCCGGAGTTCCTGCGCGAGGGCCACGGGGTCCAGGACACGCTGCGTCCCGACCGCATGGTCCTGGGCCTGCCGGGTCCCGCCGATCGAGTCCGTCAGGGGGAGGACGCCGACCAGGAGAGCGCGGCCCGTCTGGAGGCCACGATGCGTGAGATCTACGCGCAGCAGCTCGACGCCGGCACCCCGCTGGTGGTGACCGACTACGAGACCGCGGAACTGGTCAAGGTGGCCGCCAACTCGTTCCTGGCCACCAAGATCAGTTTCATCAATTCCCTGTCCGAGATGACCGAGGCGGTGGGCGGGGACATCCGCACGCTGGCCGATGCGATCGGCATGGACGAGCGCATCGGGCGCAAGTTCCTCGATGCCGGCGTGGGCTTCGGCGGAGGGTGCCTGCCCAAGGACCTCCGGGCCTTGCGGGCACGGGCATCGGAGCTCGGGCTGGACCAGTCGGTCCGGTTCCTGGTGGAGATCGACGACGTCAACGTGCGCCGCCGTGACCACACGGTCGGCGTGGTGACCGAGATGCTGGGAGGCTCGGTGATGGGACGGCAGGTGGCCGTGCTGGGAGCGGCGTTCAAGCCCGAGTCCGACGACGTCCGGGACTCGCCCGCGCTCGATATCGCCGCCCGGCTGCATTCCATCGGCGCGGACGTGCACGTCTACGATCCCCAGGCCAATGCGAATGCCGCCAGGAGGTATCCGAGGGTGGACTACGTGGACTCGTTGCCGCAGGCCATCGCCCGGGCCGAGGTGGTCGTGCTGCTGACCGAATGGGAGGAGTTCCGCACCATGACCCCGCAGCAGCTGGCACCCCTGGTCAAGCACAAGCAGATCCTCGACGGCCGCAACGTGCTCGACCCGGCGGAATGGGAGCGGGCGGGGTGGGCCTACCGCGCCCTGGGCCGGAAGGGCAGCACCGCTGGCGTACCTGTGGGCTCCGTTTCGATGGCGCGGTGAGCCGGCGGCCTAGCCCAGCGCTTCACGCAGCCGTCGCATGCCCTCCACCAGGGTGGCCGGCTGCTTGCAGGCCGCCACGCGCATCCAGCCGTCGAACTGCTCGGCGTGCCCGGCCGAGGCGAAGGCCCGGATCGGCAGGAGGGCAACGCCCGCTTTTTCGATCAGGGCGGGGGAGAGCCCGATGCTGTCGGTCACCCCGAGCCTCTCGTAGAGCGGCGTGAAGTCGGCGACCACGTAGTAGGACCCGGAAGGATCGGCCACGGTCAGGCCGAGGCCGCGCAGCGTGTCGACCACCAGCCGGGACCGTTCGCCCTGTTCGGCGGCCAGGTCCTCGGCCCACGGATGCAGGTTCTCGAGGCCGGCGGCCACCGCGGCCTGCAGCGGAGCGGCGGGAGAGTGGGTCAGGTACGTCTTGATCGCCCGGGCGCCGGTCACCAGCTCCGCGGGTCCGGTGACCCATCCGATCCGCCAGCCCGTGGCCCGGAGCGTCTTCGAGGCGGAAGAGACCACGAGCGTTCGTTCGTCGAGTCGTTCTGCCAGGTCATGGTCGATCAGGGAACGTTCGTTCAGCGCGACCAGGGAGGCATGGTCCCCCTTGAACCGCAGGTGCTCGTAGACCTCGTCGGTGATCAGCACCGCTCGGTGCTCGACCACCAGCTCGGCCAGCAGGCGTGCGGTGCCGGCATCCAGCACGGTGCCGGTGGGATTGTGGGGATCGTTGATGAGCACGGCCGTGGTGCGCTCGGTGAAGGCCGCTCGCAGCTCGTCCGGATCGGGTGCGAAGTGCGGAGGCCGCAGCGGCACGGGGCGCAGATTGGCACCGGCGAAGGAGACCACCGCCGCGTAGAGGTCGTAGTAGGGCTCCAGGACCACGACGTCGTCGCCTGGGGAGACCACGGACAGCAGGGAGGCCGTCAGCCCCTCGGCAGCCCCGACCGTGATCAGCACCTGCGAGTCGGGGTCCAGTTCGCGGCCCTGCGTCTCCAGCTGCTGGGCGGCGACGGCTGCCCGCAGCCGGGGGCTGCCCACGGCTGCCGTGTACTGGTTCTGACCGGAGCCGATCGCGGAGACGGCCTCGTCGAGCATGAACCGCGGGCCGTCCTCGTCGGGGAAGCCCTGACCGAGGTTGATCGCGCCGTGCGCCGCTGCCAGGGCGGAGGTCTCGTCGAAGATCGTGGAGCGGAACGCTCCCGCATCGTCCAGCAGTCCTCCGCCGGAGGCCATGGCACGCCACGGGGCTGCCACGGCGCCGTCGGCGTCATTGACCGGGCGGCCGGATTCGAGGGTCGAAGGAAGCGGGCTGGAGCTCATGAAGGAGAGTCTAGGAACCTTTCGGGCCCGGATTTCCTATTACGGTAAGGACATGCCCGACGACGCCCAGACGCAGCCCACCGGTCAAGCACCCGCAGAGGCGGAAAGCCCCACCATGGCGGAGAGCGCGGAGACCGTCCGTCGCGCCGTCTGCCCCGGTTCCTTCGACCCCATCCACCGGGGGCACGTGGAGATCATCCGGCGTGCGGCAAGGCTCTTCCAGGAAGTCGTGGTGGCCGTCAGCGACAATCCCCGGAAGAAATACTTCTTCGACAGGGAGACCCGCCTGCGGCTGGTGCGAGAGTCCCTGGCCGGGATCAGCGGCGTCGTCGTCGAACCGCTCGAGGCCGGGCTGCTGGCCAGGTACGCGGCCGAGCGCGGCGCCGTCGCCCTGGTGAAGGGACTCCGCTCGGGTCAGGACTACGACTACGAGCTTCCCATGGCCGCCATGAACCGCCAGCTGACGGACGTGGAGACGGTGTTCCTGCCCGCGGACCCCGAGCTGCTGCACGTCTCCTCCAGCCTGGTCAAGGAGGTGCACGGCCTGGGCGGCGAGGTGGGGCCCTTCGTCCCTGGCCCCGTGTACGCAGCCCTCCAGCAGCGTCTGACCTGAGCTGCGCCAGGTCCGGGCGGGTTCCGGAAACGGGCCCCATTCGAGAGACCTTCGCCACGCCGTTCGGAGGCGGTTGAGCCCGAGGATGACAACCGAGTAAGATGGGCCGCTGGTATTGGACCTACAGGAGTACATCATCGCCCGCGAGACCGCTTCCCAGCTGACTGTCGACGTCAGGGACCTGGAACACCGTCCCGGGACGATGCGCACCTGGCAGGAGACAGTGCCCACCCCGAGTAAGTTCGGAAACGCACTGATCGGGGCCCCTGAGGGCTCCGACATGGGCTGCGACCTGAGACTCGAATCCGTTCACGACGGAATCCTTGTCTCGGGCGATGTGACCATTAGTCTTGAAGGCCAGTGCAGTCGCTGCCTCGACCCGATCACCGATCAGATGGTCGTTGAGGTACAGGAGCTCTTCCTGTTCGACGCCTCCTCCGAGAATCCGGAGGAGGACGACGAGGCCGACGAGATGTACGAAGTCCAGGACGACACCATCGACCTGGAACCCATGCTTCGGGACGCGGCGATCACCAAGCTGCCGTTCCAGCCGGTATGCCGGGAGGACTGCGAAGGTCTGTGCGCCCAGTGCGGCGTGCGACTGGAGGAGAACCCCGGTCACCATCACGAAGTACTCGATCCGCGCTGGAGCGCCCTGGAAGGGCTGTTCGGCGCGGACGATGACACCACGAGAGAAGAGAGATAGCAGTGGCTGTTCCCAAGAGGAAGCTCTCGCGTGCCAACACGCGCATGCGCCGTTCACAGTGGAAGGCGAAGGCTCCCAAGCTGGTCCGCTCCGTCGAGAACGGCAAGACCGTCTACAGCTTGCCCCACCAGGCCAAGCTGGTCACCGACTCGGCCGGCACCGCCCTGTACTACGAGTACAAGGGCCGCAAGGTAGCCGACGCCTGAGTTCGGTGAACGAATTCCAGGAACTTGAGAAGCGTCTCGGCGTCGACATCGATGCCGAGACGCTTCTCATTGCTTTGACCCATCGTTCCTACGCCTACGAGCACCCCGGGACCGTCCACAACGAGCGCCTGGAGTTCCTGGGGGACTCGGTACTCGGCCTGTCGGTCACGGACGAGATCTACCGCCGCTACCCGGATCGCTCCGAGGGGGACCTGGCCAAGATCCGAGCCTCCGTGGTCTCCACCCGCACCCTGGCGCAACTGGCCCGGGTGATCGACCTCGGCTCCTTCGTCCGCCTGGGCAAGGGCGAGGTCCGCACCAACGGGCAGGACAAGGCCTCGATCCTGGCGGACACCATGGAATCGCTGATCGGCGCGGTGTATCTGACCCATGGGATCGAACGGGCCCGGGGATTCGTGCTGGGCATGATCGTGCCGCTGCTCGAGGATGATTTCGTCATCCACGAAGGCCGGGACTGGAAGACCGAGATCCAGGAACTCGCCGCCATGCGCAGCCTGGGCCCGGTCAGCTATTCGGTCGTGGGCACTGGACCGGACCACAACCGCTCCTTCGTGGCCACGTGCGTCGTCGGCGGAGACGACGCCGGGACCGGTGACGGAAGCTCCAAGAAGGAAGCGGAGCGGCGTGCCGCCGCCAGCGCCTACCTGAACCTGACCGGCACCACGCTCACAGACGGCCATGGCCGGCCCGTCGAGGACGCCGCAGTCCCGAAGCAGGGGACCTCGCGTCGCGCCCGGCGCGGTCAGGATCGTCCTGACGACGGGGGACACGGCGCCGCTTCGGGCGCCCGGACCAAGCGGGCCTGACCGTGCCGGAGCTTCCCGAGGCCGAGGTGGTCCGCCGCGGACTCCAGCGCTGGGTGGCGGGGCGGACGATCGAGTCGGTCGAGATCTACGACCCCCGGTCGGTGCGCCGCCAGATCGACGGTCCGGCGTCGTTCATCGCTGACCTGACCGGTGCCCGCATCCTGGACGCGGTCCGCCGGGGGAAGTTCCTGTGGCTGCCCTTGGGTGCTCCTGAAGCCGAGACCTCTCCCGCCGAGATCGCGTCACCCCGGCATGCCCTGATGGCCCACCTCGGGATGTCGGGGCAGATGCTGGTCAAGGACGCCGACCTGCCCGACGAGCGGCACCTCAGGATCCGCCTGACGCTGTCACCGGCCTGCGACCCTGATCAGCCGGATCGTCCTCTGCCCCGTGAACTGCGGTTCGTGGACCAGCGGATCTTCGGTGGCATGTTCGTCGATTCCCTTCGTCCCACCGACGACGGCGCGCCGGGCGGGCAGTCCCTGCACGGTTACCCCCTGGTGCCGGAGCACGCCGCTCATATCGGCAGGGACCCCTTGGACCCGGCCTTCGACATCGGGAGGATCCAGCAGAGGTTCAAGGCCAGCCGCACGGGGATCAAGCGTGCGCTCCTGAACCAGGGGCTCGTCTCAGGGATCGGCAATATCTACGCCGACGAGGCCCTGTGGGAGGCCAAGTTGCACTACGAGCAGCCCACGAACACCTTGGGTCCCCGCCGGAGCCGTCGGATCCTGGAAGCCGTGCAGGCTGTCATGGGCCGTGCGCTGGAGGCGGGCGGCACGAGCTTCGACTCGCTCTACGTCAATGTCAACGGGGAGTCCGGGTACTTCACACGTTTCTTGCATTCATATGGTAGGGAAGGCAAACCGTGCCACCGCTGCGGGGCGCTGATCGTGCGCGAGCGGTTCATGAACCGCTCGAGCTACTTCTGTCCGAAGTGTCAGCGTCGTCGTTGAGGACTCCGTCTGGAGCTTCCTCGTCACTGCCACGCTGTCACACGACACCAGTCACTCTGAGTGTCGGCCAAGGCGGAGGTATATACCTACGCGATTCGGAACTTCCACCGCCCTTTGGGTTGCCTGCCAGGCTGAGGGACGATCATGCCCGCACCTTTCAAGTGTTTCAGAACAGTCTCCAGCGACGGTGTGTCACTAACCTCGAACTTCTGCCCCGCAGCCCCTGCGAATCCGACGAAGTCACCGGACATGCTCCCTAGGATCTGCATCGCCGCACTTGCGGCGATCTGACCAGCCTGCTCCTTCAGCTGCCACACAACATCTTCATGGTTACGGACAGCCGGGGCGATGAGCATGAGTGCGCCCGTTGACAACGAGACATGCAACGTCCGTGCGGCCGAGGCTGCCGCGATCAGGAATGACTGGTCCTCGGTGGGAGCGAACTCGACCAATCGCTCAAGAAGCGCACGCCTCGTTGCCTCCGGGAAGTTGTTGCCGCGCACGACCTCCTCGGCGTGGCCTTGGATCAAGGCTGGAGTGATGAACGTCGCGGCATTGGTGGACACTCGCAGAGCGGGGCCGATGGACGGCCAGCCTGCACCCGAGAAGTGAGCGAAGGCTTCTGCGGTGTCGTCGATCATGCCTTCCCGCAACAGCTTTGCCAGTAGCTCATCAGGGCTCGCCTCGATCTCGCTAAGGTCGAATCCGGGGCCGTCAGGCGCTCCCAGCATCTGCTTGGCCAGTAGCACACGCTGCCGCGGTTCGAGCACAGCTTGTGCGTTCAGCAGCAGAGTGACCAAGGGCTCAAGCTGGTCCTCGGTGACGTCCTCCACGTTGATGATGTCGACGACCGCCCCCTCATCGTCTGTGAACAGCGCAGCGAGCGCATCGTCCAGGCCGATCTCGGTCGCGTAGGCCTCAAGATTCGTGACGTTCGGTACGACGCACAGCCGATCGACCACTGTCGCCCACGCAGTCTGCTCCACCACGGTAATGTCAGGCAACGCTGCGCTTTCGGCACTGGCATCCAAGAATGCGTCCATCTGCTCGGCCGTCCACTCTTCATGCTGCGCGTTGACGACCTCAGCGAGAACCTCGGGAGACGCGCAGCTACCGGTCGTTTGCTCATCACTCTCGACCAGCGAAAGGTAGCCTTCAACGTGCTCGGTGCAGTGCTCCCAGATCACTGTCTTGGCCAAAAGGTTGTCCGCAGAGATCGGTGTTTCGTCTGGCAACGTGGCGGCGGCCCGAAGGTTGCTGGCGTCAAGCGTGTACCGCTTCGCGTCGACCACCAGATTCTGGAGCTCCGGCGAGAGCGCACGAAGGTTAGGGACGCTGGGCAGCGAAGCTGTGAGGAAGGCGAAGAGAGTCTGCATGGGTACACCACGTTGAACCTCGCAGAACACCGGGATCTCCGTGTACAGGCGAGCGATGAGTGCTCGTGCGTCGTCATCGAGCTCGAAGGCCTCGAAACTGGGTACGCTTCGCAAGGCGGCGTTGAGCAGACTCACATTCGTTTCGTCGCCGTTGATCGCGCCTTCGGAGGCAATGAAGCTGAATAGTCCTGGCCATGGCTTGGCAGCCAACCGCGAGACCAGTTCTTCACCATGACTTGTCGGCGTGTTGAGATAAGTCGAGAGGAACTGGTGGCCGTCCGTGTTGTGCGGTCGCGCTAGGAAGTCGATGAGATGGATCGATGTCGAGACATCGATGGTCATGAGGTGATTGACGATGTCGATGTTGAGAGCACTCCGCGTGCCAAGGAAATCGGCGGGTGCCTGCGCCAGGACGTTCCCGACCGCTCCGGGAGTCGTGAATTCGAACTGCATGTCCATCTCATTGGGCCACACGCTGTTACGGAAGAACTTTGCAACATCCACACCTAAGAACTCACCGTAGAACACAGTCGCGTACTCAGCGTAAAACCGATCGATGTGACCCTGCTTGATGAGGTCGAGAGCGAGCTGCGACGGGAGTTTGTTCTCGGCCAGTGCGGCAAAACTCTTGCCGTCGAGCGTGTGCCTGTCATCGTCCAGGAGGGGCTTGAAGTCAATTCCGCGCAATACCGAGATCTCGGTATCGATTTCAGAAACCCGCTTGTCGTCGACCTGTGTCGGAGTATCGACCCACCCTTCGAACGTTTCAATTTCGGGAAACACGCTAGCGAGGTACGCCCGGTCCAGAGCAGACCTGATGGCGTACCTGCTCTCGGAGGCAAGTTGCACCTCAGCCGTCTTCGCTTGCGCGATGGCCTGCCAGAATGGCGGGTCATTGATTGCCTTGACGTCGAGCGAAGCGCTGTCGGCTGTTGCGGATACGAGGGTCATGTGCGCTGACTGAAGAACAACAGTAAGCCTCTCACTCAGTGTCGCGGCCAAGTCTTGCTGTCGCTGCCGCCGGGCCGCACCACTGACAAGGCTTGCTCGTTCCTGCTGCAGGGTGGTGATCGCTGTGTCTACGAGATCTCGACGTGCCTGATCCAGCCAATCAAGAGCGCTACCTCGATGGGGGAGAGCTTCAAAGTCGGTGAGGTGGAAGTTTTTGTAGACGACGATGGCAAACAGGCGATTGGCCGTCAGCCCAGGAGCACGCCTCCTCTTCGTCCCAGCAACCCACAACAACCGCTCGGCGTATACGACGAACTCATTGCCGATGTTGAGCATCAAGCGCATGTCGGTTGTATGGCGCGCAACGATGTCGATGAGACCTCGATCGATTTTCGCGCCCTCTCCCTCGGGAAGCCTGAGCTTTCCGAGTTCCGTCACGAAGTGGTCGCGTGCGTTGCTGTGCGACAGGAACGGCACCACGGGGATGACAATCTCGAAGAACTTAGTCCGGTTCGCTCGCTCCACTGCTTCGGCCACGGCGTCCTTGGTTTCCGGATTATTTTGGTCCACAGCGGCACCGGAGGTTGAAGCGCCATCCTGTTCAGCCTTCTTGTTCTCGGTCTCGTCCTTTTCCTGCTGCTCGTCACCGAGCTTTTCGAACAGGCTGTCCTTGATTGCGTATACGAACCTGAGTGGCCGGCCTGGGCGGTTCCTCCAGTGGGCAGAGGAGTTGACTAGAGTGTTCAGCTCGAGTAGCGAGTCGAAGATCCTAGGGTCATCGAACCGATCAAGGTCCTCGAAGACGAGGATGTCCGGCTCAGTGGCTTCAAAGAAAGTGATCAGCTCGTCGAGGTATTTGTCGAAGAACGAGTCGCTCGTACCCTCCAACGCGATCGACGCACCTCCTGCCGACACTTGAGCCACTACGCGATTGCCGATGTACCAACGTATAGCCCACAGGATTCCCAGTACGAGAAAGAACAACGAAGCCATTGGTAGCCAAGAGTTGTCAGTTCCGAGGGAATCCTTGATAGGTCGCAATCCGAACAACCAAAGTAGGCCGACGAGAACCACAGCAACGACGAGTGCATCGAGACCCGCTCGCCACCATCTCAACTGCGGCGTTCTCGCGAACTCCGAACTACGGACCTCGCCGGGCTTCGCCCGGTATACCAGCTGCTTGACGAGCTCCTTCTGAATCCGGTTCGTCAGGTCTTCGCCCTTGTCAGGCCCGAGCGTGTTTATGCTGATGCGCAGGACCTTCCTGGAGGAAGCTTTCTTGCGCTTCTTCTTGATCGTCTTCGCCGTCTGCTCAGAACTGTCGTTCCCGGGGTCCCCGGTCTCAGAGCACTCCTGATCCCTAGTGAACTTGTCGAGGATGCTCGACTTGCCGGCCCCGTAACGACCTGTGAGCGCGATGTTCTTGTTCCGCGGATCAGAGACGGCTGCGTTCAACCGGGACACGTAGGTGTGGTGGTGATCCTCGTCGTACTCCGGGGCAAGCGATCGCAGTTCGATGTCCGTCACTCTGTCTCGACTTTCCGCTCCGAGGTATTGCTCTATGTGGGGTGCGCCATTGCCTCGCCATCGTATCCACTGCTTCCGACAAGCTGTTAGCTCAACGGTCGCCGTGCGTAGAAGTAGCGCAGCACCATAGGTATTCAATGTCACAGGGATAGAGGGCTACTTCAGCAGGAGCCTTCATGTGTACGGGCGGGCGGGGAGCCGTGCGATCGTTGCGGTACGCCGACCCGGCGTGAGGTGTTCATGAACCGCTCGTCGCATTTCTGCCCAATTTGCCAGCGGAAGCGGTGAGCATGGGCTTCCGCTCGCAGTGGTTAGGAAGTGCCTTCGGGCTCGTTCGAAGAAGCCTCGGCGGAGAGAGAAATGAAACCTCCCCAGGCGGCGAGGACCACGGCAACCAGGGAATTCCACCAAGTCGATGTGAGCCAGGGGAATGACCCTGAGAGAAATACGATCGCCGCAATGATGCCGAGGATTCGTCCCATGGTGCCGAGACGTGTTTCCCAGCTGAGGGTTACAGCGGCAACGGTGAATCCCAGGAATGCCAGATGCAATGCACCGAACGTCGAACTGAGAACAAGAGCCAGAGATTCGGTCGACAGCTCTAGTTCGAATACCGGGTAGACCAGGCGGCCGACCGCGAGCAGCACCACGACGAGGGAGATGAGCGCGAGCGCGAGTGCCGTCATCCCGATGGTGGTTCTGACAGATCTGGTTGCCCCGGGTGAACCGAAGACTCCCCACGCCCCGGCCCACCAGCAGATCACGGCGAAGAAGAGCAGTTCATCGCTCCACATCAGCAGAGCGGAACCGCGTTCGACCCAGTCCGCGAGCGCTGCGGGGTCCGACGGCGCGTCGGGAAGGAGAGACAGCAAGAGCAGCGATATGCCGGTGAGGATCGATCCCGCCAGCATCAGGCCGCGGAACGCTCGTGGGGCAGCCATGGAGGTCATGGTATCGACAGGTGAGCCGGATCAGAGGCGGATGAGCCCCTGCTTGATCGCCGTGGCGATGGCCGCCTGTCCATTCTCGGCGCGGAGCTTGATGAAGGCGTGGTGGAGGTGGGTCTTGACCGTCGCCTCGCTCACGAGGAGCCTTCGGGCGAGGTCGCGGTTCGAGAGCCCCGATGCGGCGAGTTCGAGCACCTCCAGCTCGCGGCTCGTGAGAGCGTCGTCAGGCCGCTGCATCCGATCCAGGAGCCTGGCGGCGATCGGCCCGGCGAGTGCCGCGGAACCCGTGGCCGCCGACCTGATCGCGCTGAATAGCGCGGCCGGACGACTGTCCTTCAGGAGGTAGCCGACTGCACCGGCTTCGACCATCCGCACGATATCCGCATCGGAGTCGAACGCGGTGAAGGCGACGACGCGCGTCCCGGGGCTGGCGCGCAAGAGCAGGCGCGTGGTGGTGGGGCCATCACTGCGGTTCGGGCCGAGATCCAGGTCGACGAGAGCGACATCGATCCGATTCTCCGTCACGACCGTGATCGCCTCCTCCGGATCATCCGTGTCGGCGATGACGACGAAGTCGGGCTGGGTCTCGAGCAGGGCACGGGTGCCGTGCCGGAGGACGGGATGATCGTCCAACAGCAGGATGTGAATCATCGATCCTCGCCATCCTTGAACGGGATCGGCACGATGCCCGCGACGACGGTTCCGCGGCCCGGGGTCGACTCGACGGTGAACGTCCCGCCGAGGCTCTCCATACGCCAGGCCATGGCACGCAGACCGTACCCGCCGGTGTCTTCCTGGACCGCATCGGGCTCGAAGCCGATCCCGTCGTCGGCGATGTCGACGCCGACCGACCGCCCGAAGAAGGTGACCGTGACCCGGATCGAGGAAGCGCGCGCGTGTTTGCCAGCATTGATGAGCGCCTCCTGCACGACTCGCAGCAGTGCATGGGCGACCTCCGCATCGACCGCGACCTCGGTTCCCACCGTGGTCTGCTTCGCCTCGTGGTCGCGGGCCAGCGCGGCGATATCCGAGGTGAGCGAGGACGAACCCTGCGGTCGGGTGAGACCGTGCACGAGCTGTCTGGTCTCGATCAACGACTCCCTGAGCACCTCGCGGGCCTCGGCGACCGTCTCCGGGGTTCCCGTCTCGCGCTCATCCTCGGACTGGAGCAGGATCAGGGCGCTCGCGGTGCGCTGCACGACGGTATCGTGCAGCTCGCTCGCGAAGCGATTCCGTTCGGCGAGGGCTCCGGCTTCGCGCTCGGAGCGGGCGAGCTGCTCCTGGGTTCTGAGCAGCTCGGCATTCAAGCGCCCGCGATTCTCGAGAGCCTGCTCCAGCGCGTCGACGGCGAAGGAGAGCGTGAGCCCACCGAAGAAGGGCCCGAGCACCAGGCCCAGGTCCTCGCCGTTCGACATGAGAAAGAGTCCGACGCTCACCGCGAGGACCACCATCGCGCTGCCGATCAGGGCCGCGCGGCGACGGAGCACCCGGCGCAGTGCGAAGAAGAGCGGAAACGCGCACCACGCGAAGGATGGAGCCAGCACCGCGAGGGGGAGCCATAGGACGGCAGCGAGGATGATCCCGAGCTGCTGCCGGCGGAGCACGAACCGGCTGATGACGGCGAGCGCGTAGCACGCGCCGGATCCGGAAGCCAAGGCGAGCACAGCGACGCCGACCCCGTTGAACGGGTGGTAGGCGAAGTAGCGCAGCGCGCAGACGACCAGCAGGACCGCGAAACCGATATCGACCGACAGATGCATCGCAATGAGCGGCCGATCCGGAGTCGCGGAGGCGGCGGTGCGCGGTCGGGAGCGGAGATCGGTCATCGGTACCAGTATCGGGCAACGGGGTGCCGGGCGCCTCAATCGATCGATTGAGAAAGAAGGAGCCGTGCTGTTGAGGCGCGGGATGCTCGGGGAGGCAAGGCTTGGTGGCACGTCGCTCGTTCGGCCGGGAACCCTGCCGGCGGCGACTCGTATTCCACCTCCACCACATTGTTCGAGGAGACGCCATGAAGCGCACCCGCACTCTCGTTCCCGCCGCGATCGCGATGGCACTCGGAGCCGCCGTTGTGCTCTCCGGCTGCGGGTCGCAGAGCGGAGAAGGATCCGCAGCAGATGACAACACCGTGTCTCCGGTGATCCAGGTCGCCGAGCAGAACATCGTGAGCACCTCGCGTCTGAGCGCGGCGACAGCGATGATCGCTGCGGAAGCGGCCCTCGCGCAATGTGCCTCCGATGGCCTCGGAGCGGTCTCCGTCGCCGTCGTCGATCGCCAGGGAGAGCTTCAGGCGTTCGTGAGAGGTGACAACGCCGCCCAGCACACGGTGGACGCCTCCCGGCAGAAGGCCTATACGGCGGCCGCCTTCGGGGCCAATACCAGTGATCTGGTGGAGCGAGCCGACGAGAACGGTCTCCACCGACTCCCCGGCACGCTGTTCATGCCGGGAGGAGTGTCCGTCAAGGCGGGGGATGCGTCCATCGCGGGTATCGGGGTGGGCGGTGCACCGTCCGGCATGGACGATCAGTCCTGCGCTGCCGCGGGTCTCTCGGCGATCGAGGACAGGATCGAGGGCTGAGCGGATGCGACGACGGGGATTCACGCCTCACGGTGGCGTGACCGCTCTCGGAGGTGTGCTCGTACTGCTCGGCGTGCTGCTCGCGGGCTGTACGACTGCGACGAGCCCCGACCGGGATGCCCAAGCATCTCCAACGGGTACCGCGACGGAGACGAGTCTCACGGCCGAGGACATCGGAGAAGTCGACCGCGCGGCCGCGACGCTCGCTCTGCAGGATGCCGTAGCCGCGGTCGACTCCGACGCCGTGAAGAGCGCGATCGCGCGCGGTGCCGATCTGGAGGTGCGCGGTGACGGTGGGCGGACGCCATTGGTGGCCGCGACGAAAGCGGGACACACCCGCATCGCGCTCCTCCTCCTCGAATCAGGTGCCGACCCGGACGCAAAGGACGACATCGAGGATTCCGCGTTCCTCTACGCCGGAGCCGAGGGGCTGAACGAGATCCTCGTCGCCGCGATAGATCACGGAGCGGACGTCGCATCGACGAACCGGTTCGGCGGTACCGCGCTCATCCCGGCGTCCGAGCACGGCCACCTGCGCACGGTCGAACTGCTGATCGAAGCGGGGGTGCCGATCGATCACATCAACAATCTGGGATGGACTGCATTGCACGAGGCCATCGTGCTGGGCAGCGGCGACGGTGATCATGTGCGGGTAGTGCGGGCGCTCCTGTCGTCCGGTGCGGATCCTGAGCTGCCCGATGGGAACGGCGTCGCCCCTCGGGATCTCGCCGTGGCTCGTGGTCACTGGCAGATCGTGGCCGAGATCGACCGGGCACTGGCCGGATGACTGGCAGCGATGGTGGGTGTGAGCATGCGAAAGTCTCGTTGTCGGTGAGGAGAGCGGCGCGGTCGAGGTCATCGCGGACGACCCCGGCGGTGGCCGGTTTTGCGATGTGATCCGCATTCTGCATCAGCGCATGCACCCGACGCGGTACCTTCGATGCGGCGGCCGCTGAAGATCCTGGTCAGCTGTCTGTATGTCGCGTACAAGTTGTACGTTGTGGCTATGGCTTCCGTGACCCTGTCCCAGTTCCGTGGCCGACAGAGCGACTACATCGCTCAGGCCCAGCGCGAGCCCATCGAGATCACCTCGCGTGGGACGAGTCGGCGCGCCGTCATAGTCTCCCCGGAGTTCTTCGACCGGGCGCTAGAGGTATTGGAGGACCAAGCGGATGTCCGGGCCGCGGCGGATGCGCGTGGAGAAAGCGAGCCCCCCGTGTCTCACGAGGAGCTGATGGCCGAGCTCGGCCTGTAATCCCTCCGCGTGCCGTACCGCATCTCCTACAGCCGCGCCGCGGTGAAAACCTTCCGTCGCATCCATCCCCAGAACATCCGGCGCATAAAAGACGCGATCGAGGCGCTCGCAGTCGATCCGCGTCCGGACGGGGCGATCCAGCCGGCAGGCGGAGCAGGCGAGTTGAGGATCCGCGTCGGCGACTACCGGGTCGTCTACGATCTCCACGATGACGAGCTGGTGATCCTAGTGCTGCGCGTCGCGCATCGCCGCGAGGTGTACCGATGATGGCCGAAGCGATCGAGACTCGTTCGGGGCAAGGGGCCTGCACTGGTCAGCGGAGCGCCGTCTTCGCACGGTCGTCCTGCAAGATTGCGCGCGGTCCGGGGAAGATCGTTCTCAGCCATCTCACGTCGTAGAAGGCGAAAGGTCGTCGCTTAGGCTGGGTACATGAGCGAGCACCCTGGATCCAGTGTCGTCGGTACCGTCGTCTGCCTCCCCGTACGCGACCTGCAGGTCGCGCTGAGGTTCTACCAGGGCGTCTTCAGCATGCCGGACCTCGTCATCGAGGAGGGGATGATCACCGTCGAACTCCCCGGACTCTCGCTCTTCCTCCTCGAGGAGGAGAACTTCGCCTCATACAGCCGGAAAGCCGGTCGCGAGGTCTCCTATCCCGGTGATGCCGCGGGAACCGGCGTGATCCTCAGCTGCGCTATCGCGACCCGCGAGAACCTCGATTCCATGCTGGCGGCCGCGGTCGATCACGGTGGCGGAGTCCCGAAACCCGCCGCGATCGACCCGGAGGTGGGGCTGTACCTCGGCTACTTCTTCGATCCCGACGGCCATCACTGGGAGCTCGCCCACTCGCAGAGGGGCTGAGAGCTGGGCTGCGGGCCCTTAACTACGACGAGTGGTCGTCCTGCTCGCCCATCAGCTCTGATAGGCGATCAGAACGACCACTCGTCGAGAGAAGCGTCGATCTAGCCGGTCTACGCCCGAATCAGCTCACCGAATCAGCTCACCTTGCGGCGGACCTTCTCCAGACGCTTCTGCCGGACCTCGGCCACCACGGGAAGAGGATTCCGGGTGTAGTAGCTCTTGAGCCGGTCCATGCCCTCTTCGATGGTCACCGCGGGTTTCCAGCCGAGGACCTCGTGAGTGCGCTTCTGGTCGAACCAGTGGGCGGTCGAGAGCTGCTCGGCCAGGAACTCGGTCATCGGAGGCTCGTCCTTCCCCGGCTTGACGGCCCAGACCTTCTCGATCGCCCTGCCGGCGAGCTTGGCGACGCCGGACGGCACCTTCCGGGTGGGCGGAGCCACGGAACCCGCCTTGCACATGAGCGCGATGATCTCGCCGACCGGGCGGGGCTGCCCGTTGGTGACCACGAACGCCTCGCCGTGGCTGACGTCGATCCGCTCCAGGGCGCGCACGATCGCCTCGGCCGCGTTGTCGATGTAGGTGGTGTCGATCAGGGCGGCGCCGTCGTCGAGGATCGGAAGGCGGCCACGGGCGGCGCGGTCCACGATCCGCTCGACCAGCTGGGTATCGCCCGGCCCCCACACGATGTGCGGGCGGATGGCGGTCACCTTGAGGCCGGGGGAGTCCGCCTCCAGAGCCAGGAGCTCGGCAGCGGCCTTCGACCGGGCGTAGTTGCCGCGGGCGCCGTGCGGGTCGGCCGGCTCGGCGCCGTCGCCCTGGATCGACGAGCCCTGGTGCGCCACGGAGGGCGAGGACACGAACACCACGTTGCGCACCCCGGCCAGCCGCGCCGACTCCAGGATGACGCGCGTCCCGGTCACGTTGGTCCGCACGAACTCCTCCCACTCACCCGCGAAGGAGACCTTGGCGGCCAGGTGGACGATGTCGTCGACCCTGTCGAGGGCCTTCCCGACGGCCTCCGGATCGCTGACCGAGCCGAGGACCTGCTCGAAGCCCTCCTCCGCGGCCAGGGGAGCGGCACTGCGCTGCATGAGGCGCACGGTCCACCCGCGATCCCGCAGGAGGCGGGCCACCGCGGCGCCGAGCATCCCGGAGGCACCGGTGACGAGCACCCGGCGGCCCTCTCCCTTGAGCTCGGTGACCTTCTCCAGCTCTTCAGCCGTGGCGCGGTGGGCCCGGCGCGGAGCGTGGTCCTTGGAGGGGACGGTGGGAGTGGGGCTCATGGGTTCTTGATCTTTCCCCCGCCGAGGGCGTTCGCCGCCCATTCGGCGAGCAGGGTCCGGTCGATCTTCGAGTTGTGGCGCACGTCCGTGGGGTGGCTCCGGACCACCAGCACCGCGGCGAGGTCCAGGCCCGTCGCGTCGACGACGGCGGCCCGCACCTTGGCGGCCAGCGCCGGCCGGGCCGGGCCGGAGGTCCGCGACGGCGACTGCAGTTCGCAGACGGCCACGGGCACCTGGGCGCCGCGGGGGCCTACGCCGACCACAGCGGTACGACCGATCCCCGGGACATTGTCGGCGGCGTGCTCGGCGGCCACCGGGGCCACCACGCCGTCGGCGGTGAGCAGGACATGTCCCAGGCGGCCTTCGACCCAGAGACGGCCCTTGGCGTCGAAATGCCCCACGTCGCTGGTGCAGTGCCAGCCCGGGATGCGGGTGGACTCGTTCTCGGTCACCCACAGGCGGTCGTAGCGGTCCTTCATATGCGGGGCCTGGGCCACGATCTCCCCGAGGACGCCCGGGGTGTCGACGAGCTCGCCGGCCGGGACGCCGTCGTGATCCAGGGGGCGGATCCGGATGACGGCTCCGGGGACCGGGGTCCCCACGCACACGCCTCGTCCAGCACCCTCGACGCGAGGGGCCGAATGCGGTCCCTCGGCGGGATCGGCAGGCTGGCCGTCGACTGCGGCCTCCCGGATGGTGGCCAGATCGACGTCGGTCAGCGGCAGGCACTCGGTCATGCCGTAGGGCGTGTGGAGCGTCGCGTTGGGCAGCAGGTCCTGCAGGTCCTCCAGCAGCGGCGGCGGCAGGGGAGCCCCCGCCGAGAGCATCAGCCGCACCTTCGCCAGAGCCTCCCGCTGGTGCTCCGACAGCTCGCCCTGGGTGTCCAGGACGTTCTGGATCGCGGCGGGGGAGGCGAAGACGGAGGTCGCGGAGATGGCCCCGGCCGCGTCGGCGAGGGCACGGGCGGTCAGCGTGCGCGGTTTGGTGACATCCATGTCCGGGGTCACCGACGATGCCCCCATGGCCGGTGCCAGGAGGGCGAACGGGGCGAAGGCCGCGACCAGCCCGGTCCCGGGTCGCAGATCGCAGACCTCCGAGACGGCGTCCCGCATGGCCGCCATCTGGCGCTGGGTGTAGACCACGCCCTTGGCCGGCCCGGTGGAACCGGAGGTGAACAGCACCGCCGCATCGGCATCCGGGTCCAGCTCGGGAACCGGGATGGGGTCGGACTTCTCCAGGTCGGGCACGGAGTGGGTGACGCCGAGGGCCTTGGCGCGCACCGGATCCAGCGCGGTCGTGCTGATCCGGGTGCCCGGCCAGCCCAGGGCCTTGGCCGCGGCCAGCGCCTGCGGGATACCGACGAGCCAGGTCGGTGCGGCGCCCTTCAAGGCCCGGGAGAGCCCCTTGGCGCCCAGCCCCGTATCGGCGACGACGATGACCGCGCCGATACGGAAGCACGCGTAGATCAGGGTGGTCAGGTCGGTGCCGGGAGGGACCATCAGGTTGATCCGGTCGCCGGGCCGCACGCCGATGCCGAGCAGCCCGGAGGCGATCCGATCGACGCGGGTCTCCAGCTCGGTCCATGACAGGCGCTTGCGGACGGCCGGTTCCCGGTCGTTGGTGGCCGCCCCCATGTCCGCGGTGGCCACCTCCCAGGCATGGGTCTGCTGGGCGGCGCGTTCGGCCAACCCCGCGTGGAACGGCTTGAAATCGGCGTCGTCGACGCCCCGGGGGCGGGCGGCCTGATGCCGGGCACGGTGGGTCGGCTCATCCGCGAAGGTCTCGGCCAGCCACCGCACGATGGGCTGCTCGACGGGCCGGTCCTGCGGCAGCAGATGATTGGCGCCCTCGTACCGGTGCACCGTGGCCTGCGGCATGCGGCGGATCAGGTCCTGCAGATACCGCTCCTTGAACACAGGGTCCTGGGTGCCCCACAGGAACAGGGCGGGCACCGTCGAACCGGCCACCCACGACGCGGTGCGCTCGTACCGCGGATTCGACGGATGCCCGTCGAAGGCCGGGATATCGGCCACGAAGTTCTCGATGCCCCCACGTCGCTGCGCGCTCCGGTACGGAGCCTTGAAGGCGGCCTTGACGTCGTCGTCGATCCCCGACTCCACGAGCGATACGGAGACGTCCAGGAACGCGCTGGTCCGGGAGGTCAGCACGCCGTGCACGCCCGGTGCCAGGGCCAGGCGAAGGGGGCTGGGGATGGGGCCGCTGTCGGGGTCGTGGTAGACGGCGGTGTTCGTCATGATCGTCCCGGCGTGGGCGGACGGATGGGCCTCCGCCCAGCCCATCGAGATCAGGCCGCCCCAGTCGTGGGCCAGCGTCACCACGGGACCGTCGTCCAGGCCCAGCGCGGCCGTCAGGTCGGTCAGGTCCTGGATCCGGTCGTCGAACCTGCGGTTCAGCCCGGTCCGCTCGGAGAAGCCCATGTCCAGATGGTCGACGGCGACCACCCGCCACGGCCGGTCCGCCTCCGTGGCGGCCGCGATGACGTTGCGCCACAGATACGACCAGGTGGGGTTGCCGTGGACCGCCAGGACCGTTCCGGCCGGCTGCTTGCCGTCGGCCTCAAGGACCCCCAGGTTGTCCAGGACGTGCCAGCGCCGGACGCGGCCGCGAACGGGCTCGCAGCTCGCGTTCGAGGCCACGTCCACGGTCCTGGACCAGCGGGGGTCGATCCCCGGCAGGGGCGTGTCCGTGTACGGCAGGCGCGGGGCCGAGTCTTCGGTGGTGCTGGCAGAGCGGCTCACCAGTCGATCTCCATGAAGGTCGCGTTCAGTCCGGAACCCACGCCCATGGCCAGCACCCGGTGGCCCTCCTGGAAGGCTCCTTCGGCCTGCTGGGCCAAGGTCATGGGCAGTGCGGCGGCGGCCACGTTGCCCCAGAAGGGGAACGTGCGGGGCAGCTTGTGCGGCGGGATCCCGATGTCGTTCTCGGTCTTGTCCGTGTGCGAGGTCGAGACCTGATGAGCGATCACCCAGTCGAAGTCATCCCATTCGAAGCCCTGCGTCCGGGCCTCCTCCCACGTCTCGGTCAGCAGCCCCACGCCGTGCTTGAGCAGGCCCGCGGCATCCGTGAACATGCCGTCGAAACCTCCGATGCACAGCCCGTGGTGCTCGGTGGCCGAGCGGGTCACCGAGGTGCGGATGCGGTGGCCGTCGGGGTGGGCGTCGGCCTTGCCGACCACTGCGGCGGCGGCGCCGCAGCCCAGGGTCAGGGTGGCGAACTCGCGGATGACGTCGGCGCGGGTGACACCCGGCTGCTGCAGGCGCTCGAAGGCCTCCCGGTGCCAGGGGGTGGGATCCTCCCCGGCCAGGACGACCGCGTAGTCGACCGCTCCGGCGTCGATCATGGTCGAGGCCACGGTGAGGCCGTTGACGAACCCCAGGCAGGCGTTGGTGATGTCGAAGTTCAGGGTGGAGCTCGGCATGCCGAGCCGGGCGTGCTCGGAGACCGACAGGGCCGGCTCGTAGCCGTCGCGCGTCACGGAGCAGTTGATCAGCAGGCCGACCTGGTCGGGCGAGACCCCGGCCTCGTCCAGCGCGGCCTGCGCGGCCTCCACAGCGCCGTCGGTGTAGTGCCTGCCAGGGGCCCAGACCCGGTGCTCCTTCACACCAGCCAGACGCTCGAGCAAGCCGGGCGGGAGCTTCAACCGCTGGAAGGTCTCCGCGAGCTTCTGATCTGCTGTCTCCGACTTGACGACCTCGTCCGCCTCGACCTTCTTGATCGACAGGAGGGAGGCGTTGTTGTGTCGGATGATCGAGTTACCTGGCAAAGCACGGCGCTTTCGTAGAACGGACAGGACTAGCTGCGGTCAGTCTAACTACCGGTGCCAACCCACCTGAGTTCCGCCTCCGGTGTTCTCCCCTGGCGGAGTGCCGATGCGGCTGCCGCTAGGATCTACAGGTGCGTCCCCGTGGGCGGCGAAAACGACAGCCGGCCACGCCCCCGTCGCCCCAGGAGACCTGACCGACCGTGCATCTGAAGACCCTTACCGTGCGCGGGTTCAAGTCCTTCGCCTCCGCCACGACCTTCGAGTTCGAACCGGGCGTGACCTGCGTGGTGGGACCCAACGGGTCGGGCAAGTCGAATGTGGTCGACGCCCTGACCTGGGTCATGGGCGAGCAGGGCGCCAAGACCCTGCGCGGCGGGAAGATGGAGGACGTCATCTTCGCCGGCACCTCGGGGCGACAGGCCCTCGGCCGGGCGCACGTCTCGCTGACCATCGACAACACCGACGGCGCGCTGCCCATCGAGTACACCGAGGTCACCATCTCCAGGACGCTGTTCCGCACGGGGGGCTCCGAGTACGCGATCAACGGCAGGTCCTGCCGCCTGCTGGACATCCAGGAGCTGCTCTCCGACTCCGGCCTGGGGCGGGAGATGCACGTCGTCGTGGGGCAGGGGCAGCTGGACCGGATCCTGCACGCCACCCCGGAGGAGCGCCGCGGTTTCATCGAGGAGGCCGCGGGAATCCTCAAGCACCGGCGCCGCAAGGAGCGCACGGTACGCAAGCTCGAGGGCATGCAGGTCAACCTGGATCGCCTGGAGGACCTGCTCTCCGAGATCCGGCGGCAGCTGACCCCCCTCGGCCGGCAGGCGCGTGTGGCCCGCCGCGCCCAGCGCATCCAGTACGACGTCCGTGACGCCCGCGCTCGCCTGCTCGCCGACGATCTGGTCCAGGCGCAGTCCGCGCTGGCCATCGACGTCGAGACCGAGCGCAGGCTCCGCGAGGAGAAGGAGACCGCCGAGAAGCAGCTGGCCGACGGGCGGAACCGCCAGGACGGCCTCGAGTCCAGGGCAGCCCAGGCGACCCCCGCCGTGACCGCGGCCCGGGAGACCTGGTACGAACTCACCGCGGTGCGCGAGCGGCACCGATCTCTGCGCCAGGTGGCCGCCGAACGACGGCGCCTGCTCGGCACCTCCCAGGAGACGCCTTCCTCCGACCGGGATCCGGACCGCCTGGCGGAGCAGGCCAAACGCACCCGGGACGAGGAACGGGCCATGCTGGAACGGGTCGAGGCCGCCGTCGAGGCTCTGGCGGAGGCCATCCAGGACCGGGAGGACACGGAGACCGAGGCCCGCGAGGCGGAAGGCGCCGTCACGGCCATCCTGCGTGCGGCCGCGGACCGCCGGGAGGGAATGGCCAAGCTCTCGGGCGGCGTGGGCGCCGCCCGGTCGAGGGTCGAGGCCGCCGAGAACGAGCTGCAGCGCCTGCGCGAGACCGTCGGCCAGGCGTCGGCGCGGCGCCAGAGCGCCGCGGGCGAGGTCGAGCAGCTGAGGGTGGCGGCCGAGGACGCGACCGAGGCGGCCGAGCGCGCCCGGGCCGACCGGGACGAGGCGGTGGAGGCCTTCGACTCCGCCAGGGATCTCGCCCGCCAGGCGGACGCCGCGCGCGCCGAGGCCCTGCGCGCTCATGACGCGCAGGCCGCCCGCGCGGAGACCCTGCGAGCTTCGGTCCGGCAGCCGGACGGCTCCAATGCCGTGCGCCGGCAGGCGGCCGACGACGTGGTGGGGGCGGTCGCTTCCCTGGTCGCGGTGCGGACGGGCTGGGAACGGGCGATCGCCGCCGCGCTGGGGCCCCTGGCCGAGGCGCTCGCGGTGCGTTCGCATACGGCGGCGGCCGGGGCATTCGAGGCCCTGCGGGAATCCGGGTCGGGGCGCGTCCATGTGCTGATCACGGAGGACCGCCGACAGCCGCCGGGCGGCGGCTCGGGTCCGTCCGCCATGGTCTTGCCCGCGGAGGTGCGCAGGCTGGCGGGCGTGCTCCCCGCGGGCGAGGCCGTGAGCGCAGGCGCGGACGAGTCCGGGGTGGCGGAGGAGATCCTCGCACAGGTCCGAGCCGAGCTCTCGGCCACGGTGCTGGTGCAGGATGCCGCCAAGGCCGTTCGTCTCGTGGCCGAGCACCCGGCCGTACGCGCCGTGACGCGCAACGGCGACGTCTTCGCCCCGCGCAGCGCCTGGGGTGGCGCCGCCGAGGCTGCGGGCGCCATGGAGATCCTGGCTAGGGCGGAAGAGGCGGAGACGAAGCTGGCGGAGCTCGCCCGCACCCTCGGCAAGGCGACGGAGGCCGCCGAGAGAGCCCACGCGGAGCGGGACCGTCTGCGGCCGACGATGGAGGCCACCCGGGCCGCCCTGCAATCGGCGGAGAAGACGGCCCAGCAGGCGCAGGCGTCCTTGTCGCGCACCGAGGCCGTGCTCGGCTCGGCTCAGGCAGAGTCGGACCGGTTCGACCGCCAGGTCAGCCAGGCCCAGGATCAGGTCGCGGCGCATCAGAGATCGCTCACCGATGCGTTGAGCCGTCTGGAGGCGGCGCAGGAGACCGCCGATGACGATGACGCCGACCAGCGGCACCTGGAGGCGGTCGCCCGGCGTGATGCGGCGCAGGAGGCCGCGGCCAAGGCCCGGGGCACGGAGACGGAAGCGCGGTTGTCCCT
Organism: Kocuria coralli; assembly: GCF_008831305.1. Lineage (GTDB taxonomy): Bacteria > Actinomycetota > Actinomycetes > Actinomycetales > Micrococcaceae > Kocuria > Kocuria coralli. The sequence continues at coordinate 349,111 of NZ_ML708610.1, forward strand.
CCGGTCCCTGGAGGAGCAGGCCCGGGCGCTGGGCAACCGGGCTCATTCCCAGGAGCGCGCGGCGGCGGCGGAGCGCCGGGCCAGGGAGGAGGCCGAGAAGCGGGCCGAACGGCGGCGGCTGCAGGCCCGCAACGCCGAGGCCGTCGTGGCCGCCGTCGGGCAGATCCTGGAGCGGATCGACGCCTCCGTGGACCTGGCGGAGGCCGAGCGCGCCCGGGCGGAGGAGGTCCGGGCCCAGATCGACGCCGAGCTGCGGGAGGTGCGGGCCGCCAACGAATCCCTGGCCGAGCGGGTCCAGGAACTGACCGACTCCGTGCACCGGGACGAACTGGCGCGGGCTCAGCAGCGCATGCGGATCGAGGCGCTCGAGGGGAAGTCGCTCGAGGACCTCGGGCTGACACCGGACGCCCTGGTCGAGAACTACGGCCCGCACCTGCTGGTGCCCGATGCGGGCGTGGTGCTGGAGGCCGCCCAGCGCCGGGACGAACGCGCTGCCGCCGTGGCGGCCCGCCGCGAGCTGGAGGCCGAGCACGACGCTCCCCGCGCCGGGGAGCAGGACCCCGAGGAGCGATCGGCCCGTGAGCGGGCGGCCGCGGATGCGGAGATCGCGGACGAGGACCCCGGCGCCGAAGACCGTGCCGTGGACGCATCCCCGGAGGGCGACGACGTCCCCGGCAGGCCCTATGTCCGCGCCGAGCAGGAGAAGCGCCTGGCCGCGGCGGAGAAGGACCTGACGAAGCTGGGCCGGGTGAACCCGCTGGCCCTGGAGGAGTTCGCCGCCCTCGAGGAGCGGCACTCGTTCCTGGCGGAGCAGCTGGAGGACCTGAAGAAGTCCCGGGCGGACCTGCGACAGATCATCAAGGACGTCGACGAGCACGTGGAGAAGGTCTTCACCGAAGCCTGGCACGACGTGGAGCGGGAGTTCACGGACGTCTTCGCGACCCTGTTCCCGGGAGGGGAGGGACGCTTGCGCCTGACCGATCCCACGGACTACCTCACCACGGGCATCGACGTCGAGGCCCGTCCGGCGGGCAAGAAGATCAAGCGCCTCTCCCTGCTCTCGGGCGGTGAGCGGTCGCTGACGGCCATCGCCATGCTGGTCTCGATCTTCAAGGCCAGGCCGTCGCCCTTCTACGTGCTCGACGAGGTCGAGGCCGCCCTGGACGACCGCAATCTGGGCCGCCTGCTGAAGATCATCCAGCAGCTCCAGGAGTCCTCGCAGCTGATCGTGATCACCCACCAGAAACGCACCATGGAGATCGCCGACACCGTCTACGGCGTCACGATGCGCGACGGCATCACCACGGTCCTGGGGCAGCGGCTCAAGGAGCTGCGCTGAGCGGACCGGTGCACCTGCCGGTCCGGGCGAGCCCGATCAGCGCGACTCGTTCCGCTCGTCCGGAGGCACCTGGTCCACGGAACCGGTGGGGACGGCGTCGAGATCGTCGCGCTTGGTCGTCTCCAGCACGGGGACCCACGCCAGCGCGGCCAGGATGAGCAGGAGGCCCGAGAGCCCGAAGGCCCAGCCGAAGCCGGTGGCATCCACCAGGGCTCCTGCCAGGATGGGCCCGACGATCTGGCCCGCGTCCATGGACATCTGGAACCTCGAGAGCACCTGGCCACCTGAACGGTGCGGCCCGACCACGTCGGCCACCGCCGCCTGTTGCCCGGGATTGAGCGTCCCGGAGCCGATCCCTGCCACGAAGGAGGCGACCGCGAAGACGTAGACGTTGTCGGTCAGGCCGATCACGATCGTCATCGTCCCGGCCACGAGCAGCCCCGTGATCACGAGTGGCTTCCGGCCCATCTGGTCGGCCAGGCGCCCCGTGAAGGTGAGCGCCACGGCGGAGCCGGCCGCGTAGATCGTCAGCGCGATCCCGGACAGCACGGGCCCCGCCCCGAACACGGCCGAGGCCAGCAGCGGCACCAGGGCCACGCGGATCCCGTACGAGGTCCATCCGTTGGCGAATCCCGAGACCAGCGCCGCCCGGTAGGCGCCGAACTCCCAGGCCTGCCGGAACTCCATGCGCGGCTGCGCCGAGCGGGAGGCCTTGTCCCCGAGGGCGTCGGGGGAGATCCTCAGATATACGACGGCGGCCGCGATCAGGATGGCCACGCCGTAGATGATGAAGGGGGCGCGCAGGCCGATCCCCGCCAGGAGTCCGCCGATCACCGGCCCCAGGATGCCGCCGATCAGGAACGTCGAGCCGTACAGCCCCGAGATCCGGCCGCGCTCGGTGACCGGGGAGAGCCGGACGATGAGTCCCATGGCCGAGACGGTGAACATGGTGGACCCGATGCCGCCCAGGCCGCGGAAGAGCAGGAGCTGCCAGTAGCTCGTGGCGAAGGCCGTGGCGAACGAGGAGGCGGCCACGATCACCAGGCCGGTCAGATAGGTGCGGCGCTCGCCGATCCTGTCCAGGATGCGCCCGCCCGCGGGGGCGAAGACCAGACGGCAGAAGGCGAACGCGGAGATCACGGCCGAGGCCGCGGCCACGCCCACGTTGAAGCTCGCCGCGTACTGGGGCAGCACGGGCACCACGATGCCGAATCCGATGGCGATCGCGAAGGCGGCGGCGATCAGCATCCGGACTTCGGAGGGCACCGGCCGTCTGGGCGGTCTGGGCTTCTTGCCTTGGCGGCGAGGGAGAGCGGGGGACACGCGAGCAGTCTAGGAGCGATCAGCGGTCACGGCGCCCGGATTCGCCGTGGGCCGATGTGCTCGGGCACGGCTGCCCGTGATGCAATAAGACCGTGGACCAGATACCCGTGTATGTGTACGTCATTGTCGCCGTCGTCATCCTGGCGTTGCTGGGCTTCGTGCTGCTGCGCGGGCCCAAGGCACCTCCGGGTGGTTATGAGAGCACCCGGGACGCGGACGACCCGATACCAGGTGGCAGCGGCGACGGCGAGCCGGGCGCTGGGAGCGGGACCGGTTCCGGTACGGATGCGGGGACAGCGGTCGACGAAGGGCCGCGCATCGAACGGCCCGAGTCCGTCAACACCCGCATGGCACGGCTGCGCGGACGTCTCGCGAAGTCCAGCAGCGTCTTCGGCCGCGGGCTGCTGGCCCTGCTGTCCCGCGACCGGATCGACCAGGACGTCTGGGACGAGATCGAGGAGACCCTGCTGCTGGCGGACCTCGGCTCGGAGGCGTCCATGGACCTGGTCGAGGCCCTGCAGCAACGGGTCAAGGTGGAGGGCACCTCGGACCCGGCACGGGTCAAGGCCATGCTGCGCGAGGAGCTCCTCAAGCTCGTGGATCCCGCCATGGACCGGTCGCTGGCGGTCGATCGCAAGGAGATCGCCCCGGCCGTCGTCCTGGTGGTGGGCGTCAACGGCGTCGGCAAGACCACCACGGTCGGCAAGCTCGCCCGGGTCCTGGTGGCCGAGGACAAGGACGTCGTCCTGGGCGCCGCCGACACCTTCCGTGCAGCCGCCGCCGACCAGCTGCAGACGTGGGGCAACCGCGTGGGCGTGGTGACGGTGCGTTCGGAGAACGAGGGCGCCGACCCCGCCTCCGTGGCCTTCGACGCGGTGCAGGCCGGTATCGAGGGCGAATCCGACGTCGTGCTGCTGGACACCGCCGGGCGCCTGCAGAACAAGGCCGGGCTGATGGACCAGCTGGGCAAGATCAAGCGCGTGGTCTCCAAGGCCGCCGAGGTGGACGAGGTCCTGCTGGTCATCGACGCGACCACGGGCCAGAACGGCATGGTCCAGGCCAAGGTGTTCTCTGAGGCGGTCGACGTCACGGGCATCGTGCTCACCAAGCTCGACGGAACCGCCAAGGGCGGGATCGTGGTGGCGATCCAGCGGGCGCTGGGCGTCCCGGTGAAGCTCATCGGCCTGGGGGAGGGGCCCGACGACCTGGCGCCTTTCGACGCCGAGCAGTTCGTCGACGCCCTGCTCGACTGAGCCGGTCGGCCCCGGGCGGAGACGCCCACTAGGGCCGACATGTGGATTTCACGGCGGACCGCCGCCGGAAACACGGATGTAACATGAAGCGCGCGCATCCGAAACATCAGCCTTCTTCAATGCCAGGGAAACGATATCCGTGGTCCTGGCTCCGGCCGGACCGGTATGAAGGGAGGCAGCATGGACGAGATCACTCTGACGGCTGCAGACGTCTGGACCGTGGTTGCCTCGGCCTTGGTCCTTTTCATGACTCCAGGGCTGGCGTTGTTCTACGGCGGCATGACCCGCGCCAAGGCCGTCCTGAACATGATGCTCATGAGCTTCATCGCGATCGGACTGGTCACCGTCGTGTGGATCCTCTGGGGCTACTCGATGTCGGGCGGCGACCCGATCTTGGGCGGGCTCCTGGCCGACCCCACCTCCGCCTTCGGGCTGAACAACCTGATCGGCACCGGTGACCTGCTGGGGGCCGCCTTCGGCGCCACCTTCGCCATCATCACCGTGGCCCTGATCTCGGGTGCCATCGCCGACCGCGCGAAGTTCGGCGCCTGGGCGCTCTTCGTCCCGCTCTGGGCCACCCTGGTCTACGCGCCCCTGGCCTTCATGGTGTGGGGCGGCGGTCTCCTGACCGAGGACGGCGCCATCGGCTCCCGCGTGGGCGAGGCGATCGACTTCGCCGGCGGCCTGGTGGTGCACATCAACGCCGGTGTGGCGGCGCTGATCCTGATCGTGATCGTGGGCGCCCGCAAGGGCTTCGGCAAGGACCCGAACCAACGTCCTCACAACCTGCCGCTGGTCATGCTGGGCGCGGCCATCCTGTGGTTCGGCTGGTTCGGTTTCAACGTGGGCGCCGCTGACTCCCCGGAGCAGGCGGGCCTGATCCTGGTCAACACCATGGCCGCACCGTCCACCGCCATGCTGGGCTGGCTGCTGACCGAGCGGATCCGCGACGGTCACGCGACCTCCCTGGGCGGGGCCTCCGGCGTGATCGCCGGCCTGGTCGCCATCACCCCGGCGTGCGCCAACGTCTCCCCGGTCTGGGCCATGGTCCTGGGCTTCGTCTCCGGCATCTGCTCGGCAGTCGCCGTGGGCCTGAAGTACCGACTGAAGATGGACGACTCGCTCGACGTCATCGGCGTGCACCTGGTCTCCGGCCTGGTCGGCACCGTCGCTCTGGGCTTCATCGCGCTTCCCTCCGAGGGCACCGCGGGCCTGTTCTACGGCGGCGGGTTCGGCCTGCTGGGCACCCAGCTGCTGGCCGTCGTCGTCTCCGTGGTCTACTGCGCCGTGGTCACCACGGTCATCGCCGTGGCCATCGACAAGACGGTAGGGTTCCGCATCACCGAGGAGGAGGAGATCCAGGGCGTGGACGTCACCACCCACGCCGAGTCCGGGTACAACCTGGCCGGCGACGCCTCGGGTTCCTTCCTCCCCCGTACCACCACGGGCGCCAGCATCCGCCCCGGAGCAGCCGCCGAAACGGCAGGCGACACCCGCCGGTGACCGTCCCGGTCCACTGAGCGCCTGGGCGGGCCGCGGCCGGACCGCGCCCGCCCAGCCCGCTCCAACGGCACGCCGCCTCCTCGGAGGGGCCCAGCTCACGCCCGACGACGGGCACCGAAACCGAAAGGCTGTTATATGAAGCTTGTCACCGCGATCGTGCGACCCGAGAAGTTCCCGCAGATCAAGACCGCCCTGGAGGAATACGGCATCCAGGGGATGACCGTCCAGAACGTCCACGGCTACGGCCAGCAGCGCGGCCACACCGAGGTCTATCGAGGCGCCGAGTACACCGTCGACCTCCTGGAGAAGACCCGTATCGAGATCCTGATCGAGGACGCCGAGGCGCAGAGCGTCGTCGGGGTCCTGGTCTCCTCCGCCAATACCGGCCGCGCCGGGGACGGCAAGGTCTGGGTCGTCGACGTCACGGAAGTGGTCCGCGTGCGCACCGGTGAGCGCGACGACACCGCGATCTGACCGGTCCGGCGGATCGCCCTCCTGCGCCGGAGCCCCCTCCCGAGGCGGGATGACGCTCCTGGAGGACGCATGACGACGGCGGTGCGGCCGGGGCCCTGAGCCCCGGCCGCACCGCCGTCGTCGCGGAAATCACAGAAATCTCTCGGTCAGACGGCTTTCTTTTCCCTAAACTGGGACGTTATGCGTGGAAATTCCGCGCGCGGCGGAGAGGTGGCCCAAGAACGTGACTCAATCAGCGGGACGAGCGGCAGCATTGCGTGAGAAATACGGTCGGCAGATGCGCTTCCTGGCAGTCGGCGGTACGTGCTTCGTCCTCACCGTCCTGCTGAACTTCGCCTTCAAGTGGACGATCCTGAGCGGCAACCCCACCACATCGATGATCGCGGCGACCACGATCGCGAGTTTCGCCTCCTACCTGCTGAACAAGAAGTGGACCTTCTCCGAGCAGGGCAAGCACCGCTCGTCGGTGGAGATGGTCCTGTTCGCGCTGGTATGCGGCATCGGCATCCTGCTCAACAGCGCACCGGTCTACATCTCCCGGTACGTCATCGGGCTGGAGACCCCGGCCTACAGCCTGCTCGTGCAGGAGACCGCCGACTTCGTCGCGGGGCCCGTCATCGGCACGGCGATCGCCATGATCTTCCGCTGGTGGGCCATGGACCGGTTCGTATTCCCGGCGGTCCGCAAGGTCGTCGTCGCGCAGCCCAGCGGGGTGGACGCCGAGGGCCAGCAGAGCTACGTGGCCACGGTGACGCCGCTCAACACCGGCGAGATCAAGGCCCAGCCGGGAAAGCGCGCCACCTACCCTCCGACCCGCTCCTTGCCGGTCGTCCAGGGATCCGGGGAAGACCGCCTCTCGGCCTGATCTTCCCGGGTCCGACGGACGGACCCGGCCGGCCCGTTGCGTCCCGTCCGTTTGTCCGCTTCTGACGGAACTGTCCCCGCCCGGCGGTTGCGACCACCTCGCCCGCCGCCAAGATTGTTACCCTGGTGCACTGACTCAGTACCCGGCACCGGGCCCGTCGTCCAGGGCGACGGCCGCCGCCGTCGACTCCGCCATGTACCGCACAGCGAGGAACCCGTGTTCAACTCCCTCTCCGATCGCCTGACAGCCACGTTCAAGAACCTGCGGGGCAAAGGCAAGCTCAGCGAGGCCGATGTTGACGCCACGGTGCGCGAGATCCGCCGGGCGCTGCTCGACGCGGACGTCGCCGTCCCCGTGGTCCGTGAGTTCACCGCCTCCGTCAAGGAACGCGCCCTGGGGGCCGAGGTCAACGAGGCCCTCAACCCCGCCCAGCAGATCGTCAAGATCGTCAACAGCCAGCTCCAGGAGATCCTGGGAGGCGAGACCCGGCGGATCCGCATGGCCAAGACCGGGCCCACGGTCATCATGCTCGCCGGCCTGCAGGGCGCGGGCAAGACCACCCTGGCCGGCAAGCTCGGCTACTGGCTCAAGTCCCAGGGGCACCGCCCCCTGCTGGTGGCCTCCGACCTGCAGCGCCCCAACGCCGTGACCCAGCTCCAGGTGGTGGGTGAGCGCGCGGGCGTCCCCGTGTGGGCCCCGCACCCCGGCACCACGTCCGAGTTCGACGACCCCACCGGCGATCCCGTCCAGGTCGCCCGTGACGGCGTGGCCCAGGCACGGGCCAAGCTGTTCGACGTCGTGATCGTGGACACCGCCGGCCGCCTGGGCGTGGACCAGGCGCTCATGGCCCAGGCCCGTGACATCCGCGACGCCGTGGACCCGCAGGAGGTCCTGTTCGTCATCGATGCCATGATCGGCCAGGACGCGGTCCAAACCGCCCAGGCGTTCAACGAGGGCGTGGACTTCACGGGCGTGGTGCTCTCCAAGCTCGACGGCGACGCCCGCGGTGGCGCGGCCCTCTCGGTCGCCTCGGTGACCGGCAAGCCCATCATGTTCGCCTCCACGGGCGAGGGCGTGAAGGACTTCGAGCAGTTCCACCCGGACCGCATGGCATCGCGGATCCTGGATATGGGCGATGTCCTGACCCTGATCGAGCAGGCGGAGCAGAACTGGGACCGCGCGGAAGCGCAGAAGATGGCCCAGAAGTTCGCCGATCAGGAGGACTTCACCTTCGACGACTTCCTGGTCCAGATGCAGCAGCTCAAGAAGATGGGCTCGATGAAGAAGCTGCTGGGCATGATGCCCGGCATGGCGGGGATGCGCGAGCAGATCGAGGCGTTCGACGAGTCCTCCATCGGCCGGATCGAGGCCATCGTCCGTTCGATGACGCCCCATGAGCGTGCCGCTCCCAAGATCCTCAACGGCTCGCGTCGCGCGCGAATCGCCCGCGGTTCCGGGGCCACCGTCTCCGAGGTCAACCAGCTCATGGAGCGGTTCGCCCAGGCCCAGAAGATGATGAAGAAGATGGCCCAGGGGAAGGGCATTCCCGGCATGCCCGGAATGGGTGGCGGCGGTATGCCCGGCATGGGTGCCGGAGGCGCCGCCGGCATGCCAGGTATGGGCGGGATGCCCGGTATGCCGGGTGCGTCCGGGAACAAGGCCAAGGGCAAGAACGCCAAGGGCAAGAAGAAGGGCGGCTCCCGTTCGGGCAATCCGGCCAAACGCGCCCAGGAGAACGCCGCGGCGTCCAGCAAGCAGAAGGCGCCCAGCGGATCCGCGTTCGGCCAGCCGCAGGAGCAGAAGCAGAAGCAGGACCTGAAGAACCTGCCCCAGGGCTTCGAGAAGTTCCTCAAGTAGCCCTCGGCGCAGCCAGCCACGGTATCGACGGAAGGCCACCACCTCGCCATGAGTTCACACTTGCCCGAGGACCAGTTGCGCGCCTTCATCGGCTCGCTGCCCACGCGCCGGCTGGCCTCGGCCGCGATCATCCGGGACGAGAACGGACGCGTCCTGCTGGTCGAGCCGAACTACAAGGACGGCTGGACCCTCCCCGGGGGGACCACGGAGGCCGGCGAGGACCCCCGCACGGGGTGTTTTCGCGAGGTCCTCGAGGAAGTCGGCCTGCAGCTGCCCGCGGGACGCCTCCTGCTGGTGGCGCACGGCATCAGCCAGGGGATCTGGGGCGACTCCGTCTCCTTCCTCTACGACGGCGGGCAGATCCCCTCCGATACGACCATCACCGTTCAGGAAGAGGAGCTGCTCGGCTACGCCTGGGTGGCGCCGCAGGATCTCGGCGACTACCTGCCCGGCCGTGTCGCCGACCGCATCCGCGCCGCCATCGAGTGCATCGCGGACGGGACCACCGCCGAAGTCGGCCCCCTCCACTAGCGCGGTGAGCTTGCCTGCAGGTCCCGCACGCCTCCCGCGAGTACGATGGCACGCATGACGACGTCATCTCGTGGCCCGCTCGACGGTCCGGATCGTTCCCGGGAGCCGGGTGATGCGCCGGGCGGATCGTTCCCGCAGCACACCGGGCAGCACGAACTGGCCGGCTGGTCCCTCTTGCCCCTGGCCGTCCGGATCGACGGTGTGCAGCCATACTCGCTACCGGGCGACCCCGCTTCGACGGAGGCGGCCGAGCTGGTTCCCACGGCCCGCGGCATCCGCAGCGTCCTGGACCATCACCGTGCCGTCGCCGCGTGCGCGGAGGGCCCCTCGTACCTGCAGGTCGCCGTCCTGGTCGACGACGACGGCTGGACGGCCGCCGTGGCGGCCGACGGCAGCGTGGTCCCCGGAGACGCGGTCGAGGAGCTCGCGGCCACCGTGCACCGGATGACCGGCCAGCAACTGGAACCGGTCCACCCCCATCTGCGTCGTGCCCTGGTGGTGGACCTGGACGCCCCCGACCTGCCCCTGCTGGCGGCCACCGCCAAGGTCGGCTTCCACGCGGTCTCACGGAACGGCTGGTCGATCATCGTGACCGACGACGAACGCGGCTGGTGGGCGCTGCGCACCGGGCTGCGGGAAGCGGGCGTGGCGCTGTCCTCCGACGGGGCCGCGCGTTCGCTGGAGGTGCTGCTGGGCGACGCTGACCCCGCTGGCTACACCCACCTGAGCAGCGTGGACGCCGTGTGCGGGCTGTCCTGGGGGCCCCAGTGGCAATCGGTCTCGGCCGCGGACAACGCCTCCGCCGCCGCCCAGCTGACCCGTGAGGTGCTGGGGATCTGCGCGACCCGCACCAGCGAGGTGCAGGTCGAGTCGGTGGCATCCGTGTTCGATCTCGATCCCGTGGACGCCAAGCGCCTGGCCAACTACGTGAGCGGTGCCTCCACCCCGCTGGTGCTGGAATCGGTCCTCGAGCTTCTGGGCCTGCCGGCGCTGGCCGCCAAGATCGTCGAGGGCTCCAAGTCCCTCGACGAGATCGAGGGGGTCATGCGGGTCGACCCCACCTCCGTCCCGGAGGCCGTACTGCGGGCGCTGACCGAGTCGCCGACCGCGGACGGGGTCGCCCCGGCGGTGCGCCGTGCGCTGCTGCGCCGTCCCGAGATTCTCCTGGCGGTTGCCGGGCTGGAGGTGGCCGCCGGAACCGGCCTGGCCGCCCTGGCCCGACGCGGCGGTCAGATCGCCCCGGCCCTCGGGGCGCTGTCGGCCGTCGCCTTCGCCGACGCGGTGGGGATGACCGCGTGGTACTCGGCGGTCCGCCGCCGGTCCGCGCCGAAGCCCGCACCGGATCCGGCCTCCAAGCCCGGGCAGCCACCGGCCCGGAAGGCCGAGGGCAGGGCCGTCCGGCGCAAGCGCCGGTAGCACCCCGCCGGAGGCAGGAACGGGTACAGGGCCGGTGTGATCACCGGATCTCCGCCGCTGGATCTCCGCCGCCGGACGGATCCGGTCGATGGACGCACCCGCTAACGTGGCCAGGGTGAGTAACAAGGCCGAATTCCTTCAGGACTCCGCTGCGGCGGAGCTGGCGTCCCCGGGGGACGCCGGGACCGCTCGCCGTCGCCGATGGCTGCCCGAAGGCGGCCTGGCCGTCGCGCTGGGCGATGCCTCGGCCCCTGACTGGACACGGCCCGCGCCGAACGCCGCCGGGTACCGGCGGGACGCGCTGGGGGCCGTCGTGCTCACCCTGGTGGGCCTTCTCAGCCTGGCGCTCACCGAGAGCTACGCCGGGGTGACCGACGGCGCGCAGCGGTGGTGGGGGTACGCCATCGTCGGAGCCGTGACCATTCCGCTGACCTGGCGGCGCAAGCATCCCGTCGTGGTCCTGATCTTCACCACGGTGGCTTTCATCGGCAGCGCGTACATCAACATGATGGCGATCGCCCAGCTATCGACCCAGGTCGCCTACTTCGCGTCGGTCTACGCCGCGGTGGCCTGGAGCCGCTCGCGCGAGGTGGCGGCGATCGTCGTCGTCATGCTCGCCCTGGTGATCGGCACGTGGCTGGTGATCGATCTGACGATCTCGTCGAGCTACAGCGAATACGTCGAGCAGCTGGGCAACGGGACGGGCCCCTTCGACGCCGTGACCGCCTACGCGGTGTACTCCATCCTGGTCCACCTCGCCTTCTTCGGAGGAGCCGTTTTCGCGGGCCGCGCCTCCTGGCGCAGCGCCCTGCGCCAGGACCAGATCCAGGAGCAGGCGGACACCATCGCGAGCCAGTCGCAGCAGCTGGCCCGGCGAGCCGTGATCGAGGAGCGGCTGAGGATCGCGCGGGAACTGCATGACGTGGTCGCCCACCACGTCTCGGCGATCGGCGTGCAGGCGGGCGCCGCCCGGAAGATCCTGACTCGTGACACCGGCCTGGCGGAGGAGGCCCTGCGCACCGTGGAGGAGTCCAGCCGGCAGGCGGTGACGGAGACCCGGCAGCTGCTGGGCGTGCTGCGCGAGGAGGGGCAGGAGCCCTCGGCCTTCGGCACCGACGGCGTGGGCGATCTGCAGCGCCTGGTCCAGGACTACGCGGACCGCGGGCTGTCGGTGACCCTCGGCCTGGCCGTGGACGACGACGTCGACCTCGCCCGCCTGCCCCCGGCCCTCGGCCTGTCCGTCTACCGCTGCGTCCAGGAGTCGCTGGCCAACGTGCTGCGCCATTCGACCGGCCGCGATGTCTCCGTGGTCCTGCGCACGGTGGACGAGCACGCGTTCAAGATCCTGGAGCTGGAGGTGCTCGACCGAGGCCGCCCCCGCGAAGACACCTCGGGCACGGGCTTCGGGCTCATCGGGCTGAAGGAACGCGCGCAGCTGCACGGGGGGACCTGCGAGACCGGGCCGCGCACACCGGGGCCCGGGTGGCGGGTCCGCTCGAGGTTCCCGCTCCTGGACTACGGGGACGCCCCGGGGGCGGCGGAGGACACGGCCGTCCCGGCCGCCCGGCAGCATGTTCCCGGGGCCTCCGGCGTGGAAGGATCGTGAACCATGATCTCCGTACTGCTGGCCGATGACCATGCCCTGGTGCGCTCCGGATTCGCCATGGTGCTCTCCGTGGCCGAGGACATCGACGTGGTCGGCCAGGCCGTCAACGGCCAGGAGGCCGTGCGGCAGGTCGCCGACGGCGACGTGGACGTGGTCCTGATGGACGTCCAGATGCCCGTCATGGACGGCATCGAGGCCACGCGGCAGATCGTGGCAGCGGGCGGGACGAAGGTGATCATCCTGACCACCTTCGATCGCGACGACTACCTCTTCGCCGCGCTCCGGGCCGGTGCCAGCGGTTTCCTGCTCAAGAACGCGGACCCGGACGACCTGATCGACGCCGTGCACGCGGTGGCCCGGGGCAACGCCCTGCTGGCCCCCGAGGCCACCCTCAAGGTGATCCGGGAGCTCACGGCGGCCGGCGGCGCCCAGGTGCAGCCGAAACCGGGGGAGCCGCCGAGGCCGGGCACGTCGCCGCGGTCGGAAGCGAGCACGCGACCCCTCCCGGAGCCGCGGGAGCCGGAGCCGGTCCGGACCCCGGAGCAGCAGCGGATCGTGGACTCCCTGACGGAGCGGGAAGCGGAGGTCCTGGGCCTGATCGCCGAGGGCATGTCGAATGCCGAGATCGCGGACAGGCTCGTGCTGGGCGCGGCGACGATCAAGACCCATGTGTCGAACGTGCTCGCCAAGACGGGCAGCCGGGACAGGGTCCAGGCGGTGGTCTTCGCCTACCGGACGGGGCTGACCGGGCCGGGAGAACCGGGCGGAGCCGGACGCACCGCATGATCCGCCTCGCGACCGGTTATCAGCCCTGCGGCGGAGAGGACGGTCCTCCAGGGCCCCGGGCGGTACCCGGGCTTCAGCCTCCAGGCTGATCCCCTCGCCCGCCTGCGTTCCTAGGCTTGGAGGCACCACACCGGCAGAGCACGCAGGAGGACCAGGTGACTACGTCGCCCCAAGGAACGCCCCCAGGAACGGATGCCCCGCAGCGCCCGGCGCATGCCGCCCCGGCCTGGCAGCGCACGTCGAGAACGTACACGCCCACCGCAACGGGGCATCGGCTGGAGGTCCGCGACCTGACCCGTACCTTCGGTGACAAGACGGCGGTGGACCAGGTGTCCTTCACCGTCGAGCCGGGGAGGATGACCGGGTTCATCGGGGCCAACGGAGCCGGCAAGACCACCACCATGCGCATGATGATGGGGGTCCTGCGGATCACGGCCGGCGAGGTGCTCTGGAACGGGGAGCCGATCAAGGACGCCGACCGGGCCGCCTTCGGCTACATGCCCGAAGAACGCGGGCTGTACCCCAAGCAGACCATCCTCGACCAGCTGGGCTACCTGGGCCAGCTGCGGGGGATGAACCGGGCGGATGCGCTGGCCGAGGCGAACCGGCTGCTGGAGCGGTTCGCGCTGGGCGACCGCACCAAGGACAAGCTCGAGACCCTCTCCCTCGGGAACCAGCAGCGCGTCCAGATCGCCGCGGCGCTGCTGCACCAGCCCAACGCCCTGATCCTGGACGAGCCGTTCTCCGGGCTGGACCCGGTGGCCGTCGACTCCATGGTGGACCTGTTGCGCGAGCACATGGACCGCGGCGTCCCGGTGCTCTTCTCCTCCCACCAGCTGGACCTGGTCAACCGCCTGTGCGACTCCATGGTCATCCTGGACCACGGCAAAGTGCTCGCTGCCGGCACCGCTGATGAGTTGCGCGCCTCACGGCCCAAGCGCCACCGCCTGCGATGCAGCCAGGACGTCGGCTGGGTGCGAGCCGTCCCGGGAGTCACGGTCGAGGACCTGGAGGGCACGGAGGCCACCCTGTCCCTGGACGACGACGAGGCCCGTCAGGGGCTCCTGCAGCGGGCCGTCGACCACGGCCTCCTGGAATTCACCGACCTGGCACCGACCCTTTCCGAGATCTACCGCGAGGTGACCCGATGAGCACGCTGAGCCCAGAGACACGTCAGGACGCCGGTGATCCGCGTCCCGGGGCCACGAGCGCCCCACCGATCGACCGGCACGTCTCCCACCCCTGGCTGATCGTGCTGACCAGGGAGATCCTGGTCAAGGTCCGGGACAAGGCCTTCATCTTCTCGACCCTGTTCACCCTCGTGGTGATCGTCGGCATGGTCCTGTTCAACGCCTTCATGGCCAACCGCACGCAGGACTTCTCGATCGCCACGGACAGCGACGCCGGCACGCAGCTGGTCCAGACCGCCGGCGCCATGCTGTCGGGCGACGACGAGATGACGGCGGAGCAGGTCACCCGGGACGAGGCCCGGCAGCTGGTGGCCGACGAGGAGGCCGACGCCGCCATCTACCAGGAGGACGGCCGATGGGTGATCCTCGCCGACAGCCAGCTGGACGGCGCACTCGACAACACGCTGACGGCAGCCGTGAACGAATACACCATGGCCGCCAACGCCCAGGCCGCGGGGATCACCCCGGAGCAGCTCAGGGAAGGTGCGCAGTTCGAGATCGAGTACCTATCCGGAGGCAACGACCGAGGGTTCGCCACCTACATCATGCGGTTCGTCTTCGCGATGCTGTTCTACATGTCCGCGGTGATCTTCGGCATGGCCATCGCCAACTCGGTCCTGGAGGAGAAGCAGAACCGGGTGGTGGAGATCCTGGCGACGGCGATCCCCATCCGGCAGCTGCTCTACGGCAAGATCCTGGGCAACTGCATTCTGGCGTTCGCGCAGATCGCCCTGTACGCCGGAGCTGGCCTGCTGACCGCCAACATCGCCGGGGTGACGGGGGAGTTCGGATGGGCTCTCGAGGCGGCCGGCTGGTTCATCGTGTTCTTCGTCTTCGGCTTCGCGGCCCAGGCGACGATCTGGGCGGTCCTGGGCTCCCTCGCCTCCCGCAGCGAGGACCTCCAATCGAACACCACCGCGATCACCATGATCCTGGTGGCCGGGATGTTCGCGGGCATCCTGGCTCAGGGTCCCTGGCTGGCGGTGGCCTCCTACGTCCCGATCATCTCCTCGATCGCCATGCCGGTGCGCATGCTCGAGGGCCAGGCGCAGATGTGGGAGCCGTTCGTGGCGCTGGCCGTGTGCCTGGCGTTCGGCTGGTTCATGGTGCGCCTGGGGGAGAAGGTCTACCAGCGCGCGGTGTTCCAGGGCGGCCGCTCCCTGTCCTGGCGTCAGGCGCTGAAGCTCGAGCAGTGACACCGCGCAGTCGCGCGATGTGACGCACGTCGGGTACCCGGTCCATGCGAGAGATGGACATCTCTGGCAGAATGGCCGGGTACTCGATGCGTGCGGACCCTCTCTCCGCACGTATTTCGTGTCCACAGGGACACCAGGAACGGCCCGCCCCACGGGAGCGTGACGGGTGCTCCCGACACATTCAAGAACCAGGAGAGATTGCACCAGTGGCAGTCAAGATTCGTCTGAAGCGCATGGGCAAGATGCGCGATCCCCGTTACCGCGTCGTCATCGTCGATTCCCGCAAGAAGCGCGATGGCCGTGTGATCGAGGAGGTCGGTATTTACCACCCGACCGAGAACCCGTCCTACATGAGCGTGGTCTCGGATCGCGTGCAGTACTGGCTCGGTGTCGGTGCTCAGCCCTCCGAGGCTGTGACCGCCATCCTGAAGATCACCGGTGACTGGCAGAAGTTCAAGGGTGAGGCAGGCGCCGAGGGCTCCTACAAGGATCCCGAGGCCAAGGCCGAGTTCGTGGCCCCGGACAAGGGTTCGGTCATCGTTCCCGAGGCGATCACCCCCAAGGCCGAGGCAGCCGCTGCCGAGCCTTCGGAAGAGGCCGTCGCGGAGGATGCCTCCGCGGAGTCCGAGAAAGCTGAGTGATCATGCTCGCTGACGCGCTGGAACATCTGGTCCGCGGCATCGTCGACAATCCCGACGACGTCGACGTCCGGGTCAAGAGCGGCCGCCGGGGTGAGACCCTGGAGGTCCGCGTCCACCCGGACGATCTGGGCCGTGTGATCGGTCGCCAGGGGCGCACGGCGAAGTCGCTGCGCACCGTGGTGTCCGCACTGGCCGATGAGGGGCCGGTCCGGGTCGACGTGATCGACACCGACCGCCGGCGCTGACGCGAGCCGATCGGCCTTGCACCCGCGAGGTCTTCGTGGCCCCCGCACCCACCACGGGTGCGGGGGCCACGCTCACACGCGGCCGGGTCACCACCACGGCCGGTTATGACGAAGCATGGACACGACCGTCCGCGAACCAGCTCAAGGAGCACGCAGCACGAGATGAAGGTCAAGGTCGCACGCATTGGCAAACCCCACGGGATCCGGGGGGAACTGACCGTCCAGCTGTTCACGGACGACCCCGAGCTCCGTTTCTCCCCCGGCGCCCTGCTGTCCGTGGAGGCCGCATCCGAGACGGGACGAGCGGCGGTCCCCGGCGGCGTGCTCGAGGTGACCCGGGCACGCTGGAACAAGCAGATCCTGGTGGTCGGCTTCGCCCAGGTGCCGGACCGGAACACCGCGGAGGCGCTGCGCGGGAGCCAGCTGTTCGCGGAGGGCGACTCCGGCGCGGAGGACGACGACGCCTGGTACGAGCACGAGCTCCTGGACATGGAGGTGCTCGTTATCGAGGGGGACCATTCCGAAACGGACGAGAACCCGGCCGGATTCGGCGACGGGCATCCGATGCGCCGGATCGGCGTGATCAGCGGCCTGCGCACGATGCCTCATCAGGACCTGCTCGAGGTGACGCTCGACGGTGACGGACGAGAGGTGGACGTGCCGTTCGTGCAGGAGATCGTGGCGGAGATCGACGAGGAGACGCGCTGGGTGCTGCTCACCCCGCCGCCGGGCCTGCTGGAGCTGGGCCTGGACGAAGCCGGGGACCCCGGGGAAGGCGACCGCTGATGCGCCTGGACGTCGTCAGCATCTTCCCGGAGTACCTGGCAGCCCTCGACCTGTCCCTGATCGGGAAGGCCCGCCGCGACGGGCTCCTGGAGATGTCCGTCACGGATCTCCGGGACTTCACCGCCGACCGGCACCGTACCGTGGACGACACCCCGTACGGCGGCGGGGCCGGCATGGTGATGAAGCCGGAGCCCTGGGCCCAGGCCCTGGAGCAGATCCGGGACTCGACGCCGGGGAGCCGGGGCGATCAGCCCGGGGGGCCGGCCCGGAGCCAGCGGCCCGTGCTGATCGTGCCGTCACCGGCGGGCGAGGTCTTCACCCAGGAGACCGCCCGGGAGCTGGCGGAGCGGGACCACCTGGTCTTCGCCTGCGGACGCTACGAGGGGATCGACGAGCGGGTGCTCGAGTGGGCCCGCGAGTCCTTCGAGGTCCGCCCCATGTCCCTGGGCGACTACGTCCTGAACGGGGGAGAGGTGGCCGTCCTGGCCATGGTCGAGGCCATCGGGCGCCTGATCCCCGGGGTGATCGGCAACCCGCAGTCCCTGGTCGAGGAGTCGCACTCGGACGGGCTGCTCGAATACCCCGTCTACACCAAACCCGCGAGCTGGCGGGAGCGCGGGATCCCCGAGGTCCTGCTGAGCGGACATCACGGGAAGATCGCCAGGTGGCGCAGGGATGAGCAGCTGCGGCGGACCTCGAGCCGCCGCCCGGACCTGATCGAGCGGCTGCAACCCGCCGACCTCGACGCCCGCGACCGGGCCGCGCTCGAGGCGGAGGGCTGGCGCATCGTCGACGATGCCTTCCTCCGCCGCGACGGTGACCGGCCGCAGACATGAGCGGCGGCGCCATGGCGTCCACGGCGATCGTGGACCCTGACGCCGTCCCGCCGGGCGTGGCCCATGGCACGTCGACCTGACCGCCGGATGAGTACCGACGCCGTCGCCGTTGTGGCATAATGGGTCGCTGCGTGTGTGCTGGGCACGCCCTCGCCGCAGGGGGAAGAGCGACCACACAGCACACACCCCGTGGGGTCCCGAAGGGACCCGCGGGTGACTGACTTTGCGGCACCCACCCACTACCGGCCGGGGCGAACCCGGGCGGCTGTCGTCCGGCGTGCCGCGTGACCCACGTGGACGGCCTGCGGCGTTCACCAGGAGAAACCAGATGACGAACATTCTCGACCAGGTCGATGCCAAGTCGCTGCGCGACGACATTCCCGAGTTCTGGCCGGGCGACACCCTCAACGTCCACGTGAACATCGTCGAGGGCAACCGCTCCCGCGTGCAGGTCTTCAAGGGCTTCGTGGTCGGCCGCCAGGGCTCCGGCGTCCGCGAGACCTTCACCGTCCGCAAGGTCTCCTTCGGCGTCGGCGTCGAGCGCACCTTCCCCGTGCACTCCCCGATCATCGATAAGATCGAGGTCGTGAGCCGCGGCGACGTCCGCCGCGCCAAGCTCTACTACATGCGCGACCGTCACGGCAAGGCCGCCCGTATCCGCGAGAAGCGCGGCAGCCAGGGCAAGTGATCCGTACGGGCCTGACGGGCGACGTCGGCCGCGATCATGCGCACCGTGCCTGAGCGCACCACGAACGAGAACCCGGCCGCAGAAGCCTCTGCGGCCGGGTTCTCGGCGTCTTCCCGCGGCGGTGCGGCCCATGAAGACGCGGCGCAGCCGGGCCTCTGGACGCGCTGGACCCACGGCTGGCGTCTGGTGGCGCTCTCCGTGGTCCTCGCCCTCGTCGTGGTCATCGGCGTCCGCGCCTGGGTGGTGGACGTGTACTACGTGGGCTCCGAGTCCATGCAGCCCACCGTGGAGCCGGGGGACCGGATCCTGGTGACGAAGCTGGTCGACACCGGTGAGCTCGACCGAGGTCAGCTCGTGGTCTTCGACGGGCGCGGGTCCTTCGCCCCGCTCGACGACGACCCGCCGATCACCCGGGCGGCCCAGCAGCTCGGTGTCTGGCTGGGGATCCGCCCCACCGAGGACACCTTCGTCAAGCGGGTCGTCGGGGTTCCCGGCGACAGGGTCTCGTGCTGCGAGGACGGTGACCTCGTGGTCAACGGAGAGCCACTGGACGAGCCCTATCTCTACCCGGGCGACAGCGCCAGCGAGGTGGACTTCGACGTCGTCGTCCCCGAAGGCCGCCTGTGGCTCCTGGGAGATCACCGGTCGGTCTCCGTGGATTCGCGCTCACTGCTCGGCGCACCGGGCGGGGGGCTGGTCCGGGCGGATAGAGTGATAGGCGAACCGGTCACCGTGCTGTGGCCGGTCGGTCGTTCCGACCCGCAGTAGCACCCTTGCCGCCGGTGCAGTGACCCGGCGCAAGATCCCCGAACCCGATCCGACATCCCGGAAGGACCTCTCCGTGAGCGAGAACTCCGCCGCTTCCCCAGGTGAGACCCCCGAGCCTCGGCCCGGCAACGACCAGGCCGGGAAGGCACCGGACCAGGAACCGGGTCAGGCCAAAGAGCAGTCCTCCGGCGGGTTCCTGAAGGAGATCCTGATCACCGTCGTCGTGGTCCTGGTGATCTCCTTCCTCGTGAAGACCTTCATCTTCCGGATCTTCTTCATCCCGTCGGGTTCCATGGAGAACACCCTGCAGCTCGACGACAAGATCGGCGTGAACGTCGCCCACTCCTGGTACGGAGATCTCGACCGCGGCGACATCGCGGTCTTCGAGGACACGCAGGGCTGGATGCCCGACCTCAACAGCGGCACCAATCCGGTCCGCCAGGGCCTCGAGTTCGTGGGCCTGGCCCCCGACACCACCACCCAGTACGTGATCAAGCGGGTCATCGGCGTCGGCGGGGACACGGTCTCCTGCTGCGATGCCGACGGCCGGGTGACCGTCAACGACGTCCCCCTCGACGAGCCCTACCTCTACGAGGGCGACGACCCGTCACAGATCCCGTTCGAGGTCACGGTCCCCGAGGGGCACTACTTCATGATGGGCGACCACCGCTCCGCATCCGGGGACTCGCGGTACCACATCGAGGACGGGTCGGCGTTCATCAGCGATGAGGACGTCGTCGGTACCGCGATGGCCGTCGTCTGGCCCATGGACCGCTGGACGGGGCTGTCCAGCCAGGAGGACACGTTCGCACGGGTAGAGGAAGCGTCCGGGAGCGGGCAATGACCCAGGGGCGTTTCGACCCCGGCGACTTCGGCTGGGGGCGCGCCCGGCATCGAGACGGGTCCGGCTGGTCCGGGGCGCCCGCCTCCAGAGACCAGAACGGCCTCGACGACGCCGTCGGGGACCCCGCCGGGTTCCCCGACGAGGCGGAGGGCTCCCGGAGTGCCACGGGCCGGGGCACGTGGGTGGCCGATCGGTGGGAGGACCTGGGGGAGGCGCCGGCGACCCGCAACGATGGCGTCCCGATGTACCGCCGCCGGTCCGGACGCCGCGCGAGGGATTCCAGCCCGCCCCCGCGGGACCGCGGCCGGTTCGTCACCGTGCTCCGGGAGCTCGCGGTGGTGGTCGTCTGGGCCCTGCTGATCGCCTTCGTGGCCAAGCACGTGCTGGTGCGCGGTTTCGCGATCCCCTCCAATGCCATGGAACCCACGTTCCAGACGGGTGACCGGGTCTTCGTCAACGTCCTGGAGACCACGCTGCAGGAGAACTCCCGCGGGGACGTCATCGTCTTCAACGACAGCAGGGGCTGGCTGCCGCCCCCTGACGAACCGCAAAGCGTGGGGGAGTGGATCAGCGACGGCCTGGCCTTCCTCGGGGTCACGGTCGACGACTCGGACAACAATGTGATCAAGCGGATCATCGGCGTCGGAGGGGACCGGGTGACCTGCTGCGACTCCCGGGGGCGGGTCCTGGTCAACGAGGTCCCGCTGGATGAGACGGGGGCCTACCTGGCCGCCGACGAGGACCCCTCCGATATCGCCTTCGACGTGATCGTGCCCGATGACCACTACCTGGTCCTGGGGGACCGGCGGTCGTCATCCGGGGATTCCCGTTACTACCTTCCTCATTCGGATCACGCCTACATCAGCCGCGACGACGTCGTGGGCACCGCCTTCGCGGTCGTCTGGCCCTTCGACCGCATGGGGCTGCTGCAGGACCAGAGCGCGGTCTTCGACCGTGTACCCGACGCCCCGGCCGCCGAGGACGAGCGGTGAGGGCGGTGAAACCCGCACCGACGCTCGAGCTCGAACACGAACTGTTCTCCGGCGGCATCACCCGGATCGCCGGGATGGACGAGGTCGGCAGGGGCGCCCTGGCCGGCCCGGTGACGGTCGGGGTCGCGGTCGTCGACCGTGCCGTCGGCGTCGTGCCGGTTACGCTGCGGGACTCCAAGCTCCTCCGCCCGTCCGAGCGCGTGACCCTGGTCCCCGAGGTGGAGTCCTGGGCGCTGGAGGTGCGCACCGGCACCGCCTCGCCGGCGGAGATCGACGCCTTCGGCATCGTCGCCGCGCTGCGCCTGGCCGGCAGCAGAGCGCTGGCGGCGCTGCCCCGGGAGCTGCGGCCCGATCTGGTGCTGCTGGACGGGGTGCACGACTGGCTCACCCCGCCTCCCGCGGGGCTGTTCCCGGACGATGCGGCGGCCGGCACGGCGGACGCCGGTTCGCTGCCGTCGTCCGTTGCCGACGAGGACGCCGAGGAAGTTCTCGCGCCGTGGGACGGCCCCGTGCGGACGGTGGTGAAGGGAGACCTGCGGTGCGCATCGATCGCCGCCGCATCGGTCGTAGCCAAGGTCGACAGGGACGCTCTGATGACCGGCCTGCACGATCGCCATCCGGCCTACGGGTGGGCGGGCAACAAAGGATACGGGTCCGCCGCGCATCGGGCGGCCATCCTCGAACGGGGCGCGACCGACCTCCACCGGCGCTCCTGGAACCTGGGCCTGGCGGGCCGGTGACTGTCCACAAGAGACTGCCCGCCGGCGTCTCCGGACACTGAGCGGGCCATGCTGAGGCGAACCATCAGTTCCCCGGCCCTGAGGATCCGCCGTGAACATCAGCCAGCGCAGCCCAGCGGCCGGGCGGCCGAACCCGCGTCAAGTTCTGGGTGAGGCCGGGGAGAGGCTGGCCGCCGAGTATCTCGAGCGGCGCGGAGCCCGGATCCTGGCCAGCAACTGGCGGGCTGCACCCAGTCGGCACGGGGTGGGTGGCGAGCTCGATCTGGTGGCCCTGATCGGCCACCGCATCGTGGCGGTTGAGGTCAAGACGCGGTCGGGCTCCGGGTTCGGCCATCCGCTCGAGGCGATCACAGCCTCCAAGCTGCGACGACTCCACCTCCTTCTCGCCGCCTGGGCGCGGGAGCAGGGCGAAACCGGCAGAGAACGGCGGGTCGACGCCGTGGCCGTGACGGTGACCCCCAAGGGCGGCGGGGAGCTCATCGTGCGGATCCAGCATCGTCCGGGTCTCGGCTAACCACCTGGATGCCGTGTCGTCGTGGCTCCACAGGCGGATGATCCCACGTCCTTGCCGGGCTCTTCCTCCGACCGGGCGGCGGGCGTTGCCGTCGTCGCTCATCCTCGGGGCACGCTGGGGCCGTGCCGGTACGAGAGCGACGGTCCGGGTTCTCGGCAGAGCAGCCCCGGTGGCCGGGGGAAAGCGGGTGAGTGGTGGGTATGCAGCGGTTCGCCAGAGCCTTGTCGGTGGCACTGATCGGGCTGGACGGCACGGTCGTGGAAGTGGAGACGGACATCGGCTCCCAGCTGCCCAGTTTCAACGTCCTGGGGCTGCCGGATCTGTCGGTGCGCGAGGCCAGGGACCGCGTGCGGTCGGCAGCGCGCAATTCGGGAGCGCCGCTGAGTCCGCGCCAGATCACGGTCAACCTCACTCCCGCCACGCTTCCCAAGAGGGGTTCCCATTTCGACCTGGCCATCGCGGCATCCGTGCTGCAGGCGGATGGTGCGATGCCGCCCCAGGGCGATGTCGTCTACCTGGCCGAACTCGCTCTGGACGGCGCGCTGCGTCCGGTCCGCGGTGTGCTGCCGGCCGTCCTGGCGGCCGTCGCAGAGGGATATCCGCGGGTGATCGTGGCGGCTGCCAACGCGGCGGAGGCCGCCCTGGTGCCGGGGGCGGTGGTCGAGGGATTCGAGTGCCTCGCGGACGTGCTCCGCGCAGCGGGCGCCGAAGCGGATGGCCTCATCCGCCCGGCGACCGGTACGGACGGTGCTGTCGCACCCCCGACCATGGCACCTGATGCCGCGGAGGTCCCGGACCTCGCCGATGTCGCGGGTCAGTACGACGGCCGGGCGGCGGTCGAGCTGGCCGCGGCCGGGGGCCACCATGTGCTGCTCAGCGGCCCGCCGGGGTCCGGCAAGACCCTGCTGGCCGAACGCCTGCCGGGCCTGCTGCCGGAACTCGACGATGCGGCGGCCACGGAGGTCACCGCCGTGCACTCCCTGGAGAACCGAGTGTGCTCGCGCCACGAGCTGATCCGCAGGCCCCCGTTCGAAAGCCCGCATCATTCCGCATCCGCGGCGGCCCTCCTGGGCGGAGGCAGCGGCATCCCCCGGCCCGGGGCGGTGTCCCGCGCGCACCGGGGCGTTCTCTTCCTCGACGAGGCGCCCGAGTTCGACAGGGGAGTGCTCGATGCCCTGCGGCAACCGCTGGAGACCGGAAGCGTGCGCATCGACCGGGCGGCGGCCAGTGCCCGATACCCCGCGCGGTTCCAGCTCGTGCTCGCCGCCAACCCCTGCCCCTGCGGACGGTCGAGCGCCAAGGCGCAGGAATGCCGTTGCACTCCACGGGAACGGCGCGCCTACTTCGGAAAGCTCTCCGGCCCCCTCCTGGACCGGGTGGACCTGCGGGTCCAGGTACCCGCGGTGAGCTACGCCGAGCTCACCGGCGGGGCGGTGGGGGAGGACACCGCCACGGTCGCCGTCCGGGTGGCACGGGCGAGGAGTCTCCAGGCGGAGCGCCTGGCCCGGTTCGGTCTGCGGTGCAATGCCGAGATCGGGTCCTCCCTGCTCACCGGCGAGTTGCGCAGGCCCTCGCGAGTCATGGCCGCGCTGGAGCGGGAGATGGAACGGGGAGCCCTGACGGCACGCGGCGTCCAGCGGGTGCTGCGTGTGGCATGGACCGTCGCTGACCTCGACGGCAGGGACGCGCCGGATGCCGACGACGTGGACACGGCCCTCTACTTCCGGTCCTCGTCCCTGGCCTGAGACGGACATCGGACGGGGATCAGACGGGAATAGGGCCGACATGAGAGCAGAGGAAGAGAGGACGGCGAAGGCGATGACCGACGACGGAACGACTCGTGGCGGCGGAGCGGCGGACACCCTCCGTGCGGCGCGAGCGGGGTTGTCCAGGATCCTGGAGCCGCGGGACACGATCGGGCACGTGATCCTGACGGCGCTGGGGGCGCAAGCCGCCTGGGAGATCGTCTCCGGCCACCGGGGAGTCCGAGGTGATGAGCACGCCCGGATCGACCGAGTCCTGCGGGAACACGCCCCGGCCCTGCCCGCTTCCGTCAGAGCGGCCGGGGAGCGTTGGAAAGCCCGGGCCGATGGCTGCGACCCCGTCATGGATCTCCAACGGGCTGCTCGATCCGGCATCTGGGTATGCATACCCGAAGACCCCGACTGGCCCGCGGCGCTCGACGATCTCGGACTGGAGGCACCCGTCTGCCTGTGGGGACGCGGCGACAGGGCTCGCCTGGGCGGCTTGGACCGGCGTTCGGTGGCGGTCGTGGGCTCGCGCGACTGCAGCAGCTACGGACGCACCGTCACCTATGACCTGGCCGGCGGTCTGGCGGCTCGCGGCTGGACGGTCTACTCCGGTGGGGCCTACGGAGTGGACGAGGCGGCGCACCGGGCCGCACTGACGACGGCGACGGGGGCTGTGCCCACCGTGGCCGTGATGGCCGGCGGAGTGGATCGTTTCTACCCCCGTGGCAACGACCAGCTGCTGCATCGGATCGCGGATGAAGGCCTGGTGGTCGCCGAGGCAGCCCCCGGGACAATGCCCGCCCGGTTCCGGTTCCTGGACCGTAACCGTCTGATCGCGGCCCTGGCAGGTGCCACGCTGGTGACCGAGTCCCGGTGGCGTTCCGGGGCGCAGAGCACCGCCCATCACGCGAACCGGCTGTCCCGCCCGGTGGGTGCGGTGCCGGGAAGCGTGCAGTCGGCCACCTCGGCCGGGTGCCACAGGCTCATCCGCGAGGGCTGCGCGGTACTCGTCGCCGACATCGACGACTTCCTGGGCCTGGCCGGACCCCTGGGCACCGAAAAGGAGATGGAAGCGGGGCCATTGGCGATCTTCGACGGCCTGAGTGAAGCGGATCGGCAGCTGGCGGATGCCCTGCCCGTCATCACGGGGGCGACCGTGGACTCGCTGGCCATGGTGGCAGGGCTGCCCGTGCGCACCGTTCTAGGAGGTCTCCGGCGGCTTGAACGCTCCGGGCTGGCCGTGGACCGCGGTGGCCTGTGGCACCGGCCCCGACGGAGATGACGCCAGCTCGCCCGGCCGGGCAACAGCCCGGGACAACGGTAGGATCCGCGGTGGGCCTCCACCTCGTCCGGCCGGTCCCGGCGAGCCGGGCATACTGTCGGACCACGGCGGAACGGCCGAGGCCTGAGGCGCCTGGGAGAGGCTATGAACACGGGAGGAGGAGCGGCGTGACGGATGCTGCATCACCCCCTGAGATCGGGGAGGTGCTCCATGGTTTCGCGGAGTACCTGACGCTGGAGCGCTCCCGCAGTGCGGCGACGGTCCAGGCCTACCTCGGGGATGTCCGCGGGCTGCTCGAGTTCGCGGCCGGACGTGACCTCGGCGTTTCTGAGATCGACCTGGACGTCATCCGCGCCTGGCTGGTGGCACGCCACTCCCAGGGCGGCAGCGCCTCCTCCTCCGCCGCCCGGCGAATCTCCGCCCTCCGGACCTTCTTCGGATGGGCCACGGCTGCGGGTCGTTTGCCGCTTGATCCCACGCTCCGTCTGGTATCGCCCAAGAAGGGCTCCCATCTGCCCGAGGTGGTCTCGGAACGAGACCTGGACTCGATCACCCGCCGCCTGGCGCAGCGTGCCGCGGAGCCGGTGGAGGATCCAGTCCAGCTCGCGCTGGCTGCGCGGGATCTCCTGATCGTGGAGCTGCTGTGGGCATCCGGCGTCCGGGTCGCCGAGCTGGCGGGCCTGGACATCGACGACCTCGACCGGGCTCAGCGCACCATGAAGGTCATCGGGAAGGGCGACAAAGAACGCACGGTTCCGTTCGGGGGACCGGCCGAGCGGTCCCTCGATCTCTGGCTGGCGCGACGTCCGCGCCTGGTCCGGGAGAAATCCGGGGCGGCACTGCTCATCGGGGTCCGAGGAGGCCGTATGGGGGTACGGCAGATCCGTGAGGTGGTCAACGGCGTGCTCGGGGAGCAGCCGGATGTCGCCGCCACCGGCCCGCACGCCCTGCGGCACTCTGCGGCCACGCATCTGCTCGACGGCGGCGCGGATCTGCGCACGGTCCAGGAGCTCCTGGGGCACCGGTCGGTCTCGACGACGCAGATCTACACCCATGTCTCCGTGGACCGGCTCGGTGAAGCCTTCAGGCAGGCCCACCCCCGGGCTTAGCAAAGACGCCCGGTGCGTGTGTTCCCGGTCCAGGTTGACGCGAGAGGTTAAGATCGAGAAAGATTGCGGTGTCTCATCGCTGTCGTATCGGAAGCGGTATCGAATCCATTCCGATAGATAGCGTGCCGACGAAACGAAGACAAATGAATAACCCCTGGTGATATGTCGGGCCTCGAATCCCGGCACTTCATCAGGAAACGGAATCGACAGACTGACTGGGCTGCAGTCGGTTGCTCCGGGTCGATACGTGGCAGGTCGTTGGGGAAGACGCACCTACACGCCGGAGGAACAGGTCATGTCGTCATCCCTCACGCGGGGAGTGCTGCAAATTCACTCCGCGCCGCAGGCTCTGTGCCCCCATGTCGAATGGGCACTGGAGTCTCTCGCCCGTGGGCGCACCGGCTTGCACTGGGTTCCCCAGGGCGCGGCGCCCGGGGCGCTTCGCGCTGAGCTGGAATGGGCCGGCCCCGCGGGCACCGGGGCGCTGATGGCCTCGGCGTTGCGCACGCTGGGCAAGATCCGGTTCGAGATCACCGAGGAACCTTCACCGGGCAATGACGGCTCCCGGTGGTCCTTCACCCCCGACCTGGGCGTCTTCCATGCGACCACCGACGCCGCCGGCAACGTCGTGGTCTCCGAGGACCGCATCCGGTTCGCCTACGAAAGTGCCAAGGGAGACCCCGCCCTGGTGGTGAACGAGCTCTCCCTGGCGCTGGGCGAGGCGTGGGACGAGGAGCTCGAACCGTTCCGGCTGGCGGCGGAGGGCGCATCCGTGCGGTGGCTGCACCGGGTGTCCTGAACGATCTCCTGATGCGGTGAACACTCCTCCGGCGGAGTGTTCACCGCATCAGCGATGGATCCCCATCCGCGCGAAGGCGTCGCGGAAGACGGTGAGCTCGCCCAGGCCCGGGAGTTTCTGGATCTTCTGGTCCAGTGCATCCAGTTCCGTCCCCTGCCCGGCGAAGAGGTGCCCCATGACGTGCTGGATCTCCGCTTCGGGCATGATCCCCGAACCGACCGGACGCCAGGCCTTCGACATCGCGAAATGGGTGAGCCAGCGCGCCTTCTGCGAGGCCTCGAGCCGTGCCCTGCCCTGGGTCGTGTAGAACGCGACGTGACGGGTCTCCTGCTGGGCGATCCGCTTCAGCAGCGGGCTGAGCGCAGGATGCTCCGTCATGGCGGAGAGCCTGCGATAGGCGGAGACCGCCGACAGCTCGTTCGCCGCGCCCCAGGTCATGTGCACGGCCACGAAATCGGTGCCGGCCAGCCCCGAGAGCACCGACTGCTTGAGGGGGCTGAGCGCCTCCTTCCAGCCGAGCTTCGCGCGCCTGGACTTCAGCTCGTCGTAGTCGACCACGATCCCGTGACGCTGCAGCACCGCCGCGAGGGCCTCACCGTGCCAGAACTCCTCGCGGTTCCACACGGTCATGAACCCTCCGGCCGTCTCCTCCTCGTGGGAGGGCGTGACCAGCATGTCTCGCAGGTAGCAGGAGGTGTGGTACTCGACATCGCACATGTAACGCAGGCAGCGCAGGGTCTCCGCGTCCAGCGGCTGGGTGTCGAAGGTGCCGAAGTCCAGATCGTCCCAGCCCACGGGCTCGGACGTCGCGGCGAACTTCTCAAGATCGAACGCCAAGGAATCCTCCGGAGACGGGCCGGGCACCGCGCGCCGCGGTGGCGGGGATGATGGTCACCATGCGGTCCGGACCGGGCAGGAACCGGGTGATCCCGGTCTGAGCCTCGCTCAGGACCGCACGGTCGGCAGGTGCCTGGAAGAGATCAGCGCGCGCCGACTGCTCGCCGGGGATCCTCCTGCCCGCGGGCCGGAGAGGGTCGCCGCCGACTGCCACGACGAGGCGCGCGGTCAGCGCTTCTGCCCGAGACCGGGAGATCCGGGCGATGGCCTCCTGGCGGAAGAAGTCCAGCGAGCGCTCGCGGCGGTCCATGATCTCTCCGACGACGCGCTGGGCCTCCGGGAGCCCCTGGAGGCGGGGCCGGAGGATGCGCAGTGCGGCCTGCAACGATGCCTCCTGGAGGGCCATGCGCGCCATGTGGCCGGCGGTGACCCGCTCCCCGAAGGCCGCGGTCCAGCCGGGGCCGGCAATAGGCAGGGCCCTCTTGGCGTACGTCCTCCGGATCCCGGCACGCAGCGCGGGGAGGGGGCCGGTCCTCCGCTCGGGCGAAACCGGCGGGGAGGGCGCGGGCAGCGCGTCGCGGATCTCGCGCAGCCCCCGGGCCCACCAGAACCGTTCCCACAACCAGCTGGCGATGAACGCCGTGATCCGGGCCTCGTTGGCAGTCCACGAGCTGTACATCGTGCGGGTCTCGGTCAGGGCTGCCGCCTCGACGCGGTGCAGGTAGGTGAGATTGCGATGCAGGGCCGCGGTCTCGGCGTCGTTCCGGGCCGTGGCGCGCAGGGACTCCGTGTCGATCGGGATCGGGCCGGCGACGTCGTGCGTGTACGCGGAGACGTCGAAATCCGTGCGCAGGACGGGTGAGATCGTGCCGTCGGAGAACAGGCGTTCGCCTTCTCCGGGAGCATCGTCGTGGAAACGGACGGGGCGCGGACGTCGTGGTTTCGTCATTCTCCACCATCGGTTGTCGTCAGTTCGGGGGAGCGGGGATCAGGCCCAGCGGGCGCCTCCGGGGCCATGCCGGGAGAACACGGCATGGCCGGCGGTGACTGCCGTGGACCGTTGAGGTCCGGGCCGCGGCGGGTCGGGAATCCGTGGAGTCACGCAACTGGGTATTTGTGGCTGCTTGACGGATGGATGCTCCAACTCTACGCCATATTCCTCCCTTGTAGAAATCTACGGGCGGGGATATCGTGATCGGCATGACGACCACATCGAGGCCTGTCGCCAGGAAAAGGCCTTCCGGTCGCCGCGCAGGTGACAGCGGCACCCGCGATGCGATTCTGGACGCGGCTCGGGCGCTGTTCGCGGAACACGGTTACGAGGGCACCTCCGTGCGCGCCATCGCGGCCGGAGCCGAGGTCGACCCCGCTCTGATCCGGCATTTCTTCCAGGACAAGCAGTCGCTGTTCGCGGTTACCGTGGCGGACCGCACGGAGATCGCAGACCGCCTGTCGGACGCTCTCTCCGGTGATCCCTGCGGCAGCGGGAGACGCGTGGCGGATGCCTATTTGCGGCTGTGGGAGGACGAGGAGACCGGCCCGATCCTGCTCGCCCTCGTCAGGTCCGCCATGACGTCGGACCACGCCGCCGGTTTTCTGCGGGAGGTGCTCGCTACCCGCCTGCAGCACGATGCCCCGGCCTCCGGCTCCGTCCCGCAGGGCCCGGGGGCGGCGCTGGCGGCCTCGCATCTCTTCGGGACCGCCGTCGCCCGGCACCTGCTCCGTTTACCGGGGCTCACGCAGCTGTCCCATGACGAACTGGTGGACGTCCTCGCTCCCACGGTGGAACGGTACCTCTACCCACCGTCGCCGCCGGAGGGCGGTTCGACCCTGTAGCCCGCGTCGCTGCCCGGGACCGCCGCAGTCGGAGCCGGTGGGGCAAACCAGTGGGGGCTCCGCACCGGTACCGGTGC
>NZ_ML708611.1 GCF_008831305.1 Kocuria coralli
CTAAACCAACTTCAGAAACGCGACACTAGTTTCTCGAGAAAGAACCTCAAGCCGATTCTCAGAGAGTAGTCCAGATCACATCAGGTAACGGTCAGATGAGAGGCGCGTGTCGTGACGCAGGTCACCCCGCAAGTCGTGGGATACGGGCAGGTCAGCGGCCCCGGAGGAGCGCCAGGGCCAGCAGCAGCCCGACGAACAGGACCGCGCCCGTCCCCGCAGAGATCGCAGCCAGCCGCCGTCGTTTGTCCAGCAGCGCGAAGAGCGCCCCCAGGACGCCGAATGCCAGCGGTGCCACCCGGAACCATGCCGGCCAGGGATTCTCCGGATCGCGCCAGTCGGGAAGCAGGAAGACGATCACCACGGCCATGACCATGCATGCGTAGGTCTCCCAGGGTTTCCGGTCGGGATCTCGCGGCGGGCGGCGGCTCGGAGGGAAGAGCCCCGGTCGCACCTCGTCCTGCGGCTTCCGGCCGGATTCCGGGGGCACCTCCGAAGGGCCCGGGTTCCCCGGCTCTTCGGCCGTCTTCCGCATCGCACGCCGGCGCGCCTCCTGGACGCTGTCGTCCGGGGCGCCGGGCTGCTGGTGGTGCGCTCCCTGCCGGGGTGACGCCTTCCCGCCGCGCCGGGCGCTGCTGTTCCGTTTCTTCGACACCGGGATCAGGTCCTTTCGCCGCCTCGGCAGGGCGCGAGCGCCGGCTGCCACGTCACTGCAGAAGCTCTCGCGGAGCGTCCCCGGCCCACCGGGGGCCGATCCCGCGGATGGTCAGGGTCCGGGGCTCGTCCGCCCCATCGCCGGAACCGGCCTCGAGGTCGGCCAGGACCGCAGAGAGAGCCGAGCCGCCGTCGCTTGCCCCCGCCCCGGTCGCCCGGTCGATCGTGATCTCCAGTCGTGAGTCGGTGAGGTGCTCCACCTTGCCCGTCCCCCACTCGACCACTGTCACGGAGGCGGGCAGGGTCTCCTCCAGGTCGATGTCGTCGATCTCGGCGGCCGTGGCCAGGCGGTACGCGTCGACGTGGACCAGCATGGGGCCGCCGGGGCGGGGGCCTTCGGGGTCGTTCGGGTGCTGGCGTACCAGGACGAACGTGGGCGAGATAATGCCTTCGCGGACGCCCAGTCCTGCTCCCAGACCCTGGGTGAACGTGGTCTTGCCCGCCCCCAGCTCACCCGTGAGCGTCATCAGGTCCCCCGGCCGCAGATGGGCAGCCAGGCGCCGGGCGATGCGCTGCGTCTCCTCGGCGGAGGCCGGGTGCAGCACGATGGTCCAATTCGCCTCCACACCGTCCCCCGAGGCGTCGGCGGCGTCACGCCCGGTGTCGATGTACTCCCGGGTCACGCGCGGGGAGATCCGCGTGACGATCTCGTAGTCGATGGTCTGAGCCGCCTCGGACCACTCCCGCACGGAAGGGTTCTCGTCAGCGCCGAACAGGACCGCCTCCGCTCCCAGGAGGTTCCGCCCCTCCTCGCCCGCCAGGCCGGGGCGCCCCAGGTCCACCACGATCTGGTCCATCGCGATGCGTCCCACCTCGGCGTAGGAGACCCCGTCAATGCGCACCGGCCCGCCGGTGGCGATCCGTGGGACGCCGTCGGCGTAGCCCACGGGAATCAACGCGAGCGTCGTCGCCTCCGGGGTGCGGTAGCGGAACCCGTAGGAGACCCCTTGTCCCGCGGGGACCTCTTTGACGTTGGTGACCGTGGTCCGCAGGGTCATGGCCGGGATCAGTCCCAGATCCGCGGCGCTGCGGTCCGCGAACGGCGAGATCCCGTAGATCCCGATCCCCACGCGGACCATGTCGCGCAGCATCCGTCGCGGTTCGGCCATGTCCGCGGCGTCGAAGGTCCCGGGAGTATTGGCCACGTGGCATACGCTCGGGCTCAGGCCGGCCTCCTGGGCCAGCTCGACCGCCCGCTGGAACACCGCCAGCTGCTCCTCGTTCTCCGGAGCCTGGGGTTCGTCGGCTGCCCCCAGATGCGTCATGATCCCCACGACGGCGATCGTTCCCGCTTCCTGCGCGGAAGCGGCGGCTCGCACGGCAGCCGGCCACCTCTGCATGGTGAACCCGTTGCGGCCCAGCCCGGTGTCCACCTTGAGGTGGACCCGGGCCGTACGCCCGAGGGCACGCGCGGCCTCGGCGATGGCTTCGAACTCCCCGCCGGAGACGCCCAGGGCGATGTCGTTGCCGATGGCGGCGCCGAAGTCGGTGTCCACCGTGTGCAGCCAGGCCAGGAGGGGTGCCTGGATCCCGTGACGCCGGAGTTCGATCGCCTCGGAGACATGGGCCACGCCGAGGGCGTCCGCTCCCGCCTCGAGCGCTGCGCGGGCCACGGCGACCGCCCCGTGGCCGTAGGCGTCGGCCTTGACCACGGCCATGAGCTCGGCCGGCGCGGCCAGCCCCTTGAGCAGCCGCGTGTTGTGCCGGATGGCCGCCAGATCCACGACGGCCGATCGTTCGGGTCGCCGGGTGGTTCGCGGCAGCGTTCGCGCCGGGTGCCGGTGGCGATCGGGGTCGGTCGCGGTCTCGAGGTCCGTGTTCACGCCCTCCATTGTGGCACTGCGCCTACAGTGTGGGGGTGACTGCCACAGAGCCCGGCCGCCCGGGGAGCGCGCCATCCCTGCACATCGCCTTGCTGGCCCTGCACACCTCCCCCTTGATGCAACCCGGGCAGGGGGACGCCGGCGGGATGAACGTCTATGTCCGCCACCTGGCCGAGGCGTTGACCGTCCTGGGGCACTCCGTGGACCTGGTCACCCTCTGGCGCTCCTCCGAGCACCCGGGCGAGCGAGCGCCCGCCGATCCAGTGACCTTCTCCTCGCTGGCCCCCGGCCTGAGACTGGTCACGGTCTCCCTTCCCGGTACGCGAGCGGCGAGCAAGGACGGGCTGGCCCGCGAGCTGCCCGCCATCGCCTCCGCCCTCCTGGACGGGTACACCCGGGAGGGGGCGGGCCGTCCGGACGTGGTGCACGGGCACTACTGGCTCTCCCTGATCGTCGGCCGGCAACTCGCACGAGCCTGGGCTGCCCCCCTGGTGGCCACCTTCCACACCACCGCCCGGGCCAAGAACGCCCGCGCCGGCGAGGGCGAGGCCCCGGAGCCCGCGATCCGCGAGGCCGGCGAGCAGCGCGTCATCGACGGCGCCGGGGCGGTCGTGGTGAACACGACGGCGGAAGAACGGGCCCTGGCAGAGCTCTACGGAGCGGACACCGCACGGGTCCATGTGATCCCCCCGGGTGTCGACACGACGGTATTCCACCCGGGCAGTGGCTCCGCGACCGAACGTCCGTTCACCATCGGCTTCGCGGGCCGGCTCCAGGCCCTGAAAGGGCCCGACATCCTGGTGAAGGCTCTCTCGCTCATGCGCAGGGGGCCCGACCCGGTCGATGCCCGCCTCTGGATCGCCGGCGTCGGGTCATCGGGGTTCACCCGCGACCTGGAAGCGCTGATCCGGTCGCTGTCGCTCACGGAGGCCGTCGAGACGACGGGGTCTGTGCCCGTCGTGGAACTCGCGCGGCGGTTCCGGGACTCGGACGTGGTGGCCGTGCCCTCATCGTCGGAGACCTTCGGGCTGGTCGCCCTGGAGGCCCAGGCCTGCGGGATCCCCGTCGTGGCCACGGCCGTCGACGGACTCTCAGCCGCCGTGGCCGACGGCGAGACCGGGTGGCTGCTGGCCGATCGACGTCCGGAGACCTGGGCCGCCGCCCTGACCCGGATCGCCCGGGATCCCGTCGAACGCGAGCGTCGCGCCGGCAGCGCCTCATGCCGTGCCCGGGGATTCTCCTGGCAGCACACCGCTGAAGCCCACCAGCGCCTCTACCTGCAGCTGCGTCATCCTGCTCCATGAGCCGGTCCGGGGCCATAGGGTGGGAGCCGTGACTGCGCAACCCTTCGCCACTGCCCCGACCTCGCACGAGCTGGCCCTGCACCTGGACGCCACCAGGATCACGGGCCAGGTGGCCACCCCGCGCGAGGCGAACCTGGCCAACATCCAGGGCTTCCTTGACAGTTCCGAGTACCAGTACATGGGTGTCCCCCCGGCTCCGGAGGACACCTGGGACTCGGTCTTCGACCTCATGGTGGCCAGGGTCGGCATCAGCCCCGACCGGTCCCACATCCGCGGCCAGGACACCATCAGCGCCGAGCTGTGCGTGGCCGCCCTGGACCGTTATGCGCGGCTCTTCGGCCGGGTGGTCCAGGCGGGCGGGCGCATTCTCTTCGGCACGGCCCATCCCGGGGCCATGCCCGCGGTCTACGCTCCCCTGGCACTCGCCGCCCGCGCCGCGGGCGCGGAGGTCATCGCCGTCCACGGCGGCATCCCGTGGGACTCCGGGGAGGTCCGCCAGGTGGGTGACCTGGTGATGGTCGAGCAGTACGGCGGGCTGCGGCACACGCACCGCCCCGAGCCCATGGAGCTCGCCCTGGAACGCCTGGAGGCCGCCCACGCCGAGGACCCCGCCCAGCCGGTGCCGGACCTGGTGGTGGCGGACCACGGCATGGCCGGTGCCGCCGGGGCTCGCGGCTACCAGGTCGTGGCCGTGGGCGACTGCAACGACCCCGCGGTTTTTGTAGGCGAATCACGGGGCCTGATCGACGTCGTCGTGCCGCTGGACGACAACGTCCCGCCGGAGGCCTACGCCCCCATGACCCGGTACATCCTGGAGCACGCCGGCCTGCGGATCACGTGAACCCTCGTGGTTGTCCCGCATCAGACGCTGATGCGGGACAACCACGAGGGTTCAGCGGGCCGGCCGGTCGCTGACCGTCCCGGTCAGTCCGTGGACTCGGTGGCCTTGGCCCAGATGTTCACACCGGCGTCCACCGCCAGCTCGTCGATCCGGTCGACCTCCTCCTGCGTGAACTCGAGGTTCTCGATCGCGGCCACGCTGTTCTCGATCTGGGACGGCTTGGAGGCTCCCACCAGCGCGGTGGTGACCTGGCCGCCGTCCTGCTCGCGCAGGGTCCAGGCGATCGCCATCTGCGCCAGGGACTGGCCCCGCGACCGGGCCATCTCGTTCAGCGCGCGCACGTGCTCGAGGTTCTCCTCGGACAGCCACTCGGGGTCCAGGGACTTCGCGGCCGCCGCCCGCGAATCCTCCGGGACCCCGTCGAGGTACTTGTCCGAGAGCATGCCCTGCGCCAGCGGGGAGAACACGATGGATCCCATGCCCTGCTCCGTCAGCGTCTGCACCAGGTTGCGACCCTGCGCCGGACCCGAGGAGTCCGGCGACGGCGTCTCGATCCACCGGTTGAGCATCGAGTAGGAGGGCTGGTGGATGGTGAGCGGAGTGCCCAGCTCGCGCATGATCCGCTGGGCGCGGGCCGTCAGGTCGGCGCTGTAGGAGGAGATCCCCACGTAGCTGGCACGACCCGAGCGCACGATGTGGTCCAGTGCGGCCATGGTCTCCTCGAGCGGGGTCTCCGGGTCAGGGCGGTGGTGGTAGAAGATGTCCACGCGGTCCAGTCCCATGCGCTCGAGGGACTGGTCGAGGGAGTCCACCAGGTACTTGCGGGAGCCGCCGAAGCCGTAGGGTCCGGGCCACATGTCCCAGCCCGCCTTCGAGGAGATCACCAGCTCCTGGCGCAGGTCCGCGAAGTCCTCCCGCAGGATCCGCCCGAAGTTCAGCTCGGCCGACCCGGCGGGCGGGCCGTAGTTGTTCGCCAGGTCGAAGTGGGTGACGCCGAGGTCGAAGGCCCTGCGCAGGATCTCCTTCTGGGTCTGCAACGGCTTGTCGTCACCGAAGTTGTGCCACAGGCCCAGGGAGATGGCGGGCAGCTTCAGCCCGGAGTCGCCCACGCGACGGTAGGGCATCTTCTCGTAGCGGTCCTCGGACGGTGTCCAGCGGGTGTCGTCTCCATAGATCAGCATGGTCTCATTCCACACCGGAGACCGGGCCGCCCGCCACCACGCCATACGGCGTTCACTACGGCCGAACGGGATCGGGCCACGCCGGGCGCGGCCGTGCCGCTCAGGCGCGCAGGATCACCGCGCCGTAGGCCGGGACGCTCACGACGGCGCCGCCCAGGGCACCGGCGGAGAGTTCCGCATCCGACGCGGACCAGAGCTGTTCCGCCTCCTCGGGGACCTCGACCGGGACCGATGCGGTGGTGGCGGAGAAGTTGAAGACGACGGCCACGCCGTGCACGCCCTCCCGGGACTCACCCTCGGCCACCCGGCCCAGCCCTCCGCGGTAGAGCACCAGGCTCCCCTGCCCCTGATCGGCCACGGCCCGGACGGAGCGGAAGTCCTGCTCGGTCAGCTCCGGCACCGAACGGCGCAGGGCGATGAGCTCCCGATAGGCCGTGTAGACCCGCGCGTGGTCGGCCTGGTCGCGTTCGGCGCGCTGCAGCACGGCGGAGGCGAAGGTCTCCGGGTCCTGCGGGTCGGCGATCTCCGACTCCTTCCACCCCATCCGCGCGAACTCGCCGATGCGACCGTTGCGCACGGCCTCGGCCAGTTCCGGCTCCGGATGGGAGGTGAAGAACGGCCAGGGGGTGGAGGCACCCCACTCCTCGCCCATGAACAGCATGGGCGTAAAGGGCTGGGTCAGCAGGACGGCGGCCGAGAGCACCTGGCGGTCGACGGAGAGGAACTGGGAGAACCGGTCCCCCGCGGCGCGGTTGCCCACCTGGTCGTGGTTCATGATGTAGCTGACGAACTGCCAGGGGCGGTTGCGGTCGGGATCCACGGGGCGGCCGTGGGATCGGCCGCGGAAGCTCGAGTACGAGCCGTCGTGGTAGTAGGCGCTTTCATAGGACTTGGCCAGCGCCTCCAGGTCGGCGAAGTCCTCGTAGTAGCCCTGCTCCTCACCCGTGAGCGCCCAGTGGGCGGCGTGGTGCCAGTCGTCGAGCCACTGCGCGTCCATGCCCAGGCCGTTGCCGTCCACCGGTTCGATCATGCGGGGGTCGTTCATGTCGGATTCCGCGATCAGGTAGCAGGACCGCCCCGCCCGTGCAGCCGTCTCGTGGGCCACCTGCGACATCTCCTGGAGGATGTGCCGTGCCCGGTGGTCGGTCAGCGCGTGCACGGCGTCCACCCGGAATCCGTCCACGTGGTAGTCCTCGACCCACATCCGGACGTTGTCCAGGATCAGGTCCCGGACGCCGTCGGAGCCCCAGGCGTCCAGGTTGATCTGGTCCCCCCAGGACGAGGCCCCGGCCGTGAAGATCTCCATGAACTGCGGCAGGTAGTTCCCCGAGGGGCCCAGGTGGTTGTAGACGACGTCCTGGACGACGGCCAGCCCACGAGCGTGGCAGGCGTCGACGAAGCGCTGATAGCCGATCGGGCCCCCGTACTCCTCCTGCACGGTGTACCAGGCCACGCCGTCGTAACCCCAGTTGTAGGTCCCGTTGAAGCCGTTGACGGGCAGCAGCTCGATCGTGTCGATACCCAGTTCGGTCAGCTCGTCCAGGTGCTCGATGGCGGCCTCGAACGTGCCCTCCTCCGTGAACGTGCCCACGTGCAGCTCGTAGAGGATCGAGCCCTCGAGCGGTTTGCCCGTCCACTCCCCGTCGGACCAGGGGAACTCGGAGGCGTCGAAGGTGCACGAGAGGTCGTGCACGCCCTGGGGCTGGCGGGGCGAGCGGGGATCCGCGAGCACCTCCGAGGTGAACGCCTTCTCCGCGTCGGTGCCCTCGTCCTTGGTCTTGGACAGGAGGTACCCGTAGCGCACCGTCGTGGCGGGCACGTCCTCAGCGGCGGAATCCGGAAGGGTCCACCACCCGGACACGTCCCGTCCCGCGGCGGTCCCGCCTGCGTAGCGGGGACGGGGGTCCAGCCCGCGGGGACGGTGGTCCTCACGCTGCGTGGCGGGGATCATCGTGTGGTCCTCGCCGTCGATGCGGACCGTCACGCCTGCGGCATGCGGTGCGAACAGGTCGAAGCGGTCGAGGTGGGCGCGGGCGATCTGCGAAGTGCTCATGGCCGGCTTTCGAGGTCGTCGGGTATTCGGTCGGTCGGTGGCGAGGACTCAGGCCGGGCGCAGCAGGGCGACCGGCAGCAGATCCAGCAGATCCGCCACCTCGGTCGTTCCCTGGAAGCGTCCGCCGGTTAGTTCGTCGATCCAGGTGCCCTCGGGCAGGGTCACGGAGGTCTCGCCCCATCCTCCGGCCCGGGCCAGTCCCAGCGGCAGCCGGGTGACGAGGGTGATGGCACCGCCCCGGTCGAAGGCGAACAGGTGCTGAGCGGCCCGCCCTTCGGCCCGTAACGGTTCGTATCCGGTGAACAGTTCCGGGCGGTCCCGGCGCAGGCGCAGGGCTCGTGCCGTCAGCAGAAGCTTCGCGTCTCCGGAGTCGTCGACCGGGGGGACCGAGTGGGCACGCGGCACCGCCGGGTCGTCCCGCCGGGCGTCCAGGGCCTCGAGGCGCCGAGCGATTCCGACGTGGTCCACGGGGCGGCGGTTGTCCGGGTCGACCAGGGCGGGAGCCCACTGCTCCGAGCCCTGATAGACATCGGGAACCCCGGGCATGGTCAGCTGGACCAGCTTCTGAGCCAGGGCATTCGAATACCCGGGCCCCTCGAGCCGGCGCGCGAAGCCCTCGAAGGCAGCGCGGACGGAGGGCTCGCCGAGCACGGCCTCCACCAGCCGCGTCAGCTGTCCCTCGAAGGACTCCGACCCGTCCACCCAGGCGGTGGCGGTCTGCGCCTCCCGGGCCGCCTTGAGCGCGTAGTCCACGGCGCGGTCGCGGTCGATCGGCCAGGCGCCGGCGAGCGCCTGGAGGACGAGATTGGTCAGGATGCGGTCGGGCAGGGAGGCGACGCCCGCCGCTGCGGCCTGCTTCTCGACGTAGGTCACGGTCGAGGCCCAGTCCTCGGCGGCCTCGGAGAGCACGGTGATCCGGGCCCGCACGGACTCCGACCTCTTGGTGTCGTGCGTGGAGAGGGTCGTCATCGCCAGGGGCTCTTCCAGAAGGCGCCGGGCCATCTCGTCGTGGACCTGCTCGGGGGTCAGGCTGAACACGGACGGGTCCCCGCCGACCTCGGTCAGCGAGCTCAGTCGTGGATAGCGGTAGAACGCCGCGTCCTCGACGCCCTTGGCCATGACCATGCCCGAGGTCTGCTGGAACCGCCGGGCGGCCGGACTCAGGTCCGCTTCCTCCGAACCGGTCCCCAGGACCGGGCCGAGGGCCGTCACCACGGCCGCGAGGTCCGGGCGGGCGGCCACGGCGCGCTCCAGGGCGCCCTGCAGGTGCCCGGCGCCCTGGGGCAGGTAGGTGCGGTAGACGTCGAAGTTGGCCAGGATCTCGCTGAGCCCGTCCACGACCTGCTCGTGGGTGAAGTCCGCCAGCGCGGGCTCGTCCGCGGCCTCGCGGGCCAGGCGCTCCACCTCGGCGTGCAGGGCGCCGTCGACGACGGCCCGCTTGGTCCCGTGGATCATGCGGGCCCAGTTGCCCTCCCCTGTGCCGGGAGCGCTCGAGCCCTGGCGCAAGGCCGCATCCAGGGTCGTGAGCGGATAGGCGCCAGCCGGGTCCACGAACAACCGGTCCACGGTCCCCAGGGCGTCGTACCCCGTGGTGCCTGCCGTCCAGCCGTTCTCGAGCCACTGCGGCGGGAGCTTCTCCCCGGGCTCGAGGATCTTCTCGATCACCACGTAGGCCCCGCCGGTCATGGTCTGGAGCTCCTGGAGATACCGCCCGGGATCCCGCAGCCCGTCGGGATGATCGATGCGCAGCCCGTCCACCAGGCCCTCGTCGAACCATCGCCTGATCTCGGTGTGGGACTGCTCCAGCACCTCCGCGTCCTCCACCCGCACGCCGGCCAGCGTGGAAACGGTGAAGAAGCGCCGGTAGTTCAGCGCGGCATCGCCGAGCCGCCAGTTGACGAGGCGGTAGTGCTGGCGGTCGTGGACGGTGCCCGCGTCCGCGGTCACCCGGCCCGAGTCGTCGAGGGTATAGGTGCCCTCGGCCAGCGGGTACAGGTTGTCCCAATAGGCCAGCACCGGTTCGCCGTCGTCGACGCGCACCGCCAGATCCG
The DNA here is from genome assembly GCF_008831305.1 of Kocuria coralli. GTDB lineage: Bacteria > Actinomycetota > Actinomycetes > Actinomycetales > Micrococcaceae > Kocuria > Kocuria coralli. The sequence continues at coordinate 9,965 of NZ_ML708611.1, forward strand.
CGAGCGCCTGCTCGGCCCGGCCGGGCAGCGGAGCGCCGCCGTCGCCGGTGTCGTCGCCCAGCACGGGGATCATGAGCTTCCCGTCGAAGGCCTCCCAGTCGACGTCGAAGGCCTCCGCGTACCGCGAGCCCCGGCCCTCCTGGAGCAGCGCCCACCACCAGGGGTTCTGCCGGGGCTCGGCGACCCCCTGGTGGTTGGGCACCACGTCCACGATCACGCCCATCCCGGCCTCGTGCGCGGCCCGGCACAACCGGTCGAAGGCCTCACGGCCGCCGCGGGCGGGATCGATCCGGGTGGGGTCGACGACGTCGTAGCCGTGATCCGAGCCCTCGGTGGACTGCAGGACGGGCGACAGGTAGAGCCAGTCCGCCCCCAGCGACCGCAGGCGCCCGATCTGCGCCGCCGCCTGGTCCAGGTCGAAGTCTCGGGTGATCTGCAGGCGGTAGGTCGATGCGGGGATGCGCACGGTGGGGATGCTCCTGTCGAGGTGGACGGGCTCGGATCTCAGGGAATCACTGATCGGGTTGCGACTGTGCGGAGTACGCCGCGACGGAGGCGGCCACCGACACGTCGGGGTCGTCCTCGGGCTCCTCCCACTGGCGCAGGACCACCACGGACTTCGCCTTGAGCGTGAACCTCCGCGAGGACCTCAGCACGGATCCGTCGCCGTGCTTCCCCGCGGTGTCCAGCAGTTCCTCCCACTTCTTGCCGTAGGCCGCGGCGGGGACCTTGACCCTGACGTCCTCGGGCGAGGAGTTGAACCACACGATGAAGTCGACGTCCGTGATCTGACGGCCCCGGCTGTCCACGCCCGCGATGCCGTGGCCGTTGAGCCACATACCGAGGGTGCGGGAGAGGGGCTCGTCCCAGTCCGAGGGGGACATGGGCGTGCCGTTCTTGTCCAGCCAGACGATGTCGGGCATGGGATCGCCGGCCACCAGCTCTCCCATCTCGACGGGACGGCCGTCGAAGAACTGACCGCGGCGGAACGTCGGATGGTCCCGGCGCAGGTGGATCAGGGCGGAGGTGAACTCCACGAGCGGGGTATCCGCGTTGTCCCAGTGGATCCAGGAGATCTCGTTGTCCTGGGCGTAGGTGTTGTTATTGCCGCCCTGGGTGCGGCCCAGCTCGTCGCCATGGAGCAGCATCGGGGTGCCCTGGGAGAGCATGAGGGTGGCGATGAAGTTCCGCTGCTGGCGCGCCCTCAGGGCGAGCACCTCGGGATCGTCGGTGGGCCCCTCCTCACCGCAGTTCCAGGAGCGGTTGTGGGACTCTCCGTCGTTGTTGCCCTCGCCGTTGGCGTCGTTGTGCTTCTCGTTGTAGGAGACCAGGTCGCGCAGCGTGAAGCCGTCGTGGGCGGTGACGAAGTTGATGGAGGCATAGGGCCTGCGGCCGCTGTTCTCGTAGAGGTCCGCCGAGCCTGTGATGCGGGAGGCGAACTCGCCCAGGGTGGAGGGCTCGCCGCGCCAGAAGTCGCGGACCACGTCGCGGTACTTGCCGTTCCACTCGGTCCACTGCGGCGGGAAGTTGCCCACCTGGTAGCCGCCGGGGCCGACGTCCCAGGGCTCGGCGATCAGCTTGACCTGGGAGACGATCGGATCCTGCTGGACCAGCTCGAAGAAGGTCGACAGCTTGTCGACGTCGTAGAACTCGCGCGCCAGGGTGGAGGCGAGGTCGAAGCGGAAGCCGTCCACGTGCATCTCCGTGACCCAGTACCGCAGCGAGTCCATGATCAGCTGCAAGGAGTGCGGGTGGCGCACGTTCAGCGAGTTACCCGTCCCCGTGTAGTCCATGTAGTACTTGGGGTCGTCCTCGACCAGGCGGTAGTAGGCCCGGTTGTCGATACCGCGCATGGACAGGGTGGGACCGAGGTGGTTGCCCTCCGCCGTGTGGTTGTAGACGACGTCGAGGATCACCTCGATGTCCGCCCGGTGCAGGGCGCGGACCATGGCCTTGAACTCCTGCACCTGACCGCCCAGCGTGGTCGCGGAGCTGTAGTCGTGGTGCGGGGCGAAGAAGGAGATGGTGTTGTAACCCCAGTAGTTGCGCAGCTCCTTCTCCTGCAGGGTCGAGTCCTGCACGAACTCGTGGACCGGCATGAGCTCGATCGCGGTGACCCCGAGCTTCTTGAGGTGGGAGATCACCTCGGGGTGGGCCACGCCTGCGTAGGTGCCGCGCAGGTTCTCGGGGACCTCGGGGTGCATCTCGGTCAGGCCCTTGACGTGGGCCTCGTAGATCACCGACTTGTGGTAGTCCCGTTTGGGCGGGCGATCGCCCTCCCAGTTGAAGAACGGGTTGATCACCACGCCCTTCATCATCAGCTCCGCCGAGTCCTCGTCGTTGAACGAGTCCTCGTCGCCGAAGTTGTAGGAGAACATCGTCTGGCCCCACTCGCGGACGAAACCGTCGACGGCTTTCGCGTAGGGGTCCAGGAGCAGCTTCGCCGGATTGCACCGGTGCCCGCCGGCCGGGTCCCAGGGGCCGTGGACGCGGTAACCGTACCGCTGACCGGGCTGGACCTCGGGCAGGAAGCAGTGCCACACGTAGCCGTCCATCGCGGTCAGCTCGATGCGGGTCTCGTTCTCGTCCGCGTCGAACAAGCACAGTTCGACGCGGTCGGCTACCTCGCTGAAGAGCGCGAAGTTGGTCCCGGTTCCGTCGTACGTCGCCCCGAGGGGGTAGGGGTTACCTGGCCATACTTCGGTCACTGGCGGGTTCTCCTGTCGTCTTGGGGCATGCATGCCTGCGCCCTGACGGCGCACGCACTCCTGCCGAGCTTACTCGTCGCGGTCGGTCCGTAGAGAGCCACCGCGTGTGTTATGCCCTCGGATGAGGGTTTCCGGAGGTGAGCGCGGCCCTGATATACTCCGGCCTGCACGGTGCCGGCCCTTCGCCCCCGGCCGTGGAGGCGCGTCCGTGCAGCACCGCCGCCAGCGCGGCCGCGAGCGCCCATCGGCCGTCTCCTGAGACGTGGTCGCGGAAGCCTTCCAGGGCGCCGCCCTCGAGCGGAGCCGCCTCCAACCAGTCCTGGACCTGCCGGTCGAACCGGTCCGGGCGCCCGGCCACATGGGCCAGGAGGGTCCCGGCGAGGCCCGCCAGGCAGTCCCCCGATCCCGCGGAGGCCAGCCACGGGCTGCCGTTGGCGACGGCGACGACCGGTCCGCCGCTAGGGGCGGCCACCACGGTGACCGCGCCTTTGAGCAGCACGGTGGCGCCCGTCGCCGTCGCCGCCGTCCCGGCCCATCCGGCCGGGTCGCCCTCGACCTCCTCCCGTGACGGAGCCCGCTCGATCAGACCCCACGCGTGGCACCAGGTCAGCAGCTCGACCAGCTCCCCGGCGTGCGGGGTCAGGACCTGCCGCGCGTCCAGGCGGCGTTCCCCCAGGAGCTGCCCGACGGCCGCGATGGCCCCCGCGTCCAGGACCGCGGGCTCCTCCGAGGCCAGCACCTGGTCGATGCGGCGCCGCTGGTCGTCGTCCACGGCGCCGGGGCCCGCGACCCACGCCTGGACGTGCACGTCCACCGGGTCCTCATCGCTGGAGACCACCTCGGGGTTGCTCAGGGTCACCAGCGAACGAGTGTTCTCGTCCCCCAGGTACCGGACCATCCCGGCGCCGGCGGCGACGGCGGAGCGGGTGCATAGCAGCGCTGCCCCCGGGTACCGGGGGCTGCCCGCCACGACCCCCACCACGCCGCGCGTGTACTTGTGGTCCGCCGGTGTGGGACGGGGCCACAGGAGGTCCAGGTCACGGTCCTCGAGCTCCACCACCGCCGGGACCGGCAGCCCTCCTTCGATCCCGATCGCCACGTTGCTCACCGTGCCGCTCAGCCAGCGCCCCGGAGGGAGTACGTGAGCCGCCTTGGTGCCCCCGAAGGTCACCGTGCTCACGGCACCGAGCACCTCCCCCGGGCTGCGGCCCGTATCGGCCTCGACCCCCGAGGGCAGGTCGACGGCGACGACCTGCGGACGGCGGCTCGTCCGCCGGCTGCGCTCCGGAAGCCCCTGGTTGACCCGCTCCACGAGCTCGCCGACCGGACCGCGCAACCCGCCTTCCGCGCCGGTGCCCAGGACGCCGTCCAGGAGCAGGTCGGCGGCCAGGCACATCCGCGCCGCGGTGCCGATACCCATATCCGGGAGCGCCGCACAGCGTCCACCCGCTGCCCGGACGGCGTCCGCACCCGGTTCGTGAAGGCGCCCTCCGGTGGAGATCACCTCCACGCCCGCGCCCCGTCGGCGCAAGTCCGCGGCCGCCCACAGGGCGTCCCCGCCGTTGTTTCCGGAGCCGGCCAGCACCACCACCTTCGCCCCGGCCACCGAGCCACGTGCCCTCCGGAGCACGGAGACGCATTCCAGGGCCAGGCCGTGGGCGGCCCACCGCATGAGCGCGGGCCCTTCCCCGGCGTCGAGGAAGGGCCGCTCGGCGTCGCGCACGGCTTGTCCGGTCCAGGCGGGGATCATGCGGTCGAGGCCTCCGTGATCGGTTCGTCCTGGCCGTCGGGCAGGGTCTCCACCGGGAATCCCTCGGCCACCACGTAGGCCATGGCCATGCCGCCGTCGTGCGACATGGACAGATGCCACCGGTCGATGCCCTGCTTGGCGGCCTCGGCGGCCACCGTGCCCTCCATGCACAGGACCGGAGCACCCCACTGGGTCTTCTCGATCCAGCAGTGCTGCCAGATCATCCCCGGCGGGGCCTTCAGCGCCTTCGCGGCGGCCTCCTTGGCGGCGAAACGGGCGGCCAGGGACTGCACCGGGAGGACCCGTTCGGCCGGGACGAAAAGCCGCTCGCGCAGCCTCGGAGTGCGTTCCAGCTGCAGAGCGAAGCGCTCGATGTCCACGACGTCGATTCCCGTGCCAATGATCATGCGGCCAGGGTACTGCCTGTGGCAGCGACCCTGGCCGCATGATGGGCGTGCGTCAGCACGGGTGGACGGGCAGCCCTGGGCGGGCTCGCCGGCTCACTCCACCGTGACCGACTTGGCGAGGTTGCGGGGCTGATCGACGTCGTACCCCTTGGCCTCGGCCATGGCGCAGGCGAAGATCTGCAGGGGCACGGTGGCCAGCAGCGGCTGCAGCAGCGTGGGCGAGGCCGGGACGCTGATGACGTGGTTGGCGTAGGGCGCCACGGCCTCGTCGCCCTCTTCGGCGATCACGATGGTCTCCGCACCGCGAGCGCGGATCTCCTGGATGTTGGAGACCACCTTGGAGTGCAGGGCGTTACGGCCGCGAGGGGACGGGACGACGACGAAGACCTTCTGCCCCGGTTCGATCAGGGCGATGGGGCCGTGCTTGAGCTCGCCGGCGGCGAAGCCCTCGGCGTGGATGTAGGCGATCTCCTTGAGCTTGAGCGCACCCTCCAGGGCCACCGGGAAACCGACGTGGCGGCCCAGGAACAGCACGGACTCGGTGTCGCCCATCTCCGTGCCCATGGCCTTGATCTCGTCGGCGCCGTCGATCACCGTCTGGATCTTCTCGGGCATGGCCTGCAGTTCGCTGAGCACCTCGCCGATCTCGTCGGCGAACATGTTGCCCCGCAGCTGGGCGAGGTAGAGGCCGAGCAGGTAGGCGGCGGTGATCTGGGCCAGGAACGCCTTGGTCGAGGCCACCGCGATCTCCGGACCCGCGTGGGTGTAGAGGTTGGCATCGGACTCGCGCGGGATCGAGGAGCCGTTGGTGTTGCAGATCGCGATCACCTTGGCGCCCTGTTCCCGGGCGTGCCGGATGGCCATGAGGGTGTCCATGGTCTCACCGGACTGGGACAGCGCGACCACCAGGGTCTTCTCGTTGACGATGGGATCGCGGTAGCGGAACTCGTGGGCCAGCTCCACCTCGGTGGGGATCCGGCACCAGTGCTCGATCGCGTAGCGGGCCACGTGGCCCGCGTAGGCGGCGGTGCCGCAGGCGATCACCACGATCTTGTCCACCGAGCGCAGCAGCGACTCGTCGATGCGCAGCTCGTCCAGGGTCAGGTGACCCGTCTCGTCGAGACGGCCCAGCAGGGTGTCGTGAACGGCGGAGGGCTGATCGTGGATCTCCTTCTCCATGAAGGAGTTGAATCCGCCCTTCTCGGCCGCGGCCGCGTCCCAGGTCACCTCGAACGGCTTGCCGCTGACCGGGTTGCCGTCGAAGTCGATGATCGAGTAGTCCGTGGCGGTGATGGTGACGATCTGGTTGTTGTCCATCTCCACGGCCTGCTTGGTGTGCTGGATGAACCCGGAGACGTCAGAGCCCAGGAAGTTCTCGTCCTTGCCCAGCCCGATGACCAGCGGGGAGTTGTAGCGGGCGGCCACGATGCGGTCGGGGTGATCGGCGTGGATCGCCAGCAAGGTGAACGCACCCTCGAGGCGCTGCGAGGCCAGCCGCACGGCCTCGGTGAGGTCGCGGCCGGCGTCCTTGTTGTAGTAGTCGGCGACCAGGGTCCCGGCGACCTCGGTGTCGGTCTCGGACTCGAAGGTGTAGCCCTTGCCGGTCAGTTCGTTCTTGAGCTCGGCGAAGTTCTCGATGATGCCGTTGTGCACCACGGCCAGGCGGCCGTGGTCGATGACATGCGGGTGCGCGTTGACGTCCGTGGGGCCGCCGTGGGTGGCCCAGCGGGTGTGGCCGATGCCCAGGACGGCGTCGGGGAGCGGGTTGGCCGCGAGCTCGGCGTCGAGGCTGGAGACCTTGCCCGCCTTCTTCCGGCAGTCCACCGCGCCGTCGGCGACGACGGCGACTCCGGCAGAGTCATAGCCCCGGTATTCGAGGCGGCGAAGGCCCTCCAGGACGTAATCCAGGGCATAAAGTTCACGGCCGGGAGTCTCCCGCAGACCGACATATCCAACGATTCCACACATACCGCTCAGCCTAACCCACGGCACCCTCCGCCGATGGGCCTCACCAGGCTTGCTGCCGCAACATTGCGCGGTATGAGCCTGGACACCCGGGCGGATCGCACACGACGAGAACTCGCAGCCCACTGCGGAATGTAACGTGACTTGGCTTACGTTCGCCGGTTTTCTACGATCGTTTCCGGAAACGAGGAGTTGATAACGCCACGGCCCACTACGCCGGATACGACAGAACACCACTCAAGACGTAGAAATCTGAGCGATTCTGATAGATATCGGGAGTTGAAGATCGTGAGTTTGAAAGACAGAGCACGGACCGCTGCGACCGTGATGGCCATGACGGCCCTGGGGGTCACCGGGGTGACAGTCGCCTCGGCGGCCCCGGCGAACGCGGACAATACGATTGTCCATTACCTCTCGCACAGCGAGGTCGCGGAGGTCCGCGAGCTCATGGATGGAGCGGGGATCGCCTGCATCGGGGCGGGGTTCCTGAACCCCCTGGCGGGCATCGCCTGCGAGCTCGACCGGGCACGAGCCGTCGACCGTGAAGCCTTCGACCGCGCCTACCACCGCGGGTGCGGGGTCCGGCAGGAGACCCGCGCCACCGGCAGCGGCGCCTCCTACGACAAGGCCGTGACCACGTACACCGCGATGTGCTGACCGGCCTCCGCGCACCGGCTCGCGTCAGTGCAGCCGGAGCGGCATGAACGACGACAGCGGGCGGGGCATCCAGTGAACTGGGTGCCCCGCCCGCTGTCGTCCGGTCCCGGCCGGCATGACCGGCTGCCCGTGATCAGCTCGTCGCGGGACGACGGATCATGCCTCGGCGAAGACCTCGGCCAGGGCGGGGAACAACGGGTGCTCCGCGTCGATGCCGGTCAGCTCCGTCGCCAGCGCGGCGGCGGCTGTGCGATCACCGCGGGCGGTGGCCAGCCTGTCCTGCAGCTGTTGGGCTTCGGCGTCGTCGGCCACGTCGAAGCCGAGCACGGCTGAGACTGCGGAGACGAGCGCGGTCGCGTCCAGGCCCCGCTCGGCCAGCTCGGCCGCGGGGCCGATGAAGCGCTCGTTGCGCGAGATCTTGCGCAACGGGGCGCGGCCCACGCGCTCCACGGTGTCCGGCAGGTGCGGATTGGCGAAGCGGGTCAGGATCTTGTCCACGTAGGCCTGCTGCACCTCGGGTTCGAAACCGAACTTCTCGACCAGCAGGGCCTTCGTCTCCGCCAGCACCCCTTCGACCTTGGCGTGCACGCCCGGATCCGCCAGGGCGTCCGAGATCTTGGAGATCCCGGCCTGGTAGCCGAAGTACGCGGTCGCGGCGTGTCCGGTGTTGACCGTGAACAGCTTGCGGGTGATGTACGGGGCCAGGTCCTCGACCCACGTGATGCCGGGGATCCGGGGAGCGTCGCCCCCGAAGGCCGGGGATTCCACCGCCCACTCGTAGTAGGTCTCCACCGTGACGTCCAGGCCCTGACCCGGCGCCTGGTTGGGCACGATCCGGTCCACGGCCGTGTTGGCGAAGACCGCGATCCGGTCGACCTCCGGATACGCCTCGCGGATCGACTCCGCCAGGCCGTCGGTCGCATTGATCGCGTTCTCGCACGCCATCACGGCCACCGTCCCCCCACCGGCCTCGGCACGGGCCCTGAGGCCCTCCGCCAGCGCGGGGGCGATGATCTTGAGCACGGTGGGCCCGACGGCGGTCGTGATGACGTCGGCGGTCTTGATGTGCTCGAGCAGTCCCTGCGGGTCCTCGGCGGAGTTCACCCCGGAGAAACCGGTGACCTCGATGTCGCGCGGGTCCGAACCGACCTCGTGCACCGTGTAGGAGTCCTGCGCGTTCAGGGCGTCGATCAGTGGTGCGGCGACGTCGGCGAAGACCAGTTCGTAGCCCGCCTCGTTCAGCAGGACTCCCACGAAACCGCGGCCGATGTTCCCGGCACCGAAATGTAGGGCTTTCATGCGTTGACCTTTCCGAAGATCTCGAGGATCTCCTCCGGGGTCTGGGCCTGCTCCAGCTGAGCAAGGGATTCCTTCTTGGAGAAGATCTTGGCGATCTTCGCCAGCAGGCCCAGATGCTGTCCGTCCGCACCGGCGATGCCGATCACGAACTTCACCTCCTGACCACCCCAGTCGACGGGCTGGTCGTAGCGGATGAAGGACATGGCGGAGTCGTGAATCGCGGACTTGGCCTCGTTGGTCCCGTGCGGGATGGCCAGGCCGTTGCCCATGAACGTCGAGACCGAGGACTCGCGCTCGTGCATGGCCGCGACATAGGACCGGTCGACGGCGCCGGTCCCGACCAGCAGCTCGCCCGCCTCGTCGATGGCCTCGTCGCGCGTGCTCGCAGCGGCGCCCAGGCGGATCGACTCCGCGGAGAGGATCTGCTTCCCGCTGTCGGCGGGGGCAGCATCGGCTCCGGTCCCGGGTTCCTCCGCCGGGGCGGCACCCCCTGACGAGCCGGCGGCGGGTGCGGCGGACCCTTCCGCTGCCGCTGTCCCTGCTCCGGCGGTGGCGGGAACCGCGTCGCCGGATCCCCCGTCGCCTTCTCGCTGTTCGCGGATGAGTTCCACGATCTCGTCGTAGCGGGGCGAGCCCATGAAGTTGTCCACCGCCACGTGCATGGCGGAGGGCGTGGGCGTCTGGGCGCGGTTGAGCAGGTCCTCGTGGACGACCACCAGGTCGTACTCGTCCTTGAGGTTGTTGATCGCGGAGTTCACCACGGAGACGTCACCGCCGTAGCCGGCGTCCTTGATCTTGTTGCGCAGCACGGAGGCGCCCATGGCGGAGGAGCCCATGCCGGCGTCGCAGGCGAAGACGATCTTGGCGATCGTGGTCTGCGCGGCCGCGGTCCCGCCCGCGAGCGCGGAGGAGATCGAGGACTTCTTGCCCTTCATGCCCTCCATCTTGGCGGTGGCCTCGGCCAGCGCGTCCTCCGACTGCTTGGAGAAGCGCAGGATCACCGACGCCACGGCGAAGGACACCGCGGTCGCGACGGCCACGCCCAGGATGACTCCCAGATAGGTGTTCTGGCCCGTGGTCAGCAGGATCGCGATGATCGAGCCGGGGGCTGCGGGGCTGGCCAGGCCGGCTCCGAAGATCTGGAACACGGCGATGCCGGACATGCCGCCGGCGATGGCCGCGATGATCAGCTGCGGCTTCATGAGCACGTACGGGAAGTAGATCTCGTGGATACCGCCGACGAACTGGATGATCGCGGCACCCGGAGCCGTGGCGCGCGCGGTCCCGCGGCCGAAGACCATGTAGGCCAGCAGGATGCCCAGGCCGGGGCCGGGGTTGGTCTCGAGCAGCAGCAGGATCGACTTGCCCTGCTCCAGCGCCTGGGCGCTGCCCAGGGGCGTGAGCAGACCGTGGTTGATCGCGTTGTTGAGGAACAGGATCTTGGCCGGCTCGATGATCAGCGAGGTCAGCGGCAGCAGGCCGGTATTGACCAGGAACTCGACGATGACCCCGGCCACGTAGGTGAAGAGGTTCATGATCGGAGTGAGCAGGAACATCGAGCCCAGGGCCGCGATGGCGCCGAAGATGCCGGCCGAGAAGTTGTTGACCAGCATCTCGAAGCCCGGGCGGATCTTGCCGTCCCACAGGGCGTCCAGCTTCTTCATGCACCATGCGCCGAGCGGGCCCATGATCATGGCGCCCAGGAACATCGGCGAGGCGTTGCCGTCCTCGCCGATGAACAGCGGGTCCGAGGTGCCGATGATGACGCCCATGACGGAGATCGCACCGACCACGCCGCCGCGGACGTCGTAGACGAGCTTGCCGCCCGTGTAGGCGATCAGCAGCGGCAGCAGGTAGGTCACCATCGGGCCGACCATCGCGCCCACCAGGGCGCTGAAGGGGGCCCAGTCGGGGTTGATGCGGTTGACGGCGCCGTCGGGAATGAACAGTGCGGTGATCAGGCCCCAGGCGATGAACGCCGCGATGTTCGGCATGATCATGGAGGACAGGAAGGTGCCGAAACGCTGGACCGCAACCCGCAGCCCGCCCTTCTTCCTTGTCTCCTCGGATGTTGTGGTGGTGGTAGTCAAGACGTCCCTCTTTGGATCGCTTCGTCGACGGGACTTGAGGAACCACGAACGCCTTGAGAGACCCGGCCGTTCCGCAATACCCGGCGGACTATATGGGTGGTGAAGTTATCGGCGACGGCAGTTGGAGGGTGCCGCCGCCCGGCGGGGGTCTGGTGGCTTCAATGCCGATCCGAACTTTACCCGCCGTCCGTGCACACGTGAATAGTCTCACGCTGCCGGCCGCATATGGCGCACCGCGATCCGCGACGGCCGCACCCGGAGATCGCCTGTGGCCGCGGGCGGTCGTGAATCCGCGCGACGATGCGCCGTTGTCCCCTCTTTGCCAGCTTGTTCGACGGCTCGGCCCGACCGCAATTCGATCCCCGGTGCCCCCGGTCATAAAATGACCGTCAATGAGCACAACGCCAGGGATCAACCGCGTCTCCCCGTTCATCGAACTGGACCGGCACACGTGGTCGCGGCTATCGACGGAGATAGACGTCCCGCTGACAGAAGATGAAATCGAGTCCTTGCGCGGCCTCGGCGACCACCTGGACGTCGATGAGGTCCGCGAGGTCTACCTCCCCCTGTCCCGTCTCCTGACCCTCTACGACTCCGCGGCCACGTCCTTGAACAGCTCGACCAACGAGTTCCTGGGACAGCAGCACGCCCGTACGCCCTTCGTGATCGGCATCGCCGGCTCCGTGGCGGCCGGGAAGTCGACGACGGCTCGTCTCCTGCGTGAGCTCATGGCCCGCTGGCCGTCCACCCCGAGGGTCCAGCTGGTGACCACGGACGGCTTCCTCTACCCCAACGCCGAGCTCGAACGCCGCGGGCTGATGCAGCGCAAAGGCTTTCCCGAGTCCTACGACCGCCGGGCTCTGCTGCGGTTCGTGGCCGAGATCAAGTCGGGGGCGGAGGAGGTCCGCGCGCCCAAGTACTCCCACGTCACCTACGACATCCTGCCCGGCGAGGAAGTGGTCGTGACCCGTCCCGACGTCGTCATCGTCGAGGGCCTCAACGTTCTGGCCCCGGCCAAGCTCGGCCCCGGGGACCGGACCTCGCTCGCGCTGAGCGACTTCTTCGACGTCAGCATCTACGTGGACGCCCGGACCCAGGACATCGAGCGCTGGTACATCGAGCGGTTCCAGGCCCTGCGCAACGTGGCCTTCGCCGACCCGGCCTCCTATTTCCATCGTTACGCCGCCCTGACCGACGAGGAGGCGGTGGCCACGGCCACCGACATCTGGAAGCGCATCAACGAGGTCAACCTCGTCCAGAACGTCCGTCCCACCAGGGGCCGGGCGCAGCTGATCCTCTCCAAGTCCCCCGACCACTCCATCCGCCGGGTGCTGGTGCGCAAGAATTGACCCGGAGAGCCCGTCCCGTAGACCTGACCACCGCACCCCCACGGCAGGAGCAACCATGCGCCCCCACCTCCCCGCAGCAGCAGTCCTCGTCCTCGGATCCCTGGTCCTCAGCGGCTGCGGATCGGGCTCCGGCGACGACGGCGCCTCCCCCGCCGCGACCGGCACGAGCGGGGCCGCCGGGCAGGAGACCGTTGCGCAGGGGGCCTCGGGCGATCCGGCCGGCAACGGATCCGGGGACTCGGCGGGCGCGCCGGAGGCCGACACGTCGACCGCGGACTCCCTGTCCGTCGTGGTCAACAAGCAGAATCCGCTGCAGCCGCAGGATTACGTCCCCTCGCCCCTGACTCAGGTCGAGGGGCATCAGCTGCGTGAGGATGCGGCCGGGGCGCTCACGGAGATGCTCTCCGACATGCGGGCCGAGGGCGTGACCGTGAACGTGACCTCCGCCTACCGCTCCTACGACACCCAGGTCTCCACCTACGACCACTGGGTCCAGCAGAACGGCCAGGAGGCCGCCGACCGGGTGTCGGCGAGGCCCGGCTACTCGGAACACCAGACGGGCCTGGCCGTCGACCTCGCGGACGGGACCGGATGCGACCTGCAGGAGTGCTTCGCGGACACGCCTGCGGCTCAGTGGGCGGCGGAGAACGCCGCCGACTACGGATTCGTCCTGCGGTTCCCCGAGGGCGGTGAGGAGATCACGGGATACAGCTACGAGCCCTGGCACCTGCGTTATCTCGGGGTCGACCAGGCGCGCGAGTTCCAGGAGTCGGAGGCCACGACCCTCGAGGAGTACTACGGCACGGGGCCGACGCCCGACTATCCGTGAGAAGAGCCCGCCGGAAAACCCATGTGCTGCGCTTTTCCTGCGGCGCAACAGCGCCCGCCGCTTCCCTTTCCCGGGAAAGGACCTGGTCACCCCGCCAATAGCGGAGTAATGTTCTGCCCATGATTCAGGGTTTCAAAGAGTTCATCATGAAGGGCAATGTCGTCGACCTGGCCGTCGCGGTCGTGCTCGGCGCGGCCTTCGCCCCCGTCATCACCACTCTCGTGGATTCCGTCATCATGCCGCTGATCTCGGGCCTGATCGGGTTCCCGAGCTTCGACCAGTTCCTGGCCTTCCAGGTCGGCGACGGCGACAACTGGGTCCGCTTCGGCGCCTGGCTGACCGTCGTCGTCAACTTCCTGATCATCGCCGCCGCGTTGTACTTCGTCGTCGTGATGCCGATGAACAAGGTCATCGAGGCCCGCAACAGGAGGCTCGGGATCGATCCCGACGAGGAGGAGGTCGAACCGGACGTCGCCCTCCTGACCGAGATCCGCGACCTGCTCGCCACCGGCGCGGCACCCAGGGAGGGCTCCGCCGCGGACAAGGACCCCAACGTGTGAGATCCCGCCCTCGAATAGCGAGTTGAGCCGCCCATCAGCTGTGATGGGCGGCTCAACTCGCTATTCGGCGGGGAACGGGTCAGTCACTGACGCTCGCCGTGAGGGCGAGCCGGTCCGAGACGACGCCGGCCAGGAAGTCGGCCTCCTCGCGCGCCTGCTCCTCGGTGGCCGCCTCGACCATCACCCGCACGACCGGCTCGGTGCCGGAGGCGCGCAGCAGCACCCTGCCGGTCTCCCCCAGCCGGGCTTCCGCGGCCGAGACCGCCTCCCCCAGGCCGGCGTCGGTGGCAGCAGCCGAGCGGTCGACGCCCTTGACGTTGATGAGCACCTGCGGCAGGCGGGTCATGACCTTGCCCAGCTCCGACAGCGGCAGCCCGGTCTCGGCGACCCTGGAGGCCACCATGAGACCCGTCAGCAGGCCGTCGCCGGTGGTCGCCCAGTCGGACATGATCACGTGCCCGGACTGCTCGCCGCCCAGGTTGTAGTTCTCCCGGGTCATGGCCTCGAGCACGTACCGGTCGCCGACCTTGGTCTCGCGGATGCCGATCCCGCGGTCCTGCAGCGCGAGCTTGAGCCCCAGGTTGGACATCACCGTGATCACCAGGGTGTCCTTCTCCAGCTGGCCCCGTTCGTGCAGGGACAGTGCCAGGATGCCCATGATCTGGTCGCCGTCGATCTCCTCGCCGTTGGCGTCCACGGCCAGGCAGCGGTCCGCGTCGCCGTCGTGGGCGATGCCGAGATCGGCGCCGTGCTCGACGACCGCCCTCTTGAGCTTGCCCAGGTGGGTGGAACCCACGCCGTCGTTGATGTTGAGGCCGTTCACCTCGTTGCCGATGGTCTCGACCACCTCGGCTCCGGCGTCGCGGAAGGCGTCCGGGGAGACCCCTGCAGCAGCACCGTTGGCGCAGTCGAGCACGACCCGGATCCCCTCGAGACGGTAGGGGATGGCCCCCACCAGGTGCAGGACGTAGCGGTCCTCGGCATCCGTGAGGGTGGAGATACGGCCCACGCCGGCACCCGTCGGACGGCGGAAGGCGCGCGCCTCGTAGACGGCCTGGATCTTGTCCTCGACGGCGTCCGGCAGCTTCTTCCCGCCGTGGGCGAGGAACTTGATGCCGTTATCCGGTGCAGGGTTGTGGGAGGCGGAGATCATGACGCCGAAATCGGCGCCCATGTCCCCCACCAGGTAGGCCAGCGCGGGGGTCGGCACGACACCCGCGTCGTGCACGTCGACGCCGGAACCGGCGAGTCCCGCGGCCACCGCCGACCCCAGGAATTCGCCCGAGGCGCGGCCGTCACGGGCGAGGACCGCGGAGGGGCGCTTGCCCTCACCGGCGTGGTCATGGCCCAGCACGATCGCCGCGGCCTGCGCCAGGTCCAGCGCCATGTCGGCGGTGAGCAGTTCGTTCGCCAGCCCGCGAACGCCGTCGGTTCCGAAAATACGTGTCATAGATCGTCCATCCTATGGCCGGGTGCGCAGGCCCTAGGGGGGCGGCCTGACCCGGGGTGTCGGCACGCCGAGCGCACAGCGCGATCGGGACGGCACCGTCTGTCATTGAGCTACATGGTAGGTGCTGCGAGGGAAAAATCCCCCAGCATGACGACGCCCCGCAATCTACGGCACGGGGCCGTGGACAACGGGGCGACGTCGTACACCTGGGGCGCGGATCAGCGCTTGGAGTACTGGGGTGCCTTGCGGGCCTTCTTCAGACCGGCCTTCTTGCGCTCGATGACGCGGGCGTCACGGGTCAGGAAGCCGGCCTTCTTGAGAGCCGGGCGGTTGTGCTCGGTGTCGATCTCGTTCAGGGCGCGGGCCACGCCCAGGCGCAGCGCACCGGCCTGGCCGGAGGGGCCGCCGCCGTCGATGCGGGCGATCACGTCGTAGGCGCCCTGCAGTTCCAGCAGCGTGAAGGGGTCGTTGACCTCCTGCTGGTGGAGCTTGTTCGGGAAGTAGTTCTCCAGGGTGCGGCCGTTGATGGTCCACTTGCCCGATCCGGGGACCAGGCGCACGCGGGCGATGGCTTCCTTGCGGCGGCCGACGGCCTGGCCGGGAACGGTCAGGGCCGGGCGATCGGAAGCGGCAGCCGCCTCGGAGGCCGGAGCCGACTCAGAGGTGTAGGAGGTCATCTCCTCGCCCTCTGCGGCGTAGTTCTCTTCAGTGTTCTGAGCCACGATGTCTCCTTTAAGTCGATCTCGAAAGGCCCGGAATTACTGGGCGACCTGGTTGAATTCGAAGGTCTTGGGCTGATTCGCAGCGTGCGGGTGCTCGGGACCCGCGTAGACCTTGAGCTTGGACAGCTGCTGAGCGGCCAGCTTGTTCTTGGGCAGCATCCCGCGCACGGCCTTCTCGACGGCGCGCACGGGGTTCTTCTCGAGCAGTTCCGCGTAGGAGGTCGCGGTCAGCCCGCCGGGGTAGTTCGAGTGGCGGTAGGCCATCTTCTTCCGCAGCTTGTCGCCGGTCAGGGCGACCTTGTCCGCGTTGACGATGACCACGAAGTCGCCGGTGTCCACGTGGGGAGCAAAGGTCGCCTTGTGCTTTCCGCGCAGCAAGGTTGCGGCGTGGCTAGCCAGGCGGCCGAGGACGACGTCGCTGGCGTCGATGACGTACCAGTCACGCTGGACGTCACCGGGCTTCGGAGTATACGTACGCACGTTGATCTGCCTTCGTTTCGGTTCGATTCCATGGACCTGAGCAGGCCTCAGGTCGGGTCCTGTGTGCCTTGCACCGGGGCTCGGGTGAGGGCCGAGCGGCATCCGGGTCCACAGGCCCCGGAGCACCAGATCGCCATGAGCCCTGCAACTGGGCGGCGGATCAGGGTACACGTGAACCGAGGTGGGACATGCACAACAGCAGTCAAAGATACCGCAGAAACTCCCCCGTTGCCAGCGAGGGCCGGTGTCCTGATCAATCTCACATTCGGGGGCGTCCGGCGCGAACGGGCCAGGCGGGGACGAGGAGAGGATCAGGCGGGCAGCTCGCTGCGCCGGGCGCGGGTCTGCTCGGCGCGTTCGGCCAGCCGCGCTTCGGCGGGATAGAGGACCTGTTCCAGGACCAGCCCCTGGGGCGGGGCCAGCAGCATGTCCGAGCTCCGCTCGCGCTCGGCGAGGCGCTGCCCGAGCCACCCGGCCGGCCGTTCGCCCTTCCCCACGCGCACGGCGGCGCCCACGATCGCGCGCACCATGTTGTGGCAGAACGCGTCCGCCTCGATCCGCAGCTCGATCAAGCCGCCGGCGGTCCGTTCGACGGCGATCTCCCGCACGTCGCGCACCGTGGTGGAGCCCGCACGGGGCTTGCAGAAGCTCAGGAAGTCGTGCAGCCCGGGCACGGGGGCGACGGCCGCGCTCATGGCCTCGACGTCCAGGGTCTCCCGTACCCACCAGGTCGAGGTCCGGGTCAGCGGATCGTGCCCGGCCGCGCCGTCTCGGATGCGGTACGTGTACCGCCGGGCGATGGCCGAGAACCGGGCGTCGAAGCCCTCCGCGGCCCGCTGCGAGCTCCTGATCACGATCGCCCCGGGGATCTCCGGCAGTCCTCGCTGTTTCCGCTCGGTCCCGAGTACCCGGGCGAGCACCCCGTTGGCCCTCCGGGTCAGCACCGCAGCCGGGTCCTCGGCGCGGGCGCCGCCCAGCTGTTTCCATTCCCGGTCGGTCAGGTCCAGATGCAGCACCTGGCCGCGCGCGTGGACACCGGCATCGGTCCGTCCCGCGACGACGGTGCGCACCTCGCGCCGGATCAGGATGGACAGCGCGTCCTCGACGGCGCCCTGGACGGTCTCACGGCCCGGCTGGCGGGCCCATCCGTCGAACGGGCCGCCGTCGTAGCTCACGTCGATCCTCAGCCTGACGGGACGCGGTTCCCCCTGGCCTCCCTCGGCGGAGGCGGAGGCATGGGAGGAGGTCGTGGATTCGGGCACTGGGGAGGGTGCTTTCTGGAAAGGCTGCGGGGTTACGGCACAAGAATAGGCCTGTGGCCCCTGAATGCAGACGATCCAGGGGCCACAGGCGACAAGGCGATCTCAGTCGATCGGCGCGAGTCGATCAACGCGGGAGCAGGCTCACTCGCCGTCGATCTTCTGGGCGGCAGCGCCACCGGCCGGGGAGAACCCGGAGGCCTCGGCGTTGGCCTTGGTGTCGAACCAGACCTCGGCCTTGGTGCCGGCGTACCAGCGCGAACCGGGCACGTGGTACTTCTTGGACTGCTTGTTGCCCTTGATGGTGAAGCCCTCGGGGGCCTCGCCGGACTCCAGGGGCTTGGCGGAACCGGTGAACTCGTCGGCCTCCGCAGCCGCTGCGGGAGCGTCCGCCGCCGAGGTCTCGTCGCCGGCCTGCGCTGCAGAAGCGCCGCCCTCCTCGGCCAGGGAAGCCGCGGGATCGCTGACGACGTCCTCGACGGGAGCCTTCTCCTCAGCCGGCTCCGCAGGAGCCTGGGCCCGGGTGGCAGCCTCGGCCTCGGCGAGGGTGGCCTTGGTGGCGACCGGCTCCATGACCAGCTCGATGACGGCCATCGGGGCGTTGTCGCCCTTGCGGTTGCCGATCTTGGTGATCCGGGTGTAGCCACCCGGACGGTCCTCCATGGCCGAGGCGATGGTGGTGAACAGTTCGTGCACGACGCCCTTGTCGGTCAGCTGCTTGAGCACCTGGCGACGGGCGGCGAGGTCGCCGCGCTTGGCGAACGTGATCAGGCGCTCGGCGTGCGGGCGCAGGCGCTTGGCCTTGGTCACCGTGGTGGTGACGCGCTTGTGCTCGAAGAGCTGCTGCGAGAGGTTGCGCAGCATGAGGCGCTCGTGGGCCGGGCTGCCGCCGAGGCGGGCGCCCTTCGTGGGAGTAGGCATAGTGGTTGGTCTCCTGGAGATTACTCACCCGTACGCGGTGCCCGGTCACCCGGGCGCCGCTGGGCGGGAAAGGTCGAAAGAATTACTGCTGGACGTCGAACGGGTTCTCGTCGTCGATCGACGCGGGACGCGCGGCGGCCTCGAAGCCTGGGGGCGAGTCCTTCAGGGCCAGGCCGAGCTCCACGAGCTTGACCTTGACCTCGTCGATGGACTTGGCGCCGAAGTTCCGGATGTCCATCAGGTCCGCCTCGGAGCGGGTCACGAGCTCACCCACGGTGTGGATGCCCTCGCGCTTGAGGCAGTTGTACGAACGCACGGTCAGCTCGAGATCCTCGATGGGCAGTGCCATGTCGGCGGCCACCGCGGCGTCGGTCGGCGAAGGACCGATCTCGATCCCCTCGGCCTCGGCGTTGAGCTCACGGGCCAGACCGAACAGCTCGACCAGGGTGGTGCCCGCTGATGCGACGGCGTCGCGCGGCGAGATGGCCTCCTTGGTCTCGACATCCAGGATCAGGCGGTCGAAGTCGGTGCGCTGCTCCACACGGGTGGCCTCCACGCGGAAGGTCACCTTGAGGACCGGCGAGTAGATGGAGTCGACCGGGATACGGCCGACCTCTGCGTCACCGGACTTGTTCTGCGCTGCGGTCACGTAGCCGCGGCCGCGCTCGATGGTCAGCTCCAGCTCCAGGCTGCCCTTCGAGTTCAGGGTCGCGATGTGCAGATCCGGGTTGTGGATCTCCACGCCGGCGGGAACCTGGATGTCGGCCGCGGTGACCTCGGCAGGGCCCTGCTTGTTCAGGTAGGCGACCACCGGCTCGTCCTCCTCCGAGGAGAAGGCGAGCTTCTTGATGTTCAGGATGATCTCGGTGACATCCTCCTTCACACCCTCCACGGTTGAGAACTCGTGGAGAACGCCGTCGATGCGGATGCTGGTGACAGCAGCGCCGGGGATCGAGGACAGCAGGGTGCGACGGAGAGAGTTACCGAGGGTGTAGCCGAAACCCGGCTCCAGCGGCTCGATGGCGAACCGGGAGCGGTTGTCAGCCACGACCTCTTCGGAAAGGGTGGGGCGCTGTGCGATGAGCACTGATGGTTCCTTTCAGCGTGCCTCCGCTATATGACGCACGCAGGTGGTGGAGCACTCTCGAATATGCGGATCCAGGCATCGGCCGCCTGTCAACCGCGTGAGGCACGGTCCGCCCCTCCCCCTCGGTCCGAGGAGAAGGGGGCGGAACCGTGCGAGCGATCAAACGCGGCGGCGCTTCGGAGGACGGCAGCCGTTGTGCGCGCTGGGAGTGACGTCCTGGATCGAGCCGACCTCCAGGCCGGTGGCCTGCAGGGAGCGGATCGCGGTCTCGCGGCCCGATCCCGGGCCCTTCACGAAGACGTCGACCTTGCGGACACCGTGCTCCTGGGCGCGCTTGGCAGCGGCCTCCGCGGCCATCTGCGCGGCGTAAGGGGTCGACTTGCGCGATCCCTTGAAACCCATCTCACCGGCCGAGGACCAGGACAGCACTGCGCCGCTGGGGTCGGTGATCGAGACGATGGTGTTGTTGAACGTCGACTTGATGTGGGCTTGGCCCGAGGTGATGTTCTTCTTGTCCTTGCGACGCGGCTTGCGAGCGGCCGTCGCGCGAGTCTTTGGGGGCATTGAGCTTCTCCTGCTAGGTGGTCTGAAACCGTGATGGTCTGTGCTGGGGCGCAGGACCGCGCCCTAGAGCAATCCGGTGACTTACTTCTTCTTGCCGGCGACGGTGCGCTTCGGGCCCTTGCGGGTGCGAGCGTTCGTCTTGGTGCGCTGACCGTGCACGGGCAGACCCCGGCGGTGACGCAGACCCTGGTAGCTGCCGATCTCGACCTTGCGGCGGATGTCAGCGGCCACCTCACGGCGAAGGTCACCCTCCACCTTGTAGTTGCCCTCGATGTAGTCGCGCAGCTGGACGAGCTGGGCATCGGTGAGGTCCTTGACTCGGATATCGCCCGAGATCTCCGTGGCCTCAAGGGTGGCGAGCGCACGAGTGCGGCCAACGCCGTAGATGTAGGTAAGGGCGATCTCTACCCGCTTTTCACGGGGCAGATCGACGCCTGCGAGACGTGCCATAGTGGCGGTTCTCCTTGTTCATCCAGAGGTCTGTAGCATCGCTGCCCACCTCGGCCCTCTGGACCTAAGTGGTCCCCGGCCTCTGTCGTCCGGGGGTGCCCGCCTGGATCTCTCCGGTCGGGAGCGGTGCAATGTCACCCGCTGACGCGGGTTCGCGTTCGAGGCTGAATCAGCCCTGACGCTGTTTGTGGCGCGGGTTCTCGCAGATCACCATGACGCGCCCGTTACGGCGAATCACTTTGCACTTATCGCAGATCTGCTTCACGCTCGGCTGGACCTTCATCGCATTCCTTCGCGTTGGCTCTTCGAGATGAGCGCGCAACGGAGCCTCCCGTTGCGCACCAGCTCACTTGTAGCGGTAGACGATCCGACCCCGTGAGAGGTCATAGGGGCTCAGCTCCACCACCACGCGGTCCTCGGGGAGGATCCGGATGTAGTGCTGGCGCATCTTTCCGGAGATGTGGGCAAGAACGATGTGTCCGTTATCCAGCTCGACCCGGAACATTGCGTTCGGGAGAGCCTCGACCACAGCGCCCTCGATCTCGATGACTCCGTCTTTTTTAGCCATGTACTCCGCTCACTTCTGTGCCCGGCGAATCTCCGGGCGGGGTTCGGTTCAAGTGGCGCCCGGCTCCGGATCGCCAGGGCCTCCCGTGCACACCGAGTACCACCTAGGTCAGAGGGTGGTGTGGTGAGCTGGGCGACCCGGCAGAACGCATGAGTGGACGCAGACAACCAGCAGTCAATAGTACGCGTCCCGGGCGTGTTGAACAAGGCCGGCTTCCCGCCGGGGACTGTGACCTTGCTAGCTGGCCGCGGCCAGCTGCCCGCACGCCCCGTCGATGTCGGAGCCGCGCGTGTCCCGGACGGTCGTGGGGATGCCGTGGGCGCGCAGCCGCTCCACGAAGTTCTGCTCGACCCCTCGACGCGAGGCCGTCCACTTGGACCCCGGGGTCGGGTTGAGCGGGATGGGGTTGACGTGCACCCAGCCGCGGCCCCGGGCGTTGAGCTTCTCCCCCAGCAGGTCGGCCCGCCAGCCCTGGTCGTTGATGTCGCGGATCAGGGCGTACTCGATCGAGATCCGGCGGCCGGTGGCGTCGAAGTAGTCCCGGGCGGCGTCCAGGGCCTCGTCGACCTTCCAGCGGGTGTTGATCGGGATCAGCTCGTCGCGCAGTTCGTCGTCGGGGGCGTGCAGGGACAGCGCCAGGGTGATGGGCAGGCCTTCCTGGGTGAACTTGCGCATGCCCGGCACCAGCCCCACGGTGGACATGGTCAGGCCGCGGGCGGAGATCCCGAGTCCCTCGGGGGCCGGGTCGATGAGACGGTGGACGGCCTCCATGGTCGCCTTGTAGTTCGCCAGGGCTTCCCCCATACCCATGAACACGATGTTGGACACCCTCAGTGGGTCCTGCTCCTTGCGGCCGACCTCGCCGTCCCGCAGCATCCTGATGCCCTCGACGACCTGGCCCACGATCTCGGCCGCCGACAGGTTCCGCGTCAGGCCCGCCTGGCCCGTGGCGCAGAACGGGCAGTTCATGCCGCATCCGGCCTGCGAAGAGATGCACATGGTGACGCGGTTGGGGTAGCGCATCATCACGGACTCCACGAGCGCGCCGTCGAAGAGGCGGTGCACGCGCTTGACGGTGTCGCCGTCGTCCGCGTGCAGGGTGCGCACCGTGTTGAGCAGCTCGGGCATGGTGTCGCCGACCAGCTGCTCACGGCCGTTCTTGGGCAGGTCGGTCATGTCCTCGGGACGGGAGGCGAACCGCTCGAAATAGTGGCGCGACAGCTGCTGGGCGCGGAACGGCTTGTGGCCCATGTCCTGGAGCATCTGACGACGACCGGCCATGTCGGTGTCGGCGATGTGCCGGGGCGGCTTCCCGCGCCGGGCAGCCTTGAAGACCAGCTGCCCCGGGACGGGGCGAGGAGTGTCAGGGGTACCGGCGTCGGGATCCGTGTTCTGGACATCCGCTGCGGGCGCGGTGTCCGGTCCGGCCGGGCCCACCGTGGGGTCGGGCAAAGGGGTGCGGTTCTCGCTCACGGGTTCTCCTGGTCATGAGTCGCGGGTCTTGGGGTTCCGGAGGTCGGCCGGACGGGCGGATGGGGAGGGCAGTCGGCGGCATCAGGGCCCGGCCATGGGGCGGGCCCGGTGCGCCTGATCCGAGGCTACACAGCCGGTTCAGGCCCCGGGAACCGGCACGGGCGTGACGCCGAGCGGCTCGAGTTCGGAGGCGCCCCCGTCCTCCGCGGTCAAGACCCAGATACCGCCCTTGTGGCGAGCCACGGAATGCTCCCACTGGCAGGCCCGGCCGCCGTCGGTGGTCACGACCGTCCAGTCGTCCTCGAGCACCTTGGTCTCGATGGCGCCCGTGACCAGCATGGGCTCGATGGCCAGGCACATGCCGGGCCTGAGCGCCGGAGACCTGTCGCCGGTCCGGTAGTTGAGCACGTCGGGGGCCATGTGCATCTGGGACCCGATGCCGTGGCCCACGTAGTCCTCGAGGATCCCGAGCCGGTCCCCCACCCTGGAGCGCACCCGGTCCTCGATCGCCGCACCGATATCCCCGACGCGGGTTCCGGTGGCCATGGCGGCGATGCCGTGCCACATCGCGTCCCGGGTGACGTCCGAGAGCAGCTGGTCCGCCTCCGACGGCCTCCCCAGGATGACGGTGCGCGCGGAGTCGCCGTTGAACCCGTGCACGATGGCTCCGCCGTCGATCGAGAGGATGTCGCCCTCCTCCAGCACCCTTTCCCCGGGGATGCCGTGGACCACTTCGTCGTTGACGGAGACGCACACGGTGGCCGGGTAGCCGAAGTAGCCGAGGAAGTTGGAGGTGGCCTCATGGGCCGCCAGCACCTCCCGGAAGGCGGCGTCCAGATCGGCGGTCGTTGCTCCGGGGCGCGCGGCGGCCACGGCCGCATCCAGGGCACGGGAGGTCACCAGGCCGGCCTGGACCATGGTCCGCAGCTGCTCGTCGGTCTTGTACTCGATGCGACGGCGACCAAACATGCTCACGTTCTCCTGCGATTGCGATCTGGCCCGGATGCTCCGTGCCGGAGGCCGGGTGGTACTCGGTGCCACGGCCGAGGCCCCCAACGTCGTCGGGGGCCTCGTGCACCTGCCGGTGCCGGGCACCGGGGCGGTGGGTCAGGACAGGGCGTCGACGATGCGCTCGGTGACCTCGTCGATCCCGCCCAGGCCGTCGACCTCGCGCACGATGCCGCGGGCCGCATAGATGTCGACGACGACGGCCGTCTCCTTCTCGTAGACCTCGAGGCGGTGGCGGATGACCTCCTCCGTGTCGTCCGCGCGGCCCTGCTCGGCGGCACGGCCCAGGAGGCGGCTGACGAGTTCATCGGTGTCGGCGGTGAGCTGGAGGACGACGTCGATGTTCTGGTCGCGCTCCGCCAGGATGGCGTCGAGCTCGTCGGCCTGCGCTGCGTTGCGCGGGTAGCCGTCGAGCAGGAAGCCCTCCTGCGCGTCGGCCTCGGCCAGGCGGTCGCGGACCATGCGGTTGGTCACCGAGTCCGGGACGAGGTTGCCGGCGTCGGTGTAGGACTGCGCTTCCTTGCCCAGGTCCGTGCCGTTCTTGATGTTGAACCGGAAGATGTCTCCGGTGGAGATCGCGGGGATCCCGAGGCGGCCGGAGAGGCGCTCGGCCTGGGTGCCCTTGCCCGCTCCGGGCGGGCCGATGATCAGCATACGGGTCATGTTCTTCTCTCCTAGGGGCTGGGTGGTGGCTCGGTGGCGGCCCATGGCCCGGAATCATGTGGTGGCCGGGCGGGCCGGGTCAGCGCAGCAGGCCCTCGTAGTTGCGCTGCTGCAGCTGGGCGTCGATCTGCTTCACCGTGTCCAGGCCCACGCCCACCATGATCAGCAGCGAGGGGCCGCCGAACGGGAAGTTCTGGTTGGCGTTGAACAGGACCAGGGCGATGAGCGGGATCATGGACACGATACCCAGGTAGAGAGCGCCGGGCAGGGTGATCCGGTTGATGACGTAGCGCAGATAGGACTCGGTGGGCCTGCCAGCACGGATGCCCGGGATGAAACCGCCGTAGCGCTTCATGTTGCCGGCGACCTCCTCCGGGTTGAAGGTGATCGACACGTAGAAGTAGGTGAAGAACACGATCAGCAGGAAGTAGGCGACCATGTAGACCGGGTGGTCCCCCGAGGCCAGGTAGGTGTTGATCCAGTTGATCCAGGCCGGAACCGGCGAGCCGTCCGTGGGCATGGCGAACTGCGAGATCAGGCCCGGCAGCATCAGCATGGAGGAGGCGAAGATGATCGGGATCACGCCCGCCATGTTGACCTTGAGCGGGATGTAGGTGGTCGAGCCGCCGATCGTGCGCCGGCCGACCATGCGCTTGGCGTACTGCACGGGCACTCGCCGCTGCGACTGCTCGACGAAGACCACGCACACGATCACGACCAGCCCCACGAGCAGCACCAGCGCGAAGGGGCCCCAGCCCTGGGTGTTGAAGATCTGACCCAGTGCGGACGGGAAGGTCGCGGCGATCGAGGTGAAGATCAGCAGGGACATGCCGTTGCCCACGCCCTTGTCCGTGATCCTCTCGCCGAGCCACATGATGACCGTGGTGCCCGCCGTGAGCGTCAGGATGATGACCAGGATGGTCAGGATGGTGTCGTTGGGGATCACCGGCAGGGGGCAGCCCGCCAGGAGCTGGCCGCTGCGCGCCAGGGAGACCACCGTGGTGGCGTTCAGCAGCGCCAGGCCGATGGTCAGATAGCGCGTGTACTGGGTGAGCTTGGACTGGCCCTGAGGGCCCTCCTCGTGCAGTTCCTGGAACCGCGGGATCACCACGCGCAGCAGCTGCACGATGATGCTGGCCGTGATGTAGGGCATCACGCCCAGCGCGAAGATCGAGACCTGCAGCAGCGCGCCGCCGCTGAACAGGTTGACCAGGTCGTAGACGCCGCCGGACGTGTTGCCCAGGGCCAGGCACTGCTGAACGTTGCCGTAGTCCACGCCGGGGGCGGGCACGAAGGTGCCCAGGCGGTAGATCACGATGATCCCGATGGTGAACAGAATCTTGTTCCGCAGCTCGGGGGTCGTGAATGCCCGACCGAAAGCGCTGAGCACAGATCTCTCCTTGGGTCTTGAGGTCGGCCGTGGACCGGCCGGTCACCCCGCCGATCCCCTGAGCCCTTCCGGGCTGGTCGCTCCGGAGTCCTCCGGGCGGGCGTCGGTCCTACAGGTGGTGGGGGCCGTCTTGGCCCCGGCAAGTCTAACGAAATGATGATGGATCGCAGCATTCCGGGGCCGGAGGGAAGTATCACACTCCGGCGAACGGGCGATCCGAGGGCCTATGACGGCTCAACGGCCGCTTGAGCCGCTCGTCGCGGCCGATGGGCGGCTCAAGTCGCATCTCGCGATCCGTGGCTCCCGACGCGGGCCGGCACCGACGACGAGAGGCCTCCCCTCCCGCATCGGGAAGGAAGGCCTCTACGTCGCTCAGTCACCGGCCGGGGCCGGTTCCACGGAGCCTCAGGATCGTCACCGGGTGGTGGTCGACCCGCCCGCGGCGGAGATCTTCTCGGCGGCGGAGGCCGAGAACTTGTCGGCGGTCACGTTGACCGCGACGGAGATCTCGCCGTCGCCGAGGACCTTGACGGGCTGGTTCTTGCGAACGGCGCCCTTGGCCACGAGATCCTCGACGCCGACGGTGCCGCCCTCGGGGAACAGCTCGCCGAGACGGTCGAGGTTCACGACCTGGTACTCCACGCGGAACGGGTTGGTGAAACCGCGTAGCTTGGGCAGGCGCATGTGCAGGGGCAGCTGGCCACCGGCGAAGCCGGGCTTCACCTGGTAGCGGGCCTTGGTGCCCTTGGTACCGCGGCCTGCGGTCTTGCCCTTGGAGCCCTCACCACGGCCCACGCGGGTGCGGGCCTTCTTCGCGCCGGGAGCCGGCTTGAGGTGGTGGATCTTCAGGGCGTCCTTGGTGCTGCCGTCGACGGCAACGTTCTCAGTGTTCTCAGCCATGCTCAGGCCTCCTCAACCGTCACGAGGTGGGCCACGGTGTTGATCATGCCCGCGGTTGCCTCATCGGCTTTGCGAACCACGACGTTGCCGGGCTTGCGCAAGCCCAGGGAACGAAGGGTGTCGCGCATGTTCTGCTTCTGGCCGACCTGGGAGCGGATCTGGGTGATCTTCAGCTCCCGGCCGTCGGCCTGGATTCGCTTCTGCGTCATCACGCACCTGCCTTCTGCTGGAGTTCGCGCAGCAGCGGGGCGGGAACGACCTCGTCCATGGGCAGGCCACGGCGAGCCGCGACGGCCGCCGGCTCCTCGAGCTGGCGAAGAGCCTCGATGGTCGCGTGCACGATGTTGATCTGGTTGGAAGACCCGAGGGACTTCGAGAGGACGTCGTGGATGCCCGCGCACTCGAGCACGGCACGCACCGGACCGCCGGCGATAACGCCGGTACCCGGGGTGGCCGGGCGCAGCATGACGACGCCTGCGGCGGCCTCGCCCTGCACACGGTGCGGGATGGTCCGCTTCTCGACGCGGGGCACGCGGAAGAAGTTCTTCTTCGCCTCCTCGACGCCCTTGGAGATAGCGGCCGGGACCTCCTTGGCCTTGCCGTAGCCGACGCCCACCATGCCGTCGCCGTCGCCCACGACCACGAGGGCGGTGAAGCTGAAGCGCCGGCCGCCCTTGACGACCTTGGCCACGCGGTTGATGGTCACGACGCGCTCGAGGAACTTGTCCTTGTCGTCGTCGCGGTCACGGCCGCGGCCACCCCGCTCGCCGCGGCCACCACGGCCGCCGCGATCGTTGTTGCGGCCATCGCGCTCGTTGCGGTCGCCACGACCGCCGGAGCGCTGCTCGGTGCTGGACGTGGTCGCCTCGGCGGCCACGTTCTTCTCGGTGTTCTCGGTGTTCTGCTCGCTCACAGTGCCAGACCTCCCTCACGGGCGCCGTCGGCGACGGCAGCCACTCGACCGTGGTACTTGTTGCCCCCGCGGTCGAACACGACGGCGTCGATGCCAGCGGCCTTCGCACGCTCGGCGACCAGTTCGCCCACGCGCTTTGCCTTCTCGGACTTGTCAGCCTCGGCGCCCCGCAGCTCCGCCTCCATGGTGGAGGCCGAAGCGAGGGTGACACCGCGGGCGTCGTCGATGACCTGCACGAACATGTGCCGGGTCGAACGGGTGACGACCAGGCGCGGACGCTCGGCAGTGCCCGTGACGTACTTGCGAACGCGGGCGTGCCGGCGCGCACGCTGTGCGGCCTTGGACTTGCCCTTGATGCTCAGAGCCATGATCACTTACCTGCCTTTCCGGCCTTGCGGCGGATCTGCTCGCCCGCATAGCGGACGCCCTTGCCCTTGTAGGGCTCGGGAGCGCGCAGCCCGCGAATCTTGGCGGCCACGTGGCCGACCTGCTGCTTGTCGATGCCCTTGACGGTCACCTTGTTGGTGCCCTCGACGGCGAACTCGATACCTGCCGGCGCCTCGAAGGTGACGGGGTGCGAGTAGCCCAGGGCGAACTCCAGGTTCTGGCCCTTGGCCTGCACGCGGTAACCGGTGCCGACGATCTCCAAGCCCTTGCTATAGCCATCGGTCACGCCCGTGATCATGTTCTGGATCAGGGTGCGGGTCAGGCCGTGCAGCGACCGGGAGTCGCGTTCATCGTTGGGACGGGTGACCGTGATCGCGCCGTCCTCCTGGGACAGCTCGATCGGGGCGGACACCGTGTGGTTCAGCTCGCCCTTGGGGCCCTTCACGGACACCAGGGGGCCGTCAATCTTCACCTCGACGCCGGCGGGCACAGAGATGGGGAGACGTCCAATACGTGACATGTTCTCTTCCTTCCTTTCTCTGCTACCGGATCACCAGACGTAGGCCAGGACCTCGCCGCCCACGCCCTTCTTCGCGGCCTGCTTGTCGGTGAGCAGACCCGAGGAGGTCGAGAGGATGGCGATGCCCAGGCCGCCCAGAACGCGCGGCAGGTTGGTGGACTTGGCGTAGACGCGCAGGCCCGGCTTGGAGATACGGCGCACGCCGGCGATGGAACGCTCGCGCTGCGGGCCGAACTTGAGGGTCAGGACCAGGGTCTTGCCGACCTTGGCCGGCTCCTCCGACCAGTCGCCGATGTAGCCCTCGTTCTTCAGGATCTCTGCAACACGTGCCTTGAGCTTGGAGTACGGCATGCTCACGGTCTCGTGGTAGGCAGAGTTTGCGTTGCGCAGACGGGTCAGCATGTCTGCGACAGGATCTGTCATGGTCATGTGGGCTCGTGCCCTTCCTCGTCACGGTTTCCCCGGCGGGCCGGAAGCTCGCGGGGGACCTGAGACGTAGTCGTCAGTTGGTCTTGAAGGGGAAACCGAGCGCCTTCAGCAGCGCGCGGCCCTCGTCGTCGGTCTTGGCGGTGGTCACCACGGTGATGTCCATGCCGCGCACGCGATCGATCTTGTCCTGATCGATCTCGTGGAACATGGACTGCTCGGTGAGGCCGAAGGTGTAGTTGCCGTTGCCGTCGAACTGACGGTCGGACAGCCCACGGAAGTCGCGGATACGCGGCAGGGCCAGGCTCACGAGGCGGTCGAGGAACTCCCACATGCGGTCGCCGCGCAGGGTCGTGTGGCAGCCGATGGGCATGCCCTCGCGCAGCTTGAACTGCGCGATCGACTTCTTGGCGCGGTTGACGACCGGCTTCTGGCCGGTGATCGCGGTGAGGTCGCGCACGGCGCCGTCGATGAGCTTGGAGTCCTTGGCGGCGTCTCCCACACCCATGTTGACGACGACCTTGACGATGCGCGGGGTCTCCATGACGTTGCCGTAGGCGAACTGCTCCTGCAGCGCCGGGACGACCACGTCCTGGAACTTGGTCTTGAAGCTGGGGGCGATGGTCTCGGTCATCACAGATCCTTACCAGTGCTCTTGGACACGCGGATGCGCACGGTCTTGGAACGGCCGTTGCGCTCGACGGTCTCGGTGCGGTAGCCGACCTTGGTCGGCTTCTTGGTCTCGGGGTCGACCAGGGCCACGTTGGAGACGTGGATGGGTGCCTCGATCTTCTCGATGCCTCCGGATTCACCCTGCATCGTGGCGCGCTTGTGGCGGGTCACGACGTTGACGCCCTCGACGACCACACGCTGGGTCTCGGGGATGACGCGCAGGACCTTGCCCTGCTTGCCCTTGTTGTCCTTCTTACCGGAGATGACCTGAACCAGATCGCCGGTCTTGATCTTGAATTTGGGCATCAGAGCACCTCCGGTGCCAGCGAGATGATCTTCATGAACTTCTTGTCGCGCAGCTCGCGACCGACGGGCCCGAAGATACGGGTACCGCGGGGGTCGCCGTCGCCCTTGAGAATCACCGCGGCGTTCTCGTCGAAGCGAATGTACGAGCCATCCGGACGGCGGCGCTGCTTCTTCGTGCGAACGACGACGGCCTTGACGACGTCGCCCTTCTTCACGTTGCCGCCGGGGGTGGCATCCTTCACCGTAGCGACGATGGTGTCACCGATGCCTGCGTAGCGGCGACCCGAACCACCGAGAACGCGGATGGTCAGGATTTCCTTCGCACCCGAGTTGTCGGCGACGGTCAGCCGCGACTCCTGCTGAATCACTTGTTGTCTCCTGTCGTCACGCCGGTTCCAGCACCCTTCGAATGAACAGGGGCGGGCCTAGCGGAACAGCTAGTCGGATAGATTCCCCTCCACCTCGTTCCGCGCGCAGCGAGCGCGCGGTGCGGCAGGGGCTCGGCCTATTCGTGCCAGAAGCATCTGAACTCGCGTTCGAACTGCCGCCGCCTGGGCGCACACGAATCACGGGCATTATGCGCTGGCACGAAAGAGCAGAGGGGTGGGGCATAGCAGTGCCCACACAAGAGCACAACTCTAGCACGGGAGGGCCGTCGTCGCACGGGGCGTGTGAGCAGTACAACGGCCCGCACCTCCCCGGGGTGGCGGGAACGTACGGGCCGCTGACGGGCTGGTTTCAGCCCGCTCCGGTCGGCTCGATGGTGGTGAGCCGGCTCGGAGAGTCATTCAGGAGAAGATCACTTGGCCTTCTCGATGATCTCGACGACGCGCCAGTGCTTGTCTGCCGACAGCGGGCGGGTCTCGGAGATCAGCACGAGGTCACCGATGCCGCACGAGTTCTCCTCGTCGTGCGCCTTGACCTTCTTGGAACGGCGCATGACCTTTCCGTACAGGGCGTGCTTGACGTTGTCCTGCAGCTGCACGACGACGGTCTTGTCCATCTTGTCCGAGGTCACGTAGCCGCGACGGGTCTTGCGGTAGCCGCGCTCCTCGGTCTTCTGCTGTGCCTGCTCGGTCACTTGGCATCATCCTCATCAGTGGTGTTCGTGGCACGGATGCCGAGCTCGCGCTCGCGCAGGACCGTGTAGATGCGGGCGATGTCACGCTTGACGGCCTTGAGGCGGCCGTTGGACTCGAGCTGACCGGTGGCCGACTGGAAGCGCAGGTTGAACAGCTCCTCCTTGGCCTTCTTCAGCTCGGAGTACAGAGCGTTGTTGTCCAGCTCATCGAGCTTCTCAATGCTCAGATCCTTGGATCCAACAGCCATTGATCATTCACCGCCTTCGCGACGCACAATGCGTGCCTTCATCGGGAGCTTGTGGATCGCCAGGCGCAGAGCCTCGCGCGCGACCTCGTCGGACACGCCGCCGAGCTCGAACATCACGCGACCGGGCTTGACGTTGGCGACCCACCACTCGGGAGAGCCCTTGCCGGAACCCATACGGGTCTCAGCGGGGCGCTTGGTCAAGGGACGGTCCGGGTAGATGTTGATCCAGACCTTGCCGCCACGCTTGATGTGGCGGGTCATGGCGATACGAGCTGCCTCGATCTGCCGGTTGGTGACGTATGCCGGGCTCAGGGCCTGGATGCCCCAATCACCGAAG
The DNA here is from genome assembly GCF_008831305.1 of Kocuria coralli. Taxonomy (GTDB): domain Bacteria; phylum Actinomycetota; class Actinomycetes; order Actinomycetales; family Micrococcaceae; genus Kocuria; species Kocuria coralli. Next base: position 41,404 of record NZ_ML708611.1, read on the forward strand.
GTCACCTCGGTGCCGCCCTTAGCCATACCACTCCGCTTGGGGTGGTGCTGCTTGCGGTACTTCACACGACGGGGGATGAGCATCAGTTACCACCCTCTGCGTTGGACGCCGGGGCCTGGGCCTCGGCGGCAGGAGCCTCTGCGGAGCGCTCGTTGCGCTCTCCGCGGCGACGGCCCCCACGGTCATTACGGTCGTTGCGACGACGACGCTCGCCACCGGCGCGACGGTCGTTGCCGCGGCCGCGGGAGGGAGCTGCAGCCTCCTGAGCTGCCAGTTCCTTGTCGGTCAGATCGCCCTTGTAGATCCAGACCTTCACGCCGATGCGGCCGAAGGTGGTCTTGGCCTCGAAGAAGCCGTAGTCGATGTTCGCCCGCAGGGTGTGCAGGGGCACGCGGCCCTCGCGGTAGAACTCCGAGCGGGACATCTCGGCACCGCCCAGGCGGCCTGCGCACTGGATACGGATACCCTTGGCGCCTGCACGCTGTGCGGACTGGATGGCCTTCTTCATGGCGCGGCGGAAGGCCACGCGGGAGGCGAGCTGCTCGGCGACACCCTGGGCCACCAGCTGAGCGTCGGCCTCGGGGTTCTTGACCTCGAGGATGTTCAGCTGGATCTGCTTGCCGGTGAGCTTCTCGAGCTCGCCGCGGATCCGGTCGGCCTCCGCACCGCGGCGGCCGATCACGATGCCCGGGCGGGCGGTGTGGATGTCGACGCGCACGCGGTCACGGGTGCGCTCGATCTCCACCTTCGAGATGCCGGCGCGCTCCATGCCGGTGTCCATCAGCTTGCGGATCTGGACGTCCTCGCGGACGTAGTCCTTGTACTGCTGGCCTTCCTTCTTGGAGTCGGCGAACCAGTGCGAAACGTGGTCCGTGGTGACGCCCAGACGGAAACCGTTGGGGTTGATCTTCTGTCCCACTTAGCGGACCTCCTCGTTCTCCGGGGTGGCCACGACCAAGGTGATGTGGCTCGTGCGCTTGTTGATCCGGTAGGCGCGACCCTGGGCGCGCGGACGGAACCGCTTCATGGTCGGTCCCTCGTCCACGAAGGCCTCGGAGACTACGAGCTCCTCTTCGCGGAAGGGCAGACCCTGGCGATCGGCCGTCTGGCGTGCGTTGGCCACCGCGGACGACAGAACCTTGAACACCGGCTCCGAAGCGCCCTGGGGGGCGAACTTCAGGATGGCCAGTGCCTCGTGTGCCTGCTGGCCACGGATCAGGTTGACGACGCGCCGGGCCTTCATCGGCGTCACGCGAACATAGCGCGCGGATGCCTTGGCTTCCATTGCTTTCCTCTTCTCGTCTCTTGACGAAGTGCTAGACGCTGCTGATCGGGAGATCAGCGGCGCTTGCCCTTCTTGTCGTCCTTCACATGGCCGCGGAAAGTGCGCGTCGGAGCGAACTCGCCGAGCTTGTGGCCAACCATGGACTCGGTGATGAACACCGGGATGTGCTTACGGCCGTCGTGCACGGCGATCGTGTGCCCGAGCATGTCGGGGATGATCATCGAGCGGCGCGACCACGTCTTGATGACGTTCTTGCTGCCCTTCTCGTTCTCCTTGGCCACCTTCACGAAAAGGTGCTGGTCGACGAAAGGGCCCTTCTTCAGGCTGCGTGGCATGGTTCGGGCTCCCTTAGCGCTTGTTCTTGCCGGTACGGCGACGGCGGACGATGAGCTTGTCGCTCTCCTTGTTGGGGCGACGGGTGCGACCCTCGGGCTTGCCGTTCGGGTTGACCGGGTGACGACCACCGGAGGTCTTGCCCTCGCCACCACCGTGCGGGTGGTCGACGGGGTTCATGACCACGCCGCGCACGGTCGGGCGGATGCCCTTCCAGCGGTTACGGCCTGCCTTGCCCCAGTTGATGTTGGTCTGCTCGGCGTTGCCGACCTCGCCGATGGTGGCGCGGCAGCGGACGTCGACGTTGCGGATCTCGCCGGAGGGCAGACGGAGCTGGCCGTACCTGCCTTCCTTGGCGACGAGCTGCACGGAGGCACCGGCGGAACGCGCCAGCTTGGCACCGCCACCGGGACGCAGCTCCACAGCGTGGATCACGGTACCGACGGGGATGTTGCGCAGCGGCAGGTTGTTGCCGGGCTTGATATCGGCCGCGGGGCCGGTCTCAACGGTGTCGCCCTGCTTGAGGCGGTTCGGCGCCACGATGTAGCGCTTGGTGCCGTCCACGTAGTGCAGCAGTGCGATGCGAGCGGTGCGGTTGGGGTCGTACTCGATGTGAGCGACCTTGGCGTTCACGCCGTCCTTGTCGTGACGACGGAAGTCGATCACGCGGTACTGGCGCTTGTGGCCACCGCCCTTGTGACGAGTGGTGATACGACCCAGGTTGTTGCGTCCGCCCTTCTTGGGCAGCGGGCGCAGCAAGGACTTTTCCGGGGTCGATCGGGTGATCTCTGCGAAGTCCGCGACGGACGAGCCACGGCGGCCCGGCGTCGTCGGCTTGTGCTTACGAATAGCCATTTTTGAAATTCCTCGATAGACGTGGCTTCAGGCCTCAGCCCTGGCCGCCGAAGATGTCGATGCTGCCCTCGGACAGGGTCACGATGGCACGCTTGGTGCGGTTGCGCTGGCCCCACCCGAAGCGGGTGCGCTTGCGCTTGCCGTCGCGGTTGGCCGTGTTGACCGAGGCGACCTTGACGTCGAAGATCGCTTCGACGGCGTGCCGGATCTCAACCTTGTTGGCATCGCGGGCGACGAAGAAGGTGTACTGCCCCTGGTCGATCAGGCCGTAGGCCTTCTCGGAGACGACCGGGGCGATGATGACGTCGCGCGGGTCCTTGTAGGTCACGCTCACTTGGCGTCCTCCTGCTTCTTGCCGGTCTGAGCGGCCTCGACGAAGGCGTCGTAGGCAGCCTTGGTGAAGACCACGTCGTCGTTGACCAGCACGTCGTACGTGTTGAGCTGATCGGCGTAGAGGCTGTGCACGTTCTCCAGGTTGCGCACCGACAGTGCGGCGACGTCGTCCTGGCGGTCGAGCACGACCAGCACGTTCTTGCGCTCGGTCAGCGCAGCCAGCGCGGTCTTGGCAGCCTTGGTGGAGGGCGTCTCGCTCTCGACCAGGGAAGCCACGACGTGGATGCGGTTGTGGCGCGCGCGGTCCGAGAGGGCACCGCGCAGGGCGGCGGCCTTCATCTTCTTGGGGGTGCGCTGCGAGTAGTCGCGCGGCACGGGGCCGTGCACGACGCCGCCGCCGGTCATCTGAGGAGCGCGGATCGAGCCCTGGCGGGCGCGACCGGTCCCCTTCTGCTTGAACGGCTTGCGACCCGCACCGGACACCTCGCCGCGGCGCTTGGTCTTGTGGGTGCCCTGACGGGCTGCGGCCAGCTGAGCGACGACGACCTGGTGCATGAGCGGCACGGAGGTCTTGGCGTCGAAGATCTCGGCGGGCAGTTCCACGTTGATGGTCTCAGTTGCCATGGCTTATCAGGCTCCCTTCACGGCGGTGCGGACGAGGACGACCGAACCCTTGGGGCCCGGCAGGGCGCCCTTGATCAGCAGCAGGGAGTTCTCGGAGTCGACGGCCTGGACCTTGAGGTTCATGGTCGTGTGGCGGTCGTTGCCCATCCGGCCTGCCATGCGCATTCCCTTGAACACGCGGGCGGCGAAGGAGGCGTTACCGATGGAACCCGGCTTGCGGTGGTTCTTGTGCTGACCATGGGAGGCGCCCACGCCGGCGAAGCCGTGGCGCTTCATGACGCCGGCGGTGCCCTTGCCCTTGGTCGTGCCGACGACGTCGACCAGCTGGCCGGCCTCGAACAGCTCAACGGAAAATTCCTGGCCCAGTGCGTACTCGCCGGCGTCGGAGGTGCGGACCTCGACGACGTGGCGGCGCGGTGCGACACCTGCCTTCTCGAAGTGTCCGGCCAGCGGCTGGGTGACCTTGCGGGGATCGATCTGGCCGTAGCCGATCTGGATGGCGGAGTAGCCGTCCTTGTCGGCGGTGCGCAGCTGAGTCACAACGTTGGTGTCGGCCTGCACGACGGTGACCGGGACGAGCTTTCCGTCCTCGTCCCAGACCTGGGTCATGCCGAGCTTCTTGCCCAGAATGCCCTTCATCTGGCGTTCGTAAGTCGTAGTCATTACGTCTGCGGTCCTTATCAGAGCTTGATTTCGATGTTGACGTCGGCCGGCAGGTCGAGACGCATGAGCGAATCGACGGCCTTCGGCGTCGGGTCGACGATGTCGATCAGCCGCTTGTGAGTGCGCATCTCGAAGTGCTCACGGCTGTCCTTGTACTTGTGCGGCGAGCGGATGACGCAGTACACGTTCTTCTCGGTCGGCAGCGGCACGGGGCCCACTACGGTCGCGCCGGCACGGGTCACCGTCTCGACGATCTTGCGGGCCGAGACGTCAATGACCTCGTGGTCATAGGACTTCAGCCGGATGCGGATTTTCTGTCCCGCCATGGCGTCGTGACTCTCTTTCTTCAAGTACTTCCCTGTGACGGAGCACTGGGTGCTCCTGATGTGTGGCACTGCGATCAGTGCCGCTCCGCATGGGCCGAATCCGGATTCCCGGGTTCCTCGCCCCACCGGAGCACCGTCCCCCGAACTCGGGCGTGTCGTGTATGTGCCATGCACATGCCGATGCCGTGTCTGGTTTCGGGGTGGTCGTTCTCGGGTTCGTCCGCGGCTCTCGCACTGGCCTCGGGCCCCGATCAGGACCGGGAACCGCCAAGCGCAGACATGCCACGGCTTGCGAACAACAGCGTCTATCCTGCCACGCGGGACGACGGGCCCGCAACCCCGGGCGTGTCGCTGTGGTCCATCTCGCACGCAGCGGCCCGGCAACGCCCGAGGCCCCGTACCGACGGATCGGTACGGGGCCTCGGACGAGGTTCCGGTGTCAGGCCGCTAGCGGCCCGGCCCGGGATCGTTCAGTGATCGGATCACTTGTTGATCTTGGTGACCTTGCCGGAGCCGACGGTGCGGCCTCCCTCGCGGATGGCGAAGCCGAGGCCCTCTTCCATCGCGATGGGCTGGATCAGCTCGACGGTCATCTCGGTGTTGTCACCGGGCATGACCATCTCGGTGCCCTCGGGCAGGGTGATGACGCCGGTGACGTCGGTGGTCCGGAAGTAGAACTGCGGACGGTAGTTCGAGTAGAACGGGTTGTGACGGCCACCCTCGTCCTTGGACAGGATGTAGACGTTCGCCTCGAAGTCGGTGTGCGGGGTGATCGAGCCCGGCTTGCAGACGACCTGGCCGCGCTCGACATCGTCGCGCTTGAGGCCACGCAGCAGCAGACCGCAGTTCTCGCCGGCCAGAGCCTCGTCCATCTGCTTGTGGAACATCTCGATACCGGTCACGATGGTCTTCTGGATCGGGCGGATGCCGACGATCTCGACCTCGGAGTTGATCGGCAGCGAGCCGCGCTCGGCACGGCCGGTCACCACGGTGCCGCGGCCGGTGATCGTGAAGACGTCCTCGATCGGCATGAGGAAGGGCTTGTCGGTCTCGCGGACGGGGTCCGGGATGAACTCGTCGACAGCTTCCATCAGTTCCTCGACGGACTTGACCCACTCGGCGTCGCCTTCCAGCGCCTTCAGAGCGGAGACGCGGATCACCGGTGCGTCGTCGCCATCGAAGCCCTGGTCGGACAGCAGCTCGCGGACCTCCATCTCGACGAGGTCCAGCAGCTCCTCGTCGTCGACCATGTCGGACTTGTTCAGGGCCACCAGCAGGGTGGGGACACCCACCTGGCGGGCCAGCAGGACGTGCTCACGGGTCTGAGCCATCGGGCCGTCGGTAGCGGCGACCACCAGGATCGCGCCGTCCATCTGGGCGGCACCGGTGATCATGTTCTTGACGTAGTCGGCGTGGCCGGGAGCGTCCACGTGCGCGTAGTGACGCTTCTCGGTCTGGTACTCGATGTGCGCGATGTTGATGGTGATGCCGCGCTGGCGCTCCTCGGGAGCGGAGTCGATGCCGCTGAAGTCGCGGGCCTCGTTGAGGTCCGGGTACTTGTCAGCCAAGACCTTAGAGATGGCGGCCGTGAGCGTGGTCTTGCCGTGGTCGACGTGGCCGATGGTGCCGATGTTGACGTGCGGCTTGGTGCGCTCGAACTTGGCCTTCGCCATGGTTGTTCCTCCTAGAACGTGAGTGGAAACCTTGCATGCCCGCTCGTGCTGGCTGTGAGGCGCTGAAGCGAACAGAAACCTCTGCAAGTGTAGTCATGTGGTTGGTTCGGACGAAATTGGAGATCATGCCCCGCCCCGCCGGGACGGGGCATGATCTCAAGTGCTCCGGACGGGGTCCGGGGGGCGGTTCACCGGGCCGGCGAACCGCTCACGGCTCATTCACCGCGGTTCTTCTGGATGATCTCCTCGGCGACGGCCTTGGGGACCTCTGAGTAGGAGTCGAACTGCATCGAGTACACGGCACGGCCCTGGGTCTTGGACCGCAGGTCGCCGATGTAGCCGAACATCTCGGACAGCGGCACGTTGGCCTTGACCAGCTTGACGCCGGTCACGTCCTCCATGGACTGGATCTGGCCGCGGCGGGAGTTCAGGTCGCCGATCACGTCGCCCATGTACTCCTCGGGGGTGCGGACCTCGACGGCCATCAGGGGCTCGAGGAGGACCGGGTTGGCGCGCCTGGCGCCTTCCTTGAACACCATGGAGCCGGCGATCTTGAACGCCATCTCCGAGGAGTCGACGTCGTGGTAGGCGCCGTCGACCAGGGTGGCCTTGACGCCGACCATCGGGTATCCGGCCAGCACGCCGAGCTGCATGGCGTCCTGGATGCCGGCATCCACCGAGGGGATGTACTCGCGGGGGACGCGGCCACCGGTGATGGCGTTGTCGAACTCGTAGAGTTCCTCGGCGTCCAGGGGGATCGGCTCGAAGGAGACCTGCACCTTGGCGAACTGACCCGAACCACCGGTCTGCTTCTTGTGGGTGTAGTCGACCTTCGCGACGGCCTTCTTGATGGTCTCGCGGTAGGCCACCTGCGGCTTGCCCACGTTGGCCTCGACCCTGAACTCGCGCTTCATGCGGTCCACCAGGATGTCCAGGTGGAGCTCGCCCATGCCGCCGATCTCGGTCTGCCCGGTCTCCTCGTTCAGGGAGACGGTGAAGGTGGGATCCTCCGCCGAGAGCTTCTGGATGGCGGTGGACAGCTTCTCCTGGTCGCCCTTGGTCTTGGGCTCGATGGCCACGAAGATCACGGGTGCCGGGAAGGACATGGACTCGAGGACGATCGGGTTCGCCGGATCGCACAGGGTGTCGCCCGTGGTGGTGTCCTTCAGGCCGATGGCCGCGTAGATGTGGCCCGCCTGGATCTCGTCGACCGGGTTCTCCTTGTTGGAGTGCATCTGGAACAGCTTCCCGATGCGTTCCTTGCGGCCCTTGGTCGAGTTGAGCACCTGCTCGCCGGCCCGGGCCTTGCCCGAGTACACGCGGGTGTAGGTCAGGGTGCCGTAGAACGGGTGGGTGGCGACCTTGAAGGCCAGCGCCGAGAAGGGGGCGGTCGAGTCCGCCGGGCGGGTCATGACCTCCTCCTCGTCGTTCACCGCGTGGCCCTGGACGTCGTCGACGTCCAGCGGCGAGGGCAGGTAGTCGATCACGGCGTCGAGCATGGGCTGCACGCCGCGGTTCTTGAACGCGGAGCCGCACAGCACCGGGTAGGCATCGGAGTTGATGGTCAGCTTCCGGATGCCGCCCTGGAGCTCCGCGACGGTCAGCTCCTCGCCGCCCAGGTACTTCTCCATGAGGTCGTCGTCAGCCTCGGCGATGTCCTCGACGAGCTTGTTGCGGTACTCCTCGGCACGCTCCTGGAGATCGGCGGGGATCTCCTGGATCTCGTACTTGGCGCCCATGGTGACGTCGCCCTTGGAGTCGCCGTGCCACACGAAGGCCTTCATGGACAGCAGGTCCACGACGCCGACGAAGTCGGACTCGGAGCCGATCGGCAGCTGCAGCACCAGGGGCTTGGCCCCCAGGCGGGAGATGATGGTGTCGACGGTGAAGTAGAAGTCCGCGCCGAGCTTGTCCATCTTGTTGACGAAGCAGATGCGGGGGACGTCGTACTTGTCGGCCTGACGCCAGACGGTCTCCGACTGCGGCTCGACACCCTCCTTGCCGTCGAACACGGCGACCGCACCGTCGAGCACGCGCAGCGAGCGCTCCACCTCGACCGTGAAGTCCACGTGGCCGGGGGTGTCGATGATGTTGATCTGGTTGTCGTGCCAGTAGCAAGAGGTCGCCGCGGACGTGATCGTGATGCCGCGCTCCTGCTCCTGCTCCATCCAGTCCATCGTCGAGGCGCCGTCGTGGGTCTCGCCGATCTTGTGGTTGATGCCGGTGTAGAACAGGATGCGCTCGGTGGTGGTCGTCTTGCCGGCATCGATGTGGGCCATGATGCCGATGTTGCGGACCTTCTTGAGGTCGGTAAGCACGTCAAGTGCCACGGTGTGTCCCTTCTGAGGTGTAGCCGGCGGTCTGCCGCCGTCGCCTGGTTGCACAGGCGGCAGACCGGGCCGATGGTACCAGCGGGGCCGGTATTACCAGCGGTAGTGGGCGAAGGCCTTGTTGGAGTCGGCCATCTTGTGGGTGTCCTCGCGGCGCTTGACCGCGGCACCGAGGCCGTTGGAGGCGTCGAGGATCTCGTTCATGAGACGCTCGGTCATGGTGTTCTCGCGGCGGACCTTGGCGTAGCCGACCAGCCAGCGCAGGGCCAGGGCGGTGGAACGGCCGGCGCGGACCTCCACCGGGACCTGGTAGGTGGCGCCACCGACACGGCGGGAGCGGACCTCGAGGGCCGGCTTGACGTTCTCCAGGGCCTTCTTCAGGGTGGCGACCGGCTCGGCGCCGGTCTTTTGCTCGACACCGGCCAGGGCGCCGTAGACGATGCGCTCGGCGGTGGACTTCTTGCCGTCCTGGAGGACCTTGTTGATCAGCTGCGTGACGACCGGCGAACCGTAGACGGGGTCGACGACGAGCGGGCGCTTGGGAGCGGGACCCTTACGAGGCATTACTTCTTCTCCTTCTTCGCGCCGTAGCGGGAGCGGGCCTGGCCGCGGCCCTTGACACCCTGGGTGTCGAGAGCGCCGCGGACGATCTTGTAGCGGACACCGGGGAGGTCCTTCACGCGACCGCCGCGAACCAGCACGATCGAGTGCTCCTGGAGGTTGTGACCCTCACCGGGGATGTAAGCGGTGACCTCGACGCCGCCGTTGAGGCGCACGCGGGCGACCTTACGGAGAGCGGAGTTCGGCTTCTTGGGGGTCGTGGTGTACACACGGGTGCACACGCCGCGCTTCATGGGGCTGCCCTTCAACGCGGGCGCCTTGGTCTTCACGACCTTCGGGCTGCGGCCCTTGCGGACCAGCTGCTGGATAGTTGGCACTTTGTCTCCTGGTGGTGGCGGGCCTCAACGGCACCGCTCTGTTTGGTCTTCGGCAGTTACGCCACCCGATACCACTCCGCGCACGGCGTCCTGCCGGCACATAGGCATCATGGCGGCGATCTTCAGGGCACCGCCGTCATGAATCGTCTGCGGACACACAAAAAAGTGGCACTGAGGTACAACCTGCGTACCTCGGGACGGAGTCCAATTTGCCACTGGAATGCGATCACACGGGTGATCGAGCCAATCCCGGCAACCATACCAGAATCCGGGCGCGCGGCCCAGCCCCCGCTCAGCGGGCGGGGCCCGACCCCGAGGGGGCGCGCACGAGGTCCTCGTGTATCGCCGAGGCGCAGGCGCGCAGATGGGGAAGGATCAGCCTTCCGGGGTCCTCCGCGGCCGGGCTGGCCCCCACCCGCATCGAGACGTTGACCGCGGCCACGGTCCTCCCGGCGGCGTCCTCGAGGGGCACGGCCACGGACCGCAGCCCCGGTTCGAGCTCCTGGTCGACGACGGCGTAGCCCTGCTCCCGGACCTCGCGCAGCCGGGAGATCAGCTGGTCCGGGGTGGACACCGTGCGGGCGGACAGCGGTGTCCTGAGCTGCTCGCCGCACAGGGCGAGGACCTCGTCGTCGGGCAGGCCCGCCAGCAGCACCCGGCCCATGGACGTGGCATGGGCCGGGAAGCGGGTGCCCACGGAGATCGCGACGTTCATGATGTGGCGCATCTGCACCCGGGCGACGTAGACGATGTCCGGTCCCTCCAGCACGGCGATGGAGCAGGACTCCTGCACCGTGGCGGAGAGGGCGCGCAGGTGCGGTGCGGCCAGCTCCGGGAGGCTCAGCGCCGAGAGGTAGGAGTAGCCGAGCTGCAGGACCTTGGCGGTGAGCTCGAAGCGGCGCCCGTCGCTGCGGACGTAGCCCAGCTCCTCCAGGGTGAGCAGGAACCGGCGCGCGGTGGCCCGCGTCAGGCCCGTCCGCCGGGCCACGTCCGAGAGGGTCATGCTGGGATTCTCGGCATCGAAGGCCGCGATGACCGCCAGACCGCGCGCCAGAGACTGGACGTAGTGCCCGCCGCTGCGGAGGGCCTCCGGCTCCTCCGGACGCGCCGGATGCTCCGCAGTCATGCCGAGCGCTCGAGAGGGAAGGGGACCAGTTCCTGCAGCTCCTCGACGTCGCAGCCGAAGGTCTCGCGGACCACGACCCTGCCGTCGCCCTCGATGAGGAAGACGGCCTGATCGGTGTAGACCCGGTTGACGCAGCCCACCCCCGTCAGCGGCATGGTGCATTCCCCGACGAGCTTGGGCTGGCCGTTCTTGGTGGTCAGGGTCATCATCACGAAGGTCTGCTTGGCGCCGGTGGCCAGGTCCATCGCGCCGCCGACGGCCGGGATGGCGTCGGGTTTGCCCGTGTGCCAGTTGGCCAGGTTCCCGTTGCGGTCGACCTGGAAAGCGCCCAGCACGCAGCAGTCGAGATGCCCGCCTCGCATCATGGCGAAGGAGTCGGCGTGGTGGAAATAGCTGCACCCGTCCGTCTCCTTGACGGGGATCTTGCCGGCGTTGATCAGGTCCGGGTCGATCTCCTCGCCGTGGGCCTGCGCACCCATGCCGAGCATGCCGTTCTCGGTGTGCAGGGTGACGTCGTCCTCCGGCGTCAGGTAGTTGGAGACCGAGGTCGGCTGCCCGATTCCGAGGTTGACGTAGGCCCCGGCGGGGATGTCCGCGGCCACCACCTGCGCCAGCTCGTCGGGGCTCAGGGCGCGGTCCTTGGTCATGCTCGTCATGGTTGTCTCCCTCTCAGGATTCTGCTCGGGTACGGGGATGGCACTGCCTGCCGTATCTCAGTCGGAGCCCGCTGCCGGGCCGGGAACCCGGACGACGGTGTCAACGTAGATACCGGGGGTCACGATCGCCTCGGGGTCCAGCCGGCCCCTCTCGACGATGTCGGTGACCTGGACGATCGAGGTCTCCGCGGCAGCCGCCATGATCGGCCCGAAGTTGCGGGCGGTCTTGCGGTAGACCAGGTTCCCCGCCTCGTCCGCGGTGGCCGCCTTGGTCAGCGAGAAGTCCGCGGTGATGGGCAGCTCCAGGACCTGCATCCTGCCGTTGAACTCGCGCACCTCCTTGCCCTCCGCCAGGGGCGTGCCGTAGCCGGTGGGGGTGAAGAAGGCGCCGATGCCGGCCCCGGCGGCACGGATGCGCTCCGCGAGGTTGCCCTGCGGGACCACCTCCAGGTCGATCTCCCCCGCCCGGTACCTGGCGTCGAAATGATGGGAGTCCGCCTGGCGGGGGAACGAGCAGATGATCCTGCGGACCCGCCCCAGCTGGATCAGCTTGGCCAGGCCGACGTCACCGTTGCCCGCGTTGTTGTTGACGACGGTCAGGCCCGTGGCCCCCTGGTCGATCAGGGCGTCGATCAGTTCGACGGGCTGACCGGCCACCCCGAAGCCGCCGATCATCACGGTGGCGCCATCGGTGATGGGGGCGACGGCCTGAGCCGCCGATTCGACGATATTGAGCATCTGTGCCTCTTCAGTCCGTTCTGGTCGGTGGATGGGCTCCGCGTCCGGGTGTGAGCGTCCCGGCGGGAGCCCGTGGATCTGGCCGGTTCAGCCGGCGGCCTCTTCGTTCTCGAGGACGACCGCGAGGCCCTGGCCGACGCCGATGCACAGCGAGGCGACTCCCCAGCGCGAGTTCTGCGCCTTGAGGCGGCGGGCCAGCGTGCCGAGGACTCGGAGCCCGGACGCTCCCAGGGGGTGGCCGATCGCGATGGCGCCGCCCCAGGCGTTCACGATGCCCGGGTCGATCTCCCACTGCCGGATGCAGGCCAGGGCCTGGGCGGCGAACGCTTCGTTGAGCTCGACGGCGGAGACCTCGCCCCAGCCGATGCCCGCCCGTTCCAGCGCGATGTTGGCGGCGGCCACGGGGGCCTCGCCGAAGTACTGGGGATCGTTGGCCGCTGCCCCGCGGCCGGCGATCCTGGCCAGGGGCGAGATCCCCAGGAGTTCTTCGGCCGCCGCCGACCCCAGCCAGGCGGCCGATGCGCCGTCGTTCATGGGCGAGGCGTTACCCGCGGTCACGGTGCCGTTCTCGGCACGGAAGACCGTACGCAGTCCTGCGAGCGTCTCGGCCGTGGAGTCGGCCCGGACGGTCTCGTCGCGGACGATGTCCGTGCCGCGTCTGGTGTTGGCCGCCACGGGCACCACCAGATCGTCGTAGCGGCCCTCCTCCCAGGCCCGGGCCGCGAGCTGGTGGGAGCGAGCCGCGAAGGCGTCCTGGTCCTCACGGGTGATGCCGTGCTTCTCGCGCAGCTGCTCGGTGGCCTCCCCCAGGGAGACCGTCCACTCCCCCGGCATCTCCGGGTTGACCAGGCGCCAGCCGAGGGTGGTGTTGGCCAGCTGAAGGTCCTTCATCGGGAACGGACGTTCGGTTTTTGGTAGTACCCAGGGAGCGCGCGACATGGACTCGACGCCGCCCACGAGCATCAGGTCGGCCTCGCCCACCTCGATCTGGCGCGAGGCGATCATGGCCGCGTCCAGGGAGGAGCCGCACAGGCGGTTGACCGTGGTGCCCGGCACCGAGGTGGGCAGACCGGCCAGCAGTGCGGCCATCCTGGCGACGTTGCGGTTCTCCTCGCCCGCGCCGTTGGCGTTGCCGAAGACCACCTCGTCGATCGCAGCGGGGTCGGCCGACGGGGCGCGCTGGAGCATCGCCCGGAGCACATGGGCGGCGAGATCGTCCGGGCGGTGGGTCGACAGCCCGCCCCCGATCTTGGCGAAGGGCGTCCGTACGGCGTCGTAGAGATAGGAAGGGCTCATGGCTCAGGACTCCTGCGTGCTGTTGTCGTCCCGCGCGTCCGCCGTTTCGGCGTCGTCGAGGGCGTCGAAGACCCGCCGGGCATGGGAGAAGGCGTTGTTCGCGGCGGGAACCGAGAGGTAGATCGCCGACTGCAGCAGGATCTCCTTGATCTGCTCGCGGGTCAGCCCGTTGCGCAGGGCCGCCCCGACGTGCATCTCGAACTCGCCCCAGTGGCCTCCGGCGATCAGGGCGGTCAGGGTGATCGCGCTGCGCATGGGCCGGTCGAGCCCCGGCCGGGTCCAGATCTCACCCCAGGCGTAGCGGGAGATGAAGTCCTGCCAGTCCTCGGTGAAGTCGTTCTTGGCGCCCTCCGCTCGGTCCACGTGGGCATCGGAGAGCACCTCGCGGCGGACTCGCATGCCTTCCGCGAGGGTCTCGGCTCGGGTACGGTCCTGGTTCATCGGAGGTCGCCTTCCTGGATCTCTGCTGCGCTGGAGCTCACGGTATCGATGATGGCGGCGATCTCACCGGCGACCTCGCCGGGGACCTCGGCCGGTGGGAGGTGGGCGACGCCGTCGTATTCGACACGTCGTGCTCCGGGGATGGCCGCGGCCAGCTCCTGAAGGTCCTCCGGCGTGGTGGAGACGTCCTGCGCCCCGCCCAGCACGGTCACCGGGACCCCCACGGAACCCAGCCTGCCACGGACGTCGAACCGGGCCAGGGCCTCGCAGACCTGGGCGTACCCGTGCCGGTCGGCCTCCTGCAGGTCGTGCAGCAGGGCGGTGGTGATGCCGGTTCCGGCCTGGGCGTCGCGGGAGATGAACCCCTCGGCGAACCACCGCTTCGCACTGCCGATGACCTGGGTGGGCGTCCCGGCCGTGGCGACGAGTTCGGCCCGCTCCCGCCACCCCTCCGGCGTCCCGACCCGCTGCGCCGTGGCCACGAGCACCGCGGCCCGGACACGGTCCGGGTGGTCCAGGAGGAGCTGCTGCCCGACGCAGCCTCCCGCGGAGCAGCCTGCATAAATGAACGAATGTTCTACATTTTTTCCGCCGTCGGGCTCCGGGATCCCGTCCAGCGCGGACACGATCCCCTGCGCCAGCTCAGAGATCGTGAAGCCCCCCACGGCGGCCGGCCGGCCGCCGTGGCCCGGCAGTTCCCAGCCCAGGACGCGGGCCCTCCCCCTCAGCCGCGCGGCTACCGGCCCCCAGAGATTGCTCACGGAGGTCCCCAGCGACGGCCCCATCAGGACGGTGGGCAAGCCCGGCTGTCCTCCGTCCTCCATGGCCACGATGCGAATATCCGGAACGGTCATCGATTCTCTCTCCTTCGTGATGCGCAGGCGCCGGCCCGCATGGCTCGGGGCGACGTCCCGCCTTCAGTCCTGGTCATATCGCTGCAGCGCCGCGTCGATCAAGTGGTCGCCCAGCCCCGTATAGCTGCCGGGATCGCACAGCCCATCGACGAGTTCGCGGGTCACCGCGCGCCCGTCCGGCAGCCGCGCCCCTTCTGTGAGCCCCAGGAGGAGTTCGACAGTCGAGGTCGTGTCGCCCGCGCCCTCGCCGATCGCCCGCTGCACCGCGCTCTTACCGCTGATCCCGGGATCGGCGGTGGTGACCACGGGAGCCAGGACCGCCGAGATGCGCTCGGCGACCACCCCCGGCCCTGCGGCCTCGAGGTTTCTCATCATGGCCTCCGGGAAGACCTGCAGCCCTTCGACCAGCTCCTGGCAGTGCAGCACGCCCGAGCTCACCAGTCGCAGGAGGCCGCGCACCGCAGGCCATTCGGCATGCCAGGCACCGTCCGGGCGCTCGTCCACGTACGCCGATCCGGCCACGAAGAGCTGGGCCGCGAGCTGGGGCGCGGTCAGCGCGGTGCGTTTGAGCAGGACGGACAGGACGGGATTCTGCTTCTGCGGCATCGCGGAGGACACCCCGCGCCCCGGGGCCGTGGGCTCGCGCAGCTCGCCGATCTCCGGGCGGGAGAGCAGCAGGACGTCGTTGGCGATCGTGCCCATCGCGCTGGCCGTCCCCGCCAGCGCGGAGCCCAGATGCTGGATCGGACCGCGCGCGGTATGCCAGACATGCGGGGCAGGGGCCAGCCCCAGCTCCGCCGCCCAGGCGGCGTTGAGCCGGTCCACCTCCTGGGCGATGCGACCGTCGGGATCGCCCGGGGAGAGGAACCCGCCATCATCCACGAGCGGTTCCACGACCGTGGCCGTGCCGGCCAGGGTTCCGGCGGCACCTCCGACGGCCACCGCGGGGTGCTGGCGCGCGAGCTCGTCACGGGCGTCGAGGATGCCCGTGAGCCAGCGCGCGCAGCGGAGTCCGAAGACCGAGGGCAGTGCCTGCTGGGTCAGCGTCCGGGCTACAGCCGGTGTGTTGCGGTGCGCCCCGGCGAGCGCGGCCAGCGCGTCCGCCACGGCCCCCAGCCCGGCGTCGATGACCCGCAGGCAGTGCCGGGCCATGAGCATCATGCCCGTATCCATGACGTCCTGGCTGGTCAGGCCGCGATGGATCCAGCGGACGGCCTCGGGGTCGATGGTGCGCACGGCCTCGCGGAGATCCGCCAGCATGGGGATCACCGGGTTCCCGCCGGCCTCGGCCCGGGCCGCGATGTCCGCGGGGTCGAAGGCTCGTTCCCAGATCCGGGGCTCGACCACGGCGCTCACCGCCCGTGCGTGCTCCTCGGGGACCAGCCCGACGGCGGCCTGTGCCCGCACCCACGCGACCTCGGCTTCGACGAGGCACCGCAGGAGGGCATCGTCGTCGCACATGGATGCGACGCGGTGGGTGCCGGGCTCCAGGAGGCCGTAGTCGGTCACGCCGGATCGCCTGGCCGGTGGTTCGGGTAGCTCAGGAACACGGTCTCGCCGTCGCCCTGAAGCCGCAGGTCGAACCGCAGGGAACCGTCGGGCTCGCGCTCGGCGATCAGCGTCTCGCGGCGGCCCTCCGGAAGACTCGCGAGAAGCGGGTCCCGTGCCAGGGCCTCCCCGTCCTCGGGCAGGTAGATCCGCGTGAACAGCCTGTTGAGCAGCCCCCGGGCGAAGACCGTCATCGCGATGAACGGCGCCTTCCCGGCTTCGGACGCCCCCGGGTTGACGGTGGTGAAGTCGTAGTGGCCCGCGTTGTCCACGGCCACGCGGCCGAACCCCGTGAAGGTGTATCCGTCGCGGAGCAGGGATCCGGGCTCCTGGGAGACCGTGCCGTCGGCGTCGGCCTGCCAGATCTCGAGCATCGAGTCCGGGATCGGCTCCCCGTGCCCGTCGTAGACCGTGCCGTGCAGGCGGACGGCCCGCGGGTCCGACCTGTCCACCAGGTGCTCGCCGCCCTCGTAGGGCAGGGCGTAGCCGTAGAACGGCCCGATCGTTTGCCCCGGAGTGGGGACCAGCTGCTCAGACATCAGTGTCCTCCTCGGTCGGCGTGCGGTGCGATCCGGTCAGCACGATGTCCCAGACATAGCCCAGGGACCACTCGTGCGCGGACGTGTCGTGGTCGTACGTCGCCACCAGGCGCTCCCGTGCCTGCGGGTCCACGATCGCCTGGTAGATCGGGTCCAGGTCGAACAGGGGGTCGCCGGGGAAGTACATCTGCGTGATCATCCGCTGCGTGAAGTCCGTGCCGAACAGCGAGAAGTGGATATGCGCGGGGCGCCACGCGTTGTGGTGGTTCTTCCAGGGGTAGGGGCCGGGCTTGATGGTGGTGAACGAGTAGGAGCCGTCCGCCCCGGTGAGGCACCGGCCCACGCCGGTGAAGTTGGGATCGATGGGCGCCGGGTGCTGATCGCGTTTGTGGATGTATCGCCCGGCGGCGTTCGCCTGCCAGATCTCGACGAGCTGATGGCGCACCGGGCGCCCGTCCCCGTCGAGCACACGACCACGAACGGTCATGCGCTCGCCGATCGGCTCTCCACCCCCCTGGATGGTCAGGTCGGACTCCAGAGCGTGGACATCGCGCTGGCCGAAGGCCGGCGCCCACAGCTCGATGGTCTCCGGGTCCGCGTGATGCAGATCCTTGGTGGGATGGCGCAGGATCGAGCTGCGGTAAGGCGCGTAGTCGATGCGCGGCTGGGTCTCCACCGCCCCTGAAGCGGCGTAGTCACGCGAGATCTCCTCGATATCAGCCGAGATCTTGGCCTGGGAGTCGGCGGCGGCGTCCGAGGACACTACGGGTCCGGCCATGGTCATCTCCTTCGATTGCGTGCAGGCGGAACGCTGCCGGCGATCGCCTGCCAGGGCGGACCTGGTTTCCTGCCTCGTGGGCAGCTGCCGCTACTCGCCGTCGGCCCTGTTCGACATAGACGAGGATAGCGCAGTTCAATCGGTATACGAACACTAGTTCGCATAGCGCACATATTTTTGGTCTTGCCATCCGGTGTAGGACTCCGCGAAGTAGGCCCGGCCGTAGGGCGAGCCGGTGATGGCGGCCAGTTCGCCGCGGCGGCGCTTCTGCTCGAAGGCGCTCTCGCCGTCGCGGGCGTGCATCATCTTCGTGACCCAGTAGGAGAAGTTCTGCGCCTTCCACACCCGCTGGAGGGCCTGCTCGGAGTAGCCCGCCAGCCGGGATCCGTCGCCGTCTCGGAAGAGGGCCACCAGAGCCGGCGCCAGCACCCGCACGTCGCAGAAAGCCAGGTTCAGGCCCTTGGCGCCGGTGGGCGGCACGGTATGGCCGGCGTCGCCGACCAGTACCAGGCTGTGATGCCGCAGGGGTTCGCAGACGTAGGAGCGGAATCTGAGCACGGTCTTGTCGAAGATCCTGCCCTCCTCGAGCCTGAAGCCGTCCGGGCCGGACAGGCACTCCTGCAGCCGCGCCCAGATCGCCCGGTCATCCCAGTCTTCGGGGTCGGTCTCCGGGTCGCACTGGAAATACATCCGCTGCACGGTCTCGGACCGCTGCGAGATCAGCGCGAAACCGGCCGGAGAGTTCGCGTAGATCAGTTCGGGCCAGCTCGGCGGCGCCTCGCACAGGATGCCGAACCAGGCGAAGGGGTATTCGATGAAATGATCCTGACGGACGTCGTCCGGGATGAGCTTGCGGCACATGGAGCGGGAGCCGTCGGCTCCGACCACGATGGAAGCCTGGATCTCGCGGGGCGCCCCGCCGGCATCCGTGAAGGTGATCCTGGGGTCCTGGGTCTCGACGTCGTGGACGCCGGTATCCGAGACGGACCAGAAGATCCGCACGCCGTCCCGCTCACAGGCCCGGGCGAGATCCCAGAAGACCTCGTTCTGCGGATAGAGCCAGACCGAATGGCCTACAGCGTCCTGGAAATCGATGTGATGGTTCTCGCCGTCGAAGCGCAGCGTCGTACCGCGATGCTCGTGGCCTTCGCTCAGAACGCGTCCGTCGACGCCGGAGTCCGCGAGCATCCGGACGGTCGCGGACTCCAGGATGCCGGCGCGGTGGGTATTGCGGATGGCCTCCGGATCCCGGGCCTCGATCACCGCGCAGTCGATCCCCTGGCCATGGAGCAGATGGGCGAGCACGAGCCCGGCCGGTCCACCGCCGACGATGCCGACCTGGGTCCGCACGATCTGGGGCTGCCGGTCTGCTGTCATCGAGGATCCTCCTGGCGAACGGATGTGCGCCCAGTGTGACAGCCTCCTGTGCCGCAGCCCACAATGATCCCGTTCAACGGGCTGTCCTCGATTCTCACCGAGTGCTGGTCAGGCCACCCGATGCTCTTTGAGGGTTCGCTCGATGCCGTGCGCCGCCGCGCGCAGTACCTGAACGGTCGCCGCGGGGTCCACGGCTGCCGCGGCGCGGTCGATCACCGCCCCCAGCGCGGCCACCACCGTCGCCCGCGCCCCTCGCACGGGGACGGCGATCCCGGTGCGGTCCGGTTCCAGGTTGCCCGTCTGCACGGCGTGCCCGGTGGCACGGACCGACGACAGGACGGCGGCCAGCGTGCGCACGGAACCCTGGGGAACGGCCTGCCCGGTGTCCCGCAGCGCCGCGAGGTAGGCCGTCCGGTCGTCGTCGGGAAGCCACGCGAGTAGGACCAGCCCGGCCGCGGAGACGTGCAGGGGCAGGCGCCCCGCTACGGTCGAGCTGATCTCCCGGGCTCCCCGTTCGGACAGGCGCTGCAGGATCAGCACCTCGTTGCCCTCGATGCGGCCCAGCTGGATGTGCTGGCCCAGGGCGGCCTGCGCGTCCTGCATGAAAGGCGTGGCGAGCACCGCCAGGGAGGAGTCGGGAGCGGAGCGCGTCGCCAGTTCCCACAGCCTGGTGCCGACGACGTAGGCGTTCCCCTCACGGTCCAGCCAGCCGCGCTGGGCCATCTCCGCGCACAGGCGGTGTGCGGTACTGGACGGCAGACCCGCCCGCTGCGCGATCTGCGCCGCGGTCAGGCGTGACGTGGCTGCGGAGAACGAGGCGAGGATGCGGTCCGCCCGCTCGATCAGGCTGTCACCGGAAGCAGAGTTGGCCATGGGCGCATTCTCCCGCCTTCCTCCCGCCGAGTGTCCGATCGCATACCGGAAATCGCGAAAAATCGGTACTCAATCGGACACTCGGCGGGAGGGGGTGGAGAAAGAAAGAAAGAAGGGCCCCGTTCCGGTTGCCCGGATACGAGGCCCTTCTGCGGTTGGGCTGAGGTCAGTCAGCCGAGGTCAGCGTCTCAGTTGGCGCCGAAATCGTAGTCCTCCAGCGGGATCGCCTGGAACTCGCTGCCCAGCGACGCGGGCTCCTCCGCATAGGAGAAGTCCGCATAGGCACCGGAGTCGGTGAACAGAGCGGCCTTCGCCTCGTCGGTGGGCTCGACGCTGACGTTGTTGTAGCGCGCCAGGCCGGTACCGGCCGGGATCAGCTTGCCGATGATCACGTTCTCCTTCAGGCCGACCAGCGGGTCGGACTTGGCCTCCATCGCGGCCTGGGTCAGGACGCGGGTGGTCTCCTGGAAGGATGCCGCCGAGAGCCACGAGTCCGTGGCCAGCGACGCCTTGGTGATGCCCATCAGCTCCGGACGGCCCGACGCCGGACGGTGCTGCTCGCTGACGGCCTTCAGGTTGGCCTCGCGGTAGCGCACGTCGTCGACGAGCTCACCGGGCAGCAGGTCGGTGTCGCCCGACTCGATCACGGTGTTGCGCCGCAGCATCTGACGGACGATGACCTCCACGTGCTTGTCGTGGATGCCCACGCCCTGCGAGCGGTACACGCCCTGGACCTCGTCCACCAGGTGCTTCTGAGCCGCACGGCGGCCGCGGATACGCAGGACCTCCTTGGGATCCACGGCACCGGCCACCAGCTGCTGGCCGACCTCGACGTGGTCGCCGTCGGCGATCAGCATCTTGGCGCGGCGCAGCACCGGGTAGGCGAACTCCTCGTCCCCGTTGTCAGGGGTCACCACGATCCGGACGCCCTTATCGGTGTCCTCGATGGCGACGCGACCGGCCACCTCGGAGATCGGGGCCACACCCTTGGGGGTACGGGCCTCGAAGAGCTCCTGGATACGGGGCAGACCCTGGGTGATGTCACCGTCGGAGGACGCCACGCCACCGGTGTGGAAGGTACGCATGGTCAGCTGCGTGCCGGGCTCACCGATGGACTGGGCGGCGATGATGCCCACGGCCTCGCCGATGTCCACCAGCTTGTTGGTGGCCAGCGAGCGGCCGTAGCACGCGGCGCAGACGCCGACGGCGGACTCGCAGGTCAGCACGGAACGCACCCGCACCTCATCGACCCCCGCGTTGAACAGGGTCTCGATCATGGCGTCCGAGAGATCCGCACCGGCCTGAGCCAGCACCTCGCCGTCGGCGTTGGCGACGTCCACGGCCAGAACACGGCCGTGAACCGTGTTCTCGACCTCTTCATGCAGCGCCCGCGCACCGGTCTCCGTGGTGGCCAGCGGCAGGGGCAGGCCGCGGTCGGTGCCGCAGTCGGCCTCGCGCACGATGACGTCCTGGGAGACGTCCACCAGACGACGGGTCAGGTAACCCGAGTTCGCGGTACGCAGCGCGGTGTCGGCGAGACCCTTACGCGCACCGTGGGTGGCGATGAAGTACTCCAGCACGGTCAGGCCCTCACGGTAGGAGGACTTGATCGGGCGGGGCATGATCTCGCCCTTCGGGTTGGCCACCAGTCCGCGGATGCCCGCGATCTGACGGACCTGCATCCAGTTGCCTCGGGCACCGGAGGACACCATGCGGTTGATGGTGTTCAGGTCGCCCAGATTCTCGCGCATGACCTCGGCGACCTCGTCGGTGGCCTTGGTCCAGATGTCGATCAGCTCGGAGCGGCGCTCGTCGTCGTCGATCAGGCCGGTGTCGTACTGGCCCTGGATCTTGGCCGCCTGGGCCTCGTAGTCCTCCATGATGCCGGGCTTGGCGGGCGGGGTCGCGATGTCGGAGATCGCGACCGTGATCCCGGACCAGGCCGCCCAGTAGAAGCCGGCGTCCTTGAGGTTATCCAGCGTCTGCGCCACGACACCCATGGGGTAGGCCTCGGCCAGATCGTTGACCAGCTTGGACAGGAACTTCTTGTCCGCCACGCCTTCGACCCACTGGTAGTCGGCCGGCAGCTGCTGGTTGAAGATCACGCGGCCCAGGGTGGTCTCGAGCGTGACGGTATCGCCCTGCTGGTAACCCTCCGGCGCCACCCAGCCCGGGTAGGGCACGAAGTCCTGGACCACGATCCTGGCCTTGGCGTTGAGGTGCAGCTTGTGGGCGTCGAAGGCCATGATGGCCTCGGCGACCGACGAGTAGCTGGCGCCCGTGCCGACCTCGTCCTGACGCTCGGTGGTCAGGTGGTAGAGGCCGATGATCATGTCCTGCGAGGGCAGGGCGATCGGCTTGCCGTCCGAGGGCTTCAGGATGTTGTTGGAGGACAGCATCAGGATGCGGGCCTCCGCCTGCGCCTCCGGCGACAGCGGCAGGTGCACGGCCATCTGGTCGCCGTCGAAGTCGGCGTTGAAGGCCGAGCACACGAGCGGGTGCAGCTGGATGGCCTTGCCCTCCACCAGCTGCGGCTCGAAGGCCTGGATGCCCAGACGGTGCAGGGTGGGCGCGCGGTTGAGCAGCACGGGGTGCTCCGTGATGACCTCTTCCAGGACGTCCCACACCTGCGGGCGGTAGCGCTCGACCATCCGCTTGGCGGACTTGATGTTCTGCGCGTGGTTGAGATCGACCAGGCGCTTCATCACGAACGGCTTGAACAGCTCCAGGGCCATCTGCTTGGGCAGGCCGGCCTGGTGGAGCTTGAGCTGCGGACCGACCACGATGACCGAACGGCCCGAGTAGTCCACGCGCTTGCCGAGCAGGTTCTGGCGGAAACGGCCCTGCTTGCCCTTGAGCATGTCGGACAGCGACTTCAGCGCACGGTTGCCCGGCCCGGTGACCGGACGGCCGCGGCGGCCGTTGTCGAACAGGGAGTCGACGGCCTCCTGCAGCATCCGCTTCTCGTTGTTGACGATGATCTCGGGGGCGCCCAGGTCGAGCAGGCGCTTGAGGCGGTTGTTGCGGTTGATCACACGACGGTAGAGGTCGTTGAGATCGGAGGTCGCGAACCGGCCGCCGTCGAGCTGAACCATCGGACGCAGTTCCGGCGGGATGACCGGGACGGCGTCCAGGACCATGCCCAGTGGGGAGTTGTCCGTGGTCAGGAAGGCGTTGACCACCTTCAGGCGCTTG
This sequence comes from Kocuria coralli, assembly GCF_008831305.1. Lineage (GTDB taxonomy): Bacteria > Actinomycetota > Actinomycetes > Actinomycetales > Micrococcaceae > Kocuria > Kocuria coralli. The sequence continues at coordinate 64,185 of NZ_ML708611.1, forward strand.
AGGGCGCGCGACTTCCGCTGGCCCTTGCCGGTGGCGATGACCTCCCGCAGGGAGTCGGCCTCGGCGGCCAGGTCGAAGGTCTCGAGGCGCTTCTTGATCGCCTCGGCACCCATCGAGCCCTCGAAGTACATGCCGAAGCGGTCCAGCATCTGGCGGTACAGGGCCTCGTCACCCTCGAGGTCGTTGACCTTGAGGTTCTTGAAGCGGTCCCACACGCGCTCGCGGTTGTCGATCTCACGATCGGCGCGCTTGCGCACGTTGGCCATCTGGCGGTCGGCGGCGTCGCGCAGCTTGCGCTTCTCGGCGGCCTTGCCGCCCTCTGCCTCGACCGTGGCCAGGTCCTGCTCGAGGTCGCCGGCGATCGCCACGATATCGGCGTCGCGCTGGTCCTCCAGGGCCTTCTTCTCGCGGTCCATCGCGGCCTGCAGGTTGGGCAGGTCGTCGTGACGAGCCTCCTCGTCCACCGAGGTGATCATGTAGGCGGCGAAGTAGATGACCTTCTCCAGGTCCTTCGGTGCCAGGTCCAGTAGGTAGCCCAGGCGCGACGGGACGCCCTTGAAGTACCAGATGTGGGTCACGGGAGCGGCCAGCTCGATGTGGCCCATGCGCTCGCGGCGCACCTTGGCGCGGGTCACCTCGACGCCGCACCGCTCGCAGATGATGCCCTTGTACCGCACGCGCTTGTACTTACCGCAGTAGCATTCCCAGTCGCGGGTCGGGCCGAAGATCTTCTCGCAGAACAGGCCGTCCTTCTCGGGCTTGAGCGTGCGGTAGTTGATCGTTTCGGGCTTCTTGACCTCTCCGAAGGACCAGCTGCGGATCTGCTCGGCCGTGGCCAGGCCGATGCGCATGAGGTTGAGCGAAGAATCGTTGGACATAAGGATCCTTGATCTCTTTCTGTGAATTCTTCTCGAGAAAACTTGGGGTGGATGAAATCGCCGGGCTCCCGTCCGTCGCCGCTGTACGGCGACGGACGGGTGCGGCTCAGACCTCTTCGACCGAGCTGGGCTCGGAGTGGGACAGGTCGATGCCGAGCTCCTCGGCTGCGCGGAAGACCTCGTCATCCGCATCGCGCATCTCGATGGTCTGGCCGTCCGCCGAGAGCACCTCGACGTTCAGGCACAGGGACTTCATCTCCTTGATCAGGACCTTGAAGGACTCGGGAACGCCCGGTTCGGGGATGTTCTCGCCCTTCACGATCGCCTCGTAGACCTTCACGCGACCGTGAACGTCGTCGGACTTGACCGTCAGGATCTCCTGCAGCGTGTACGCGGCACCGTAGGCCTCGAGAGCCCACACCTCCATCTCGCCGAAGCGCTGGCCGCCGAACTGCGCCTTACCGCCCAGCGGCTGCTGGGTGATCATGGAGTACGGGCCGGTGGAGCGGGCGTGGATCTTGTCGTCCACCAGGTGGTGCAGCTTCAGGATGTACTGGTAGCCGACCGAGATCGGGTCCGGGAACGGCTCGCCGGAGCGGCCGTCGAACAGCTGGGCCTTGCCCGTGTGGTTGATCAGGCGATCACCGTCGCGGGTGGTGTTCGAGTGGTCCAGGAGGTCGAAGATCTCGTCCTCGCGGGCGCCGTCGAACACCGGGGTGGCCACGTTGGTCTGCCCCGTGGACTTCGGGAAGTCGGTCAGGCGGTCGAGCCACTCGGGGTCGCCCTCGATCTCCCAGCCCTGCTTGGCCAGCCAGCCGGTGTGCACCTCGAGCACCTGGCCCAGGTTCATACGGCCGGGGACGCCCAGCGGGTTCAGGATCACGTCGACGGGGGTCCCGTCGGCCAGGAACGGCATGTCCTCGAGGGGCAGGATCTTGGAGATCACGCCCTTGTTGCCGTGCCGCCCGGCCAGCTTGTCGCCGTCGGTGATCTTGCGCTTCTGGGCCACGTACACGCGGACCACCTGGTTGACGCCGGCCGGCAGGTCGTCGCCGTCGTCGTCGCGGTCGAACACGCGCACGCCGATGACGGTTCCGGACTCGCCGTGGGGCACCTTCAGGGAGGTGTCGCGGACCTCGCGGGACTTCTCGCCGAAGATCGCGCGCAGCAGCCGCTCCTCCGGGGTCAGCTCGGTCTCGCCCTTCGGGGTGACCTTGCCGACCAGGATGTCGCCGTTCTGGACCTCGGCGCCGATGTGGATGATGCCTCGCTCGTCCAGCGCCGAGAGCACCTCCTCGGAGACGTTCGGGATGTCCCGGGTGATCTCCTCGGCACCGAGCTTGGTGTCGCGGGCGTCGATCTCGTGCTCCTCGATGTGGATCGAGGTCAGGACGTCGTCGGAGACCATGCGCTGGGACAGGATGATGGCGTCCTCGTAATTGAGGCCCTCCCAGGACATGTAGGCGACCAGCAGGTTCTTGCCCAGCGCCAGCTCGCCGTGGTCGGTCGAGGGGCCATCGGCGATGACCGTGCGGGTCTCGACGCGGTCGCCCTCGGAGACGATCACGCGCTGGTTGTAGGTGTTGCCCGGGTTGGACCGCACGAACTTGCCGACCGTGTACTCCTTGGTGGTGCCGTCGTCGTTGGCCACGGTCACGTGATCGGCGGCGACCTCGGTCACCACGCCCGGCTTGACGGCCAGCACGGAATCCCCGGCGTCCATCGCCGCGAAGCGCTCCATGCCGGTGCCCACCAGGGGCGCCTCGGTGACCAGCAGCGGCACGGCCTGACGCTGCATGTTGGCACCCATGAGGGCGCGGTTGGCGTCGTCGTGCTCGAGGTACGGGATCAGCGCGGTCGCCACGGAGACCATCTGACGCGGGGAGACGTCCATGAACTCGACGTCGGTGGGCTCGACCAGGACGGCCTCGCCCGAGCCGTCGGCGGCACGGGCCAGCACGGCGTCCTCGGCGAAGTGCAGGTCGCTGGTCAGCGGAGCGTTGGCCTGGGCGATCACCGCACCGCGCTCGTCGTCGGCGGTGAGGTACACGACGTCGTCGGTCACGACGCCGTCGATCACACGACGGTAGGGGGTCTCGATGAAGCCGAACGGGTTGATCCGCGCGTAGGTGGCCAGCGAGCCGATCAGGCCGATGTTGGAGCCTTCAGGGGTCTCGATCGGGCACATGCGGCCGTAGTGCGACGGGTGGACGTCACGGACCTCCATGCCGGCGCGGTCACGGGACAGACCGCCCGGGCCCAGCGCGGACAGGCGGCGCTTGTGGGTCAGCCCGGCCAGCGGGTTGTTCTGATCCATGAACTGCGACAGCTGCGAGGTGCCGAAGAACTCCTTGATCGCAGCCACCACGGGGCGGATGTTGATCAGGGTCTGCGGGGTGATCGCCTCGACGTCCTGGGTGGTCATGCGCTCGCGCACGACGCGCTCCATACGGGACAGGCCGGTGCGGATCTGGTTCTCGATCAGCTCGCCCACCGCGCGGATGCGGCGGTTGCCGAAGTGGTCGATGTCATCGACGTCGACGCTCATCTCACGGGTCTCGCCGTCGCGGACGCCCTGGATGGACTCGCCACCCGCGTGAAGGGTCACGAGGTAGCGGATCATCGCCACGATGTCCTCGATGGAGAGCACGGAGGCGTCCGGGTCGTCGAAGCCCTTGTCCAGGCCGAGCTTCCGGTTGATCTTGTAGCGGCCGACCTTGGCGAGGTCGTAGCGCTTGGGGTTGAAGTACATGTTGTCCAGCAGCTGCTGGGCGGCGTCGACCGTGGGCGGCTCGCCGGGACGCAGCTTCCGGTAGATGTCCAGCAGGGCGTCCTCGCGGGACTCCGTGGTGTCCTTCTCCAGGGTCGCGCGGATCGAGTCGAACTCGCCGAACTCCTCCAGGATCTTGGACTCGGTCCAGCCCAGGGCCTTGAGCAGGACGGTGACGGACTGCTTGCGCTTGCGGTCCAGACGCACGCCGACCTGATCGCGCTTGTCGATCTCGAGCTCGAACCACGCACCGCGGGACGGAATGATCTTCGCGGAGAAGATGTCCTTGTCCGAGTTGCGGTCCTGCCCCTTCTCGAAGTAGGCGCCCGGCGAGCGGACCAGCTGGGACACGACGACGCGCTCGGTGCCGTTGATCACGAAGGTGCCCTTGTCGGTCATGAGCGGGAAGTCGCCCATGAACACGGTCTGCTGCTTGATCTCGCCGGTCGTATTGTTCATGAACTCGGCCTTGACGTACAGCGGGGCCGAGAAGGTGGCGTCGCGGTCCTTGCATTCCTCGACCGTGTACTTGGGGTCGTAGAATTCGGGCTCCGTGAAGGACAGGGACATGGTGCCCTGGAAGTCCTCGATCGGAGAGATCTCCTCGAAGATGTCCGACAGACCCGAGGTGGTCGGCACGCCGGTCTGGCCGGTCTCCTGCGCCTGGCGCAGGCGGGCCTGCCACTTCTCGTTGCCGACCAGTCGGTCGAAGCTGTCGGTCTGGAGCGCCAGGAGGTTCGGGACCTCCAGGGGCTCGTGAATCTTTGCGAAAGAGACACGGCGGGGCACGTTGGCCCCTGCCGGGTTTGCGGTGACGGACGAATCGGTGCTCGAGGCGACCAAGATGAGATTCCTTCCACAGATCTGCAAGTGAATCGCGCGGTTCCCGTCCGATATGCCGGTTGCTACAGTCTGGTTCAGCTCGCCGCCCATGGCTCGCTGACGAGGGGAAGTTCAGGTCTGTAGGGTTCCGAAGGCGCCCACCGCTATATGAAGGCACACTGAAATCAGGGACGACGCAAAGAACCAGAATAGGCCACGAATCGCGTCGTGTCCAGTCCGGCTTCCTCCGCATTTCTCTGGTATGCCGCCGTGCGGCCCGGAGACCCCGGACGGCGAGAAGCCCCGCGCACGTAACGTGCACGGGGCTTCTCGATGACGGTCTTCAGTTCAGGCCGCCGGTGAGGTGCGGGTCAACCCGCGGAACTCACTTGAGGGTGACGGTCGCGCCGGCGCCCTCGAGCTGCTCCTTGGCCTTCTCGGCGTCCTCCTTGGAGGCACCTTCCAGAACGGCCTTGGGGGCGCTGTCGACGAGCTCCTTGGCCTCCTTCAGGCCGAGGGAGGTCAGGGCGCGCACCTCCTTGATGACGCCGATCTTCTTGTCGCCGGCAGCCTCGAGGACGACGTCGAACTCGGTCTGCTCCTCAGCAGCCTCGGCCTCGCCGGCAGGGGCGCCGGCAACGGCCACGGCGGCCGGAGCCGCAGCGGTGACGTCGAAGGTCTCCTCGAAGGCCTTCACGAACTCGGAGAGCTCGATGAGGGAGAGCTCCTTGAAAGCGTCAATCAGTTCCTCGGTGGAAAGCTTGGCCATGGTGTTGGCTCCTTCTCGATGTTGTCTCTGCACCCGCCCCTCGATCAGCAGAGGTGAGCGGGCAATCCAGATCTGGGTCTTGCGGTTTGTGGTGACGCGGTGGCGTCAGGCAGCCTCGCCGGCCTCTTCGACCTTGGCGCGCAGCGCCTCGGCCGTACGGACCGTCTTGGACAACGGGGCCTGGAACAGCGCTGCGGCCTTGGACAGCGACGCCTGTGCGGCGCCGGCGACCTTGGCCAGCAGGACCTCACGGGACTCGAGGTCCGCGAGGGTCTTGATTGCAGCCTCGTCCAGAGCGGCGCCATCCATGTAGCCGCTCTTGACGATCAGTTCCGGGTTCTCCTTGGCGAAGTCACGCAGGGACTTGGCGACGGCGACCGGGTCGCCGGAGACGAACGCGATGGCCGAGGGACCGTTGAGCTGGCCCTCGAATGCGTCGATCCCGGCTTCCTGGGCGGCGATGCCGGCCAGCGTGTTCTTCACCACGGCGTACTCGGCTTCCTCACCGAGTGCGCGGCGCAGCTGCTTGAGCTGTGCCACCGAGAGGCCGCGGTATTCGGTCAGCACAGCTGCACTGGAAGCAGCGAACTGCTCCTTGAGCTCTGCTACCGCGGCGGCCTTTTCCGGGTTCGCCATGGCACTCCTTTCCTGGTGGGCCGGTCGTATCCGCAACAAGCCAATAAAAAACGCCCTGGCAGGAGCCAGGGCGCACATCACCGTCTCGCCGGGATCGGCTAAGACGAACGAAGTCGTTCAGGACACCTGCGTTGGACGCCCTCACGGGCTCTTACGGCGGCTGTCACATCTGGATCAAGTGATCCGAGGACATGACTCACCACGACCGACGGTCTTTGGATGCCTCCACTGTAGCGGCCGGGGCAGCCGATCACAACTTGCGCTCCGTCACTGCGGGCGGATCGACGCCGGGCGCTTCAGCTCCCAGCAGGTCACTCCAGGCCCACGCGGCGCGTCCACACGGCCGAGCGGCCCAGGACCTCCGCGCCGAGGCGGCGGTTGACCCAGTTCATCCGGGCATTGCCGCTATGGGTCCAGACGTAGACGGACTCGACACTGCCGGCCTGCGCGGAGAGCTGGTCGAGATTGGCCAGCTTCTGGCGCAGCCCCAGCCGCTTGCCGCGATGCTCGCGCAGGACCACCGTCTCGTCCTGGAAGCACAACGGAGCACCGGGCCCGGGCAGCACGAGTTCCGTCATTCCCACGAGCTGTCCGGTCGGCAGGTGCTCGATGACGGTCATGAAGGAGATGTCGCCGTTCTCGGCACGCAGGGCCTCGGTCCGCCGGACGCGTTCGGCGTCCCACGGCTCGGGGTCCCACAGCCGGGGCGGCACGAACGAGTCCGAGGGGATCCTCTCGTGCAACGTGGCCATGGAGTCCAGCCATTGCTCGGGGGCCTCGCCCACCCAGGAATGGGTCCGGTAGTCACCCGCCCCGGGGTGCGCCTCGACCTCGCCCGTGAGGCGCTCGTGCTCGGAGGCGTCCATGGGAACCACGATCCGGCTGATGTCGCTCACCGTCTGCAGCTTGTACCCGAAGCGGCGGGCGAAGCGGGTCTGCCGGTTGGAGATCGGCAGTCGTCCGGAGCCGTCGGCGGCCGTGATCCAGGCATCGGAGTCGACGAACGGGAGCGCCCCGGTGGCGGAGCCGATCCGCCCGTCGCCCTGCAGATCCTGCGGCCCTGGATGCTCGGAGTTGATGATCAAGGTGCGCCGGGCCTCCGACTGCGCCACGGACTCCGCAGCCGCGAGCAGTTCCGTGCCCACTCCCCCGGTCTCGTGATCCGGGTCGACCGTCAGGAAGATCTGGGCGCTGCGGGTCTCCACGACCAGGGGCAACCGCACCTCGGCGCGGCCGACCAGTTTCCGGCCTTCGCGGGCCTCCAGCAGCACCACCCGTTCCCACGGGTCGTGGAGATCGCGGAAGATGTCGGCGGCGTCGTTGGCCAGGTCCGCGGTGCCCCAGACCGATTCGCGCGAGCGGCGCACCAGGTCCGCGATCTCGCCGAGGAGCGCCGCTGCGTCGTCGTCGAAATTCTCCGGGATGCGGACTTGCCGGATGGTGACGGGGTGGGACGGGAGCAATGCGGCGGTTTCCTTTGCGGTGCCCCTCAGCGGACTCGTCAAGGGACTCGGGATCGGGACGGAGCCGGGCACGAAGGTCATGAGGCGTGCCCTCAGCCTAGTGAGTGATGCAGGGACGGGACACGGTTCCGGCGGCTGTTTCGCGATGGGCCGTCCTCCCGCGGTGCCGGCGGACCGCCCCTACGGCCGAGGGCCCGACCATCGGATGACGGTCGGGCCCTCGACGGCACTGCGCGGTACGGACCGCGCAGTCCGGGACTGTCAGTCGACAGCGACCTCGGTGGCGTTCGGGTCGACCGGGACGCCGGGACCGAAGGTGGTCGCCACGGTCATCTTGGTCACGTAACGGCCCTTGGAGGAGGCCGGCTTGAGACGCAGGACCTCTTCCAGAGCGGCGCTGAAGTTCTCGGTCAGCTGCTTCTGGTCGAACGAGGCCTTGCCCAGGATGAAGTGGAGGTTGGAGTGCTTGTCGACGCGGAAGTCGATCTTGCCGCCCTTGATGTCCCCGACAGCCTTGGCGACGTCCATGGTCACGGTGCCGGTCTTGGGGTTCGGCATGAGGTTACGGGGGCCCAGGACCTTGCCCAGGCGACCCACCTTGCCCATCATGTCGGGGGTGGCGACGGCGGCGTCGAAATCGACCCAGCCGCCCGCGACCTTGGCGATGAGGTCGTCGGAGCCCACGAAGTCGGCACCGGCGGCTTCGGCTGCCGCTGCCTTGTCGCCCTGGGCGAAGACCACGACGCGCGCGGTCTTGCCGGTGCCGTTGGGGAGGTTCACGGTGCCGCGAACCATCTGGTCAGCCTTGCGGGGATCGACGCCCAGGCGCATGGCGACCTCGACGGTCGCGTCGGCCTTGGAGGTGTTGATCTCCTTCACGAGGGCCACGGCCTCGGCCGGGCTGTAGAACTTGCCCTCTTCGATCTTGGCGGCTGCTGCTTTGTATGCCTTGCTGCGCTTAGCCATCTGCTGTATCTCCTTGTGCAGTCGTGGTCGTTACGGACCGCGCTCGGCCCTGCCACGGGGAATGTTGTGGGGGAGGCGATCGGTGCCGGGTCAGGCCCGGATCACTCGACCTCGATGCCCATGGAACGGGCGGTACCGGCGATGATCTTGGCGCCGGCGTCGACGTCGTTCGCGTTGAGGTCTTCCTGCTTGGTGCTCGCGATCTCACGAGCCTGGTCCCAGGTGATCTTGCCGACCTTCTGGGTGTGCGGGACACCGGAGCCCTTGGTGACGCCGGCGGCCTTCTTGATCAGCTGCGCGGCGGGCGGGGTCTTGGTGACGAAGGTGAAGGAACGGTCCTCGTAGACCGTGATCTCCACGGGGATGATGTTGCCGCGCTGGGACTCGGTGGCGGCGTTGTAGGCCTTGCAGAACTCCATGATGTTGACGCCCTTCGCACCGAGTGCGGGGCCAACGGGAGGAGCCGGGTTTGCGGCTCCTGCCTGGATCTGCAGCTTGATCAGGCCAGAGACCTTCTTCTTGGGAGCCATGGTGATGGTCCTTTTCTGCTGGTTGTACCGCCGCACAGGAGCGTACGACGGCGGATGGCCGCCGTGGCGCGGCGGCCGGACGGTCCGATCCCGGGCAAAGCGGTCCCGGGACCGGACCGAAGTCTTGTGGGGCCCTGATCAGATCTTGGAGACCTGGTCGAAGGCGATGGTGACCGGGGTCTCCCGCTCGAAGATCGAGACCAGCACGACCAGCTGCTGGGACTCGACCTTGATCTCGGAGATCGTGGCCGGCAGGGTCGCGAAGGCGCCTTCCTTGACGATGACCGACTCGCCGACCTCGAAGTCGACGGTCACGGCCGGAGCCGAGGCGGCCTGGGCGGCGCCCTTCGCCGGGGAGGCCTCGCCCTCGGCGGCGGCCTGCGGGGCCTCGAACACCGGGTTGAGCATGTCGACGACCTCGTCGATCCGCAACGGCGCGGGGTTGTAGGCGTCCTGCCCCACGAAGCCGGTGACCCCGGGGGTGTGGCGCACGGCGCCCCATGAGGCGTCGGTCAGGTTCATGCGGACCAGCACGTAGCCGGGGATGCGAACGCGGCGCACGGTCTTGCGCTGCGCGTTCTTGATCTCCACGACCTCCTCCATGGGAACCTCGATCTGGAAGATGTCCTCTTCCATGTTCAAGGACTGGATCCGGGTCTCCAGGTTGGTCTTGACGCGGTTCTCGTAGCCCGCATAGGTGTGGATGACGAACCAGTCGCCTTCCTGGCGGCGCAGTTTCGCCGCGAACTCGGCGCGCGGGTCGACGGCCTCCGCCGCCTGCGCCTGCTCCGCCGGCTCTTCGACGGAAGCCGTTTCGGCCCCGTCGGCCTCGACCTGGGCAGCCTGATCGGCCGGATCAGCCTGAGGCTGATCGGCCAGGGAGTCAGCGGTCAGCTCGACGTCGTTCTCGGCCTGGTGCTCGGTCACTTCGGGTGCCCTGCTTTCCTCTGCTCTGGTGGGGCCGGCGCTCCGCGCCTGCCCACGGAAACTTCCGTTCGTGTGCGTTGACTCATCCATCGAACAGGTGCTCGCCGGATGATGACTGATCCGATGCCGCTCGTGCTCTCCGGCGGCACCGGGCGCGGGCTAGCTGGCGACCGTGCCCTCGCCGAAGACCAGCATGGCCAGCTGGCCGAAGCCCAGGTCGAGCACTGAGATCAACGCCATCATGAAGGCCACGAAGACCAAGACCACCAGGACGTACTGGACCAGCTCGCCGCGGGTGGGCGTGTGGACCTTGCGGAGCTCGCCGAGGACCTGGCGCAGGAACAGCAGGATCCGGCCGAAGAACCCGCGGGGGGCTTCGCCCGGTTCGCCTCCGGGGCGGTCGGTGGCTGTTGTCTGCGACATGGCATCTCCTCGAGGTACTGCGCGCGTCGTCCTCGGTTTCGGTCGGATGGCCGTTTCCCGTGCGGGCGCGGCTTCCAGCCTGTGGAACCCGCGCCCGCACGTCAACGGTGCGACGCAGGGCAGACAGGACTCGAACCTGCAACCTGCGGTTTTGGAGACCGCTGCGCTACCAATTGCGCCACTGCCCTTCGGATGAAGGACGATCCGTGGAGGAGTGCTCCTGCCGGGTCATCGCTTCGAACACCGGTCCAAGACCTTACCACCGCCCGATCATGCTCGATGTCGTACGTAGCGGGCATCACGGGGCTCGGGGTCCTGGCACCAGCGAATTATGCTAGGCCACTTCGCCGCGCCCCGCAATGACCCGGGCGACCACCGTGCGAGCCAGGAGGGCGCTGATACAGGGCCCGGACCACTCGTGGAACGGATAACGGTGGGTAGCATGGTGCCCACTTGCCCGCACCAGCCAAGAGCCTCGGCATGGATCAACCCCTATGGATCGTCACCGGTGGATCGTCACCGGGTCGTGTACGGGCCCCGCGAGGCCATCAGGAGGAGCAGAAGGTCATGCCCGCACCCAGCTCGCAGCGCATCTCACGCCGTATCGGGGCGATCGCCCCGTCCGCCACCCTCGCCGTGGATTCCAAGGCGAAGCAGCTCAAGGCCGCCGGTGAACCCGTCATCGGCTTCGGCGCCGGAGAGCCCGACTTCCCCACCCCCGGTTACATCGTCGAGGCAGCGGCGGAGGCACTGAAGGACCCCTCGAACTTCCGGTACTCCCCGGGAACGGGCCTGCCCGATCTGCGCCGGGCCATCGCGGAGGCCACCGCCCGGGACTCGGGCTGGGAGGTGGATCCGTCCCAGGTGATCGTGACCAACGGCGGCAAGCAGGCCGTGTACCAGGCCTTCCAGACCGTGGTGGACGACGGTGACGAGGTCCTGCTGCCCGCCCCCTACTGGACCACCTACCCGGAGGCGATCCGCCTGGCCGGCGGCGTGCCGGTGGAGGTCTTCGCGGGCCCCGAGCGCGGTTACAAGGTCACCCCGGAGATGCTCGAGGAGAAGCTCACCGAGCGCACCAAGGTCCTGCTGCTGTGCTCGCCCTCCAACCCGACGGGAGCGGTGTTCACCGCCGAGGAGATCAAGGCGATCGGTGCGTGGGCCGCGGAGAAGCACCTGATGGTGATCACCGACGAGATCTATCAGCACCTCGTCTACGACGGCCTGGAGTTCACCTCTATCGCCGGGGCCTGCCCGGAGCTCGGCGATAACGTGATCGTGCTCAACGGCGTCGCCAAGACCTACGCCATGACCGGCTGGCGGGTGGGCTGGATGATCGGCCCCGCCGATGTGGTCAAGGCCGCGGGCAACCTCCAGTCCCATCTGAGCTCCAACGTGAACAACATCGCCCAGCGCGCCGCGATCGCAGCGCTCACCGGGCCCATGGACGAGGTCGAGACGATGAAGGCGGCCTTCGACCGCCGACGCAGGACCATCGTGGAAGGCCTCAACGCGATCGAAGGCGTCGAGGTGCCCACCCCGCAGGGCGCCTTCTACGCCTACGCCGACGTCCGGGGCCTCCTCGGCAAGGACTTCGGCGGCGTCGTCCCGACCAGCTCCGCCGAGCTGGCGGAGCTGGTGCTCAACAACGCCAAGGTCGCGGTGGTGCCCGGCGAGGCCTTCGGCCCGTCCGGGTATTTCCGTCTGTCCTACGCACTGGGCGACGACGATCTGGCCGAGGGGATCGCACGCCTCCAGCAGTTCCTCGGGTCGGCGGGCTGAGCGCCGCTCGCCCGAGCACCGCTCCCCCACCCGGCAGCACCCATCACCAGCATCCCAACAGCATCGCGGAAAGGCGCATTTGATGTCCGAGAAGAGAAAAGGCCCGGAACTGACGCTCGTGGAGCAGCTGACCGACCTGTACACGGGGGCCGCCGCGGCCAACGAGCAGATCCCCACCGCCCTGACCGTCTCCGCCGGCCTGATCGGCGGCTACGGCGTGGCCCGGCTGACCGGCATACGCCCGCTGGGCGGTGCGATGCTCTTCGCCGCCGGTGCCGCGGCGGCGCATAACTGGTGGCACAAGGCGGGCCCGATCACCACGGCGACGCTGAGCACCACCTATCTCCTGGGTTTCGGGCTGTCCCACCCGCTGGCCAAGAAGATCGGCGCCTGGCCTTCGGTGCTCGCCGTCACGGGTGTCAACGCCGCCGCCGCGTGGGCCCTGGCCGACAGCCACTGAGCGGTCCCCGGGCTGCCCGCGGGCAGTCTCGCTGACGGATAGGCGGGCCTCACCTCCCGCAAGCCCCGGAGACCGCCGGGACGACGGACGGCCCCGGAAGCCGCGCGGCACTGCGCGCCTTCCGGGGCCGTTCGTCGTCGTGACGCCGCGTCAGCTCGCGGTCAGTCGTCGACCGCGTCCCTGCCGCGCCGCACGATGAGCGGGTCGGGTGCGTAGACCACGGAGTCGTCCCTGTCCTCGTAGTCGAACTGGTTGAGGAAGTAGCGCATGGCGTTCAGGCGCGCACGCTTCTTGTCGTTGGACTTGATGGTGATCCACGGCGCGTGGTCCGTGTCGGTACGGCGGAACGTCTCCTCCTTGGCCAGGGTGTAGTCGTCCCACCGGTCCAGGGAGGCCAGGTCGTTCGGGGAGAGCTTCCACCGGCGCACGGGGTCGATCTGGCGGATGGCGAACCGGGTGCGCTGTTCGTGCTGGGTGACGGAGAACCAGAACTTGGTCAGGTGGATCCCCGAGTCGACGATCATCTTCTCGAACTGCGGCGCCTGCTCCATGAAGACCTCGTACTCCTCATCGGTGCAGAAGCCCATGACCCGCTCGACGTTGCCGCGGTTGTACCAGGACCGGTCGAAGAGCACCATCTCCCCGAAGGTCGGGAAATGCTGGATGTAGCGCTGGAAGTACCACTGGCCGCGCTCGCGCTCGTTGGGGGCGTTCAGCGCCACGGTGCGGGCCGCTCGAGGATTCAGGTGCTCCGTGAAGCGCTTGATCGTGCCCCCCTTGCCGGCGGCGTCGCGGCCCTCGAACACGAGGATGTGCCTCAGGTTGTTGTCCTGGGACCAGTACTGCAGCTTGAGCAGCTCGATCTGCAGCCTGTACTTCTCGAGTTCGTAGTCCTCCCGCGACATCCGCTCTTCGTAGGGGTAGCCCTCGCGCCACGTCTCCACGGCGGATCCGCCGGGATCGATCAGGTCGGGGTCCGGGGACTGCCCCTCCTGGACGGTGTAGCCCTGTTCCACGAGCTTGTCGATGAACTCCCGGAGATTCTCGGTGGGGGCCTCAGTCATATCGACTACTCCTTAGCGGTTACCGTTGCACCCATGTGGTGCGGGACTCATTTTCACCATCCTAGTGCTCCCCGCGCAGCGGGAGGTGAACTCCGCCTGAACGACGGCGACGCCGACCCGTTACCGGCATTTCGTGCCGGGATCCGGGCGTTGCGGTCCCGGAACTCCTAGACTGGAGCCGAATCCCGGGACCTGTCCCCTCATCTCTAAGGAGCTAGCATGAAGATCGGCCTGCTGACCAGCGGCGGCGACTGCCCCGGCCTCAACGCCGTGATCCGCGGCGCCGTGCTGCACGGCATCAAGTCCTACGACTACGAGTTCGTCGGCTTCCTGGACGGGTGGCGGGGAGTCCTCGAGGGCGACATCATGGACCTGCCCCGATCCTCCGTGCGCGGCCTGGCCCGCCAGGGAGGCACCATCCTCGGCACCTCGCGCACCAACCCCTACGACGGCCCCCTCGGCGGACCGGAGAACATCAGCAAGGTGCTCGAACGCCTGGGAGTGGACGCGATCATCGCCGTCGGCGGCGAGGGGACCCTGGCGGGCGCCAAGCGGCTGTCCGACGCCGGCATTCCCGTGGTCGGCGTCCCCAAGACGATCGACAACGACCTCAAGGCCACCGACTACACCTTCGGTTTCGACACCGCCGTGCAAATCGCCACCGATGCCATGGACCGCCTGCGGACCACCGGCGACTCCCACCATCGCTGCATGGTCGCGGAGGTCATGGGACGGCACGTCGGCTGGATCGCGCTGCACTCGGGCATGTCCGCCGGCGCCCACGCCGTGCTGATTCCCGAGCGGAAGATCTCGATGGAGCAGGTCGCGGCCTGGGTCTCCGAGGTGCACGAGCGCGGCCGCTCGCCCCTGGTCGTCGTCGCCGAGGGCTTCATCCCCGAGGGCTTCGACGACGTCCTGCACGAGAAGGGCGTAGAGAAGGACGGCCGTCCGCGGCTGGGCGGGATCGGCGAGTACGTCACCCAGGAGATCGAGCGCCTGACCGGCATCGAGACCCGCAACACGACGCTGGGGCACATCCAGCGCGGAGGCGCCCCCACGGGCTTCGACCGCGTGCTGGCCACCCGGTTCGGCCTCAACGCCGTGAACCTGTGCCGCGAAGGCGCCTGGGGCAAGATGGTCGCCCTGCGCGGCACGGACGTGATCAGCGTGGACTTCGCCGAGGCCCTCGACGGTCTCAAGACCGTTCCCGAGGCCCGCTACGACGAGGCCCGGATCCTCTTCGGCCGCTGATCCCCGGTTCCGGCCCCGGCCGGGTGCCCGGCTGAACGCCGTTCCCTGAGGACATCTTCCTCGGGGCTCCGGTGGCAGCCGGGCACTCTGCTCGGCGGCGGGGTGGAGTCAGCGGCGGTCCCGGGGAGCCCGTAGGAACCCCTTCTCGCGTTGCACGGCGCTGCCCGCCTCGGGAGGTACGACCACCGTCTGGGCCGCGGCCCACCGCTCTTCCCGCTGTCCGTCGACGGCAGCCGGATCCTGTCCCTCGGCCGCATCGTCCCTCGTGCTGCGCACGACCAGGTCCGCGGCGGGATCCACCGACCGCTTGAGCACGGCCAGGGCGATGGGGCCCGCCTCGTAGTGCATCTGCGCCGCCGTCACCCGGCCCACCACCCGGTCGCCGGCCAGCACCTCCGCACCCGCAGGGGGCACGGTGTGCTCGGAGCCGTCCAGGTCCAGGAAGGTCAGCCGGCGGGGCGGATGCCCCAGGTTGTGCACCCGGGCGATGGTCTCCTGCCCCTTGTAGCAGCCTTTCTCCAGGTGGACGGCCGTGCGCAACCAGTCGAGCTCATGGGGGACGCTCCGCTCGTCGGCGTCCACCCCCGCCCGGGGACGCCAGGCTTCGATCCGCAGGGCCTCTGCCGCCCAGGAGCCCGCGAGTCCCAGGCCGTCAGCCGCCGGGCCCGTGAGCGCGTCCGACAGGTCCGCGCGCCGGATCAGGATCTCGGACCACCGTCGCTGCGCAGCGGGGTGGCCATCCTGGATTCCGTAGGCCCACCCGCCGTGCGTCACGCCCGGCCAGGGGTCCTTCCAGATGAGCGGCAGCCCGGAGTCGGCATCGGTTCCGGTGCCCGGCTCGAGCCCGCAGGCCAGTTCCGCCGAGGCGGACCGGAGGTGCTCGGGAACCTCGACGGCGCCGATCACCGCGATGTCCTCCGACCGGTCGGCCACCTCGACGCGCAGCGCGAAGCGCATGCTCTCCAGCCACGAGCGCAGCGACTCGGTCTCGGAAGCCTCCGTGACCAGATAGGTCCGCGTCCCGTCGTCGAAGACATGGGGGGCGGACTCGATCCGGCCCTGGACGGAGAGGAACAGCGTCTCCGAGCTGTCTCCGGGGACCAGGCTGGTGAGCACCTGGGAGCTCAAGGTCGTGAGCCAGCTCAGCCGGTCGGGCCCGTCGACGGTCAGCACGCCTTTATGCGAGAGGTCGACCACCGCGGTGCCCTCGGCGAGCGCGCGCTGCTCCCGCAGCGGGTCCCCGTAGTGGGCGGCGGTGCCGGCATCGGGCCCGGCCGCTTCCACGGCGCCGGCGGCCTCCTCCAGCAGCGGCGAATGATAGGCGGCCCCTGCCACGTCGATCAGCCCTTCTTCTTGAGCTCGGCGGAGGCGTGGGTGGCCAGGGAATGGCCGTCCGCGGCCATGTCCCATGCCCAGAACAGCTCGCCGTTGACCAGGCCGTACATCCGGGTGGCCGCGGCGTAGGGCTTCGCCCCGGCCGAGCGCAGCACGGCGTCGGTGCCGAGCTGGATCCTGGGGCCGTTGATCTCCCCCACGTAGAGCTCGCAGATGCCGCCGGGCCGGTTGATCGTGGCCAGGACCGGGAACCCGCCGCTGTCCGTGCGCAGCCGTTCCACGCCTTCCGCGTCCCGCACGACGGGGACGACGTCGGGAGGGAGGATCCCCGGGCCCATGTCGCCGTCCTCGAACCTGCGGTCCAGCTGCCAGAAGCCGTGTTCCACGGCCGCCAGGCGCGACGGGAGGCCGTCGTCGTCGATCAGGTGGGTCTCGGCCCGGTACTCGAGGAACGGGAGCCCGTGATGGGCGAAGTGCACGTGCTGGCGGAAGGGCCGCTGTTCTACGTCGTCGTAGCCCAGGAAGCCATCGCCTTCCCATTCACCCAGGAGCCAGGCGAACGGTACGAGTTCGGGGGTGAGATCCGAGGGGATTTCGATGGGCACGGTTACTTCTGGCCCTTGAAAAGGCCCTTCAGGACGACGCCGGCGATCCCGGCGATGCACAGGGTGGCCAGGACGAGCAGGACCAGGAAGAAGATCTCGAGAGCAAGCATGGCCTCAAGCTACCACGAGGCCCACGATCTGGGAGGTGACCAGGACGGCGGGACCCAGCAGCGCCACGGGGGTCACCCCCAGTGACAGGGCACCTCTCCGGGGGCCCTCCTTGGGCGCCGATGCGATGAGCCGGGCACCGATCACGCCGATGACGAGGAAGCTCACCGCCCCGGAGATCAGGACCGGCGCCACCGGCGACCGGCCGAGGTCGTGCAGGTACTGGGAGAGCGCGATCCATCCCGAGCTGGAGACCACGGCCAGCACGGCCACCACGGAGGAGATCGTGGATTCGAGACGGTAGCGGGCGCCTTCCCCCCGGACGAGCTCGGCGATGAAGATCGCGATCAGCGCCATGCCCACGATGGCCGGGAGCCACACGAGCCGCTGGTCGGGCTGCCACCAGGAGAGCATCGCGGCCAGGACGCCGCTGGTCAGGATGATGACGTTGTGACGGTAGCGGGCGCGGATGCCCACCGCCGAGGACCATCCGGATCCGATCACCACGCTCATGGCGATCACCACCACCACGGGGGCGGGACCGCCCATCGCGGCGGCGGCCAGGGCGATGATCAAGGCCATGATCGAGATGACGATGATCTGGAGATAACGCATGTGGTGGTTCCTGGCTCGCATTCATCGGGGCACCGCGGCTGCTGCCGCATCACATCGGCAAAACACCGGGCGGGCCGGTACGGGTGCTGGGGTATTCTCTGGACCGTGAGCCCCACGATAGCGGGCTAGATCACTTTCCGGCCCATTCACCGCGAGCCCGGTGCGTGCACATCCTCGCAATGCGCCAGAAACACGGGGACCTATAATTCACAGCAGACCGCATGCGTCTGTCCGCACCGTCCACCGGACGGACGTTTCGCTCGTGTCACGCTCCTGCGACGGCCACGTGCCGGTCGGGGGTCAGCGCAGCACACGTGTGTCAGTGACGGACGACAGGAGTTAACCGGTTGATCGAGATCCTCATGCTCACAGACGCAACCGGACCCTCCACCTCCGTGTTGCCGGCCCTGGACCTGCTCAACCACCGCGTGGCGGTCCAGCCCACCCGGTTCGTCTCGGGCGCGGTGGACGCCGTGGACGCGGATCTGGTGATCATCGACGGCCGCCGCGATCTGATCTCGGCGAGGAACCTCGCTCAGCTCCTGCGCGGCAAAGGACTCGAGGCCGCCGTGCTGATGGTGCTCACCGAAGGCGGCATGGCGGCGGTGGCCTCCACCTGGATGGTCGATGACGTCGTCCTGGACTCCGCGGGCCCGGCAGAGGTCGAGGCCCGGCTGCGGCTGGCGGCGGCCCGGACCGCGACCGTCGACGACGAGGACGACCCCCGGATCCACGCCGGTGCGGTGATCATCGACGAGGCCGCCTACTCCGCCCATGTGGGCGGAGAGGCCCTGAACCTGACCTACAAGGAGTTCGAGCTGCTGAAGTTCCTGGCCCAGAACCAGGGTCGGGTCTTCACCCGCGCGCAACTGCTCTCCGAGGTTTGGGGTTACGACTACTACGGTGGCACTAGAACTGTCGATGTCCACGTTCGTCGTCTGCGCTCCAAACTGGGTGCCGACCACGAGCAGATGATCACCACAGTGCGCAACGTGGGCTACAGCCTCGCCGCCGAGCGTTCCTCCGAGCGCCGTTTCGCCGGCGAGTCCTGAGCACGGCCCCTGGGTTGCGCACGGGAAAGCGAGGAACCGTGCCCCAGGAAGAGCCCTCTCCGTCCCAGGTCCCGGCTGCAGCCGATCCGAAGGAGCCCACGATCGCCAAGCTGCGGGCCGGTGCCGAGACCGCCCGGCGCGTGCAGGAACTCGCCAGGGCCGCCGAGGCGGAGGACGGCGATCCTCCTTTCTCCGACCAGACCCTGGTGGAGCTCCGTTCGGCACGGCAGCAGGTCACGGTCCTGGGCGCGGCTCATCCGGAGGGCGAGCACGCACCGCTGGTGGCCGCCGCGGTCCTGGTGCGTCCCGGCGACGGCTCCCCTGCCCTGCTCGAGGCGGTCGTGGCGCCGGAGGCGCGGGGTCTGGGACTGGGCCGCGGCGTGATCCGGCAGGCCCTGGAGACCGTCGACGGCCCGGTGGACGCCTGGGCCCACGGAGATCATGCCGCGGCCCGTGCCCTGGCCGCCTCCCTGGGCTTCACCCCCGCCCGGGAACTGCACCGCCTGCTCCGTCCCCTCGCAGGGGTGAGCCGGGAACTGCCCGTACGGTTGCCGGAGGGCATCGGACTGCGGTCCTTCGAAACCGGCCAGGACGAAAGCGCCTGGCTCGAGGTCAACGCGGCCGCCTTCGCCGATCACCCGGAGCAGGGCCGGATGACCCTGGCGGACCTCCAGGAGCGGCAGGCCGAGGACTGGTTCGATCCCCGGGGGTTCCTGATCGCCCATCCCCTGGAGGACCCCCGTGACATCGCGGGCTTCCACTGGACCAAGATCCACCCGGCCACGGCCCACGACCCCGCTCGCGGCGAGGTCCACGTGGTCGGCGTCGCCCCCGGTTACCAGGGCAGGGGGCTGGGCAAGGCGCTGACCGTCGCGGGGCTGCACTACCTGGCCGAGCAGGGCCTGGGCGAGGTGCTGCTGTACGTGGACGGCGACAACCGGCCCGCAATGAGCCTCTACCGGTCCATCGGGTTCGAGCCCTGGCACCTGGACGTGATGTTCAGCCGCCGCTGACGGCGGGGCGCAGTCCGTCACCTCACCGGCGGACCGGCCGTTCGGGTTAGCATGTCCTCGCCCAGGGATATCGGACCGCCGTCGTCGGTGGTCGCCCGTCCCGTGAACGATGCCGTCCATCCCGTTCACACCAGTAGGTCTGCGACGAAAGGAAGCCGGGAACCCTATGGCCAGAACTGCCTACCGCACCTCGGCGCAGGTCCCCGACTCCGCCCCGGACGTCCGCGCAGCGGGTTGCCTGTGCTGGCGCCCGTCCAGCGGCGGCGGGATCGAGGTCCTGGTGATCCACAGGCCGCGCTACGACGACTGGTCCTGGCCCAAGGGCAAGCTCGAGGCCGAGGAGACCCTGCCCGAGGCCGCCTACCGCGAGGTGCACGAGGAAGTGGGCCTGAAGGTCCGGCTGGGGGCGCCGCTGCCCGTGATGTCCTACAAGGTCAAGTGCGGGATGAAGCACGTCTACTACTGGACCGCGGAGATCTCGCCCTTCAGCGAGGCCCGTGCCGACGGCAAGGAGGTCGACGAGCTGCGGTGGGTCACCCCGGAGCGGGCCGTGCGGATGCTCAGCAACACCTCCGACCTGGTGCCGTTGCGGAGGCTGGTCGAGCTCCACAACGCGGGAGACCTCGCGGTGCGCCCGGCGATCGTCGTGCGGCACGCCAAGGCCAAGCCGCGTTCGTCGTGGTCCCGGGCGGAGGGCGACCGGCCCCTCGCCGCCACGGGCAAGCGGCAGGCACTCGCCGTGACCCGGCTGCTCACGTCGTGGTCACCGGAGCGGGTGCTGTCCTCGCCCTGGCTGCGCTGCCTGTCCACGGTGACCCCGTACGCCAAGAACGCTGGCCTGAAGGTCAAGGAGCGGCCCGCGCTCACGGAAGCGGCCCACAAGCGCAGCCCGAAGAAGGCCGCTGCCGTGGTGGAGACCCTCTTCGACAAGGACCGGCCGGTGGTCCTCTGCACGCACCGGCCCGTGCTGCCCACCGTCCTGAAGGTCCTGGGGCGGCACATGCCTGCCGACATGCGCTCACTGCTGCCGGAAGAAGACCCCTATCTCGCCCCGGGCGAGCTGATCGTCCTGCAGGTCTCCCGCAGGCACCGTCACCGCGTGGTCTCGGCGGAGATCGTCAGACCCTTCGATTCCTGACCCGCACCCGGGGTCCCCGCCGGAGCGCGTTCCGCTCTCCGCCCGCCCACGTCCCACGCCGCCCGAGGAGCAACCCTTGATCCCCACACCGTACGAGGACCTGCTGCGCGAAGTGGCCGCCACCGGGACCCGCAAGTCCGACCGCACGGGCACCGGGACCCGCTCGGTGTTCGGCCGCCAGCTCCGCTACGACCTCTCCGAGTCCTTCCCCCTGCTGACCACCAAGCGCGTGCACTTCAGGTCGGTCGCGCTCGAGCTCCTGTGGTTCCTCCGGGGCTCTTCCAACGTGCGCTGGCTGCAGGAGCGCGGCGTCAGCATCTGGGACGAGTGGGCCGACGACGACGGCGAGCTCGGACCGGTCTACGGCGTCCAGTGGCGCTCCTGGCCGGCCCCGGACGGCCGGACCGTGGACCAGATCGCCAATGTGGTGGAGCAGATCCGCGTCAACCCCGATTCGCGGCGCCACATCGTCACCGCCTGGAATCCCGCCGAGGTCGACGACATGGCGCTGCCGCCGTGCCATGCGCTGTTCCAGTTCTGGGTCCAGCCGCAGGAGGAGGGGCCGTCCAGGCTCTCCTGCCAGCTCTATCAGCGGTCCGCCGACATGTTCCTGGGCGTGCCGTTCAACATCGCCTCCTACGCCCTGCTGACGCTGATGGTCGCCCAGCAGACGGACCTGCTCCCCGGTGAGTTCATCTGGACCGGCGGGGACGTGCACGTCTACGACAACCACCAGGAACAGGTGGCCGAGCAGCTCTCCCGCGAGCCGTACCCGTACCCGCAGGTGCGATTCGCCCGCAGACCCGACTCGATCTTCGACTACCGGTTCGAGGACATCGAGCTGGCGGGCTACCGGCACCACCCGGGCATCAAGGCACCGGTCGCCGTATGAGCCCTCAGCGGATCGCGGCCATCTGGGCGCAGACCCGGGACGGCGTGATCGGCCGCGACGGGACCATGCCGTGGCATGTCCCCGAGGACTTCGCGCATTTCAAGGCCGAGACCGAGGGCCATCCCGTGATCATGGGACGCCGCACCTGGGAGTCCTTCCCGGCGAGGTTCCGGCCTCTGCCGGGCCGGACGAACATCGTGATCACCTCCCGCCCCTCGAGCGTCGAGACCGGCCCCGCGGCCGGCGCGGACTCCACCGCGGCTGCGGCCGGGGAGCCGGCCACCAGCGTCGTGGTCGCCGGTTCCTACCACCAGGCCGTGGCCCTCGCGGCCGACGCGCCCGGCGGCGAGCTGACCTGGGTGATCGGCGGTGGCCGGCTCTACCGCCAGGCGATCGAGGATCCGCGCCATCCCGTGACCCGGGCCGTGATCTCCCTCCTGGACCTGGAGACGGACGGCGACACCCGCGCCCCCGAGCTCGGCCCCGGCTGGCACCTGGCGGATGACGGCGAACCGCGCTCCTCGCGCACGGGCATCGGCTGGCGGGTGCAGGTCTGGCAGCGAAGCGGCCCGCACCACGACTAGAAGCACCGGAACCGGCTAGAGTCGGATGCATCACATCCGCCCCCACGACGCTAGGAGGCCCCCGTGACCGCTCAGAGCGCCGAGTTCAACGAACCTCAGATCCGCGACGATCCCTCGCTCAGACTGGTGGACAACCCGGATCAATCCCGGGTGGAGCTGTGGAACGACACCACCTTCATCGGCTTCGTGGGAGTGCAGCGGGTGCAGGACGGCACCGTCGAGCTGCAGCACACCATCATCGACGAGCGCTTCGGGCGTCAGGGCTACGCCCGCACGCTGATCACGCTGGTCCTGGACAGCTGCCGGGCCTCCGGGGTGCTGATCCACCCAACCTGCACCTATGTCCAGGACTACCTCCGGCGTTTCCCGCAATACCAGGACCTGGTGGCCTGAGCCCCCGCGGCTCCCGCCGGGCGCCGTCGCGAGCTGCCTCACATCATGACGCCCGGCTCGAAGGCCGCCGGTGCTGTCCGTAGACTGGGGCGCATGACTTCCAGCGCCAACTCCGCTCCCTCCGTCGGCCTGATCGGCTGGCGCGGCATGGTGGGATCCGTCCTGATGGATCGCATGCAGGCCGAAGGCGATTTCGCCGACATCCAGCCCGTGTTCTTCACGACCTCATCCCCGGGCGCCAAGGCACCGGAGATCGGCGGCCTGGGAGACACCGGGACGCTGCAGGATGCCTACGACCTCGAGAAGCTGGCCGCCCTGCCGATCATCCTCACCGCGCAGGGCGGGGGCTACACCTCCAAGGTCCATGACGAGCTGCGCGCCCGCGGCTGGGACGGGCTGTGGATCGACGCCGCCTCCACCCTGCGCCAGAACGACGACTCGATCATCACGCTGGACCCGGTGAACCGGAACGTGATCGACGCCGGCCTGGACGCCGGGATCAAGGACTTCGTGGGCGGCAACTGCACCGTCTCGTGCATGCTCATGGGCATGGGCGGGCTGTTCCGCAACGGCCTGGTCGAATGGGCCACGTCCATGACCTACCAGGCCGCCTCCGGAGGCGGCGCCCGGCACATGCGCGAGGTGCTCAAGCAGTTCGGCGACCTGCACACGGAGGTGGCCGAGGGGCTGGCGGATCCCGCCTCCGCCATCCTGGAGATCGACCGCAGGGTCCTGGCCAAGCAGCGCTCCGGCGAGCTGGACACCGCCCAGTTCGACGTCCCCCTCTCCGGGTCGCTGATCCCGTGGATCGACTCCGACCTGGGCAACGGCCAGTCCCGCGAGGAGAAGAAGGCCGGCGACGAGACGAACAAGATCCTGGGCCGCGCCGGGGCCGACCGCATCCCGATCGACGGCCTGTGCATACGCATCGCCACCATGCGCTCGCATGCGCAGGCCATGACCCTCAAGCTCACCGAGGATCTCCCCGTCGAGGAGATCGAGCGGATCCTGGACGCGGACAACGAGTGGGCCAAGGTGGTCCCCAATACCAAGGAGGCCTCGGCGGCGGACCTCACACCCGTGGCGTCCTCGGGATCCCTCGAGGTGCCGGTCGGCAGGATCCGCAAACTCGAGATGGGGCCCGAGTACATCTCCGCCTTCACCGTGGGCGATCAGCTGCTGTGGGGGGCCGCCGAGCCGATCCGCCGCATGCTCAAGATCGCGGTCGGCACCCTGTAGGCATCCCGACAGGCATCTCGACGGCGGCCCGGGTTACTGACCCGGGCCGCTGTTGCGTGCCGAGAACCGGACGGGCTCCCCCGCGGCCTGGGCTGCCGCGCCCTCGGCGTTCTCGGACTTGTGCCGGCGGGCGCCCGAGACGCACCAGTGCCACCACCTCATCACCGGGGTGGCCTGCCACCTGGCCCACCAGATGCTCAGGTGCTTTAGGGCCCAGTGGTTGAGCCGGTGCGCCCAGTCGAATTCCATCGACCACACGCCCAGGCCCAGGAAGATGAACAGCCAGCCGGGCCCGGGCAGGACCAGCATCGCCACCCCCGCCAGGAACAGGCAGGCTCCGAGAAACGCGATGGACCCGCGGACGGCGATGCGCCGCAACCTCGTGCCCTTGTGCGACCACCGCTGGAACTGCTCGACCCGTTTCCTGATCGGATGACCGCGGTCCTGGCCCCTGCGGATGTCATCGGCGAGATCCGATTCCGCGGGGTTCGGCGCCGTCCTCGTCCGGACACTCACAAATGCAGCCCCACCAGCACCGGTTCCGGGACCAGCTCGATCCCGTAGACGGTGCGCACCCCGTCGCGGACCACCCGGGCCAGCCGGCCGAGATCCGCTGCGGTGGCGGTGCCGCGGTTGGTCAGGGCGAGCGTGTGCTTGGTGGACAGACAGGCCCGCCCACCCGCGACGGCCTCACCGTCGAGATCGAGCCGGTCGTTGCGACTGCCGGGGAGACCGAAACCCCTGCGGAACCCGGTGTGCTCGATCAGCCAGGCGGCCGAGAGCTTGGTGAAGCCGGGAACGGGCTGCCCGGAGCCGTCGGTCACGGGGAACCGCGGGGCGTCGTCGGGCACCAGGCCTTCCACCTGCCCGCTGGGGACGATGGGGTTGGTGAAGAAGGACCCGGTGCTGTAGGTGTCCCGGTCGGCCGGGTCCAGGACCATGCCCTTCCCTGCCCGCAGCTCCAGGACGGCCTGCCGGACCGCCGTCAGGGGGGCGCGCTGGTTCAGCTCCACCCCCAGGTGACCGGCCAGCTGGCCGTAGCGGACGGGCTTGGAGAGATCGCCGTGGGTGAACTGGAACTGGACGTCCAGGACCACATAACGCGGGGAGCCGTCGACGGTGGTGCGTTTGAGGTAGGAGTCCCGGTAGCCGAAACCCAGGTCCGCGAAGGCGAACGAGGTGCGGCGCTGACTCTCCCGGTCGTAGACCCGCACGCGGGCGATGGTCTGGGAGACCTCGCATCCGTAGGCCCCGACGTTCTGCACCGGGGTGGCTCCGACGGTGCCGGGGATGCCCGAGAGCGCCTCGATGCCCACGCGCTCGTTCTCCACCGCCCAGGCCACCATCTCGTCCCAGGGGTGCCCGGCGGCCACCGTCACCAAGGTGCCGGCGCAGTCGGAGACGTGATCCACGCGGATGCCGCGGGTCGCCACGTGCACGACAGTGCCGTCGAAACCGGCGTCGCCGACCAGCAGGTTGGAGCCCCCGCCGACCACCAGCACGGGCTCGCCGGCCAGGTCCGCGGACCGGACGGCCTCCACCAGCGCCTCCTCGGTCTCCGCGCGCACGTAAGCGCTCATCGGACCGCCGACGGCGGTGGTGGTCAGGTCGGCCAGGTCGGGACGCGGTGCGGCGGTCATGCCCGCCATCCTAGCGAGACGGGGTGCCGCCCCGCCCGCTCGGCCCCTCCCGCTCAGCCTCAAGCGGACGCAGCCACGGGATCAGCAGGAAGGACAGCACCACGAAGAGCATGACGAAGGCGAGGGCGTTGCGCACCCCGACGGCCTCGCCCAGCAGGCCCAGCAGAGGCGGCCCGCCCAGGAAGGCCCCGTACCCGATGGTGGAGACGACGGAGACGTTCGCCGCGGCCTTCACCGGATCGTCCGCCGCGGCGGACATGCCCACGGGGAAACCCAGCGAGGCTCCCAGGCCCCACAGGAACAGGGAGATCAGCCCCACCGTGAGGGACGGCGAGAACGCGAAGACCGCCAGGCCGGCCAGGGCCATGGAGCACGCGATGCGCAGCACGAAGATCCGCCCGAACCTGTCGATCAGCCAGGTGCCGCTCATCCGCCCGGTCGTCATGGCGGCCACGAAGATCCCGTACCCCATGGCGCCGAGGGACTCCGCCGCCCCGTATCCGTCCGTCAGCGCGAGCGCCACCCAGTCGTTGGCGGCCCCTTCGGTCAGGGCCATTCCCAGGACGAAGATGCCCACGAGGACCGTCCGCGGATCCCTCCACGCGGCTCGCATGGACAACGGCGTCTCGCCGTCCTTCGCCGCACCGGACCGGCTCCCGGAAGAATCGGGCCCATCTCCCGGGGTGCGTGCCACGCCGTCGTCGTCACGGGAGACGACGGGGAGGGTCCCCGTGATGATGGTCAGCTGCGAGGTGATCGGCTGGAGGTCCTGACGCCGCAGGAGGGCCTCCCGCTGCGCCCCCTGCAGGTACGGGAGCGAGCTCCAGACCAGGGCGAACACGACGACGGCCATGCCGCTCACGTGCCATACGACCGGGACCCCGGTCGCTGCGGCCACCGACCCGACCCCGGCTCCCAGCACCGTGCCGATGGAGAAGAAGCCGTGCATCATGGGCATGATCGACCGGCCGAGCCCCCTCTCGAGCGCGGTGCCCTCCACGTTGGCCGCGACGTTCCACGTGGCGGAGCCCAGACCGAAGAGCAGCAGGCCGACCACCGTGACGGGCAGGGACTGCAGGAAGGTGACGCCCGCGCCCAGCACCATGAGGCCCACGGCCACCATGGTCGAGAACAGCGCCAGCGTGCGCTTGGCGCCGAGGTGCAGCACGATCACCCCGGAGGCCGACACCGATGCGAAGGCGGCGACGGTCTGGGTCAGCAGCAGCGCGCCGAGGGCGGCGGGGCCCAGTCCCAGGGAGTCCGCGATGGACGGGATGCGGGTCAGCCACGCTGACGTCGCGAGTCCCGAGGCGAAGTAGACGGCGAAGACCGCTGCCGTCCACGAACGCAGCGAGCGCCCGCGAGCGGCCGTCATCGGCAGGCCACCACGACTTGGGTCTTCACCAGGACCTTCAGCGCTGCCGCGTCCTCTGCGGGCACAGCCGGGTCGGAGAGATCGGGCGCGGTGACGGTCAGGTCGATCCGGGCGGTGCGCTCGTCCTCGTCGAGGGCTGCGACCTTGGCGGTGATGTTCAGCCCGGTGGACGGCTCGATCTCCGTGCCGAACCGGTTGGGGACCACCACGGGTTTGGTGAACCGGGTCTGGACGTCCACGACCGCGGCCGGATCGCCCGTCCAGTCAGCGACCACCTGCATGGCGGCGCCCATGGTGAGCATGCCGTGCGCGATCACGTTGGGCAGCCCCACGGAGGTGGCGAACGGCTCGTTCCAGTGGATGGGGTTGAAGTCCCCCGAGGCGGCGGCGTAGCGCACCAGGTCGGCGCGGGACAGCGCCACCGTGCGGCTGGCGACCTCCTGGCCCTTCTCCAGGGACTCGAACGTGATGTTCACTGATCCTCTCCTCTCACGAGCAGCGAGGACAGGGCGGTCGAGACTTTGTTCCCGTCCAGGTCGGTGATCTCGGTGCGGAAGGTCACCATGGCTCCGGCACCGAGCGCGCGCACGGCGTCGACGGTGGTGGCGGCGCTCAGCTCGTCGCCCGCCACGATCGGACGGTGGTGGGTGAACCGCTGATCGGCGTGGACCACGCGGGAGAAGTCGATCCCCGCGCTCTCGTCGCCGACGACCGCGGCCTCGGCCCGCTGCGCGACGATGATCGCGAATGTCGGCGGGGCCAGCAGATCCGCATGGCCGGCGGCCCGGGCGGCTTCCACCTCCCGGTGGAGCGGGCTCTCGGCGCGGACGGCGTCGGCGAAGGCGCGGACGGCCTCGCGGGAGACCTGGTACGGGGCGATGGGCGGATAGGTCCGCCCCAGGACGTCGGGGTTCACGCTCACGAAGGCGCTCCTCTCACGGACGGTGATCGGGCTGGAAAGCCCAGCATAAGGAAAGCCCGCGATCTCCGGTGGGAGTGGATCGCGGGCTTTCCGTCCGTAGCGGTGGACGGGCTCGATCCGTCGACCTCACGATTATGAGTCGTGCGCTCTAACCAGCTGAGCTACACCGCCAGGGTGGATGGGGAAACCCGTGGAATCGTGCGCAATACACGACCCACGGGCCCTCATCACGAGAGCCCCGACCGGGAATCGATCCCGGGACCTCCATCTTACCAAGATGGCGCTCTACCACTGAGCTATCGGGGCAACGCGGAATACTGTAACAGGCTGCGGGGGCAACGCAAAAATGCGTGGTGCGCACGGCCCCTCGCAGCGGCTCGGTGCGAAGGCGCAAGCCTCCACCGCACCCGCCGGAGTGCCGCAGGGGCCTCGTCCCGCCGGTCTAGTCGTCGTCCCAATCGTCGTCATCCCACTCGTCCCAATCGTCGTCCCACTCGTCCCAGTCGTCGTCGAAATCGTGCGGGGCCGGCTGCACCGGGACCGGGACCTGGGCGGGAGGTGCGGGATCCGGGCCCGCGGGGGCTTCGACCACGGGGGCTTCGGCGGCCGGTGCCTGGACACCGGCATCCGCGGGTTCCGTCGTCGAGTCCTCGGCCGGATCCCGGGCCTCTGCGGTTCTGGTTTCCTCCGCCTCGGCGGGCGTCGCGGTGGTGGCGTCCGGAGTCGGTTCACCGGAGGGGCCGCCGTCGATCGCGACGCCGTCGTGCAAGGTCTCGCTGCCCGTCGTCGTCGCGGCGGCATTCCAGAGGAAGGCGGCGAGCACGCCGACGACGACCAGGCTGAGGGCAGACCACAGAACCTTCATGGCACCCATGGTCCCGGATCCGGATAAGACGACGATGAGAACGGCCGGCCAGTCGTTATGGAGCCGTGATCTCCAGTGAGCGCGCTCGCGCCGCGGCCAGTTCCCGCCACCGGGGGCGGAAGGCGTAGACGCAGACCAGCCGCAGCCGGGCCGAGAGCCCGTAGGCGTGCAACCGGGCGGACGGCACTCCAAGTCCGGATGCCACCTCGTGCACGACCCGCTGGCCCTCCTCGTGCAGGGAAGGACTCAGTACGCCCTGGTCCCGGTGCAGTTCGAGATGGACGCCGAGGTTGGCCAGGTCCAGTGCCGGGTCCCCCACAGCGGCGGTGTCGAAATCCAGCACCCCGATGGAGTCTCCGTGGGCCAGCAGCTGCTTCTCGTGCAGGTCGCGGTGCAGCACGCCCCGCGTCGTGCCGCCGTCCGCGGGCAGGGCCGACAGCTCCCGGGCCACGCCGTCCCGCAGGGCGGCGAGCTGCTCCTGCGGCACGGCGAGGATGCCGGGGAACATCCCGACCCGGGCCACCCACGTCTCCAGGGTCCTGATCTCGTCGGCGACGGTGAACTCGGGCAGCTCGAACGGGGCCGGGTCCGCGGTCACGAGACGCGGCCACCGCCGCGCCCACGCGTGAAGACCCCGGAGGTAGGCATCCCGCTGATCAGCCATGCCCAGGGCATGGAGGCTGCGGCCCGGCAGCACCGAGAACTCCACGGTGTCCTCGTCATGGGCGAGCACTCGCGGGGCGGTGAAACCGGCGCTGGTCGCCAGGGCGTACAGGCCGCGGGAGCCCCGTGCGACCTCGGCGGCGGCGCCGCGGGCGAGAACCTTGACGTAGCGGTCCGGCAGAGCCACGACGGCACGGCGGCCGTGGCGGTGCACCACCAGCCGCCCCGACCGCGAGAGCCCGGTCAGGGCCGGGAGCCTCGGATCCTCGCCGTAGGGCGCCACGGTCCATGTCAGGGCGTCAGGGCTCTCCGGGACGCCCCTGGCCGCCCGCACCCGGCCGTCGGCGTCCAGCAGTTCGGCGGTCATCCTCCCGTCGCCCTTGGGCCAGGCCCTCACCATCGTCAGGTGCTGCCGTGGATCTTGCGGATCGGGGAGGGTCGCCGGCACGAGAGCAGTGGAGGCGCCGGAGCAGGCTGCGGCCTCCGCCGTGCGCGGCGGAGCCCCGGCGTCCTCATGGACCAGCGACGTCACGACGTCCAGGATCCTGGCCGTCTCGGCACGCCAGTCCGGTGAGCAGTTGCGGAACGGGCCCATCGCGCGCAGCAGCAGATGGTAGGCCGCCCAGGCGCAGATCTCAGCCTCCGGTGGCGCGTTCCGATGGAGGAGTGCCGCCCGGTCCCGGTATCCGGCCATGACCGCCTCCGCGACGGGCGTCCGGTGCTCGCCCCCTCCGGCCTCGGGAAGATCATCGGGAGGACCGGCGGGACCACCGGCGGAGAGACCCTCGAGGATCTCGACGGCGACCATGTTGCCCAGGTCGTCAGCGCTGCGTCCCCACCGCATGCGCTCGAGGTCGGTCAGCACGACCGCGGCACGGGTCTCACCGGCTCCGCCCGCCGCGTCGCCGCAGCGGCCGGAGTCCACCAGCACCTGGTCGGCCGAGAAGTCCCCGTGCAGCAGGGCCTGCTCCGAGACGGCGTGAGGGAACCCGCCGAGCCCCGGGCCCGCCTGCCTCTCTGCTCCGGAGCGCATCGTGGATGCCTCGATCCGGGCCACCGCGGCCGCAGCGAGGTCTGCGAACCGATCCGCCAGGCCCGCATCCAGGGTCCGCATGTCGGTGCCCATCGCGCGCAGCCGTGAGACCGGGTCGTCGGGCGGCGCCGGGCGGCCGGGTCCGGGATCCCCTTCGCCCTCGGACCCGCCGTCGGTTCGGGACGGCCCGGGACGGAGCCTGGCGCCGTGCAGCAGGGCCAGGCCCGCGCCTGCGGCCCTGGCGGCCGACCCGGTCCTGTCCCCCGGCCGGTTCCCGGCGTGAAGGGCCTCCCGTCGGGCCAGCGCGGCCAGGTCCCCGTCGCCGAACCACTCGGAGCAGCGCAGGTGCTCCGAGGCTGCGGGAGCCTCGGTCCCGTGGCACGGGACGAGCGGATGAACGGGGACACCGCTGCGGGACAGCCGCTGGACCAGGAGGGGGTCCACCGCACTCGGCAGCGCGGTGATCTTGGCGACGACGGGCGGGCCCGCGGCGGATCTCTCGCCGTCTCCGGGCCGCTCCGACGGTGCCGCCGCCCGGCCGCCGTCGAGGGTGACCACCACCCGTCGCTGCGGATTGAACCTCAGCACGGGGACCCCCGATCCCGCCGTTCCCAGGGCGAAGGCGCGCTCCCCCAGGACGGAACGCAGGCAGCCGGCCAGCTTGGGGTCGGCGGCGATGCGCCCCAGGACGACCCGGTGCCCCGGGTGCCCCGGCAGGTCCCGGACCTCCATCAGCTCCCGGCCCGCCGTTCCGTAGAGACGCTGCGCCCTTCGCCGCGCCTTGGCGATCTTCTTGCCCGATCGCGGCGAGTACACGCCCACCCAGCGGATCTCCCCGGTCGGCAGGCCGTCGTCGTCGAGCAGGTCCAGCCGGGCTGTGGCGGAGACCCCGGGCTTGAAGCGCAGGTAGCCCGCGCGGACCGGCCCCGGCAGCGCCTCGGGGAACCGTTCCCTGAGGCGCTGCGCCTCGAGGATGAGCTCGATTCCCGGCAGGTCGGCCGCCGCATCGGGGAGCAGCCGGTTCGCGGCGCGCGGGTCGGCGGCGTTCATCGGCGAACCTCGTCGCTCTCCCTGGCCTGCTGCTGGGCCACCCAGGCGGCGAAGGTTCCGTCTCCGCCGGCCAGGAGCTCCTCGGGCGTCCCGTCCAGCAGGACCCTGCCGTCCTGGATCCACAGCACCCGGTCGGAGGCCAGGGCCATGGCGGCGTCATGCGTGACGGCCAGGGAGGTCCGCCCGTCGATCAGCTCCGCGATGGCGTCGACGACCGCCTGAGTGGAGTGCGGGTCCAGTCCGGTCGTGGCCTCGTCCAGCACGACGATCGGGGAGTCGCGCAGCAGCGCCCGGGCGATGGCGATGCGCTGGCGCTGTCCGCCCGAGAGGGTCGAGCCCCGCTCCGCGAGCACCGTGTCGTAGCCGTCCGGGAAGCCCAGGATGAAGTCGTGCGCCTGCGCGGCCCTGGCCGCGGACTCGACGTCCGCGTCCGTGGCCTCCTCCCGCCCCATGCGGATGTTCTCCCGGATGGACCCGTGGAAGAGCACCGATTCCTGCAGCAGCAGCGACACCCCGCTGCGCACCGAGGAGAGGCTGAGCGAACGGAGGTCTTGGCCGTCGACGGTCACCGTTCCCCGGGCGGGGTCCATCGAACGCACCAGCAGGGAGACCAGGGTGGACTTCCCCGACCCCGACGGCCCGATCACCGCGACGTGCTGGCCCGGCGGGATCACCAGGTCGATGTCCTCGAGCACCGTGGGACGGTGGGGGTCCGCGGGATCGCCGTAGGCGGCGTCGACGTTGCGGAAGGCGATCTCCCCGTGAACGGGCCCCAGCGCGGGGGAACCCTCCGCATCCCGGACATCGGGGGTGATGTCCATCAGGTCGGCCACGCGCTCGCCGGAGGCCGAGGCCCTCGCGATGCGCCCGGTGTACTTGGCCATGTCCCGGAGCGGTTTCATGCAGGTCTTCAGGTAGGTCGTGAACAGCACCAGATCGCCCAGGGTCATCTGCTCCTGGACCACCCTGTAGCCGCCCCCGACCAGGACGATCGCGGTGGCCACCCCCACGATCACGTCGGTGGACCGTTCGAGTCCCGCGGCCAGGCGGCGGGACCGGACCCCCTGCGACAGGGCCAGCTCGTTGGACGCGGCGAAGGAGGAGGCCATGCGCTCCTCCAGGCCGTAGGCCTGGACCACGCGGATCGCGCCCAGCGACTCGTGCGCGGTATTGGCCAGGTCCCCCTCGCCCTTCCGGGTCTTCCGGGAGGCCTCGGTGATCCTGGCGGAGGATCCGCGGCTCATCAGCGCGAAGGCGAGGACCGCTGCCACCACCACCAGGGCGAGCGCCCAGTCCAGGATCAGCATCACGACGCACATGGCGGCCAGGGTGATCACGTTGGCCAGGAGGGGGAGCCCCGCGGTGACCGCGACCTCCTGGAGCTTGCCGATATCGGCGACGATGCGCTGGACGGTGTCCCCGGCCCTGGAACCGGAGTGGAAGCGGTCCGAGAGCCCCTGGACGTGGCGGAACAGCCGCGCGCGCAGGACGGTCGAGACCTTCGAGCCCACCAGTGCGAAAGCCACCGTGGCGAGGTAGTTCGACAGCGCGCGGAAGCCCACGATGCAGATGGTCGCGAGTCCCGCCGCGAGCAGCAGCGCCCAAGAGGCCTCGGGGATCCAGGGGTCCACCGCGCTGGCGTCCGCGCCCAGAGAGCGGGTGACGGCGTCGATGACGATCTTCAGGGGCCACGGCTCCAGCACCCGGAACGCCACCTCCAGCAGGAGCACGCAGATCCCGCCGAGGATGAGCCACTTGTGCTCCCCCAGATGGGGCCTGATGAGCGCGACGGTGCGCGCGAGCGCCCGCTTCTCGATCCTCTTGGCGCCGTGTCCCGTTCTCCGTCTGGAAGGCGTCACGGGTCAGCCCCGCCCGCCGGCGGGTTCCAGCCCGGTCCCTTCCAGGACCGTGGCCAGGACACGGTCCCAGGAGCGCTCGCTGACGGCCATGGCGCGCGCGGTGCGGCCCATGGCCCGACGGCGCCGGGGGTCGGCCACGAGCTCGTCGATGGCCTGGGCGAGTGCGGCGGGATCGGAGGGCTCCACCAGAACCCCCGTGGCGCCGTCGTCGATGATCTCGGGGACCTGGCCCACCCGCGAGGCGACGACGGGCAGGGCGGCCGCGCAGTACTCGTAGATCTTCAGCGGCGAGAAGTACTGATCGGAGCTCTGCGCGGTGCTGGGGTAAGGTGCGGCGGCCACGGCGCAGTCGAGCAGGTGCCCGGGGATCTCAGCGGGCACGACCGCTCCGGTGAACTCGGCCTCGACTCCCGCGGCACGGGCCTGGTCCTGCAAGGCGGCGCGCTGCGGGCCGTCGCCCACGATCCTCAGCCGCCACCGTTCCCGCGCCAGGCCCCGCGCGGCGATCAGGTGCTCGACCCCGTGCCACGGTTTCAGGGTCCCCACGAACACGACGACGGGGGCCCGCCCTGCTGAGCCCGCCGAGCTCGCCGGGTCCGTGACCTGCGCTTCCAGGACCTGAGAGTCCAGAGAAGGCCGGATGCGGTCCACGTTGACCCCGTTGGGGGCCACCAGCACTCGCCGGCGCAGGGCGGCCTCCTCCGTCGCGGGCGAACGGCGGACCGTGGAGAGCACCCAGTCGGCCACGGGCGCCGAGACGCAGGCGGTCCGGGTGGCAGCGGCCACCTGACGATCCAGCGCGGCGTAGGCGGAGCGCTCATCGATCAGGTCCCGGTGGGTGCGCTGTTCGTCGATCAGCGGTGCGTTGACCTCCAGGATGCCGGGAACGCCCAGGGCTTCGGTCACCTCGGCCAGAGCGGAGGAGAACAAGGAGTAGCGCTCGTAGACGGCGTCGGCGCCCGCGGCGATCACCTGCTCGGCGATCAGGCGCGTCGCCTCCTTCTGCGCCTGCTCCCGGCGCGCGGCTCTCTCCCGCCTGTGCTCCCCGGAGCCCGCCGGGCCGTCCCCGCGGGGCGCCTCCGGGACGGGGACGTGGGTGACCGCGAGATCGGCCAGATCGGGTGGCACGTGCCGGCCGATCCGGGTGGCGTAGACGTGGACCTCGGCGCCGAGGGCGCGCCAGCAGCGGATGATCTCCTGCACGTGGACGGATGCGCCCTTGGTCCCGAAGACGGGGATCCCCGGGTCGCCGCAGATGTAGGCCACGCGCATCAGGACACCCGCTCGCTCGCGATCGTCGCCGGCACCGCCGCCGGAGGGGGCAGAAGTGCCTGGAGCGCGGCCGCCTGGACCGCCGAGTCGAACGTGCGCTCGACCAGGTCCCTGGCCGCCCGGGCGACGGCCACCCGTTCCCAGGCCGGTTCCGCCACGGTGGCGAGCGCTCCGGCCAGCGCCTCGGCGTCACCGGCCCTCAGCAGGATCCCGGTCCGCGGGTGCTCGTTGCGCACCACCTCCGGGATACCGGTGACGTCCGTGGCGATGACCGGGACCCCCATCGCCATCGCCTCGAGCAGGACCGTGGGAAGTCCGTCGGCGTTGCCGTCGGCTCCGATGACGCACGGTGCCGCGAACACGTCGGCGCTGCGCAGCAACGTGGCCACTTCGCGCTGGGTCCGCGGGCCCAGGAACTCCACGACGTCGGTAACCGACTCGGCCGCGGCCAGCTCCCGCAGGGCGGTTTCGCGCTCTCCCCCGCCTGCGATCGTCAGCCGTAGCCGCACACCGCTGGCGCGAGCGCGGGCCACGGCCTCGATCAGCACGTGGAAGCCCTTCTTCTCGACGAGCCTGCCCACGCCGACCACGTGCAGGGTTCCTCCCGCGGGAGCCGGGTCCTGGTAGGGGAACCGGTCGAGCTCCAGTCCGTTGTAGATCAGGTGGACCCTGTCCGAGTCGTGGGGGAAGGCCGAGTCCAGGAAGGCCTCGTTGTACCGGGAGATGGTCACCGTGTGCTCGGCGCGGCGCAGGGTGCGGGCCAGGCGATCGTGCTGGACGGACTCGTGGAAGAGGTCCTTGGCGTGGGTGGTCACGGAGAAGGGCACCCCGGAGAGCCGGGAGGCGATCTCGGCGGCGTGCGCCGGCAACGAGGCGAAGTGGGCGTGCAGGTGGGTGATGCCCCGCTCCACCGCCATCGTGGCGAGTTCGACGCCCTGGTGCACCTCCGAGGCATCCGTCTCGGCCAGCTCCGGCAGCGCGGCGGCCAGACGGCGTCCGAAATCGGGGATGACGCGCTGCGCGCGGGCCATGACCTCCCAGGCCTCGGAGGCCTTGAACGGCCGGGGGACGTAGTGCAGCGGCGCCTGCACCCTGGCCAGCTCGGGATGAAACCGGGGGTCGGTGGAATGGCGGAGGGCGAAGATCTCGATGTGCTCGCCAAGGGCCTCCCTGGCCAGGATCTCCGTGACGATGAAGGTCTCCGAGAACCTCGGGTAGACCTTCAGGACGTATCCGACCCTGTGCTCGGTCTCCTGGACCTGGCTGCGATCGTTCATGGGGTTCAGGGGTGTCATGGGGACGGGACTCCTCCGGGGGTCGCAACGGGCCGAGGGGTCTCCGAGAGCGCCCGGGCTGCGAGTCCGCCGACCGCGTGCAGTCCCCCGAGGTCGAGGTCGTGCCGCAGCCGCACGGTTCCCACCGCCCCGCTCATCCAGTCGCTCAGGGCCCGCGCCGACAGGTCCCGTTGCCTGAGGACCTCGACGGCGCCGCGCGCGGCCAGGGCCCGGGCACGGATCAGCTGCTCCTGCCGGGGCCGTTCCCGGGGCACGATCAGCGCCGGGGTATTGGTGGTGAGGATCTCGGCGGTCGAGTTGTACCCGCCCATCGAGATCACGGCGGCAGCGGCGGCCACCTCGGCCAGGGCATCGGGCACCGAGCCCACCACCGTGGTGCGCGGACCCGCCTCGGCCAGGATGCGATCCACGCCCGGGGCCGGCATCTGGGGGCCGGCGATCACCAGGTGCCGGTAACCGTGCGGGACCTCGGCCCGGGCGGCGGCCGTGAGCAGCGACATCCCGTCCGCCCCGCCGCCGGCCATGGAGACGATATACGGTTTCGTCATCTCGCTGACGCTCTCGCCGAGGGGCCGGCCGGCCGACAGGTAGCCGGTATAGCTGACCAGTCCTGCGAGCTCGGCGGGGATCTCACCGGTGGCCACCGGATCGTGGACCCCGCGGTCGCCGTAGACCCACAGATCGCTGTAGACGGCGCGGAACCCGTCCAGATCGCCGACCCTGCGCCACTCACCGGCGGTGACGGCCGGAGCGTCCAGGACCTCCCTGAGGCCGAGGACGATGCGGGTGTCCGGGAACTGCGCACGCAGACGGGCCAGCGGGCCCCTCAGCTCGTCGGCGACTCCCCAGGCATGCCGGTCCACGATCACCAGGTCCGGCCGGAAGCCGAACAGAGCGGCGTCGATCATGCCCGAGCGCAGCGCCGTCAGGTGCTTCATCCCGATCTCCAGGTTGCGGGGGCCGTACCCGGCGAAGTCCTTGGCGATCCCCGGAAGGACCGCCCAGTCGAAGCCGTCGGGCTTCTCGAACGAGGTCGCCGTGTCGATACCGGTCAGCAGCAGGCCGGTGACGGGGCGTCCGGTGAGTTCCGGAAGCCGGCGTGCCAGAGCGTGGGCCAGGGCGAGGTTGCGCCGGGTGTGGCCCAGGCCCTGCGAGTCGTGGGAGTACAGCAGGATCCGCAGCGCGTCGGTTCTCATGGGTGCTCTCCTCATCCGTTCTCCGGCCGTCGCTCGTCTTCTTTCCGGGGAACGTCGCCGAAAACGAGTCGGTCCCACCATGGCGGCTGCAGGTGATGAGGTTATGAGGCCTTGATGAAAGCGTTCTCATCTTGTGCGGCGGTCCGCAGGACAAGCGCGCTCAGATCTCCGCGAGCCGGTAGCCCACGCCGCGGACGGTGATGAATCTCTCGGCACCGAGCTTGTTGCGCAGATACCGCACGTAGACGTCCACGACGTTCGATGCGCCGTCGAAGTCGTAGCCCCACACCCGGCTCAGCAGCTGGCCCCGGGACAGCACCTGACCCGGGTTCTCCAGGAAGACCCGGACGATGGAGAACTCACGGGCCGACAGCTCGATCTGCTCGTCGCCGATGACCGCGTACCTCTTGCCGACGTCCAGGGACAGGGTTCCGTAGTGGAGCTCGTCCTCCACGGTCGCCGGCGCCGAGTTGCGCAGGCGGGCCTTGACGCGGGCCAGGAGCTCCTGGAACCGGAATGGCTTGGCCAGGTAGTCGTCGGCCCCCTTGTCCAGGCCGTGGACGGTGTCCTCGACCGAGTCGCGGGCGGTGCACATGATCACGGGAAGAGCGCTGCCGGTGCTGCGCAGCACCGAGAGGACCTTGAACCCGTCCATCCCGGGCAGCCCGACGTCCAGGATCAGGAGGTCGAACTCCCCCGATGCCGCATAGTCGAGGGCCCTGGCCCCGTCCTCGACCACCGTCGTCGTGAATCCCGAGGCTCTCAGGCCTTTCTGGATGAAACGGGAGATCCGCTCCTCGTCCTCAGCGATCAGGATA
This sequence comes from Kocuria coralli, assembly GCF_008831305.1. GTDB lineage: Bacteria > Actinomycetota > Actinomycetes > Actinomycetales > Micrococcaceae > Kocuria > Kocuria coralli. The sequence goes on from NZ_ML708611.1 coordinate 101,888, forward strand.
TTGGCCATCGGGTTCCTTTCCTCCGGGCACCCCGGAGGGCACGGTGCGTAGTGGCTCGGTCACCACGGGAGCTTCCGCTCGGGCCTCCCCTGCGCCCTGCCTCGGCTGCGCGGTGAGGCGGACGGGTGCTGCGGCGGACCGTTGCGGTATCCACAGGGTGAAGGTCGATCCATCCCCCGGCTGGGACCGGAGCCGGACGGTCCCGTCGTGGGCCTCGGCGATGGCCGACACGATCGCGAGCCCCAGGCCCGCTCCCTCCACGGTCCGCCCCGCCTCGGCGCGGGCGAACCGTTCGAAGATGCGCTTCTGGTCCTCGGGGGCTATGCCCACGCCGGTGTCGCGGACCCAGAGCTCGAGAAATCTCCGCGGTCCTCCGCCGGACGGCACGGGCGGGTCATCGTGGACGGTGGACCACCGCGCCCCCAGCGCGACGGTGTCCCCCGGCGAGGAGAACTTGACGGCGTTCGCCGCCAGCTGGATCACCGCCTGGGTCAGTCTCTGGCCGTCGGCGACCATGGGCCCGGAGACCACCGATTCGAGGCGCCAGGTGCGGTCCCCCAGCGCGGGGAGGCGGTCCATCGCATCCCGGAGGAAGTCTCCGGTCTCGATCGTCTCCGGGCGGACGAAATCCGCGCGCTGGGACTTGGCCAGCAGCAGGAGGTCCTCGACCAGGCGGTTCATCCGCTCGATCTCGTCGAGCAGCATCGCCCGCGTCTCCTGCACGTCGCCGGGGTCTTCCGCGTCCATGAGCTCGAGATTCCCGTGCAGGATCGTCAGCGGGGTGCGCAGTTCGTGGGCGGCGTCGTCCAGGAACTGCCGCTGCTGGTCGAAGCCGTCCTTGATCCGGTCCAGCATGTAGTTGAAGTGATGGGCCAGCTGCCCGACATCCGAGTCGGTGCGGGACACCGGAACCCGCTGGGTCAGGTCGTCCACGGTGATTCTCTCGGCGGCCTCGCGCAGTCGGGTGATAGGGGCGGTCACCCGGCCCGCCAGGAAGTAGGCGACCAGGGTGCCCAGCACGAGCATGACCGCCGATATCCCCAGATAGCGCCACCACGAGTCCGTGATGAGCTGCCGCTGGGAGCTCAGGTCCGTGCCGATCACCAGGTAGGCGGTGCGGTCGTCCCCGGGGACGGATACGTCGATGACGCCGATGCGCAGGGACCGCCCCTCGAGCTCGTGGTCGAAGATCACGGTCTGACCGGGCCGTGCGCGTTCCTGCACGACCGCGACGCGTTCGGGCTGGTCCAGCCGGAATCGCGATTCGTCGAGGTACTCGTAGGCGGGCTGGCCGTCCAGGATCACCATGAAGTTCTCGTACTCGCCCGGGACCGTGCTGGTCATGAACGTATAGAGCAGATGGTCCACATCCGTGAACGGTTCGCCCTCCGCCGGCACACGGCTGTCGGGCAGGGACGCCTCGGGGTCGATCGGCCGGCGGTCGGCCAGGCGCTGCAGCTCGCTGACCTCCTGCAGGATCTCGCGTTCGACGCGTTCCTCCAGGTCGACCAGGCGCAGGTAGTGGGTGATCCCGCCGACCAGCACCAGGGTCAGGGCCATGCACAGGATGACGGTGGCCAGCACGCGGGAGCGGACGGACTGGAGTTCCGTCCGCACCGTCCTCCACCGTGCCGCCGCCATGGACCCAGGGTACGAGTTCCCCATGAGACGACGATGAGGCCGCCGCCTCGCTCCGCGGCTGTTCCCGGCGGGCCGGGGTCAGTCACGGGACGAGGCGGACGGCCTCATGAACCTCCCGGTGCCGGAGCCGCGAGGACGCGGGTCCGCCACCGGGCGGAGTGTCAGTAGTTCTTCTTGGGCCTGGACTTGCGCCGGTCCCCGCCGTCGTTGCGGTGGAAGGACTGCTTGCCCTTCGGCCCGCGGCCGGCACGCGGCGGACGGTCGCCGTAGCCGCCGCCACGGGGGCGGCCCGCACCGCCTGAGTTGGGGCCGCGGTCGAGGCGGATGTCCAGGCGCTGGCCGTTGATCTTGATCTCGCGCAGGCGCTGCAGGTCGTCGCGGCTGAGGTCGTCGGGCAGCCCGATCAGGGTGAAGGACGGGCGGATCTCGATCGCGCCGATGTCGCTGCCGTTCAGCCCGCCCTCGTTGGTCAGCGCACCCACGATCGCACCGGGCGCCGCGCGGTTCTTGTGCCCCACTGCCATCCAGTAGGTGGCCTTGCCCTCTTCGCTGCGCGGGGCGCGGCCGCGGCCTCCCCGCTCGCCGTCGCCGTCCTGACGACGGCGCTCCCGGTCCTTGCGCTTGGGCAGTTCGGGCAGCTCCTCGGCCAGGAACGGGCGGCCGTCCTGGGAGATGACTGCCAGTGCGGCGGCGATCTCGGCGGGGTCGACGTCGTGCTCGGCGACGTAGTCCTCGACCAGCCCCCGGAAGAAGCTGAGGTCCTCGCCCTCGATCGCGTCGGTGATGCCCTGGGCGAAGGCCTGACGGCGGGTGGCGTTCACGTCCTCGACGGTCGGCATCGGCATCTGCTCGACGGGCTGGCGGGTGGTCCGCTCGATCGCCCGCAGCAGGTACTTCTCGCGAGGGGTCATGAACAGCACCGCGTCGCCGTCGCGCCCCGCACGGCCCGTACGGCCGATGCGGTGGACGTAGGACTCGGTGTCATGCGGGATGTCGTAGTTGACCACCAGGGAGATGCGCTCGACGTCCAGGCCGCGGGCTGCCACGTCCGTGGCCACGAGGATGTCGATCTTGCCCTCGCGCAGCTGGTCGACCGTCTTCTCGCGCAGCTGCTGGGGGATGTCGCCGTTGATGGCCGCGGCGGCGTGCCCGCGAGCGCGCAGCTTCTCGGCCACCTCCTCGGTGGCGGCCTTGGTGCGCACGAACACGATGATGCCGTCGTGCTCCTCGACCTCGAGCAGCCGGGTCATGGCCTCGAGCTTGTGCGGGCCCATGACCTGCAGGAAGCGCTGGCGGATGTTCTTGGCCGTGGTGGTCTTGCCCTTGACCGTGACCTCCTCCGGATCGCGCAGGTACTGCTGTGCGATCTTCCGGATGGCGGGGGGCATGGTCGCGGAGAACAGCGCGACCTGCTTCTCGGTCGGCGTCTGGGACAGGATGGTCTCCACGTCCTCGGCGAAGCCCATGCGCAGCATCTCGTCGGCCTCGTCCAGCACGACGTACTGCAGGTCGTCGAACGTCAGCGAACCGCGCTTGAGATGGTCGATCACGCGCCCCGGGGTGCCCACGACCACCTGGGCGCCGCGGCGCAGGCCGGAGAGCTGGGGGCCGTAGGAGGAACCGCCGTAGACGGGCAGGACGGTGAAGTCCTCGAGGTTCACGGCGTAGGAGCTGAAGGCCTCGGCCACCTGCAGGGCCAGTTCACGGGTGGGTGCGAGCACCAGGACCTTGGTGGAGGCGCTCGGCCCGTTCAGGTCGGCCAGCTCGGCCAGGCGGGACAATGCGGGAACCGCGAACGCAGCGGTCTTGCCGGTTCCGGTCTGGGCCAGGCCGACCACGTCGCGGCCTGCCAGGAGCAGGGGGATGGTGGCTTCCTGGATGGGAGAGGGCTTCTCGTAGCCGATGGTCTCCAGGGCGGCCAGGACCCGGGCGTCGATCCCGAGGTCGGCGAAGGTCGGGCCGGACTCCTCGGTGGTCTCCGCGGGTCCGGTGGTGGTGAGGTCGTCGTCGTTGGACTCGACGGTCGAAGGCTCATGGGTCGGGCTGGTCAAAATGGGGGCTCCTCTGGGTCGGAGCACGCGACACCCGGGCGAGGTCGGCAGGTGCTCCACATTGGCTCCGGCGCTCCCCGAGTAAGGAAACCGCTCCAGGGCGGGCCCAAAGTCATGGGCCGCGACTCCCCGTCCGCAAGAGGGTGCGGGAAGGGCGGCAGGACTAGGTGGATGAACCACCAGCCACCGGCGCCGAAATGCTGCCGGTGCACGATTGATCCAGGGAATGGACCGGAATGAATACCCTCCACGATATCCCAGTGCGCACCCGGCTGGATACAGCAGGTGACGGCCGACACCCATCGCCTGCACCACACCGGGGTATCGAGTGGCCGGGGAACGATGTCGGGGGCCGGTGCCATGATGAGCGCATGCCTACCGCCGTCCCCTACGCCGATCTCCGGTGGACGCCGCGCACCCCCCTCGACCTGCCGTCCACCATGGGCGTGCTCACCCGGGGCAGGACGCATCCCACGGCGCGGATCACCGACGACGGCGCGGTGTGGATCACCACGCGCGTCGACGCCGAGCCCCTGACGGCGCGGTTCACCCGCACCGGCCCGGGCCCGGTACTGCATCGCGATGTCGTGGTGCAGGCGTGGGGAGCCCGTGCCGACGAGTTCCTGGCGGAGGCGCCCCTGTGGACCGGTGAGGACGACGACTGGTCGGGGTTCCTGGCCTCGGACAGCTGGGAACTGCTGCCCGAGCGCATGCGCCGCGCCCGGCGGGACCATGCCGGCATACGCCTCATCTCAACGGGCCGCCTGGTCGATGCCCTCGTGTCTGCGGTCCTCGAGCAGCGGGTCACGGCCGGGGAGGCGGTCGGGGCGCAGCGCTGGCTGGTGCGCGTGCACGGCGATCCCGCTCCCGGCCCGGCGCCGGCCGGGATGGCCGTGGCCCCTACTCCCCAGGCCATCCGCCGGGTCCCCTCCTGGTCCTGGCACCGCGCGGGAGTCGATCCCGCCCGCGCCAAGACCGTTCAGCACGTGGTCACGCGCGCGGCGGGGATAGAGCGGTGGAACCAGGCGAACCTGGATCACCGGTTGCGCCGGGCACTGGCTTCCATCAAGGGGGTCGGCCCGTGGACCATCGCCGAGACCCTCCAGGTCTCCCACGGCGATCCCGATTCGGTGAGCGTCTACGACTACCACCTGGCCCGTCACGTCACCGAGTTCTTCGACGGACGGCCCTCCGACGACGCCAGGATGATGCAGATCCTCGAGCCATGGCGAGGGAACCGGCAGCGCGTCGTGCGTTTAATGTATTCCACTGGATGGCGGCCTCAAGCGAAGGGTCCTAAGCTCACGCCGGAAGACCACCGGGATAAGTAAGCCTCACCTATTCCGCCTCCGGCGAAAAAGGCCTGCTGAAAGCAGAGCGGGGTAAGACCAGCCTGTCCTGGCTAGTATTTCCACGGGGTGAGGCCTTTAATATGGGTATGACTCTAGCGAATATCAGGAATCCCGATGCCCACCCCGACATCGTCCACCCGCCCGGCACCTCTGCGCACCGGGAGCCTCAGGGCGGCAACTACGGGGAGCGGCTCAACAAGCTGCGCGCCGCCGTGCTCGGGGCCAACGACGGCATCGTCTCCGTTGCCGCCACGGTCGTCGGCGTGGCCGGGGCCACCACCGACCGCGGCGCGGTAGCCCTTGTGGCAGCAGCGGCTCTCGCCGCCGGCGCCCTCTCGATGGCCCTGGGCGAATATGTCTCCGTCTCCTCTCAGAAGGATTCGCAGAACGCTTTGATCGAGCTCGAGACCCGTGAACTCGAAGAAATGCCGCGCGAGGAATTCGACGAGCTCGTGCAGATACTGCGCGAAAAAGGAATGTCCGAGGAAACGGCGAAAGCGGCTGCCGCCGATCTCACCGAGCATAATGCCCTGAAAGCCCATCTGGATTTCGAACTGGGAATCGACGAAGAAGATATCCCCTCGCCCCTCGGTGCCGCGATCGCCTCCGCGTTGGCCTTCTTCGGCGGTGCCCTGCTGCCGATCCTGGCGATCCTGCTGCCACCGGCCGGTCTTGCGGTGCCCGTGACCTTCGGCGTCGTCCTGCTCGCCCTGGCCGTCACCGGCTGGCTCGGCGCCGTGCTCGGCGGTTCGCCGCACCGTCTGCGCGCCGCCCTCCGTCTGGTCGCAGGGGGCGCCCTGGCGCTGGCGGCCACCTTTGCCATCGGCTCCGCCCTGGGCACCGGCGCCATGGGCTGACGCCCGATCATGACCCGCCTGACACCCCTGTGGGACCGGGTCTCCCGCCCGGAGTGAGCTGATAGCGTTCCGCCCATGGACGAAGGGCATCTGCTGGTCGGCAGCCTCCTGTCGGTGTGGTGGATCGCCCTCGCCGCCGCGGCGGCGCCGGTGTTCGCGATCGTCGCGCGACGCTACGTGCCCGATGTCGTCTGGCTGCTGGCGTTCGGGGTGCTCATCGGCCCTCACGCGCTGGGGCTGGCCGAGCAGACCGAGCCGGTCCAGTTCCTGCGAGAGCTGGGGATGGGCTTCCTCTTCCTGCTCGCGGGCCTCGAGGTCAGCACCTCGGACATGGGCGGCAGGCAGGGCAGGAACGCGGCTCTCACGTGGGTCCTCTGCGCCGCGCTGGGCGTGGGCGCTGGACTGCTGCTCACCCAGGGCGAGGTCCGGGTTGCGCTCGTGCTGGGCATCGCCTCGACGTCGACCGCGCTGGGTACGCTGCTGCCGATCCTCAAGGACTCCGGCTCCATGGACGGTCCGCTCGGCAGGGCGAGCATGGTCCATGGCGCCTACGGCGAGCTGCTGCCCATCATCGCCATGTCGCTGCTGCTCTCCAGCCGCGGGACCTGGCAGGCCGCACTGGTGCTGCTGGCGTTCATGGTGGTCGCGGTGATCACGGTCGCGCTCCCCGGTCGCCTGCTCCGCAGGATCCCGCGGCTGGGTCACGCGGTGGTGGGGGCCTCGAACACGACGATGCAGACCACCCTGCGCATCACGGTCCTCGTCCTCGTCTCGCTCATGCTGCTCACCGCGGTCCTCGACCTGGACGTGGCCCTGGGAGCCTTCACGGCGGGGCTGCTGCTCAACGTCGGGTTCTCCGTCGCGGCTCCGGACCACGGCCGGGAGATCACTCATAAGGTGGAGGTCGTGGGTTTCAGCTTCCTCATCCCCGTCTTCTTCGTCACGAGCGGGATGAGCATCGACCTGGGTGCGGTGCTGGCCGAGTGGCCGGTGCTCGCGGGATTCGTGGGCGTCATCGCGCTGGTACGCGGACTGGTAGTGTTCGTGCGCGAGAGGTTCACGCGCACGGGCTCGGGCCTCACGGAGACCCGCGATCAGCTGGCACTCGGGCTGTATTCGGCCACCGGCCTGCCGATCATCGTAGCCGTCACCCAGATCGCAGCCTCCTCGGATCTCATCAGCCAGACCACGGCATCGGTCATGGTCACCGGAGGCGTGGTCACGGTGCTGGTCTTCCCGTTCGTCGCCGGTCTGCTGACGAAGAAGGCCGCAGAGGCCCGCCCGCAGCCGCGGTGACAGGGCGAGAGTCGGCCGGGTTCAACCGGCATCTATGACCGCGGAGCGGTCAGCGCGATAGCCCAGCACGTCCAGACTCGCGTGGATCGTCTGGGCGATGAGCGCGTCGTCGACAGGAGGCAACCCCGGCAAGACGACGTGCATGATGAGCGGCCCCGTCAGCAGGTCGGCTATCCATCCGGAATCCGTGTCGGCGACGATCTCGCCCCTGGCTATCGCGCGGTCAAGGATCCTCCGCGTGTACGCCCGGCGCGGCCCGAGATATCCCTCTTTGAACCACGCACCTCCATCAGGATCAGCATCGAGCTCCGCAAGCCATCCGGCCAACCCGCGGGTGACCACAGGATCGGTGAAAAGCCGCCGTTGACGGCGCTGCACCTCGACCAGGTCACTGACGAGAGCCCCCGTGTCGATGTCCTCGTCGGTCCCGTACCGAGAAGCCAGCAGCCGTGGCACCACATCGGCGAGGCCACGGAACCGCCGGTAGAAGGCCGGCTTATTAGTCCCCGCGCGCGCCACGACCTGGTCGACCGTGATCCGTCCGTACCCCTTCTCCACGGTGAGTTCCGCCACAGCCTGGAGTATGTCGTGCTCGATGTTCCTCTTGCGCGGGCGGCCTGGATGATTCATAGTGTTACCAACAGTAACGTAATCTATATCGGCATGCGACGAAACGGGGATCGGGATGTATAAGCGGATCGTCCGAGCCAAGATCCGAGCGGTGTTCGAGAGCATCAACGACGGCGACTACATGCCGATGGTTGATGGGCTCGCGCCCTCCTTCGAATACCGCTTCCACGGCGAGCACGCCCTCGGAGGCCGTCGCACAAGCCGGGAGTCGATGATCCGCTGGTGGCAGCGCGTCTCCGCGCTGTTGCCCGGAGCACGATTCGACCTCCAGGACATCCTCGTCGACGGCGGCCCGTGGCGGACCAGGGTCGCGGTGCGCTCCTATGTTTCAGGCGATCTGCCCGGAGGCCTGCGCTATGAGAACACGGTCTTCCAGTTCATCACGCTCGTGTGGGGAAGGGTCACCTCGGTCGAGACCGTCGAAGACCTCCAGATTCTCCAGCGCGCCCTGCGAGCTGTCGCTGATTCCGGTAAGCCCGAGGCCCTCGCCCGCCCTATCAGCGATTGATGCCCCCTCCCCGATCCTTGATTGAGAGGGGGCATCGGCGCCACCGGAAGAGGACCGCACCCGTCTCCGGGATGCACATCCGGGATACACATCCGGGATACACAGATGCGCAAGGGGCGGGTCTTCGCGAAGACCCGCCCCTCATCGTGTCATCTGAGCCCCGGGCACCGTAGCCTCAGGGCGCCGTCGATCACTGCTGCTGATCAGCCGCCTGCTGCTCGGCCACCTGCTTACGGACCTCGTCCATGTCCAGGCCCTTGACGGCGTCGACGACCTGCTCCAGGGCGGACTCCGGAAGCGCACCGGCCTGGGAGAAGACCAGGATGCCTTCGCGGAAGGCCATGAGAGTGGGGATGGACGAGATCTGGGCGGAGGCGGCCAGTGCCTGCTGGTCCTCGGTGTCCACCTTGCCGAAGAGCACATCCGCGTGCTTCTGGGAAGCCGCCTCGAACGTGGGGGCGAACTGCTTGCAGGGACCGCACCAATCGGCCCACCAGTCCAGCAGGACGATGTCGTTGTCCGTGATGGTCTCCTGCAGGTTTTCCTGGGTGATCTCAACCGTAGCCATGGACTTCACCCTACGGATCCAGTGAGCACGTGTCAGTGGCGTTCACCACGAGTGGACGCCGCTCCCGGCAGATGTCTTCCTCGACCGGTCGATCTGCTCGCCCATCGGAGGCCATGGGCCATCGGATCGACCGATCACGGACCATGGAGTGCCGAAATGACCTCTCGCCATGAACGGACGATCAGAATGGTTGTTCGCGCCCCGGCATGTCCTTGAACAGCAAGAAACCCCGGCTCCTAGGTGTTCTCCTGAAGGAACCGGGGTCTCTCGGCGGGTGGCAGATGAGGGATTCGAACCCCCGTAGGCAATGCCAGCTGATTTACAGTCAGCCCCCTTTGGCCGCTCGGGTAATCTGCCGGGGGTCTCCAGCATATCGGTGCTCCGATACGCGTGGAACGCTCCCGTGCCGGGAGCGATATAACCCTACTGAAAGAGGCGCGGGTCGCCAAATCCTCAGGGAGACCCCGGGGCCCGGAGATGCTGATTCCCTGCACTCCGGCTACGGGGAAGGGCCACGACTCCGGCCAGCCGGTCGCTCCGAGGCGGTTCAGGCCGCCGAGACGCGCGCTTGGATCTGGGCGAAGAAGGCGAGGGCCTGCTCGAGCGTGACTTCCCCTCGGCTGACAGCCTGGTCCAGTTCCTCGGCCACGCCGCCGAGGCGTTCCGTGACGGAGACGGACGGGGCCTCCGTGGCGGGAGCAGCAGACAGCGACCACAGCTCTCCCTGGCCGAGGTCTGCCGCCGGGATCTGGCCGGGGCTGATGGCGGGCGGTTCAGTCGTGGTCTCGGTGGCCGAGGCTGGGGCGATCGCGATCCCCGACATCAGCGCAGCAGCCAGAACAGTGCCCACGGCAGCTTTGCCGGTACGTGCAGCTTGTCGGTTCAGGTGCGATACCCCGCTGGAGAGCAGGGATCGGCGCGGAACCTCCGACGACGATTCGCTCATGTTCTGCAGTCTGCCGGATTCACCTGCGTAAATCCTCGTTGTGCCATCACAAAACCATCACACATCTAGACTGAGGTCTAGATCATGGGGACCCGCTCCGGGCCCCGCCCCCTCGACCCAAGGAGAACACCGTGGCCAGCGACTCGACGTTCGATGTTGTGAGCAAAGTGGACAAGCAGGAGGTCTCGAACGCCCTGAACCAGGCGCAGAAGGAAGTGTCGCAACGTTACGACTTCCGGGGCGTGGGAGCCGAGATCGACTTCTCCGGCGAGAAGATCCTGATCAAGGCCAACTCGGAGGAACGCGCCGTCGCCGTCCTGGACGTCTTCCAGTCGAAGCTGGTCAAGCGCGGAATCTCCCTGAAGTCCCTGGAGGCCGGCGAGCCCTATGCCTCCGGCAAGGAGTTCCGCATCGAGGCCTCGATCAAGGAGGGCATCGCCCAGGATCAGGCGAAGAGGATCAGCAAGCTCGTCCGTGACGAGGCTCCCAAGTCCGTCAAGGCCACGATCCAGGGCGACGAACTGCGGGTCTCCTCGAAGTCCCGGGACGACCTGCAGGAGACCATCACCCTGCTCAAGTCGGCCGACGTCGACGTCGATCTCCAGTTCGTCAACTTCCGCTGAACCGGCCGACCGGGACCGGTTGATCGGGGCGGCGCCCCGTGCTCAGCGTTCGGTGTAACCGTTGCGGGCCATGTTCTGCAGGCGGGCGATCCGGTCGGCCGTCGGCGGGTGGGTCCGGAAGAGGTTGGCCATCCCCCGCCCCGCGAAGGGGTTGGCGATCATCATGGACGAGGTGTTGACCACCCTCTGATCGTTGGCGCTGAGGGGCCGGGCGTGCACCCCGTTCTCGATCTTGTTCAGGGCATTGGCCAAGGCCATGGGGTCACCGGTGAGCTTGGCGCCGTCCTCGTCGGCGTCGTACTCGCGGGTCCGTGAGATCGCCAATTGGATGACCGTGGCGGCGATGGGCGCCAGGAAGGCGATGGCCAGTCCGGCAAGGGGGTTGCCTCGGTTGTCGTCGCTGCGACCCCCGAAGATCGCGGCGAACTGCAGCATCTGCGCCACGGAGGTGATCACGCCCGCGATAGCCGCGGCCACCGATGAGGTCAGGATGTCGCGGTTGTAGACGTGCATGAGCTCGTGTCCCAGCACACCGCGCAGTTCGCGCTCGTCGAGCAGCTGCAGGATGCCTTCGGTGCAGCACACGGCCGCGTTCTGAGGGTTGCGGCCGGTGGCGAAGGCGTTGGGGCTCATGGTGGGCGAGACGTAGAGCCTTGGCATGGGCTGCCCTGCCTGATGCGAGAGCTCACGCACCACGCGGTAGAGATCCGGGGCCTGCTGCTCCGTCACGGGGACGGCGCGCATGGAGCGCAGCGCGATCTTGTCGCTGTTCCAGTAGCTGTAGGCCGTGGTCGCCAGGCCGATCAGCGCGAACAGCAGGATGAAGACCGAACTGTTGGCGGCCGTGGCCACGCCCCAGCCGATGGCCAGCAACAGGAACCACATGCCGCCCAGTAGGGCCACGGTCTTCAAACCGTTGAAATGACGGTGCATTCTGAATGCTCACCCTTACCTCTGTGAAACGTGGCGTACCGGATCGCGGCCGCCTCATCGGAATCAACGGCCGCCGCCACCACGGTGTTCCGTCAGATGGGGCGATTCGGCGAATACCGATGAAACAGTCAGTCACTCACGAGGATACGGGCATTCGCTCCACCCGGGCGTCACGATCAGGGGTGCCAGGCCCATCCCTTGATCGTCCAGATCCACCAGCCTCCCGACCACGTCGGCTGTCCCGCGCGCTCCCAGGACCCTGGTTCCTCGCTGGAACCAGCACTGTCGGTGGTCTCTTCCGCTGGCTGCGGCTGGATCAGGGGCGGGGACGTCGGCTCGGGCTGTACCGAGGGCTCGGGCGCCAGCTCGGGGACGGCCGTCGCCTCCGGCTCAGGCGCCGGTTCGAGCACCGCCTCGGGCTCGGTCGTCGCTTCCGACTCGGGCTCGGGCGCCGGTTCGGGCTGGGGGGCGACGGTCGGCGCCGGCTGCGGTTCGGGGTCGACGGGTGCCGCTTCGGGGTCGGCCGTCGGCGCGGACTCCGCCGTCGGTTCGGGGGCCGGCTCCGCCTGGGTCGCGGATTCGTTCACGGATTCGCCGGCGGGCTCTTCCGCAGGCGGGTCCTCAGCAGGCGGGTCCTCAGCAGCGGGTTCGCTGGATTCCGATTCAGCGGCGGATCCGCTCTCCGAGCCGGTCACGGGATCCGACGCGGGTTGCTGGATCCGGAAGAAGGCCTGGGGCGTACCGGTATCGGAGTCCTCGGCCGAGGGGCTCTCGGGCTCAGCCGCCGGGGCGTCATCACCCGGTGAGGTCACGGGGTCGCCCCCTGCGCCGGTGTCCTCGCCCGGAGCGGGCGTGCTGGGAGCGCCGCCTCCGTCGGGAGTGGTCCCGCCCGTGCCCGCACCGGTGCCGGGTACGCTCGGCGGAGTGGTCGGGGCCGGTTCGGCGGGCGCGACCGGTCCGGTCGTGGGGTTTCCCGGTGCGTTCGGGTCCGTGGAGGGGATCACCGGGGCGGGATCTCCGACGCCGGAGTTCCACGACGGGCCCGAGGTCCCGGGCATGGAGTACTCCGCGCCGCCCTGACCGGATCCCCCCTGCTGAGCGGGACCGGCCCGGAAGTACTCCGCTGCATCCTGTGCGGTCGAGCCCGCCGGATTCTCCTGGCCGAAGGGACGGTCGCTTCGATCGAAGGTCGTCATTCCGGTACCGAAGGATTCGTCCGCGGCGATGGAGCGCATGGCCTCGGCGATCGAGCCGGAATCACCCCTCGACGTCTCTCCACCGGGCTGGGGCGCCTGCACCTGGTTCCCGCCGGTCTGTTCGCTCGTCTGCTCACCGGCGCCGTCGTCCGCCGGCTCCGCCTCGACGGTGACGTCCCCGCTGGCGGGGAAGGGGAGCCCGCCGAGGGTGGTCGCGTTGTTGGCGCCGTCCTCCTGCACCAGGGTGTTCACGCCGACCCCCACCAGGGCGACCGCGGCGGACGCAGCCACCGCTCCGACGGCGATTTTCAGGCCCAGGCCGGCGCCGCCGGCGGCCACGCCGACGGGCGCACTCGCCCCGGCTGCACCGACTGCTCCCGAACCGGCTGCAGTGGAACCCGCTGCCCCCGAGCCCGCTGTCTGGGCACCCGGCACGACGACGGCCTCGGCCTGCGGTCCAGCGGATCCAGCGCCCTCGGCGACAGCCTCGGCCCCCTCGGGTGCCGCGCCTTCGCCTCCTGCTGGGGCGTCGGGGGCCGGCAGCCTGGTGGTCCCCGCGACCCCGGCTCCGGTGCCTGAGACCGTGAGCGCCGCCAGGACCTTGGACTCCGTGCCCCACAGCGACAGGGCCGCCAGAGCGGGCAGGATCCAGGTGCGCATACCGACGCCCAAGTCCAGCAGCTGCAGATATTCCGCCGTGCACCGCGGGCAGGTGTCCAGATGCTGTTGCACCTGACGACGGGCACGCGACCCGAGACTTCCCTTGACGAAGGCGCCCAGCTGATGGGCGACTTCTGGGCAGTGCTCCGTGGCCGCGCTCGAGACCTGGGCCTGCAGATAGGCGGCCTGCAGCCCTTCGCGTGCGCGCTTGGTCAGGGCCGAGACGGCGTTGGGCGTCATCCCGAGCGCCCCCGCCACGGCACGGGGCTTCATGCCCTCCACTTCGGTGTGCCAGAGCACGGCCTGCCAGCGCTCCGGCAGGGAGGTATAGGCATTGGCGGCGGAAACCGCCTCGCACTGCTTGACGACGACGTCGTCGAACTCCTCCGGCCTGTCCAGCTGCTCCTCTTCACCGACCGGCTGGACCTTGCCGGAGGCCACCCCCTGGTCCACTGCCAGGCGTCCGATGGTGGTGACCAGGTAGCTGCGCAGGAACTTCCGGGGTCCGCCGCCCTTGCGGATGATCTGGAGGACCCGCGCGAAGGCCTCCGAGATCAGGTCTTCGGCGTCCTGGAAGTTACGGGTATGCATCCGCGCCACGTTCAGGGCGGTCGAACGATGACGCTCGTACAGCACCCCGTATGAGGACTCGTCCCCGGCTCGCACGGCCTCGAGCAGCTGTTCGTCCCCTACGGCCTGCTCGGCATCAGCGTGGCCGGCCTCGGCTGCGATGCTGCCGCCGTCGGTGGAGCCGCTGCCGGCATCCCCCTGGCCCGCGCTCCCGGCTCCCGAAGGTCGGATGGACTGATCGCCGCCGTCGTTCACGACTTCGGCGGCATCCGGTTCGCGGTGGGAAGCTGAGTCTTCAGGGCGCTGCGGGACGATGGTGGGGTCTCCTCGGTTCGATCTCCTCGTAGCCTGCTCGGGCTGTGCTCCGCGCTGTGCGCGGATACCCGATGAGGTTTCTTCGGGCACATTTCGAAAGAGTCTACGCCGCGGGCCCTGCGGGACCAAGACTCTCTGACCAGCGTTGATGTCATCTCGGACACTCGCGACCGGCGCTTCGCCCATCCTTATTGTGAGAAATTCAGAATATTGAGTAGGGTGGTTTGCATGCAGCGATCAGTCACGACGACACCGAGCCACGAACTCGTGGCCTCCGAGGAGTGGGGCGCCAGGCTCCGTTCCCTCGGCCGTCGTGTGACGAAACAGCGACTGGCAGTGCTGCAGGCCACCGACCGGCGCCCGCACTCCTCGGCAGACGAGATCGCGGCGCAGGTGCGCGAGCAGCTTCCCTCGATCTCCACGCAGTCCGTGTACGTCGTCCTGGCGGACCTGACGAACCTGGACCTGGTGCGGAAGTTCGAGCCACCGGCCTCTCCGGCGCTGTACGAGACCCGCACCGGCGACAACCACCACCACGCGTACTGCGTACGTTGCGGCCGGGTGGACGACGTCGACTGCGCGGTCGGCCATGCCCCCTGCCTGACGCCGTCCCACGACCACGGTATGCAGCTGCTGTCCGCCGAGGTCGTGTACCGGGGTCTGTGCAGTGCCTGCCAGTCGCGGGCCGATCCTGAATCACGCCTGTAGTTCCTACTTCGATTCCTGACCAGGAGGATCATCATGTCGGACAAGAACGTTCACGATGTCGGGTTGCGTCCCACCGGCGATTTCACCACCGACCAGCTGGGCAAGCCGGTCCAGTCGGACGCCCATTCGCTGACCAGCGGCGGCCCGGACGGGGTCATCGCCCTGCACGATTCCTACGTCGTCGAGAAGCTTGCCGCCTTCGACCGTGAGCGCGTCCCCGAGCGCGTCGTCCACGCCAAGGGCGGCGGCGCTTTCGGCGAGTTCGAGGTCACCGAGGACGTCTCGCAGTACACCCGGGCGGCCGCGTTCCAGCCGGGTACCAAGACCCCGATGCTGCTGCGGTTCTCCACCGTCGCCGGCGAGCAGGGCTCTCCCGACACCTGGCGCGATCCGCGTGGTTTCGCCATGAAGCTGTACACGACCGAGGGCAACCTGGACATCGTGGGCAACAACACCCCGGTGTTCTTCATCCGCGACGGCATCAAGTTCCCGGACTTCATCCACTCCCAGAAGCGCCTGCCCGGCTCCGGGCTCCGTGACAACACCATGCAGTGGGACTTCTGGACCCAGTCCCCGGAGTCCGCTCACCAGGTGACCTACCTGATGGGCGAGCGCGGCATCCCGAAGACCTGGCGTCACATGAACGGCTACGGTTCGCACACGTTCCAGTGGGTCAACGCCGACGGCGAGCGGTTCTGGGTGAAGTACCACTTCATCTCCGAGCAGGGCGTCGAGGGGCTCACGGGCGAGGAGGCCGCCGAGATCGCCGGCCAGGACGCCGATGCCCACCGCCGCGACCTGTACGACGCCATCGAGCGCGGCGAGTACCCGTCGTGGTCCGTCGAGGTCCAGGTGATCCCCTACGAGGACGCCAAGACCTACAAGTACAACATCTTCGACGTGACCAAGACCGTGCCGAAGAGCGACTACCCGCGCATCAAGGTCGGCCGGTTCACCCTGAACCAGAACCCGCTGAACTACTTCGCGCAGATCGAGCAGGCCGCCTTCTCGCCGGGCAACACCGTTCCGGGCCACGAGATCTCCCCGGACAAGATGCTGATGACCCGGGTGTTCTCCTACCCGGACACGCACCGTCACCGCATCGGCGCGAACTTCGCCGACCTGCCCGTGAACTACCCGCACTACGCGGAGCAGAACAGCTACGCGCAGGACGGCCCCATGCGCTACACCTTCAAGGCCCCGAACCAGCCGGTGTACGCACCGAACACCGCCGGCGGTCCGGTGGCGGGTCAGGGCGTCAAGCCCGCCGACGAGATGCGCTGGGAGACCGACGGCGAGATGGTGCGCGCCGCCGCGACCCTGCACTCGGCCGACGACGACTTCGGTCAGCCGGGCATCCTCTACTCCGAGGTGATGAACGCCGAGCAGCAGCAGGTGCTGGTCGAGAACATCGCGGGCCACCTGGGCGACGTGAACGACGACGTCATCCTGGAGCGCGCCTTCCAGTACTGGGAGAACGTGCACAGCGAGCTGGGCCAGCGCGTCCGCGACGCCTACGCCGCGAACGCCGGCGCGGACGCCAAGTACGTCTGAGCCGGGCTCCCTCAGGGGGTCGGCCTACGGGCTGATCGCGGAGGACCGTCCTGAAGACCGGCGCCCGGTCACGACAGTGTCGTGACCGGGCGCCGGTCTTTCGGTCTTCGAGCCTGACTGGGTCCGGGTCCGGGTCCGGGAGCCCGGATCTAGCGGGAGAAATCCCCGGGGTCGATCGTCGCGGGGTCGGCGGCCCCCGGGGAGCCATCGCTCAGGTTCAGCGGATCGTTCAGCGGATCGGAGGGGTCCCCGAGGCCCTGCCCCTGGCCGCCGCTGCCCGCCGGTCCTTCGTCCGCGCCGTCCTCCACGGACAGCAGCACCTCACGGATGTCCTCCATGCTGAACGAGGCCACGGGCGGGCGGGCATTCAGGCAGACGTGAGCGGCGCCCGTTCCGAGCGCGTAGCGCAGGACGTCCCTGGCCGCGGCGGCGCGGATCTCCAGCGTGGGATCCAGGGCGGCGACCTCGGCTGCGGAGGTGAACAGCAGCAGCGTGTCCGCCTCCTGCCCTTCCTCTGGCCTGGCCCAGACCGGCTCGACGTCCTGCGGCCCGGAGGCCTCCGGCAGGGCGCGGACCCCCAGGAGCAGGGAGCTGTCGGCCCCGACCATGCCGGAGAGCACCTGGGGGACGCTGCCCAGCACCAGCCCGTTCTTGGCGACGTCGTTGCGCGGCGAGGACAGCAGCCACTCGATCTGGCGCCGCGGTATCCGGCATGAGGCGCCGCCGGCGTCCAGCACGAGATGGTCGTACTGCTCGTCGGCCGCCACGAGCTCGAGGACGGCGACGGCGGGTCGGCGCAGCAGCACCGCCTCGCCCTCCTGACCGGAACGCTCGAACATCGCCCTCGCCTCCGTCTCGGCCGTGTAGGCGGCGAGGGACCGGGTGCCGTCGGATTCGGCGAAGCTCTGCAGCCGTATCGTCGAGTCGGGAGTGATCTGGCCGTCGGTGCCGCGGACCAGGTCGGAACCGCTGGCGTCCACGATCAGGTTGCCCGCGGTGCATTGGCGCAGGACCTCGATCATGGCTTCCTCCGAGGGGGAGGCCGAGAACCCCGCGACGGCTTCGCGCAACCGGGGGTTGACCGTGCCCGCCGGGGCCGCCTCGTCCTCCGCGTCGGGGGGCAGGACGTGAACGGGCAGATCCGCCTCGCCGGCCATCTCCGCCAGCCATTCGGGCACGCGGGCCTCCGTACGGGGGAAGACCTCCAAATGCTCGAGGGCATCCCCCACCTGGTACGGGCCCTCCTCCCCCAGCACGGGCGGGCGATCGTCGAAATTATGCGAGGCCGTGAACGAGTAGGAGGGCTCGGGCCAGCCCTCGGCGCTGACCGTGATCGTGGTGGACAGCCAGGTGCCGCGGCCGGGACGGTAGGACAGGGACTGCAGCCGGTTGATCCGGCGCAGGATCGGGCTGCCGGGCTTGATCGGGCCCACGGTGCCGGGCACGGCGCGGTCCGCGCGGTGCTCCGTGATGCGCAGCCACGTGCGCCCTCCCTGGGGTTTGAGGTCCACCTTCATGAGGTCCCAGCCGGGTTGCGCGTTGAGCACCCCCAGGATCCAGTTGCCGACGGAGCGGAGCTCGTCCCGCAGCGCCTCGGCGAGGTGCTCGTCGCTGAGCCTGGCCGCGACGTGCGTTCCCGCCCGCTCCAGGGGGCTCAGCCCGGGTTCCCGTTCCTCCTGCGTCGTCATGTCCCCACCATATCGGCAGAGCCCGCGGCCCACACTCGGGCACGGATCCGGATGATGTTCCGCTCACAATCTCCTTCAGGCTTGCGGCGTCGAATGCTCCCGGCCCCGCCCGTTGCTAGCCTGTGGTCATGACGACTTCTCTGCAGGAACTGATCGACGACTCGATCTTCATTTCGACCGAGCATCAGGCCCGGCTGGCCGAGTTGAGCCAGGGCGTCGAGTGGGACGTGGATTTCTCCGTGCCCTCCTTCACCCTGCAGTCCGATCCGCCCGTCGTCCTGACCCCCCACCTGCTGGGCACGGACTCCGAGCAGCGCGGTTCCTGGGTGTGGTCGTGGCAGGAGCTCGGCCACTTCCCCTCCGAGGTGGTCGCCGCCGCGGTCCAGTCCCGTGAGTCCGGGGCGCGCGCCGACGTCCCCGAGCTGATCACCGACGAGCTGCCCACCCGGGACGGTCTGGCCCGCCAGCTGACACTGGCTTCGAAGGCCCTCACCGGGGTCTGGGCGCACTACCCCGCCCGCGTGGGCAAGCAGGTCACCGCCTGGCTGCTTCTGGAGGGCCCCGAGCTGGAGCTCGCGCCGATCTCCGTGGGGGCCATGATGCAGGTCATCGCCGAGGCGCTGCAGACCGGCACGGCGGTGGACCACAACCGCGCCCTGGACTCCTACGCCCGCCTGCGCGGTCTCCACATCGAATGGGACACGGACGCCACGTGCGTCGTCACCACCCGCGACGGCGCCATGCGCTTCTGGTTCGAGGACCATCAGATCTCGGGTGTCGAGCCCGCGGAATCGGCCGTCTCCGAAGCCGATCTCACCCGCCTCGAGCAGGATGCGCGGACCCGCCGGGAGGCGCTCGGGGCCGACCGCGCCGACGCCCGCCGGATCGCCGACGAGCAGGCCGTCCGGGACACCACCGCACGGGCGGAGGAGGAATCCGCGCGTCGCGAGGCGACGGCGGCCGCCGTCTCCTCCGGGTCTCCCGTGGACGATTCCCAGGAGCCGCTGCCCGCGGAGCTCTCCCGCGAGGATCTCGAGGCGCCCGTCCCCGGTTCCGCCGAGGCCGGCGAGGACCTGCCGTACGACCAGGAGCCGCGCCGCGACGTCGCCCCGGGCGAGGTCACCACCACGACCGTGCCCTCCCTGGCCGAGGAACGCGACGCCGAGGGCGTGGCGGAGGACCGCAACGCCCAGCCGGACACCGAGCCGTCGGAGGTCCTCGAGGGGACGGACGGCTTCTCCGACGAGACCGCGGACCGGGAGGCGCCCGCTGCGGAGTCGCCCGAGACCATTGCCGCGGACGAGGAGCCCGGGTCCGACGGCGAGGCCGCCGAGGTTCAGCCGGAGGTCGTGCAGCCCCGTGTCGAGGAGCCTGCCGTCGCCCGTCCCGTGGGCGAGGAGGCCGTGGAGCCCGTCGAACGCGCGGAGGACGAGGCGGAGCCCGCACCCGCCGAGGACGAGCCGCGCGAGCAGGACGAGCGGCCGCGCAAGAAGGGCTTCTTCAGCCGTTTCTTCGGCGTGTGACCGGACCGTAGTACATGACCGGACCATACCTGGCCCGGGACTCCGAGGAGAGCCGCCGGGGCGTGCTCTTCGGCGTGAGCGCCTACGGGTTATGGGGGCTGCTGCCCCTGTACTTCGTGGCGCTCGCTCCCGCCGGAGCCTGGGAGATCGTCGCCCTGCGGGTGCTCTTCTCGCTGGCCCTGTGCCTGGTCCTCCTGGTGCTTTCCGGCCAGTTCGGGCGCTTCGTGGCCGCATTCACCCAGCCGAAGGCCCTGGGGCTCTTCCTGCTGTCCGGGGTGCTCATCGGCTGCAACTGGCTTCTCTACACGATCGCCACGACGACGGGGCACACCCTGGAGGCCTCCCTCGGGTACTTCATCAATCCCATCGTCGCGATCGCCCTGGGCGTCGTGGTGCTGCGGGAGAGGCTGCGCCGGCTCCAGTGGGCGGCTGTGGGCCTGGGCCTGGCGGCCGTGGTGGTGATGTCCGTGTTCTACGGTCAGGTGCCGTGGCTCTCCCTGGGGCTGGCCTTCAGCTTCGGGATCTACGGGCTGACGAAGTCCATGCTGGGTGCCGATTGGCCGGCGCTGGTCTCGCTGACCCTCGAGACCCTCGCGATCACGCCCGTCGCGGCCGTGCTGTGCGCCTGGCTCGCTGCGGACGGCGGCCTGACGCTGGGCGGGCACGGCGCGCTGCATACGGCGCTGCTGGCCGCCACGGGCGCCGTCACCGTGGTCCCCCTGCTGCTCTTCGGTCTGGCAGCCGCCAGGATCCCCCTGAGCACCGTGGGGATGCTGCAGTACATCGCGCCGATCCTGCAGTTCGTGATCGCGGTCGTGATCTTCCACGAGGCCATGCCCCTGGACCGCTGGCTGGGTTTCGGGATCGTCTGGGTCGCCGTCGTCGTGCTGCTGGTCGATGCCTCCCGCGGCCCCCGGCGACGGCGCGAACGCCTCTCCTAGAAGACGGCGAACCCCGGTCTCCTGCCGGGCATCCGGCATCGGATGCCCGGCAGGAGACCGGGGTGAACCGCGAGGATGGCGGTGCCTGCGCTACTCGTCGCCGCCCTCGTCCGGTGAACGGCGCAGGTTCAGGATCGCTGCGCCCAGGCCGCCCCAGACCGTCACGCCGGCCACGACCAACATGATGATTGCCTCGGTGCTCATCGGGTGCCTTCCTCTCGGGTCGCTGCGGGCTCGGCGGGGCCGGTCTCGGTGGGCTCCGCTCCGGCCCACGGCTCGGCGGCGGCTTCCTTGTCGGAGTCGCGGTCGCTCCACGGCGTGCCGTCGACCACCGCCGAGCTGGTCAGGGTGGGGATCAATCCGCCCTTGAGGTACTTCTGGTCGACCCCCGGGTCCAGTACGGGAAGGGCCGGCGAAGGCTGAGCGCCGCGGGACCTCTTGGACCAGGGGATCCGGGAGACGATCACGGAGATGACCACCAGGGCGATGGCCATGCCCCATCCGAAGGTCATGACGTACCAGGTCGGGAAACCGCCGTACCCTTCGGCCAGCACCGTGGTCATCTGGCCGATGATCGTGTAGCCCAGCACGACCACCGCCACGCCGCCGATGAAGATCATCCACGTCCTGCCCACCTTGAACGCGGAGACCGCGTTGAGGTGGTCGCGCAGGCCCGGGAGGGCGGAGAGCCCGGAGGACAGCAGGATCACGGCCACCAGGGAGGCGGCGACGATACCGAAGTTGTTGACGAAGGCGTCGGTGATGTCCAGGAGGTTCAGCCCGGTGGTCGTCGGGAACAGCAGGAGGGAGGCTGCCGCCAGCGGGATGACGACGGTCAGGGTCCCCGCCAGGCGGCCCAGGCCCAGCTTGTCCTGGATGCCGGCGATGATCACCTCGACGATCGAGATCAGGGACGTGAAGCCCGCGAAGGTCAGGGCGCCGAAGAACAGGACCCCCAGCAGCCCGCCCAGCGGGGCCTCGGAGACGATCGTCGGGAAGGCGATGAACGCCAGGCCGATGCCGCTGGAGACCACGTCGCCGACGCCCACGCCGGAGGCCGTGGCCATGAAGCCCAGGGCGGCGAAGACACCGATGCCCGCGAGGATCTCGAAGCTCGAGTTGGCGAATCCGACCACCAGCGCCGTACTGGTCAGATCCGACTTGCGCTTGAGATAGGAGGCGTAGGTGACCATGATGCCGAAGCCCACGGACAGGGAGAAGAAGATCTGCCCGTAGGCAGCCATCCACACGGTGCTGTCGGAGAGCGCTGACCAGTCCGGGGTGAACAGCGCGTCCAGACCGCTGGCAGCGCCGTCCAGGGTGAGGGCGATGATCACCATGGCCGCGAACATGACGAGCAGCAGCGGTATGAAGATCACGTTGAAGCGCCCGATGCCGCGCTGCACGCCCAGTGCCATGACGACGAGCAGGACCACCCACACCAGGGCCAGCCCCACCAGGACCTGCGGGACGAAGTCGAAGCCCGGCGCGACGTGGTCGGCCACCTGGAGGTACTGGCCCATGAAGAAGCCCTCGGCGTCGTCCCCCCAGGCCTCCGTCACGGAGAAGATCGTGTAGGAGCCCGCCCAGGCGATGATCACGCCGTAGTAGGCGGCGATCACGAAGCAGATGCACAGCTGCCACCAGCCGAGGAACTCGGCTTTGGGGTGCAGGCGACGGTAGGACAAGGGCGCCGAGGCCCGGTACCGGTGACCCACCGCGTAGTCGAGCATCAGCAGGGGGAGGCCGGCGGAGAGCAAGGCCACCAGATAGGGGATCATGAAGGCGCCGCCGCCGTTCTCGTACGCGATGTACGGGAAACGCCAGATATTGCCCAGGCCGATGGCCGACCCCATGGCGGCCATGATGAAGACTGTTCGGTTCGAAAAGACCTCGCGCTGACCGGCAGCGGGAGGTGCGGACTTCGGTGAGGACACTGTCCACCTCGTGGTGCTCAGGCGCCGCCAGCCTTCGGAAGTCTGTACGGCTCAGTTCCGGTTGGTTCCGTGGTCTCCGGTGAGGGTGGCCGGATGGACGGCTTGAGCGTTCAGGTTACCCGTGCTCACGCGGAGCGGTGCACCATGCCGCGCGCGAAACTGTGCAGGGCCTGCTTGGCCGTGCTCTCCGGCAACGGCTCCAGGGTGGCCTCCGCATCGGCCACCCATGCCTCCGCCACGGACCAGGAGCCCTCGATCGCCGCATGGCCGGCAAGGGCCGCAACGGCCTGGGCGAGGGCCTCGTCCGTGCTCAGGTCGCCGTCGACCAGCGTGAGCACCTCCTGCGCCGAGGCGTCGCCGTCGGCGGCCATCCTGCGCAGCATCAGCACGGGCAGGGTCGGGATGCCCTCTCGGAGGTCGGTGCCCGGGGTCTTGCCCGTCTCGCCGGAGGTCGAGGTGATGTCGATCACGTCATCGGCGAGCTGGAAGGCCACTCCGATCTTTTCGCCGTATGACTCCATGATCTCCTGAACCTGCGCGGAGGCTCCGGCAAGCATGGAACCGTACGTCCCGCAGGCGGCGATCAGGGAACCGGTCTTGCCCGAGAGCACCTGGATGTAGTGCTCCAGCGGGTCCATACCCTCCGGGGGTCCTGAGGTCTCCTGGAGCTGGCCCACGACGAGCCGCTCGAAGGCCTGCGCCTGGATCTGGTAGGCGCGTCCCGACAGGCTGGACACGAGCGTGGAAGCCCGGGCGAAGATCAGGTCCCCCGTCAGGATCGCCACGTTGTTGCCCCAGACGGTGTGCGCCGTCTCCACGCCCCGGCGGACGGGGGCGGAGTCCATGACGTCGTCGTGGTAGAGCGAGGCGAGATGGGTCAGCTCGACGACGACGGAGGCGTTGATCACCTCGTCGTTGATGCCTCCCCCGATCTCGGCGGCCAGCAGGGTCAGCAGGGGGCGGATCCGCTTGCCCCCGGCCCTGAGCAGATGGGAGGCGGTGACCGCGATCAGCGGATCGGAGCTTGCGACCTGGAGGCCCAGCCGTTGCTCGACCTCGTCCATGGCGGTGAGCAGCCGGCCCCCGAGCTGGGGGTCCTGCGCGATGGCCTCCATGCCCACGGGCAGCAGGGTCTCCGTGTCGTCGCCGACGGGCCCGCCCTCCTCGGGGCGGGGGTCGTCGGGCCGCTGCGGGGCCGGAGAGGATTCAGTCACGGTGGTTCACTCTACTGGTTTCTGCAGTCGCTTTCGCCCCGGCTCCCGGCTCCGTCCCAGCTGCCCGGTGGCCCGGTTTCCGGGGCGCAGCCCTGTTGGAGGTGGGCGGTGTCAAGGCGTCCAGGACGGCGACGGCGTGATCCTGCCAGCTGCGCGGGGGGCGGTCCGTCAGCTCGGCCATCGTCTGCACCACGAATCGCATGAGCGGCGGCACGGACATCCCCGTGGCAAGGGCCGCCTTCATGATCCGCGGATGTCCGATGGCCTCCGCCAGCAGGCGTCCCTGGGTGAAATGAGCGCCCCATTCCGCGGCCAGGCGCTGGGGATAGCGCGCCAGCACGGCCTCCCGCTGCGCGGGACCGTTGGCCCCTATGGCCTCGAGGATGTGTTCCGCGGCGTAGCGGGCCGATTCCATGGCATTGGAGATCCCCTCGCCGTTGAAGGCCGAGACCAGCCCGGCCGAGTCGCCCAGCAGCATCATGCCGGGGATCCAGTGGGGAGTCCGGTTGAAGGCCATCGGCAGGGCTGCGGAGAGCACCCGGCCCCGCTGGTGCTCGGGGTCGAAGGTCCATTCCTCCGGCATGGAGGCGGCCCAGTCGGCCAGGACCTTCTTGTAGTCGAGCTTGCCGAAGGCCGGGGAGGTGTCCAGGATGCCCAGGCCGACGTTGGCCGTTCCGTCGCCGACCCCGAACACCCAGCCGTAGCCCGGCAGCAGCCGGCCCTGGGGGTCGGTGCCGTCGGTGAGCTCCAGCCACCCTTCCATCCAGTCGAGATCGCTGCGGGGCGTCTCGTAGTAGGTGCGGACGGCGACCCCCATGGGGCGGTCGCGCCTCCGGTGCAGCCCGGCGGACACGGCGGTCCGGGAGGAGACGCCGTCGCAGGCCAGCACCAGGTCCGCCAGGTGCCGCTCCGTCTCACCGGTCCGGCGGCCCCGTTCGTCCAGTACGGCGGCGCTCAGGCCGCGGACCCGGCCGTCGCCGTCGCGGACCGTCTCGGTCACCGAGCGGCGCTCGAGGACCTGCGCCCCCTGGGCACGCGCGTGCTCGGCGAGATGCTGGTCGAACCCGACCCGGGAGCGCACCAGCCCGTAGGCGGGGAAGTCGGTGAGGCTGGGCCACGGAACCTCGATGGCGCGGCCCCTCGCCCGGATGCGCAGGCCCTTGTTGGACCGGTACCCGTGCTCCGGCCCGTGCGGCAGGCCCATGAGCTGCATCTCGCGGACCGCGCGGGGGGTCAGGCCGTCGCCGCAGACCTTCTCCCGCGGGTAGGAGGTCTTCTCCAGGACCGTGACCTCCACCCCCTGGGAGGCGAGCCAATAGGCGGCGGTGGCTCCGGACGGCCCGCCGCCGGCGATCAGGACCTTCACGCGAGCTTGAGCTGGGGTGCCCCGTACGCGGGGGTCCGCCCCTTGACCGCACGGTGGATGGCGACGATCCCGCCCGAGAGGTTGCGGTACTGCACGTCCTCCCACCCCGCCGCGGCGATGTCCCCGGCCAGTCCGTCCTGGTCCGGCCACGCGGCGATCGACTCGGCGAGGTAGTCGTAGGCCTCCGGGTTCGAGGAGACCTTCTTGGCCATCTCGGGGAGGGCCTTGATCAGGTACTCGCTGTAGACCTTGCGGAAGAGCTTGTTCGTGGGGGTCGAGAACTCGGCGATCACCAGCCGTCCCCCGGGCTTGGTGACTCGGAACATCTCGTGCAGCGCACGGTGGTAGCCCTCGACGTTGCGCAGTCCGTAGGAGATCGTGACCGCGTCGAACGAGTCGTCGGCGAACGGGAGCCTGGTGGCGTCCGCCTGCACGAACTCGATGTCGGGCCGGCGTGAACGGCCCACCCGCAGCATGCCCAGCGAGAGGTCGGCCGCGACCACCTGCACCCCGGCGTCGGCGTACGGCTCCGAGGACTTGCCGGTCCCGGCGGCCAGGTCCAGGACCATTTCGTCGGGGACCGCGCCCACGGCTTCGGTCACGGCCTTGCGCCACCCGCGGGTCTGGCCCAGCGAGAGGATGTCGTTGGTCAGGTCATAACGCGGAGCCACCTGGTCGAACATCGCGGTCACGGCGTCTCTGCGCTTGTTCAGGTCTGCACGATTCACCCTGCCATTGTGGCATTGATCCGCGGCCGCATTCCGCGGTCTAGACTGACCGGGATGTCCACCGCCGATCCCCGTGAGCCCGACCACGATCCCAGCCCCGCGGGCGGCCCTCCCGTCCGAGGGCACGCTCTGCGCTCGAGCCTGACCGTGGAGCTCTCCGAGCTCGCCGCGCTCCCCGGCAGCCCGGTCCCGGCCGATTTCGCCGCGCAGCCCGACCTGCGCCGGATCCTCGACGGCGAGCGCACCAGCACCTGGACCATCGGCGGCCTGGGCCTGGTGGGCTTCGGCCGCGCGGCCAACGTGGTCGTCACCGGCGAGGGCCGCTTCACGGCGGCGCGCGCATGGTGGGACGGGCTGCTCGGGCAGCTGGAGATCGCCGATCCGCTCGCCCGCTCCGCCACGGGACCCGTGGCTTTCGGCGCCTTCACCTTCGCCCGGGCCTCGAGCGCATCCTCCGGGCTCGTGCTGCCCGAGCTGGTGGTCGGCCACGATCACGACGGCGCCTGGGTCACGCTGGTCTCCGAGCGCAACCGCCTCGAGCCGGCCGACGTCGCCGACGCCTGGCGGCGCCTCGTGCCCCGGGTCTTCCCGGCGGGCCACGTGGACGAGCTCCCGGCCGGCTCGGCTCCCCGTCAGGCCGAGGACGAGGCAGCCGCGCGTTCGTGGTGCTCGGCCGTCTCCGACGGTGTGGAGCTGATCCGCGAAGGCCACCTGCAGAAGCTCGTCCTCGCCCGGGCGGTGAGCGTCCACGGCCGGGACCGGCCCCTGGACATCCCCCGTGCGCTGCGGGCGCTGGCCCGCGACTACGACACGTGCTGGACCTACTGCGTCAACGTCGACCCCGACCGCGGCCCGTCCGCCGGCCGCCTGTTCGGCGCCACCCCCGAACGGCTCGTGCGGGTGCTCGACGGCACGCTGCATGCGCGGGTGCTGGCCGGGACCCTGGACAGGGCCGCCGCCCCGGGGGATCAGGACGGCACGCTCTGGGCCAGGCGGAAGCTGCTCGAGGACCCCAAGCAGCGGGCCGAGCACGAGTTCGCCATCGCCTCCCTGCTGCAGTCCGTGGCCGCCTACACCCGTGAGGTGCGCTCCTCGGCGGACCCGTTCGTGCTGGAGCTGCCCAACGTGTGGCATCTGGCCTCCGACGTCGCCGCGGAGCTGACCCCCGGGGCCGACGGCACCGTCCCATCGGCCCTCGAACTCGTCGAGGCCGTGCATCCGACGGCGGCCGTGTGCGGGACCCCGACGCACGCCGCGGCGGAGGCGATCACCCAGCTCGAGGGGATGGACCGCGGGCTCTACGCCGGACCGGTGGGATGGCTTGACTCCCGCCACAACGGGGACTTCGGCATCGCTCTGCGGGGCGGCGTGCAGCGCACGCCGGCACTGGCGCAGGTCTACGCGGGCTGCGGCGTCGTCGGCGCCTCCGTGCCCGAGGAGGAGCTCGCCGAGACCCGGGCGAAACTGCGGCCGGTGCTGGGAGCGCTCGGCGTCGCCGCCGATGGGTCCGCCGGCGGTTCTTAGGACGGGCGAAGGTCCTCGCGCGCGCCGGTAACCTCCGGGTCATCTCGGGACGCGTACCATGAAGCGATCGTTGCACCGGCTTCCCCGGCGGTCCTCGCCCGGGGCGAACGGCGCGACGATGCCTTTCAGGCCGCCTGCACATCCGGGCGGCTTCGTCCGGGGCATGTCCCAGCCCTACACCACACGACGTCGAGGTATTCCATGAGAACCCGCCACTCAACCACCCTGCTCGCGGCCGCCGGCGCCGGCGCGCTGCTCCTCTCCGGCTGCACCTCCACCACCGGTGAGGCCCAGAGCGAGTCGGGCGTCCCGTTGATCAGCGACGGCGCTCTGACGGTGTGCACCAACACGCCGTACACGCCCTTCGAGTTCGAGCGCGACGGCGAGGTGGTCGGTTTCGACATGGATCTCGCCGACGAGATCGCCGCCGACCTCGACGTCGAGAAGACCGTGATCCAGACCGGCTTCGAGGGCATCGAGTCCGGCGCCGACCTCTCCACGAACAAGTGCGACGTCGCGATCTCCGGCATCACCATCACGGAGGCCCGGGAGTCGCAGATGGCCTTCTCCGAGTCGTACTTCGACGACGAGCTGGGCCTGCTGGTTCCGGCGGGCTCGGACATCCAGTCCTTCGAGGACATCGGGGATGCCCGCGTCGCCGTGCAGCAGGCCACCACGGGCCAGACCTACGCCGAGGAGAACGGCCTGAACTTCGAGCAGCAGGAGGACGTGGAGCTCATGCTGCAGAAGCTGGAGACCGGCGGCGTGGAGGCCGTGATCGGCAACGTGTCCGTCCTGGGCACCCGCGCGGCCGGCAACCCGGACGTGGTGCTGGCCGACCAGGAGTCCAACGGCGAGCAGCTCGGCGTGGCCGTGGGCTCCGAGAACACCGAGATGGTCGACGCCGTGAACTCGACCATCGACCGCATCGAGGGCGACGGCACCATGGACCGCATGCGCGAGGAGTGGATGGGCCTGTGATCCTCGACCGTAAGACCCGTCTCCTCACGGGCGCTACCGCAGCGGGCGTGCTGCTCCTGACCGGCTGCACGTCGACCGCCGAGAACGACAACGGCGACGGCGGCCTGCAGACCATCACCGAGGGCCAGCTGACGGTGTGCTCCGAGTCCAACTACCCGCCGTTCGAGTTCGAGCAGGACGGCGAGATGGTGGGACTGGACATGGACCTGGCCGCCGAGATCGCGAAGGACAACGATCTCGAGGTCCATCACGTGGCGCTGACCTTCGAGACCATGGTCTCGGGGGCCGCCCTGGACACCCGGCAGTGCGACATCGTGACCTCCGCGCTGACGATGACCGACGAACGCCGCTCGGTGATGGACTTCTCGGAGCCCTACTTCGACAATCAGCTCGGCCTGGTCGTCAAGGACGGTTCGGACATCGGCTCCGTCCAGGATGCGCTCGACTCCGATGCCCGCGTGGGCGTGATGCAGCAGACCACGGGCGACGCCAAGGCGAAGGAGCTCGGGCTGAACTCGGTGCAGTTCGAGGACGTCCTGATGTTCCAGGACCTCGAGAGCGGCGGGGTGGACGCGGTGCTGGACGACCTGGTGCCGATCGCCCAGCACTCCGAGGACTACCCGGATTTCGTGGTGGTCGAGGAAGTCCAGGCCGACGACCAGTTCGGCGTGGGCGTGCGCAAGGGCGATACCGCCATGCTCGACGCCGTCAACGCCACGATCGAGCGGGTCAAGGAAGACGGCACCCTGGAGGAGATCACCGAGACCTGGGTCCCGGTCGCCCACCAGTGACCGGCCAGAGTCCCGGCTAAGAGAAGGAAACCATCCCATATGGCTATGACCGCCCGCGAAAGGGCCAAGGTCTCCCGGGGGGTCCAGTACGGGCTCCTGGTGGTGATCGTGATCGCCCTGGTGTTCATCGCGGACTGGAACACCCTGATATCACGCGCCCTCAACCCGTCCGTGATGGCACAGCAGTTCCCCGAGATCATCACGGTGGCCCTGAAGAACACCTTGATCTACACGGCGCTCGGCTTCGTGGCCGGCATGTCCGGGGGCATTCTGCTGGCGCTCATGCGGCTGTCGTCGGTGGCGCCCTACAGGTGGATCGCCACGCTCTACATCGAGCTGTTCCGCGGCGTGCCCGCACTCCTGGTGTTCCTGGCCCTCGGTTTCGGCGTGCCGCTGGCCTTCCAGGTCAGGTTCAACAACCTGGTCACGGTCATGCTGGCCCTGGGCCTGGTCTCGGCCGCCTACATCGCGGAGTCGTTGCGCGCCGGCCTGCAGGCCGTGCCCAAGGGCCAGTACGAGGCCGCCCGCTCGCTGGGGATGAGCCACAGCAGGGCCATGATCACGATCGTCATCCCCCAGGCGCTGCGCATCGTCCTGCCGCCGCTGACCAACGAGGTCATCCTGCTCGCCAAGGATTCGTCCCTGGTCTACCTGCTGGGCATGACCGTCTCCCAGTACGAGCTGACCAAGTTCGGCCGCGAGGCCATCTCCGGAAGCGGTGCGGGATTGACGCCCCTGGTACTGGCCGGCGTGTGCTACCTGGTCATCACCGTTCCGCTGGGCTTGCTGGCCCGTTACTTCGAGCAGCGCGCCGACGCCCGCTCGGCCCGTCACTAGGAGGACCCGTGAACAACACAGCATCCGTCCCCGGTGCCACCGCATCTCATCCCGCCTCGGTCTCGATCGACGGGCTGCACAAGTCCTACGGTTCCCTGGACGTGCTCAAGGGCATCTCCCTCGAGGTCGGGCCCGGGGAGGTCGTGTGCCTGATCGGGCCCTCGGGCTCGGGGAAGTCCACCCTCCTGCGCTGCGTCAACCTCCTGGAGACCCCGCAGCAGGGCGTGATCCGGATCGGGGACGTCGAGGTCACGGATCCCGAGGTCGACATCGACGCCGTTCGCCGCCGGGTGGGCATGGTCTTCCAGCAGTTCAACCTCTTCCCGAACATGTCGGTGCTGGGCAACCTCACCGTCGCGCAGCGCAAGGTGCTGGGCCGTTCGGAGGCCGAGGCCAGGAAGACCGCCATGCTCAACCTGGAGCGCGTGGGCCTGGCGGAGAAGGCCGAGAACGCCCCCGCCCAGCTGTCGGGCGGCCAGCAGCAGCGCGTGGCCATCGCCAGGGCCCTGTCCATGGACCCGGAGCTCATGCTGTTCGACGAGCCGACCTCCGCCCTGGACCCCGAGACCGTGGGCGACGTCCTGGCGATCATGCGCGACCTGGCGAAGGAGGGCATGACCATGCTGGTCGTGACCCATGAGATGGCCTTCGCCCGCGACGTCGCCGACCGGGTGGTGTTCATGGACGGCGGCGTGGTGGTCGAGGAAGGGCCCGCCCGCGAGGTGGTCGGGGCGCCGCAGCACAAGCGCACCCAGGCCTTCTTGTCCCGCGTCCTGAACCCGACCCAGGTGGACGCTCCTGAGGACTGATCGGCCGATCCGATCGCCCATCCCCGCCGAAAAGACGATCTGCTCGCCCATCAAGTCTGATGGGCGAGCAGATCGTCTTTTCGGCGCGGCCGGGCCAACGATGAGACCACTCGGCCCACCACTCGACAGTGGACCTGCACTCGGCGGTGGACCTGGACGCTGCACGCCTCAGCCGGCGGACCCTGTGCCCAGCGCGTCCACCCGCCGGGTGATGCGGGCGTGCAGGTCGCGCAGTCCCTCCCGCCGGGCCGCGACGACGACGACGGACGTTCCCCGGATCGGACGGGACAGGGCCTCCCGCAATCCGGGCAGATCGGCGACCTCCACGACGGGCACGCCGTAGGCGCGGCACAGTCCGGCGATATCGGCCTCCGGCTCGGTGCCGAAGAAGCGCTCGACCGTGCCGGCCCAGCGCGGTTCCTCCGCGAGCTCGCCGTGCTCGAGCGTGGCGAAGATCCCGCCGCCCCGGTCGTCCAGGACCACGAGCTGCGCATCCGGGATCCCCTCGCCCTTCAGATGCAGGAGGGAACCGGCGTCGTGCAGGAAGGTCAGGTCCCCCAGCAGCACCCGCACGCACGCCTCCGTGGCCAGCGAGACGCCGGCCGCGGTCGCGACGGTGCCGTCGATCCCGGCCAGCCCGCGGTTGGCGATCACCCGGACGTTCCCCGCACCTTCGCTCCCCGGCTCCGCCGACAGGTCGAGGTCGCGGATCGGGTTGGAGGAGCCTGCCACCAGGGCGGCTCCGTCCCGCCCGCATGCTCGCCACACCTCACGCGCCACCGCCGGGCCCGGCAGGAACCCGGGGGCGGTCCGGATGAGATGGTCCAGCTCGTCGTCGACGCCCCGTTGCGCCTGTGCTCCGAGGCCGCGCCAGGCCGCCAGCCATTCGGGAGCCCCGCGACCCGTGAAATCGAGGACCTCGCCGAGAGACCGCAGCACGGTCTCCTGCCTCCGGCCGTCCTCGTACCAGGCCACGGGGGCCGGCTGCCAGGCCGCCGTCCGCAGGTCCGTGCGCGCGAGCAGCCTGCCCACGGGACGGGACAGCGTGGGGCGCCCGATCAATAGGACCCGTTCGATGGATCTCCCCGTGGCAGAGTCCAGCAGGAGCCGGTAGGGGCCCACCGCGGTCTCCCCTCCCCTGGCGCCCGAAGAGGGTTCGGCCAGCAGCGGAAGCCCCAGTGCGGTGGCCATCTCGGCGGCCGCGGGTCCAGCACCGTCCCCCGCCAGGATCACGGTGCGGTGTTGCGGCAGGCAACCGGCCGCCGCTGCCAGCTCCGCCGCCTCGCCGGGCCCGAGGTCCACGGCGTGCACCGGGTCGAGCGGGCTGGGCACCCATCCGGGGCCGGCGGCGGAACCGGCTGCGCCGTTCCCGTCGGTGCCTGTTCTGCCGGTGTCTGCTCTGCCGGTGTCTGCTCTGCCCGTGTCGGTCCGGCCGGCGCCCGCGGAAGAGACCGGAAGGTCGTCGAGGGCCGGCTGAAGGGGCTCGCGGAGCGCCACGTTGATGTGGACCGGCCCCGGGGGAACGCCGTCGTCACCGCGCAGCGCGGACAACGCGGGGGCCAGGGCCTCCGCCACGTCCGCGCCGAGGGCGGCGCCGGTCAGCCCACGCGGTACCACGACGTCCACGGCGGCCCGCACGTGGTCCCCGAACACGCCGGGCTGTCGTGTGGTCTGGTTCGCCCCGGTGCCGCGCAGTTCGGGGGGCCGGTCCGCCGTCAGGAGCACCAGGGGAACCTCTGCGTGATCGGCCTCCAGGACAGCGGGCAGGAGGTTCCCGACGGCGGTGCCCGACGTCGTGATCACCGCGGACGGCGTCCCCGTCGCACGCGCCGCCCCCAGGGCGTGGAAGGCCGCCGAACGCTCGTCCAGCCGCACGTGCGCCCGCAGATCGGTGCCGTCGCGGCCCGCTGCGGTATAGGCGAAGGGGGCCGACCGGGACCCGGGTGCGAAGAAGAACTCGCGGGCACCGCCGGCCACCAGGTGGTCGAGGACGAGCGAGGCGGTCAGCAGGGATTCGTTGGTCACCGTCTCACCCTACTGACCGCCTCAGGCGTTCCCGGCCACACCGGATCGCCCGGCAGCAGGTCCCGATCACGCCCCGGGGCTGCCGCCGTCGTGCTCAGCCGTCGGAATAGGACCGCGGCGCCTGGCGCGCCTTGCGCCGCAGCTCCTCGGAGGACTTGCCCCGGTAGCCGTGGCGCCTGGGTCCGCGCTTGCCGTTGCCGGCCCTGCCCCGGCCGCCTCCGTGACCATGACCGTGGCCATGGCCGTCGCCGTCCCCGGAACCGCTCTCGTGCTCGTCCTCCTCCACGAAAGGAGGCTCGCCGCCGGCCAGGGAGAAGACCTGCACCACCGACGGGCGGGCGAACGCGAACTGGCCCTCGCCCTGACGAGTGGGCAGGACATAGTCGGGGAAGTAGGACCGGGGCTGGGCGAAAGTCCCGTCCTCCCCCGGATGCTGGACCGCGACGTAGACCATCTGCTCCTTGTCGTGGATCACCGGGCCGCAGGTCTCGGCGTCCTGCGGGACGGAGAGGAACTGCGTCGTGCGGCCGCGCTGCTCCCCGGTCAGGTCCACGCGGAATAGGCCGTCGTTGTAGCCGATGGTGCCAGGGGCACCGTCGGTGGAGATCCACAGGTTGCCCTCCGAGTCGAAGGCCAGGTTGTCGGGGCAGGAGATCGGTGAGACCTGGTCGGCGGGGAATCCCGAGAAGTAGGCCGTGGAATCCTTGGCGGGGTCACCGCAGACGAGGAGGATGTCCCACTGGAAGGTCGTGCCGGCTGAGTTCGGATCGTCCTCGGTGATCTCGATGACGTGGCCGTCACGGTTGTTGGTGCGCGGGTTGGCCTCATCGGCCGCTGCCTTGTCCGGCTCACCGCGCTGGGTGTTGTTGGTGCAGGCCACGTAGACCTTCCCGGTGTGCGGATTGGGCTCCACGTCCTCGGGGCGGTCCATCTTCGTAGCCCCTGCCTTGTCGGCCGCCAGACGGGTGTAGACCAGGACCTCGTCCACGGCCATGCCCTCGATCCTGGATTCCCCGCCGACCACCAGGGGCAGCCACTCGCCCTTCCCGTCGAAGGCGCCGTCGGAGGGCAAGCGCCCCGAGCCGTCGATCTCTGTCTCGGTATTGCCGGTGAACTTCGCCACGTAGAGGTCCCCGGAGGAGAGCAGGCCCATGTTGTGGGCGCGGTCGCCCTCGATGTACTTCTCCGCGGAGACGAACTTGTAGAGATAGTCGAAGCGCTCGTCGTCACCGGAGTAGGCCACCACGGTGCCGTCTGGGGCGATGTGGACGTTGGCCCCCTCGTGCTTGAACCGGCCCATCGAGGTGTGCTTGACCGGGGTGGAGGCGGGGTCCGAGGGGTCGATCTCCACGATGTAGCCGAAACGGTTGACCTCGTTGGCGTAGCCCTCGTTGTTGCCGTCCCAGCGAGGATCCACCAGATCCCAGCGGCGGCTCGGCGGCTCGGCGGGAATGCCGTAGCGCTGGTTCTCCGGGGTGTCCGGGCCGGAGAGGACGTTCTGGATGTTCTCCTCGCCGGAGAGGATGGTGCCCCAGGGGGTCACGCCGCCGGAGCAGTTGTTCTGCGTGCCCAGCACGGTCAGGCCCTCGGGATCGGCCGCGGTCTTGAGCAGGTCGGAGCCTGCTGCGGGCCCGTCGACGCGGAACGGGGTGTCGGCGGTGATACGGCGATTGCGCCAGCCACCGCGGACATAGGTCCACGGTTTCCCGGGAGCCTCGCGGACGATCTCGACGACGGCCATCCCATGCGCTGCGATCCCCACGCTCGCAGTGCGCTGCAGATCCTCGATCTGCTCCTCGGGGAACATGGTGTTCTCGTTGGTGTACTCGTGATTGCACACGAGCACTCCGGTGGTGCCGCCCTCATCGGGCAGGATGTCGAGGTAATCGTTGTTGAACCCGAACTGCTTGAGCTGGGCCTCGGCGGTCTGGTCGTGGGGGTCGAACTCCGGGGAGTCGTCGAACAAGGGGTCGCCCCAGCGGATGATCGGGGACCAGTCGTAGCCCTCGGCGACGTTGAGGTCATCCACGGTCGCCGCCACGGGATCGATGGGATCGAAGTCCAGGGCGGCTCCGTTGCATCCCCAGTAGCCGAAGGTGGCGCGGGCTTCCGTGCGGCTGCCGGTGACGGCGACGCCGACGGTCACGGCAGCGGCGGCCCCCAGGCCGAGGGCCGCCCGGCGCGACAGCGCGGAAGAGGCGACCTCCCGGAAGGTGCCGTTCGCCGAGGTGTTGCATACGGGCTTGGTGCACTGGGAACCGCACTTGAGCGCACAGGTGAGCGGGCTGCGCTTTCCGTTGGTGTGACCCAGCATGGGCAAAAAGAACCGGTTCATTCGTCCCTCTCCGCGCGGCCTGGCACCGCGCATTCAGACAACGACGCCATGCAACCGGCCCCCGATGAGCTGAGAGCACATTCCAGGACAACGGCAAGTGAACGGAAGAGGACCAAACACGCTGGTCAGGGGCAGGTCCCCGGATCTACCTCCACTCGAGGGGCTGCTGTCCGGGCTCTGGGCCGGAGCCCGGGCCGGGTTCCAGGAGGGCATGAACACGGCGGACGCGGTCCAGCCACCATGTCCGGCGAGCATCATCCACGACCAGCCCTCTGACTTCCAGGGAACCGGGACCATAGTCCCGGACGGGCAGTTTTCCGTGTTCCGGTTTCAAGGGGGCCTCCGTGACGTCGCGCGCCAGGAGGGCGCCGGTGCCCAGCCCGCAGGCATATGGCAGCTCCGGCAGGCTCGCCGCGAGCGCCACGCCCGCGCTGAGCCCCACGGAGGTGTCCAGGGCGGAGCTGACCACCGCGGGAAGCCCGGCCTGCTCGACGACGGACAGCGCGCGCCGGACCCCGCCCAGCGGGGCGACCTTGACCACGATGAGATCCGCCGCTCCGGCTCGCGCCACCGCCAGCGGGTCCTCGGCCTTGCGGACCGACTCGTCCGCCGCGATCGGCACGGTCACCCCGTCGCGGTGCAGGGCCTCCCGCACGGCGTAGAGCCCGTCCACGCCCGGGGCCGGCTGCTCGGCGTACTCGAGGTCGTACCGCGAGAGCCTGCGCAGCGCTGACACCGCCTGGTCCACGGTCCAGCCCTGGTTGGCGTCCACCCGGATGCGCGCCTCCGGGAGGGCCGCCCGCACGGCGGCCACGCGGGCCTCGTCCTCCTCCACGCCCTGTCCCCGTTCGGCCACCTTCACCTTCACCGCGACGATGTCCTCTCCGTAGCCGCCCAGCACGGCGGGCACCCGTTCGGGAGCGACGGCGGGCACGGTGGCGTTGACGGGGATCTCGCTGCGCAAGGGTGCCGGGAAACCCAGGTACGCCGCCTCCAGGCAGGCCCGCCACCAGGCGGCGGCCTCGGCGTCGTCGTATTCGAGGAAGGGGGCGAACTCCCCCCATCCCCGCGGCCCGGGAAGCAGCACCGCCTCCCGGCGGGTCACCCCCCTGAAGCGCACGGTCAGCGGGAGATCGACGACGATCGCCTTCTCCAGGAGCTGCTCGAGGTCCAGCGCGGGGATCTCCCCGTCGGGTGCGGGTCCCGGCCGTCCGTTCTCCCGGGGGATCG
Source organism: Kocuria coralli (assembly GCF_008831305.1). Lineage (GTDB taxonomy): Bacteria > Actinomycetota > Actinomycetes > Actinomycetales > Micrococcaceae > Kocuria > Kocuria coralli. The sequence continues at coordinate 138,225 of NZ_ML708611.1, forward strand.
GACGGGTGGATTCGATCGGCTCTGGGTCCCGCTGCGCCGGCTCAGTCATGGCTTTCACTCTACGTCGGCGACCGCCCCTCCCGGCGGGCCACCAGCCCACAGCGCTCACCCAGCGAACCATCAGGAATCCCCTGCCATTGCCGTGCGAGTACCAGCTGGTACGGAGGCTTACCTGCCACACTGGAGCGCATATGCTGTGGAGCCGGGTGGCTCGGCTCCCGTTTCCACGACTTCCATTCCACGACTTCCATCCGCACCGCAGCCGCGCGGCACCCGTCCTGTGCCGGCGCGGCCGATCCATACCGGAGGACCCCAGTGACTTTCATCCCCGCGGAGAACGGGCCCGACGACAACGCTCGGCGTCGATCGGGCGCGGGTCACGGCACCGGCGACGGCGAGACTCCCACGGAGGCCATCAGCACTGCGGACGCTGCCGGTGAGACCATCAGCGCCTCAGCCGACTCTTCGGCCACTCGCCCCATGCCCGCCGTCTCCGGGCAGACCCGGCAGAACCGTTACGACCTCTCGCCGGATCCGCTCACGGCCCCGATCGAGACTCCCCCGTGGACGGACCGGAGCGCACCCCGCAGGGACGACGCGGCCTCTACGCAGCCGGCTTCCCCGCAGCAGCCGGCGACCGCAGGGCGGGCGGACCAGGCGAGAGGACAGCAGTACCCGGACGGCGGGTACACCGGCATGAGCGCGCCGGCGCATCAGCAGGCCCCCTACCCCTCGAACGGGTACTACGGCGGGCAGGGCCAGGGCGCACCGCATCCTGCCGGCGGCTATCCGGCGCAGCCTCCCGCGCAGCAACCGGCCCAGTACCCCCTCCAGCCGGGCCAGCACCCCGGCCAGTACGCGACGGCGCCGCACGGCGCCGCCCCGGACGCGCCCGGCCGGGACGTCACCTTCGGGATCTTCGTGGGGCAGGTGCTGCGCGCCGCGATCCTGCTGGCCCTGGCGGCCGGCGTCGCCTACTACGCCCTGCGCACCGTGGGCGGGCAGTGGGCGGACGAGCTCGCCATCCAGGAGGGCGAGCGAGCACTCGCGCAGTTGCCATCGAGCTGGGTTCCGCTGATCGACCTGATCCCGGTCGCGGTATGCGCGTTCTGGGGTGTTCTCAGCCTGATCTTCGCGCTGGCCGCGAACCGGTGGGTTCCTCTTCTGGTCGCCGCCGGGAGCGGGCTCGGCGCCGTGGTCAGCGTGCAGTTGCTCAAGCGCGCGATCCTGACCAAGGCCCCGTACGGGATCCAGGAGTCCCCCATGAACTCGCTGCCCTCCGGCCACACGGCCGCGGCCGCCACAGCGGCGGTCATCGCCGTGATGGTCGCCCCGGCGCGCTGGCGGGGTTACGTGGCGTTCCTGGGCGCCCTGACCACCTCGCTGGCCGGGATCTCCACCGTGCTGAACGGCTGGCACCGCCCCATGGACGCCATCGTGTCCGTTCTGGTCGTCACCTGCTGGGCGGTGCTGGGCGCACTGCTCTTGCGCTGCCTGATCCGGCCGGAGCGCTGGCGCCCCAACCGGGCGATCGGCTCCCTGGTGCTGGGCATCCTGCTGCTGCTGGCGGCGGGGGCCGGCCTCGCGGCCATGCAGACCGTGGCGATGAACGGGCTCGCCCTGGCCACCGGAGCGGCGGCGATCCTCGGGGTCAGCCTTCTGTGCGCCCACCAGAGTGTGCGAGCGTTGCGCCCTCGGCATCGAGCTGCGTGAGCCGGTCCAGCAGGATCCGCGACGCCCCGGGACCGTAAGGGAGCCGGAACATCGACGCCGTGATCTGCACGGGCACCTGGTTCAGAGGCTGCTCGGCCTTGGTGACCCGGATCCGCTCGATCGCGGTGGCCATGGTGGCGGCCATGCCGCGGACCTCGTCGTGGTCGACGGGCAGGCCGTGTCCGGGAACCACCACGCTGTACCTGTCCAGGTCGGCGAGCTGCTCCAGACCGGAGACCCATTCCTCCGGGAAGGAGTCCTCGAAGGAGGGGTCCGCCCCCTGCTCGACGACGTCGCCCGCGAAGACGACGTCGTCCACCCCCACCAGGACGTCGTTGTCGGTGTGACCACGTCCCAGGGAGAACACGAGGGCCTGGCGCTCTCCCAAGTCGATGCGGGTCAGGGCGGGGCGCCGCCCCGAGCCGGGAAGGTGGCGGGCCGGCACCACGATCCGGGTGTCCAGCCCGGAGCCCTCGCCCATCTCGGGCTCCAGGACCCCCACGAACGAACGCTGGTAGTCGCCGTACTCGGTCATGGCCTGCGCGGCCACCCGATGCGACCAGAAGTCGGTGACGCCCGCCCTCTGGAACACCGCATTGCCCATGTAGTGATCGAAATGCGCGTGGGTGTTGAGGACCACCAGCGGCAGGTCCGTCACCTTGCGCACGGCCTCCAGGATGGCCCTGCCCTGCCGCGGTCCTGCGCCGGTGTCGATCACCAGGGCACGGCTGTGCCCCACCACCAGGCCGGAGTTCAGCCTCCAGTTCTCCGTGGTGATGACGTGGACATCCTGTCCGACCTCATTAATGGTGATCACTGCTTCAGCGTAAAGCCCTGAGCGGGCCCGCTGCGACTTTGGTGACCCGATTCATGACCGGGCGAATACCGCGCATCCGTGCGAGGAACGAGCGGCCCGAACCGGGGTCTTCGGGCGGCAGGACCGGTCTGACGTACTGTGTTCGCCATGAACGGGACCACGGATCAGCCCGGCGCGGGCAGGTACGCCCCTTCCCCGTCCGGCGACCTGCACATCGGCAACCTCAGGACAGCGATCCTGGCCTGGGCCTTCGCTCGTTCGGAGGCGAAACGTTTCGTCCTGCGGGCCGAGGACCTCGACCGCGTCGCCGAGGGAGCCCAGCAGCGCCAGCTGAGGGACCTCGCCTCCATCGGCATCGACTGGGATCCCCCCGTCCTGCAGCAGTCGCAGCGCGAGGATCACCACCGCGCTGCCGTCGCCGAACTGACGGCCAGGGGCCTGACCTACGAGTGTTACTGCACGCGTCGTGAGGTACAGGCGGAGATCGCCGCGGCCGGCGGTGCCCCGCACGGGGCGCCGGGAGCCTACCCCGGGACCTGCCGGGACCTGACCGAGGCGCAGCGGCGAGAACGCCGCCGCCACCGGCCGCCCGCCGTCAGGCTGCGCACGGACGGGAGCCCCGCGACGATCCGTGATCGAGTGTTTGGAAATGTGACAGCCCTCGTGGACGACATGGTCCTGCTCCGCAACGACGGCCGCCCGGCCTACAACCTCGCCGTGGTGCTCGACGATGCGTTTCAGGGCGTTGACCAGGTGGTTCGTGGTGATGACCTGCTGACCTCGGCCCCCCGGCAGAGCTATCTGGCGCGGCTCCTGGATCTGCCGCCCGTGGACTACATCCACGTGCCGCTGGTTGTCAACGACGACGGGCGGCGTTTGGCAAAGCGCGATGGAGCTGTAACCCTAGAGGACTTGTATGCGGCGGGATGCTCGTTACCCGAGGTCATGGGCTGGATCGGCCGGTCGCTGGGCCTCGGGGACACGGTGCGTTCCGCTGCCGAGGTGCTGGCCGGAATCGACCGGGTCCACTTGACTGGAGGCCCGTGGGTCTTCCGACCGCCCGTGCACTCGCCAGGCTCGGCGGGTGCCACGACCGCGCGATGACAGCCATGCCTGAGCGCGTTGACGTAAGCAAGTAACCGATGGGGATGGAACACTCCTGAAGCAAGCAGCCGCACACCCCGTGGAGACGGCTGTACCACCGTTCGGCGCCACCCCGCAGTCCCCCAGGGCCGGTGCCGTCTAGGAAAGGATTCAGATGGTTGACTTCGATTCGGGCTTCTGGTGGATGCTGGCCGCCATCGGCCTGTATTTCGCCGCGATGCTGGGGGTGGGGTTCTGGGCCTCGACCCGCACCCGCGACAAGGACGACTACATGATCGGCGGGCGGAACCTTCCTCCGACCGTCGCGGCATTGTCCGCCGGCGCCTCGGACATGTCCGGCTGGCTGCTCATGGGCCTGCCCGGCGCCCTGTACCTGGGCGGAATGGTTCAGGCCTGGATCGCGATCGGCCTGACCCTGGGTGCCTGGGTGAACTGGAAGGTCGTGGCCCCGCGGCTGCGGATGTTCACCGAGAAGTACGACAACGCGATCACCCTGCCGTCGTTCCTGGGCAACCGGCTGGTCCGCGGCGGGCGCATGCTCCGCATCGTGGCCGGACTGGTCATCCTGGCCTTCTTCACGTTCTACATCTCCTCGGGCATGGTGGCCGGCGGCAACTTCGCTTCCTCCGCCCTGGGAGGCGCCCTCGAGCAGAGCTTCGGCTGGAGCGTCAACGAGACCTACCTGATCGGCATGATCGTCATCGCGGGCGTGACCATCGTCTACACCCTGGTGGGCGGCTTCCTGGGGGCCAGCTACACGGACTTCTTCCAGGGCACCCTGATGTTCCTGTCCCTGCTGATGGTCCCCGTCGTCGTCCTCTTCATGGTCGGCGATCCCTCCCAGATCGTGTCGCGGGTCGACGACGTGCACCCGGGCGCCTGGAACCTGTTCGACTTCGGCGCGGCGGGCGGCCTGATCGGCGTGATCTCGCTGTTCGCCTGGGGTCTCGGCTACTTCGGCCAGCCGCACATCCTGGTGCGTTTCATGGCGCTGCGCTCCCATGAGGACGCGGTGGCCGGCCGCCGGGTGGGCGTCATCTGGATGGCGTTGTGCGTCATCGGCGCGATCCTGACCGCGCTGTTCGCGGTTCCCCTGGTGGACTCCGGCCGCCTGGCCCTGACCAATACGGAGACGGCCGAGACCGTGTTCCTGGACGCCGCCATCGGACTGTTCCCGTCCTTCCTGGCGGGCCTGGTGCTGGCCGCCGTGCTCGCGGCCATCATGTCCACCGTGTCCTCCCAGCTGGTCGTGACCACCTCCGCCATGGTCGAGGACCTGGCGCTGCTGTTCCGGCGCAAGCCGCTCTCGGCCAAGGCCTCCCTCTGGGTCAGCCGTCTGGGCGTTCTGATCGTCGCCGTGATCGCGATGGTCATGGCCCTGGACCCGGCGGAGTCGATCCTGGCTCTCGTCGGCTTCGCCTGGGCGGGCTTCGGTGCCGCGTTCGGCCCGATCGTGCTGCTGTCGCTGTACTGGCGCAAGCTCACGGGCATCGGAGCGACCGCGTCCATGGCCACGGGCGCGATCGTGGTCTTCGCCTGGCCGCACACGCCCTGGGCCGATCTGTACGAGATCATCCCGGGCTTCATCGCCGCGCTGGTGGTCGCCATCGTCGTGTCGCTGCTGACCTACAGGGCCGACCCCGGCGTGGAGCAGCGCTTCGACGAGGCCGTGGCGCTGTCCCGCGAAGGCCTCCCCACGGAGGAGACCGCGGACGGCGAGGCTGCGGAGACCTCCGCCAGGGCATAGCCGTCAGTCCCTGACACCGACGAGAACGGGGCGACCGGTTTTACCGGTCGCCCCGTTCTCGTCGCATTCGGCCGCTGATCAGCCCCGGCGGGAAGCCCTGCCCGAAGCCCCGGCCCTCAGAAGCCCAGGGTGGACAGCGAGGACCTCAGAGCGTCCGCCGACTTGTGCAGCTGCTGGACCTCGCCGTCGGACATGGGGACCGGGAGCTGATGGAGCACGCCCGCCCGGCCCACGACGGAGGGAACAGACAGCGCCACGCCGCTGACCCCCTGGTAGTCCTCCAGGATGGTCGAAACCGGCATGACGGCGTGCTGGTCGGAGAGGATGGCCTGGCAGATCGAGCCGCCCGCCATGCCGATGGCGTAGTTGGTGGCCCCCTTGCCCGCGATCACGCTGTAGGCGGCGTGCATGACCTCGTCGGCGATCGTGTCGCGGACGTCCTCCGGGAAGGCCAGCTCGCCGGTCCCGTTGCGCCACTCGAGCAGGGGGACGGAGCCGATGTTGGCGATCGACCACAGCGGGAACTCGGTGTCCCCGTGCTCACCGACGATCATGGCGTGCACGGAGGTCGGCGAGACCCCGGCCTCCTCGGACAGGCGCAGCCTCAGCCGGGAGGTGTCCAGGACGGTGCCGGAGGACATCACGCGTTCCTTGGGCAGGCCCGAGAGCTCGCGGAAGACGCTGGTCAGGACATCGCACGGGTTGGTGACCAGGACGTAGACGGCGTCCGGGGCCACCTCGAGCAGCTTGGGCGTCATGGCCCGCAGGATGTTCACGTTGGCCTCGGCGAGCTCCAGACGCGGCTGCCCGGGCTTCTGCTTGGCGCCGGCCGTGATGACGACGATATCGGCCCCGGCCAGCACCGAGACGTCGTCGGAACCGCTGACCACGGTGGAAGGGGAGAACATCGCGCCGTGGGACAGATCTGCCGCCTCGGCGTGGACCTTCTCCGAGGCGACGTCGTAGATCGCGATCTCACGGGCGATGCCGCGGATCTGGCAGAAGTACGCGAGCGACGAGCCCACGGCACCAGCGCCGACGATGCCGATCTTGGAACGGCGGTCGCCCGCGGTTCCGCTCGACCAGGAAGACGGGGAGGTGGCTGCGGTTTTCGACTCGGTCATCAGGACCCCTTCTGGGTGGGTAGTGGTCGCCGGTCTTCGTGTCTCCGACGCTGCAAGGCTTCGGCGCCTTACGGAGTCCAGTTTCCAACAACAACGCAACGGGCGACAATGAATTGCCGCCCGTTGCCGTCATTTTTCAGCCCGATTGCTTGGCTTCACGTTGCTTTACCTGGGTTCAGCAGTGGTACGTCTCGCTCGGGGCCTCGAAGTGGATGTCGTACCCGTCGGGCACGCTGAGCCCGAAGGCCTGGGCCAGGCCGAGCACTTTGTTGGCCCGCGCGAGCCTGGGCAGATCCGAGCCGTTGCGGATCTCCCCGCCCGCGGCCTCGAATTCGGTCAGGAACTCACTGGCCCAGGTCATCTCCTGCAGCGACGGCGCCAGGCCCTCGTTCACGGCGGCGGCCTGTTCCGGCATCAGGCACAGCTTGCCGGTCATGCCGAACTCCGCCGTCACCGCCGCCGCCTCGGCCAGCTTGGCCCCCATGGCCCCTACGGAGGGGCCATCGATGGGCCCCGGCAGGTTCGCGGCGCGCGAGGCGATGGTGAACTGCGAACGGGCGTAGGCCAGGGTCAGGGGGTCGTCGCCGAAGCCGGTGTCACGGCGGAAATCGCCCAGTCCGAATCCCAGGCGGTAGGTGGACCGCGCCGCCGCGATGGCGGGCAGCGCCTGGACTCCTCGGGCGGTCTCCACGAGCGCGACGATGCGCACGTCCTGAAGGGCCTCCGCGGTCCGGGTCACGTGCTCGGGGCTCTCGACCATGGCCAGCATGACGCCGTCGAGCCCGGGGACCCCGGCCAGTGCGGCCAGGTCCTCGGCCCACCAGGGAGTACCGAAACCGTTGATGCGAACCCATCCCCGGCGGCGATGCCCTCCCTCGTCCAGGCTGGACAGCCATTCGGTCACCGCGCGCCTGGCCTCGGCCTTCCCGGCGGGGGCCACGGAGTCCTCGATGTCGTAGACGACGACGTCCGCCGCGCTCGCCGCGGCCGGGGCGAACCGCTCCGGCTGGGCGCCGTTGACGAGCAGCCAGGACCGGGCGAGCTCGGGTCCGATGCCCGTGGCGGCAGCGGCGCTTCCGGCCGGCTGCGGGGAGTCCTGGTGCTCACCGGGACGGAGAGCGGTGCGGGTGAGGGTTTCCGGGGCAGTTGCAGTCATGGTTTTCGTTCTCTTTCCTGGAGGGGCTCGAGTCCGTGAGCCCGAGGGGCGCTCGGCCGTCTCCCCCGGGAACGGAGCCGGGTCGGCGCACGCGGGCACCGACCGCTGACACGCAGCCAGGAGGAGAAGCCGGAGAGGTATGGGGGGCGTGCGCGGTCCGGTCTCCGGAGTGGGAGACCCAGACGGGGGTGGCCGCCGCACCCCGTGAAACCGCATGTCTCGCGAGTGTGCGAGCGGGTCTTGCGCGTCGTCCAACGCTTCCGTGAGTGCCTGTTTGATGTGGGCGCTCACCACGGGGCCTGCAAACGATGGGCACGACACTATCGCACGGCCGTGGCCCGCGCCACATCCGGAGCCCGGCTACTGCGCCCCGGGCCGCATTCCCGCCTACATCCTCGCCTTGGTGCGGGCGGTGGCCGGGGTGCTCCAGGGATCTTCCGGCCAGGGGTGCTTGGGGTACTTGCCCCGCATCTCAGCGCGGACCTGTGCATAGGGACCCGCCCAGAAGGAGGCCAGGTCGGAGGTGATGGCGAGCTCCCGGCCCGCGGGTGAGAGCAGGTGGAAGACCACCGGGACCCGGCCGCCCAGGAGCCGGGGGGATTCGGCCAGGCCGAAGCACTCCTGCAGCTTGACCCGGACCACGGGCTGCTCGCGATCCCAGAGGACACGAGCGGTGGCTCCCGACGGCACGGGCAGCCGCGAGGGTGCCAGTTCGTCCAGGCGGGCGGCCTCGGGCCAGGGCAGGAGCCTGCGCAGGGCGGGCTCGAGCGGGGTCTCCTGGATTCGCCCGCCTCGGGCCACGGCGGAGATCTCCGGCCCCAGCCACTCGTCCAGCCGGCCCAGGAGAGCGTCGTCGTCCACGGCGGGCCACGGATCGCCCATGCTCCGGTGGAGGGCCGACAGGCGAGCGCGCAGCTGGAGGCTTCCCTCCCCCCAGGGGAGCATCCCGAGGCCGTCTCGTCGCAGCGCTTCACGGACGGCCTCGGCGGCCCGCTGCGGCTCGGCCTTGACCGGGGTGCTCGTGAGCGTGATCGCCCCCAGGGCCCGCACCCGCCGGGCGGTGAGCCGGCCGTTGCCGAAATGGACCTCGTCGCCCTCCCGCAGCATCGTGGCTCCCGTGATCTCCGCCGCGGCGCGGTCCAGGGGTGCGGCCATCCGGATCGTGGCTCCGGTCCCTCCGGCGGCCTTCCCCGCGGCCCGGGAGACCTCGGCCACGGCCAGCCACTCGTGATGGGCCAGCGACGATCCGGCCGGCAGACCGGCGCGGGTGCCGCCGGCGAGCAGATAGGTCCCTCCGTCCTTGCGGGCGATCCATTCCGGGCGGGCCAGGGCCACGACCGCGCCCGGTTCGTATCCGCGGACGCTCTCCGCGGGAGCCCCGTCGGCTCCGGTGTCGGGGGTGCCCTGCCCTGCGATGCGCTCGAGGCGGCGCGACTCTTGCTGCCAGGCCCCGGCGTGGGACCGGCGGCCCGTTCGGCCCCCGGAGTCACCACCGCCGCGCAGCTGCGTCAGCGCGGCGGCGAGATCCCCGCCGGCTACGGGGTGATCGCCCGTGAGCAGCGCGACCACCTCGGCGGCCCGCCGGGCGCCGGTGAGCGGAGCGCCTTCCAGGAGACCGCGCGCCAGCCTGGGGTCGGCGGGCACGGCGGCGAGCCGGTGACCGAGCCGGGTGGCTCGCCCGTCGTCGTCGACGGCGCCGAGGGTGCGCAGCACCGTCACGGCCTCCCCGAGCGCTGGGGCCGGGAGAGGATCGGGCAGAGAGAGGCCCTCACCGCGGGGAGCGCCCCACACGGCGAGCGTGAGGACCGCCTGCGTGAGGTCGGCCGAGGCCGCCTCCGGGGTGGACTGGGCCGGCATGGCGGCCCAGGCGCGTTCGTCGTAGCAGCGGATCACCCGACCCGGACCCAGGCGCGCGGCGCGCCCCGCGCGCTGTTCGGCCGACGCGCGCGAGGCGGCGACCGTGACCAGCCCGGACATCCCCCGCACGGTGTCCCGGCGCGGTTCACGGGAGAGCCCCGAGTCGACCACCAGGCGCACCCCGGGCACCGTCAGGGAGGACTCGGCCAGGGAGGTGGCGACGACGATGCGCGGCGGGTCGCCCGGGCCACGGCCGGATACGGCGCGGTCCTGGTCCCGGGGGCCGACGCGTCCGTGTAATTCCAAGATCTCCGCGGCATCCGTTCGCGCCCGGATGCGCTGGGCCACGCGGGCCACCTCCCATGCACCGGGCACGAAGACCAGGGCGTCGACCCCGGGATCCGCGGTCAATGCGTCCCGGTGGGCTCTGGCCGCGGTGCCGGCCACGTGGTCGAGGAAACCACCGGAAACGCCGCGATCGTCGATCCGGTGGCCGGTGTACGGCGTCCAGTCCACCTCGAGCGGGTGCAGGACGGAAGGACAGCTGATCACGGGCGCCGGCTCTCCGCGATCCGTCGGCAGTAACCGGGCGAAGCGCTCCGCGTCGAGGGTGGCCGACATGGCCACGAGCCCGAGGTCTTCGCGCAGCTGGCGGAGCTCGGCGAGCATCCCCACCAGGAGGTCGGACTCCAGCCCTCGTTCATGGACCTCGTCGAGCAGCACCGCCGCCACTCCTGGCAGCTCGGGGTCCTGCAGGAGCCGGCGGAGCAGGATCCCGGGGGTCACGAACTCCACGAGCGTCCGGGCTGTCACCGATCGCTCGCCGCGGACGGTGTACCCCGCAAGCTCCCCCACCGCTGTTCCCGTCAGCCGCGCCAGCCTGGTCGCAGCGGCCCGGGCGGCCACCCGGCGGGGCTGGGTGACCACCACCCGGCGGGGAGAGCCCGGGTTCACCGCGCGTACCCGCCCCTCCCCCAGGGCATTGGCCGCCGCCGGGGGCAGAAGGGTGGTCTTGCCCGTCCCGGGTGGCGCCTGGACCACCGCCGAACCCGACCCCAGGGCTGCCGCGAACTCGCCGGTCACCCCGGCGACGGGCAGGCCGGAGCCGATCAGGCCGAGGTCGAAGGCGGAGGAGGTCATGGCACCAGTCTGGCAGTCCGCACGTCCGGCACGGCAACCGGCGCAGGGACGGGGCACGGGAACGGGCACCGGAACGGACGTAGGATCGGAACCGTGACTGACGCAGAAACCGATCACGCATTCGACCCCCGGGAGTCCACCCCCGGCGCCCTTCCCCCGGCCGTCTCCGAAACCTTCGACCCCTCCCAATGGCGGGAGGTCGAGGGCTTCGAGAGCCTCGAGGACCTCACGTACCACCGGGCCGTGGCACGTGATGCCTCCGGCTCGGTCGTACGGGACCTGCCGTGGGTACGCATCGCATTCGACCGGCCGGAGGTCCGCAACGCCTTCCGCCCGTCGACCGTGGACGAGCTCTACCGCGCCCTGGACCACGCCCGGATGTCCTCGGATGTCGGGGCGGTCCTGCTGACCGGCAACGGCCCTTCCGCCAAGGACGGCGGGTGGGCCTTCTGCTCGGGGGGCGATCAGCGCATCCGCGGCCGGGACGGCTACCACTACGCCGACGGCGACACCGCGGAGACCATCGACCCCGCCCGGGCCGGCCGCCTGCACATCCTGGAGGTCCAGCGTCTCATCCGCACCATGCCGAAACCCGTCATCGCGCTGGTCAGCGGGTGGGCAGCCGGAGGCGGTCACTCCCTGCACGTCGTCTGCGACCTCACCGTGGCCTCCCGCCAGCACGGGAGGTTCAAGCAGACGGACGCCACCGTGGGGTCCTTCGACGCCGGTTACGGCTCGGCGCTCCTGGCCCGTCAGGTGGGGCAGAAATTCGCCCGGGAGATCTTCTTCCTGGCCCGGGAGTACGGTGCCGAGGAGATGTTCCGCATGGGCGCGGTCAACGCGGTGGTGGACCACGAGGATCTCGAGACCACGGGGATCGAATGGGCCCGGATGATCTGCCGCCAGTCGCCCCAGGCCATCCGCATGCTCAAGTACGCCTTCAACCTTCCCGACGACGGCATGGTCGGCCAGCAGGTCTTCGCCGGTGAGGCCACGCGGATGGGCTACATGACGGACGAGGCGGTCGAGGGCCGTGACGCCTTCCTCGGCAAACGCGAACCCGACTGGTCCGCTTTCCCCTACTACTTCTGAGCCCGTTCCCGACCGTGAGCAGCCGAGCACCCCGAACGCAAGACCTCCCCGATGGCACCCTGCTCCTGGACGGCCCTGAGTCCGTGACCGCCGTGGGCGGCGTGGCCGGGCTGCTCGATTCCCTGCGCGGAGTCCTGCGGCGCCCCGGGCCCGCCGTGGTCGTGGCCACCTCGGGTTCCACGGGCCGCCCCAAGCGCACGGTACTCAGCACGGAGGCTCTGATGGCCTCCGCGACGGCCACCGCCCGGCGCACGGGCGGACCCGGCCAGTGGCTGCTCTGCCTGCCCGCCTACTACGTGGCGGGTCTCCAGGTCCTCGTGCGCTCGGTCGTGGCGGGCACGGAGCCGGTCCTGGCCGCCCCCGGCCACTTCACGGCCGCGGGATTCGCGGAGGCCGCCGAGCACCTGACGGGACTCGTCAGGTACGTGTCCCTGGTTCCAACGCAGCTGCAGCGGCTGGTATCCGGCGCCGACGACCCCGAGGTGCTCCGCGCCCTGCGGTCCTTCACCGCGATCCTCCTGGGCGGCTCGGCGGTCTCCCCCGCCCTGCTGGAGCGGGCGCGGGAGCTGGGGGCCCGAGTGATCACCACCTACGGGATGTCCGAGACGGCCGGTGGCTGCGTCTACGACGGCGTCGCCCTCCCCGGCGTGCGGGTGCACATCGGGGATGAGCCACCCGCCGGCCCCGATACGCCGACGAGCGGGGCCACCCTGACCGGCAGGATCTGGCTGGGCGGCCCCGTGGTGACCGACGGATACCTGGACGATCCGGAGCAGACCGCCCGGCATGTCTTCGCACAGGAGCCGGCCGCGGCAGCAGAATCCGCAGCGGCCACCCGGTGGTACCGGACCGACGACCTGGGCGAGCTCACCGAGCAGGAAGGGCAGCCCCGCCTGCGGGTGACGGGGCGGGCCGACGACGTCTTCGTGACCGGCGGCGTCAAGGTCTCGGGCGGGGTCCTCCGCCTGACCCTCCTGGAGGACCCCCTGGTCGAGGACGCCGCGGTGGTCGGCCTGGAGGATCCGGTATGGGGTCAGCGCATCGCCGCCGTCGTCGTACCGGGCTCCCCGCCGCCCGATCCCGCCTCCTTCACGGACGGACTGGCCCAGCGGGTACGGGACGAGCTGGGGAGTCCCGCCGTCCCCAAGGACTGGCGCCTCGTGGAGGCCCTCCCCCTGCTGCCCACCGGGAAGCCGGACCCGGCCCGGATCCGCGCCCTGTTCACGGTGCACGGTGCCGGCTGAGGAAACGTGAAAGAATAACGCGGTCCCTCTGGGTGCGCCGCACTTCCCCGCCGCACCGCATCCGGGGCCGCGGATCCACCGAGCCAGTCGGCGAAGGCGCGGTCCGCACCCTCGTCTCAGGAAGGTCACCAGTGGCAACACCTGCCCAGTGGATCGAAGGCGCCCGGCTGCGCACGCTGCCCATGGCGCTGGCACCGGTCGTCGCGGGCACCGCCGCCGCCCAGTCCATGTGGGGCGCCCGTGTCGGCCATGCCCTCCTGGCCTTCCTGGTGGCGCTGTTCCTGCAGGTGGGCGTGAACTACGCCAACGACTACTCCGACGGCATCAAAGGCACCGACGACGAACGCGTGGGCCCCCTCCGCCTGGTCGGGTCCAGAGCGGCGACGCCCCGGCAGGTCTTCGCGGCCGCCATGGCCTGCTTCGTCGCCGCGGCGGTCGCTGGCCTGGCCCTGATCATCCTGTCCCGCCAGTGGTGGTTCATCGTGATCGGCATCTCCGCCGTGTTCGCGGCGTGGGGGTACACCGGTGGCAAGCGCCCCTACGGCTATCGCGGCTGGGGCGACGTGGCGGTGTTCGTCTACTTCGGCCTGGTGGCGGTCGTCGGCACCACCATCACCCAGGCCGGGGAGCTGAACCTCGAGGCATGGATCGCCGCCACCGTGACCGGTGTGTTCGCCTGCGCCCTGCTGATGGTCAACAACATCCGCGACATCCCGGGCGACCGCGAAGTCGGCAAGCGGACGCTGGCCGTGCGGCTCGGCAACAACCGGGCGCGCGTGGTCTTCGCGGCCGAGATCGCCCTGGGGTTCGCCCTGCACCTCTTCCTGGTGCCCCACAACCCGTGGATGCTGATCGTCCTCCTGGCCCTGCCGCTGGGGATCAAGGCCTGCCGCACCGTGCTGTTCAGCACCGAGCGCGCCGCGCTGATCCCGGTGCTCAAGCTCTGCGGCATCCTGAACCTGGTGTGGTCGGTCCTGTTCCTGCTGGCCGTGCTGCTGCGGCAGTGGCTGTAGTGCGGATGCCCGGCGCCGGAGGTCAGTCCTGATCGCGTGACGGACGCCGGCCGTCCTGCCGGTCATCCTGAGGCGGGACGGCGTCCTCGTGCTGCGGGGCGTCCCCGGTGGCCCGCTCCGCCGAATCCGCATATGCGTCCTCGATCTCGGCGTCCTCGTCCCCCAGGGAGTCCCTGCGGATCCTCGGCGTACGGGAGAACAGCCGGTTCAGGTCCTGGCTCGCGGCGATGTGCAGCTTGGGGAAGAAGATGTAGCACACGGCGAACGCGATGATGATCGAGGTGAGGCCGGAGAGGAGGATTCCGAGCCGCAGCCACAACCCCAGCACGAACGCCAAGACGAGCAGGCCGAGGCGGAGCGTGGAGTACTTCAGGAAGTTCACCCCAGCAGTCTAGTGCCGCCACTTGGGCGCACCCGAAACGGTCCGGTGCGGTTCAGTGCGGGTCAGTCCTGCACCGGGGCCTTCAACGGCCACCGGTCCTGCCACGCCTCCGGGTCCTTGGCCAGCTGGGCCACCTCGGGCGGGAAGTCCCCCGTGAGGATGTCATCGATGCTGACCTCGTCCAGCACGCGGCGCAGCGCCGCCCGTACCGCCACCCAGACGACGGGTAGGTGCGCGGCCGGGCCGCTGTAGGCGGTATCCGACGGGCGTATCCCCCGCACCCCGGCCAGCGGGCCGTCCACGGTGCGGATCACGGCGCCGACCTTGAGCTCTCGGGGGGAAACTGCCAGCCGGTACCCCCCTGAGGCACCGCGTTTGCTCGTGACCAGGCCGCCGCGCCGCAGCTGGCCCATGATCACTTCCAGGAACTTGGCCGGCAGTTCCTGCCGGTAGGCCAACGTGGCGACGGGCAGGGCGTCCGTACCGGCGGAATGGGCTTCGGCAAGCATGAGCAGAGCCCGAATGGCGTATTCGGACCGCGCTGTGATCTCCATATGACGATTGTTTCATGAGCTTTGACTCCCCCCGGGCGAGGTGGGAGGCTCCTGCTCGTTGAAACCCGACAGAACCAGTCGGAATTATCGGGATTCGGTCCGCGCTGCAAGAACCGCGAGAACGGGGAACCGGCCTCCGGGCCGCGCCGGCCGGCATCACGATCACGGGAATTCCCGTGCAACAGCCATGACCGCAGCAGGAGATCCGCAGAAGGAGGTGCCCCGTGCGCACTCTGATTTTGATAGCCCTCGTCGGCCTTGCAGCACAGCTCGTAGATGGTGGCCTGGGCATGGCCTACGGAGTCACCACCTCCACGCTCCTGCTCATGATCGGGGCCAACCCGGCCGCGGCCTCCGCGACGGTCCACCTGGCCGAGGTGGGCACCACCCTCGCCTCGGGCATCTCGCACTGGCGTTTCGGCAACGTCGACTGGCGCGTGGTGGCCAAGATCGGCATCCCCGGAGCGGCCGGCGGCTTCCTCGGCGCGACGGTGCTGTCGAACCTGGACGCCTCCGTGGCACGGCCGGTGATGAGCACCGTTCTCCTGATCCTCGGCGTCTACATCCTGTGGCGCTTCACCTTCAAGGGCCTGCGGAAGGAACGCCTGGGCCGGAAGATCCCCGCCAGGTTCCTCTCCCCGCTGGGTCTGTTCGCGGGCTTCATCGACGCCACCGGAGGCGGTGGATGGGGGCCGGTGGGAACCCCTGCGCTCCTCGCCGACGGCCGGCTCGAACCCCGCAAGGTGGTCGGTTCGGTCAACACCGCCGAGTTCATGGTGACCGTCGCGGCCTCGCTGGGGTTCTTGATCCACCTGGGCGGCCAGGGCATCAACTTCGCCTGGGTGGGGGCGCTCCTCATCGGCGGCGTGATCGCGGCCCCCATCGCCGCGGCTCTGGTCAAGGTCATCCCCGCGCGGGTCCTGGGCCCGGCCGTCGGCGGCCTGATCGTCCTGACCAACCTGCGCACGCTGCTCTCGGCGGACGCTCTGAACGCGCCGGCGCAGCTGACGAACGTCGTCTACATCGCCGTCGCACTGGTCTGGATCGCCGCCGTCGTCCATGCCGCACGCGCCCACCGGAGGGAACGGGACACGAGGCGGGTCGTCGCCGGTACCGGGGATTCCGGGCAGTCTTCGCTGCCGGCTGATGAACGAGACGAGGCAACTGTCAAGTCACCGGTTACCTAAGCAATATGATTGATACATGATCCGAGCAATCGCAATCATCGGCGCCGCGGCGCTAGCAGTAGGCGTGATCATCTACTCGTTCTTCGACTGCCTGCGCTCTGATCCACGTGACATCCGGGGCATCAAGCGCGGCCCGTGGATAGCGGTCATCCTCCTCCTGCCCGTCATCGGCGGGGTGCTGTGGCTCACCCTGGGCCGCCCCCGGTACGCCCCGGCGTCGTCCCAGCCCTCACGCGGCAGGGGACCCGACGACGACCCCAACTTCCTGCGCCAGATCGACGAGAAGCGTCGTACCGAGCAGGCCGAGGCGGAACTCGAGGAGTGGGAGCGCCAGCAGAAGGATGCCGGCATCGATCCGGCAGCGGCCCAGGACGAGGGCGGCGGCGAGGACCGTCCTGACAACTCTGACGACGACCACCCCGACGGCGAACGTTTCGACGACGACCAGCCCCGGGACCCCGACGACCAGCCCGGCAGGCCGGGCAGCTGACCGGGAGAACCGCCGATGTGCTGAGGGCCGGATCCACGATGGATCCGGCCCTCAGCACATCGGCTTCGAGGGGGTCACAGCCCCGAGTATGAATGCAGTCCGTCGAACACCGTGTTGACCACGAAGTAGTTGAACAGGATGCAGATGAAGCCCACGATCGACAACCAGGCCGAACGCCGGCCCGTCCACCCGCGCGTGGCACGGGCGTGCAGGTAGGCGGCGTAGACCACCCAGATCACGAAGGTCCAGACCTCCTTGGGGTCCCAGCCCCAGTAGCGCCCCCAGGCGTCCCTGGCCCAGATCGCACCGGCTGCCAGGGTGAAGGTCCAGAACACGAAACCCACGCTGTTGAGCCGGTAGGAGAAGTTCTCGAGGCTCTGGGCCGAGGGCACGATCTTCAGGAACGCCCAGCCGCTGGGACCGCCCGCCAGGATCCGGCGTTCCCTGCGGTCCTGGACCAGCTGCAGGATGGCCATGGCGAACGTGATCGCGAAGATCCCCATGGAGGCCACCGCGATGGAGACGTGGATGACCAGCCAGTAGGACTGCAGGGCCGGCTGCAACGGGGATACCGGAGTGGGATAGGCGATCGTTGCCGCGATGAGCATGAGCGTGACCAGGCCCGAGATCAGCACTCCCACGAACCGCAGGTCCTTGATGGTCAGCATGACCAGGTAGACCGCGGAGATGAGCAAGGCTCCCGTGGTGGAGAACTCGTACATGTTGGACCAGGGCACGCGGTTCGCGGCGATCGCGCGCATGACCACGGCGGCGAGGTGAATGGCGAAGGCCAGCACCATGAGGACCACGGCCACCCGGGCCGCCGGCCGGCGGTGGTCCTGGTCAGAGTAGGCCATCGTGGCGCCCGCCACCTGGCCCTCCAGCGCCTCGGCCGAGGTGGAGCGCCACCCAGCGCGGGACCCGGAGCCGGAGTCGTTGCGCTCGTCGCGCGCAACGCTCCCCCGCTCTTCGGCAGCCCCCTGGGCACTGGCGGCAGTGGCGGCCCCCACCAGGGCCTTCTCCCCGGCCGTGCCCTGGTCCTGCCTCTCGGCCTCGCGCAGCGTCTTGGAGTGGGAGGCCATGTCCCACGCGAAGGCGATGAAGACGAACATGTAGACCAGCGCAGCCAGGAGCATGAACAGCTCAGACCACGTGCCCAGGGCAGTATTGACGTTCATGGGGTCATTCTCTCACTTCCGCGCCGGTGTGGGACCTGGCGCTCGAGGTCATTCGGCGGAGGCCTTGGAGCGCGCGGCGGGGCTGGTGGTGGCCGTCGAGTCGCGCACACCGATGTCCTCCCACTCGGCGGTGAACAGCTCGGCCAGGGCGTCGTTCTCCGCCGTCAGGCGCGGATCCTCCCCGCGGGCGAGCAGTCCGTACTGCAGGACCACGCGCGGCCCGTCGGGCCCGTCCACGGTGTTGACCCGGACCCATGCACGGCGGCGCACGATGAACAGGGACATGATCAGGCCGACGAAGGCCAGGCAGAAGGAGACGAACACGCCGCGGGTGCCCGGATCGTAGTGGATGTCCAGGCCGACGTACCGCACGGTGTCCAGGTACTCGATGCTGCCCAGGCCGTCCGGGAGCTCCACTCGGGGATTGTCCTCCGACAGCATGACGGGGCCGTTCTCCGTCATGGGGGAGGCCAGTTCGCGCAGGTCGCTGACGTCCAGGACGTAGACGTTCTGCGGCGTGCCGTCGTCCAGTCCCAGGTCCCCGCTGTAGGCCGAGAGCACCAGGACGGGGTTGCCCAGGTCGGGATCGGCATTCGTCAGCTGGCCGGACTCCTCGTCCGTCCAGGCGGTGGGCAGGAACGTGCCGGAGAACCCGAGCTGCTCCGGGGAGGCGTCCGGGGCCTTCAAGGTGAAGGAGGAGACCGCCGAAGAGGTGTCCTCGGGCACCGTCACCACGGGTCCTTCGTAGGAGACGTCCCCGTTCCCATCGGTCACGCGGACCACCGGCGCGTAGCCGTTGCCGATCAGGTAGGCGCTCACGTTGTCGACGCCGATCGGGTGGTTCACGCTCAGCGTCTCCTCCCGGGGCTCGTCCCCGGGGGCGTCCGTGATGGTCACCCCGGCCTCGAAGTGCAGCGGCATGCCGTAGCTGGCCGGATCCTCGGTGTCCCGGTTGTAGTCGATCGTGAAGTCGTCCACGCGGATGGTGAACGGCTCCAGCCAGTCGGCGTTGAAATTGGAGCCGGGGGTGAAGGAGTCGTAGCTGATGAGGGAGTTGGCGAAGGTGTCCCCCACGGTCAGGATCTTCTGGCCTTTGAACCCGAACATCGACCCGTAGGCCACGAAGACCAGGATCCCCACGATGGCGAGGTGGAAGACGATGTTGCCGACCTCCTTCCACATGCCCCGTTCGGCGCCCACCGATGGCGCTGCCGTGCCCAGGTCCCGGACGTCCACCCGGTAGCGGCGCTTCCTGAGGATCGCCGCGGCCCGTTCGACGACGACGTCGGCCTCCGGTGCGGGCGCGCCGTCGCGGCCGCCCAGCTCGAGGGAACGGGAGGAGGGAAGGCGCTGAAGGCGCGCCGGGGTCCGCGGCGGCTCGGCCCTCCAGGCCTGCCAGTGCTTGCGTGCCCGGGGGATCACGCAGCCCACGAGGGAGATGAACAGCAGGAGGTAGATCGCCGAGAACCAGACCGAGGAGAACACGTCGAAGAACTGGAGGGTGTCCAGGATCGGTCCCGTCGTGGGGTTGGCCTCGATATAGGCGTTCACCGCGCCGACGTCCTGCACCCGCTGGGGGAAGATCGACCCCGGCACGGCGGCCACCGCCAGCAGCAGGAGGAGGAACAGCGCCGTGTTCATGCGCGTCAGCTGCGACCACGCCCAGCGCAGCATGCCCACGATCCCCAGGGCGGGGACGGCCACGTCCGACGACGTCTTCGGCCTGCCCTTCCGCCCTCTGGTCTTCTCGTTGTCCGTCGTCTCGCCTTTCGTCTGCTGGCCCTTCGCGTTCTGGCCCTTTGCCTTCCGGCCCACGTCACTCCTGCGTGCCATCACCGAGTTCCTCGAATCACCCGCGCCGCCGGCGCTGTCGTACCGATCGGCCCGGTCGCACGGGCCCGGCGTTGTCTCATCGTCCGCATCAGATCACCGGCACGAAGTCTTGCACCAGTTCCGCCTGGAACCAGGAGATGAACGATGTCCACACCCCGGTCATCAGCAGCAGCCCGATCAGGATCAGCATGCCGCCGCCGAGCCGCTGCAGCAGGAGACGGTGCCTGCGCAGGTAGGACAGTGCGCCCATGCCCCGGCGGAAGGCCAGCGCGATCAGCAGGAACGGAACCCCCAGGCCGATGCAGTAGGCCAGGGTCAGCACGGTGGCCTTGCCGACCGACGCCCCGCCGCTGTAGGCGAGCATCTGGACCGCGGCGAAGGCGGGGCCGATGCACGGCGCCCATCCCAGGCCGAACGTGATGCCCAGAAGGGGCGCGCCCCACAGTCCCGGAGGGGGTTTCCGGTGGATCCGGCGTTCCCTCTGCAGGAACCCGAAGCCGCCCATGAACACGATGCCCATGACCACCACGAGCGCGCCGAGCACGATCATGACCCAGCTCTGCCCGCGCAGCCACGGCAGTGCGCCGAGACGGGCCAGCACCACGGACATCAGCACGAACACCACGGTGAACCCGCCGATGAACAGCGCCACGCCGGTGAAGATCCGCCCGCGTCTCTGCTGCTCCAGGTCGACGCCGGTCAGTCCGGTCACATAACCCAGGTAACCCGGGACCAGCGGCAGCACGCACGGCGACGCGAAGGACACCAGACCCGCCAGCAGGGCCACCGGGAAGGCGGCCCACAGGGAGCCGTCCAGGATCAGGGAGGCGAACTGATGACCCTCTGTCACGCATCCACCACGTCATCCAGCAGGGCTTTGAGGATGGAGGGCTCGGCGATGCCCAGCACCCGCGACGCCACCCGCCCTTCGGCGTCCAGGATGATCGTGGTGGGAACAGCCTGCGGGGGGACGAACTCGGACAGCGCCAGGAGGACGCCGCCGTCGCGGTCCTCGAAGGAGGGGTAGGGGATCTCGAAGGTACGCTCGAAGGCTTCGGCGGTGGCCCGTTCGTCGCGCACGTTCACGCCGTAGAAGGCGATGTCGCCGTCGTGCTCGTGAGCCATCTCCACCAGGTCGGGGGCCTCCTTGCGGCAGGGGGCGCACCCCGCGTACCAGAAGTTCAGGAGAGCGGGCTTGCCGCGCAGGCCCTCGGCGTCCACCGTCGTGCCGTCGAACAGCGTGCCGCTGAACGAGACCGGTTCGCTGCGCTCGGCCTCGGAGTACTCGGTCACCGATCCGTCGCCGGCGATGTACCCCGTGTCCCCGCCGGCGTTCGCCTGCTCCGCGAGCGCCTCTTCCTGCGGCGAGCAGGCGGCCAGCACGAGCGCGCTCAGGCCCGCTGCGGAGGTCGCGATGGCGGCCCGGCGGGAGAACCTGGGGGCGTCCGGCGTCGAGCGGGAAGGGCGAGACACAGTCACATCACCTGAACGGTTGGAATTCGGGACCACGGCATTATGAACCGGGAAGCTGGTTGACCCCTGGATAGAGGTGCGCGGCCGGCTCGCTGTAGATCACTCGCGGCCGCAGGCCCGCGTGGATGTCGTCGAAGACCAGGGAGGTCAGGGAGGCCAGATTGCACTGGCGGGACCGCGGGTCGTGCGGCAGGAACTTCCCCTCGGCGGAGCGCCGGGCCATCCAGATCGGCAGCTGGTGGGAGACCAGGACGGCCTCCGCCCCGTCTCCCCCGGCCTCGACGGCGCGACGCCCGGCATCGAGCACGGCCTCCGCCATGCGGGCCGCCTGCCTGCGGTACGGCTCGCCCCAGGAGGGCCGCAGGGGGTTGAGCATGTAGGGCCAGTGCGACACGCGGCCGAGCTGGCTGCGGTCCACGTGGAGGCCCTCGAAATGGTTGCTGGGTTCGATCAGCCGCTCGTCCGGGTGGATCCGCAGCCCCAGCTCCTCCGCCACGGGGGCGGCGGTCTCCAGGGTCCGGGTCAGTGGCGAGGACGCCAGGTAGACCAGACGGGAGCCGTTCTCGCTGCGCTGCGCCAGCGCGCCGGCGGCCTCGCGGGCCATGGCATGGCCCAGGTCCGAGAGATGGAACTCGGGCAGGCGTCCGTAGACGATGCGATCCGGGTTGTGCACCTGGCCATGACGTAGCAGGTGGACGGTCACTGAGGAGGCCGCGGCGTGTGTTGGCATGGACCACATTGTCCCAGACCTGCCCCCGCGGCTCGAATCGGGACCGCCGGCTCCGGCGCGGTCCCGCGCTGCGCCCGGCTCAGGCGGCAGCGCGTTCCCGCAGCAGGCGCGTGAGCCGCCTGGGGTCGATCTGCCAGAAGTCTCGCTGCACGCCGTCGATGAGCAGGACCGGGACCTCGACGGACCAGCGGTCGCGTTCGGGGCCTTCGGGGATCCGGCTCAGCGGGAGGTCCTCCCAGGCCACCCCGAACCGGCCGGCGATCCGCTCGACGACGGCGAGCCCGTCCTCGCAGAGATGGCACCCCGGCGTGGTCACCACTTGCACGGGGACGGCGCCCACGCCCTCGACCGCGGGAACGGGAACGGGCGGGGGTTCTGGGGTGGAGGTCATAGCGAGCATCGTAGTGCCCGGAACATGAGACCGCGGGCGGTGCACCCTGGATCAGGTGCACCGCCCGCGGTCTCTCACCGGCATCGCCGGATGCGCAGGCCGGATCCGGCCTGCGCCCAAGATCACTTCTTGTTACGACGCTGGTGGCGGGTCTTGCGAAGCAGCTTGCGGTGCTTCTTCTTGGACATGCGCTTGCGGCGCTTCTTGATGACAGAGCCCATGGACAATCCTCACTTATATGTCGACGTCCCGGTCCGCCATGCAGTGTGACGTGCTAGATCGCAGCCCTGGGCGGGCCCGCGACGGCGGTGGACCGGGTAGAACCGGAGCGCTCCAGGGCGCATCCAGAAAAATGGTTCCTCGGAAGTCTACCCGTTTCAGTTCGAACGGCGTTATTCGGGCCACGGCGGGGCGTCAGCCGGTACGGCGCTCGTCCTGGTCCTGCCCGAAATCCTCGGGGATGTCGTCGTCCTCGTCCGCCGATTCCGCGGCGAGATCGCCCGGCCCCGCCGCGGCGTGCCCCGAGTTGCGCGCCACCTGCAGGGCGACGGCCTCCTTGACGGGGGTGTGCTCGGAGGTGGGGTTGGGGTCGTCGTCGTTGCCGTTGGACCACACCCGCCCGGAAGCCAGCGGACCGGCGGTGAGCCCGCCGGGATCCTGGCTCTCCTCGCGGGGACCGCGGTCGGGGTCGACGCCCGCCTCGACGTACTGGTACTCGATGTGCTCCTCGACCAGGCGGGAGGCGAGCCCGTTGTCACCGGCCAGCACGGCGGAGAAGATGGCCTGATGCTCCGCCCGGATGCGGTCCACGGTCTTGGACCACAGCGGCACGTGGCCGACGAGCGCCATCGTGTACTCGTAGATCGAGTCCCGCAGCGCGGACATCAGTGCTGCGACCAGGGTGTTGTTGGAGGACTTCACCAGGGCGATGTGGAAGCTCACGTAGAGATGGTGGAACTCCTTGAGCGAGATGTCGTCGCGGCCCATCTCCCGCAGCAGCGTCCGCAGCTCCCCCATCGCGTGGCTGCGGTTGTCCGCGCTCTCCAGCGCCCAGGTCTCCAGGAGCACCCGGGTCTGGACGATGTCGCGCAACGGGTACTCGGCCGTGGCCATGTGCAGCTGCAGCGCCGGCCCGGCCGAGGCCGCCGGCTCCCGGACGAGCATGGGCAGGATGGTCTTGCGGCTGCCTTCGTACAGCCGCAAGACGCCCTGCGCCTCGAGGATCTTCAGGGCCTCGCGCATAGTGCCTCGGTTCACGCCCAGAACGGAGGCAAGGTCCTTGTCAGACGGGAGTTGCTGGCCCAGTACCAGGTTCCCGTCGAACAGTTCGTTCTCCAACCACTGGAGGACTCGTCTATGCGTGGCCATGCTCTTTAGCCTACGTCCATCGGCCGCTTCAGATGACGCCTTGGGCCAGCATTGCATCGGCAACCTTGATGAAGCCCGAGATATTTGCTCCAGCAACGTAGTTTCCGGCCAGGCCGTACTCCTCGGCGTTCTCGGCGCACGTGTCGTGGATGCCGCGCATGATCTCGCGCAGGCGATCGTAGGTGTAGTCGAAGGTCCACGAGTCGCGTGATGCGTTCTGCTGCATCTCGAGCGCCGAGGTCGCCACGCCCCCCGCGTTCGCCGCCTTGCCGGGTGCGAACAGGACGTCGCCGTCCTGGAACAGGCGGGTGGCCTCACCGGTGGTGGGCATGTTCGCGCCTTCGGCGACCGCGATCACGCCGTTGCCGAGCAGGGCCTTGGCATCGCGGCCGTGCAGTTCGTTCTGGGTGGCGCACGGGAGCGCGACGTCGGCCGGGATCTCCCAGATGGAGCCCTTGCCAGCCGGGACGAACTTGGCGGAGCCGCCGCGGCGTTCCACGTAGGTGCTGATGCGCCCGCGCTCCACGTTCTTGATCTGCTTGAGCATCTCCAGGTCGATGCCCTTCGGGTCGTGGACGAATCCGCTGGAGTCCGATGCCGTGACCACGTTGGCCCCGAGACGCTGGGCCAGTTCCGTGGCGTAGATGGCGACGTTGCCGGAGCCGGAGACCGACACCGTCTTGCCCTCCAGGCCGTCGTTGCGGGAGGCCAGCATGTCCTGGGTGAACATCACCGTGCCGTATCCGGTGGCTTCCGTCCGCACCAGGGACCCGCCCCAGGTCAGGCCCTTGCCGGTGAGCACGCCGGACTCGTAGCGGTTGGTGATGCGCTTGTACTGCCCGAAGAGGTAGCCGATCTCCCGGCCGCCGACGCCGATGTCGCCCGCGGGCACGTCGGTGTACTCCCCGATGTGCCGGTAGAGCTCGGTCATGAACGACTGGCAGAAACGCATGACCTCGCCGTCGGAGCGGCCCGCGGGGTTGAAGTCCGACCCGCCCTTGCCGCCGCCGATGGGCATGCCGGTCAGCGAGTTCTTGAAGATCTGCTCGAAGCCCAGGAACTTGATGATGCCCAGGTATACCGAGGGGTGGAAGCGGAGACCGCCCTTGTAGGGCCCCAGCGCGGAGTTGAACTCGACGCGGAACCCCCGGTTGATCTGGACCTTCCCCGTGTCGTCCACCCAGGGGACTCGGAAGATGATCTGCCGCTCGGGCTCGCAGATGCGCTCGATGATCGAGGCTTCCAGCATCTCCGGGTGGCGGGTGATGACGGGGCCCAGGGACTCCAGGACCTCGTCGACCGCCTGGATGAATTCTTTCTCGCCCGGATTGCGCTTGACCACCGCATCGCGAACCGATCCCAGCTTTTCGTCCACCTTGAACACCTCTCCTATCGACCAAAATCTGAAACCAGAACTTCAGACCCAAGAGAAGAGTTTGGCAGACTCCGCGGTTTCGGCAACATCATCGGGAGGCGATTACCTGCGACGGCGCCGGAAGACCGACTGGAGGAAACCCCCTCGGCCGCCGGTTCCGTCGTCCTGGCGGACCACGTGCGGGTCCAGCACACGGGGCATCCCCTCGGGTTCCACGGAGCGGGTCACCGGCCTCACCGGCTCCTCCGACAGCTCTCCGGGTGCCGGGCCGTCCGCGGTCTTCTCGATCCCCGGCGGCACCGCGGCGGCCACGGCGTCGCCGGGGATCGAGAAGACCGCCAGCCACCGGGCGGCGGGAGCCAGGCCTTCGGGACGCACGCTGTAGAAACGCTTCTGCCCCTCGGCGCGCTGATCGACCAGACCGGCCTCGCGCAGGATGCGCAGGTGCTTGGACACGGTGGGCTGGGAGGCGCCCACGGCCTCGACCAGGTCCCCGACGGGGGACTCCCCGCCGTGCAGCGCATCCAGGATGGCCCGGCGGGTGGGATCGGCGAGAACCGAGAAGACGTCCTGGGTCATTCGACAGACAATAGCGATTCCCGCGGCGATCCCGCGGTTACGGCGCGGCCCGGCGGAGCGGATGCCCCCTCAGTCGTACCAGGGGTCCAGGCCCCACTGGGGGAACACCTCCCGCCGGGTGGCCATGATGACCCGGTCGGTGGCGTCGTCGGGGTCGAAACCCACTTCCCAGGAACGCCACCAGAGATCCACCCGGTCCCCCATGTACTCGTGGGGCTCCCCGCCGTAGTACTCCTTGACGTAGTCCCTCCAGGTTTCGGGGACGGGGGTGGTCACGGGCAGGGGCTTGCCGCTGACCACGGCCACGAGATGGGACCAGGAGCGCGGCACGACGTCGTAGCAGTCGTATCCCCCGCCGCCGGTGGCGATCCACCGGCCCTCGCAGAACCGGTCGGCCATCTCGGCCACGTGCAGCATGATCTCCCGCTGGCCGTCCACGCTCACGCGCAGGTGGGTCAGGGGGTCGGACAGGTGGGAGTCGCATCCGTGCTGGGAGACGATGACCTCGGGACGGAACTGCTCGACCAGGGCGGGGACCACCGCGTGATAGGCGCGCAGCCACTGGGCGTCCTCTGCCGTCGGCGGCATGGCGATGTTCACCGCCATGCCCGTGGCCTCACCCGTGCCGATCTCGTTGGCGAAGCCCGTGCCGGGGAACAGGGTGGCCCCGGACTCGTGGAGCGAGATGGTCATGACGGCGGGGTTGTCGAAGAAGATCGACTGGGTGCCGTCGCCGTGATGGCCGTCGACGTCCAGGTAGAGCACCCGTTTCACGCCGTTGTTCAGCAGGTGCTGGATCGCCACCGCGCAGTCGTTGTACACGCAGAACCCGCTGGCCTTGTCCGCGAAGGCGTGATGCATGCCCCCGCCGAAATTGACGGCGCGCACGGCCGTGCCGTCCAGGATGGCCTGCGCGCCCTGCAGCGACCCCCCGGCCAGGCGCGCGGAGGCCTCGTGGATACCGGCATAGCCGGGGGTGTCCTCCGTGCCCAGGCCGCTTTCGGGCCGGGAGAGCGTGGGGTCCTCGCTGACGGCGTGCACCGCCGCGACGTATTCGGGGGTGTGGGCCAGCTTCAGGTCGGTGTCCCCCGCCACCTCGGGCACCTCCACGGTGACCGAATCGCGCCGGTCCAGCCCGTACTCCTGGACCAGCCTCCAGGTGGCGTCGAGCCTGGACGGGTGCATGGGGTGGTACGAGCCGAAGTCGTAGTGCAGCAGCTGTGGGCTCCAGAAGAGCCTGGTCGGGCGCGGGGCTACTGTTGGCTGGGTCACACTCTTATTGAACCATCCGCACTGCGCCACGGGTGACACAGAGCCCCGGATCGGGGTCATACTGGCACCCGTACACCACGCGGGCAGGGCCCGGCTCCCGAGCCTCCCCGCACCAGGCCGCAGCGGGCCCCGCCCCGCACGCTGCTCCGCCGCCCGACAGGAGACCACGTGCCGCAGACACTGGGGGCCCGGGCCCCTGCGGTTGACCGCACGCGACTGCGCGCGGCGCTCGGTGCTACCCGCGACGTGATCGACCGTCTGGCCCAGTCCTCCCCCGCCCGGCTGGCCGTCCTGGTCTTCGCCGCCGTCGTCGCGGCGTGCACGCTGCTGCTGTGGCTTCCGCTCTCCTCCCAGGACGGCCGCTCGACGTCGTTCACCGACGCCCTGTTCACCGCGACCTCCGCGGTCACCGTGACGGGCCTGACCGTGGTGCCCACCGCCGAGCACTGGTCGCTGGCCGGGCACGTGATCATCCTGGTCGCGATCCAGCTCGGCGGTCTGGGAACGCTGACCATGACCTCGATCCTGGCCATGGCCATCGGGCGGCAGCTGGGGCTGCGGTCCAAGCTGATCACCCAGGAGGCCCTCAACGTGGGGCGCCTGGGCGAGGTGGGCTCGCTGCTGCGCACGGTGGCCATCACGTCCGTGGTCATCGAGGGCACCCTGGCGGTGATCCTGACCATCGGGTTCCTGGTGGCCGGCGAGCCCCCGGCCACCTCGCTGTGGCACGGGGTCTTCTACTCGATCTCCGCCTTCAACAACGGCGGCTTCACCCCGCATTCGGACGGCCTGGTCCCCTACTTCGACACGGCAGCGCACTCCTGGCTGATCCTGTTCCCGGTGTGCCTGGGCGTGCTGCTGGGGTCGCTGGGCTTCCCCGTGATCCTGGTCCTGCGGCAGATGGGCTGGCTGAAGTTCTCGCGGTGGAACCTGAACACCAAGCTCACGGTGGTCACCACCTTCGTCCTGCTCATCATCGGGTGGGTGCTGTGGAGCGCCTTCGAGTGGAACAACTCCGCGACCATCGACGGCGAGTCCGCCGGGCACAAGATCTTCCAGGGGTTCTTCGCCTCGACCATGATGCGCTCGGGCGGGTTCAACATCGTCGACATGAACGACATCGAGCCCGTGACCATGCTGCTCACCGACGCCCTGATGTTCGCCGGCGGGGCACCGGCCTCGACCGGCGGCGGCATCAAGGTGACCACGCTGGCCGTCGTCTTCCTGGCGATCCTGGCGGAGGCCCGGGGCGACCGGCACGTCATCGCCTTCTACCGCACCGTGCCCGACTCCGTGCTGCGCATCGCGATCTCCGTGATCGCGATGGGAGCCACCATCGTCCTGGTGTCCACGGGGGTCCTGCTCGCGATCTCCGGGCAGCCGCTGGACCGCGTGCTCTTCGAGGTGATCTCCGCCTACGCCACGTGCGGGCTCTCCACGGGGTTCTCCGCCGAGATGGGGGTGGCCGGCAAGATCGTCCTGGTGCTGGTCATGTTCGTGGGTCGTATCGGCACCACCACCGTCGCCACCGCATTGGCGCTAAGGTCCAGGCGGAGGCTCTATCAGTATCCGGAGGAAAGGCCGATCATTGGCTGACCGTCACAACAGATCCCATGACGTCCCCGTCCTGGTCATCGGCATGGGCCGTTTCGGGACGGCCACGGCCCTGCAGCTGATCTCGCAGGGCCGCGAGGTCATGGGGGTGGAGCGCGACCCCGCCCTGGTGCAGAAGCTGGCCGGGCACATGACCCACATCGTGGAGGCCGAGGCCACGGACATCGACTCGCTCCGCCAGCTCGGCGCTGCGGAGTTCCAGCATGCGGTGGTCGGCGTCGGCACCTCCGTGGAATCGTCCGTGCTGATCACCGCCAACCTGGTGGACCTGGGCATCGAGCGCATCTGGGCCAAGGCGATCAGCAAGTCCCACGGGAAGATCCTCTCGCGCATCGGCGCGCACCAGGTGATCTTCCCGGAGGCGGACGCGGGGCGGCGGACGGCGCATCTGGTGTCCGGGCGCCTGCTGGACTACATGGAGTTCGACGACGACTTCGCGATCGTCAAGATGCACCCTCCCCGCGAGACCCAGGGCTTCACGCTCGCCGAGTCGGACATCCGTGCCAAGTACGGCGTCACGGTGGTGGGCGTGAAGGCGCCCGGCGAGGAGTTCAGCTACGCCACGCCCGACACGACGGTGACCTCCAGGGAGACCCTCATCGTGGCGGGCCACACGCAGCTCATCGAGCGGTTCGCGGCCCGGCCGTAGCGGCCCGGCCCGTCAGCCGCAGTACTCCTGCTCCATCTCATCGCCGCGGGCGGCCGAGGCTCCGGCCGCGTCGGCCACCAGCTTCTCGATCCCGCCGTCGAGGAACGTGTTGATGGCCCGCTCGGTGGTCCCGTTGGGGCTCGTCACGGCCTTCCTGAGGGCTTCGGCGTCGGCGTCCTCCGGAGAGAGCAGCACGCCGGCGCCGCTGACCGTCTCCTTGGCCAGCACGCGGGCGACCTCGGGTTCCAGACCCAGCTTCTCGCCGGCCTTCTGCATCATCTCGGCCAGCAGGAACACGTAGGCCGGCCCGGATCCGGAGACACCCGTCACCGCGCGGATCAGCTCTTCGGGAACGGTCACGACCGTGCCCACCTGGGAGAGGACGTCGGAGATGGAGGCGAGCTGGGCCTCGGTGGTGTGCTGTCCGGGGGTCACCGAGATCACGCCGCGTCCCGCCGAGGACGGCGTGTTGGGCATGGCCCGCACGATGGGCTGCCCCTCGGGGAGGTGGTCGGCCATGGCGGCCAGGGTGATGCCCGCCGCGACGGAGACCACGAGGGTGTCCGGGGCCAGGGCATCGCGGACCTCGTCGCACATCTCGAGGATGGCGTAGGGCTTCACGCCCAGCAGCACGAGGTCGGCGCCGTCGACGGCCCGCGCGTTGGCCTCCCCGTCCGTCTCGGACGAGTAGACCTGCACGCCCGTCTCCTCGGCGAGGGCGCGTCCGGAGCCCTCCGACCGAGTGGTCGCGCGGATGCGCTCCGGAGATACACCCGAGGCCAGGACGCCGCGGAGGATGGAGCCGTTCATGGAACCGCTGCCCAGGAAGGCGATCACGGGCTCGGTGGTCTCAGTCATAGAAGTCGTGTCCTCCGTATACGTGCGTCATGCTCCGCAGGTCATGACGCGTGGTCGTCGGTTGCGGGCCCGGCCGGCCCGGGGCGGAAATGCGTGCGGGCGAAGTCCAGCGACTCGGCCAGCATCGCATTGCGCTGATCGTCAGTCTTGGCCGAACGGGTGTTGATCTCAACCCCCAACACACCCTGCCAGTCGTGTTCCGCGAGATAGCGCAGGGATTCGGCCACCGGCTGCTCTCCCTGCCCCGGGATCAGGTGCTCGTCCGAGGTGCCGCCGTCGTGCCCGTCCGTGAGGTGGACGTGGCCCAGCCGCGGCAGCAGCTCCCGGATCGCCTCCAGGGAGTCGACCTGCGCGATCGAGGCGTGGGAGAAGTCCCAGGTGACCCAGTCGTAGTCGAACCTGCGGGGGTCCCAGTGCGGCCGGTACATCTGCATCTCGCGGCCGCCCACGCGCCACGGGTACATGTTCTCCACGGCGATCTTCACGCCCGTCATCTCCGAGAGCGTGTGCACGCCCTCCACGAACGAGCGGCCGTACTTCGACTGCCAGGCGAACGGCGGATGCGCGACCACGACCTCGGCGCCCACCTGTTCCACCATCTTCGCCGCCATCTGGATCTTGGTCCACGGCCGGCCCCACACCTGCTGGGTGAAGAACAGCGTGGGCGCATGGATCGCGGAGATGGGAACCTGGTACTTCTGCGAGGCGTCCTGCAGCTGATGGGTCAGCTGGGTCATACGCTGGTGGGTGACCAGCACCTCGACCGAGTCGAAGCCCAGTTCCGAGGCCACCCGGAAGGAATCCGGCGGCTCGGCCAGGAACAGGCAGCTCGTGGACAGCGCCACGTGCGGGGACGGCCGGTCTAGGTCTTCCTGGGGCATCTCAGCTCACCCTTCCCACGATCTCGGCGGGGCGGTTCAGGACCGCCTCCGGGTCCACGTTCAGCCGGTCCAGCTTGCGGAGGATCACGCCTTCGCGCAACGCCCAGGGGCAGATCTGCAGCGTCTGCACCGCCAGCATGGACATCGCCGTCTCGGCCACGATGCCGGCCGCCAGCATCTGGGCGGCCCTGCTCTCGCTGACTCCGGGCAGTTCCCGGCGTTCGGCGGCGGTCATGGCCTCCATACGGCGGGTCCACAGCCGCAGGTCCTCCAGGTGCATGGGGCGGGGGACGTACGGGCCGTCCTGTCGGGGCGCGGCCCCGCAGATGCGGGCCAGGGAGCGGAAGGACTTGGAGGTCCCGACCGTCAGATCTGGCTCGCCGGCGCTCCTGACGGTCTCCACCGCCGGGCCCAGCAACCGGGTGACGTGCTGGCGCAGCCGTTTGGTCTCCGACGGCAGGGCGGCATCGCCGTGGATGAACCTCCTGGTCAGCCGAGCCGCTCCCAGCGGAACGGAGACCGCGGCATCCGGTAGCCCGTTGTCCCCGGCGGCCATCTCGAAGGACCCGCCGCCGATGTCCAGGTCGAGGATGCGCCCGGCGCTCCAGCCGAACCAGCGCCGCACGGCGAGGAAGGTCACCGCCGCCTCCTGGTCGCCGGAGATCTCGGTCAGGGTCACCCCGGACCGGGACTGCACGTGCTCGAGGACCGCGGCGCCGTTGCCTGCCTCGCGGATCGCCGAAGTGGCGAAGGCGAGCAGGTCATCGGCGTCGTTGTCCGCCGCGAAGTCGCGGGCCTCGAGAACGAACGCGGTCAGGGCGTCGCGCCCCTCGTCCGTGATATTGCCCAGGGCGTCCAGGTAGCGCACGAGGCGCAGACCGGTCTTGTGCGAGGCGTACGGCACCGGCTGCGACCCCGGATACACATCCAGGAGCAGCAGGTGCACCGTGTTGGACCCGACGTCCAGGACTCCAAGCCTCACACCGCGGTCCTCTACGCCTTGGATCCCGCGGTGCTGCGTTTACGGGGGGTCGATGCCTTCTGGCGCTTGCCGCTGCCGGTGCGCGAGGAGGAGGCCCGCGACCCGCTCTTCTTCGGCGCCGGACCCTTGGCCCGTTTCTCCGAGAGCAGCTGGCTGGCCCGCTCCCGGGTCATCTGCTCGACCGTCTCGGAGCGCGGGACCGTCACGTTGGTCTCGCCGTCGGTGATGTACTCCCCGAAACGGCCCTCCTTGATGATCATGGGGCGCTCGGTGATCGGGTCCGTGCCGAGGTCCTTCAACGGCGGCTTGGCCGCTCCCCTGCCCCGCTGCTTGGGCAGGGCGTAGATCCGCTGCGCCTCCTCGAGCGTGATGCCGAAGATCTGCTCCTCCGACTGCAGCGAACGCGAGTCGGAGCCCTTCTTCAGGTAGGGACCGTAGCGCCCGTTCTGGGCGGTGATCATCTCGCCGTCCTTGTCGGCTCCGACCTCTCGGGGGAGCGACAGCAGCTTCAGGGCGTCGTCCAGGGAGACCTCCTGCATGTCCATGGACTGGAGCAGGGAGGCCGTGCGCGGCTTGGGCCGTTCGATCTTCTTGGGCTTGGGATTGCCGTTCTTGTAGTACTCCGTGGGGATGGCGTCGAGCTCCTCCTGGGTGGGCTCGGGGATCACCTCCGAGACGTACGGCCCGTAGCGGCCGTCCTTGACCACGAGGGTGCGCCCGGTCTCCGGGTCCGTGCCCAGTTCCCGGCCGTCGGCGCGGCCGATCTCCATGAGCTCCGCGACCTTCTCGGGGGTCAGCTCGTCCGGGGCGAGCGCCTCCGGCACGTTGGCGCGCACCGGGTCGGTGACCTCACCGGTCTCCGGGTCCACCGAACCGCCCGCTTCGAGGTACGGGCCGTATTTGCCCACGCGCAGCGTGACCTCGTCGGTGAGCCGGATCGAGTTCAGCGCCCGGGCGTCGATGTCGCCCAGGTCGTCCACGATCGGCTTGAGGCCGTTGTCCACGCCGTCCTCGCCGAAGTAGAACTGGCGCAGCCACTGCTGCCGGTCCTCCTCGCCACGGGAGATCCGGTCCAGGCCCTCCTCCATCTCCGCGGTGAAGTCGTAGTCGACGTAGTCGGAGAAGTGCTCCTCCAGGAGCCGCACCACGGAGAAGGCCGTCCAGGACGGGATCAGGGCGGTGCCCCGGACCTTGACGTAGCCGCGGTCCACGATCGTGGAGATCACCGCCGCGTAGGTGGACGGGCGCCCGATGCCCATCTCGTCCATCGCCGCCACCAGGGAGGCCTCGGTGTACCTGGCCGGGGGGCGGGTCGAGTGGCCGTCCGCGGTCACGTCCGCGGCGTCCAGGGAGTCCCCTTCCTCCAGCTGGGGAAGACGCTTGTTGCTGTTCTTCTCGTCCTCCTTGCCGGAGTCCTTCGCCTCCTGATAGGCCGAGAGGAAACCGGGGAAGGTGATGACGGTCCCGGAGGCCGTGAAGACGGCTTCCCGCCCGTCGGCGGCGGTGGCCCCGAGGCGCACGGTGGCGGTGAAGCCCTTGGCGTCCGCCATCTGGGAGGCCACGGTGCGCTGCCAGATCAGCTCGTAGAGCTTGAACTCGTCGGCGGAAAGCGACGAGCGCACCTGGCTCGGGGTGCGGAAGGAGTCGCCGGCGGGCCGGATGGCCTCGTGGGCCTCCTGCGCGTTCTTGGACTTGGAGCTGTAGCGGCGCGGCGATTCCGGGACGTGATCGCCGCCCCACAGCTCCTTGGCCTGGCGGCGGGCCGCGGTCACGGCCTGGTCGGACAGCGCCACGGAGTCCGTACGCATGTAGGTGATGTAGCCGTTCTCGTACAGCCGCTGGGCCACCTGCATGGTGGAGCGGGAGGAGAAATGCAGTTTGCGCGCGGCGTCCTGCTGCAGCGTGGAGGTCGTGAACGGCGCCTTGGGCCGGGAGACATAGGGCTTGGTCTCCTGCGATACCACGGTGAACCGCGCGTCGGCGAGCCCCTCGGCCAGCGAGCGGGCCTGCGCCTCGTCCAGGTGCGCCACCTCGCCGGGCTTCTTCAGGAGACCGTCGTCGTTGAAGTCCTTGCCTCCGGCGACTTTCCTGCCGTCGACGGTGGCCAGCCGGGCGCTGAAGGAGGAGCCTTCGTCCGGCCCGGTGGTGCAGGTGAACTGGCCGTTGAGGTCCCAGTAGCCGGCGGAGACGAAGGCCATCCGCTCGCGCTCGCGCTGGACCACCATCCGGGTGGCCACCGACTGCACACGGCCGGCGGAGAGACCGGAGGAGACCTTGCGCCACAGCACCGGGGAGATCTCGTACCCGTAGAGGCGGTCGAGGACGCGCCGGGTCTCCTGCGCGTCGACGAGGTCGAGGTCCAGGTCCCGGGCCTCCCCGAAGGAGCGTTCGATGGCCTCCCGGGTGATCTCCGGGAAGGTGATGCGGTAGACGGGGACCTTGGGCTTGAGCACCTCGTACAGGTGCCACGCGATGGCCTCGCCCTCGCGGTCGCCGTCGGTGGCCAGGTAGAGGGCGTCGCACTCCTTGAGCTTGCGCCTGAGCTCGGTGACCTTCTTCTTCTTGTCCGGATTGACCACGTAGTAGGGGTCGAACCCCGAGTCCACGTCCACGGCGAACTTGCCGTAGGGCCCCTTCTTCATGTCAGTGGGCAGCTCGGAGGGCTGCGGAAGGTCGCGGATATGCCCCATGGACGAATCCACCTCATAGGCATCGCCTAAGTACCCGGCGATGGTCTTGACCTTCGACGGGGATTCCACGATGAGCAGGCTCTTGCCCGTCCCCGTGTTCTTGTTGGCCACAGTCTCTCCTCAGAGGGCGTTACGCCCGGCACCGGTCTGTATCGACGACGGCCGCCGGCGGGTTCATCGGCAGCGGAACCGGTGGGCCGTCGCGCACCGTCCGCTCTCGGGATCCCACCCTAACGGCACGGATCGCACCATACCCCTATCGCCGGAACGCGCCGCAAGTGACTGTGGATACTGCCGTGAAGTATGTCGTGCCGCCCGCTACGGCCCCCACGGCATCGGCTGGAGGCGGCCGCCCCCGGAACGGGGACGGGACCTATTCGTCGTCCTCGTCCGCTGCCGCGGAGGAGATGGGGAACGCCCGCCCGGAGACCTGCTCGGGTTCCACGACCACGAAGTACGGCTTGAAGGAGCGCACCCACGGGCGCAGGTCCAGGCCCTCGGCCATCTCGAACTCCGGCCCGTCCTCGATACGGCGAGCGCGGCCGTGGACCACCACGGAGGAGACCTCGAGATTCTCCTCATCCTTGCGGTCGGCCTCGAAGGCCACCTGGTTGTTGACCACCAGGGAGGCCAGCTTCGAGCCCTGCGCGGTGCGGAACCACAGCTTGTGATTGTGGACCACGAAGTTGACGGGGAAGATGTCCACCAGCCCGGAGACGACGACGGCCAAGCGCCCGAACGGCTCCCTCTCCAGCAGTTCCCATGCTTCGTCGCGGGTCAGTTCTCGATATCGGCTCTGGCTGTTCATGGCCTCATTCTTTCATTCCCCGGCCCGGGGGTCAGCCCGGACCGCCGTCCTCCGGCCATGTTTCTTCCGGGAACGTCCAGCCCGGGAACCGGGCGGCTCAGGCCTCCGGTTCCAGGAAACCGTCGACGAGCAGCTGCCGGGTCTCCGCGAGCACGGCCCGGCCCTCCTCCGCCGACGAGGCGGGGGACTCCCAGCCCAGCAGCGACCCGAGTGCCGCCACGATCTGCGCCACCGACAGCTCGCCGTCGCATGCCCCCACCAGCCCGGCGGTCGCGGAGGTCAGGACGTTGGTCCGCTGCAGTCCCGAGCCCTGCCGCAGCAGGATCACGGACGGGTCCTCCGCCCCGGGGCGCTGATGCCGCTCCTCCGTCACATGCTCCGGCACGACCAGATGCAGGTCGGACCAGCGCTCCCCCAGCCCCTCGAGGACCTCCTCGCGCTCGGCCGTCTCGGCCAGGGTTCCGGCGATCGGCTGCTGGACGGGATGGGTCAGCTCCTCGAAACGACGGCGGGGCTCGCGGGGAGCCGCCGGGCGCTGCAGCCTGACGTAGCCGAAGCCCACGCTGTGCACGCCCCGGGAGGCGAAATCCTCCAGGTAGGCGATGTAGGCGCTCTCGTAGGCCGCCCGGTCCAGGTGCTCGGAGGCGTCCCTCAGCCAGGTCTCGGCGTATTCCTCGGGTGTCTCGGCATCGCGCTGGATCACCCATGCGTCCAGCTCCACCGGGATCCAGGCCCGCACGCGGTGCCACCACCGCCGCCCGGGGTCGAGATCGTCGTCCTCGCCGGCCTCCCGCTCGCCGATCTCCCAGTTCGCCAGCAGGTGCACGGTCGCCCCCGGGGACATCACGGCCCCCAGCCCGCCGATCAGCTCGGCCACCAGGGCGTCACCGGGCCGTCCGCCGTCGCGGTAGGTATAGCGCTGCTCCGCCGTCTCCCCCTCGGCCCGAGGAGTGATCACGAAGGGCGGGTTGGTCACCACCAGGTCGAAGCGTTCCCCGGCCACGGGCTCCAGAAGCGATCCGTGGCGGAGCTCGACCCGGTCCCCGAGGTGTTCGGGGTCGAGGCCCAGCGCCGGGGCGTTGAGGATCAGGTTGAACCGCGCGAAGGCCAGGGCCCGTTCGGAGAGATCCGTCGCGACCACCCGGTCGCAATGGCCCAGCAGGTGGAAGATCTGCACGCCGCAGCCCGTGCCGATGTCCAGGGCCCGCCCGGCCGGGCGGCGTTCGGTGATCTGCGCCAGGGTCAGGGAGGCACCGCCGATGCCCAGCACATAGTCATGACGCAGTGCACCGGGACGCTGGAAAGCCGTCAGGTCGGCCGTGACCCACAGCTCCATGCCGTCGTCGGCGGAGTGCAGGTCGAGGTCCACGAGGCTGCGCACCCGGCCCGGGTCGCAGCGCTCCGCGAGCCCCAGCCTCAGGAGGTCTTCGGCCACCGCGTCTCCGAGCGCTTCCTCCAGGGCGGCCTCCGCGACCGGGCGAGCCAGGAGGAACAGCCGGATCAGCGCCGACAGCGCCCCCGCCGTTCCCCTGTCATGGTGCCGGCCGAGGGCGCGCAGCGCCGGTGCGGCCTGGTCGCGGGAGAGCGCCCGCGCCGCGGCCTCGCCCAGGTAGTCCCTCACCCCGGTGGACGTGAACCCGGCCCGGCTCAGGGCCTCACGCAGGCGTCCGATCGCTGCGAGGTCGTCGGACCGCGGCGCCCCGGCCACGACCGCGAAGTCATCCGCCGGGTTGTTCGCATCGCTCATGACACGGCCTCGCTGAACGGCCCGCGGGATGCCGCCGGGTCGGTTCCGGGACCTGCCGACCTGCCGCCGCCGTGTCCTGGACGATCGGGACGGCAGCCGTCGGGACAGCGCAGCCCGCCGCCGTCGTGGGCCCGGACGTGCTCGTCGCAGGCGAGCAGGCGCCGATGGCAGGCGGGATCCGAGCAGTTGACGAAGGTCCTCGCGGAGCCGCCGCACACGTCGCAGATGCCGATCACGGCCGTCTGGGAGGAGAAATCGATGGCGCCCCGGCCGTCGAAGACCGCGAGCGACCCTTCCCACAGGCCCGAGTCCTGGCGGGCCTCGCCGTAGCGCACCACCCCGCCGTCGAGCTGGTACACCTCCTCGAACCCTCGCCGGCGCATCAGCGCGGAGAGGAACTCGCACCGGATGCCGCCCGTGCAGTAAGTGACGATCGGCTTGCCCTTGAGGTCGTCGTACTTGCCGGAGTCCAGTTCCCGGACGAAGTCGCGGGTGGTCTCCACCTCCGGGACCACGGCTCCCTTGAACCTCCCGATGCGGGCCTCCCAGGAGTTGCGGCCGTCGAAGAGCACCAGATCCTCGCGTTCATCGGCGAGGCGGTCGAGTTCCCCCGGGGTGATGCGCCGGCCTCCGCCGATCACGCCCCCGGTGCCGACCTCGACCTCACCGGGGGCGCCGAAGGCCACCAGTTCGTCGCGGACCTTGACGGACAGCCGCGGGAAGTCCTGGGCGGAGCCGTCCGACCATTTCAGGTCCATTTCCCGGAACCCCGGGTAGGACCGGGTGGTCTTGGCGTACTGCTTGAGGGCGCCGACCTCGCCTCCCACCGTCCCGTTGAGACCTTCGGGGGAGATCAGGATCCGCCCGCGCAGCCCCAGGCGTTCGCACAGTGCACGCTGCCAGAGGGCGATGGCCTGGGGATCGGGCAGCGGACAGAGACTGTAGTAGAGCAGGATGCGGTTCACGGACACGCCCACCAGGGTAGTCGGGTCCGGAGACCGCCCTCCCGGCCGGCCCCGGCGAAGTCCCCCGCGGTCAGCCCAGGCGGAAGCTGCGGCCCGTCACCCGCAGGGGTTCGATCTCCACGAACTCGGCCTTCTCGGTGTCCAGCCAGGGCTTGAGGTCCAGGGACCGGGCCCGTTCGAGTTCCTCGGCTCCGGTCAGCCGACGGCCCGCTCCGCGGACCATGACCGACCATGCGGAGTCCCCGGCCACTCTGTCGATCTCGAAGGCGACCCTGCCGGTCAGGACCAGGCGGAACAGCTTGGGGCCCTGGGCGGTCCGGAAGTAGAGCTTGCGGTCGTCGACCACGAAGTTGACGGGCGTGATCTCGATATCCTCGTCGTCCATGGTCGCCAGACGACCGAACCGGGCGGCCTCCAGGTACTCCCAGCACTGGTCTTCGCTCAGGGGCTCGCTCACGTTGGCCTGCTGGTGCGGTGCCTGGTCCTCGGGCAGGGGCGCGGGGTTCATCATGCTTCCGGTGCTCATACCAGGATTCTCCCACCGACCATGGCGCGGATCACACCAGGAGCCATTTCTTACATTCACCGTGCACCGGCCCGAGTCCTGAGGCTCGTGTGAGGGGCCGGGCGGACGAACCGGTGGGAGAATGTGCCGGTGCCTGACTACGACTCCCTCCTGCCGCTGCTCGGTCGCGGAAACGCTCCCGAGGAGGTACGGCACGTCCGGGAGCTGCCGGCTCGCGAGGCGGTCACGGCACCGTGGCCGGATCTCGTGCACCCGGACGTGGTGACCGCCTACGCGCGGCTGGGAGTCCACGAGCCCTACCGTCATCAGGCCAGGGCCATCGAGGCCACCCGCGGCGGGCACGTCGTGGTGGCGACCGGGACGGCTTCGGGCAAGTCGATGGCCTATCAGGCACCTGCGCTGTCGGCCATTCACGCCGGGCGGCTGCTCGCGGAGTCCTCGCCCGGGGTGCTGCAGCACACCGAGGAGGCGACGGCTCTCTACCTGGCGCCGACCAAGGCCCTCGCCGCGGACCAGCTGGCCTCGGTCGAGGCGCTGGCGGGCGGCCTGCGCGTCCGCGCCCATTCCTACGACGGCGACACCCCGCTCGAGCAGCGCCGCTGGATCCGCGATCACGCCGACCTGGTCCTGTGCAATCCGGACATGCTGCACGCCGGTGTGCTCCCGAACCATCCCCAGTGGAGCCGGTTCCTGCGGCGGCTGCGGTACGTCGTGGTCGACGAGGCCCATGTGTACCGGGGGGTCTTCGGATCCCACGTGGCCAACGTCCTGCGAAGGCTCCGGCGGGTTACGGCCCTGTATGGTTCCGAACCCGTCTTCATCGGCGCGTCGGCCACCTCGGCGGCCCCGCAGGAGTCCTTCGCGCGGCTGCTCGGGGTCGCCGACGCCGAGGTCGAGGCCGTGACGGGCGATGACTCCCCGCACGGACCGGTGACCGTGGTTCTCTGGGAGCCCGAGCAGTCGGGTGCGGAGGGCGAGAACGGGGCGCCGACGCGGCGCAGCGTCCTGGCGGAGTCCGCCGACATGCTCACGGATCTGGTGCTCAAGCAGGTCCGCACCCTGGCGTTCGTCGGTTCGCGGCGCGGCGCGGAGACGGTGGCGCAGATCGCCCACTCACAGCTCGACGAGGTCGAACCGGGTCTGGCGCACCGGGTGGCCGCGTACCGGGCGGGTTTCCTCCCCGAGGAGCGACGCGAGCTGGAGCAGCAGCTGCGCGACGGCCGCCTGCTGGGACTCGCCTCCACCTCGGCGCTGGAGCTGGGAATCGACGTCGCCGGGCTGGACGCGGTCCTGGTGGCGGGATGGCCGGGGACACGGGCGTCGTTCTTCCAGCAGATCGGCCGGGCCGGGCGGGCCGGGCAGCAGGCGCTGGCGGCGTTCATCGCCCGCGAGGACCCCCTGGACACCTATCTGGTCAACCATCACGAGGCGATCTTCGACGTCAACGTGGAGGCCACCATCTTCGACCCCTCCAACCCGTACGTTCTGGCTCCGCACCTGTGCGCCGCCGCGGCGGAGCAGCCCCTGAGGCCGGCGGACCTGGAATTGTTCGGGCTGGCCGCTCCGGGGATCCTGGATTCGCTGGTGCGGGCGGGGCAGTTGCGGCGGCGGCCCAGCGGCTGGTTCTGGACCCGCGCGGAAGCCCCGGCCGCCATGGTCTCCATCCGGGCCGAGGGGGGCGGCCCGCTGCAGATCGTCGAGACCGATTCCGGACAGATCCTGGGGTCGATCGGAACGGGGCAGGCCCATCAGCAGACCCATCCCGGGGCGGTCTACGTGCACCAGGGACGCTCCTACCTCGTCGACGAACTGGATCTGGAGCACCATGTGGTCTCCGTGTCCCGCGCCCATCCTGACTTCTACACCATGGCGCGCGAGGTCACCTCGGTGAACGTGCTCGAGGAGCAGCGCCGCGAGTCCTGGGGGCGGGTGACGGTCCATGCGGGTCAGGTCCAGGTGACCTCCCTGGTGGTCTCCTACCAGCGCAAGGCGCTCCCGGGTCACGAGATCATCGGGGAGGAGCCGCTCGATCTTCCGCCCACGGACCTGTTCACCAAGGCCGTGTGGTTCACCGTCCCCGCACCCGTCCTGGCTGCCGCGGGGATCGAGGAACCCGACCTGCCCGGGACACTGCACGCCGCCGAGCACGCCATGATCGGGTTGCTGCCCCTTCTGGCGACATGCGACCGGTGGGACGTGGGCGGGCTGTCCACGGCGCTGCACGCCGACACCGAGCTGCCCACGATCTTCGTCCACGACGGCCATCCGGGAGGTGCCGGTTTCGCCGAGCGCGGCTACGACCTGGCCGCCACCTGGCTGGCGGCCACCAGGGCCGCGATCGTCTCCTGCGAGTGCGAGCACGGCTGCCCCTCCTGCGTGCAGTCGCCCAAGTGCGGCAAGCGCAACAATCCCCTGGACAAGGCGGGGGCGGTCGCCTTCCTCGGAGCGCTGCTGGACCAAGCCCCGGAAAGCTCACTGCGCGAAGGGGCTGTCTGACGGCGGGCCCGCGCGGCTGATCCCCTCGGCCTGTCCCAGCGGGGACAGCACCCCTGGCAGGTCGATGCCGACGGTGATGTCCACGGTGGTCAGCTCCGGCTCCACGAGTGCGCAGCTGTGCAGCGTGGCCGAGTTCTCCTCTGCGACGCTCCGGGCGGTCTCGCACGGATCCCCGGGCACGAGTCCGCGCGCGGTGTCCGCGGCAGCCAGTGCGGCGAGGTCGGCGACGTTGCCGGCCCGGTGCTTGAGAATCGCCGCCTGCCCGACCAGCAGCACCGCCCCGAGCAGGAAGATCGACACCAGGACGACGGTCAGCCCGAGAACCGTGCCGCCGCCGTGGTCGGCGGGCGACGCGGCGGGCACCCCTGTTTCTTCGCAC
The DNA here is from genome assembly GCF_008831305.1 of Kocuria coralli. Lineage (GTDB taxonomy): Bacteria > Actinomycetota > Actinomycetes > Actinomycetales > Micrococcaceae > Kocuria > Kocuria coralli. Next base: position 179,639 of record NZ_ML708611.1, read on the forward strand.
CGTTCGCGACGGTCCTGCCCGCCGGAGGCCGTCGGCGAGCCGCGGTCACCGGTCATCGAGGACCACCCCCTCGGTGAGGGTCGAGGCGGTCGCGGACAGTTCCAGCCCGCCCCAGTCCGCCAGGATGCCCGGGGCCGGCATGACCACCTCCGCCTCGGCCCGGCCCTGACGCAGGCCCACGGAGATCCGCGCCCGTTCGCCCGCGATGGACCGGGCCTCCTCGACGGCGGCTTCCTCGCTCTCACCGCGGGCGATCACGCGCGCGGCGGCACCGGCGGCCTCCTCGCAGCGGACCTGCGTAGCCGCGGCCGCCCCGCCGGCGAGCACGACGGCCAGCATGAGCACGACGGCAGGCAGCACCATGGCCGTCTCCGCCGTGACGGCTCCGCGATCGGGGTGCGGGCCGCTCTCACTGCCGGCGGCTCCGGCCGGCCGATCGTGGGGGCTGCGTCCGCAGATGAGCTCGCGCAGGGCGCGAACGGTACGCACGAACATGATGAAACCTTCCTGGTGGTCGGCGAACGCCGCGGGGCGGTGTCCACCGCCGTCCGACGTCGCTCGGAGGAGCTGTGACAAGGGGCTTCGGACCGCCGCGGGGTCCTCCCCGCGGCGGTCCGGGCGCTCAGATCCCCAGCGCCTTGGAGATGATGCCCATGAGCAGTTCGCTCACGGCGTCCGAGGCGATGACCGCGGCCATGACGCCTCCGAACGCCGCGGCTGCCAGGAGCACGATGGCGTACTCGACGGTCGAGGCCCCGAGGTCGGGATCGTGGATCACCAGGCCGTGGCCCGGTACGACGGCCTGGCCGTCGCGGACCACCGTGGCCTGCGCGGCGGCCGGGTCCTGGCCGGGTGTGGGAGTCGCGCTGTGCTGTGTGCGGGACATGGTTCTTCCTCTTTCTGTCGCCCCCGGTGCCGGGGGTCTGCTTCCGGACGGGACGGGTGTCCGGCCGGGGTTCAGGGAGGGCGCGGTCATCGGAACAGCTCCGGTACCAGGCCGATGAGCACGGGGACGATCCCCCACGCGATGAAGGCGGGCAGGGAGCAGAGCCCCAGGGGGACCACCAGGTGCACCGCGAGCCGTTCGGCCGCGGCTTCCGCCCGCCGGTGCTCGAGCCGCCGCACATGGGCGGAGGTGGCCCTCAGAGCCGCTGCCGAGGGCGCCCCGGACACCGAGGAGAAGGTCAGTGCGGCCCGGAGATCCTGCACGGCCACCGGGATGTCCCCCGCGGAGGCCCATGCCTGCCGCCAGGGCAGGCCCAGCCCCAGGCCGGTGCCGACAGCCCGCAGGGCACGGCCCGACGGACCGCCGAGGCTCTGGCCCAGGACGGTCAGGCTGCGGTCGACCGGCATGCCGGCTTCGAGCATGGAGACGACGAGTTCCACGAGCACGGCGGCCGATGCGGGAGGTTCCGCCCGGTCCTCGCGCTCCCGGGCCTCATGGCCCCGGGCGACGTTCCCGGCGGGTGCTGCGGCCACGGGTCCTATCGCGGACAGGGCGAAGAGTGCCCTGGACCGGTGCGCCGGCAGCCATGCCACGGCGAGACCGGCTGCCAGGAACAGGGCCAGGAGGGCTGCGGTGATGAAGACGCTGAGCGGATTCATGCCGGGTCCCTCCCGGTGGCGTGTTCGGCCGCGCGCACCATACGAACGGTCCACACCCGCCCCGCCAGGGTCAGCACCGCACCGGCAACTCCGGCGGCGATCCCCCAGGGGTTGGTCAGAAGCGTCCGGATGGGGTCGGCCCCGATCAGGACGCCCAGGCCCAGGGCCATCACCGGAAGCCAGCTCAGGATCCGCACGGTGGACCGCGACCCGGCCAGGGCCGTCTCACGTGCGGCCGCGGCATCCAGGTCGGCTTCCGTCGCGTCGGCCAGGCCCTCCAGCAACGCGGCCAGAGGCGCTCCGGTGCGCTCGGAGATCTCCCAGCAGCGCGCCAGGTCGGTCAGCACGGTGGCCTCGATACGGCGCAGGCGCTTCCGGTCGGCGGCCGGCGTCCTCGCCAGGGAACGCAGCGTGGCCGACGGCGGCAGGCCCACGGAGGCGCCGCCGGCCACGGTGCGGCATACCGCTGCCATCCTCTGTCCGGTCGGCGACGGGTCCGGGGTCTCGGAGAGGGACTCGGCCTCGACCCCGAACGCGGAGCCGGGGCTGCGCCCCGACCGCAGGAGGGTGGCGAGCTGGCGCATCCAGACGGCCCATTCCCCCGCCTCCGTGGTCGCGCTGCGCCGGTGGTTCCGCACTGCCCGGACCAGCCTGCTCGCCGGCCCGGACGCACCGGCCGTACCGGCGGAGCCTCCCGAGCGGCCCGGGACGCCGAGGGCGCCGGTGACCCGGGTCCGCGTTCCCGCCGGGAGCCAGATCAGGGCGAGGCTCAGCAGGACCAGCAGGGCCATCACGATCGGAGGGCCGTTCACGGCTCCTCACCCCGCTCCGCTAGCTCCGCGAACCGCTGCCATCCCGGGCCGGGCCGATACCCCGAGACCGTGAGGCGGGACGCCGTCGTCATCTGCAGGGCGCCGTTGCGCTCCTGCACGAGAGCCACGGCTTCCACGACCCGGCGGGCCTCGCGGCGGCCCAGGTGGACCACCAGGTCCAGTGCCGAACCCGCCTGCAGGGCGACGGCCTCGCTGTTCATCCCGCCCAGGGCGCCGAGCGCGGCCAGACGCGCGGGGACGGCATCCGCCGAATTGGCGTGCACCGTACCTGCCCCGCGGTGCCCGGTGTTCAGCGCGGTCAGCAGTTCCCTGATCTCCGCACCGCGGCACTCGCCGACCACGATGCGGTCGGGGCGCATGCGGAGGGACTGGCGCACCAGCTCCGCCAAGCCGATGGCGCCGCTGCCCTCCACGTTGGGATGCCGCGCCTGCAGGCCCACCACGTGGGGGTGCAGCGGCCGCAGCTCCGCGGCGTCCTCGATCAGCACGATGCGTTCGTGCGGCGGGCAGGCACCGAGCAGAGCATTGAGCACGGTGGTCTTGCCCGCTCCCGTGGAGCCCGTCACCAGCAGGTTCGCCCCGCGGGCCGTGGCGGACAGCAGGAGCTCCAGGATCTCGGGGCTGACCGTGCGGCTGGCGACCAGGTCGTCCACGGTGATCACGTCACGGTGCCGGAAACGCACCGAGATCAGGGTCCCGCCGGTCGAGACGGGCGGAAGGACCGCGTGCACGCGCATGCCGCCGTCGGTCTGCACGTCCACGCACGGGTGGGCCTCGTCCAGCCTGCGGCCCGCCGAGGAGACGAGGCGCACGGCCAGGGCCCGGACCTCGTCGTCGTCCTTGAACGGAGACGGTATCCGTACCGGCCCTGCCCCCGCCTCCCACCAGACCTCATGGGCGCCGTTGATCCACACGTCCGTGAGACCTTCGGCGGGCAGCTCGTGCTGCAGGGGCCCCAGGCCCGTCAGCTCGGCGCGGATACTGCGTACAGCGCTCAGCGTCCCCGCCGCTCCGAGTACGTGCCCGGAGGCACGCACTGCGCGGGCGATGCGTTCGTCGGTGACCCTGCCGCCGTCCGCCAGGAGCGCTTCGCGGACGAACTCCAGCAGTGCCGGGCCGACGGCGGGCTCTGGGCGGGTCCGGGCGTCGATGCTCATGAGTGCTCGCCCTCCCGGGCGCCGGCCGCGGCGGAGCGGACGATGTCGTTGAGCTCGTCCCACATCCGGCCCACGGCCCGGGCATGGCGGCGCCGTGCGCCGCGGTCGAGCAGGCGCCCGATCTCCGTGGCCTCCGGGACGCGGCCGTCGAAACGCAGATGCCCGACCGGCTCGCGTCCCAGCGTCTCCGCCACCAGGGCTCCGTCGACGTCGGCGACGTCCACCCCGCACAGCACGTACTCCACGGGGGTGGACCCCAGGAGACTCGTCGCGCGGTGGGCGGCCAGCACGCCCCTGACCGTCCTGGGCATGGCGACGACCACGATGTCGCACTGGTTCGCCAGCACCGTACCCCCGGCTCGGATGCGTCCAAGGTCCACGACGACGGCCTCCACCGCCCCGCGCAGCGCGGTCACCACGGCATTGCCGGGGACCTGGTCCTGCGACGGGAGGTCCCGCCCCCACGAGAGCCACCGCAAGTTCGCGGTTTCCGCATGGCCGGGCAGCAGAGGCCATAGCTGCTCGGGGCGCAGGACGCCCTTCGAGCCGTACAGATCGGGCCAGCGCAATGCCTCCAGCGATTCGAGGCCGAGCAGCAGGTCCAGACCGCAGGCATCCGGATCACCGTCGACGAGGACGCTCTGCACCCCCCGCGCCGCCGCGTCGGCTGCCAGCCAGCAGGCCAGCGTCGAGGTCCCGATGCCGCCCACCGCTCCCGCCACGCCGATGACGACGGCGGGGCTCCCCTCCCCGGGCGCCGGTCGGGGAGCGAGGCGGTCCGCCAGCCACGACTCGGCTTCCGGGAGAACCGCCACGGGGCATCCGCCCAGCAACGCGGCCGCATCCCAGAGCCCGGTGTCCTCCGCACGGCCCAGCAGCACGACCTCGCGCCCGCTGCGTCCGTGGGGCACGCGACCGTCCGCGAGCGCCTGGACGTCGCACAACTGGATGTCGATACCGCGCAGCGAGGTGTCCGCCGCCGCGACCCGTAGGGATGCTCCGGCCGAGGCGCAGATCCCCGCGACCAGCTCGCGCAACGCGGAGTCGGAGGTCACCAGGCCGACCCGCTGCCCCTCCCCGGAGACCACCTGGTCCGCGGCCGCGCCATCTGTCCCGGAGGCGTCCGGACAGGGGCCGGCCTCAGGGCCTGCGAACCGCCCCTCGCCGGGGAGACCACCCATGCCGTCCTGTGTGCCCGTGGTCTCGTCCGGCCTGCCGATCCGTGCGGCCCGGCGTCCGGAGATGTGTGCCGTGTTCATGTCCACCACGGTGGCCGGGGCGGGTCTTCGTCCGCTCGCGGCGACGCACCGTGTGTGGGAAACCTCCGGTCCCGTGCCCCACCGGTCCTCCTGTGGAGGCCCCCGGTCTCGCCGGTGCCGGGCCGTCGGAGGCAACGGGCAGAATGGACGGGTGTTCGTCGTCGTCGTTGAGATCGTGGGTCCGCAGGCGCAGAGCAGCGCCGCGCCCTCGGGCGCCTACCTCGCCCAGGTGGTCTCTGCCGCGGGGTCCCCGCAGGGCGGCCCGCAGACTCTGAACACCGCGGAGCTGGCCGCCTTCATCCGGGATCGCACCCGGGCGGCCCGCGCGGCAGGAGTCGCCCCGCCCCGCTGGGTCTTCGAACGCGGGGCGACCGTGTTCCCCGCCCTGCTGTCCGCGGACCCCGCCCTGCCCATGCCCTACGTGCACGATCTGCGCCTGGTCCAGGCCATCCTCGCCCAGGCGGCCACGGCTCCGGGCTCCGGGGTCACCTACCGGCCCGTCCTGCCCCCTCTGCCGGACGGCGAGCATCCCGGCATCGCCCCGGACCCGCCGGTGCGTTCGGCGTGGAACGCACCGGGTGAGAACCAGCTGGGGCTCTTCGACGACATCACCGCGGGGGACACCGCGACGGGCCCGGATACGGAGGAGCGCCTGCGACGTGCGGTCTCCGAGTTCTCCGCTCAGCTCCTCGCCGTCGATCAGGCGCGCTCGCCCGGGAGACTACGGCTTCTCGCCGCACTGGAATCCACGGGCGCGCTCCTGGCCGCTGACATGCACCGGGTCGGGGTCGCCTGGGACACGCAGGTCCACCGCGCGCTCCTCGAGGAGGCGCTCGGCCCTGAACCCGCCCCGGGACAGCGTCCGGCCAGGATGGAGGCCGCGGCCCGGCGGCTGCGCGAGGCCCTGGTCGCACCCGCCCTGAACCCCGATTCCCCGCAGTCCCTCCTTCGTGCACTGCGCGATGCGGGGATCCCCGTCGATTCGACCAGCCAGTGGCTGCTGAAGGGCTGGGTGGAGGCCGCACCGGCGTCCTCGCCCGATGAGCGCGCACGCCGGGAAGCGCTGATCGCTCCGGTCATGGAGTACAAGAAGATGTCCCGCCTGCTCACCGCCAACGGGTGGCACTGGCTGGCGAACTGGGTGCACGACGACCGTTTCCACGCCGAGTACGTCGTGGGCGGGGTGGTCACCGGCCGCTGGGCGGCCCGCGGCGGCGGAGCCCTGCAGATCCCCCGGGCAGTGCGCTCAGCCGTGCGCCCCGGAGCGGGACGACGGCTGGTGGTCGCCGACGCCGCCCAGCTCGAACCCCGCGTCCTGGCGGTCCTGGCACGAGACGACGCCCTCGCCGACGCCTCACGGGGCCGTGACCTCTACCTCGCCATCGCCGAGCAGGGGCGGACGCAGAACTCGGGGCTCACCGAACGCACGCACGCCAAGATCGCGCTGCTCGGTGCGATGTACGGCGCCACCACCGGGGACAGCGGCCGACTCATGCCTCACCTGACCCGCATGTTCCCCAAGGCGGTCGCCTACGTGGAGCACGCCGCGCGGGTCGGGGAGGACGGCGGGCAGGTCTGCACCTGGCTGGGGCGCTGGTCACCGGCGCCCTCGCAGGAATGGCAGGCCAGGACGGCGGATACGGCCACCGCCGCCGGTGAGCGCGCTGCGCAGAGCATGCGCCGGACCCACGGGCGGTTCACCCGCAATTTCGTGGTGCAGGGCTCGGCCGCGGAATGGGCGATGGCCTGGATGGGGCGGGTCCGGACGGTCCTGATGCGCGAGGACCTGGATGCCCGCCTGGTGTTCTTCCTGCACGACGAGATCATGGTGGACACGGCCGATCACCAGGCCCCGCAGGTCGAACGGATCGTCCGGGAGGCCGCCGAGGAGGCGACCCGCATCGTCTTCGGCAAGGTGCCCGTGGACTTCCCGGTGAGCGTGGTCACGGTCGACAGCTACGACCAGGCGAAGTAGCACCCCACTCACCCGGGAGCCGGCCGCCCTCTCGGACGGGACTCCGGCCCGTCGCTATCTGGGGGCGGGCCGGACGTCGTCCGTATTCCAGTCCCGCGACCATCCCGCGGCCGTGAGCAGATGGTCGAGCAGCAGGCCGGTGAAGCCCCAGACCACGACGTCGCCCTCTCCCCCGGCGGGGTCGGTGATCTCCCGGGGGATCCGGAAGGCGGGCGAGCGGTGGCGCACGTCCGGATAGTCCGGCCCCGGGACGCGGACCTCCGCCGAGTGACGCCGGGACGGATCCACCAGGTCGAGGACAGGGGCCCTGAAGACGAGGGAGGACTCCCTGTGGTCCACCACGTCCACGGACACGGGCTTGGACCACCACCCCACCACCGGGGTGACCTGATGGCTGGAGACCGTCAGCGGCGTGCGGGGCAGCAGCCCCAGGACCTCGACGCCCGAGGGGTCGAGGCCGGTCTCCTCCTCGGCCTCTCGCAGCGCCGCACGGACGTAGGCCGCCTGACCGGATCCGGCCGGCAGTTCGAGGCGGTCCTCGGTCGCACAGGGGTCACCGTCCTCGGGGTCCAGGCGCCCGCCGGGGAAGGCGACCTGCCCCGGGTGCGCCCGCAGGGTGGCCGCCCTCTGGACCAGCAAAAGGTCAAGGTCGGCAGTCACGTGAGGCCGCTCCGGGGCTCCGGGGGTCTCCTCGCGGCCCCGGTCCCTGGACCCGTCCCGGTCCCCGCGTCCGGCGGCCTCGTGCCGGTCCTGGCCGCCCACGGCCGGGAGCGACGAGGTCACGGCGGGCACTTCGTCGAGCGCGCCCACGAGGATGAGAACGGCGGACTCGCGCATGGTCCTCCCCGGAGGAACCTCCGGGATCCGCAAAGGGCCGGCCTGGTTCAGCAGCTGGACCGCCCGGATCAGGTCGGTCCTGGCCCGGCACCGGATGGGATCCACGGTCACAGCCCCAGGGAATGGCCGGAGGCCCGCAGCTCAAGACGGCTCTTCCCGCCGAGATATCCCTGCAAGAGGTCTTCGCGCCCAGCAGCGAACTCGTAGGTCATCAGCTTGGCCGCCGTATGGGGTTCGGTGGGGCCCTGACCGTACGAAGGACACAGGTCGGCGACCGGGCACACCCCGCACGCGGGTTTGCGGGCGTGGCAGATCCGGCGGCCGTGGTAGATCAGGTGGTGGGAGAGGTCGGTCCAGTCCCCGGGCTCGAAAAGCTCCATCACATCCCGCTCGACCTTGTCCGGGGCCTCCTCCGTCGTCCATTCGAACCGCCTGGCCAGCCGCCCGAAGTGGGTGTCCACGGTGATGCCCGGGCGCCCGAACGCATTGCCCAGCACCACATGGGCGGTCTTCCGGCCCACTCCGGGCAGGGAGACGAGATCGTCCAGCGTCGAGGGGACCTCACCGCCGAACTCGTCCTCCACCCGCTGGGCCAGGCCCTGGATGGCCTTGGCCTTGGACCGGTAGAAGCCCAGGGGCCGCACCATCTCCTCGACCTCGGGCCGCTCCGCTTCCGCCAGCGAGCGCGGGGTGAGCCAGCGTCCGAACAGGGCCGGCGTGGTCGCGTTGACCCGTACGTCGGTGGTCTGGGCGGAGAGCACCGTGGCGACGAGCAGCTCCCACGGCGATCCGAAGTCGAGCTCCGCGACGGCGTACGGATAGGTTCGCCCCAGGACGGCGTCGATCTTGCGCGCCCGCCGTTTCCGGCCCAGCTCGGTCTCCGTCTTCCCCGTCCGGCGGCGACGGGCTGCCCCCGCCCTGGCCCTGGCCGGATCCACGATGCGCACGTGGTCGGGAACCGGGCCGCCCTCTGCGCGATGCAGGGGATGCGGTTGCAGATCGTTGCCGGGACTCGTGCTCATATCCCGATGCTACGTGCCGGGGCGGACAGCCCGTCCGCGGGAGTTGGACACGTGTGGAATCCGATGGTGCAACTGAACTAACCTCGAACCGAACATGTGACGCCAGGCACATATGCTGGTGAGACCACGCCGTCCGGAGCACACCGTCCGGGCCTGAGCCCCTTGATAAGGAGCACACGCCGATGACCGAGCACAACCACGAGCAGCAGACTTTCGCCCCTCCGCAGGATTTCGTCGATCAGGCCAACGCCGGCTCCGAGCTGTACGAGCAGGCGGAGGCCGAGGGCACGGAGTTCTGGGCGCGTCAGGCCCGCGAGCTGCTGACCTGGTCCAAGGACTTCACCACCACCCTGGACTGGTCGAATCCGCCGTTCGCCAAATGGTTCGAGGACGGCACCCTCAACGCCGCCTACAACGCCGTGGACCGTCACGTCGAGGCCGGCAACGGCGATCGCATCGCCCTGCTGTTCGAGGGAGAGCCCGGCGATTCCCGTTCCTTCACCTATGCGGACCTCAAGGACGAGGTCTCCAAGGCAGCCAACGGATTCGCCTCCCTCGGGATCGGCAAGGGCGACCGGGTCGCCGTCTACATGCCCATGATCCCCGAGGCGGTCATCACCATGCTGGCCTGCGCCCGCCTGGGCGCGATCCACTCCGTGGTCTTCGGCGGCTTCTCGGCCGAGGCGGTCCGCTCCCGCGTCGAGGACGGCGAGGCGAAGCTGGTGGTCACCGCGGACGGCTCCTACCGTCGCGGCAAGCCCACCACGCTCAAGCCCGCCGTCGACGCCGCCCTGGAGAAGGGCGGGCCCACGGTCGACCATGTGCTGGTGGTCCGGCGCAACGGCGAAGAGGTCGCCATGACCGAGGGTCGCGACGTCTGGTGGCACGACGTCGTGGACACCGCCTCCGCCGAGCACGCTCCGGCCGAGGTGGGCGCCGAGGATCCCCTGTTCATCCTCTACACCTCCGGCACGACCGGTAAGCCCAAGGGCGTTCTGCACACCACGGGCGGTTACCTGACCCAGGGTGCGTTCTCCATGAAGTACACCTTCGATCTCAAGCCCGAGAGCGACGTCTACTGGTGCACCGCCGACGTCGGCTGGGTCACCGGGCATTCCTACATCACCTACGGCCCGCTGGTCATGGGAGCCACCCAGGTCATCTACGAGGGCACCCCCGATTCTCCGCACCGCGGACGGTTCTGGGAGATCGTGCAGAAGTACGGCGTGACCATCATGTACACCTCCCCCACCGCGATCCGCACGATGATGAAGTGGGGCGAGGAGATCCCCGCCGAATACGACCTCACCTCCCTGCGACTGCTCGGCACGGTCGGCGAGGCGATCAACCCGGAGGCCTGGACCTGGTTCCACCGGGTCATCGGCGGCGGCGACTGCCCGATCGTCGACACCTGGTGGCAGACCGAGACCGGAGCCCACATGATCACCCAGCTGCCCGGGGTGACCGTGGCGAAGCCGGGCTCCGCGCAGCGCGCCCTGGCTGGGGTCAAGGTGGACGTGGTCGACGAGATGGGCGAGTCCCTGGAGAACGGCCAGCAGGGCTTCCTGGTGGTCCGCGAGCCGTGGCCTTCCATGATGCGCACCATCTGGGGCGATGACGAGCGGTTCGTCCAGACCTACTGGTCCCGCTTCGAGAGCATGTACTTCGCCGGCGACGGCGCGCGTTACGACGACGACGGCGACATCTGGATCCTCGGGCGCGTGGACGACGTCATGAACGTCTCCGGCCACCGCCTGTCCACCTCGGAGATCGAATCCGCGCTGGTCTCCCATCACACCGTCGCGGAGGCCGCCGTCGTCGGCGCTGCGGACGAGACCACGGGACAGGCCGTCGTGGCGTTCGTGATCCTGACGGACGAGGCCGCCCAGGAGGGCCACGACAAGGCGGAGCTCGGCGAGAAGCTCCGCGCCCACGTCGGCCAGGAGATCTCCCCGATCGCCAAGCCCAAGCGTGTCCTGATCGTGCCGGAGTTGCCCAAGACCCGTTCGGGCAAGATCATGCGCCGCCTGCTCAAGGACGTCGCCGAGGATCGCCCCGTCGGCGACGTCACCACGCTGGCGGATCAGACCGTGATGCAGCAGATCGTGGATTCGCTCGGCGAGTAGCCGCTGCACGGCATCAGCGCTGAAAGCCCCGCTCGTGAACGAGCGGGGCTTTCCCCTCGGGTGCCGACCGCCACGGGCATCTGCCGCGCCACGGAGGGCTCAGACGGCAGGGCTCAGACTGCAGAGCTCAGATGGCAGAGCTCAGGCGGCCTGGCACTGCCCGGTCCCGACCGGCTGGTCCGCCCCGGCGGCACCGGCCAACACGTCGGTCAGCGTCCCGGTGTCCACGGCGTAGCCTGCGGGGTCGTCCACGGCCTTACCGAAGACCACCCCGATGACCTGGCCGTCCATGTCGACCAGCGGCCCGCCCGAGTTGCCCTGCTGGACATTGCCCGCGAACTGCGTGACCTGCACCGGCATGGAGCCGTCCATCGAGCCCATGGACGTGTACGCGCTGCCCTGGACGGTCGCCGCGCCGATGGCCAGCGGCCCTGACAGGGGGTAGCCGATGAAGGCCGCCTCCGTGCCGCTCTCGGCGCCCTGGGCGATACTCAGGGGGCCCAGCTCCAGGCCGGGGACCGAGAGCACGGCGAGATCGTGCTCCGGCACGAAACTGACCACGTCCGCCGCATGCCGCTGCCCCTGGGACGTGTAGACCGAGACGCCGTCGGTCCCCTGCACCACGTGCGCGTTCGTCACTACCTGCCCCGCCGCCGTCACGAACCCGGAGCCGGACTGGTTGTACCCGCATTCGGCGGCGGCGCCGAGGATGCGCACGGTGGAGGCGGAGGCCGCGGTCACCTCGGGGTCGTCGATCTCGGTCTGCGGTGGCTCCACGGCCGGGTAGAGCAGCGCATCGAGCTCCCGGATCGCGGGGGCGCCCGCGAGCTCCTCCTGCGCGGTGCCCAGCGCGCGGATCACCGCCGGCGGGGTCCAGCGCTCTATGGCCTGCAGCGAGCGCGAGCTCTCCAGCTGCGCGTTCAGCCAGGGGGCGGGCACCTGGCCCAGGAAACCGCCGAGCGCCAGCACCACGATCACCCCGATCGCCGCCCCGATCGCACCTCCCCCGGCCCGGTCCACGAAGGTCAGGATCCTGGAGGATCGCGGCGGTCCGCCTGCGATCCGGCCGAGGAGCGCCTCGCCCAGCGCCTGCCCGACCACCATGCAGATCACCAGGACCACCCCGAGAATCGCCAGGCGGGCCCATCGCCCGACCTCGCTGATCTCGATATGGGGCAGCAGGAGCAACGCCAGGGTCGCTCCGAGCACCAGCCCCACGGCACCGCCGATCGTACGTCCTATGCCGCGGGCGGCGCCGTGGAGCAGGAACACCAGGAGCAGCAGTACGACGATGACGTCCAAGGCATTGAACCCCAGGAACAGATCTCCATTGAGGTCCATCATGTCCTTTCTCTTCCGTTCTATTCGCCGGTCTATTCACCAGGTTTTCCCGCGGTCCGCCGGCTCCGGCAATTCTCCCGCTCCGCTCCGGTGCCCACCGCGCCGGCGCGGGCGTCGAGGGGCCCGGAGGACCTCATGAGCGAGGTCCAGGAAGGTGGGGGAAAGACTATTGAACGGCCCTGGGTGCGCCGTGAGAGTTAACCGAGGGCCACGCCTGAGATAGTTGGTCATTTGGAATCACGGCAGGTCGCACTACAGTGATACTGATGGTGTCGACTGCGTCACATCGACGACCAGCCAGATGAACGACACGAGGAGCATCATGGATACAGACGTCCTACGACGCGCACCGCTATTCGCGTCCCTCGACGACGAAGCCTTCGCGGCGCTTACGGACGAAATCACCGAGGTGGAGCTTCCCCGCGGTGCCACGCTCTTCCACGAGGGTGACCAGGGCGATCGCCTCTACTTCATTATTTCGGGGAAGATCAAGCTCGGCCGGACCGCCAGCGACGGCCGGGAGAACCTCGTGGCCGTCATGGGCCCCGGGGAGCTGTTCGGGGAGATGGCCATCTTCGACCCTTCACCGCGTTCCACGGCGGCGACCGCCGTCTCGGAGACCCACCTCGCCGGCCTCAACCACGAGAACCTCAAGAAGGTCATCGAGCGCAGCCCCGCCGTCTCCCAGCAGTTGCTGCAGGCGCTGGCGCGGCGGTTGCGCCGGACCAACGAGAACCTGGCGGACCTGGTCTTCTCCGACGTACCGGGGCGCGTGGCCAAGGCCCTCCTGGATCTCGCCGATCGTTTCGGACGCCAGACCCCCGACGGCGTGCTGGTGGCGCACGAGCTGACCCAGGAAGAGCTGGCTCAGCTGGTCGGTGCCTCTCGAGAGACCGTCAACAAGGCCCTGGCCGAGTTCGTCCAGCGGGGCTGGATCCGCCTCGAGGCGCGCGCCGTGGTGATCCTGGACCTGCAGCGGCTCAAGCAGCGTTCACGCTGACCTGAACCGCCCGGTCGCCGCACTGTAGCCGCAGACGCAGTCACGACGTCGGCCGCCCGGACACGCCCTCAAGGCTGCCGGGCGGCCTTTGTCGTGCCCGCACCGGCATCCGCCCTTCCGCGTTCCCGCCAGCCACCATGCGCCTCGGCGCGTTCACGGGTCCGTCCATGCCGGATGCTGGGGGCCACCACGAGCTGGAAGGTGCCGTCGTCGTCGCGTCTGAGCTGCGGCTGGCGCGGCCCGAGGTCACCGGGGTGCGCTATGGCCTCGACCACGGAGCGCACGCCGGCGAGCTCCTGGATCAGGCAGCTGACGTTGGCGGAGAGCAGGACGGACTGCGGTTTGCCGGCAGTGCTGCGGGCACCGATGGTGTCCCCCAGCCACGAATCCGGTTCGAGCCCCTCCCGCTCCGAGGACGCGTCCCCTCCCCGCGAGGGCGCCGCCCCGTCCGGCCTGATGTGCGCGGCCAGCCGCTTCAGCGGGACCCAGGCGCCGGGGCGCGGATGGCCGGGCAGTTCCGTGACGGTCTGCCGCTCGGGCAGGATCACCGCGAAATACCGGATGTCGTAACGGCGGTGCAGGAAGTCGGGGGTCGCCCACCGGGCGATCGGCCACAGCAGGTCGGTGCGCAGGGCGAGCCGCCGCCTCTCGAGCATCTCCTTGAAGCCCAGCTGCCGGGCGAGCACTTGCTGGCGCACGGCCAGCCAGTCCCGGCCGTCCATCGTCTCAGCCGTGGAGTGCCCGTCCTGGCCCGCGAGCAGCACACCGGTGATCTCGAAGAGCTCTCGGATGGCGGTCACCGCCACCCGGCGGGCACTGCCGACGTCGTCGCCCCAGCGCGCGCCCCATTCGGTGGCCGGGGGCCCGCTCCAGGGCAGCGGATCATCGTCCTCCGCCGCTACCGGACCACCGGGGAAGGCCACCGGGCCGAACGGCGAGCGCTCCGGGCAGGTGACGAGGTAGGTCTCCACCCCGTCCGGGCTGTCACGCAGCAGGATCACGCAGGCGGCGTCGACCGCCTCGATGGGTTCCCACGAGCCCTCGGCCTCCATCCAGACCTCGGCCGCCTGCCAGTACTCCGGCAGAACCCGGAACGTTCGCGGGCGGCGCGCGGGGTCAGGCGAATTCGGCAAGCAGCTCCACCTCGACGGGCGAGTTCAGCGGCAGGACCGCCACCCCGACGGCGGAGCGCGCGTGCACACCGGCGCTGCCGAGGACGTCGCCGAGAAGGTTGGAGGCGCCGTTGAGCACGCCGGGCTGGCCGAAGAACTCCGGATCGCTGGCGACGAAGCCGACGACCTTGACGATCCTGATGATCCGGTCCAGGTCGCCGATCACGTTCTTCACCGCGGCCAGGGCGTTCAAGGCGGCCACGGCCGCCAGCTCCTGAGCGCGCTCGGGAGAGACCAGGCCGTCGCCGACCTTGCCCGTCTCCGGCAGTTCCCCGTCGATGAAGGGCAGCTGCCCCGAGGTGTGCACGTAGTTGCCGGTCACCAGAGCCGGAACGTAGACACCCGCCGGGGCGGGCACTTCGGGCAGCGAGAGCCCGAGATCGGCGAGGCGCCGGTCGACTCCACCCGACATGTTCAGGACTCCTTGGGGCGCTTGAAGTACGCGATGGGGTTGGTCTGCACGGGCGCGTTCACGGCGGCGTCCGGCACGCTGGCCTGCTGGGTCCCCGGCAGGACGGCAACCAGTTCCCAGCCGTCGGAACCGAAGTTGTCCAGGATCTGCTTGGTCGCATGGATCATGATGGGCGCGGTCATGTATTCCCAGGTGGTCATGCTCCAAGACTAGCCCGTCGGACCTGCCTCATACCTCCGGTGCCTGCACGCTCCCAGCTATGACTTGTAAACTGACCGAATGGCATCCTCCACCAACTCCCCCGCCGGCAGCAGCGGCACGTCGACCCTCGGGCGGGTCCTGGCGTTCGTCGCGACCAGCTTGTTGGCAGGCCTCGTCGTCACCGGCCTCGTGTTCCCCCCAGCAGCCGCCGTGGGCATGGCAGCCAACGGCTCGATCGGCTGGTTCAAGGATCTGCCGACGGACTTCTCCGACGGGCCCCTGTCACGCTCCTCGACGGTGTATGCCCGCGACGGTGAGACGGTTCTCGCGACCTTCTTCGCCGAGAACCGCACCCCGGTGACCCTGGATGAGATCTCCCCGAACATGCAGGACGCGATCCTCTCCATCGAGGATCGCGATTTCTACGACCACGGCGGTGTGTCCGTGGGCGGCATCGTTCGCGCGCTCGGCAACAACCTGCTCGGCGACGGCGGCCGCCAAGGCGCCTCCACGATCACCCAGCAGTACGTCAACAACCTGATCATCGATCAGGACGTGCGCGCCGGCCGCGATCCCTCCACCCTGGGTGCCAACAAGGGGTACGCGGACAAGCTGCGCGAGGTGAAGCTCGCGATGTCCATGGAGGAGCAGAAGTCCAAGGACGAGATCCTGGAGGGCTACCTCAACATCGCCCTGTTCGGGCCGCGCAACTACGGGGTGGAGGCCGCTTCCGAGTTCTACTGGGGCATCCCCGCCTCCGAGCTGAGCATCGCCCAGGCCGCCACCCTGGCCGGCCTGGTGCAGTCGCCTGCCTACTACGACCCGGCTTCCAACCCGGAGGTCTCGGTGGAACGGCGCAACGTGGTGCTCTACACGATGCTCGACGAGGGCAGGATCTCCCAGCAGGAGTACGACGACGCTCTCGCCGAACCCCTCAACCTCGATCTGCACCCCAAGGAGGCCGGCTGCACCGCATCCACCGAGGCCCCTTACTTCTGCGACTACGTGGAGAACCAGATCCTCGCCTCGGACACCTTCGGCGCCAATCCCGAGGACCGCATGAACACGCTGCAACGCGGCGGCCTGGAGATCGTGACCACCCTGGACATGGATGCCCAGGAAGAGGCGAACGACGCCGTCAACGACACCCAGTCGCGCGACAGCAACCCGCAGAACATCGGCAGCTCCATGGTCTCCGTGGAGCCCGGCAGCGGCAATATCGTCGCCATGGCGCAGAACACCCATTACACCTCCGAGGAGGGCGACTCCAACACCGTCTACAACTTCAACACCGATACCTGGGACGGCGGAACCGGCGGCTACCAGGTGGGCTCGACCTTCAAGCCCGTGACCCTGCTGGCCTGGGTGGACTCCGGCAGGTCCGTGGGCGAGCAGGTCGACGCACGGCGTATGTCCTATCCGGCCAACTTCCCCTGGCAGGCCTCCTGCGTCGACGGCGGCTCCGTCTTCGAGCCCGGCAACGATGGCAACGGTTTCAGCTTCCAGAACGCCTCGAGCGGCTACAACCGGCAGATGGCCGTGGACTACGGCATGTACAACTCGATCAACTCGGCGCTGTACGCCATGGCCTCCCAGCTCGACCTGTGCCGGATCGGCGAGCTCGCCGAGAGCATCGGCATCCACAACGGGCAGACCGGCGAGGCCGTGAACACCACGCAGCTCTCGGCTCTGCTGGGCGGCTCGAACGACAACATCTCCCCCATGACGATGGCCACCGCCTACAGCACCTTCGCCAACGACGGCGTGAGGTGCGAGCCCCGGGCGTTCATCTCCGCGAGGGACCACACCGGGCGCGACTACGAGGTGCCGGAACCCGACTGCGAGCGGGCGATCAGCGAGGACGACGCCCGGACGGTGAACTACGTCCTGGAGCAGGTCATCGTCAGAGGCTCCGGCTATCAGCTGGGCATCGGGCTCCCCAACGCCTCTGCGGGCAAGACCGGCACCACCGATAACTCGACCCAGACGTGGATGGTGGGTTACACGCACGGCCTGGCGACGGCCTCGTGGGTCGGCAACTACCTCGAAGGCTCGCGCTCCCTGAACGACCTGTCCATCGGCGGCAACCCGCCGGCCTCGCAGACCTCGGACCCCGACGACTTCGTGGACGGCTCCACCTACGCCGGAGGGCAGTGGCAACGGTTCATGCGCTCCGTGGCCCCGAACTACGACACCGAGGCGTTCCCCGACCCGCCGTCGAACCTGACGCAGGGCAGCGGCGCGACCCCCAACCCGAACTCGGGCAGCAACAACGGGGGCAACGGCAACAACAACGGCGGTAACAACGCCGGGGGCAACACCGGCGGGAACAACAACGGCGGAGGCGACAACGCCGGGGGCGACGACTGATCGCCATGCCCGCCGCTTCGACGATCGCCGCCGTGGCCGCCACCAGCGTGGCGGCCACGGCCGTCTCCGGCACCGCACTGGCCGCCTGGGGAGTGTTCGGTGAGCGCCGTCGTTTCCGGGTCCGTCACGAGACCCTTCCCGTCCTCGCCCCGGGTCATCCCGACCTGCGCGTGCTGCACATCTCCGACCTGCACACCATCCCGGGGCAGGAGGCCAAGAAGCGGTTCGTGCACGGCCTGGCGGACCTGAACCCCGACCTGGTACTCGACACGGGCGACAATCTCTCCCACCCGGACGCAGTGCCGTACCTGCTGGAGATCATGGAGCCGCTGCTGGCCTTCCCCGGGCTGTACGTCCCCGGGTCGAACTGCTATTTCGCCCCGATGCTGAAGAATCCCGCACGGTATCTCTGGAAGAGCTCCACCTCCGGCGAGGACCGGTCGGCTGCCAGGATCCTGCCCTGGCGTCAGATGCACCGCGCCTTCGACGAAGCCGGCTGGGTCGGCATGATCAACCGGGCCGACCGGGTCAGGGTGGGCGATCACGTGATCGAGGTCTCGGGGGTCGACGACCCTCATCTGGGCTTCGACAGGCATCCGGGCTTCCTCGCTCCGGGCCAGCCGGGTTCCGGCCTGGGCAATTTCGCGGATGCCGGGAGTGCGCCGGCGGCATTGCGCCTCGGGCTCACCCATGCCCCGTATCTACGTGCCCTGAACCGTTTCGCGGAGGACCGCGCGGACCTGGTCGTGGCGGGGCACACTCACGGCGGGCAGGTGTGCCTGCCCGGGGGCCGGGCCCTGGTGAGCAACTGCGACATCGAGCCGTCGCGGTGCAAGGGAGTGACCTCGCAAGGCGGCGTGCCGGTGCAGATCTCCGCGGGACTGGGGGAATCACGGTTCGCGCCCATCCGGCTGTTCTGCCCGCCCGAGGCCGTGCTCATGACACTGACGGCCAGGGCATAGGACGCCGCCGGGGATTTCACTTCCCGCGGGCCAACCCGTATGATGGTCTGGTTGCTCGCGGACCAGCAGGTCTGCCGAGTTTCTCGGGATGTGGCGCAGCTTGGTAGCGCGCCTCGTTCGGGACGAGGAGGTCGCAGGTTCAAATCCTGTCATCCCGACTTTTGTCCTGAGTCGCGACATCGTTTACGGACGTGTCGCGGCTCAGGACTTTTTTATGGGTTCGTCTCGATGACGGTGACGCGAGGTCGGGGCGCATGGCTGCGCTCTCGCCGCGGACGCCGCCTCACGGCCGCGGGCCCGCCGGTCGGTCACGGCGGGGGGAGTCATGGTGCGACATCGGGCTGGAGCGGCCACATCGCGCTGAGGCGCTGGTCTGATCGGTGCCCGGATACGACGGAGCGGCTCCTTCGTGGGCCGAAGGAGCCGCTCGGCGTTTCCACCGCAGAGGGTCTTGGTCCGGCACCGGGCCACGAGGGGATCCAAGCCTCGTGCGGCGCCTGATGAACCTTGGTGCCGATGGGGAGAGCATCAGCGGTCCTCAGACCCTTCCGGAGCTTATCGACCCGGACACCGTTCCCAGCGGTCAAGCCGAGGGGTGGAATGCCCCGGCGGTGGTCCCGATGTTCCTCACCGAATCGATTCGCCCGCATCTGGTCGCCGCGGGCGTCGCTCAATAAGAAGTATCCGAGGGGTTCCTCGAACGCACTATGGACTTTGGTCCAGGTTCGAAGAAATTTGGCCGAGAAATCCGTGCGGGTCCTTCCGCAGCGGGAAGATCGCGGCCGCCGGGGTCATTGATCACCGCGGCCGATCTCGGTGAACGGGCCGTCAGGTGAGAACCTCGTGCCGGTCAACCGCTCGAAACCTTCAATGTACCGGTCGCGCGTCTTGCTGACCACATCTTCGGGCAATTCGGGTGCGGGGCCCTCCCCCGACCACCCGGATTCCTCCGAGCGCAGCCAGTCGCGGACGAACTGCTTGTCGAAGGACGGGTGGGCGTGGCCCGGCTGCCAGGACTCGGCAGCCCAGAAGCGGCTCGAGTCCGGTGTCAGCACCTCGTCGCCCAGGGTGATCGCCCCCCGGTAGGAGTCCAGGCCGAACTCCAGCTTGGTGTCGGCCAGGATGATCCCACGCTCGCGGGCTATCGCCTCCGCACGGCCGTAGATCTCGAGGGACAGTTCCCGCAGCCGGTCCGAGACCGCGCGTCCCAGTCCTTCGGTCATCTCCTCGAACGTGATCGGCTCGTCGTGCTCCCCGATCTCAGCCTTGCCGGTGGGGGTGAAGATCGGCTGCTCCAGCCGTGACCCGTCGAGCAGCCCCTCGGGCAGCCCGATGCCGCAGACCTCACCCGAGCGGCGGTAGTCCTTGAGACCCGACCCCGTGAGATACCCGCGCACGATGCCCTCGATCGGGAACATCGTCAGGTTCTTGCACACCATCGCCCGTCCGCGGACCGCCTCCGGCACGCGGGTGGAGAGCACATGGTTGGGCACCTCGGCCAGCTGGTCGAACCACCACAGCGAGAGCTGCGTCAGCACCGTCCCCTTGTCGGGGATCTCCGTGGCGAGGACCTGGTCGAACGCGGAGATCCGGTCGGTGGCGAGGACCAGCACGCAGCCCGCCCGGTATTCGGCGTTGTCCTCGACGGAGACGCCCGTGGCCACCATGCGCTCGTCCTCCGGGACGTAGAGCTCACGCACCTTGCCGGAGTACACGTGCTGCCAGCCGTCCAGGACCGGCGGTGCCGGGTGGCCGGGGAACTTGGGATGTTCGGGCTCTCCGCTGGGCAGGACGGAGGAGGTTACGGGTTCGGTCATGCTCTGCTCCTGACGTGGCAACTGCGGTGGGGCACGCCTCCGGTCAGCTCACGGAGATCTGGCCTGTGGCGGCTTTCAAAGCGATATCTGTTCGGTGCTGGGAGCCTTCCAGGCCGATCCGCCCGATCCCTTCATAGGCCCGTTCCCGGGCCTGCTGAAGGTCCTTCCCGAGTGCGACGACGGACAGCACCCGGCCACCCGCGGCGACGATCTCCCCGGCGGTCTCCCCGCTGCCCTCGGCCGTGCCGGCGTGCAGCACGGACACGCCCTCCAGCGCCTCGGCTTCGGCCAGCCCGGTGATCGGGTCCCCCCGGCGCGAGGACTCGGGATAACCCTCGGAGGCGACGACGACGTTGACCGACGCGGAGGGGTTCCATCTCAGCGGGAGGTGCCGTCCTTCGCCGAGCCGGCCCTGGGCGGCGTCCAGCAGGAGCTCGCCCAGCGGGGAGTCGAGCCTGGCCAGCACGGACTGCGTCTCCGGGTCGCCGAACCTGACATTGAACTCGATCACCTTCACGCCCCGCGCCGTCACCGCGAGCCCGCAGTAGAGCACGCCGCTGAACGGCGTCCCGCGGCGGGCCATCTCCTCGACGACGGGGCGGGCGACGGTCTCCACGACCTCGTCGGTGAAGTCCTCCGGGAGCCAGTCCAGCGGCGTATAAGCGCCCATGCCGCCGGTGTTGGGGCCCTGGTCGCCGTCGCCGATGCGCTTGAAGTCCTGCGCCGGGGCCAGCGGGACGACGTCACGGCCGTCGCACAGCACGAACAGGGAGACCTCCGGCCCGTCCAGGAACTCCTCGACCACCACGTGCCCGTCCGCTGCGAAACACGCTCGGGCGTGCTCGAGCGCGGCGTCGCGGTCGTCGGTGACCACCACGCCCTTGCCCGCGGCGAGGCCGTCGTCCTTGACGACGTGCGGCGCGCCGAACTCATCGAGCGCCGCGGCCACCTGGTTCTCGGTCACGCACGTGCGGGAGGCGGCCGTGGGCACGCCCGCGGCGGTCATGACGTCCTTGGCGAAGGACTTGGAACCCTCCAGGACCGCGGCCTGGGCGGTCGGCCCGAACACCGCGATACCCGCACCGTGCAGGGCGTCCGCCACCCCTGACACCAGGGGGAGTTCAGGTCCGACGACCACCAGGTCCGCGCCGAGGTCCTGGGCCAGCTGCACCACGGCGGCGCCGTCCGCGGCTTCCACCGCGTGCACGGGCACATCCCGGGCGATGCCTGCGTTACCGGGCGCCGCGTGGACCTCCTCCACAGCGGGGTCGCGCAGCAGCGCACGGACAATGGCGTGTTCACGACCGCCGGTACCGATCACCAGAGTTCTCACGGGTGACAGCCTAACCGCCACGCAGCGGTTGCGCCCCGGGCTTTCGCCACCCTGGGGCCGATCTCTTGGATACTGGGGGGATGACTTCCGCAGCAGCACCCACGCAGACCTTCAGCTCGGCCGACGCCGTGGACCTGGCGCAGGTGGAGCGCAGTGGTTTCGTGGAGTCCCGGCACATCGGATCGGCGCTGGTCATGGGGCCCGACGGCGAGACCCTGCTCGCGCTCGGGGACACGACCACCCCGATCTTCCCGCGCTCGACCCTCAAGCCGTTCCAGGCCGTGGCCTCCCTGAAGGCGGGCGCTCCGATCCAGTGGGACCAGATCGCGGTGGCCGCCGGCTCGCACGTGGCCTCCGCCGAGCAGATCGGATCCGTGCGCAGCATCCTGGCCAAGGTGGGGCTGGACGAGACCGCCCTGCGGTGCCCGTCGGTCGACGGGAGCGGCCGGCCCGCTTCCCCCGACGACGGCGGCTCCCCCTTGAACTACAACTGCTCCGGAAAGCACGCCGCATTCCTGGCTGCGTGCGTGGAGAGCGGGTGGGACCTGGACGGATACCTGGATCTCGAGCACCCGCTGCAGCAGACCGTCGTCGAGACGATCGCGGAGTTCGCACACGAAGACCCGGCGCTCATCGGCGTGGACGGCTGCGGGGCCCCCCTCACGGCGCTGTCCCTCACCGGGCTCGCCCGCCTGTTCTCGTCGCTGGGCGCTGCGGCCTACAACATCCGCGCCGATGCCCGCCTGGCGACCGTTGCCACCGCCATGCTGGACTACCCGGAGTTCGTGCACGGCCCGGGCAGGGCGAACACCGTGGTCATGGAGGAACTCGGCGTCATCGCCAAGCTGGGGGCGGAGGGCGTACTCGGCCTGGCCACGCAGGAGGGCGTGTCCGTCGCCCTCAAGATGCTCGACGGCAGCGGCCGGGCGAACACCCTGGTGGGCCTGGAGCTCCTGGTCGCGGTGGGAGCGGTCCAGCGGGCCGGCGTCGAGCCCGTGCTGGAGAAGGTGACCCCTCGGATCACGGGCGGCGGCAGGACCGTGGGACGCTTCGCCGCGAGCCCCGAGGTCGAGCGCGCCGTAGCCGGGCACGCGGGCGCCCGCACCCCGGCGGAAGGATGACGATGGCTCGCCGGCGTATCGACCCCGCGGACGGCACCATGGCGCTGGCCGCCTGGCGCAAAAACCGCGGGGGGCTCGACCGCAAGACCCTGGCGACGGCCGTGCGCTTCACCCTCGAGGAACTCGGCGAGCGGGCCCCGGGCAACTCCGTCGAGGTCCGGGTCCCGCCGTTCGGAGTGACGCAGTGCATCCCCGGGCTGCGGCACACCCGGGGAACTCCGCCGAACGTCGTCGAGACCGATGCCGCGACATGGCTGGCCCTGGTGACCGGCCGCGTGCAATGGTCCGAGGCCATGACAGGAGGTGCGGTCAGCGCCTCCGGCACCCGGGCGGACCTCTCCGGGGTCCTCCCCCTGTTCTCCGGTCCCGGGTCCTGACCCGCGCCCCGAATACCGGGCGGAATCCGGGTTAGGCTGGAGGTCATGTCTTCCGCAGACCGCCCTTCCGATCGAGAGCAGCACGAGCCCGTGCACGATGCCGGCCGTGATTCCGAGCCTCCCGTGCAGCACCGGGTGGAGACCCTCAGATACCGGCGCGCCCCGAGATTGCCGGTGTTCCTGATCCTGGGCGGAGCGCTCGGCGCCGTCGCGGGGATGATCCTGGGTGTCCTGGGCCCCGGCAACGTGATGTTCACCACCGGGCAGGTGGTCGGTTACATGATCGCGATCTTCGCACTTCTCGGCCTCTCCGTGGGAGCGATCGTGGCCCTGGTGATCGACCGCGTCTCGGTACGACGCGCGCAGGAGGTCAGGGCCCACGTCGAAGAGCAGCCCAGCAGGCACCCCTCGGCCCCTTCCGGGACGGACGGGACGCCCGAGCTCCCCGAGCCTGGGGAACCGGCCGAGCCCGGATCCCCCTCCGCCGCAGCCGAGGGGGATCCGGCCGGGGACTCCGGCCGGGTGACCGAACAGCGCCCGGACGTGAGAGACTGAGGCCGTGGCGCGCCCTGATGGAAAACTGAGTTTCGAAACGTTCCCGGGTGAGAAATCACCTCAGGATGAATGCGGCGTATTCGGTGTGTGGGCACCGGGTGAAGACGTCGCCAAACTGTCCTACTACGGCCTCTACGCCCTGCAGCACCGCGGGCAGGAGTCCGCGGGCATCGCCACGTCCACCGGTTCCCGGATCAACGTGTACAAGGACATGGGCCTGGTCTCCCAGGTCTTCGACGAGCCCACCCTCAACACCCTGACGGGGCACATCTCCGTCGGGCACTGCCGGTACTCGACCACGGGCGGCTCACGGTGGGCCAATGCGCAGCCCACCCTCGGCGCCACGCCCCACGGGACCGTGGCCCTGGCGCACAACGGCAACCTGACCAACTCGGCGCAGCTCTACGACAGCCTCATCGACAAGTCCGGTTTCCCCTCCCGGGGCGAGATGGCGATGGGCAACACCACGGACACCGCCCTGGTGACCAGCCTGCTGGCGGAACACCCTCACGGCTCCCTCGAGGAGGCCGCGCTGGCGCTCCTGCCCCAGCTGGTGGGCTCGTTCTGCCTGACCTTCATGGACGAGCACACGCTCTACGCGGCCCGCGACCCCCAGGGCATCCGGCCCCTCGTCCTGGGACGGCTCCAGCGGGGATGGGTGGTGGCCTCGGAGACCGCGGCCCTGGACATCGTCGGGGCCTCCTTCGTCCGCGAGGTGGAACCGGGCGAGTTCCTGGCGATCGACGAGGACGGCCTCCGCTCGCAGCGCTTCGCCGAGACCCGCCGCGCGGCGTGCGTCTTCGAATACGTCTACCTGGCACGTCCCGATACCTCGATCCACGGCCGTTCGGTATACGAGTCGCGCGTGGAGATGGGCCGGCAGCTGGCGCGGGAGCACGAGGTCGAAGCCGACATGGTCATGCCCACGCCCGAATCAGGCACCCCCGCGGCGATCGGCTACGCGGAGGCCTCCGGCATCCCGTTCGGCAACGGCCTGGTCAAGAACGCATATGTGGGCCGGACCTTCATCCAGCCCTCCGACACCATCCGGCAGCTGGGCATCAGGCTCAAGCTCAATCCGCTGAAATCCGTCGTGGCCGGCAAGCGCCTGGTGGTGGTGGACGATTCGATCGTGAGGGGCAATACCCAGCGGGCCCTGGTCCGCATGCTGCGCGAGGCGGGGGCCGCTGAGATCCACGTGCGCATCTCCTCGCCGCCCATCAAGTGGCCGTGCTTCTACGGCATCGACTTCGCGTCGCGGGCCGAGCTGATCGCCAACGGCCTGGCCGTCGAGGACATCCGCGAATCCCTGGGCGCCGACAGCCTCGGCTACATCTCCGAGGACGGCATGGTCGCAGCCACCCAGCAGCAGCCCCATGAGCTGTGCACCGCGTGCTTCTCCGGCCGCTACCCCACCGAGCTGCCCGCCGCCGACGACCTGGGCAAGTCCGTGGTCGAGTCCCGCAGGAAGCCCGGCACCCCCGTGCGGACGAGGACCGCCGGGGCCTCCGATGGACCTGCGGCGACCACGGCCCCCGAGCCCCCTACGACGCCGGGCCCGGCCCCTGAGGTCTCGGCCCCCCGGATCCTCGAGTCCGAGGCCCCGGGCACGTGCGAGCCGGGGCCCGACTCCGATCTCGAGGATCTGGTGCTGGAGGAGGACAAGCGCCGGGAGGATCGCCATCCGACCCGCTCCTCCCGGTGACTGCGCGCTCAGACCGTCCCAGCGTCCGTCCCGTCGCATCCGTCCATGGCCATGACCGAACAAGCACCCCAGCAGTGAGGACCCTCCGGTGACCGAATCCACCCGCCCGAGCCAGGCCATCACCTACGCCGATTCCGGTGTGGACGTGGAGGCCGGCGACCGGGCCGTCGAGCTCATGAAGACCGCCGTGAGGGCCACGCACACCGATCAGGTCGTGGGCGGCGTGGGAGGTTTCGCGGGGCTCTTCGACGCCTCCGCCCTCATCGGGTTCAAGAAGCCCTACCTGGCCACCTCGACCGACGGCGTGGGCACCAAGGTGGCCATCGCCCAGGCGCTGGACGTCCACGACACCATCGGGTGGGACCTCGTGGGCATGGTCGTCGACGACATCGTCGTGGCAGGCGCCCGCCCCTTGTTCATGACCGACTACATCGCCACGGGAAAGGTGGTCCCGGAGCGGGTCGCGGACATCGTGCGCGGTATCGCCGGCGCCTGCCAGGCCGCCGGAACCGCGCTGGTCGGCGGCGAGACCGCCGAGCATCCGGGGCTGCTGCGCCCGGACGAGTACGACGTCGCGGGGGCGGCCACGGGCGTCGTGGAGGCCGACCAGCTGCTGGGTGCCGACCGGGTCCGTCCCGGCGACGTCCTGATCGCCATGGCGTCGTCGGGGCTGCACTCCAACGGCTACTCGCTGGTCCGCCGGGTGCTCAGCGTGGCCGGCTGGTCCCTGGACCGGGACGTCCCCGAGCTGGGCCGCACCCTGGGCGAGGAGCTGCTCGAGCCCACCCGCGTCTACGCCGCCGACGTCCTGGACCTCACGGCCGCCTTCCCGGTCAACGACTCCTCGGGCAGCACCGGCGCCGGGGTCCGGGCCTTCACGCACGTGACCGGGGGCGGGCTGGCCGCCAACCTGGCCCGCGTCCTCCCCGCCGGGATGACGGCGACCGTCGACCGGTCGACCTGGTCCTGGCCAGCGATCTTCCAGGTGGTCTCCACGCTGGGCAACGTGCCCCAGGCCGACCTGGAGCGCACCCTGAACCTCGGCGTGGGCATGATCGCGGTGGTCGACCCCGCCGTGGCGGAGCAGGCCGTGAAGCACCTGGAGGCGCGCGGGGTGCCCTCCTGGGTGCTGGGCTCCGTGGAGGCCACGGACCCGTCCGCATCGGGCGACGGCCCGGACTGGGTCCAGGGCGCCAAGGGCGTGGACGGCGGCACCGTGCACATGGTGGGCGAGTACGCTCCCTGAGCCGCTAGCGCCCGGCGGCACCGGCGCGGCTCACCGGCCGCCGGAACCGGACATGGGAAGAGGCCGGATCCCGTTCAGGGATCCGGCCTCTTCCGTCCGGCAATCGCGCAGGCCGCGCGCTCGCCGCCGAGTCAGCGGTAATCGTCGTCGGGGTCGTACCCCGGGTCCTCCGAGTGATCCTCACCCTCGGTGAGGTCATCGTCGTAGGGAGACGCGGCAGGCCGGGTCGTACCGGACTGCCTCAATTCCCGCTGAAGGGCGGAGTAGTCGGTCTGCGGGCTGAAGTACTTCATCTCCCGCGCCTGTCGCGTTGCCTTCGCCTTTTGACGGCCGCGCCCCATGAGCGTGACCCCCTCTGTCTCTCGGTCCCGGTCGGCGGTACGTTTGGCACACAGTACGGCCCCGGATGTTTTCAGTCTGTGTCGTGGCCCCAGCGTACACGCTCAGACCGCGCGGCTCGACTCCCCGTCACCCGCGATCCACGAGCCCCGGAGGGCCGGGCCGCCCGGTCGTCACCCGCCATGGAGGGGAACATCCTGGTCACCGGCATCCGGCCCGCGGCGTTCGCGGGAGTCCTCGGTCGTGACGATCAGTCCGTCGGCCGCGACATCCGGATCGATGTCCACGTGGACGGTGTCGCCGTCGCTGATCGCCCCGGAGAGCAGCCCCCTGGCGAGCTTGTCGCCGATCTCGCGCTGCACCAGGCGGCGCAGGGGCCGGGCCCCGTAGGCGGGGTCGTATCCGGAGAGCCCCAGCCATTCCGTGGCCGCGGAGGACACCTCCAGGCTCAGGCGACGCTGGGCCAGCCGCTCGGCCAGATGGGCCACCTGGATATCCACGATCTTGGCCAGGTCCTCCGTGGTCAGAGGATCGAACATGATCACTTCATCCAGGCGGTTCAGGAACTCCGGCTTGAACGAGACGTTGACCACGTTCATCACCGCGTCCCTCTTGGCCTCGTCGTCCAGGGCGGGATCCACCAGGAACTGACTGCCCAGGTTGGAGGTCAGGATCAGGATGGTGTTGCGGAAGTCCACCGTCCGCCCCTGGCCATCGGTCAGGCGCCCGTCGTCGAGCACCTGCAGGAGGATGTCGAAGACCTCCGGGTGGGCCTTCTCCACCTCGTCGAGCAGCACCACGGAGTAGGGGCGGCGGCGCACCGCCTCGGTGAGCTGCCCGCCCTCCTCGTAGCCCACGTAGCCGGGAGGCGCTCCGACCAGCCGGGCGACGGAGTGCTTCTCCCCGTACTCGGACATGTCGATGCGCACCAGGGCGCGCTCGTCGTCGAACTGGAACTCGGCCAGGGACTTGGCCAGCTCGGTCTTGCCCACGCCGGTGGGGCCCAGGAAGAGGAAGGACCCGATCGGCCGGTCCGGGTCGGCGATCCCTGCGCGGGAGCGCCGGACGGCGTCGGCCACGGCGGTCACGGCCTTGCTCTGCCCGATCAGGCGCCGGCCCAGGACCTGCTCCATATGCAGCAGCTTCTCGGTCTCGCCCTGCAGCATCCGCCCAGCAGGGATCCCGGTCCACGCCGAGATCACCTCGGCGACGTCATCGGCGGTGACCTCCTCGGAGACCATGGACTCGCGCTCGGCTCCGGCGTCCTCCTGCTCCTGGGCGACGTCCAGCTCCTTCTGCAGGGCCGGGATCTCGCCGTAGAGCAGGCGCGAGGCCTCCCCCAGGTCGCCACCGCGCTGGGCCCGCTCGGCCTGCGAGCGCAGCTCGTCGATCTTGGCCTTGAGATCGCCCACGCGGTTCAGCCCGGCCTTCTCCTGCTCCCACCGGGCGTTGAGGACGTCGAGCTCGGCCTGCTTGTCGGCCTTGTCCTTGAGCAGCGCTTCGAGCCGTTCGACGGAGGCGGGGTCGGTCTCGTCCTTGAGGGCGAGTTCCTCCATGGTCAGGCGGTCCACCTGGCGGCGCAGCTGGTCGATCTCCTCCGGGGCCGAGTCGATCTCCATCCGCAGGCGCGAGGCGGCCTCGTCCACCAGGTCGATCGCCTTGTCGGGCAGCTGCCGTCCGGGGATGAAACGGTTCGACAGCGCGGCCGCCGCCACCAGGGCGGAGTCGGCGATCTGCACCTTGTGATGGGCCTCGTAGCGTTCCTTGAGACCGCGCAGGATCGCGATGGTGTCCTCGACGGACGGCTCTCCCACGTAGACCTGCTGGAAGCGGCGTTCCAGGGCGGCGTCCTTCTCGATGTTCTCCCGGTACTCGTCCAGGGTGGTGGCGCCGATCAGACGCAGCTCACCGCGAGCGAGCATGGGCTTGAGCATGTTGCCCGCGTCCATGGCGCCTTCGGATCCGCCGCCCGCGCCGACGACCGTGTGCAGCTCGTCGATGAAGGTCACCACCTGGCCTTCGGAGGCCTTGATCTCGTCCAGGACGGCCTTCAGCCGCTCCTCGAACTCACCGCGGTACTTGGCCCCCGCCACCATGGACCCCAGGTCCAGGGAGATCAGGGTCTTGCCCCTCAGGGTCTCGGGGACGTCCCCCGCGACCATGCGCTGGGCGAGCCCCTCGACGACGGCGGTCTTGCCGACGCCGGGTTCGCCGATCAGCACCGGGTTGTTCTTGGTCCGGCGGGAGAGCACCTGGACCACGCGGCGGATCTCCGAGTCACGGCCGATGACGGGGTCCAGCTTGCCGTCACGGGCGACGGCGGTCAGGTCCGTGCCGTACTTCTCGAGGGCCTGGAAGGTGCCTTCCGGGTCGGGGCTGGTCACCCTCCGGTCCCCCCGGACGGACGGGATGGTGTCCTTGATCGTCTTGGCCGTTGCACCGGCCTCCTCGAGCAGCCGCCCCGCCGTACCGTCCACGTCCGCCAGGCCGTACAGCAGGTGCTCGGTGGAGACGTACTCGTCCCCGAGCCCCTGGGCGAATTTCTCCGCGCTCTGCACGACCTGCAGCGCAGCACGGTTGAACTGCGCCTGGGCCGCCGTGGAGCCGGTGGCCGACGGCAGTGCGGCGATCGACTCGGCCGCTTTGCGGCCCAGGGCGGCCACGTCCACGCCGGCGGCCTGGAGCACGGCATCCGCGACGCCGTCGCGCTGATCGAGCAGCGCCTTGAGAAGGTGGACGGGTTCGATCTGCGGATTGCCCGCGGTGGAGGCCTCCGTGGCAGCGGCGCTGATGGCCTCTTGCGAACGAGTGGTGAGTTTGGTTTCCATGTCAGATCCTTCCTGGGTGCAGCGGACCGAGGACCGGCCGGCCCGCTGACAGCCGGCGCCTTCAGTGTCGCGCGTTCACCCCGTAGCCCGAAGGGGTAGTCGTCTTTCGTTAAGTTGAGTCTACTACTATCAACTTTCCTACGCTAGATGGGCTCATGGAAGAGCCGGGCCCGCAGCCCTATGCTTGATCCCCATGACTGATGCCCACGGCGAGCCCGTTTCCCCAGCACCATCCGCCGACCCCCTTTCCAACCGGACAGGGCGATCCGGGACAGGGCGATCCGGCCGGGACGGCCGGATGCTCGTCCGCGCCGCGGAAGAGGCCGACGTCGAAGCCATGGCGGAGATCATGGTCCGCGCCTTCGAGCACGATCCGTGGACCCTTGGGCATGCCGGCCCCGCGACGGCGATCCCGGCGGTATTCGGCTACGAGCGCCAGGCGCTGCGGCGCTACTGGCTGGCCAGTCAGGTGGCCGACGTCGCGGTCTCGGCGCCGAGCGCGGAGACCGGATCGGCGGAGCCCGCGGAACTGCTCGGGGTGGCGCTCTGGCAGCCGCCCCACGCCGCCGAGATGCCGCAGGAGCTCGAGGAGCTCTTCATCGGCGCACTGGGCCTGGACCCGCAGCGGGAGGGGGCCGACCACGCACTGGCTGTCGACGCCCGCCCGGCGCAGCCGCACTGGCATCTGGAGCTGCTGGCCGTGAGCCCCTCGGCGCAGGGGATGGGGGTCGGCTCGGCGCTGCTGCGCCACGGCCTGGAACGGACCGGAGACCTGACGACCTCGCTCGACTCGACGACGCCGGAGAGCCGCAGGCTCTACGAGCGCCTGGGGTTCCGGATGATCCGGGAGTTCACCGACTCACGGGGCGTGACGCAGTACGCGATGCGTCACGTCCCGGAGTGACGGGTCTTAGACAGCGGCCCCGCGCCGGAAGCGACGGCGTCCGCGCCAGGCCAGGCGCACGTAGAACGCGCCGGTGACCACGTGCAGGAACGCCCCGGCCTCCACGAACAGGACACCCAGGAAGTCCAGCCACTGCTGACCGAAGGCAGGTGCGGCCAGCACCGCGACCACCCCCACCATGGTGATCGCCGTCCGGAACTTGCCCACCCAGTTGACCTTCATGGACTCGTAGGAGTCCAGGGCCAGGATGAACAGGCCCAGGAAGAGGTCCACGACCGCGATGATGACGATGGCCCACCACGGGAGCAGGCCCACCCAGGCCAGGGCGATCGCCACGAGCGCGAGCCCCAGTCGATCCGCCACGGGGTCCATCCTGGCCCCGAAGTGACTGAACTGGTCGAGGACCCTGGCCAGGAAGCCGTCCACCCAGTCGGTCAGCGAGAAGACGGCCACCAGCGTCAAGGGCAGCCATGGGTGCTCGTCGATGGCGAAGATCGAGACGACGGCGGGGAAGATCAGCGCGAAGCGCAGGATCGTGAAGAGGTTGGGGACGGTCCAGATGCCGCTGTCGGCCCGCTCCACGGGTGCCGCATCGCGCGCGGGGGGAACCAGGCCGTCGCGAACGGCTTTCAGCATCCTGCTCATCGCGGACCACCGCCCCGGCGGGAGGCCGCTTCCGAAGCCCGGAAGGAGTCGACCCATTCCTGCCGCAGGCGGTCCTCCTCCTCCGGGTCCGGCTCGACCGCTTCCCCCCGCAGCCGGGCGCGGGTTCGCCTGACGTCCAGGGAGGCGGAGACCACCGACCCGGCAGCCGCCGCGAAGGTCAGCACGCCCACGGTATTGGCGAACCCCGCGCTCAGGCCCACGGCCTCCGGCCCGGCCAGAGCGGTGAACAGGGACTGACCGCGTCCGTCGATGAGGTCGGGGAGGAAGAAGCCCAGGCAGAGCGCACCGAACCATGCCGCCACCGTCAGCCAGACCGTCGCCGGCGTGGCGTAGCGCGGCCGGTAACGAGCCAGATCCCCCAGGACCAGTCCGGCCGAGATCCACAGCAGGAGGCACAGCGGGGCGGCGAGCGCGCCCAGCCAGATCAGCGCCCTGCCGCCGGGGCCGCCGATCGGCACCGATGCCAGCACCAGCCACGCCGCGAGCACGAGCGGCACGACCGGCGCCGCCACCGGGACCGCTCTGCGCAGCCCCCCGCCGCGCCTGTCGCCGAACGGAGCTGCGCCGTCACCGGCGCTCTGTGCGCGGTCGGCGCGTGTGGTCGCAGCGGGGATGGCTCCGGGGGCAGAGGACATGCCCCCAGTCTACGGAGGGTACGGGGCAGGAACGTAGGCATCCTGCAACACATATGCTATTTTTCTAATATGTCATCAGCGGGAACCTGCGGCGCATCGCCCGTCACCGTGCCCGACGGGCACGGGCATTCGCATGACCTCGCCAGGTCATCGCGCAGACGCCTGGCCATCGCCCTGGGCATCACCGCAACGGTCCTGATGGCGCAGGTGATCGGAGCCCTCGTCACGGGGTCGCTGGCCCTGCTGGTGGACTCCGCCCACATGGCCGTGGACTCGGTCGGCCTGCTGATGGCGCTCGTGGCCTCGATCCTCATCACCCGGCCCCGCTCGTCGCGGCGCAGCTGGGGGTGGCTGCGCGCCGAGATCATCGCGGCGGGGGTCCAGGCCACGGTGCTGCTGGGGGTCGGGATCTACGCGATCGTAGAGGGTCTCCGGCGGCTGTTCTCCCCGGTGCCCCTGGACGGAAGCGACCTCTGGCTGCTGGGCGCCATCGGCGTCGCCGGGCTCCTGGCCAATATCGCCTCGCTCCTGGTCCTCACGGCCGCCCGCGGGACCTCGCTCAACATGCGCGCCGCGTTCCTCGAGGTGCTCAACGACGCCCTGGGCTCCGTGGCGGTGATCGTCGCCGCCGTGGTCACCGGGCTGACCCAATGGAGCGGCGCGGACCCCGTCGCGGGCATCCTCATCGCCCTGCTCATCATCCCGCGTGCCGTCCGGATCCTGCGCGAGTCGGGCTCCGTACTCATGGAATCGGCACCGCAGGGCCTGGACCTCGACGAGGTGGCGCGGCATCTCGAGCGGGTGCCGCGCGTGATCGCCGTCCACGACCTGCACGCGTCGCTGGTGGCGACGGGGGTCCCGGTGCTGACGGCGCACGTCGTCGTCGAGAACTCCAGCTTCGACGACGGTTCGGCGCCCCGGATCCTCGACGCCCTGCAGGTCTGCGCCGCGCAGCACTTCCCCGTCTCGGTCGAGCACGCGACGTTCCAGCTGGAACCCGCGGGGCACGTCGAGCACGAGACCTTGCGGCACGGCCCCATGGGGTCCCCGGGCACGCACTCGTAGCTCCCCGGCCCGGCATCACCAGGGGCCTCCTCTCGTCGGCCGATGCACGCCGCACCCGGTGCGGCCGATAGAGTGAAACCATGCCTGCACGCCCCTTCCCCCAAGCCGTCCTCTTCGATCACGACGGCACCCTGGTCGACACCGAGCCCGTCTGGGGACGCGCCAAGGCCCGTTTCGCCACCGAGCTGGGCGGAACCTGGAGCGAGACGGACACGATGGAGACGATCGGGCGGCCCGCGCAGGAGACCATCGACCGCCTGCGGGCCAACGGCGTCAAGAGCCTCGACGACGAGGCCATGATCACCGGGCTGCTGCGCTTCTCCGAGCTGGAGCTGCGCTCGCACACCCTGCGGCTCCTGCCCGGCATGCCCGAGCTGCTCGAGGAGATCGCCCAGGCCGGCCTGCCCACGGCGATCGTGACCAACGCGACCGAGGAGATCGCCCGGCACACCGCGACCCTCGGGCCCGAGGGCCTGTTCGATGTGATCATCGGCAACGAGGAAGCCGCGAAGGGCGTCTCCCCCAAACCCTCCCCCGAGGGCTACCTCGAGGCCGCCCGCCGGCTGCGCGTGGATCCGTCCGAATGCGTCGCCATCGAGGACTCGCCGTCCGGCGTGGCCGCCGCACAGGCCGCAGGCATGGTCGTCGTCGTGGTTCCCGGCGCCGTCCCGGTGGCCGAGGACCAGGGAACCGTGCACGTCAACGACCACCGGCAGGTGACCCTGTCCCTGCTGGAATGGCTGGATCCGCGCAACGCCTCCTGGCCCAAGGCCGTGCTGCTGGATCACGACGGCACCACCGTGAACACGGAGCCCGAATGGGCCACGGCCAAGCGGGCCGTGGCCGCCGAGCTGGGCCTGGACTGGAGCACGGAGGACGACCACGAAGGACTGGGGCAGACCGTGCAGTACTCCGCGCAGATGATGATCGATCGCGGCGCGGAGGGCGAGGTCCAGGAGATCACCGACCGCATCGGCGCCAAGGTGGTCGAGGCCATCCAGGAGGACATCCCTCTGATCGACGGGATACCGGAGCTCATGGAGCAACTACGCCGGGAGCAGCTGCCCGCGGCCCTGGTCACCAACGCCCTGGCCTCGGTGGTCACGACCACTGCCACGGCGCTGTCGGAGAACATCCGCGCCGTCGTCTCCCGCGAGGACGTGACGAACCCCAAGCCTCACCCGGATCCGTATCTGATGGCCGCCGAACGGCTCATGACGGCGCCGGAGGACTGCGTCGCCCTGGAGGACTCGCAGGCAGGTGCCCAGTCCGCGGTGGCGGCGGGGATGCCCGCCGTCCTGGTCCCCGGCGACAAGCCGGTGCCCTGGGAGCCGGGCTTCGTACCCGTCGACGCCCATACGAAGGTCACCCTGGAGCGTCTCCGGCAGATCGGCCCCCTGCTCCCGGACCTGCCGCGCGCCGATGGCCCGCCCTCGGACGAGCTGCCCTCGGGAACCAGCCGCCGTCCCGCCGGGGAGCTGCTCCGGGTGAACCGCGACTGATCTCCAGCCGTCCCGATCGTGGGGGGACGGACACGGCCGCCTCCACGACGGCGACCGGGCCTCAGGCCTTGACGTCGTAGACCCGGTGATGCATCAGGTCATGGGCGAAGTACTCGGCCAGTGACCGCACCGTGAAGACCTTGCCGTCACCCCGGCGCCCGGTGCGCTCCCACTGCTCCCCTTGCACCGCGTCCCACGCGGCCGCCGTCTTCTCGCCCTCGGCGCGCAGCTGCCTGGCGACTTCTGCCGGGTCCTGGCGGTTGTACTCCTGCTCGATCGCCGCCGCGTCCTGGTCCCAGTCCGGGAATTCGGGGTCGTCCTGGTCGAGCATGAGCGCGAGGCGTTCCCGGAACACCTGGTGCAGCTCGCTCACATGGGCGGCGTATTCGAGGGTGGACCAGGTGTTCCCGTCCGGTCGCTGGGAGAGTCGCGGGCGGGCCAGCACCTCCTGCCAGACGGGCAGCGACATACGGATGCGCCACCCTACGGTCTCGACATCGAATCCGGGCTCGAAGCCGCATTGCCGGCACCCGCGGCCGAGGACCGCCGTCCAATCCTTGGTCTCCGGCGGCACGGACGAGATGTCGGCGGCGGGGTCCGCGCCGGCGGGCCCTTGACCTGACGGTTCGGGGGAAGGCGACGTGTGCTCGTTCACGGATCCAGCATAAGTCGACTTCATGTTCACCACCCGTGTTCATCGCCGGAAGTTTCAGTTCTTCCGGCCCGCATCCCGTCCCTCGGCGCAGCCGTCGATGGTTTCCAGCAGGGCCTGCGACCAGGAAGTCGGCTGCCGGCCGAACTCCCGCTGCGCCGCACCGGAGTCGAGGATCCACGGGTGCTCGAACTGGTGCCTCGTCTCGTCCAGTGCGCGGACGAGCGGATGCAGACGCCCCGCGGCCATCACGACGCCGGGGACCTTGCGCACGACGGCTCGGTCCAGCCCGGCGAGTTCCGCCACCTCATCGGCCACCTCCCGCATGCTGCGCGGTGGTGCCGTCGGCACGTGCCACGGCCTGCCCCACCGGGGGCCTCCCTGATCCGATTCGGCGAGATCCGCGGCCAGTCGCGCGATATCGGGGAGATAGCTCCACGAGTGCGCCGCCCGCAGGTCCCCCATGGGCACCCAGGCCGTGCGGCCTTTGAGGACGGGGCGCACCACGTAGTCCATCAGCAGGCTCACCCCCGCACGGGCGGTGGGACCGAAGTAGTCGGAGGCGCGCAGCTCGACGGCGGCCATCGCGCCCTCGCGGTGCTTCTGCAGCGCTCGTTCCCACATCTGCGCGCGGACCCGCCCTTTGGGGCCCTCGGGCGAGAAGGGATGGTTCTCGGTCATGGGCTCGTCTACGCGTCCGTAGCCGTACAGATTGCCGATGATGAGCTGTCCCGCACCCGTCCGCTCGCACACGGCCGAGATCGCCTCCGACATCGGAGGCCAGTCCCGTTCCCACGCCGTGTAGGACCTGGGGTTGACGGCGTTGACGACGACGTCGTGATACCCGCCTGATGCGCCGGTCGGTCCGAGCGCCTCCGCCAGCGCCCGGGGATCGGTGGCATCCGCCGCCACGGATCTCACCCCGGCGGCCCGTGTCGACCCCGACCGGCTCACCAGGGACACCCGGTGACCGCGATCGGTCAGCTCCTCCGCGATCAGCTGCCCGATCGCCCCCGCCCCGATGACCGCAATATGTCGCATGCCCCTCACCCTCCAAAACGAGAACAGTGTTCTCTATTTAGTAGAGCATCGTGACGCTCCGAAAACAAGAGCAGTGTTCTCATTTTCTCCGGGTTGCCCCGTAGAGTTGGGAGGGTGACCGAGCAGCAGAACCCGGGGAAGCGGGCCAGGAACCGGGCGGAGATCCAGGCCTCCCTGCTCCGCACGGCCCGATCGCATCTGGCCTCCCACGGCGCCGCCGGCCTGTCCCTGCGGGCGGTCGCGCGGGACATGGGTATGGCCCCCTCGGCGCTGTTCCGCTATACCGCCAACCGGGACGAGCTCTTGACGCTCCTGATCGTCACGGCCTACGACGAGCTCGGCGAGCGGGTGGAGACAGCCGAGAGAGCCGTGCGGCGTTCCGATACCGCAGGGCGGTGGGCCGCCGTGGCCGGTGCGCTGCGCGCCTGGGCACTGCGCAACCCGCACGACTACGCCCTGCTGTACGGCTCGCCCGTGCCGGACTACGCCGCACCCGGGGAGACGACGAACACCCCGGGCACGCGGGTGCTGCGCCTGGTCGCCGGCATCATCCGCGACTCGGGTCCCGCCGTCGGCGATCCCGGCGCGGAGGGAACCGGCTCCGCGGAATCCGCGCCGGCCCCGCCACCGCCTGCCGACCCGATCACGGCACGGTACGCCGCGGCCGGAATATCGGCCCTGCGGCAGGATCCGGACATCTCGGGACTGGACCCGCAGCGGGTGGTCCGGGGCCTGGCGGCGTGGAACCTTCTGATCGGAGCCGTCAGCTCCGAGGTGTTCGGCCATCTCGGCCCGGGGGCGGGTGATATGGATGCCCTGTTCGAGTGCACCGTGGCCCTGAGCGGCGGCCTTTTCCTCCCTGACCCGGCCACGGGCGCCTGACCCCCCGAAGGCCAGGGTGTCCCCGGGAACGCGCCGGAGCATGCGAGAAGCCGGCCGCGGCTGGCCGCGACCGGCTTCTATCGTTCGGCTCCGCTATCGCCGGGGAGCGCCGGCCGAGGCGGTCGAGCGCCTGTTGCGGCGCCGGGCTGCGGCCTGGGTGGCCCGGTCGACCGCAGAAGCCCCCGTCGTATGGAGGTTGACCGCCGCAGCCGAGGAGTCCGTCCTCTGGCCGCCGCCGGAGCCCGAGCCCCGTCCGGCCGCCGGACGGCCTCCCGACCTGCCTGCGGATCCCTGACCGGTCCGGGATCCGCCGCGCGTCTCGGCGCGCGAGTCCGTCCGGCCCTTCCGGGAGTCACGGCGCTGCTGCCCTCCCCCGGAGCGGCCCTGACCACGGCCGTTCCGGCCGCCTTGCCCCGCGCCGGAGCGAGAGCCGGACCGAGCACCGGAGCTACCACCGGACTTGGCGCCGGCCTGCCCGCCCGGGTTCTTGACCGGGGGCACGTAGGCCACGCGCTCAGCCTGCTCGCCCACGAGCTCGGACACCACCCGCGAGCCGGTGGAGGCCTCTGAGAAGTCGGCGGTCACGCCGGCCTGCTTCATCAGCTTCTGGACCTCACGACGCTCCTCCGTGGTGGCGATCGTGATGACCTGCCCCTCCGCTCCCGCTCGCGCGGTCCGGCCCGAACGGTGCAGATAGGACTTGTGCTCGGCGGGCGGGTCGATGTGGACGACCAGCTCGACGTCGTCGACGTGCACGCCGCGGGCGGCGACGTCCGTGGCCACCAGAACCCTCACCTCACCGGAGGAGAACGCCGCGAGGTTGCGGTCCCTGGCGTTCTGGGACAGATTGCCGTGCAGGTCCACGGCGGGGATGCCGACCTGGGAGAGCTTCTTGGCCATCTTCTTCGCCCGGTACTTGGTGCGGGTGAACATCACCCGACGGCCGGTCCCGGAGGCCAGGGTCTCGATGACGTTCTGCTTCTCGTCGGGATCCACCACCAGCACGTGGTGCTCCATGGTGGAGACGGTGGCCTTGGGCGCATCCACCGAATGGGTCACGGGGTCGTCCAGGAACTTCTTGACCAGCACGTCCACGCCGCCGTCGAGCGTGGCCGAGAACAGAAGCCGCTGGCCGTCCGGCTTCGTGCGCTTCACGATGCGGGTCACCACGGGCAGGAAGCCCATGTCGGCCATGTGGTCCGCCTCGTCGATGACGGTCAGCTGGACGTCGTCGAGAGTCAGGATGCCCTGCTTGAGCAGGTCCTCGAGCCGGCCGGGGCATGCGACGACGATATCCGCGCCGCGGCCCAGGGCCCTCTCCTGATGCTTCTGGGAGACGCCGCCGAAGATCACGGTGGTGTTCAGGCCCACCGCCTCGGCAAGCGGCGCGACCGTACGGTCGATCTGCGTGGCCAGCTCACGGGTGGGCGCGAGCACCAGACCGGTGGGTCGGCCGGGCCTCCGCGAGACCTTCGCGGAGCCGCGGGTGAGGCCGGCCAGGCGGGCCACGAGGGGCAGGGCGAAGGCGACGGTCTTACCGGAGCCGGTACGGCCTCGGCCGAGCACGTCCCGGCCGGCCAGCGAGTCCGGGAGAGTCTTGGATTGAATGGGAAAGGCCTCGATGATCCCCTGGTTGGAGAGGACACGGGCCAGCGCCTCGGGCACGCCGAGGTCGACAAAATGAGTCACGAGGAAGTTCGCACTTTCGATCGGATGTCCCGGTGGCGGGTACGCCTGCCGGGTGCGCCGATCACACTCCATGGGCACCGCACCTGCGCGATGCTTTGCTTTCCACTGCAGAGGGGTTCCCTTGGGGAACCCACGGAGTGTCCGACGCGCTGCCTGCCCTTGTCTTCATGCGACGGCGTCACACCCCGGGATCAGTCACGGGGGCCGTCACCACGGGCAGTGCCATGAGCAACTCCAGCAGCCTACACGACTGGCCGGTAACCAAGCCATGACGCGGGACACCTCACCGCCAGCGCCTATGGGGATCACGGTTCGTCGGGGCTCGTCACGGCAGGTCGGCAGGGAAGTCGAGCCCCGGAAGGGGCGACCGGCGAACTGGTACGGTGAGATGCAGCGGGCTCGAGCAGCCCTCCCCCGAACTCTCTGGAAGGACCACCATGCGGCTGTCCAATGCAATCCTGCGCGGCATCTCCGGCGCCTACATCCTGCAGTCCGGCCTCGGCAAGAAGGACCTCCCCGTCGAGGCCTACGAGGGCCTGCAGGCCATGGCCGCCACCGGTGTTCCCCAGCTCAAGGAGTGGGACGCCAAGACCTTCGGTCAGGCGCTCTGGATCTCAGAGACCGCTCTCGGCGCGGCCCTGCTCACCCCGTTCGTCTCCAAGCGGCTCGCGGGCCTCGCCCTGACGGCGTTCTCGGCGGGCATGCTGACCATGTACTTCAACAACGACTCGATGACCCAGGACGACGGCATCCGGCCCACCCACGAAGGCACCCCGCTGTCCAAGGACGTGTGGCTGGCGGCGATCGGCCTGTCCCTCGTGTTCCAGCCCAAGGACTGATCCCGCGCGGAACTCCCATCACCGGATCCGGGGTCGTCCCGCCTGTCGCACGGCATGGCCGGGGCGACCCCGGATCCATCCGTCAGATGGATCCGACCTCCAGCCGGTAGACGATCTCGTGCGTCTCGCCCGGGGCGATCGTCACGTAGTCGTCCAGGGCGTTGGCGGCTTCGACACAGATCATCGCCGTCCACTCGTCGTCGGCGAAATCGCCGATGGCCCGGGCGTTGTCCTCCCACGGATTCCACACGACGGTGTCGGCCGCCCCGGACGTGGTGATGCGCAGAGTACGTCCCAGCAGGGGGTCCACCACGGAGACCGGCCCTCCGGAGCGGTACACCCGGTCGGTCTCACCGGAGATGACGATCTCTCCTGACTGCTTCATGTCCGTCTTCCCCGTGACCTTGTCCACATAGCTCACGCCGTCGAGCCCCTGGACGCCGGCCTGGCGGACATCGCCGACGGCCAGGTAGGCGTGCAGCGCCTCCTCGATCTCCATCGGCTCACCGCCGGTGTTGGTGGTGGCCAGCTTCATCTCCAGGGCGGCGCCCACGGTCACGGTGTATTCGCAGGAGAACTCGTGGGGGAACTCCGCCCGGGCCTGTTCGGGGAGGTCGGCTTCGGTGAGCCGGAAGACGGCCTCCTCGTCCGTGGCCGACACCGGGCGCCAGGGGATCGTCCGCGCATAGCCATGTGCGGGGCTGCGATCGCCGGAACGGCCGGGGCCGAACCAGGGGAAGCAGATCGGCACGCCGCCGCGGATGGCCTTGCCCTCCGCGAAGACGGCCTTCCGGGAGAGGAAGAGAACGGGATCCTGCTGTGCAGGGGTCCAGGACGCCACGTGCGCACCCTGTTCGTAGACGGTCGCGGTGCCTTGGACATTGGCCAGCGTCAGAGGCTGTTGGAGTGCAGTCATGTCCACAGGTTATGTGCAACGCCCGGCAACCGCATCGATTGCCGGGCGTTGCTGCGGAGGCGGGCCGTCAGTCGGGTACGGGCATCAGCGTCCGGTGAGCTCGTAGGTGTCGATGCCGCCGTCGTGACCCTTCATGAAGAGGTCGACCTCGGACTTGCCAGCCGTGAGCTTGGGGTCGTTCTTGAGGTAGTGCTTGGTCTCCCGAGCGACCAGGCCCGCCATGATCAGCAGCCCGATGAGGTTCGGGATGGCCATGAGCCCGTTCATGACGTCGGCGAAGTTCCATACCGCGGCCAGCGGGATGGTGGCGCCGATGAAGACCACGCACGAGTAGAAGATGCGGTAGGGCATCACGCCCCCGCGGCCGAACAGGCGCTCCATGCAGCGCTCGCCGTAGTAGGCCCAGCCCAGGATCGTGGAATAGGCGAACATCACCAGGCCGAGGGTCACGATGATGTGGCCCCATTGACCCGGCAGACCGTGGCTGAAGGCCTCACCCGTCATCGTGGCCGCGAACTCGCTGCCCTCCTCCCACACGCCCGTGGTGATGATGACCAGGCCGGTGCAGGTGACCACGATGATGGTGTCGATGAACGTCTGGGTCATCGAGACCAGGCCCTGGCGCACGGGGTGGGTGGTCTTGGCCGAGGCCGCAGCGATCGCGGCCGACCCCATGCCGGACTCGTTGGAGAACATGCCGCGGGCCACGCCCATCTGGATGGCGAGGATCAGGGCCGAGCCGGCGAAGCCACCGACGGCGGCGGTTCCCGAGAAGGCGTCCGTGAAGATCAAGGCGATGGCTGCGGGGATGTCGGCCACGTTGAAGATCAGGATCCAGAGGGCACCCAGCACGTAGAAGACGATCATGACGGGAACGAAGGCGGAGGTCACGCGACCGATGGACTTGATGCCGCCCACCAGCACCGCCAGGGTCAGTACGGCCAGGACCAGGCCCGTGATCCAGGAGGGGATGCCGAAGGAGCCGTCCACGTTGCCGGAGATCGAGTTGCCCTGGGTCATGTTGCCGATGCCGAACGAGGCCAGCACGGCCGCGATCGCGAAGAACAGCGCGAGGAACTTGCCGAACCCGTTCGGGATGCCGCGCTGCAGGTAGTACTGCGGGCCGCCGGAGATCTCGCCCTTGGCGTCCGTGGTGCGATAGCGGACGCCGAGGAAGGCCTCCGAGTATTTCGACGCCATGCCCAGCAGGCCGGTGACCCACATCCAGAACAGCGCCCCGGGGCCGCCGATCGAGATGGCGGTGGCCACGCCCACGATATTGCCCGTCCCCACGGTGGCGGCCAGGGCGGTGGTCAGCGCCTGGAACTGGGAGACGTCGCCGCCGGGAGCGTCCTTGTCGGAGCGCTGGAACAGGGCCAGGCGCAATGCAGGACCCAGCTTGAACAGCTGGATCAGCCCGAGCCGGATGGTCAGGTACAGGCCGGTCAGCAGCAGCAGGGGGATCAGGAGGAACGGGCCCCAGACGATACCGCCGATCGAGCCGAAGCACTCGGCGGCATCCATCTCACCCGGGGTGAAGCAGTAGGTGCCGACTCCGGCGAACTGATCCAACAGATTCTGAATGAGCTCATTCACTGTTCAGTTCCTCTCGGGGGGTCGCAGGTGGTGTGGGGAAGGAGGAGGGTGGGCGAGCGGCGACCCCGCCGTACGGCGCTCGTCACTGGGCGTATCTAACCACACAGCTGATTGCCAGGCTGTTACCTGGCCATCATGACGGCGCCGTGGTCCGAAGGCACCGGAGCCGCGGGACGACGGCGGAGCGGGGATCAGCTCTCGTGCGGTCGCGACCGCCTCGACCACCGGGCGGCCAGCAGCGCGGTCAGGAGCGCCGCCGTCGTGAACCCGAACATCAGCACCCCCATGGGGGCCGCGGTGTGCTCGCCGCCCAGCCCCGCCAGCGGGCTGACGGCCGCCGCGACCAGGAACTGCAGCAGGCCCTGCACCGCGGAGCCCGAGCCCGCCCTGCCGGGCACCTGGGCCTGGGACAGGGCGA
Organism: Kocuria coralli; assembly: GCF_008831305.1. Taxonomy (GTDB): domain Bacteria; phylum Actinomycetota; class Actinomycetes; order Actinomycetales; family Micrococcaceae; genus Kocuria; species Kocuria coralli. The sequence goes on from NZ_ML708611.1 coordinate 222,037, forward strand.
TGCCGTTGCCCATCAGGAACCCCACGCAGGCCTGCGAGCAGACGACGTGCACCACGATGGTCCAGGCGGGCGCGCCCAGCAGGATGCCCGTCAGCCCCAGGGCGTTGACGATCCCCTGGACGCCCAGGGCCGCGATGATGATCCGGGTCGGGGAGAAGCGGTTGAGCAGCCGGACGTTCACCAGGCTGGAGACCACGGAGCCGAAGGCGGCGGTGGCGAAGACGATGCTGTAGCCGATCGAGGACAGTCCCACGACGTTCTGCATCACGAACGAGGACGCCGATATATAGGAGAACAGCGAGCCGAAGGACAGCGATATCGCCAGCGCCCAGGCCATGAACGGCCGGTTGGCCAGCACGGCGCCCGCGAGGGACAAGGTTCCGGCGATGCCACCTTGACGCCGCCTCTCGGGCGGGAGGGTCTCCGGGATCACGAAGACGACGCAGGCGACCATGAGCGCGCCGAACCCGGTCAGCACCCAGAACACCGCCTGCCAGGGCGCCCAGGTCGCGATCAGCCCGCCGAGGACGGGGGCCACGATCGGCGCGACGGAGATGATGGTGCCCAGCAGGGAGTACATCTTGGCGGCTTCGATCCCTTGAGCGATGTCCGCGACGATGGCCCTGGAGATGACCACGCCCGCCGCCCCCGCGAACCCCTGCACGACGCGCAGGGCCAGCAGCAGGCCGACGTCGGCGGAGAAGACGATCCCGATACTGGAGAGCAGGAAGACCGAGGTGCCGGCCACCAGCAGCCGGTGGCGGCCCCACATGTCGGAGACCGGCCCCAGCAGGAACTGCCCCACCGCCATGCCGATCATGTACGCGCTCAGGGAGAGCTGAATGGTCGAGGCGGGCGTCCCGTAGAAGTCGGCCATCGCCGGCATGGAGGCCAGGTACATGTCCGTGGCCATCGGGCTGACCGCGCTCAGCACCCCCAGGGCCAGGACGAAGAACACGCGGTCCGGGCCGGGAGCCAGGCCGAGGCGGGACGAGACGGGCATGGGGTGGCGTGACCTCCTGAGGGGAATCCGGCAACCTCCACAGGTTACGCCCTGACTAGACTCTGCTCTCGATGAGTATGACCAACGCCCCAGAACCCACTGACTCCCCCGCCCCGGGCCTCCCCGACGAGGCTCCGACGCCCCCTGCCGGGCCCCCTGCCGAGGACGGGCGCTCCGTGCCGGAACGGTTCCGGCGCCAGCCGTTCTCGTTCGTACGCCGGGGAGACCGCCTGACCCCTCGACGCCAGAAGGCCTGGAACCAGTGGGCGCCGTCGCGCATCCTCCACGTCCCTCGCGAGGTCACGGACACCTCCGTGGCGGCTCACGCCGAGTTCGACCAGGCCGCGGTCTACGGGCGCCTGGCCCCTCTGGTGGTCGAGATCGGCTCTGGCCTGGGTGAGGCCATGGCCCACCGGGCCGCCCGGGTTCCCGAGGCGGACTTCCTGGCCGTCGAGGTGTACACGCCCGGGCTGGCGGACCTCCTGGTGAAGACCGCCGCCCAGGGCGTGGAGAACGTGCGCGCGGTCCAGGCCAACGCGCCCGAGGTCCTGGACCACTTCCTCGAGCCGGCATCCGTGGACGAGCTGTGGGTGTTCTTCCCGGACCCCTGGCACAAGAAGAAGCATCACAAGCGCCGGCTGGTCTCCCCCCGCTTCGTCGATCAGGTGGCCAAGGTGCTCAAACCCGGCGCCACATGGCGGCTGGCCACGGATTGGCAGGAGTACGCGGTCCAGATGCGCGCGGTCATCGAGGCCGACGGCCGGTTCGAGAACCTCCACCCCGGCCCCACGGCGACGGACGGCGAGCCCGGCCAGGGATGGGCGCCGCGGTGGGAGGGCCGGACCCTGACCAGTTTCGAGCGCAAGGCCCGGGAGGCGGGCCGCATCCCCCGGGATCTCACGTACCGGCGTCGTCCTGACGCGGGATGAACATCCGCGACCGCCGGCTGCCGTCCGGCGGTCGCGGGAGCTTCTGAGAGATCGGGACGGCCCTGTCTTAGCCTTGGATGGTCCTGCCCATCTACGTGAGACGAGCATCGCATGCCTCCCGAGCACCACGACGAGCAGCCCGAGAGCCCGAAACGACCCGGATCGGCAACCCCCTCCGCGGAGACCCCGACCGTACGCCGGGGCACCTACCAGCCGGGTTTCGCCCGGACGTTCCTGGACGAGATCAACTACCCCCACAACATCCACCCGGCCCTGGTCCCCGGGGTCTCGGTGGACGATCAGAAGTACCGCTTCGGCGTCGACCGCCTGGTGGCCGGAGTCGCCGGGGCCCTCATCGTGGGCTTCATCGCGTGGGGCATCCTGAGCACGGAGACCCTGACGGCCGCCTCCTCTGCGGCCCTGACCTGGACCATGGGCAACATGGGATGGGCCTTCAGCATCCTGGCCACCGCGCTGCCCCTCTACCTGCTGTACCTGGCGGTCTCCCGCTACGGCAGGATCCCCCTCGGCCTGGACGACGACAAGCCCGCGTACTCGACCCCCTCCTGGGCCGCCATGCTGTTCGCCGCGGGAATCGGGATCGGCATCATCTTCTTCGGCCCCTTCGAGCCGATGACATATTTCCTGTCCCCGCGGCCCGGGTCGGTGGAACCGGCCGCCCAGGAGGCGATGAAGCTCGCCTCGGCCCAGGCCGCCCTGCACTGGGGCCTCAACGCCTGGGCGATCTACGCGCTGGTGGGCCTGGCCGTGGCCTACACCTCCTACCGCCGCGGCCGGGTGCCCCTCATGAGCTCGGTGTTCGCGCCGTTCTTCCGCGACGGCAAGACCGACAACCTGGCCGGGCGCATCATCGACATCCTCGCCATCATCGCCACGCTCTTCGGCACCGCGGCCTCCCTGGGCATCGGGGCGCTGCAGATAGGCCGGGGCGTGCAGATCTTCACCGGCTGGAACACCGCCGGCAATACAGCGGCGCTGCTGATCATCTCGGTCCTCACCGCGGGCTTCATCGCATCGGCGGTCTCGGGCGTCGCCCGGGGCATCCGGGTCCTGTCCAACATCAACATGGTGCTGGCCATCGTCCTGGCCCTGTTCTTCTTCGTGGTGGGCCCCACCGCGTTCCTGCTGAACTTCATCCCGTCGGTCTTCGTGACCTACTTCGCGGAACTGCCCACGATGCTCACGGCCTCGATGGCCGACGGTCCCGAGATGCAGGAGTTCCTGTCGTCGTGGACGGTCTTCTACTGGGCCTGGTGGGTGTCCTGGGCGCCGTTCGTCGGGGTCTTCGTGGCCAAGATCTCCCGAGGCCGCACGATCCGCCAGTTCGTCTTCGGAGTGCTGTTCATCCCCTCGACCATCGTGGTGCTCGCCTTCACGGTCCTGGGCGGAACCGCCATCCGCGCTCAGGTGGACGAGCTCGCGATCGCCCCCGATGGCACCATCGACTCGCTACCCGCTCCCGAGGAGATCTTCTTCGTGGTGCTGGACACCCTGCCCAGCGCAGGCTTCATGGCCGCCGTCGTGGTGCTCATGCTGGCGATCTTCTTCATCACCACGGCGGACTCGGCCTCGATCGTGGCCTCCCAGATGTCCCAGCGCGGTGACCCCGACCCCCGGAAGCTCATCACCGTGTTCTGGGGGCTGTGCATGGCGGGCATCGCGATCGTGATGCTCCTGGTGGGCGGCGAGAGCGCGCTGACCGGGCTGCAGAACCTGATCACCGTGACGGCGCTGCCATTCACGCTGATCATGTTCTTCATGGTCTTCGCCCTGCACAAGGACCTCCGCAGCGACCCCCTGATCCTGCGCGACCAGTACAGGCACTGGGCCCTGGACAAGGCGGTGCGCCACGGCATCGACGAGCACGGCGACGTCTTCATGATCCCGGTCGAGCGCGCCTCGGGGGACCAGGAGAAATGGGCCACCGCACCGGATTTCGATTCCACCGCCCCCGAGTACACGCAGTGGTACCAGCGCACCGACGAGGACGGCAATCCTCTCGACTACGACTACGAGACCGGCACGTACACCGGGGAGGTCGCTGCCTCGCAGTCTGAGAAGACTGAGAAGGCTGAGCGGTCTGAGCAGCCCCGCCGGTCGGGGCCGGGAGCGTCCTCCGATCAGGACGGCGACGAGCCCAGCCGCTGACGAGCGCGGGCTCCGCGCTTCTCCACGGGCTCGGTGCCGGCAACGGCGCCGAGCCCGATGACTGCCCCGTTGGCATAGAGGGTCTCGATGCCCTCCGCGGGCACCGCGTACGTCTCGTGCCAGATGCCGACTCCCCCGGGGTTCCGGCGGGCAGCCCTGTTGAAGCTGCGCCAGGCCGGCAGGTGGGCCAGCTCCGGATCCGAGGCGTAACGGTAGAGCTGCTCGGCGCTGCGCCAGTACTGCACCACCCAGGGGCCCTTCGCGCCCAGGAGCGTCACGCCGCCCAGGAACCCGAGGTCCTCGGCGACGCCGCGCTCCGCCTGCGCCTTGTTCCGGTACAGCTCTCCGAGCATCCTGGGCATGGCGGCTGCCACGGGAAGCCATAGATCGGGCCGGTGCGGTTTGCGCAGCGTCATCCCGATCTGGAAGACCACGACGTCGCCCCGGTACGCGTGGGTGAGAGTGGCGACCATGACGACCTCCGGCCATATTAGATACCTGAACTATCCAATAATGGAGAGCTAAGCTATTCAAGGTCAAGAGGTGATCATGAGAATTTCCGCGCTCGCCGAACGAAGCGGCCTGCCGGTGGCCACGCTCAAGTTCTATCTGCGTAAAGGGCTCCTGCCCCCCGGTCGCGCGCTGTCCAGGACCCAGGCCGACTACGACGAGGACCATCTCGCCCGCGTACGCCTCATCCGGGCGCTGACGGAGGTCGGCGAGCTGAGCCTCGAGACGGTGGGCCGCGTCCTGGCCACGCTGGACGACCCCGGCACGGAACGCCTGGGGGTCCTCGCCGCCGCGCAGCGGGCGCTGACGGCCCCCGACGAACCGGGTACCCCTTGCCTGGGCCAGGGAGGAGAGGAACCCGCGCCGTCCCGGGCCCGCGCCTGGTTGCGTGAACGCGGCTGGCGGGTCCACGCCGCGGACCCGTTGATCGCACAGCTCGACCGCGCGTGGGACGCGTGCGACCTGGGTCAGGTCGGGCTGGACTCCGAGCGGATGGACGCCTACGCCGATGCCGCCGAGCGGATCGCCACGATAGACGTCGCCTCGGTCCCCGCCGCCCCCGACCTGGCCGTCCGCCAGGTCGTCACCGGAACGCTCCTGGTCGATCCGGTGCTCAGGACACTGCGCCGGCTCGCTCAGCAGCATCTGTCCGTGCTGTCCTCCACGTCTTCCACCGGCTCCGAGCAGGACCGGGGGCCCTGCGACCCCTGAGGGTCCGTGCCGGGCCCGGCCTCAGTCCTCGGCCTGACCGGGCCCGCGCCGAGGCCGGTAGAGCATCAGCGCCCGTGACTTCGGGCGCGGAGCCGGGCCGGGCGGGCGCGAGCCTCGCGGCAGGCGCACGACCTCCCCCGAGGTCGAGGCCGCCCAGACGCTCTGGTCGTACTGGACCTTCTCCAGGGCCGCGTCGCGCTCGATCGTCAGCTCCGCGACCCGGTGCTGCAGCGCCAGCACCTGGTTCTCCAGCTGCATGATGCGCCTGATGCCCTCGAGGGATATCCCGTCCCGGGACAGCTTCTGGATCTCGCGCAACTTGTCGATGTCGCGCTGGGAGTACCGACGCGACCGGCCCGGGGCCCGAGATGGTTTCACCAGACCCAGCCGGTCGTACTGGCGCAGGCTCTGCGGATGCATCTCGGCCAGCTCGGCGGCCACGGAGATCACGAAGAGAGCTCGCTCCTCCGAATGCTCAGTCATGACCGGCTCTGCTCCTCTCCATGCCTGATCCTTTCGCCTGGTCTCCTGGAAGGCACCGTGCGATCCGCGGTGCCTATTCGGCGGCTCTCGCCATCACATGCGCCCGGGGGTCCTCACCCGACGTCGCCTCGGCGAAGGCCTCGGCCGCCCGCCGGGCGTCGTCGTCCAGGACCTTGGGCACCTCGATCTCGACGGTGACGATCAGGTTGCCCGTGCCCTTGGACGTCGGCACCCCCTTGCCCTTGATCCTGAACTTCCGCCCCGAGCTGGTGCCCTCGGGCACCTTGAGCGAGACGGGCTTGCCGTCCAGCGTGGGGACCTTGATGGTGGCACCCAGCACGGCCTCCGGGAAGGAGATCGGCACGGTCACGGCGAGGTCGTCGCTTCCGTCGCGGCGGGAGAACACGGGATGCTCCCCCACCTTGACCGTGAGGAACAGGTCTCCGTTCCCGCCGGGACCGGAGTGCCCCTTGCCCTTGAGCTTGAGCTTCTGGCCGTCGCGGACGCCTTGCGGGATGCGCACGGTGGTCGAGGAGCCGTTGCCGCGCTGGAGTTTGACGGTCGTGCCCTCCATCGCCGAGCGGAACGGGATCAGCGTGCTCGTGGTGATGTCCTCGCCCTTGGCGGGCGGAGCCTGATAGCGGGGATCGTAGGCGCCGTCGTAGCCGCCGGGGCCGTAACCCCCTCCGTACCCGCCGGCGGAGCCGCGGCCACCCCCGAAGCCTCCGCCGCCGAACTGGCCGAAGAGGTCCTCGAAATTGATGTTCTGCGTCCCGCCGGTCGAATACCGGGCCCGGGTGCGGCCGCCCCCGAAGACATCCCCGAAGAGGTCTTCGAACCCGGCGCCGTCGGAGCCGCCGGCGAAGCGTGCGCCGGAGCCCATGGCGCGGATGGCGTCGTACTGCTTGCGCTCCTCGGGATCCGCGAGCACGTCGTGCGCCTCGGAGATCTCCTTGAACTTCTGCTCCGCAGCCGCGTCACCCTCGTTGCGATCCGGGTGGTACTTCTTGGCGAGCGTTCGGTACGCCTTCTTGATCTCGGCGTCGGTCGCCTCCTTGGAGACGCCCAGAACGTCGTAGAAGTCCTTGTCAATCCAGTCCTGACTGGCCATGACGCCTCCTTTCAGGGGCGAGTTCCGTCAATGTCTTCAGTTCTATTCTCCAACGGGTTGCCGTGAACCCTGTAGCAGGTCCCGTGGCAAGCCTCCGACGACGACGGCCGGTCGGCGGATCTCTCCGCCCACCGACCGCGCATCGGGAGGTGCCTGCGAACTCGCCTCACGGTGTGCTCGCATCGCGTCCCGGAGCTCAGGGCGCGACGGCCACCTGAGCCGGGCGCACCACGCGGGTTCCGACGCGGAAGCCCGACCGCAGCACCATGGAGATGTGGTCGGCGTCCACGCCGTCCGCCGGCTGCTGGAGCACGGCTTCGTGGACGTTGGGATCGAAGGCCTCGCCGATCCGGCCGATGCGCTCCAGGCCCTGCTTGCCCAGCAGGTCCTCGAGCTTGGCGGCGATCGCGGCGAAGGGGCCCTCTTCGAGATCGCCGGCGGCACGCGCCGCGTCGATGTCGTCGAAGACCGGGACCACGGAACCCAGGACGTCGCTGATCACGTGATCGCGCAGGGCTGCGCGCTCGCGATCGGTGCGGTTCTTGTAGTTCACGAACTCCGCCTGCAGCCGGCGCAGGTCCTCGAGACGATCCTCCGCCAGCTGGGCGAACTCCGTGCCGGCGGAACCGGTGGCACCAGCGCCTTCGTGGTCTGCCGCGCGGGCCTCCTCGGTCTGCTCGGCGTCGAGGATCTCCTCCGCCGTCAGCGGGGTCTCCGTCTCGGCGTTCTGCTCCGCTGCCTGGTCACCGGGATCCTGGGCGGGCTCTTGGGGCTCTTCTGGAGAAGTGCTCATGGATATACCTTCCGTCTTGGGGGCGCGAGGGACGAGCGAAGGACACCGCCCGAGCCGGCGGCCACGGCCGCCGGCTCGGGCAGGGATGTCACTTCTTGTCGTCGTCCTCGTCCACGACCTCGGCGTCGACGATGTCCTCGTCGTCCTGGGAGGCCGAGTCGGCAGCGCCCTCGGCGCCGGCGTCACCGGCATCCTGCTGGGAGTAGATCGCCTCGCCGATCTTGCCCATGGAGCCCTGCAGCTTCTCGACGGCGGCCTTCACGGCGTCGTCGTCATCGCCCTCGAGAGCCTTCTTGACGGCGTCGACATCGCCCTGGACCTCGGTCTTGATGTCCTCGGAGAGCTTCTCGTCGTTGTCCTTGATGAGCTTCTCGGTCGAGTAGGCCAGCTGCTCGGCGTTGTTGCGCATGTCGGCAGCCTCACGGCGGGCCTTGTCGGCCTCGGCGTTGGCCTCGGCGTCCTTGACCATGCGGTCGATATCCTCCTGCGACAGCGAGGTGCCGCCGGTGATGGTCATCGACTGCTCGGTGCCGGTGCCCTTGTCCTTGGCGGACACGTGCACGATGCCGTTGGCGTCGATGTCGAAGGTGACCTCGATCTGCGGCACGCCGCGCGGGGCCGGAGCGATGCCGGTCAGCTCGAAGGTGCCCAGGTTCTTGTTGTCCCGGGTGAACTCGCGCTCGCCCTGGAAGACCTGGATCGACACGGACGGCTGGTTGTCCTCAGCCGTGGTGTAGACCTGCGAACGCTTGGTCGGAATCGCGGTGTTGCGCTCGATCAGCTTGTTCATCACGCCACCCTTGGTCTCGATGCCCAGGGACAGCGGGGTCACGTCGATCAGCAGGACGTCCTTGCGGTCGCCCTTGAGCACGCCGGCCTGGATGGCGGCGCCCACGGCCACGACCTCGTCCGGGTTCACACCCTTGTTGGGCTCCTTGCCACCGGAGAGCTTCTTGACCTCCTCGACGACGGCGGGCATACGGGTGGAGCCACCCACGAGCACGACGTGGTCGATGTCGGAGAGCTTGATGCCGGCTTCCTTGATGACGTCCTCGAACGGCTTCTTGGTCCGGGCCAGCAGGTCGCTGGTCAGGTCCTCGAACTTGGCGCGGGACAGGGTCTCGTCCAGGTGGACGGGGCCCTCGGGGGTCACGGAGAGGTACTGCAGGGAGATGTTGGTCGAGGAGGCCGAGGAGAGTTCCTTCTTGGCCTGCTCGGCGGTCTCCTTGAGTCGCTGCAGGGCGATCTTGTCCTTGGACAGGTCCGCACCGGTCTTGGACTTCACCTGCTCGAGCAGCCAGTCGACGATCCGCTGGTCCCAGTCGTCGCCTCCAAGCCGGTTGTCACCGGCCGTGGCGCGCACCTGGATGGTGGAGAAGTCGTCCTCGTCCTTGCCGACTTCCAGCAGGGAGACGTCGAACGTGCCACCACCGAGGTCGAAGACCAGGATGAGCTCGTCCTCCTTGCCCTTCTCCAGACCGTAGGCCAGGGCTGCCGCGGTGGGCTCGTTGACGATGCGCAGGACGTTGAGGCCCGCGATCTCACCGGCCTCCTTGGTGGCCTGGCGCTCGGCGTCGTTGAAGTACGCCGGGACGGTGATCACCGCGTCCGTGACCTTGTCACCCAGGTAGGACTCAGCGTCGGCCTTGAGCTTCATGAGTATGCGGGCCGAGATCTCCTGCGCGGTGTACTTCTTGCCGTCGATCTCCTGGGTCCAGCCGGTTCCCATGTGCCGCTTGACGGACGCGATGGTGCGGTCGACGTTGGTGACCGCCTGGCGCTTCGCGGTGGCGCCCACCAGGGTCTCGCCGTCCTTGGAGAAGGCGACGACGGACGGGGTGGTGCGAGCACCCTCTGCGTTGGCGATGACGACGGGGTCGCCACCTTCGAGCACGGAGACGACCGAGTTGGTGGTTCCGAGGTCGATTCCTACTGCACGGGACATTCCCATACCTCCTTCGCCCTTGCGGGGCTCTCTGTCTGCACCCGGGGCGATCGAACGCCCCGGAGGTCTCACATCTTGAGTTGTCCTGACTCCAGGATAGAACTTCCTGTTTCCTTGTCAACAAAGTTGAGTCAACTCGTATCAACTTTTTGACGTGATGCTGGTCATCGCCCCACCGCAGCGCCCCGGAGTCACATTTTCATCAACATGCTGATGACCATACGGTGGAGGGAGAACCCCACCCGGAGGCCCCCCATGACACGACCCCTGACACGTCCCCTGACACCGCGCACCCTCAAGACGGGGGCACTGACCGCGGCGACCGCCGCCGTGGCGGTAGCCCTGACCTCATGCTCATCCGGCACCACGACCGGCCCCCAGCTCGCCTTCACCGACGAGGCCGCGGCGACCGCCGTCGTGGACGACCCCACGGCAGCATCGGTGGCCGCGAGCGAAGCGGCCTTCACCCGCGCCGAAGCCGTCTTCCTCTCCCCGCCCGAGCAGTCGGAGGAGCTGGCGGAGGCCAGCGCGGAGGCGCGGATGCCGCTGCTGCTCACGGGCGACGACGACGCCCTGCGCGAGGAGCTGGACCGGCTGGGCACCGAGACCGTGATCGTTGCCCAGGACGCTCCCGCCCCGGCCGCCGCCGGGGAGCGCGAGGTGATCGAGGTGGACCCGGAGGCCCGGGCCGATGCCATGGGGCTGCCCGATCTGGATGCGGACGACGACGATGCTCCCGCCGTGGCGATGATCGATCCCGGGGAGCACCACCCGGCGGCCGCAGCGGTCGCGGCGACCGTCCGGGCGGCGGGAGGAGAGGTCGTGGAGGTTCCCGGCGGTGATCCCCGGGTGAGCGGCGATTCCGTGGCCGCGGCCGAGCGGTCTCCGGACACGTCCGTGGTCGCGGTGGGCGCGAGCTTCGGAAGCACCGACCAGCTCGAGGAGCGCATGTCCCTCGCGGCCTCCACCACGGCCGAGCTCCCCGGAGGCGGGCAGCTCGCATTCCCGGGGCGTCGCATGGTCGCCCTCTACGGCTCGCCCGGCACCGCCGCGCTGGGCGCCCTGGGCGAACAGGACGTGGATGCCGCCATCCAGCGCGCCTCCGAGCTCGCGGAGCAGTACGAGCCCCACTCCGAGGAACCGGTGATACCCGCCTTCGAGATCATCGCGACGATCGCCTCCTCGGAGCCGGGCCCGGACGGCGACTACACGAGCGAGATCGATCCCGAGCAGCTGCGCCCCTGGGTCGAGGCGGCGCAGGACGAGGGGGTGTACGTGGTGCTCGACCTGCAACCAGGCCAGGTGGACTTCCTCACCCAGGCGCAGCGCTACGAGGATCTCCTGAAGGAGCCCAACGTGGGACTCGCGCTGGACCCCGAATGGCGTCTCCAGGAAGGCCAGCGGCATATGGAGCAGATCGGTTCCGTGGACGCCGCCGAGATCAACGAGGTCTCCGGATGGCTGGCCGAGCTGACGGCCCGGAACCACCTGCCTCAGAAGACACTCATCCTGCACCAGTTCTCGACGGCGATGATCACCGACCGGGAGAGCATCGACACCTCTCACGAAGAGCTGGCGATCACCCTGCACGCCGACGGCCACGGGACACCCCAGCTGAAGACGGAGACCTGGGACGTCCTGCGCCAGGACCTCCCGGAGGGCATCTGGATGGCCTGGAAGAACTTCTACGACGAGGACACGCCCGTCTTCACCCCGGAGCAGACCTACGACGTCGACCCGAGGCCGTGGTTCGTGTCCTACCAGTGATCCGGTCAGTGATCCGGTCGGTGATCCGGTCGGTGATCCGGCCGGTGACCGGGCCGGGGAGCCCCGGAGTGATCCAGGCAACTCCGGACTGCAGCCCCCGATAACGATCCGCCAACGGGCATTCATCCCAAGGCATACAAACCTGAGTCCGCTGTGCTCAGCACTTACACTGATCCGCATGTACCGAATTGCCACCGTGTGCACCGGCAACATCTGCCGATCGCCCATGGCCGAGTTCGCTCTCCGCCGCGCTTTCGACCGTGAGGGTCTGGGCCAGGAGGTCAGCGTCGATTCCGCCGGTATCTCGGACGAGGAGCTCGGCAACCCCGTGGATCCCCGTGCCCGGCGCCTCCTGGAGCGCGAGGGCATCGAACCGGACGGCCACAGCGCCCAGAGCATCGACCCCACATGGTTCGGCACCCATGACCTCCTCCTGGCCATGGACGTGCCCCACGCCCGGGGGATGGCCCGCATGGCTCCCGACGGGCCCGGCCGGGACAAGATCCGGATGTTCCGGTCCTTCGACCCTTCCGTGGCCGATCGCGGTCAGCGGCAGCAGGGCATCGTCGATCCCTGGTACGGAGACGCCTCGGGCTTCGAGGACACCTGGAAGATGATCACGGCCGCCGTACCCGGGATCGTGGACTACGTACGAACCCAACTGGATACGCCCCGATCCACGACAACCGGGGCCTGAATCGTGCATGACGTCGAACTGCAGATAGATCCGGTCATCGCGGAGCGCAACCCGTCCGGGGTCGACCTGATGCATCAGCTGGACAGCCCGAAGCGCCGTCCTCATCTGATCGGCATCGACGGCCGCTCCGGCGCCGGCAAGACCAGCCTGGCCGCCCAGCTCTCCGCGGTGCTCTCCGTCACCCGCGACGTGGTCACTTTCCACCTGGAGGATGTCTACCCCGGGTGGGACGGCCTGGCGGAGGGAATGGAGACCTATAACGAGTCGATCCTGAACGTCCTGCGGGACCAGCACGACGCGTACTGGACCGCCTGGGACTGGCTGGCCCAGACCACCGGCGGGCCGCGGCTCACGCGCTGCGCCGAGATCGTGATCCTGGAAGGGGTCGGCGCCTGCAACCGGGCCGCCCGCGAGATCCTGGACGTCTCGGTATGGGTGGAGCTGCCCGATGCCCAGCGCAGGGCCCGGGCCCTGACCCGGGACGGGAAGAACTACGAGCGGTTCTGGGACCGGTGGGCCGGGCAGGAGGCCCAGTACCTCGCCGTCGACCCCGTCTGGGAGAGCGCCGGGATCATCCAGCCCGGCCCCACGGCCTGAGGCCTACTGCCAGATGAACCGGTGCAGTCCCGCGAGGTGGGACAGCAGCGGAGCGCCGGCGGCCAGGGCCAGGGTCAGCGCCAGGAGCACCGCATCCGTCCCATCGCGCCGGATGGGCCGGGCCCAGGTCCGTTCGCCCGCCGCGACCACGGCGCCGAAGCCCCGGACCTCCATGGTGACCGCCAGCCGGGTCGCCCTGCGCAGCGCCTGGACCAGCAGCCCGAAGGCCCTCCCCCCGAGCTCCTTGACCAGCAGACGAGGATTCCTGGAGGCACCCGCCCCGCGGGCTCGCCTGGCCGTCACCAGGACCTGCCACTGCCGCACCATCACGGTGACCAGCCGCAGGCCCACCAGCGCGGCGATCACGAATCTCGCCGGCAGCCGGGCCGTCCGCGCCAGTCCGTCGGCCAGGTCCGTGGGGTCGGTGCTCAGCAGGAGGGCCAGCCCCGGCAGCGCCAGGGCGAGACCGCGCACGGCGATGGCGGCCCCCGCGGCCACGGACCCCTCGGAGAGCAGCACGGGGCCGGCCTCCAGCAGGACGGCGCCCGAGTTCTCCGCCAGCAGCGCGGTGCCCCACCCCGAGAGCACGGCGGCGACCACGATGGGCCAGGCCACGATCAGCAGCCGCAGCGGCCGCTGGCCCGCCAGGCCCAGTGCCACGAGTTCCCCGGCCAGGATGATCGCCGAGGTGAGGGGATCCGCGCTCAGGACGAGCGGGACGGTCAGGGCGAATGCGCAGACGAGCTTGGTCAGGGCATCCCGGCGCGCCAGCCAGCCGTCGTGCACGGACGCGGCGGGTGCGGGCTCCGTCTGACGCACGCCGTCACCGGCCGGGGCCGGCTCGACCCGGACCTCCTCGGCCCCGAGAGCGGCGATCAGGTCCCGGTCGTGGGTGACCACGACCACGACCCGCCCCGCACGGATCTGCTCGGCCAGCAGATCCACGACGGCCCACCAGGTCCTGGAGTCCTGGCCGAAGGTCGGCTCGTCCAGGACGAGCACCCGTGGTGCCGCCGCCATCACCGTGCCGACCGACAAGCGGCGCTTCTGACCGCCCGAGAGGGTGAACGGGTTGGCCTCGGCCACGTCCTCGAGCCCGAGACGGTGCAGGAGATCCTGCACCGTCGCCTCGATGCGCTCCCGGGACCATCCGGCTCGCCGGGGGCCCTCCGCCAGCTCGGCGCGGACGCTTGAGGTGAGGAACTGGTGCTCCGGCTCCTGGAACACGGTGCCCACGCGGGTCAGCAGCTCCGGGCCGGACCAGGCGGAGGGATCCGCGGGCGCCTCACCGGCCAGGACGGAGGTCGCCCGGACGGAGCCGTCCGCCGGCACCAGCAGGCCGGCCAGGGTCAGTGCGAGCGTGGACTTCCCGGCTCCGTTGACTCCGGTGAGCGCCGTGGCGCTACCGCTGCGGATCGTCAGGCTCACGGGCTCGGCCGCCGGCCGACCGGCCACCGCCCGGTCCGGCACCGGGCGGCCGGAACGCAGGCGACGACGCCGGCTCGCCAGGGCACGGGAGGACGGCTGGTCCCTGGAGACCACGAGGTCGCGGACCGTCAGCAGGTCCTCGCCGTCGTCCGCCGCCCGGACCACGGGCTGCGGTGCCGCCCGGCCGGGCACCCAGATCCCCTGTTCCGCGAGGTCAGCCGCGAGCCGGGGCTGCCCGAAGACCTCGTCCGGCGCCCCGTCGTGGACCACTCCGTGCGGCCCCAGCACGAGCACGCGGTCCACAAGCTCCGTCCACACGTCGGTGCGGTGCTCGACGACGATCAGCGTGGCTCCGGTGTCCTCCACCACGGTCTTCACCGCGTCGCGCACCGTGCGGACCCCTTCCGGATCCAGGTTGGCGGTGGGTTCGTCCAACAGCAGCAGCTCCGGGCGCATCGCCGTGATCCCGGCCAGCCCGAGGCGCTGCTGCTGTCCTCCGGAGAGCTCGTCCGTGCTCCGGCCGGTGGTTCCGGGCAGGCCCACGGAGTCCAGGGCGTCGTCCACCCGGGGCCAGATCCTCTCGGCGGGAACCGCCAGGTTCTCCGGCCCGAAGGCGACGTCGTCACCCACCCGGGCGAGCACGATGGCCGATTCGGGGTCCTGCTGCAGCAGTCCCGTGACCGTGGCGCGTTCGGCGGCCTCGACCCCGTTGATCAGCAGTTGCCCTGCCTGGCCGGCGGCCGGCCCTGCCACCTGGTGATCGGAATCCGGCTCCGCCTCCTGATCCAGGACGCCCGCGAGGGCATGGAGCAGAGTCGACTTGCCCACGCCGCTGGGTCCCACGATCAGGACCTTCTCTCCGGGACGGATCTCGACATCCAGTCCCGAGGGGGAAGCAGCCGCACGATCGGGGTGCTGCCAGGAGAAGCCCAGCGCACTGACACGGGCGCCCGCTCCCGCGGCCTCCGCGGCGTGCCCGGTCCGAGCGGAGGGGCGCCTTCCGTGCCCCGGACGCACCGGGGTCACCGCCCCGAGGCGAGCGCGGAGAGCACGCCCGTGCCGCGCAGGCCGCGCGTCAGCGCCCACATCAGCACGCCCGCGATCACGGCGCCGGACAGCGTGCCGAAGGCCACGTAGACCCCCTGATGGTCGGCCGGCCATTCGTAGTAGTAGATGAAGCACTCGGAGAGGGTGCCGAAGAATCCAGCGAGCGCCCCCGCGGCGGTGGCCACCCAGGCACCGAACCTGCGATAGCGCACGCCTGCGAAGATCAGCTCCGCGCCGACGCCCTGGATCAGCCCGGACAGGACGACGGTCAGCCCGAAATGCGTGCCCATCAGGCCCTGGAAGATCGCCGCCAGCAGCTCGCAGGCCAGGGCGGCCCCCGGTTTGCGGATGATCAGCCCGCCCAGCGTTCCCGCCAGGAGCCAGCCCCCCACCATCAGCCCGGAAGCGGGCGGGTAGGCCACGGCGGCGCTGGTGATCAGCGGGTAGGCGAGGTTGGACCACGCCCAGAAGATCACGCCGCACGCGGCGGCGAGAACCGCCAGGACCACGATGTCGACGACCCGCCAGCGCAGCTTCGGGGCCCTCGTGCTGGGCTTCTCAGTGGTGGTGCTCATGGAGTTCCTCCTGGTTCGAGACGGACGGCGCCGTCGTAAATTCAGGAGGGGAAGGTGGCGTGGCCATCGCGGCGAGCGATGGCACGGCACCTCGAGATACTCGACTCCCTTCGCCGGTACTAACCGGATCAGGTTCGAGGGTCTGCGGTCACCCGCACTCTCAGCGCCTCGTGGCGCTCCCCTGTCGTTGCAGTGCCCTGTCGTGGCAGTGCTCGGCCACTCTAACAAACGACGCCGGGGAGGGGCGCTCGTCCTGATCGGTCATCAGGGCGAGGCGCCGCCTCCCCGGCGTGCGGGCTGAGGGCTTCAGCGTTCGATCTGCTGCTCCTCGTCGGACTGCATCTTCGCCACCTGACGGGTGACGGCCACCCGGATGGCGGTGGTGACCACACCGGTGATGACGGCCCAGAGGAGGATGTCGGCCCAGCGCTCCTCCGGATCCGGGTTCTTGGCCGGGGGCTCATGGCCGGTGACCTTGCCCCACACGGCGGACAGCCCCTTGTTGGCCACCGTGATGCCGACCATGGAGGCGGCGGTTCCCACCAGGCCCAAAACCTTGTCGTTCATGCTCTCTCCTTATCCCGGACGCCGGGCGCCCGCGGTGTGGTGCTGCCGTCGACGCCCCCGGAGGGGCGCCTGCAGCTGCTCTTCAGCACAACCCTAGCGCGGTTGGCGGTCCGAATCGTCAGTAATCTTCTCAACGCGCGTGTTCGCCGGGGTCTCGCCGCGCAGGGCCTCCCCCAGCTCGTCCTTGGTCACGCCCTCCTCCTTGACGTGCTTGCTGCGGTAGCTGGCCCGCCCCACCATGTGGGCGTTGACGGGTGCCGTCAGCAGCATGAAGACCCATCCGAGCATGGCCAGGGGCAGCAGCTCCCACGCGCGGTTCATGATCACGACCGAGAGCAGCACGCACAGGAGGCCCAGCACCTGCGGCTTGGTGGCCGCGTGCATGCGGGTCAGGACGTCGGGCAGGCGGACCAGGCCCAGGCCCGCCGCGAAGGACATGAGACAGCCGATCAGCAGGAGGGCCGAGCCGATGACATCGAGCGCGGTATCCATCAGTGCTGCTCCTCCGGGTCTGAGACGGGCTCACGGGATACGACGGTGACCGCCCCCGTGCCGGACTCCGGCTCACGCCGCTTCGACGGGGCCTCCGCGTCCTCCCACTCCGAGCGACCGCGTCCGACGTCCGGGTGCTGCGACGGGCGGGTCTGCACGAAGCGGGCGAAGGTCACGGAGGCGAGGAACCCCACGAGGGAGATCATCACGGTCAGGATCAGGTAGTCCGTGTTGCCGAGCCAGATCATGTCCAGGCAGACCGCCGCCGCCACCACGGCCAGGAGCACGTCGCTCGCGAGGACCCGGTCCAGCAGCGCGGGCCCCTTCACGAGGCGGTAGAGCACTCCGGCAGCGGCTCCGCTGAGCAGGAGCACCGCGAGCAGCAGAACGATCGGGTTCATGAGTCACCTCCTGAGAGATTGGGAGCTCGCAGAACGGCCAGCCGGCGTTTGCGGCCCAGACGCTCGTCCTCCTCGTGCAGCATGGCCAGCTCCTGGTGCGTTCCGAGCATGCGGATCCAGGCGGCCTCAGTGTCCTGGACCACCTGGCGGAAGGACTCGACCTCGGCGTCGTTCTTCACGTTGAGGACGTGGAAGTAGAGGGTGCCCGTGGAACGATCCACCTCGATCAGCACCGATCCGGGGATGAGGCCGGTGGTATTGGCCACCGCGGTGATCAGCAGGTCGTTGCCGGTGCGCAGCTGAACGCCCACGATGGCGCTGCGGACGTTCGGGCCCTCCTTGATCGCGACCCAGAGCACCTGGAAGCTGGCCTTGGTGACCTGGTAGAGGAAGGTCACTCCCAGCACCAGCCCCTGCAAGACGTTGAACCGGTGCGAGAGGGTCACGGGCGGCAGCGCGAGCACCCGGGTGACCAGGACGGCGAAGATCACACCCACCGTCAGGTTGGTCAGGTTGAACTCGCCCCACAGCACCGCCCAGACCAGCACGAGCCACAGGATCAGGGGGATCTCCACGATGAAGCGGTGATTGCGGCGCCGGATCTTCTCGACCTTGCGGTCCCTGCGCGCCTTGCGGACCTCCGGATCCCGCGGCATCCCGGACGGGTCGTCCCGGACGCGCCCGTCCTCAGCGGGGTCGGTCGCGTTGGCTTCGCCGCTCATGGCGCCTCCTCAGTCGCTGTGTCCTCCGGGGCCGGGGTCGAGCCGTCGTAGATGTCCTCCTGCAGCCCTTCCGTCTCGCCGTTGCCGTACTGCGTGCCCTGAGGAAGACCCGAGTCGCTGGAGCCGGTGGCACCGTCGTCGAGGCCGCCCTCCACGGGTCCCCCGGGGGTGCCCTCCGGGCCGAAGACCGCCTCGACGTAGGCGCCGGGGTTGCCCAGGTTGGCCGCGGCGTTCTCCGAGACCTTGAACAGCGGGCCCGCGAAGACCGTCAGCCCGACGCCGACGACCACGAGGATCGTGGTCGGCCACACCATCAGGCGCGGGAGGAGACTCACCCGCTGGGCGGGGTCGCCGTTGCGCGCCGTGAGGGTCTGGTGCGCCCCGGCGCCCCAGTGACCCTCGCGGGTGGGAGCCAGCAGGACGGGGTCGGGGAAATCGGCGTCGTCCGGGGTGCGGAGGAAGACGCGGTTCCAGACGCGCATCATGGCGATCAACGTCAGCAGGGACGCCAGCACGGCGCCTGCGATCACCACGTAGGTCTGCCAGGTCGCCACGTCCACGCCCGCCTGGAACAGCCCGATCTTGCCCAGGAAGCCTGAGAACGGGGGGATGCCGCCCAGGTTCAGCGCCGGGACTATGTAGAGCATCGCCAGGACCGGGGCGAGGCGGGCCAGGCCGCCCAGCCGGTCGGTGTTGGTGGAGCCGCCACGGCGCTCGATCAGACCGGCCACCAGGAACAGGCTGGTCTGGATGATGATGTGGTGCGCCACGTAGTACACCACGGCCGCGTAGGCGGCGTCCGTGCCCACCGCGATGCCGAAGATCATGTAGCCGATATGGCTGACCAGGGTGAACGACAGCATACGTTTGATGTCGATCTGCGCCAGGGCGCCGAGGATGCCGACCACCATGGTCAGCAGGGAGACCCACATCAGCAGGGTGCTGATGCGGTCGCCGGTGAACAGCAGGGTCTCGGTGCGGATGATGGCGTACACGCCCACCTTGGTCAGCAGGCCGGCGAACACCGCGGTCACCGGAGCCGAGGCCGTGGGATAGGAGTCGGGCAGCCAGAAGGACAGCGGGAACACCGCGGCCTTGATGCCGAAGGCGATCAGGAGCATCAGGTGCAGCTGCATCTGCGTTCCCACGGGCAGGTCCGCGAGCTTGACGGAGAGATCCGCCATGTTCACCGTGCCCGTGGCCGCGTAGATCATGCCGATCGCGATCAGGAACAGCACCGAGGAGATGATCGAGACCACCACGTAGGTGACACCGGCGCGGATGCGCTGCGTGGTGCCGCCCATCGTCATGAGGACGTAGGAGGCCACGAGGAAGATCTCGAAGCCCACGTAGAGGTTGAACAGGTCTCCCGCCAGGAAGGCGTTGGAGACGCCCGCCACCAGGATCAGGAAGGTCGGGTAGAAGATCGAGATGGGGCCCTCGGCGTCCCCGTCCGCCACGCCCTGGCCCGTGGCGTAGATCAGCACGGCGAGCGAGACGATGCTCGAGACCACGAGCATCACGGCCGAGAGCTGGTCCACCATCAGCACGATCCCGAAGGGCGCGTCCCATCCGCCCAGGTTGACGGCGGTCGGCTCCGCGTCCCAGGACTGGATCAGCACCAGGATCTCGATCACCAGGGACAGCGCCAGGAACCCGATCGCCACCGTGCGCTGCATGCGGTTGCGGTGGACCAGCACCAGCGAGAGGGCGGCGCCCACGAACGGGATGATGATCGCGAGGGGGGCGAGCTGGGCGACGTCGATACTCATCGGCGCACCTCTCCGTCGTCGTCGGTCCTGTTACCGGTCTCGTCCGCGGGGGCCGGCCCGCTGCCCGCAAAGGAGCTCTGGCTTCCCCGTCCCTCGCCGCCGGAGGGGTCGTCGCCGGCGGCGTCCTGCTCGCGGTGGTGGCGCTTCTCGTTCTCGCGCTCGTGCGCCTCGAGCTGCTCGTCGTCGAACTCCGAGGTGTCCTCGGGCAGCTCGGCGTCCTCCTCCTCCACGTAGGCGGACTGCTTGGCCACGCGGCGGTCCTCGGCGTCGTCGCTGATGACGTCGCGGCGGGACAGCACCCAGGACCTGTAGATGAGGCCGAGCAGGAACGCGGTCACGCCCAGGCCGATCACGATCGCGGTCAGCACGAGCGCCTGGGGCAGCGGGTCGGTGTAGTTCTGCGGATCGATGTCCGACGAGTACAGGGGGGCCAGCCCCGGCAGCCCCGCGGCATGGATGATCAGGAGGTTGGTCGCGTTGGTCAGGAGCATGACGCCCAGGAGCACCCGGGTCAGGGATCGCTCCAGCACCAGGTAGACGCCCACCGAGTAGAGGACGCCCATGACGATCAGCAACGTCAGGTTCACGCTCATCGTGCCGGCTCCTCCTCGTCCGCTTCGTCCGGTTCTTCTCTGGTCACCGTGATGCTCGTGGTGGTCCCCGCGTCGACGGCGGGGCCGCGCCGCACCTTGATCCGGGCCCCGCGACCCTGCGCCCTACGACGACGCCGGACGATCTCCTCTTCGTGCTGCTCGTCGACGTACCCGCCGAGGGACCGCAGGATGTCCAGGACCAGCCCGATCACGATGAAGTACACGCCGACGTCGAAGATCACCGAGGTGACCATGTAGGTGTACCCGTACAGCGGCAGCTCGGCGCCCAGGGTGTAGCTCTGCATGATCGAGCCGCCGAAGAACACGGGCACCACGGCGTAGACGCAGCAGATCGCCAGACCCAGGCCCAGCATGGTGCCGGCGTTGACGGGCGTGGCCCGCTCCAGTTCGTAGCGACCGCCCGCCAGGTAGCGCAGGGTGAGGGCCAGACCCGCCGTCAGGCCGCCCGCGAAGCCGCCGCCGGGCGAATTGTGCCCGGCGATCAGCAGGTACAGGGAGACCAGCATGATGGTGTGGAAGAGCAGGCGGGTGATGACCTCCAGGATGATCGAACGGATCTCCGGGGCCACGGTCTTGCCCGCCAGGATGTACGGGGTCGAGGGCTCGACCTGGAACTTGCGGGTCGAGCGATAGCTCTCGGAGCCCAGTGCCTGGGAGGCCCGGGACTGGATCTTCTCCAGCTGGGCGGTGTCCGGGGCCACTGCACGCCGCACCAGGCGATCGCCGCGGCCCTGCACGAACAGCAGGGAGGCCACGCCGGTCGCGGCGACGACCACCACGGTCAGCTCGCCGAAGGTGTCCCAGGCACGGATGTCCACCAGGATGACGTTGACCACGTTGGCGCCGTTGCCCAGCTCGTATGCCATCTCGGGCATATTCAGGGAGATCGGCGACGCGGTGCGTGAGGCCATCGAGAAGGCGGCCAGCAGCATCATGAACGCGCCGAAGGTGACGGCCACGACGGCCTGCGGCCAGCGGGACTTGCCCCGCTGCCGGTCCCACACCGGGGCCGGGAGGGAGCGCAGCGCCAGCACGATGGCCACCAGGGCGATGGTCTCCACCAGCATCTGGGTCAGGGCCAGGTCCGGGGCGCCCTGCAGGGCGAAGATCAGCACCATGCCGAAGCCCGTGACGGATACCAGCAGCACGGCGAGGAACCGCTTCTGGACCTTGATCACGGCGATCGCGGCGACCACCATGATCGCACCGGCGATGACCTGGCCCCAGGAGTCGGCGATCCGCATGGGACCGAGCGGCGGGGTCTCCTGGATGAACAAGGCGATCACCGGGACCACGATGGCCGTCACGAGGATGACCGAGAGGTAGAAGCCCAGCGAACCGCGCTGGGTGCTGCCCGTGACCTTGACGGCCAGGCGGTCCAGCTGGTCGATCACGCCGCGGTAGACGCGTTCGCCCGCGGGAAGGCGGGGCAGGGACCGCTGGAACTCGGTCACGGGACCGCGCAGCCAGAACAGCACCAGGCCGAGCAGCAGCACCGTGGCGGAGAGGCCCAGCGCCGGGGTGAGGCCGTGCCACCAGGAGAGATAGGTGCTCGTCTCCGTGCCGAAGGTGCGGACCCATGGCGTGAGGATCGTCTCCACGGGCCCGGGGTAGAGGCCGTAGGCGATGGTGACCACGGTCAGGACCGCGGCCGGGGCCTGGAACGCCCAGGACACGCCGTGGGTGGGCGTCCGCACGGGACGGCCGTCGGAGCCGACCGGGAGGTCGGCGAACTCGGTGCGCTTCCCGGCGAAGGCCCCCCACACGAACCGGGCGCTGTAGGCCACGGTCAGGATCGAGCCGATGACGACGCCGATCAGGCGGATCCAGGAGGCGGGGTCGCCGTCGACCTCACCGGCGTGGAGCAGCCCCTCCAGGACGGCCTCCTTGGCGACGAACCCGCCCAGCAGCGGCACGCCCGACATCGAGGCCGCGCCCACGAAGGAGATGACGAACAATCCGCGCATGGGCCGGTGCAGGCCGGAGAGCTTGCGGATGTCCCGGGTGCCCGTCTGGTGGTCGATGATGCCGACCACCAGGAACAACGTGGCCTTGAAGCAGCCGTGCGCCAGCATCAGGGCCAGCCCGCCCAGGGCGGCGTCGGCGGTCCCCTGCCCGAGCACCAGGATGAGGAAGCCCAGCTGGCTGACCGTGCCGTAGGCGAGGATGAGCTTGAGATCGTACTGGCGCAGCGCCACCCAGCCGCCGAAGAGCATGGTGGCCAGGCCCAGGATCAGCGTCATGGGCTGCCAGGCCGCCGTCTCCGCGTACGCGGGGGCGAAACGGGCCACGATGAACACGCCGGCCTTGACCATGGCGGCAGCGTGCAGGTAGGCGGAGACCGGTGTGGGCGCGGCCATGGCGGCGGGCAGCCAGAAGTGGAACGGCACCAGCGCGGACTTGGTGACGGCTCCCACCAGGATCAGCGCGATCGCCACGCTGATCATGGCCTCGTGCGCCTCGATGATCTGCGGCGCGCCGGCCAGCAGCTCGGAGATCCGGTAGGTGCCGCCCAGCTGGCCGAGCATCACCACGCCCACGAGCATCGTCAGGCCGCCGGCCGTGGTGATCACCAGGGCCTGCATGGCCGCCCGGCGTGCCGACAGCCGGGCGCGGGCGTAACCGATGAGCAGGAAGGAGAGCACGGAGGTGATCTCCCAGAAGATGAACATCAGCATCAGGTCGTCCGAGGTGACCAGGCCGAACATCACCCCGGCGAAGGCCACCAGCTGCGAGCCGAAGGACCCCATGTCCGGGGAGTCCTTGGAGAAGTACCGTGCGCAGTAGGCGAGCACCAGGCTGCCGACCCCGAGAACCAGCAGTGAAGTGGCCCAGGCCAGGGCATCCATCCGGAACGCGAGCTCGAGGTCCAGCCCGGGGACCCAGGGGATGATCCGGGTGGGATCGTCGCCGGCGTCGACGGCGGGCCACTGCAGCAGGAGCCAGACGAAGGACGCAGCGGGGACGGCGGCGAGCAGGTAGAACGCGTTACGGCCGATGCGTGGGAAGATCACGGGTGCCAGCAGCGCCGCCAGGGCATGAGCGATGAGCACTGCGAGCATGGCACCTCCGAGGCCGACACGTACACGGGAAAATGGTCTTCAAGGGTGTCAGCTCTGCCGCATCCGAAAGCCACGCCACTCAACCCATGTGCCGCGGCGGGGAGCATCGGATGGGAATCGAGCCGTTGACAAGCCTACCAAGTATCAACGACGCGTTTTTCCGCCCCCCGGGCGGTCTTCGTGAGGTCGCACACCATAGTCTGGGTCCCATGAGCACCACCGCAGTGCCCGCAGGCACCCCCCGCGCCTCCGGACCGGCCCCCCGGAAGACCCTTGTCTCCTGGTATCTCTACGATGTGGCGATCTCCGTGATCGACGCACTGATGATCACGTTCGTGTTCACCACGTACCTGACGAGTTCAGCTTTCGGCACACCCGAGTACACCTCGCAGGTGCTCTCCATCGGAACGGCGATCGCCGCGGTGAGCATCGCGGTCTTCGCCCCGCTGATCGGAAGGCTCTCCGACCGCAGCGGACGCAGGTCGCCCGGCATCGCGATCCTGACGGGCGTCTGCGTACTGGCCACGGCGGCGTGCTACTTCGTGGCACCCGCCGAGCGCATGCTCCTGCTCGGCGTCATCCTGCTCTCCACGGCCAACGCGGCCAAGGAGCTGGCCGCCGTCGACTACTACGCCGTCCTCCCCTCCATCGCTGAGCCCGACCGCGTGGGCCGGATCAGCGGCCGCGGCTGGGCCGCCGGGTACATCGGCTCGATCCTGGCGACCGCCTTCGTGCTCTTCGGCTTCGTCTCCCCCGGGTTCGTGGGGCTGCCCACCGACGACGCCGTCAACGTCCGCGCCGTCGCCCTGTTCTGCGCCGTGTGGTGCGCGGCCTTCGCCGTGCCCCTGGTGATCTCGCTGCGCCGCCGCGAACGCCTCCTGGCACCGGTCCAGGCCGCGGGGACGACGAAGAGCGGGCTGCTCGGCCCCTATCGGGAGATCCTCGCGATGGTCGGCCAGCTGTGGCGCACCGACCGCCTGGCGCTGTTCTTCCTGGTCGCCTCGGCGGTGTTCCGGGACGGCCTCAGCGGCATCTTCACCTTCGGAGGCGTGATCGCCGCCGGAACCTTCGGCTTCTCGCTCGCGGAGGTGATGGCCTTCGCCATCGCCGGCAACCTGGCCGCCGGTGCGGGTGCGCTGCTCGGAGGACAGCTCGACGACAGGTTCGGCCCCAAGGCGGTGATCGTGACGGCCCTGGTCTGGGTGATCGCCTTCGCCTCGCCCCTGCTGTTCCTCGACGGCCACGCCGTCTTCTGGGTGTGCGGCCTGGCCCTGTGCCTGGCCGTGGGCCCGGCACAGGCCTCCTCGCGCGCCTATCTCGCCCGGCTGACCACCGAGGGGACGGAGGGCTCGCTCTACGGCCTCTACGCCACCACGGGCCGCGCCGTCAGCTTCCTGGCGCCGGGCCTGTTCGCCCTGAGCATCTACCTCTTCGGCGCCCAGCGCTGGGGGATCCTGGGCATCCTGAGCGTGGTGGTCCTGGGGCTGCTGCTCATGCTGCCGCTGCCCGACCCGCGCAGTCGTCGCTGACGATCAATGGCCGGGAAGGGGCCCGCTGCACCGGCGGGCCTCAGATGCCGGTGCGGTGGAAGTTCAGGTGGGAACGGGACGCGGTGGGCCCCCGCTGACCCTGGTACCTGTTCTTGTGGTCCCCCGTGCCGTACGGGAACTCCGCCGGGGACGAGAGGCGGAAGAAGCACAGCTGCCCGACCTTGGACCCGGGCCACAGCTTGATGGGCAGCGTGGCCATGTTGGACAGCTCCAGGGTCACGTGGCCGGAGAAGCCGGGGTCGATGAACCCCGCGGTGGAGTGGGTCAGCAGCCCCAGGCGGCCCAGGGAGGACTTGCCCTCGAGGCGGGCGGCGACGTCGTCGGGCAGGGAGACCTTCTCGTAGGTGGCCCCCAGGACGAACTCGCCGGGGTGCAGCACGAAGGGCTCCTCGGCATCCACCTCGACCAGGCGCGTGAGGTCCGGCTGGTCCTCGGCAGGATCGATCACCGCGTACTTGTGGTTGTCGAAGAGCCGGAACCACCTGTCGAGGCGGACGTCGATGCTCGAGGGCTGGATCATCTCGGGCGCGTACGGATCCAGCTGGACCCGGCCGGCGTCGAGTTCGGCGCGGATGTCACGATCGGAGAGCAGCACGCCGCCCACGCTAGCGCACCGGGGTGCGCGGGGGTCCATTGGAGCCCGCCCGGCCTGCGCCGAGTTGACGCGGTTGTCACGGGCTCACTACAGTCGAGCAGTGCATTCAGGCATTGCTGGCATTCAGGCATTGCTGGGATAACCTCATTGCCGGGATGACCCTGTCAGCACCTGCGGCTGTAGCTCAATGGTAGAGCGCACGCTTCCCAAGCCTGATACGCGGGTTCGATTCCCGTCAGCCGCTCCATGCACCATGGAAAGCGCCCGTGGCCTCCCGGTCAGCGGGCGCTTTTCGCTTGGCCCAGCTGATCGGGTGCGGCCAGCACGATATGAGCATGACCTGAATCGACGACTGCAATCGACGACTGCGCGGCAAGGAGACCCCGTGAGCCCTGAACCCGGCACTCCCGACCGCGCCGGGCGGCTGGCGCCCACCGGTGCACCGGCCGATCGGCTCACCACGCTGTGGGAGGCCGTGGTCGCCAAGGACCCCCAGCACTCGGACCGTTACGTGCGCCGCTTCGAGACCATGCGCGAGCAGGGCGCCGACCTCGACGGCGAGGCCCGACTGATCGATGCCATGCTCTCCCGCCACAGCCTCGTCCTGGACGCCGGGTGCGGCCCGGGACGCATCGGCGGGGAACTCTCCCGGCGCGGGCATCAGGTGGTGGGCGTCGATGTCGACCCGGTCCTCATCGAAGCCGCCCGGCGGGACCACCCGGCAGTCACCTGGCTCCACGGCGACTTCGCGCACCTCGACGTCCTGGGAACGGCACTCCGACCAGCAGGCTCGGCGGGATTCGATGCGATCGTGTGCGCGGGCAATGTGATGACCTTCCTGGCCCCCGGCACCCACCGTTCGGTCCTGTCCGGTTTCCGCGCCCATCTCGCGCCTCAGGGCCGCGCGGTGGTCGGGTTCGGCACGGGCCGGGGTTACGACCCCGAGCAGTTCTTCGACGACGCCGAGACCGCGGGTTTCGCGACCGTCCAGCGATTCTCCACCTGGGATCTCCGCCCCTACCGGAGGGACAGCGACTTCCTGGTGGCGATCCTCAGCACGGCCGGCGAGCGCTAGTCCATGGCAGGGGTACTGGCCGGTTTCGCCGTCATCTGGACCATCATCCTGGTGGGCTCGCTCGTGGGCCGCTCCGGGGTGCTGGGCGAGGGATCCCAGCGGACGCTGAGCCAGTTCTCCTTCTGGGTGGCCTCGCCCTGCCTCCTCTTCCTGACGGTCGCCGAGGCGGACATCGCGGTCATCCTGTCCGCGCCCCTGGCCGTCGCCCTGATGTCGGCCTGGTCCACCGTGGCGCTGTGGTGGGCGCTGCAATGGGGCTACTCCGCGCTCCGCCGCCGTCGTTCCGCACCTGCTCGCGGAGACGGCGAGCCGAAACGGCCCGCGCCGACGGTGCGGGACGGCGTCCGGATCGCCGACGGCGAGCACCGGCCGGGCCTGGGCCAGGTCGTCATGTCGGGGCAGGCCGCCTCGCAGGTGAACTCCGCCAACCTCGGCATCCCCCTCACCACGTTCGTCCTGGGAGACGCCTCGTACGTGGTTCCCGTGATCCTCTTCCAGCTCGCGATCAACACGCCCGTCTACCTGACGGTCATGGACATCGTGGTCCTCGGCCGGCGGCCCAACGTGCTCTCGATCCTCCGCTCGGTGATCACCAATCCCATGGTGATGGGCTCCCTGCTGGGGGTGCTCTTCGCGGCCACGGGCTGGCAGCTCCCGGAGATCGCCCTGCAGCCCGTCGAGCTCATCGCCGGGGCCGCCATTCCGTGCATGCTGGCGGCCTTCGGCATGTCCCTGACCCAGCACAAGCCGCTGCAGGGGCCACGGTCGCACAAGCTGCAGGTCCTGGTGCTCAGCGTGCTCAAGCTCCTGGTCATGCCTGCCCTGGCCTGGCTGTTCGGCCTGGCCCTGGGGCTGGAGGGCTCGGCCCTGTTCGGCGTCGTCCTCATGGCCTCGTTGCCCACGGCGCAGAACGTCTACGTGGCCGCCGTCCGCTACCGGACCGCGCAGCCCATCAGCCGCGACGTCGTCCTGGTCACCTCCGTGATCGCCATGCTGACCATGGCTCTGGTGGCCCTGATCCTGGCCTGACCGGGCCTGACCGGGCCAGGCCGGCACCCCCGGCGGGCCACGGCCGGGCCACCGAAGGACTCTTAAAGAAATCTGTACGAAAGCCTGGAAATATCGGGGCTTTCAATTGTGTCAAGCTTCACAGGCACGAGTAACCTACCTAACTGTCAGGGGACTGGTCCGTTCTTCACGGCGCGCCCTCTGCCACAGAGAAAACGGAGGAACTTGTGACAGCAAAACCACACCGACGTGCTTTGCGTTCAGTCGCGGTGGCCGCAATCGGCGCATTCGTACTGGCAGGATGCGCCTCCGATGACGGCGGCCCCGTCGAACTCACCTGGTACATCAACCCCGACAACGGCGGTCAGACCGCGCTCGCCGAGCAGTGTTCGGACGCCTCCAACGGCGCCTACAACATCTCGACCTCGCTGCTGCCCCGTGACGCCGCCTCGCAGCGCGAGCAGCTCGCTCGCCGTCTGGCGGCCGGCGACAAGACCATGGACATCATGAGCCTGGACCCGCCGTTCGTCCCAGAACTGGCGGAACCGGGCTTCCTGGCCACTCCTCCTGCCGATGTGATCGAGCGGACCACCAAGGACACCCTCGAAGGCCCGGCTCTGGCCGCCCAGTGGGAGGGCGAGTACGTGACCGTGCCGTTCTTCGCCAACACCCAGGTGCTCTTCTATCGCAAGTCGGTGGCCGAGGCCGCCGGTCTGGATATGTCCCAGCCCGTGACCTGGCAGCAGATCATGGATGCCGCGGAGACCCAGGACAAGTACCTGGGCGTTCACGGAATCCAGGGCGAGTCCATGACCGTGTGGGTCAACGGGCTGATCGAGTCCGCGGGCGGTTCGATCGTCCAGGGCGACGCCGCCTCCGCAGAGGGAATCCAGCTCGGGCTGGACTCGGAGGCAGGCGACAAGGCAGCCGCGATCATCGGCAATATCGGAGACAAGGGCCTGGGCGGCCCGGGCATCTCGTCCCAGGACGAGAGCGCCGCCGGCGTCCAGTTCCGCGGCGACAAGGGCTCCTTCATGGTCAACTGGCCCTTCGTCTACCCCGCCGCGGTCGCCGCGGCCGAGGAGGGCTCCATCGATCAGTCGGTGATCGACGACATCGCCTGGACCACGTGGCCTCGGGTGGACGCCGATACCGAGACCGCTCCCCCCGTGGGCGGCATCAACCTGGGAGTCGGTTCCGACTCCCAGCACCAGGAAGAGGCCTGGGATGCCATCGAGTGCATCGTGAGCCCCGAGAACCAGTCGTCGTACATGGTCAGCGACGGCAACCCGGCCTCGTCGAGCGTCGCCTATGACGATCCCGAGGTCCAGGAGGCCTTCCCGATGTCGGAGACCATCCGCGAGTCCCTCGACATCGCGGTGCCTCGCCCCCAGACGCCGTACTACAACGAGGTCTCGACCGGCATCCAGCAGACCTGGACCCCGATCTACGATGTCAATGAGAACACCCCGAAGGAATCGGCGGAGTTCATCACGTCCGTGCTGAACGGAGAGGCGATGCTATGAGCACCACCGTTGAACAACGCCCCGCTCACAAGGGCAAGGAGGCCAAGGCACCCGTCTCCGACCGCACGCGCGGCGAGCGGCGTCTCGGCTGGATGCTCGCGGGCCCCGCCTTCGTGGTCATGCTCCTGGTGACCATGTATCCGATCGTGCAGGCCCTCTGGGACTCGCTGTACTCGTACCGGCTCACGGCCCCCGACGACCGTTCGTTCGTGTTCCTGCAGAACTACATGACGGTGCTGGGCGACCCGGTCTTCCTCTCCGCCCTGCTGGTGACCCTGTTCATCACGGTCGTGACCGTGGCCGTCGAACTCGTGATCGGCTTCGCCCTGGCGCTGGTCATGAACAGCGTGCTGAAGACCTTCCGCGGCGTGGTCCGGACCGCGATCCTGGTGCCGTACGGCATCATCACCGTGGTCTCGGCCTTCGCCTGGTTCTACGCCTTCGACATCAACACCGGTTACGTCAACACCTGGTTCGAGTGGCTGCCCATCATCGGGCCGGACTTCAACTGGTTCGGCCAGCAGTGGTCGGCGCTGTTCGTGATCATGGCCTCCGAGATCTGGAAGACCACCCCGTTCATCTCCCTGCTCCTCCTCGCCGGTCTGGCGCAGGTGCCGGGTGAGCTCAACGAGGCGGCCAAGGTCGACGGCGCCGGCTGGTGGCAGCGGATGTACAAGGTGACCCTTCCGTCCATGAAGGCGGCCATCATGGTGGCGGTCGTCTTCCGCGCCCTGGATGCCTTCCGCATCTTCGACAATGTGTTCATCATGACCAACGGCCAGTACGGGACCGAGACTCTCTCGCTGCTGGCCTATCGCACCTCCATCACGCGGTTGGAGATCGGGCTCGGCTCTGCCGTGTCCGTGATCCTGTTCCTGTGCGTGCTGCTGATCGCCTTCGTCGCGATCAAGGTGTTCAAGGTCGATCTGGCGGGAGGTAAGGGCTGATATGACTACCAAACAGAAACTCGGCTGGGCGATCGCGATCGTCATCGTCATGATCTGGAGCCTCTTCCCGGTGTTCTCGATCCTGATGAACTCGTTCAAGTCCAACGCCGATCTGCAGTCGGGCGGCTTCCTGCCCAGCGCGTTCACCTGGGCCAACTACGAGATGATCTTCACGGGCTCCGCCCGCGATCTCTTCCTGCCAGCCCTGCGGAACTCCATCGGCATCAGCGTGATCGCCACCGCGCTGGCCGTGGTACTGGCCACCCTGTGCGCCTACGCGATCGCGCGCCTCGACTTCCGGGGCAAGCGGATCATCCTGGTCACCGCGCTGGCGGTGTCGATGTTCCCGGTCGTCTCGATCGTGACCCCGTTGTTCAACGTGTGGCGCCAGATCGGGCTGTACGACACCTGGCTGGGCCTGATCCTGCCGTACCTGTCGCTGACGCTTCCGATTTCCATCTGGACCCTCGCCGCGTTCTTCCAGCAGATCCCCTGGGATCTCGAACGCGCTGCCCAAGTGGATGGGGCAACGTCGTTCCAGGCCTTCCGGAAGGTGATCGTTCCGCTGGCCGCCCCCGGCGTGTTCACCACGGCGATCATCGCGTTCTTCATCGCGTGGAACGACTTCGTGTTCGGTATCGGCCTCACCTCGACCGACGCCGCGCGCCCGGTCCCGGCGGCCCTTGCCTTCTTCACCGGCGCCTCGATGTTCGAGGACCCCGCCGGTGCCATCTCCGCCGCGGCGATCGTCGTGACCATCCCGGTCATCATCCTGGTGCTGGCCTTCCAGCGCCAGATCGTCGCAGGCCTGACCCAGGGTGCGGTCAAGGGCTGACCGCCCCGCTCGCCCCGACCGACATCCCACTTTGAGTCTTTGAGAGGCAATACAAAATGGCATCTATCACGATGAACAATCTGGTCAAGAAATACGACGACGGGTTCCCCGCCGTCAACGACGTCTCCATCGACGTCGCCGACGGTGAGTTCCTGATCCTCGTCGGCCCTTCGGGCTGCGGTAAGTCCACGCTGCTGCGCATGGTCGTGGGCCTGGAGGACATCACCTCCGGCGACCTCCTGATCGACGGCGAGCGCGTCAACGAGAAGGAGCCGCGTCAGCGCAACCTCTCGATGGTGTTCCAGAACTACGCCCTGTACCCCTTCCTGACGGTCTACGAGAACATCGCCTTCCCGCTGCGCCTGGCCAAGGGCAAGTTCTCGGAGAAGGAGATCGACGAGAAGGTCCGTCACGCGTCGGAGCTGCTGGACCTCGACGATCACCTCGAGCGCAAGCCGGGCAACCTGTCGGGCGGTCAGCGCCAGCGCGTGGCCATGGGCCGTGCGATCGTCCGCGATGCGGAGGCGTTCCTGTTCGACGAGCCCCTGTCCAACCTGGACGCCAAGCTCCGCGGTCAGATGCGCACGGAGATCGCCCAGCTGCAGCGTCGCCTGGGCATCACCTCGCTCTACGTGACCCACGACCAGACCGAGGCCATGACCCTCGGCGACCGCGTCGCCGTGCTCAAGAAGGGCCGCCTGCAGCAGATCGCCTCCCCGCGTGAGCTCTACGAGCAGCCCGTCAACCTCTTCGTGGCGGGATTCATCGGCGCGCCGTCGATGAACTTCCTCCCGGCCCGTCGTGACGGCGACATCTTCCACACCCCGATCGGTGACATCCCGGTGCCCGAGCACGCGAAGGGCAAGCTCGACCAGGCCGGGGAGCTTCTGGTCCTCGGCATCCGCCCCGAGCACTTCGCGGACGCCAAGGATGTCCAGGACACCCCGTGGGCCGCCCGTGGCACGACCTTCGAGGCGGAGCTGACCCACACCGAGTGGCTGGGCAACCAGCAGTACGGTTACGTGCGCTACGAGCAGGACCAGGACGTCAAGGCCAAGCTGGATGAGCTGGCCAAGGACCTGGACGCCGATGAGATGCCCGCCCAGGTCGTCGTCGAGCTCGACGCGGCCTCGCGCATCCGTGGCGGCAGCACGACCAGCCTGTGGGTCAACACCCAGAAGATGCACGTCTTCGACCCCGAGTCGGGCACGAACCTGACCCGTGACGAGGAGGCCGGTGCGGAGCTGACCCGCGAGGCCAACGAGGAGCGCAAGGCCGAGATCAAGCGCCTGCACGACCAGAACCTCTGACCCGTCTCAGCAACGAGGGGGCGCCCCGCCGGTCAGTCCGGCGGGGCGCCCCCTTTTTTCCCTCTCCCCTCTCTCCCCCTCAGCCCCCGCCGAGTGTCCGATTGCATACCGATTTTCAGCTGTTTCCGGTATGCAATCGGACACTCGGCGGGGGGGGGGGGGGGGGGGGGGGGGGGGGGGGGGGGGGGGGGGGGGTCGGGGTGCTACTGCCAGGCCAGCCAGTAGACGACGGCGACGGTTGCGATGAGCACCGCCCCCGAGGAGACCGATCTGATCCACGGGTAACGCATCAGGGGGCCGACGATCCTGGGCCAGGAACGGGCCAGGTTCTTGGGCGTGGTCCGCGGGACCTTCTGGACCGGGACGCCGAGATAGTCCGCCAGCTGGTTCAGGGACCTGACGTCCCACACGGTGCCGTCGAGCCGGAAGAGGCGGCGGCCGCCGTCGTCGACCAGCCAGAGGTACGGCCTGGTGAGCCCCCTCCGGCGTGGCTTGCCGTCACGGCCGGCAGAAGCCTGCCCGGGTCGCTCGAGGGCCTCGACCAGGACCGCCTGCTCGATCTCGGATCGCTGCGCCTTGTGGAACCCGACGATGCGGGAGCCCAGGACGTGCGACCGGGTGACCGCGACCATGCTGGGGCGCAGCCAGAGCCAGCACAGTCCCACGCAGGCGAGGACGATCACCGCGATGATCGCGCTGATCGCCGGAGCGGGGCGCCGCAGCCACAGCACCGCCAGGCACATCACCCCGAGGAGGGCCGGGGGCAGGCAAGCCAGCAGCCGGCGCCCCATGGACGTGATGCGCGGATGCCAGACCTGCTGGACCTCTCCGAAGCGCTCGGGGATATGGCGGATGTTGTCGGCCACGCAGGCTCCTTGACGTACGGCTTGCCGCCACGCGATGCCCGTGGCGCACGATGCTGGCCCGCTCTCGCTGCGGGCCAGCATCGACCCTAGCAACAGGCCCGTCACCGAGTCCGGGTTTGGCGGGATCTTCGGCTAGCGTTGTGCGGATGGAGGGCAATGACCGAATCGGCCGGGCAGTGGGGGCATGGTTCTTCCTGGTGCTGCTGGCGGTGGCTGCGGCCTGGGTGACCATCTCACTCGTCAACAAGTACATGTACGGCCCCGAGACGGACGTACGCACCTACTTCACCCACCTCGAGGAGGGCGACGGCGCCCGGGCTCTCGGGGCGATCAATGCGCAGGTCCCCTCCGGCACGGACGCCACCCTGCTCGACGGCGACGCCCTGCGCCAGGCCACGGAGACCCTGTCGGACGTCGAGATCAGCACGGTCTCGCAGGACGCCGACAGTGCGGTGGTCCGAGCCGACTACACGCTCGACGGCCAGGAGCATTCGACCGAGTACCACCTGCATCCGGCCGACACCCAGTGGGGCTTCTTCACGGTGTGGTCCTTCGACGAGACCCCACTGCCCACCCTGACGGTCTCCATGCCGGGTGTCACCAGCATCGACATCAATGACACCTCAGCGGCCATGCCGGACTCCACCCAGGAGTTCGCCGCCCTGCCGCCAGGGCTCTACACCGCCTCCTACGCCTCGGAGTACGTCGACGCCGAGCCCGAGTCGATAGCCCTCACGGCGCCCGACCAGGACGAATCCGCGACCCTGGCCGCGCGTCCCTCGCAGAAGATGACGGACGAGGTGCAGCGCTCGATCAGCGCCGACCTGAAGCAGTGCACGGACCAGCGCACCCTGTTCCCCGCGGACTGCCCCTTCTCCCACGAGTTCGGTGGCCGTGTCCAGGGCACCCCCACCTGGAAGATCGTGGAGCAGCCCGAACCCGAGATCTCGGTCTCGGCCGGATCCGACACGGGCTGGTCCCTGTCGGAGGCCCGGGGCGTGGCCGAGGTGAGCTTCACGTCCGTGGACCTCTACGACGGAACCACCGAGGAGCATACCGAGCGGGTGCCCTTCACCTACCAGGCCACCATCGGGTTCGACGACCAGGGAGAACCCGAGATCAGCCGCTAACCGGCCCCCGGATCAGTTCAGCCCGCGCAGCTCCAGGGTCAGGGAATCGTCGGCGCCGTCGGTCACCGTGAACGGGATGCCCCAGTCCTGCTGATAGAGATGGCAGGCGGCGTGGTCGGGGATCTCTCCCCCGGGCTCGCCGTCGCAGGCTGCCGCGCGGGCGGTGACGTGCAGTACACCCTCCGTCACGCCCTCGGCCAGCACGAGCTCACGGGTGAGCCCCTGCGCCGTGCCGTCGCCACCGGCCAGGGCGCCGGCCGGCGACGTGGAGATCTTCAGCTGGGTGGGGTCGCCCCACCGGTCGTCGAGCTTCTGGCCCTCGGGGGCGGCGAAGCGGACGTCGATGGTGAGCGTGCCCGGGGCGATCGGGGTGCGCTGGCGCTGGGACACGGATGCCCCCTCGTCCACGGCCTGCAGGGCCTGCTCCGGGACGGCCACCCGGACCAGCCGGTGCTGGTTGGTCTCGACGACGATCAGCACCGGCGTCTCCGAGGTCAGGTCCAGGAGCAGGTCGGAGGGCTCCTCCAGCCCGCGGGTCAGCGTGGAGAGCTGGTTCTTCGCCGGTTCCCACCGGCGGATCGCCCCGTTGTAGGTGTCGGCCACGGCCACGGAGCCATCGGGCAGGGCGGCGACGCCGAGGGGGTGCTGCAGGCGCCCGTGCGCGGAGTCGCCGTCGCGGAAGCCGAAGTCGTACAGGCCCAGCCCCACGGCGGTCTCCGCCGAGGTGACCGCGCCTTCGGCGACCCGCAGGGCGCGTAGTGCCGAGGACTCGGAGTCGGCCATCCACACGGTGCCATCGGCAGCCTCGGACAGACCGGAGGTCTGGGCGAACCAGGCCTCACGGGCCGGGCCGTCGAGCAGGCCCTCGTCCCCCGTCCCGGCCAGGACCGAGAGCGCTCCGGTGCGCGGGTCGAAACCGAAGATCTGATGCGTGCCGGCCATCGCCACCACGAGCTGATCGGTGGCGGCCGACCACTGCACATCCCACGGCGAGGACAGCGCGACCTCGCGGGGGTCGGCCCCCTCGGCGATGAAGTCCGGGTCGATCCCCTGCGCACGGGCCGAGTCCAGGAGCCGCTGGACGCCACTGCCCGCCAGGGTCGTGGTCCTGCCGGTGCCCAGCTGCAGGCCGCGGAGGCGGTGATTGACAGTGTCGGCGACCACGACGTCGTAGCCCACCCGATCGCGGAGGCCGGCCGGGAGCAGAGCGAGCCCCCGGGGCTCGTTGAACTGCGCCTCCTGCGCCCCGCCGTCGGCGTGGCCCTTGTCCCCCGTGCCGAACGTGGCCCGCACGGTGACCAGGTCCTGTTCGAGCTGGACGAGCCGGTGATGGCCCGTATCGGAGACCAGGACGGAGCCGTCCTCCAGGAGCACCGCCTTCTCCGGGAACCTCAGGTCCCCCTCGGGCTGGGGACGCGGCACGTAGGGGCCGTCGCCGCGATGCAGCGTGCCGTCGGCCTCGTGCTTGGCCACGAGCTCCTCGACCAGCGAGACGAGGCCCTGCACATGGCCCTCTCCCGAGAGGTGGGCGACGATGTAGCCCTCCGGGTCCACCACCACCAGCGTCGGCCAGGCGCGGGCGGTGAAGGCGTCCCAGGTCCCCAGCTCGGGGTCGTCGAGCACCGGGTGGTGGATCTCGTAGCGGTCCACGGCGGCGGCCAGCGCGTCGGGATCGGCCTCGTGCTCGAACTTGGGCGAATGCACGCCCACGGTGACCAGGACGTCGCTGTAGCGCTCCTCGAGGGGCCGCAGTTCGTCGAGGACGTGGAGGCAGTTGATGCAGCAGAACGACCAGAAGTCCAGGATCACGATCTTGCCGCGCAGCTTCTGCCAGTCGAGGTCCTCACCACCGGTGTTCAGCCAGGCGCGCCCGGTCAGTTCAGAGGCGCGCACGCGCGAGATGGCGGTCATGGATGTCCTTTCGGTCTTCGGGTCACACCGTGGGTCGCAATGTACGCCACGGCGGCTGTGGTGCTCTCGGGGATCCCGCATCGTTGCAACCGAGGGCGGGGGCTCCGGTATTCCGTGCGGCGCCTCACGCCCGTGTGCCGCGTGCCGAACCGGCGCGGAGGTCAGTTCCGCCTGCCCGTGTCCTCGTCGGCCAGGCGCTCCATCATCTCGTTGTAGGCCCGCAGCTCGGCATCGTCCGTACGATCGGCCTCCCGGTCCACCCGCCGGTTCTCCCGTCCGCCGGCGATGGCCCACTGGACGGCGACGACGACGGCCAGGATCGCCGTCGGAAGCTCCCCGATGCCCCACATCAGCGCACCGCCGCGCTGCTGGTCCTCGATGGCCGTCAGGCCCCAGTCACGGCCCATGTTGCCGAACCAGGAGGCTTCGAGCAGGACGTCCATGCCCATGATCGCCACTCCGACGAAGGCGTGATAGACCATCGTGGCGATGAGCATGACCAGCCGCATGAAATGGGGCGGGCGGTAGGGAATGGGATCCTGGCCCACCAGCACCAGGGCGAACATGTAACCGGTGAACAGGAAGTGGGCCATCATGAACTCGTGCCCCACGTGCGTGCGCAGGGTCAGGCCCAGCAGCGGGGTGAAGTAGAAGAGCACGATGGAGCCGGCGAAGTTCACCGCGGCGAAGATGGGGTGGGTGACCACTTTGCCCCAGGTCGAGTGCACGAGGCGCAGGATCCATTCCCTCGGACCCCGGGTGCCGTCCCGGCGGGGCTCCAGCGCGCGCAGCAGCAGGGTCACGGGGGAACCGAGCACCAGGAACACGGGGACGATCATGGTCAGGGACATGTGCTCGACCATGTGCCAGCTGAACAGCACGCGAGCGTAGACCGCCACCGGGCCCGAAGTGGCCAGGAACAGCAGGATCAGGCCGATGTACCAGGAGATCGCGCGCAGCACGGGCCATCTGCCGCCGGTCCTGCCGACCTTCCACAGCGCCCACCCGTAGCTGAGACCGAAGAGCGCGATGACCGCGACCCACAGCCAGTCGGGGCGCCACTGGGTGATCGCACTGGCCCAGGTGGGTTCGGGGGGTAGCTCGTAGAAGGTCAGGATGCGCGCCGGGCTGGCATCGGGCGAGAGGTCCTCCGGTACCGGCGGGGCGGAGTTCCCCAGGGCGACGGCGACGCCGACCAGTGCGCCCATGAGCAGCAGCTCGCCGAAGACGATCTGCCACACGGCCCGTTTCCCGCTCATCCGATCGGCGATCAACGCCGGGATCACGGCCCTGCGGTGGACGTACCCCGCTACGCCCAGGGCCAGCGTGAGCACCAGCTTGACGATCACGAGCGTGCCGTACGGGCTGAGCAGCTGGGAGGGACTGCCGATGCGGACCGCGGCGTTGATCACGCCCGAGGCCAGTACCAGCACGAAGCACCACAGCGCCAGATGGGAGAAGCGGTTGAGCACGACCGCCGTGAGCGGCACCTCCTTGCCCTCGGCCGCCCGGACGGAACCGGATTTCCGGCGGGCGCGGGTGCCGATCGGCAGCCGTGCCGTGGACCGGTCGCGGGCCAGCAGCGGTGACAGCCATGCCAGCGCGATCAGCCCGCCCATCCAGGCGCTCACGCCCAGCAGGTGCAGGCCCAGGGAGTTCACGGCGCCCATGTGGTCGTCACCGCCCGCCGAGTGCCCGCTCAGGGCCATGGCCACCAGTGCGACGCACGACAGCGCGGTCGTCAGCAGCAGCCCCAGCAGGGAGCGCACCCCGAACACCAGGGTGGTCACGACCGCGGCCACGATCACCTCGACCCCCAGGGCCTGGCCGGTGGGGATATCGGTCAGGAAGCTGATCAGCTGTTGGGTATAGGCGGCGCTCGGGCTCAGCCGGACGCCGGACACCTCGGCGTAGGTGAAGACCACCACCACCGCCGCGGCAACGGTCCAGACCACGGCGGCTGCGCCGGCCAGCTGCAGGACCCGCGCGAACAGGGGGTGCTCCCGGGCGTCCGCCTCCTTGGAGACCCGGCTGCGGCCGTTCCGGGTGCCGGCGGCGCTCGGGACCACCCCCACGGCCACCAGGAGGGAGCCGATCGTCGCGATCAAGGCGACGTTGCGGATGGTCTCGCTGACCGGCAGGCCCCACCGCACCAGAGGGCCGGGGTCGGCCACCTGCTGCGGAGCGGAGGCACCCGAGAAGCCCAGCGCGACGGCCAGCGCGAGCAAGGCGACCAGAGCGGGCACGGACAACCACCACGGGGAGATCCCCGCGGCCATCCCCGCCGTCACGGGCCGTGCGGTGCCCTGGTCCGGGGCCGCGGCCGTACCGCCGTCCTGGTTCTTCTCGGGTGCTCCGGTCTTCATACCGCGTCGTCCTCACTTCCCGGACCGGTCGTCCGGGCCGTTCCTCTGCCGTCGTCCATGCCGTTCATGATGCGTTCCACGACGGCCTACCGGTGTCCTCGTGCCGGGCACCGGCCTCTGCTCGGGCTTATCGGTCGTGACGGTCCCCGCCGATGCGGCGTACCGCGACCACCGCACCCAGGATCACCAGGACCAGGACTGCACCCCCCGCGACGTACAGCCACACGGGTGCCCCGTCATCCGAATCGCCGGTCTCGGTCGCCGTCGGGTCGGCTTCACCGGTCGCGGAGTCCTGGTCCTGCGCCGGGGTGGCCGA
The DNA here is from genome assembly GCF_008831305.1 of Kocuria coralli. GTDB lineage: Bacteria > Actinomycetota > Actinomycetes > Actinomycetales > Micrococcaceae > Kocuria > Kocuria coralli. Next base: position 260,867 of record NZ_ML708611.1, read on the forward strand.
CGACGGCGCTGCCGGCACAGCGCTGGCGTCGTCGGTGGCGCCGGCGTCCTGGCCGACATCGTAGGTGAAGGTCCCCTCGATGGGATGGCCGTCGGAGGAGACCACCCGCCACACGACCGTATAGGTCTCCTCGATCCCTCCATCGGTCCCTCCAGTGGATTCGCCGGGGGGCGTGACGGCTTGGGCGACGGTCGGGCCGTTCAGGACCGGATCGCCGTCGGTGACGTCGGCACCCGAGGAGTCGGTGACCTGCACCGCCGTGCCGACGTCCTGGAGGTCGCCGGAGAAGGTCAGCTCGATCTCCTCGGGCGCCTCGTCCATCTGGGCGCCGTCGGCGGGATCGGAGGAGATCAAGGTGTCGTGCGCCCAGGCAGGGGCGGGAAGTGCCAGGAGAGCGGCTGCGGCCGTCGCTGCGGCGAGCCGGGCCAGCTGGGATCGTATGGACCGGCCGGTCTTCGGCCGATCCTGCAGTGCGGTTCCGGTACGGGGTTCAGGGATCTGGAAATTGGACATGTCTCTGCTTTCGGGCAGTGCACGGTCCCGGCCTCCGGGGCTCGATCGTGCATCGTCATCGGTCGGTCAGGCGCAGGCCTCCACCATGACGGGTCCGGGCCACCCTCGTGTTCGGGATCCGTCACTCCGGTCATCTGCCGGGAGCGACGCCGGGCGGGCCAGCCGTCAGGTGAGGCGCAACGCCCGAGGCGGCCCCCGGTAGCGCATCGAGCTGCGGGCCCAGCCGACCACCCGGGCGGGCAGGGGCGCGAGGAACCCGGGATGCCAGGGACGCACGGAGACCCACGGCATGGCGACTGCCACGGCCAGCCTGACGGCACGGACCAGCAGCGCGGCCATGGCCTTGAACAGGCCGGCCTCCCCGTAACGCAGCACGAAGATCGCGAGCACAGCCGCCATGACATGCATGATCAGCATGCCCGATGCGCCCATCGCCAGTGCGTGGCCCCCCGAGACAGCACCCACGGCCGCGTCCGCAGCACTCGCGACATGGGAGTGCCCCGCGTGCGCCGCAGCCGCCCCGCCTGCCGGGACGAGCACCAGGTCCGCGCCGCCTCCGGCCGGACCGCCGCCGAGATGGCCGGCATGCCCGGTGCGGTCGGCCGCCGTGACATAGGCCCCGGTCAGGGACAGGAGGGCGTGGAAGAGACCTTGGGAGACGACCACCGCGAGGGTCAGGCCGGCCAGGGGGATCCTGAGCCCGGCCAGGAGCATGCACACCGGCGCGGACAGGGCCACGCACAGGGCGAAGATCATGGGCGGCGGCCAGGCGCCTCCGGCGGCCACGTGCGCGAGCACCGCAGCACCAGTCGCCACGAACGACGCCGCCCAGCCACGGGTCAGTCGCAAAGCACGTGGGGTCACGCCCTGCTCCTTCCCCTGGTCCAGAACTCGTGAGCGGCGATGCCGGCGTCAACGGCCGGGTTCCATTATGCCGTCGTCGTCAAACCACCTCGCCCACTCTGTTCACCCTTCCGCCCAGATGTGAGTTGAGCCGCCCATCAGCGCTGATGGGCGGCTCAACTCACATCTGGGCGGAAGTTCTGGACGCAAGAGACGAGCGGTGGAATCCGTGTGGATTCCACCGCTCGTCTTGAATCACCGGCTTGCACCGATGATCAGGGGATCACTTGCCGGAGGCAGCAGCCTTCAGCTTGGAACCCGCGGAAATCTTCACGCTGTGACCGGCGGGGATGTTGATGGTCTCGCCGGTCTGCGGGTTACGGCCGGTACGGGCCTTGCGCTCGGTGCGCTCGACGGAGAGCCAGCCGGGGATGGTGACCTTCTCGCCGTTGGTCACGGAAGCTTCCAAGGTCTGGAACAGGGCGTCCAGCACGCCGTTGACCTGCGCCTGAGTGATGCCTGCCTTCTCGGCGACCTCGGCCACGATCTCGCTGCGGTTCTTAGCCATGTTGATGTCCTCCTGGACGTCGGGTCTGTGCGAGGGTCCCTTGCGAGAACCCACTACAGGTGGAAATTACCAGCTGGACTTGGTGATTCCCGGCAATTCGCCCCGGTGTGCCATCTCGCGGAAGCGGACTCGGGAGATTCCGAACTTCTGGAAGGTGCCGCGGGGGCGACCGTCGATCTGGTCGCGGTTGCGCAGGCGAGCCGGGGAGGCGTCACGCGGGAGCTTCTGCAGACCCAGGCGGGCTGCTTCGCGATCCTCTGCGGTGGCGTTCTCGTCGACCAGAGTCTTCTTCAGCTCGGCACGCTTCGCGGCGTAGCGGGCGACGATGACCTTGCGCTGCTCGTTCTTGGCGATCTTGGACTTCTTGGCCATTACTCAGCGCTCCTCACGGAAATCGACGTGCTTGCGGATCACCGGGTCGTACTTCTTGAGCACGACGCGGTCGGGGTTGTTCCGGCGGTTCTTGCGAGTCACGTAGGTGAAACCGGTGCCCGCGGTGGACTTCAGCTTGATGATGGGACGTACGTCCTTGTCCTTGGCCATGTCAGAACTTCTCCCCTCGCGCTGTCATGTCGGCGACCACGGCGTCGATGCCACGGGCGTCGATGACCTTGATGCCCTTGGCGCTGACGTTCAGCGTGACGGTGCGCCGCAGGGACGGAACCCAGTAACGCTTCTTCTGGATGTTGGGATCGAACCGGCGCTTGGTACGCCGGTGCGAGTGCGAAATGCTGTGCCCGAAGCCCGGCTTGGCCCCGGTCACCTGGCAGTGCGCTGCCATAGTGCTCTCCTCCATATGTCGACGAATGACGGCACGCTAACGGTGCTTGCTGATGAATGACTCACCGGTGCAGCGGCCGAAGCGTCCCGTCACCCTCAGTTGCAACCACCGTTCATGAACCCGGGGTCTGTCTGCAGACCTCCGCACGGTGGCAACCGTTACGGGTTCGCCACGACGACGGTGAAGATCTTGGTGTCGGGTGCGGACTCCACCACACGACAGCCTAAAATCATAGGCTTGTGGCGGTTCGCCCGCAACTTTCTGTCCCTCTCCCGGCACGATGCACCAGAACGCTCGCGGTGCACCCGGCCCTGGACAGGGACAGGAGTCGAGTCTAGTCGACTCGGCACGCCCGGCCAACCACCGGTGGCAGGGATCACCTCCCGCGCCCTCCGGCGCGCCCCTCCGGGCCCGCTGAATGGGACGGATGCGACGCCGGAACCTCCGGAGGGGTTCTCAGGAGACGGGCAGGTGGGAACCGGTGTCGAGGGACTCGACGGGCGAGTCCGGATCCAGGGTCCGCGGCTGCTCGGGTGCCGCGACATCGCGATAGAGACGCTCCCTGGAACCCAGAGCGCGGTTCATGGCCTCTGCCAGCGAGCGGACCCGGGCGGAGCGCTGGATCCGCTCGAGCAGGACGACCTCGCCTCCGTCGTCGGCCAGCGGGATCTGCCAGTTGGGGTATTCGTCGGAGGTACCGGGCTGGTTCTGCACGCGCTTCTCCCCCACGGCGTCCACCAGCTGGACGCAGTGCAGCAGCGACGGCGCGAGCGCCAGGTAGCTGTAGAGGCCTTCGATCTTCTCCTGCTCCGTGAGCTCGGAGATCTCCTTGCCGTCGGGCAGCAGGCCTTCATGGGCCACCGCCGCGAGCCACGCGTCGATCTGCTCCCGGGCCTCCTCCCGTTCGACCTCCACCGGGCGCTCCAGCACGCCCAGGCTCTCGCGGAGGTCCACCTGGACCCCCTCCAGGAAGCCCGCGGTGGGCGGAAGGTCGTGGGTTCCCACCGAGGCGAACGCCTCGCGCCGGTAGGTGCGCGGATCCTTGGGGCCATCGCCCTCCCGCTCGAACCACAGCACGGATGTGCCCAGCACGCCCCGCTCGAACAAGAACTCCCGAGCCGAGGGCTCCACGGTCCCCAGGTCCTCCCCCACGACGACGACCCCGGCTCGCTGGGCCTCCAGCGCCAGGATGCCGACCATGGCCTCGTGGTCGTAGTAGACGTACGCGCCGTCGGAGGCCGCATTGCCCTCCGGGATCCACCACAGCCGGAAGAGCCCGATCACGTGGTCGACCCGGATGCCCCCGGCGTGCCGGAAGATGGTGCGCAGCATCTCGCGCCACGGCTTGTAGCCGCCCTCCGCCAGGCGCTGCGGGTGCCATGGCGGCTGGGACCAGTTCTGGCCCTGCTGGTTGTACATGTCGGCCGGGGCGCCGACGGAGACCCCGTGCGCCATGACCTCGTGCAGCGTCCAGGCGTCGGCCCCGTCCTTCGTCACGCCCACGGCCAGGTCGTGCATCACGCCGATCTCCATGCCCGCGCACCGGGCGGCCTGCTGGGCCGTGGCGAGCTGATCGTCGAGCAGCCACTGGATCCAGACGTAGAAGTTGATGCGGTCCTTGAGCCGCTCGCGCGCCTCGATCGCGTAGGGCGAGTCGGGGGTCGAAGCGCCGGAGTCCCAGAGGCCGTGGTCCGGGCCGAGTTCCTCGCGCAGCGCGCACCACAGGCCGAAGTCCTGCAGGTGCTGGCCGCCTTCGCGAACGAACCGCTGCAGCTGCTGCTGGCGCTGAGGCGAGCGGCGGACCGTGTAGAGCAGCTCCAGGCTCTTGAGTTTGGCCGCGTAGATGCCGTTCCGGTCGATCGCGTCGGCGTCCAGCACCTTCCGGCGCTGGATGGCCGCGAGGGTGGAGACCACCTCGAGGTCGCTGGGGCGAAGGTAGGCGTACTCCTGGACATCGGCGATGCGCAGGTAGAGCGGGTTGAAGAACCGCCGGGTGACCGGGAGGTACGGCGACGGCTCGATGGGCGGCACAGGCTCGGAGGCGTGCAGCGGGTTGACCAGGACGTAGTCGGCGCCCTGCTCGCCGCCGATCGCGGTCAGGGCCGCGAGGTCGTTGATATCGCCCACCCCCCAGGAGCGATCGGAGGCCACCGAATACAGCTGGGCCGCCCAGCCCCACCGGCGTGCGCCGAGGAGCCGGTCGGTCGTGCTCAGCCGGGCGGGGGTCACCGCCACCTCGATCCGGGCTTCGAAGGCCTCTCCCGGCGAACCTCCCTCAGCAGCCGGACCGGAGGCCGCGGCTCGAAGCGCGTACCACTCGGGTTCGAGATCGCTCGGCAGCTCGAACAGCTGCCGCTCCACCTCGGCGCCGTCGATCCTCCGGGTCTCCGGCCGCCCCTGCGCCCGGACCAGCCGACGGGGACGGCCCTCGACCACCAGCTCGAGCGTCACCTCGGTACCCGGTGCCACGTGCACCGGGACCTGCGTGGCGACGTTCTCCGTGGTGACCACCACGGGAGGCAGGAAGCGGCGCCAGGGCTGCTCGTCCTTCGCGCGCAGCGACTCGTCGACCGCGTCCGGGTCCGTGACGTCGGCTCCCAGGGCCGTGAGCACCGCCGTGAGCGTGGGCTCGGGGACCTTGACCTCTTCGCCGTCGAAATTGTCGTAGGTGGTCCGCACGCCGTGGGCGGCGGCCAGCCGCTCCAGCGCGGACGGACCGCCGTCGTGACCTTCACCCCGTCCCGTCTGCTGCACCGCGGAACTGGACGCTGATTCTGAGGCCGAAGACTGCATAAGCACCATGCTAGCAACGCCGGGGGCGTGCGACGCACAAGCGGGGACCGCGGATCTTCAGGCATCCTGGGATACATGGCCGATCACCAGAGCACCCTCAGCACGCAAGCCCGCCCCCTGGATCCCGGATACCGCCCGTCGGCGGTCGTCTTCGACTGCGACGGCGTCCTGCTGGACACCGAGTCCGTCTGGACCGAGGTCCAGGAAGCGATGTTCACCCGGCACGGGCTGCCCTTCGACCAGGACGAGCAGCGGCGCATGATGGGCTGGTCCGCCCGCAGCGTCGCCCGGGAAGTCGCGACCCTCAGCGGCACGGACGCCGATGCGGCCTTCACCGAGATCCTGGCGACCGAGGCCGAGTTCCTGGAAGGGCACCTGCCGATGATCGACGGGGCGATGGAGCTGCTCCGCCGCGTCGCCGCCCGGGTGCCCGCCGCCGTCGCCTCCAACTCCACCCGGCAGATCCTGGACACCAAGATGAACGCCACGGGCATCGGAGAGCACGTGCGGACCTGGGTCTCCTCCGACGACACGCCCCCGGGCAAGCCGGAGCCGGATATCTACCTCGAGGCCGCCCGCAGGCTGGGGGTGGAGCCGGCTCGGTGCCTGGCGATCGAGGACTCGCCCGCCGGGGCGGCCGCCGCCATCGCTGCGGGCATGGTCACCGTGGGGGTCAGCGCGGACCCGGACGCCCACCCGGTGCCGTCGTCGGTGCTCGTGACGTCGTTGCTGGATCCGGCGCTGGAACAGCTCCTGGTCCGCTGGGGCTGGTGACGCCGTTCAGCGGTTCCAGAGACCGTAGGTCTTGGCCAGGTCCGAGACCTTGCGAGCGCGTGCCAGGCGCGGCAGGTAGCTGCCGTCCATGGCTCCGCTCTCCCCCGTCTCGAACTGCTCGATGAGCTCACGGGCCCAGGTGATCTCCTGCTCGGAGGGCGCCAGGCCCACGTTGATGCCATCGGCCTGGTCGGGGTCCAGGGTCAGCTTGCCGGTCATCCCCATCGACTGCGTCACCCGGCAGGCCTCCTGGAGATCTTCTCCCTGCGCCCCCACGGACGGCCCGTCGATCGGCCCCGGCAGCAGGCCGACGCGGGAGGCGATCACCAGGGCGGACCGCGCGAAGGCGAGAGCCATGGGGTCGTCGGAGGCGCCCGTGTCGCGGCGGAAGTCACCCACCCCGAAGGCCAGGCGGAACACACCGGGAGCGCGGGCGATGTCGTTGGCGCGGACCACGCCCACGGCCGATTCGATCAGGGCGATCACGGGGGTGCCGGCGGGCATCATCATGGCCGTGCGGGTGATGTGGTCGGGATGCTCGGTCTTGGCCAGCATCAGACCGCGGAGATTCTTGACACCGGCCAGGGCCTCGAGGTCGTGGTGCCAGTGCTCCGAGGAGATGTCGTTGATACGCACCCAGGCTCCGGCTCCGGCATTGAGCGCCTCGACCACCGCCTCACGGCCCTGCTGCTTCTGATCCTCCGGAAGACCGTCCTCGATGTCGAAGATCACCGAATCGGCCTCGGAGGCCAGCGCCGCGGGGAACACCGATGGGTCCGCAGCCCCCACGAGCAGGACGGAACGGGACAGTCGGGCGGGCAGCGCGGCGGCGCGCTGATTGCGGTACGGGCTCACAGAGATCCTTCGACGGCGTGGCAGTAGGAAGCCTAGGAGGCTTCCTCATCCTACGGGCTATGCCCGCAGCGGGGTATGCGCCGGATCGACCCGCTCGCCGTCGCGCACCGGACCGGGCGCCGTCGCCTCGCCGAAGGGGGAGCCTCCCAGCGCCTCCCGCCCGTGCGGCTCCAGCCAGTTGTCCAGGTCCGGGCCGGCAGGCACGATCCGGGTGGGATTGATGTCCGTGTGGACGACGTAGTAGTGCTGCTTGATCTGCTGGAAGTCCACGGTGTCCCCGAAACCGGGCGTGGTGAACAGGTCCCGCGCGTAGCCCCACAGGCTGGGAAGCTCCGTCAGCTTGTTCCGTGAGCACTTGAAGTGCCCCTGATAGACCGGGTCGAAACGGACGAGGGTGGTGAACAGCCGGACATCGGCCTCCGTGATGTGATCGCCCATCAGGTAGCGCCGGTCGGCGAGTCTCTCTTCGAGCCAGTCCATGGTCGCCCAGAGGCGCTCGTAGGCGAGGTCGTAAGCGGCCTGGGAGCCGGCGAAACCGCACCTGTACACGCCGTTGTTGACCTCCGTGTAGATCCGCCGCATGACCTGGCGCATCTCGTCCTCCAGCTCGGCGGGCCAGAGATCCGGTGCGCCCTCGCGGTGGAACCGGGCCCACTCCTTGGCGAAGTCCTCGGTGATCTGCGGGAAGTCGTTGGTGACCACCCGGCCGCTGCCGACCTCCACGATGGCCGGCACGGTGATGCCTCGCGGGTAGCCGGGGAAACGGGCGAAATAGGCCTGCTGCAGCCGTTCGATGCCGAGAACGGGGTCACGACCGTTCTCGTCGAGATGGAAGTTCCACGAGCGGACGTCGTGGAGCGGCCCGGGGAGCCCGAGGGAGATCGCGTCCTCCAGGCCGAGCAGACGGCGCACGATCAGCGTCCGGTTGGCCCACGGGCAGGCCCGGGCCGCTATGAGGCGATACCTTCCGGCCTCGACGGGCCAGGCCGCCGCGCCCGGCGAGAGCTCGGCCGCGGCGGGCTCGGCCACGATCCGGTCCTCGATGTAGGTGGTGTCCCGGTCAAAGGCCTCCCCCGTTCGCACGTAGGCGCCTTCGGTGCTGTGCTCGGCATCGCTCTTCACTCTTCGACCAGTGTCCTCTCCCGCGTCCACGGCACCCTCCGCCGTCATGGTGATCGCATTCCTCAGGCTGTCCTCAGGACCATGCGCCGCTCGGTGATCACGGATGACCTCTGGCGAGCGCACAGATTTCTTTTGACGATATGTCAATCAAAGCCTTTCCGGCGGCTTTCGCGCATCACATTCCGGACACATTTGCCCTGGTGACAGCGTCGGAGCCGGTGCTCCCGACGAGCCCTCGCACTCGGGCGGGGCGGGGGCTCCGGAAGCTTCGCCACCATCGCGGCCGGCCGGCCCTTGTCGCGAATCCGCTGTCGGGACGAACGCTTGCGCAGTAGGCTTGGCATGCAGATGCGACGACGGAAAGCGCAACCGCAGGAGGTGCGTCATGACTTCCGACAGCGCAGTGCCGCACGGACCGGAGGACACCCCGCTCCCCGAGTGGGGACGCCTGCGCCCGCCCGGATCCACGCCGCCCCCTCCCCCCGGTAATCCTGACTCCGCCGACAGCCGCCCGGATCCGCCGGAGGCAGTCGCCGCACGGCGTCGCGCCGCACGGGGACTGTCCTTCGCCTTGATCATGCTGGGGGTGCTGGTGGGCTTCGGCCTGGCCGCCCTGGGTCACCCGCTCATCGGCCTGACCGGCCTCGCACCCGCACTGGCGGGAGCGGCGGGTTTTCTCGCCGTGCACCTGGGCATCCCCAGGAGCCTGCGCCTGCCGGAGACGAGCCGCCATCGCCCCGGAAGATCGTGGTGGCTGCTGCCGGCGAGTCTCCTTGCACTCGGGCTGGCCGCACTGAGCGCGGTGTTCGTCACGGCCGGGGAGCCCGGCCCCGGAAACCCGTGGACGATCCTGTGGCTGGTCACGGCGGCCACACTCCTGACCGCTGCGGCTCTCGGATTCGGCCTGGTGGCAGCTTCCCGCCTGTCGGTCCCCGATGACGACGATGCACCCCTGCGCCGGGTCGACTGGTCCGAGGAGTACCCCCGGCGCTACGAGAGCCGCCCCCGCGGCCCCGCGGGACCTTACGACTCCTCCTGGCTCACGGGCAGACCGCATCCGCCGCGCTCTCGGCGCAAGGGCGGTCACGGCGATCCCGAGGACGTGTGATATATCATTCTGATTCGACCCCGGGCCCACTGCGATTGCCCCCTCAGACGCCTGACGGCTCATCCCACGGGGTGAATCGGCTACTGAAAGCGACATGCCCATGAGCGAACCCGAGTCCGAGGGCCGACGTCCGGCTGAGGGCGAGCCCCGCTGGCTCTCCGATGCGGAGCAGCAGACCTGGCGCCATTTCCTCTTCGGCTCGCGAGCGCTGATCCGCGGCATCGACAGGCAGCTCACGCGTGACAGCAACCTGTCGGCGGCGGAGTACGAGGTCCTGGTTCCTCTCTCCGAGTCCGAGGCCGGGATGATGCGCTCCCGTGATCTCCTCAATTTCCTGGGCTGGGAACGGAGCCGCCTGTCCCATCTGCTGACCCGCATGGACAGGCGCGGACTCATCTCGCGCCATCCGTGCCCGGGGGATGCACGCGGCCTGGACGTACGCGTCACGGAGGAGGGCCGGCAGGCCATCGAAGCGGCGGCCCCCGCCCACCTGGCCATGGTCCGCGCCGTCCTGATGGATGAGCTCACGGACCAGGAGGCCGCGGCGATCGACAGGATCCACGAGAAGATGACCAAACGACTGCGCGAGCTGGGCCTGGACTAGCGACTCCTGTTCGAGGCCTTTTGGCCTCTGCCGGTGCCGCGCGCCCCTCGACGGCCCGTCACGCGGCGCGGGGGTATCCACCGGCATCGGCGGGCGACCTCGCCAGGGCCGACTCGCGAAACTACGGGGAATAGGGACGGACCCTGTCACTTGGGGAAATGACAGGGCCCGTCAAACGTCCGTATCGGGGGAACAGGACGTCAACTACACGCGGGAACTATCCGGTGGCACATTGGGGGATCACCACCGGGCCGATACGCGTAGTGATTTCAATATAGGGGACTGGGCGTCCCCACACAAGTGGTCGATTTATCATGAGTCTTGACTTTTCGACCCCCTGTGGCGCATCTCTCACTAGGCAGAATATAGCAAAACCCCAGGTGGCAGGGGGTCAGTGCCTCCCGAGAGTCACCTGGGGTTTTCCCCTGAAAGTCCACAATTCGATACATCTTCATAAAGTGTGAAGTACCTTACATCCCCGCTGCCGGACGGGCTGACCCCGCCGGAGCCGGGATCGGGGCGCGTCTTCCAGGCGCCGGCACGCAGGCTACGGCGCCTCCGGGGCCGATACCTCGGTCGCCTCCAGGGCCGTGACCAGCTCGACGAAGTTCGCGACCAGGTGCGAGTAATCGCCCCGGCGCCAGACGAGGGCGAGTTCCGTCTCGGGAGCTCCGGCGAGCTCGCAGAATCTCACCCCGGCCATCCGCACAACCCGTGCGCCCACCGGGACCACGGCCACTCCCGTTCCCGCCGCCACGAGGCAGAGCGCCGCGGAAAGCTCCCGGACGACCTGGGCCACGCGGCACTCGAAACCCGCACCGCGGCAGATCTGCTGGGTGAGCCGGTGGATCGCCGTCCCCGGCGGATAGCTCACGAATCGTTCGTCCCGCAGGTCGCCGGCGGTCAGGGTCCCGTCCCGGCCCAACGGCCCCCGGGCCGGGACGGCGACCATCAGCGGCTCCCTCCCGATGATCCGGAAGCCGACCTCGGGACCGGCGGGCGGTGACCGGACGACGGCCGCGTCCAGATCCCCGTCCACCAACGCCTTCTCCAGCTCGGGAGACAGCATCTCCCCGTGCAGTTCGAGCTTCAGGTCCGGATACGCCTCCCCGGAGGCCCGCACGATCCCGGGCATCACCGTGTACGCCGCCGAACCCACCATGCCGATCCGCAGCGTCCCCGTGACCCCGGAGCCCGCCTGATAGACCTCCGCCCGCACCTCGTCCACCTCATCGACGATGGCGCGGCCGCGATCCAGCAGCAGGTGCCCCGCGGCCGTCAGGTCCACCCGGCGAGTGGTCCGCTCGAACAGTTTTACGCCCATCTGCTGCTCCAGCTGCCGGATGTGCTGGGAGAGCTGCGGCTGGGTGATCTTCAGCTTCCTGGCCGCGCGGCCGAAATGGCGTTCCTCCGCCACGGCGAGGAAGTAGTTCAGCTGCCGCAGTTCCATGGCCCCGGGAGGTCAGCCCTTATGGCTGAGGTCTATGTTCTTGCCCTCGAGCTCTTCACGGACCAGGCGGCGCTGGATCTTGCCGAGCATGGTGCGCGGCAGGTCGTCGACCTCCACGATGCGCCGAGGCACCTTGTACCGGGTGACCTTGGCATAGCAGTGCTCCCGCAGGGCGTGCTCGTCGAAGGCCTGGCCCGCGGCCGGGATGACCGCGGCCACGACGATCTCCGTCCCGTCCTCGTTCTTGAGCCCCACGACGGCGGCGTCCTCCACCGCGTCGCTCGTCCGGAGAGCAGCCTCGACCTCGCTGGGAGCCACGTTGAAACCGCCGGTGATGATGATCTCCTTGAGCCGGTCCACCACGCGGATGAAGCCGTCGTCGTCGACCGTGACCATGTCCCCCGTGCGCAGCCAGCCGTCCACGAGGGTCTCGGCGGTGGCGTCCGGGCGCTTCCAGTAGCCCTGGAAGACCTGGGGGCCGGACACCCAGAGCTCGCCCTCCTCACCCCTGGCCACGTCCTCCATGGTCTCGGGGTCGACCGTCCGAATGTCGGTCGAGGGGAAGGGGATGCCGATGCTGCCCGCCTTGCGCAACGAGTTGAGGGGATTGCAGGAGACCAGCGGCGAGCATTCGGTCAGCCCGTACCCCTCCACGAGCATCCCGTGCGTGCGCTGCTCCCATTCGTCCACGAGGTGGACGGGAAGGGCCATGGCGCCGGAGACGCCCATCTTGAGTCCGGCGAGGGAGACGCCCTTCCGGTCAGCCAGCTCCATGACCTTCTGGTAGACGGGCGGCACGGCCGGGAGCACCGTGGCCTGACGCTTCTTCATCGCTCCGACGATCAGATCCGGGCGCGGGGTGGGGAAGAGCACGAGGGTGGCCCCCAGGGACATCGCCAGGGTCATCCCCAGCGTGAGCCCGAACGCGTGGAAGAGCGGCAGGGCCCCGTAGAAGACCTCGTCGGAGCTGGCGTGCAGCCAGGCCGAGCCCATCGCGGCGTTGGACTCCAGGTTGCGATGAGTGAGCATCGCGCCCTTCGGCAGCCCCGTAGTACCGGAGGTGTACTGCAGCACGGCGAGATCGTGGGCCGTGGGATAGGGGTGATCGTGGGCGACGGGCTCGTGGGCCAGCAGCTCCTTCCACGGAGTCGTTCCCGGCGCGGGCGCGGTCAGGGCGGCCCGCTGCTCCCTCAGCTTCTTCAGCGGCAGGCGCAGGGCCGTGCGCATCAGCCGCGGCATGGCCGAGGTGATGTCCACCGAGACGATGTGCTCCAGGCCGACGTCCTGGGGCAGCGACTGGACAGCGGCTGCGGTCTTGTCCCAGACGATCGCCACGCGAGCGCCGTGGTCCTCGAACTGGTGCCGCAGCTCGGGCGCGGTGTAGAGCGGGTTGTGCTCGACGACGATCGCCCCGAGCCGCATGGCCGCGTAGAAGGCGACGATGTGCTGGGGGCAGTTGGGCAGCACCAGGGCCACCCGGTCGCCCGCCTCGACCCCGAGCTGCCTCAGCCCTTCGGCCGCCCGCTCCACGTCCTTGCCCAGCTGCTCGTAGGTGACGTCCACGCCGAAGAAGCTCACGGCGGCCTTCGAGCCGAAGAGCCCCACGGACCTCTCGAACATATGACTCAGCGAGGTGTCCGGAAGGTCCAGGTCGTGTGCGACGCCGTCGACGTAACTGGCGGTCCAGGGGCGGCCGGACAGGAACTCGAGGGAAGACCCGGGAGCCGTGGGGCCGGTGGCGGGATTGTGCTCAGGCATGGTGACGAGCCTACCGGTGGTGCGCTCCGCAGGCGGTGGTGATGACCGCACCACGTCAGACCGGGTATCGTCGTAATTTCATGTATCTTAATGCGCCGGCGGTCATCGGGTGGATCTCCGTCGTATAGTGAGGAGTATCCACCAGACCGGCTCCACCCGCTGGGGAGGTGAAACTGGCCCCCGGGAGTTCCTGTGAGCCGGGTTCCGGCATCATGGAGCACCCACGACATCGCGACCCTGAACGCCCCCGAACCGACCCGAGGTGTAAATATGCCCTCCACGCTCGTTGCAGTCGTTGATGACCACGAAGTCGTCCGCGAAGGCATCCGCCTTGTTTCCATGACTTCGCAGGCCGACGTGAAGCTCGTGGGGGCCGCCGCTACCGTTCCGGCACTGCTGGACCAGCTGGGCCGCGATCCGGAGAGCGCCTCCTTGACGGCGTACGGGGCCAAGCGCATCGACTGCGAGGTGGTCCTGCTGGACCTCTCCCTGACCGATCGTTCGCGCCCCTCGGAGAACGTGGAGAAGCTGCGTCAGGCGGGCATGAAGGTACTGATCTTCTCGGTGGGCGAGAACGCGACGCTGATCCGGGAGGCCCTGCGAGCCGGGGCCCTGGGACTGGTCCGCAAGTCGGAGCCCCTCGAGCATGCGATCGAGGAGGCCCGCAACATCGCCGAGGGCAAGCCGGTGATCACCAAGGAACTCGCCGCGGCCATCGACGGCGACGTCGAATTCGCACGTGCCAATCTCTCCCCGCGAGAGCAGGAGACCCTGCGTCTCTACGCCTCAGGGTTCGCCCAGGTCCAGGTGGCCCGCCGCATGGGCATCAAGCAGTCGGCCGTCAAGACCAACATCGACCGGATCCGGGAGAAGTACGCCCGCATCGGCCGTCCGGCGCCGACCAAGATCGATCTGCGCATCCGTGCGATCGAGGACGGCCTGGTGGATCCCGAGGCCGACGTCAACACGGTCGAACTGCGCCCTTGAGGGCATCCCGCGGCAGCGGGACTCCCCGGGGAACGAAGCACAAGGCCGGCACCCTCTCGTGAGTCACACCGAGATCCGATCCCAGCTCAACTACAAGCGCGTGCCCTCGAGGCTGCGCCGCTCCGGCCTTCCATCCGCGACCTCGCCCGTAGCCCTGGGGCCGTATGCGTACCGGCTGTTCTGGCTCGGCCAGATCTGCCTCGCGGTGCTGGCCTTCGCCCTGATCCTCGAGAGCCTGCCGAGACTGGGGCAGTTGGACGACGGCCCCTTGTCCTGGAGCCTCGTATTCCTCCTGCTCCACCTGGCCAACACGGTGGTCATGTTCGTCTTCGGCCTCCAGCGGAAGGTGGTGGTCTGGCCGCTGATCGTGACCGCCGTCCTGGGCCTCCTCGCCGTGGCCTCCGTGCCGTTCATGAGCGCCCGGGAACTGACCATCCAGCATCCGTGGATACCCTCCCTCCTCACGGTGGCAGCCATGGCCGTGGTCTACGTCTGGGGAACGGTCATGGGGCTGGTGTACGCATCCGGGTCCGCGCTGCTCTATGTGATCCTCAGCTGGGTGCAGGCCGGCCCGCTGGACGGCACGGCTGCGCTGCTCTCCTTCGCCGCCCAGGTCGCGGTGACACTGGTGGCCGTCATGATCGTCTCGGTCATCCGCAAAGTGGCGGAGAACGCGGACGAGGCCTACAACGACGCCCTGGCCCACGCCACGGCGCTCAAGCGCTCGCACAGCCAGGCCGAGGCCCAGGAACGCCTGGACCGCCTGATCCACGACAACGTCATGGCCGCCCTGCTGGACGCCTCCCGGGGTTCCGACGTGGTCTCCAAGCGCACCAAGAAACTGGCCCAGCGCGCCCTGAACGTCCTGGCCTTCGAGGAGAAGCGCGCCTCCGGCACGGCCACCACCCTGGTGCACGTCCTGGAGGACGAGCTGCTCGAGGCGCTGACCCCATGGCGCGCTCGCGTGCGGTTCACCTCCGTCACCCCGAACATCCGCCCGGTGGGTCAGCCCCGGGTCTTTCTCTGGACCGAGGTCGCACAGGCCCTGGTACAGGCTGTCACCGAGGCCGTGGCCAACAGCGCCCGGCACTCGGGGGCGGAGATCACCTACGTCACCATGAGCGGAGGCTCCTGCCCGCCCACCCGCCTGAATCCCCAGGGATTCTTCCTGCGCTTCGACATCGAGGACAACGGCCGCGGATTCCAGATCCGCGCGGTCGACGAACGCCGCCTCGGCGTCAGGGTCTCCATCACCGGCAACGTGCAGAACGTCGGCGGAGAGGTGCAGATCCACTCCCCCCTGCACCGCGGAACACATGTCGTCATCACCTGGCCACGCGATGCCGAACACCCTCACTGAGACGAAGGCGGATATCGGAATCCGCCGCCGCATCCTCAACGAATGGCACCGACGTCGAGACGTCGGTGGATTCGATGCCGCCTTCGAGCACCCATGGATGTATGCGGCCAGGCTCCTGGTTTTCGTGCCGTCCATCGCCGTGGGCCTGATGGCGGTCAACGGCTCGTACAATACGAGTGCTCAGCTGGCGGCCGTGGTGTTCTTCACCCTGAGCGTCCTCCTCGTCGTCTGGCCGACCAGCTCGCTGAGGATGGGCGACCTGCAGACGGTGACCTCATCGTTCCTCATGGTGCTGTGCGTGAGCCTGTCGTTCGAGGCGATGCCGCCCTCGCTGGGAGAGGCGACGCCACCCGCGATGGAAGGCCTGCCGTCGCCCTGGTACACGCTGGGCATCCACGCCTACATGGTCTGCCTGGTGGTCCGCAGGCGCACGGGCTGGGCCTGGGGCACGCTGTGCGTGGCGTTGCTCTTCGCGGCCAGCTACGGCGCGCGTTCAGATGTCGGCGCGCTCTCGGGCGTGCTGTCGATGTGCTCCCTGATCGGGCTGATCCTGGCCGCCCAGATCCTGGTCACGGAGATGCGTCGGCTGTTCACCCGCCGCCGGGAGGCCTGGCGGATGGGGCTCTCGGCCCGCACCACGGACGAGGAGAACCAGGATCTTGTCAATGCCTCGATCCGGCGGATCCAGGAGGTACGTCGCATGGCCGGCGGGCTGCTGGAGCGGATCGCCCACGACAACTCACCGGTCACCGACTACGACATCGCCCAGTTCCGCCTGACCGAGGCCCAGCTCCGGGATTCCATCCGCGGTCGGGCCATCGCCAATCCACGGCTCCTGGAAGTCGCCCGGAACGCCCGCGAGCGCGGCGTCACGGTGGACATCCTGGACGAGCGGGGGACTCCGCTTCCCCACCGCATCATGGAGGTCGTGACGGATCAGGCCGTCGCGGTGCTCGACGCCGCCCAGACAGGGGCTGTGACGATCCGCGCCTTCTCCCCCGACGACGCCACCGCGGTGTTCATCGTCCATGATCCGGGCGACGAGGACTCCGATGCGGTGGCCATCGAGATAGAGCAGGAGACCGGGGAGATCTCCGTGCTCTGAGGGCTCCACACCCCGCCCTTCCGGGCCCCGGGCGAGCCGGTGTCCCCAGATGCCCCGGCTCGTCCGGCGTCGGGCCACGGCGGTCCGTAGGGTCCGTGCATGGACTCCACGCGCTTCGACGTCACGACCAGCATTCAGCCCGCCGCGCTCCCGGTCGCCCCCTCGGCTGCACCGGCCGGTTCTCCCGATCTCCGGGGCGCCGGAGAGGATCCCGGCGGGAGGCTTCATCGCATCCTGGACCACGCGGTGCTGTGCGCCGATGGCGTGTACCGCTGCCCGTGGGCTCTGGTGAACTCCGTGGTCCTGGAGGAGCACGATCTCGTCTGGGGCCGTCGGCCCCTCACCTCCCCCGCCTGGTTCGAGGCGCTGGCGATGGAGATCTTCCAGGCCGGGTTGGCAACGGGAACCGCAGCCGGGCGCCGCGGTGCGTTGAGCGAGGCCATGTGCGGCTTCCTGCCGGCCAGAACCGGGCTGCTCGCGGACGAGGACGTCGACGAGCTCATGCTGGACCGTCGCCTCATCCGTAACCGGGCCAAACTGGTGGCGGTCATCCACGCGGCCAGGCTCGTGCAGGGCTGGGACACGGAGGACTGGGAGGAGATCACCGGCGCTGCGGCCGCTCACCCCGGCGAAGCCCCCCGGCAGCTCGCGCAACGGTTCCGCGAGCTCGGTCTGGTCCATGTGGGGCCCGGCATTGCAGGGCACTTCCTGGCCCGGACGGGCGTCGTCACCGGACATGTGGAAGGCTGCCACCGCCACCCCGCCGCGGGAGACCCGACGGCGGAGGGCTGGTGACGGCGACCGGCAGGGGACCGGTCATCCGGTGGACGGGACGGAGCTAGTCCAGGAGCAGGGCCGGCTCCTCGAGGATCTTGGCGACATCGGCCATGAAGCGTGCCGAGAGATCGCCGTCGACCACGCGATGATCGAAGGAACCGCCCAGGGTGGTGATCCACCGGGGGATGATCTCCCCGTCGACCACCCAGGGCTTCTGCTTGATCGTGCCGAAGGCCACGATCGCGACCTCGCCGGGATTGATGATCGGGGTGCCGATGTCGATGCCCAGCGATCCGATGTTCGTGATCGAGATGGTCCCGTTCTGCATGTCCCCGGGCTGGGTCTTGCCCGCACGCGCCGTCTTGGTCAGGTTGTCCAGGGCGACCGCGAGCTCGCGCAGGGACATGTCCTGGGCGTCCTTGATGTTGGGGACCATCAGCCCGCGGGGGGTGGCCGCCGCGATACCCAGGTTCATGTACCGCTTGATGATGATCTCGCTGTCCGTCCAGGTGGCGTTCACCTGGGGATTCCGGGCGGTGGCCCAGATGATCGCCTTGGCCAGGATCAGCAGGGGTGTGATCTTGACGCCGTCGAAGTAGTCGGCCTCCTTCAACCGCTTGACGAACTCCATCGTGCGGGAGGCGTCCACGTCCACGAAGATCGAGACGTGCGGTGCGGTGAAGGCGCTCTTGACCATGTTCTGAGCGGTCAGCTTACGAACGCCCTTGACGGGGATCCGCTGGGTACGGTCACCCGCTCCCGGCGCGTTGGTGGAGACCCAGAAGGAGTCGGGGCCGTCCGGGATCTCACGCAGATGCGCCGCGTAGGCCAGCAGATCGCGTTTGGTCACCTGGCCGGATTCCCCGGTGCCGGTGACATCCGCCAGGTCGATGCCCATCTCCTTCGCGACTTTGCGCACGGGAGGTTTGGCCAGGGCCGGGCGCCGCGGGGTCTCCTGATCGGCGGTGGACGGCACGGGTGCTGCCCCGCCCCCTGCCTCCTGGCGGCGGCCGCCGAGCCAGGCCGGACGCTCCGCTGCGGACTGGCCCAGGCCGGCGCGGGAGAGCAGGTCCGCGATGCCCTCCCCGAAGGAAGGCCGCCCCGCAGGGCCCGGCCCCTGGCGCGGGGCCTCATGAGCCTGGGAGGCCCTGCGCTCCGGTTCCGCCCCCTGGTTGCGCCGCGGCAGGGTCGGCTGCCGCCGTCGGCGGACCACCGGGTCCGCCTTCGGCCCCGATCCGACGAGGGCCTGCTGGGAGGCGGCCTCCTCTCCCTCGACCTGCTTCTGGTGCGAACCCGCCTTGCCGTCCTGGTTGTCCCCGGACCGGGTGGAGGCACGGGAGGCGGCATCGGCCTCGCCCGTGTAGCCGGGGTCGGGCAGGTTGCCCGGTGACTCGGAGTCGGCCCCGATCACGATCAGCGGCGTACCCACCTCGACGGTGCGGCCCTCGTCCACAAGCAGGTCCAGGACCGTGCCGTCCCATGGAGAGGGCAGCTCTACGAGGGATTTTGCCGTCTCGATCTCCAGCAGGACCTGGTCGACCACGACTTTCTCGCCGGGGCCGACCTTCCAGCTCACGATCTCGGCTTCTGTCAGCCCTTCGCCAACATCGGGCAGGGCGAAAACCTCAGACATTCAAGGCTCCTTCCGGGCAGCGGGCCGGACTCCCCCAGGGGCGTCTCCCGCGGCGATTCAGTACGCGAAAGCTCGTTCCACCGCGTCAAGGATGCGATCGAGGTCGGGGACGTAGTTCTCTTCCATGCCGGCGGGCGGATACGGCAGGTGGTAGCCGCCCACCCTCTGGACGGGCGCCTCGAGGCTGTAGAAGCACCGGTCGGTGATCCGCGAGGCGATCTCAGCCCCGAGACCGCCGAAGACCGGGGCCTCGTGGGCGACCACCATACGTCCGGTGCGGTTCACGGACGCCTCGAGGGTGTCGAAGTCGATCGGGGACAGCGAGCGCAGGTCGACCACCTCCACCGAGTGGCCGTCCTCGAAGGCCGCCTCGGCCACGGCGAGGGCCACGGGCACCAGCGGCCCCCAGGCCACGAGGGTCAGCTCCTCCCCCTCCCGGACGACGTGCGCCGTGAAGGGGCTCTCGCTGGTGGGCCGCAGCAGGTCCACCTGGCCCCTGAGCCAGTAGCGGCGCTTGGGCTCGAAGAAGATCACGGGGTCCTGGCTGCTGATCGACTGCTGGATCATCCAGTAGGCGTCCTGCGGGGTGGAGGGGGTCACGATCCGGACCCCTGCGGTGTGCGCGAACAGCGCCTCGGGGGATTCGGAGTGGTGCTCGATGGAGCCGATCACCCCGCCGCTGGGAATGCGGATGGTCACGGGCACCTGGACATCGCCGTCGGAACGGGCGTGCATCTTGGCCAGCTGGGTGGTGATCTGGTTGAACGCCGGGTAGGTGAAACCGTCGAACTGGATCTCGCACACGGGCCGGTAACCGCGCATGGCCATGCCGATCGCGGTCCCGACGATGCCGGCCTCGCCCAGAGGGGTGTCCCTGACGCGGTGAGCGCCGAAGTCCCCTTTGAGTCCTTCGGTGACCCGGTAGACGCCTCCCAGGGAGCCGATGTCCTCTCCCATCAGCAGGACCTTGGGGTCGTCGGTCAGAGCGCGGCGCATCCCCAGATTCAGCGCCTTGGCCATGGTGGTGCGCAACGTGGACTCGGTGGTCTCGCTCATGCCCGGTCCTCCTGTGCGGCGTCGTGGCCGGCGGAACCGGCCGGGGTCTCATCGTGGTCGGGGAGGAACGAGCTCTGGTAGTCCAGGTACCACTGGCGTTCCTCGTCCACCAGCGGATGTTCGGCGGCGTACGCGACGTCGAAGCGCTGCTCCAGGTCCTCCGGCCGGCCGGCCAGGATCTCCGTGCGCGTGGACTTGATCCACGCCGTCGTCTCCTCCTCCAGCTCGTCGAACCACTGCTGCCCGACCCCGTATTCGCCCTCGAGCAGTGCCCGCGTGCGCAGAAGGGGGTCGCGGGCGGCCCAGCGCTGCTCCTCGGCAGTGCTCCGGTACTTCGTGGGATCGTCGGCCGTCGTATGCGCCCCCAGCCGGAAGGTCTCGGCCTCGATCATGACCGGGCCCCGGCCCTGCCGGGCCTCGGCCATGGCCCACCGGGTCACGGCCAGCACGGCGAGCGGATCGTTCCCGTCGACCCTGACCCCTTCGAAGCCGTATCCGGCGGCACGCGCGGCCAGGGGGACGCGGGACTGCGTGGAGAACGGGACGGAGATCGCCCATTGGTTGTTCTGCACGAAGAACACGACGGGTGCGTCGTAGGACGCCGCGAAGACCATGGACTCGTGCACCTCGCCCTGGGTGGAGGAGCCGTCCCCGAAGTAGACCAGCACGGCCTCTTCCGCGGGTGCGGGTTCCCCGGCGTCCTCCGCGAGCCGCCGGTCCTGGTCGATGCCCATCGCGTATCCGACGGCGTGCGGGACCTGCGAGCCGAGCACGAGGGAGTAGACGTGGGTCCTGGTCTCCGAGGGCTTCCAGCTGGAGGCCTTGTGCCCGCGGAACTGGGACATCATCTGGCCGGCGGGGATGCCGCGTTCCAGGATCACGGCGTGCTCGCGGTAGGAGGGGAACACGAAGTCCCGCTCACCGACCGCTCGCGCCGAGCCCACCTGTGCCGCCTCCTGGCCCCGTAGCGGCGGCCACAGCGCCATCTGCCCCTGCCGCTGCAGGGAAGTGGCCATCTCGTCCAGGCGGCGGGAACGCAGCATGGAACGGTAGATCTGAGCGACGGCGTCGTCGTCCAGGTCCTCGACCCACGGCCCGAACCGGTCGTCCTGAAGTCTTCTGCCGTCTTGATCGAGCAGACGGACCACCGGCAGAGCGCACTCCACGGTGGCCGGGTGCTCGCCGACACCTGCCGTCGCCCGGGCGTCCCGGGGGTCGGCTGTGCCCGGCTCGCCTGAGATGTTCTCAGTTGGTGTCAAAGGTGGGTCCCCCTGGCTTGAGCGACTGTTCGAGGCTGTTCCTGCTGCGGTCCGCATCCGTGAGGATCAGCCGGCGGGCGCGCTGCCCAGTTCTTGATGCGAGCTTACGGGACGCTGCGGCAATGGTGAGAAGCTCGCGCAGACCGCCAGGAAGCGGTCGTTGGCCTCCGGCTCACCGATCGTGACCCGCACGCCCTCTCCCGGG
The DNA here is from genome assembly GCF_008831305.1 of Kocuria coralli. Lineage (GTDB taxonomy): Bacteria > Actinomycetota > Actinomycetes > Actinomycetales > Micrococcaceae > Kocuria > Kocuria coralli. The sequence goes on from NZ_ML708611.1 coordinate 282,418, forward strand.
AAGGCCCGGACCGACAGCGCCTGGGCGTCGCAGGCCTGCGCGAACCGCTCCGCGTCCGCCCCCAGGTCCAGCCAGACGAAGTTCGCCTGCGTGTCCGGCACCCAGCACCCCAGACGGGCCAGACCCGCCTGGACCCGCTCGCGTTCGGAGTTGATCCGCGCCACGCGCTCGGCCACCTGCTCGGGGTGCCGCAACGTCGCGATGGCCGCCGTCTGGGCCAGCTGGGTCACGGCGAAGGGCACGGTCACCTTGCACAGCTGCTCGGTGATCGCCTGCTGGGACAGGCTGTAGCCCACGCGCAGGCCGGCGAGGCCGTGGGCCTTGGAGAAGGTGCGGAGGGCGACGACATTGGGGTGCGCCTGATACGTGCGCACGCCGTCCGCCACATCGGGATCCGACTGGAACTCCCGGTAGGCCTCATCGAGCACGATCACGACGTCCTGCGGGACCCGCGCCACGAAATCCTCAACCGCCTCCTGGGACAGCGACGGCCCGGTGGGGTTGTTGGGCGAGCACAGCAGGATCACCCGCGTGCGTTCCGTGACCGCGGCCAGCATCGCCTCCAGGTCGTGCGAGCCGTCGGGCCGGTTGGGCACCTGCACGTTGACGGCTCCGGCCGTGGTGACCACGATCGGGTAGGCCTCGAAGGAGCGCCAGGGGTAGACGACCTCATCGCCCACACCGTCGTCACCGGTGCCCGCGAACGCGGCCAGTATCTGGGAGAGGGCGCCCAGGCTGCCCGCGCCCGTGACGATGTCGCCGGCCGGCACCCCGAGCACGCGGGCGAGCTCGGCGCGCAACTGCACGGTGCCGGGATCCGGGTAGCGGTGCACCCCGGCGGCCGCCTCGATCAGTGCTTCGCGGGCCGCGGGAACGGGCCCCCAGGGGTTCTCGTTGGACGAGAGCTTGTACGGAGTCAGCCCCGCGACCTCGACAGGCGGCTTGCCGGCGGCATAGGAGGGCAAGGCGCTCAGAGCACTACGGGCACGGATCGGACTCATAGGCTCACTCTAACCGGCGCGGGGGCCTCCGCAGCGGTCATCGGATCCTTGGACACCGGGACCGGGAGGATGCCCGCCGAGGTGCGGGGAGGTGGAACAATGGCGGTCATGGCTCAGACCCCTTCCGCTTCCAGTTCTGCCCCCGCCACGTCATCCGCCACGCCCTCCGCCGCCCAGCCGGGCGACCACGGCACGCCAGCGCTTCCCGAGCAGGGCTCACCGGACTCCGGTCGCGTCTCACTGGCCGGGGCCGAACCGGCGATCGCGCTCGGCGCCCTGGACGGCCGCTATCGTCCGGTGGTCGCAGCCCTGGTGGACCACCTCTCGGAGGCGGCGCTGAATCGCAACCGGGTGCACGTCGAGGTCGAGTGGTTCATCCACCTGTGCCAGCGGCGGGCGCTTCCGGGGCTCGAGCCGCTGGATCAGGGCCAGATCGATGGCCTGCGCGGGATCGTGCTGGACTTCGACGCCGCGGCCGTGGCAGAGCTGGCGGAGATCGAAGCCGTCACCGTGCACGACGTCAAGGCCGTCGAGTACTTCATCGGCCGCCGCCTGCCCGCGCTGGGACTGGATCGCCTCAAGCCCCTGGTGCATTTCGCCTGCACCTCGGAGGACATCAACAATCTCGCCTATGCGGTGGGGATCCGCGACGCCGTCGCCCGGGTGTGGGCGCCTGCGGCGAGCGAGCTGGTCGACGGGATCGCAGCCCTGGCCCGGGAGTCGGCGGCGGTGCCGATGCTGTCGCGAACGCACGGCCAGCCGGCCACGCCGACCACGCTGGGCAAGGAGCTGGCGGTGTTCGTCCAGCGCCTGACCCGGCAGCTCGACCGCGTCCGATCGACCGGCTTCCTGGGCAAGATCAACGGTGCGACGGGCACGTACGCGGCGCACATGGCCGCCGCCCCCGAGACCGACTGGCAGGAGATCTCCCGCAGCTTCGTCGAGGGGCTGGGCCTCACCTGGAACCCGCTGACCACCCAGATCGAGTCCCACGACTGGCAGGCCGAGCTCTACGCGGACGTCGCCCGCTTCAACCGCATCCTGCACAACCTGTGCACGGACATCTGGGCCTACATCTCCATCGGCTTCTTCCGCCAGGTGCCGGTCGAGGGGGCCACCGGCTCCTCCACCATGCCGCACAAGATCAATCCCATCCGCTTCGAGAACGCCGAGGCGAACCTGGAGATCTCCTGCTCCCTGCTGGACACCCTGGGAGCAACCCTCGTGACCTCCCGCTGGCAGCGGGACCTGACCGACTCGTCGTCCCAGCGCAATATCGGGACGGCATTCGGGCACTCCCTCCTGGCGATCTCCAATGTCGCCAAGGGCATGAAACGGCTCAACGTGGCCGACGACGTCATGGCTGAGGAGCTGGACGCCAACTGGGAGGTCCTGGGCGAGGCCGTTCAGACGGTCATGCGCGCCGAGGCCATCGCAGGCACGCAGGGCATGGACGATCCCTACGAACGCCTCAAGGAGCTCACCCGCGGGCATCGCGTGGACCGGCAGCGCCTGCAGGAGTTCGTGAAGGGCCTCGGCCTGGGGCCGGCGGCCGAGCAGCGCCTGAGCGGCCTCACCCCCGCGACGTACACGGGTATCGCCGAAGAGCTGCTGAAGCATCTGCGCTAGCCCGCCCGACGGCGACGGCCGGCGGGTCTCCCCCGCCGGCCGTCGCCGTCTTCCGCGCTGCTCCGGACCGGTTCACGGTCCACCGGCGCCAGGACTCCCCTCATCCGCTCCTGGGCACCCAGCCCGGCGTCCGCAACCGGTGCCGCGGTGCCGCCTCCCCGGGCGGCCCCACGAACTCCGCCTGTCCCCCGGCGTCGACGATGTGCTCGGAGATCCCGTCTCCCAGGCGCTCCGCCATGAGCCCGAAGGTCAGTGCCTGAACCGCATCCCCGGCACCGACCACGGCGCGCTCCCACCAGGGTGCCCAGGCGGCCTCCGCCGAGGTCCCGGGCGCGGGGCTCGGGACCTCCGTCGCGTCGCCTAGGGCCTCGTCCTGCGTCCCCGTGCGCGGACCGGAGTGGTCCAGGATGGCGAAGGACCTCAATCCGCATCGCAACGGCGAGTCCAGGACCGGCAGCGTCTCTTCAAGAGCCTCGCTGATCTCCCAGGCCGCGCCGACGGAGACGACCGCGAGGTCGACCACCACCGCGAGCGTGGCGGCGGGGTCTTCGCGGACCACCTGCGCCACGATCTCCTCCGCCGCCCAGGCGCAGCCGATGTCCCACAGGTCGAGGACCGTTCCTCGTCGCAGGTCGAGGCGGTGCTGATCCGCGTCGAAGCGGTAGGGCTCCACCGGCCCGAGGCCCGCGTGCCCCTGTCGTCCGTCCGTCAGGGCCATGCCGACCACGGGGTCCACGAGCCCCCCGCTCATCCGCGCGGCCTCCTGCGCTCGCCTCAGGATGGCCGTCAGGGCCGGGGAGGTCATGATGCTGACGTCGTCGTGAACGGCTCGGCTGTTGAGCAGCGCGATCTCCGAGTCGCAGCGGTCGTCCTGGACCGCCGAGGACAGGTCCTCGAGCACGCGGTCGGCCACACTGCACGCGACCAGCCGGGTCAGGGGGTCGATGGCATGAACGACCCGCCCGGCCGACACGAGGCCACTGCCCCGGCGAACGGTAGAGATGGTCATCGGCAGTCCTCTTCGATGGGGGGGGTGAGGAATACGGGGAGCGACGGGGGAGATGAGCGGCAGCGGCGCCCGGGAACACCTCACGTTCGGTTGCCCGGGCGGGCGGACGCAACGTCAGGTGCGAACATACCCAACTCGGAACTCCCTGTGAACCCTGGGGCCTATCGGACGGAGTGTGACGCGTTCATCCAGCAGATTCTCCCGCCACTACCGCCTGACCTGCACGGATGCATGAAAAGGAGCATGAAGAGACCAGGAGGGCGGCGCCCATCGCACCACCCTCCTGAGACGGCGCACCGTCACCGGGACGTCAGCGGGACTCCTCCGAGTCGGCCGCGGTCAGTTCGGCGGGAGCCTCCTCGGCCGCTCCGCCCTTGGACCGGCCGGATCCCCGGTCCTTGAACCTGGGAGCACGGTCGACCTCCGCCAGGACGGGAGGGAAGGCGGGCCCGAGTTCGCCGAAGGCCTCCTGCGTGGACTTCACGACCACGCGGGCGAGCGCGAAGTTCGCGCCGCCACCGACGACCGCACCGAGCCCGAACGGCAGGGCGCGGCCCAGGAAGGCGCCTGACTGCCGCTTGAGGAACCGCTTGATGAACAGGTTGGGCAGGGCCCGGCTGACCTTGAAGCCCTGGGATCCCCCGGAGCTCAGCATCAGGCCCCACTTGCTGTTCAGGCTGCTGGCCCGGGACCCGCTGGAGAGGACCTGCGTCATGAGCGCCTCGCCGTCCTCGCCGAGCATGAGCGCCATGACCATGGCCCGGGTCTTTTCCGGGTCGTCCGTGGAGACGCCGTGCAGCTCGGCGATGGACTGCGCGTACAACGCGGTCAGCTCCAGGTAGGCCCCCACCGAGGCGGCGGACACGCCCAGCGAGGCCATGGTGCCGATGCCCGGGACCATGGCGATGCCGCCGGTCGCGGCGCCACCGCCCGTCGTCGCCCGCATGTAGTGCTTGGTCAGCCGCTTGGCGATCTGCTGCGGGGTCTCCTCGGGATGTTGACGGCGCATGCGCTTGACCCAGCGCAGTACGACGGGCCGCTGGACTCTCAGCGTGGTGTCCATGAAGTTCTGCAGCGCAGGGGTGGGTCTGCCGTCGTCGTCGAACGCATGTTTGAGGGGGTTGAAAGCCACGAAGAACTCCTCATCTTGAGATCACCGGATCAGCGACCGTCCATATGACCTTAGCCTCGCCGGGGAGCTCCTGAGATCTTCGGAGGTCGTGGGAGATCCCTGAAGAGCACGGGAGAGCATGGACGAGCGAAGTCCACCGTATGTCAGACTTGATCAGCAGGCTTGCCAGTTCGCGGCAAGCTGACCGGGGCATCCCATGACTCGAGCCGTCGCAGCAGGTCGGACTTCTTGGACAGGTGGCCCTCCATCCTCGAAAGGATGGAGTCCAGCGTGGATATCGCCCCGGGGATGAACGGTCCCTTGTTGAGCATCACGCACTCCGCGCGCTGTCCCACCCCGGCGTCGGTGACCTCCGGCCGGGAGGGCAGGCCGGAGTGCGCCTGGGTTTCCAGCACCTGTGTCGCCCAGATCACGGGAACGTGGGCGGCCTCGCACAGCCAGAGGATCTCCTCCTGCAGTTCCACCGTCCGTTCGAAGCCCGCCTCCACCGCCAGGTCCCCCCGGGCGATCATCACCCCGCAGCCGGTCCTGCCGAGGAGCCGCATGAGCATACGGGGCAGGTTCTCGAACCCGCTGACGGTCTCGATCTTCAGGACGACGTCCAGCTCCGTCGCCCCCAAGGCCTCCAGGGCATCGAGCAGGTCCGAGACGTCCTCCGCCGAGCGGGCGAAGGAGAGCTGAACCATATCGGCGTGCTCCGCGATGAACGGGAGGTGCTCCCTGTCCTCGGCCGTGAGCGCGGACAGCCCGAGTTCCGTGTCCGGGAAGTTGAGCCCCTTCCCGGCCTTGAGGTCGGCTCCGGCCGGCTTGCAGCGGGTGACCTCAAGCTCCATGTGCTCCGCATCGATGGCGCGGATCACGGTGGATATCTTGCCGTCGTTGATCAGCACGCGCTGGCCGGGTGCGGCGTCGCCGAAGGCCTCGGGGAGAGTGCAGCCGATCCGGACGGGGTCGCCGGGCCGCACGGAGGCGGGGGCCGTATCCCGGGTCAGCGTCAGATGATCGCCCTGATGGACGCGGAACGCCTGCTCGGTAGAGGGCAGGGTACCGACGAGAGCCTGGGTGCCGTCCTCCGCGGTGATGGGCAGCCCCGTGGCCAGGTACACGGTCTTGCGCGCCTCCGTGAGCATCCCGCCGTCCCGGCGCTCGACCACATGCAGTCTGCGCCGGGAACCCCGGGCGTCGCGTAGTGCGAGCGTCTCCCCTGGGCGGCGATCGATCAGCCACTGGGCGTCATCGACCGGGATCGCCGTGGCCTCGCCGGGGAGGTCTGCGGGGAGGTCTCCGAGGCTGCCGCCGGCGGGTGTCAGCCAGATCCTCGCCGGCCGGGTGACCCGGCCCTGCGGATCGCGGAGGGGCTTGAGCTTGCGCACCCGCGGGCCGGGCTCGATGGGTCCGGTGCGCAGCTTGGGCCCACCGAGATCCATGGCGATCTTGACCGGGCGGCCGGCGGCGCTCCCCGCGGCCTGCACGCTGGAGATCATCCGGGACCATTCCCGGGGACTGTCGTGGGCGCAGTTGATGCGGGCCACGTCCATGCCCGATGCCACGTACCGCTCGATCAGCTCCGGTTGCCCGGCAGCGGCGGAGGGCAGCGTGACCATGATGCGGGTACTGCGGTTGGTCCGCACGGGACCGAGCAGGCGGTCGGCGTTGTCCGCGAGCACCTTCGCGCCGGGAGCGGCCCGGCCGCGCTCCACACCCAGCGAGACCTGCTGCGGTTGCTCGCCCTGCTCGCCCTCCTCGCCTCCGATGGCGCCGAGAGTGGCCGAGACCTGCAGAAGATGCTCCATCACGCCGGCCTCCATTCGGCCCAGCGACGAGACCCCCAGAGCCGACAGGCCGCGCTGCAGGTGCCGGATCTCCAGGCCGCGGATGGCCACGTAGTCCATCAAATTCAGCGCCGAGGGCCGATGGGGCAGATCCACCGCCATGATGGACGGCGCCGCCTGCCGCCTCACGGCGTTGAGGTGGTCGATCAGGCCACGCACCTCGACGTTGAGCCTGCGCGCCACGTCCGCGCGGACCCGGGCATCCGCAGCGGGATGCACCACAGCCACGTGCTGACCCGGGTCCGGGGCCTTTCCCGAGCCGACGGTGGCCGGCCGGTTCGACGGGGTGGTCACGGTGACCTCACCTCCTCGTTCCTCTGTCTCGGTTCTTCTGGCACGCTGGTCGCCGGCCCGTTCGTCCTCGCGCCGGCCGTGGAGATGCCGGTCACCGAAATACCGGTGGTCGAGATACCGGTCTCAGGAAACAACCCGGTCTGGAACCCGGTTCTAGAGGAACAACTCCGGCCGTCCCGTTCTTTCCCGGCGGCCCGTCCCCGGCGGCGGGGGCCGCCGTCCGCATCACCACGATCGTGAGGTACCCGTGCCCGACCGCTCCGCCCAGAACCCGGCCCAGTGCTTCCTCGGCGTCTTGGACGCCCCCGCCCGGCTGCACTTCGACGACGACACGGAAGGGTGGATCCTGAGCATCGGGGACGCGGAGCAGTCGCACGTCGATCTGAACGACCCCCGGCGGGTCTTCTACGAATACCTGCGCCGGATCGCCAATGTGGTCGATCTGGCCGGAACTCCGGGAACCCCGCTGCGGGCGATCCACCTCGGCGGCGGTGCCATGACGCTGCTCCGCTACATCGCGGCCACACGTCCGGGGTCGCCTCAGACCGTGGTGGAACTGGCCAGGGAACTCCCCGATTTCGTGATGGGACGCCTTCCGCTACCTCCGGGCTCCGCCGTCGAGGTCATCATCGGCGACGCCCGCGAGGAACTCCCCGCCGCGCGGGCCGGCCTCGCGGCACCGGCCGACGTCGTCGTCCTGGACGTCTTCCGGGGTGCCGACGCCCCGCAGCACCTGCGTGACAGGGAGTTCTACGCAGGCGTGCGCGACCTCCTGGGCCCGGAGGGCATCCTGCTGGTCAACGTCGGCGACGACCCCGGTCTGCAGTTCCTGGCCGAACAGGCCCGGATGCTGGGGAGGCCGGCCGGCCCCGGTTCCCGGCCTCTCTTCGAGGACCTGTGGTGCCTCACCGAGCACTCCATGCTCTCCGGGACGCAGGCGGGGAACCTGATCCTGGTCGCGAGCACCCGGCAGATCCCTCCGGAGTGGGGTGAGGCTCTGCGGATCGCCGGGCCTCACCCTGCGGCCGTTCTGGACCGCTGGGAACTGGAGGAGTGGCTGGAGTCCCTGTGAGCCGCGCAGGCTCCCTCTGGCGAGGTCGTCAGCCGGGTCGTCAGCCGGGTTCAGCCGGTGGTGAAGCCGTCGAGGCCGCCCGCCGCCTCCTCGTAGTGGGCGTCGACCTTGAAGACCGCGCCTGGGGCGTCCGGGCCCTGGATATCGCGTAAGAGCTCGCGGACCGCCGAGCGGGGTCCTTCTGCGACCACCCGCACCGAACCGTCGGTCTGGTTCACCGCCGAACCGGCCAGCCCCAGCTTCTCGGCCTGACGCCACGTCCAGTACCGGAAACCCACTCCCTGCACCGTGCCCTGGACGATCGCGGTCACGCGCAGTGGTTCATCCGTGTTCAATGTCGCCTCCTGATGGGATGAGGAATGAGGTGAGGCCTGCGCTCCCGCCGACGGGGCCTTGGCCCCTCTCCGCAGGCCGAAGAAGGAATTGCCGGGATGCCGCAGCGATGTGGTGCGCTGACGACGGCCCGTCAGGCGCGAGAGCCAGCCGAGCGGTCCGCCGTCCTGCGCTGAATCCTTCTGCACTGAATCGTCCTGCGGTGAATCGTCCTGGGACGTCATGAGCCTGCCTCCTGGGCGGGTGCTGTCGGGGCGGCGGTGCCGCCGGAGGGGATCAGGGCGTCGTCGCCGGCTTCCTCGGCAGCGTCCCGGAAAGCGCCGGCGAGATCGTCGGCGGTCCTGACGCCGTCCAGATCGATGGTCTGATCGCCCGTCACGAAGCTCGGGGTGCCGGGCAGTCCGAGCTCCGCGGCCTGCCCGGCGTGCCCGTCGACGATCGCCGCCACGGCGCCGGAGGAGAGGTCGGCGGCGAAGCGCCCGGTCTCCAGCCCCTGATCGTCGGCGATATCCCGGAAGTAGTCGTCCAGTTCGGCGCCGGAGAGATCGATCCACTCGCCGGGGTTCTCGTAGAGATGGTCGGCATACTCGACCGCCCGGCCCTGCATGGCTGCCGCCTCGACCGCACGGGCCGCGGGAACGGCGTTGTCGTGCATCGGCAGCGGGTAGTTCTTGACCATGACGGTCACCTCGCCGTCCAGGCTCTGCGCCGCCTCCTCGACCAGTGCGTGCGCGGACTGGCAGGCCGGGCATTCGTAGTCGGTGAACATGGTGACCACGGGGTGGTCGCCCACGGCGTTCAAGGGGTAGCCGGAGTCGATCGAGGCCTCGACCTCTTCCGCGTCCTGCGACGGCGCCGCCGTACCGGCCGGGTCAGCGGCCGCGCTCTCCGATGCCTCCTCGGAGCCGCCCCCTCCCGTCCCGCACCCGGTCAGCAGCAGGAGGACGGAGAGACCCGCCGCCGCACCTGCGAGCCGGGAAGATCGGCCGGGTTTCATGGGATACGGGCGGAGGGGCACGGAACCACCTTTCATCGGCTGCTTCCCCGTCGGTACCGGGGACAGCGGGACCGCTCCTGCGGCCGGGACGGCGGCAACCGGCATCGGCAACCGGGGCGGATTCAGGGTCTATGGGCAGTCAACCATCCTCGGCGGGCCTTTCCCGGGTGGTTGCCGCGAGTGTCCTGACCAGGAGGTCAGTCGGCGGTGAGCCGCAGCAGCTCCCGGTTGAAGGCCTCCAGGTCACCGGGGTTGCGGGAGGTGATCAGGTTCCCGTCCACCACCACTTCCCGGTCCACCCATTCGGCGCCGGCGTTGCGGAGATCGGTGGCCACGGACGCGTAGGAGGTCATGGTGCGCCCTCTGACCAGGTCGGCCTCGACGAGGATCCAGGGCGCGTGACAGATCGCTGCGATCGGCTTCTGCGCGGCGTCGAACTCACGGGCCAGCCGCAGAGCCTCCTTCTCCATGCGGACGGCATCCGCATTCAACGTACCGCCCGGCAGCACCAGGGCATCGAAATCGGCGGCCTCCACGGTCTCCAGGGTCTCGTCCACGTCGTAGCTGCCGGAGTGCTCCCAGTCGCCCTTCATGGCCGTCACCCTGCCCTTCTCGGAGGAGAGCAGTACCGGCGTACCCCCTGCCTCACGGACCGCGGCCCAGGGCTCGGTCAGCTCCGGCTCCTCCACGCCGTTGGTGGCGATGAACGCGACCTTCTTACCGTTCAATGACGTCATTTCACTCACTTCCCGAACCAGAAGACGGCTGACAGTGCTCCTCCCAGCCTACGACGACGTGGCAAAAGCGGTAGCGTTGCCGCCGAGAAAACCTGCGCACGACCTGAGGAGCGAGACCATGGCACCATTGATCCCCCTGCAGATCGGGCTGACCGTCGTCGGGCTCCTGGTGGTCGTCCTCGGCGCGGTGGTCGGCGATGCTCTCCTGCTGCTCATCGGCGGCCTGATGACGGCGATCGCCGTCACCGGCCTGGGCATGGCGCTGCGCGCACGAGCCCGGGAGGACGGTCCGCGCCGCTGACCGCGCCGGTCCCGCAAGCATCAGCCCATCAGCATCAGGAGCGGGTCGGGGCCGGAGCGCCGGTCACCGCGTGGTCCAGTTGCAGCCCGTGGGCGGAGACGGACCGCTGCAGGTCCGCTACGGCGTCGTCGACATCGGGGGCGGTCGCCGGGTTCGCCGCGTTCGTGCGGACGCGCAGCACCTCCCGGCCCTCGGGATCAGTGCTCAGCTGGGCAGCCACGGATTCCACGTCCTCGATCGCGCTCAGCTCCACCAGGTCGCCCAGGACGGCTTCGGAGAGGTCGGCCGGAAGGTCGCTGCGGTAGGTGAGGGTCAGCGGACCGTCCTCGACCACCACCAGATCCTGGCGCACCTCGGGCGGGACCTCCGCCTGCACGCCCGTCGAGGCGCTCATGGCCTCCTCCCGGCTCTGGCCGTAGTCGGCCGCGAGCACATCCGCCGTCAGGTAGGTGGTCAGGGTGAGATCCTCGCCCGCCACTGCGCTCCAATACGTCCCGGCACCAGCCTCCCGCAGGAGGACCAGACTCCGGATGGCCTCCCCCGTCATGGTCTCGGACCCGTCGTCGCCCACCGCGTGGGCGGGCCCGGAGACGGAGGATCCGTCGGCCAGGAAGATCTCGATCGTCTCCACCTCGATCCCCTGGGCCGGCAACTGCTGTTCATCCGCCGCGGTCACCGCCGCCTGACGCACCGCGCGCAGGGCTTCCTCCGAGCTGTCGGCACTCATCACCACGCCGACGTCCACGGAGCCGTTCCGGACGCCATCGCTGTCCGTGTACTGCCCTGCCACCGATGCCGACCGGACGTCGTTGATGTTGCACAACATCTCCTCCACGGCCGGAACGTAGAACTGGGTGTTCTCGTCGCCGGCCAGCGGGTCCGGCCTGACCAGGCCGTCATCCTCACCCTCCGGGCGGGGCTGGTCGCAGGAGGCGCTGTAACCCCAGACGGGCATCTCCGCGCCTTCGGCCATCACGGGCTCGGCGCTCTCGCGGTCGGGCGGAGTGGCCAGCCCGGTGGTCTCGCCGCCGCCTCCGACGTCGGCGCTGGTACCGCTCCCGCACCCTGCCAGGCCCCAGGACAGCACGACGACGGCGATCGCCGCCGGCCACCGTCTGCTCACGGCTGCGAAGGGGGTGGATGCGGAGTGCATGGGGGCTCCTGACTTCTTCCGGGCGACCGGCGCGGGCTGGAGGGGACAGCGGCCGGGGAGCCGTGTCGCTGCGCGCATCGGGCCAGCGCGCCCGGGAGCCGTCCAGGTCACCCGTGGCATCCAGGATAGTGGCCTCCGCCCCTCCGTCCGGTCAGCCCTGCTGGGCGGTGAGCATGGCCAGGAAATGCCGGCGCATGCGACTGCGGTCCGCTTCGAGTCCGGTGATCAGCCGGAAGGCGTCGACGGCCTGTCCCACGGCCATCGCGCCGCCGTCCAGGACCGGGCAGCCCAGGGAACGGGCGCGCCGGACGAGGGGCGTGTCGACGGGCAGGTAGATCACGTCCGCCACCCACTGCCTGGCGTCGATCAGCTCCAGGTCGATCGGGGCCCCGGGGTGATGGTGCATTCCGATAGGGGTGCAGTTGACCAGCCCGTCCGCACGGGTCACGGCCTCGCTCAGCCCCTCCGGCCCGACCGCGCTGACCTGGGCCTGCGGGAAATGCGAGGCCAGGGCCTGTGCACGGGCAGCCGCCCTCTCGGGGTCGATGTCGAACAGGGCCAGGTGCCGCACCCCGGAATCCAGCAGAGCGTATGCCACGGCGGAACCGGCGCCGCCGGTTCCCAGTTGCACCACGTGGTCCTTGACGGCTCCCGGCAGCTCCGTGGCCAGTGCGGCCGAGAAGCCGGTCTGGTCCGTGTTGTGCCCGACGAAGCGCCCGCCCTGGACGAGCACGGTGTTCACGGCCTGCAGGGCAGCGGCACGGCCGGACACCTCGTCCAGATGATCCAGCACGATCTGCTTGCAGGGATGGGTGATGTTGAAGGCGTTGAATCCCAGATCCCTGCCGGCCCTGAGCAGATCCCCGACATCTTCGGCGGGCCGGCCGATCTGCGCCAGGTCGATGGGGCGGTAGAGGTACTGCAGGCCTTGGGCCGCAGCCTCGGCCTCGTGCATGGGCGGGGTCATGCTGGCCGTGATCCCGTCCCCGATCAGCCCGACCAGATAGGACTCGTGCACCGTGCTCATGTCAGGGGCTCACCTCGGATGATCGGGTTCGGTTGATGATCGGGTTCGGTTGCAGGGATTCACGGCCAGGGGCATACCACGGCGTCGTACGGGCCGTACGACGGGCCCGCCCTCCCATGCTCCGTCTGACGCTACAGGCCGGGATGAAGCTACGACCCCGATCCCCCGATCCAGTGCGTTTGCCACTTAAACAACGCTTATATATGTGATGGACAGCGGATAATTCCCGGCGCAGCATGGAATGACGCCCGGCGGAGGGCCGCCCCGCCCGGCGCTGAGGATGCCCGGCAACGATGACAGGACCGAGACGAGGCCATGGCCGAAGCTGAACTACCCGCCGAACTGACCGTCGATGTCCTCGTGGCAGGGGCCGGCGCGGGCGGGCTGTCCGCGGCTGCCACCGCGGCCCATCACGGGCTGGATGTCCTGGTGGCCGAGCGCGCCGCCCGCTGCGGCGGGGCCACCGCGCGGTCGGGGGGCTGGATGTGGACACCCGGCAATCCGCTGGCCCTCGCCGACGGCGTCGCTGAACCCCGTGATGACTTCCGCACCTATCTGCGGGCCGTGATCGCGCCGGAGAACTACGACGAGGAGCGCATCGAGGCCTTCCTCGAGGCGGTCCCCCACATGGTGGGCTTCTTCCACGAGCTCACCCCCCTGCGCTTCACCCCAGGAGCCAGGATCAACGACATCTACGGCAACCTGCCGGGAGCGGGGACGGGTCACCGCTCGGTGGCGGCCTCCCCGTTCTACGGGACGCGGATCCCCGCCCGGCTGCGGCGGAAACTCGCCCACCAGTTCTACATGACCTCGTTCCTGGGAATGGGGATCATGGCCGGCGACGACCTGGGGAAGTTCCTGACCGCCCTCAAGAGACCCAGCAGCTTCCTCCACGCGGCCCGGAGGGTCGGCACCCATCTCTTCGACCTGGCGGTCCACAGGCGCAACATGCAGATGGTCAACGGCGTCGCCCTGGTAGGCCGGCTCCTGCAAGCCGCCGATCAGGGCGGGGCCCGGATCGAGGTCGAGACCCGGGTCACCCGGCTCACGTTCGACGACGACGGCCGGGTGACCGGCGCCGTGCTCGAGTCCCCCGCCGGCACCACCACGGTGAGAACACGCCGCGGCGTCGTCCTCGCCACGGGCGGTTACCCTGCCGACGTCGAGCGGCGCAGGGAGACCTTCACCCGGACCCCCACCGGACGGGAGCACTGGACCCTGGCCCCGGCGGAGGCCGACGGGTCGGGGGCCGATCTGGCCGAGTCCGCCGGCGGGTACCTCGACACCGAGGTGACCTCGGCGGCGGCGTGGTGCCCGGTCTCCCTGGTGGACTTCCCCGGCGGCCGCCAGGGAGTCTTCCCGCATATCGCCGATCGTGCCAAGCCGGGAGTGATCGGCGTGCTCTCGGACGGACGGCGGTTCGTGAACGAGGCGAACGGCTACTGGGACTACGTGAACGGCATGATCCGCTCCGTGCCGGACGGACGGCCGGTCGAATCCTGGCTGATCGGCAGTCACCACGCGCTGCGCAACTACATGCTCGGATTCGCCAAGCCCCGGCCGGTGCCGGTCTTCCCCTACACCCGGATCCTCAGGTACCTGGTCAAGGGCCGCACCCTGGAGGAGCTCGCGGGAAAGTGCGGCATCGACCCCGAGGGCCTGTGGGAGACGGTGGCGGCATTCGACCGCAACGCGGCGGCCGGCGTGGACCCCGACTTCGGCCGGGGCGAAACGCCGTTCAACCGCTACGGCGGAGATCCCGCCGTGGCGCCCAACCCGACCCTGGCGCCGCTGGGGAAGGGTCCCTTCTACGCGGTGAAGGTCCTGCCCGGCTCCTTCGGCACGTTCGCCGGGATCAAGGTCAACGCCCGGTCCCGCGTGGTGGACCGGTCCGGCGCCGTCGTCGACGGCCTGTGGGCCTGCGGCAACGACCAGGTGAACATCATGGGCGGGCGCTACCCCGCCGGCGGCGTGAACCTGGGACCCGCGATGACCTTCGGCTACGTCGCCGGGCGGGACCTGGCGGGGGCGAGCACGTACGAGGACGACGGCACGGCGTGCCCGTCCCCCGCCTACCGCGGGACGGCGTGGGCGGTGCGGCGATGACCTCCGCCATCCGGCGCTTCGGCCTGGCGCCCCTCTCCTTCCTGGGCACACCGCCCGACGACGTCGTCCGGATCGCAGCCGGCGCGGGATTCGACTTCGTGGGATTGCGGGTGATCCCGGTGACCGCCCAGGAACCGGACTTCAGCCTGCTGCCCGGCACACGACGCCTCCGCCAGGCACAGGCCGCGCTGGCCGATACGGGCCTGCCCGTGGCCGACATCGAGTTCCTGGCCCTGGACGGCACGGTGGACCGCGGGACCTGGTTGCCCGTGCTCGAAGCCGGCGGGATCCTCGGCGCATCGAGCCTGACCGTGGCCGGATGCGATCCGGACCGGGAACGGCTGGCCGATACGCTCATGGAGCTCTCCGGGGACTGCCGGGAGCACGGGATCCGGCTGAGCCTGGAACCGATCTCCTATCAGCCGGTCCATTCGATCCCGGAGGCGGCGGCACTGGCCGCCGGGGCCCAGTGCGACTGGCTGCCCGACTCCTTGCACATCCATCGCTTCGGCGGCACGGCCGCGCAGCTCGCGGAGCACGCCGCGAACGTGCCCATGCTGCAGCTGTGCGACGGCCCGGCCGAAGCCCCCGCGGACCATGAGGGCCTGGTCGTCGAGTCCCGGTCCCGCCGCCTGGTCCCCGGTGCCGGTGACTTCGACCTGGCCTCCCTCGTGCAGGCACTGCCCGAGGACACCGACCTGAGCGCCGAGGTCCCGGACCCGCGACGCCGGCAGCATCTCGGAGACCGCACCTGGGCCGGGCTTCTCCTGGACGGGCTGAAGGCGGTCGATGCCCTGGCGCGCGCCCACGTAGGCTGAACCGAGCACGACGACGTGGGGCGGCTGCAAGAGCCTGTCCGGCTGCGTCCGGAGCAGAGGGGACGGAGGATTATGGAGACACGCTGGCTGGAAGCCTTCCTGACCGTGGCCGAGGAGCTGCACTTCGGCAGGGCCGCCGAGCGGCTGCACGTCGGCCAGTCGCCCCTGTCCCAGACCGTCCGGAAGCTCGAGAAGGAGGTCGGGGCCGAGCTCTTCGACCGCTCCACGCGGTCCGTGGCCCTGACATCTGCCGGTCACGCCCTGCTCCCCCACGCCCGCCAGGTCCTCGAGGAGCTGCAGCTGGCCACCTCCGCGGTCCGCAGCACCGGCCAGGACGTCTACGGACGGCTGCGGGTCTCCTTCTCAGGGGCCCTGAACCACCGCACGGTCCCCCAGTTCACCCGCGCGGTGCGGGCCAGGTTCCCCCAGATCGAGCTGGAGTTCGTGGACAGGCTGCTCTCCGGGGAGGCCGTGCACCGCCTCGAGCAGGGCCAGCTGGATCTGGCGTTCATCGGGCTGCCGTACCGCTCGCCCGACGTGGAGAGCCTGATGATCGCGGTCGAGGACAACTACCTGGTCGCCTACCGGGGCCATCCCCTGCTGCAGCACGATGTGATCGAGGTGGCGCAGCTGCAGAACGAGCCCGTCATCTGCCCACCCCGCGATCGCGGCTCCACGATGCGCGAGACGCTGACCAGCACCTGCCACACCCACGGTTTTCCTCCCATGGTGGCCCAGGAGGTCCTGGACCCGTTCATGATCCTTTCGCTGGTCGACGCGGGACTGGGCGTGGCCATCGTCCCCGAGGGCATGCTGCACATCCTGCCCAGCAGCGTGGAGCACCGGCCGGTCGAGAACTATCCGCCCCTGCGCAGTGCCCTGGGCTGGAACGGAACCCGCCGGACCGAGGCGCTCGACGCCGTGCTGGACCTGGCTCGATCGGTCTTCCCTGCCGGGACGACCGATACCGACCCGTCCCCCACGCCGTCGTCCCGGTCCAGTGCGTCGAACGCATGAGGCCATGACCCGCAGCATCCGCAGACCATCTACCTCGAGCCGCCGACCGGGAGGGCACCCATGAATCCGTCGTCAGTCTCATCCTCCGCTCCACTGCGCGTGGGGGTCGTGGGCTGCGGGATGATCGCCCGCAACCATGCGGAGGCGTTCACAGCCGCACCGGGTGCGACCGTCGTCGCCTGCTCGGACGTCGACCCCGCCCGTGCTCGCGCGTTCGCCGACCGGCACGGGATCGAGCACGCGGTGAGTTCGCTGCCCGAGATGGCGGCCCTGGGAGTGGACGCGGTCGCCGTGTGCACCCCGCACCCCACCCACGAGGCCGTCGTTATAGCCGCGGCCGGCCTGGGTCTGCACGTGCTGTGCGAGAAGCCCATCGCGATCGACACCCCCACGGCGGCCCGGATGGTGACCGCGTGCCGGGAAGCCGGTGTCCGCCTGGGGGTGATGTTCCAGCGTCGTTTCTGGCCCGCGAGCCAGCGCATCCGCCGCGCTATCGACGACGGCACCCTGGGCACCCCGGTCCTGGGCCAGTGCACGGTGATGCTGCATCGCAGACCCGACTACTACACCCGCAACGCCTGGCGGGGCCGCTGGGACACCGACGGCGGCGGGGTGCTGATGACCCAGGCGATCCACTACCTGGACCTGCTGCGGTGGTTCATGGGACCGGTCGTGGAGGTCACGGGCCGGTACGCCACCTACGTGCACGGAGAGCACATCGAGGTCGAGGACTCGGCGACCGCACTGCTGCGGTTCGCATCCGGAGGCATGGCCACCGTCCTGGCCACCACCGGGGCCACGCCGGGTGAGGGCGTGCAGATCAAGATCACGGGCTCCACGGGAGCCACCGTCTCCGTCTCCGAGTACCCGGAGGGTGCCGAAGGCGTCAATGACCTCTGGGATGTCCCCGGGCGGGTGGAACAGGCGCCCGTCTTCGGTCGGGGCGTGGACCCCGATATCGATCTGGCGCAGATCAACGAGCAGCACATCCCCTTCCACACCCTGCAGGCCGTCGATTTCGTCCGCGCCGTGGCCGAGGACCGGGAACCCGTGGTCACCGGCCAGGACGCTCTGGAATCCCTGCGCCTGGTCGAGGCGATCTACGCCTCGCACCGCACCGGGGAGAGCATCACGCTCTGAACGGCGATCGGCCCGCCGAACGGTCGAAATCCTCGCTCATCAGCACTGATGAGCGAGGATTTCGACCGTTCGGCGCAGATCAGCTGTCGGACTGACCACTCGAGCGCGATGGGGCCGGCTTCTCCGAGTCCACGGAGCCGGCTGCCCCCTGCTCACCCGAAGGACCGTCCGCGGTGACCACCGGGGTGGCACCGGTCGGCGGCACCGTGTTGTCCATCCCGATGGTCTCGGAGAGGGACCCGTGATGGGCGAACTCCCGCCAGATGGCGAAGCCCACCGAGAGCAGGGTCAGGATCAGCAGCACCAGGGGCAGCGGCGAGAAGATCCAGGAGAGATCGCCTTCGATGATCATCGCCCGGCGGAAGCCCGCCTCCGCGATCGGGCCCAGGATCATGCCGATGATCAGCGGCGCCAGCGGGAAGCCGGCCTTCGCCAGCACGTAGCCGACCACCGCCGAGATCAGCATGATCAGGACGTCGAACGCGCTCGAGCGCAGGGAGTAGCAGCCGATGACGGCCAGCACGATCACCGACGGCCACAGGTAGCTGCTGGGGACGCGTTCGATGAGCTTGGACCACAGCCCGCTGCCCAACCATCCCAGGATCAAGAGCACCAGGTAGACCACGAGGAAGCCGATGAAGATGCCGTAGACCAGGTCCGGGGCACCGGAGAACAGGTTGGGACCGGGCTGCAGGCCGTGCACGGTGATCGCGCCGATCAAGACGGCGGAGGTCACGTCACCCGGGATGCCCAGGGTGAGCATGGGCACCATGGCGCCCGCGGTACCGGAGTTCTTCGCGGCTTCCGCCGCGGCCAGCCCGCGCTCGTCACCCCGGCCGAACTTCGACTTGTCCCGAGCCGCCCGCTTGGCCTCGTTGTAGGCCACGAACGACCCGATGTCCCCGCCGGTCCCTGGAATCACGCCGATGATGAAGCCGATCACGGAGCCCAGCAGACCCGACGGCGAGATCCGGGCCAGCCACTTCAGCGAGGCCTTGAACTTCTCCGTCGCGACGTCGAGCTTGAGCTTGGCCTTGGACTCGAACTGCATGAAGGCCTCGGAGACCGCGAACAGGCCGATCATCACGGGGATGTAGTTGATCCCCGCCGTCAGGTCGGCCGACCCGAAGGTCAGCCTCGGGAAGCCCTGGATGGTGTCCAGCCCGATCATGGCGATGCCGATGCCGATCACGCCCGAGATCAGGCCCTTGACCATACGGCCCTCGGAGACCGAGGCCACCACCGTCAGGGCCAGCAGCGCCAGCATGAAGTATGCCGCCGGGCCGAAGCCCAGGGCGATGCTCGCCAGGGCGGGCGCCATGAGCGCCAGGACGATCACGCCGAAGATACCGCCCAGGCAGGAGGCGAGCACGGAGATCTTCAGCGCCCGCTCCGCCTGTCCTTTGCGGGTCAGCGCATTGCCGTCGGCGACGGAGGCCGCCGAGGCCGGCGTTCCCGGCGCCCTGACGAGGATCGCGGGGATCGACCCCGCATAGACCGCGCCGCCGTAGATGCCCAGCAGCAGCATCATGCCCTGAAGGGGCTCCATCACGAACGTGAACGGAAGCAGGATGGCCACGCCGACGGTGGCCGAGATCCCCGGCAGGGCGCCCACCACGATGCCGATCAGCACGCCCGCGACGATCAGCAGCAGAACCGTCGGATCGGCGACCGCCTCCAGGCCGATTGCCCAGTTTTCCATCAGAGCACTCCCTCCAGGATTCCTGCGGGGAGATACACGTCCAGCAGGTCGGCGAACAGGTAATACAGGAATCCGGACGCGATGATCGGGTACAGCACCAGGCCCAGGACTTTACGGACCCCCATGAGCCACAGGGCGAAGGCCAGGAACAGCGCGATGGCCACGGGGAACCCCAGGGGGACCACCAGGAACACCAGCGTCGCAGTGGCGATCACGGAGGCCGTCAGCCGGCCGCGCGCGCCGCGGGGCGGCGCCACCGCGGCGGTCTCCGGCCTGAGCATCAGGGCCAGCCCCAGCACCAGCAGGGCGGCGCCCACCAGCCGCGGCAGGATCGCCGTCCCCGGATCCTCGGGTTGAGCGGGGGCGGGGAACCCGAAGGTGAGCAGCAGCAGCGTCAGGGCGAGCAGGATGACGACGACGGCGATCATCCGGTCGGCGAACGTCCCGCCGGCCTGCTCGGGCGTCTCGTCGCCGGAGTCCGCCGGAGCGTGTCCGCGTGCACTCGCGTCAGCGGTGGCGGTTGGTTTCTCAGCGTTCATGATCAGTGAACCCCCATCCCGATCTCGTCGATGAGCTCACCGAACCGGTCGTATTCCTCGCCCATGAACTGATCGAACTCCTGGGCGTCGCGGTATCGCTGGTTGAGCCCCGTGGTCTCCATGTAGTCGGAGAACTGATCGGATTCGCGGGCCTCGTTGAAGCACTCGTTGAGGAGCTCGATCCGGTCCTGCGGGACGCCGGCGGGGGCGTAGAGGCCCAGGATCGCCGTGGTCTCCGAGTCGATCCCCAGCTCGTGCAGCGTGGGCACGTCCTCGGGGAGATAGTCCACGGGGTCTCCGGCGATCGCCAGCGGGCGGATGGCGCCGGATTCGATGTGCGGGCGCATCTCGGCGGCACCCACGGACACCATGGCCGTCTGGTCGCCCAGCGCCGCCTGCAGGGCGGAGGCAGCGCCGTCGAAAGGCACGTTCACGGTCCTGTCGTCGATGCCCGCCGCCAGGGCCATGGACTCGTACCCGAGGTGGTAGATGCCTCCGGTACCGCTGGTGGCCACCGTCACGCGGTCGTCGCTGTCGATGACGTCCTGCAGGCTCTGATAGGGGGAGTCCGCCGGTACACCGAAGACGATGGGCTGTTCGCTGTACTGCAGGATGCCCTCGTAGTCGTCGGGGTGGATCTCGGAGATGCCCATGTGATCGAGCATGGTCAGCTCGATCGACGCGCTTCCCACGGTGTATCCGTCGGCGGGCGAGGACAGCGTGGCCTGGAAGCCCACCGCCCCTGATCCGCCCGTGGCGTTGCGGATGATGATCGGCGCCCCGCAGGTGTCCTGTGCGACCGCGGCCAGCTGGCGTGCGGTGCTGTCCGCGCTCCCGCCCGCCGCGTACGGGACGATGAGGTTGATCGGCTGCGACGGGAAGGAGCCCGAGCCGCCGTCGGCCTCAGCCCCCTCGCCGTCGTCCCCACCGCTGCAACCGGCCAGGACGAAAGCCGCCGCAAGCGCGGCCGCGGCGCAGCGTCGCCGTGTGGTCGTCATAGAGGTTCCCTTTCATGGATGAACCTCCAGTGTGACGTGCCCCACGTTATGACCACCACCGATCCCGGTATTAAGTGCGGATCGCACTGACCGCAGGGACCGTGAGGCGATGATCAGCGCTTCAGGCGGTCAGGCCCACGGCGAAGACCGTCCCGGCACCCTTGACGCCGAGTTCGGAGCCGTCGGTCCGGCACCAGACGGAGTGCCCGGCGGACAGCTCGTAGGAAGGCGCCTCGGATCCGCCTGGGCCGGCGGTGAGCTCGACGGCACCGTCCGTGCACAGGACGACGCACGTGCTCTCCGGGAGCCTCGTCCCGGCCCCTCCCTCGACGGTGGCCGACACGAGGCTCAGCCTCTCGTCCCACAGGGGGTAGCGACGCAGGCCGTCAGGACCGGCGGGGGCGTCGATGGGATCGGTGTTCGCCTGCTCGGGGGTCACGAGCTCGAGCAGTTCGTCGACGTCGATGTGCTTGGGAGTCAGCCCGGCCCGCAGCACGTTGTCGGAGCACGCCATCATCTCGACGGCGGTCCCCCGCAAGTAAGCGTGCAGCTGCCCGGCCGGTGTGAAGATGGCCTCACCGGGCTCCAGGACCACGTGATTCATGCACAGCGCCACGAGCAGGCCGCGATCGCCGGGGTGGCGCCCCGCGATGTAGCGCAGCATCGCACCGAGCTCGTCGTGGGTCGGCAGCCGATCGACGGCGGACAGCAGGTCCGTCAGCGCGACCCGGGCCTCCGCCTCGGGCAGCTGGAGCACGCTCGGCAGCACCGGCAGGCCAGTGGCCAGGACATCGCGCAGCCACTGCTGGTCGAGGGCCTCGGCCAGCACCGCGAGCTCCGCCCGGCTGCGCACCCCGCTGAGCGTCTCCACCCGGGTCACGGCCACGCCGATCTCCGGTTTGGCCGACCGGTCCTTGTAGTTCCGGTTCGCCGCCTGATGGTCGATGCCTTCGGCCTCCTCGCGCTGCCACCCCTCCTCGGCCTGCTCGGGCGAGGGATGGACCTGGATCGACAGCGGGGCGTCGATGGCCAGGATCTTGAGCAGGAACGGGAGCTCGCCGTCGCGAAGGGCCTCCGCGCGCTCGCCGAGCACCCGTGCGGGATCCCGCTCCAGGATCTCGTCGAGAGGCTCTTCCCGGCCGTCGACGGAAAGCCTCGAGGGGCCGGAGGGATGTGAGCCGATCCACAGCTCGGCTTCGGGCTCCGGGGAGGGGACCTCACGCGACTGCATGCGCGCCAGGACCGAACGCGATCCCCACGCATAGCCCTGGATGGGATCGGTGCTTGCGAAAAACTCTGCCATGCCTCCATGGAAGCACAGCGCAGCGCGGTGGCACTGCCGGGCCACGTGGGTCGGGCGGGATTGCCCTCGGGGTTGCCTTCGAGTCGGCCCGGTGGAACGCTCCGGCGCATCGCCCGGTGACATGGCTCGACCACCGCTTCACCACCACGGGCGCAGGGGCCGGGTGAACTAAAGTTCGGTCTATGACAATTGAGCTTTCCGAGTCGTTCAAGGCCTACGATGTGCGCGGCATCGTGGGCGAAACCATCACCGCCGAGACGGTACGGGCCACGGGCGCCGCGTTCGTGGACGCCCTGGGCCTTGCGGGCGGCACTGTGCTGGTCGGCGGCGACATGCGCCCGTCGTCGCCCGAGTTCATGGATGCCTTCACGGAGGGCGCGACCGCCCGCGGCGCCGACGTGGTCAAGATCGGCCTGATCTCCACCGATGAGCTCTACTTCGCGTGCGGGGTATTCGACGCCGCCGGGGTGACCTTCACCGCAAGCCACAACCCCGCCGCCTACAACGGCATGAAGATGTCCAAGGCCGGCGCCGTCCCCGTCTCCTCCGAGACCGGCCTCTACGAGGTCCGCGACCGCGCCCAGGCCTACCTGGCCGACGGCATCACCGCCGTGGCCGAGCCGGGCACCGCGACCGAACGCGACATCCTCAAGGAGTACGCGGAGTTCCTGCGCGGGCTCGTGGACCTGACCGGCATCCGTCCGCTGAAGGTGGTCGTGGACGCCGGCAACGGCATGGGGGGCAAGACCACCCCCGCCGTCCTGGGTGACACCGTCCTGGAGGGTCTGCCCCTGGAGGTCGTCCCGCTGTACTTCGAGCTGGACGGCACCTTCCCCAACCATCCGGCCAACCCGCTCGAGCCGGAGAACCTGCTCGATCTGCAGCGCGCGGTGGTCGAGCACGGAGCGGATATCGGCCTGGCCTTCGACGGCGATGCCGACCGCTGCTTCGTCATCGACGACCGGGGGGAGCCCGTCACCCCGTCCGCCATCGCCGCGCTGGTGGCCGAGCGGGAGATCGCTCGCGCCCAGGCCGACGGCGAGGAGCGGCCCGTGGTGATCTACAACCTGATCACCTCGAAGGCCGTGCCGGAGCTGGTGACCTCCCGCGGCGGCCGGCCGGTCAAGACCCGAGTGGGGCACTCCTTCATCAAGGCCGTCATGGCCTCGGAGGGTGGTGTGTTCGGTGGGGAGCACTCGGCGCACTACTACTTCCGGGACTTCTTCAACGCCGACACCGGGATGCTGGCCGCCATGCACGTCCTCGCGGCGCTGGGCGAGCAGGAGCGGCCGTTGAGCGATCTCATGGCGAGCTACTCCCCCTATGTGGCCTCGGGCGAGATCAACTCGCAGATCGAGGACAAGAAGGCCGCGGTCGACCGGGTGCGGGACGCCTACGCCGATGAGGACGTCACGGTCGAGGACTCGGACGGCACCACGTTCACCTCTCAGGAGGAGGGCTGGTGGTTCAACCTGCGCCCTTCCAACACCGAGCCCTACCTGCGCCTGAACGTCGAGGCAGCGGATCAGGATTCCATGGAACGCGTCCGGGACCGGGTGCTCTCCCTGGTGCGCGCCTGACCACATGAAGCGGGGCCTTCCCCGTCAGCCCGGATGTCCCGGGCTCACGGGGAAGGCCCCGCGGGCGTTCACCGCTGAGCGTTCAAACGATCCCGGAGCCCCGCGGCCTGCTCGTCGAGGACCTCCGGGACGGCACCCAGCTTGGCGAACCACTCCTCGATGCCGGGCAGCTCTTTCAGCCACTCCCCGGCATCGACCGCCAGGGCCGCCTGGATCTCCTCGTCGGTGATCTCCAGGCCGTCCAGGTTGAGGTCTTCCTTGGTCGGCACCACGCCCACCGGGGTCTCGACGCCCCCGGCGGTACCGTCGACGCGACGGCAGATCCAGTCCACCACACGGCTGTTCTCGCCGAACCCGGGCCAGGCGAAACCGCCGTCCGGGGTACGCCGGAACCAGTTGACGTAGAACACCTTGGGCATGTTCTCCGCGCCGTGGCTCTCCCCCAGGTCCAGCCAGTGCTGCAGGTACTCGTTGGCGTTGTAGCCGATGAACGGCAGCATGGCCATGGGGTCACGGCGGACCACGCCGACGGCGCCCTTGGCGGCCGCGGTGGTCTCGGAGGACAGGGTCGCCCCCTGGAAAACGCCGTGCTCCCAGCCGAAGGACTCGGAGACCAGGGGGACGGTGGTCTTACGGCGCCCGCCGAAGACGATGGCCGACAGGGGCACGCCGTTGGGGTCGTCGTACTCCGCGGCCAGGATGTCCGTCTGCTTGATCGGCGTGCAGAACCGGGAGTTCGGATGCGCGGCGGGACGCCCCGCATCGGGGGTCCAGTCATGGCCCTTCCAGTCCACCAGGTGCTCGGGAACCTCGTCGGTCATGCCCTCCCACCAGACGCCGCCGTCGTCGGTCAGCGCCACGTTGGTGAAGATGGTGTTCCCCTTGGCAACGGCCTTCATCGCATTGGGGTTCGTGGACCAGCCGGTGCCCGGCGCCACCCCGAACAGCCCTGCCTCCGGGTTGGTCACGTAGGCCTGGTCACCACGGAAACGGATCCACGCGATGTCATCGCCCACCATCTCGGCCTTCCAGCCCGGGATCGTGGGTTCGATCATCGCGAAGTTGGTCTTGCCGCAGGCCGACGGGAATGCGGCGGCGATGTACTTGGTGGACTCCTGCGGGTCGGTGACCTTCAGGATCAGCATGTGCTCCGCCAGCCACGCCTCGTCGTGGGCGATCGCGGAGGCGATGCGCAACGCGTAGCACTTCTTCCCCAGGAGGGCGTTACCGCCGTATCCGGAGCCGAACGACCAGATCGCGCGGTCCTCGGGGAACTGCACGATGTACTTGGACGGGTTGCAGGGCCACGGCACGTCCTCCTGCCCCGGCTCGAGGGGAGCACCGAGCGAGTGCAGGCACTCGACGAAGAAGGCGTCGGTCTCGTCCATCTTCTTCAGGACGTCGGTACCGATGGTCGCCATGATGCGCATGGAGCACACCACGTAGGCCGAGTCGGTGATCTCCACCCCGAACTTGGGGTCGTCGGCATCGAGATGCCCCATCACGAAGGGGATCACGTACATCGTGCGACCGCGCATGGACCCGCGGAACCGGCCCCGCAGGATCTCCTTCATCTCCTCCGGGTCCTCCCAGTTGTTGGTGGGACCCGCACCGCTCTTGGTCTTGGTGCAGATGAAGGTGCGCTCCTCGACGCGAGCAACGTCGTCGGGGTCGGAGAACGCCGCGAAAGAGTTGGGGAACTTCTCCTCGTTGAGCCGCACCAGGGTGCCGGCCTCAACCATGTCGTCGGTCAGGGACTTCCACTCGTCCTCGGAGCCGTCGGCCCAGTGAATCCGGTCCGGCTGGGTCAGGCGAGCCATCTCGCTCACCCACTCCAGCAGGTGTTCATGGGTCGTGGGGGCTTGCTCTATCCCCCGCTGGGCCTCGATGGAGAGTTCGTTCAATGTATCGGCGGGCTTCTGAGCCATGACGTGTCTCCTCGTTGAGGCCGTGCATTTACTAGACCACCTCGCCACCTCGTCTTTGAGGTTCTCCCACTCTGTCGGGAGCAGCGAGCTGGCCGAACTTGTGGTGTGATCGAAGTCTACCTGTTCCCCTCGTCACAGATCCGGTTAGTGACAGGTCTCACGCCTGCGGTTGCCATGCCACGATCCGCCCGCGACAGCGGCCCGCAGACGCCAGGCACGCGCACTCCATGACCACCCGATTAGCACACGTTCGCATTGCCCATTTCCTCGAACACCCCCTACAGTGTGTCTGCGCGATGTTAGGGGCACCTAACCTCGCCTCCGTCCAGACTTCGACACGTCTTGATCCACATCTTCGAATCACAGGGGTTGACCATGACCGACTCGCTTCGACCGCAAGGCACCCGGAGCCTTGCCAAGGGCTCCTTCTCCCGCCGTACCGCGCTGACCGGGCTGGCCGCCGTCGGCGCCATGGCCCTCGCAGCGTGCCAGACGGGTTCGGATTCGCAGGACGAGGGCGCTAACGACGCCACGGGGGACTTCCCCCGCACCGTCGAGCACGCCTACGGTTCGACGACGATCGACGAGGCCCCTCAGCGCGTGGCGACCATCGCATGGGTGAACCAGGACATCGTCCTGGCCCTGGGTGTGGCCCCCGTGGGTATCGCCGCCACGGACTTCGGGGGCAACGAGAACAACTCGACCGACTGGTTCGACGACGCCCTGACGGAGAACGGCGGCGAGGAACCGGCCAAGTGGTCGGAGACCGACGGCCTGGACTTCCAGGCGATCGCCGCGGCGGAGCCCGATCTGATCGTGGGCGTCTACTCGGGGATGACCCAGGAGGACTACGACCGCCTCTCGGAGATCGCGAACACGATCGCGCCCCCGCCGGACACGCCCGCTTTCGGCACCCCGTGGGATGAGACCACCCGCCTCATCGGCGAGGCGCTCGGCCGCGACAGCCAGGCCGAGGAGCTGATCTCCTCCGTCGAGGACCAGCTCTCCCAGGCTGCGGAGGACCACCCGGAGATCCAGGGCAAGACCTTCATCTACGGCACGGTCGATCCGTCCGCCGAGGAGCAGATCAGCATCTACACCTCGGTGGACAACCGGCCGCGCTTCCTCACCTCCCTGGGCATGGAGCAGGCCCCCGTCGTCGTCGAGACCGAGGGCGAGGACCCGTCCGAGTTCTACATCGGCTGGTCCCCGGAGCGCGCCGACGAGCTCGACTCCGACGTCCTGGTCACCTGGGCCGCCGACGCCGGGGTCAAGGAAGCCATCGAATCCGACGAGCTGCTCAACAAGATCCCCGCCGTGGCCGATGGCCATATGGTCCTGCAGACCGACGGCCAGGAGACCCTGTCCGTCTCGGCGGCCTCTCCGCTGAGCATTCCGTGGGCACTGGAGAACGTGCTGCCGCAGATCGCGGGGGTCTTCACCGAATCGTCCGACCAGGCCTCTGCCTCAGAGTCGCCCGCCGCATGAGGACATCCCTACGGGTCACCCCGTGGGTAACGCTGGCCGTCGCGGTGGTCCTGCTGATCACCGCGACGGCCGCGTCGCTGTTCTGGGGGAGCCGATCGCTGGAGCCCGGAACCGTCGTCTCCGCGCTCGCCCGCCTGCCCGAGATCCTCCTGGGCCAGGACCCGGGGGCCACCGCGGACATGGACACCGCCGTGGTGCTCAACCGCATCCCCAGGACGATCACCGCCATCGTGGTGGGCGCCGCCCTGGCGGTGGCCGGCGCGGGGATGCAAGGGGTCAGTCGCAACCCCCTGGGCGATCCCGGGCTGCTCGGGCTGTCCTCCGGCGCTGCGGCGGGGGTGGTCCTGGGGCTGGGCTGGCTGGGCGTCCACACCAGCTGGCAGATCGCCCTGGCCGCCCTGAGCGGCTCGACGGTGGCGGCGATCCTGGTCTTCGGCATCTCCCAGATAGGAGGTGGCGCCCCCACGCCGATCGGCCTGGCCCTCTCGGGAGCCGCGGTCAATGCGGGGTTCGTGGCCGTGACCTCCGCCGTCGTCCTGACCAACCAGCAGGTGCTGGAGCGCTACCGGTACTGGAACGTCGGCTCCGTGTCCCGGACCGAGGGCACGGACCTGGCTACCGCAGCGCCCCTGATCCTGCTGGGCGTGCTCCTGGTGCTCGCGGGCGCCTCGGGACTCAATGCCATGGCCCTGGGTGACGACATGGCTCACGGGCTGGGGGTTGACCTGGGCGCGCAGCGAGCCATGGTGTTCACCGGCGTGGTGGTCCTGGCCGGCTCGGCCACGGCCATCGCGGGCCCGATCGCGTTCGTGGGGTTGCTGATCCCCCACGCGATCCGCCGCCTGGTGGGAGGGGACTACCGCTGGATCATCGTCCTCAGCATGCTCCTGGGCCCGATTCTGCTCCTGGTCGCGGACACCCTGGGCCGCGTGGTCGCCCCTCCGCAGGAGATCTACGTGGGCGTCACCACCGTGGCGATCGGGGTTCCCGTCCTGCTCCTCCTGCTGCGCCGGCGAAAGGGGATGTCGTTGTGAAGGCCTCCGCCGTCCATGAGCTTCAGCGCAGGCAGACCCGACGCACCACCGTCGTTCTGGTGGTCCTCTTCACCGCGATGCTCGCCATGATGGGCATCCGCGTGCTGCTCGGTCAGTACACCGTGACCATCCCGGACTTCTTCCGGATCCTCGGCGGCGAGCGCATCCCGGGAGCCACCTTCATCGTGATGCAGGACAAACTGCCCCGGGCGCTGCTGGGCGCCGCAGCCGGAGCGGCCTTCGGCATCTCCGGCGCCCTGTTCCGCACCGTGCTGCGCAACCCCCTGGCCAGTCCCGACGTGCTGGGCATCAATGCGGGCGCCGCAGCCGGTGCAGTGGCGGCCATGTACTTCCTGGGCGCCGCGGGCACGGGGCTGGCATGGGCGGGACTGGCCGGTGCCATCGCCGCCGCGATGCTGATCGCCCTGGTCTCCACCTCGCTGCGGGGCGCCGCGGGCACGGCGGGGATCGTGGGGGAACGGTTCCTGCTGGCCGGCATCGGGGTAGCCGCCCTGGGCCAGGCCACGGTGGTCGGCATCATGGCGCGCCTGACCACCCAGAACGCTCAGGGCGCTGCGGTATGGACCGCGGGATCGCTGAACTCCTCCACCTGGGACCGGCTGATCCTGGTGTCCGTCGTGCTGGTGGTGGCGATCCCCGCCGCGGTTCTGGTGCACCGCGCCCTGCAACCGGCTTCCCTCGGCCCCGAGCTCGCCGTGGGGCTCGGTTCGCATCCCGGCCGGGTGCAGACCGCCGCCCTGGGGCTGGGGGTGGTGCTGGCCGCCGTCGCTACGGCCTCCACGGGGCCGCTCGCCTTCGTGGCCCTGCTGTCGACCCCGATCGCCGCCGCCTTGCGCCACGGCCGGATCTCGGTGCTGGCCAGCGGTGCGGTGGGGGCCCTGATCGTCCTCGCGGCGGACATGGTCGGCGCCGAGATGCTCGGCGACGCCCGCCTGCCCGCCGGGGTGATCACGGGGGCCATCGGCGCACCCGTCATGTTGTGGCTGCTGGTCCAGCAGCGGAGAGGAGCACGATCATGAGCGATCCGGTTTTCGAGACCCGGGGGCTGTCTCTCGGCTATGGACCCAGGATCGCGGTGTCCGAGGTGGACCTGGCGATCAGCCCCGGGGAGACGACCGTGCTGATCGGCGCCAACGGATCGGGCAAATCCACGCTGTTCAAGGGCCTGTCCCGGCAGCTGGCCCCGAGCACCGGCACCATCCGCTTCAACGGCCACGACCTCGAGGAGCTCCGGCCCAAACCCTATGCGCGGCAGGTGGCGCTGCTCCCCCAGGCACCCCTGGTCCCCGAAGGCCTGACCGTCACCGAGCTCGTCTCCCGTGGCCGCCATCCGCACCGGCGGTGGTGGGGCGCCCCGTCGCCCGGCGACGACGAGGCGATCGCCCGCGCCCTGTCCATGGTCAGCCTGGAGGAGTTCGCCGAGCGCCCGGTCGACGAGCTCTCCGGCGGACAGCGGCAGCGGGTGTGGATCGCCCTGGTGCTGGCGCAGGACACGCCGACCGTCCTGCTGGACGAGCCGACGGCGGCCCTGGACCTGGCCCATCAGGTGGAGCTGCTCGACCTCCTGCGGGGCCTGCGCCGCCCCGACGGTTCGCGGACCACGGTGATCACCGTGCTGCACGAGCTCAACCTGGCCGCACGCGTGGCCGACAGGGTCATAGCGCTGAACGCCGGGCGGATCTCGGCCGCGGGCACCCCCGAGGAGGTCTTCACCCCCGAGATCCTGGCCGAGGTCTTCGACCTCGAGGCGCAGGTGGTCCGGGACCCCGTGGAGGGCCATCCGGTGATCCTGCCGAGAGGTCGCCGGCGGATTTGCCCCACGGCCCCAAGCCGCGTAATGTAATCACCTGTTCGCGAGGCCTTCGGCCCGCGGACATCGGTCTGCAAGACCATGCGCCACTAGCTCAACGGATAGAGCATCTGACTACGGATCAGAAGGTTGGGGGTTCGAATCCCTCGTGGCGCACTTTTCATGCCCGCGGACTCCGTGCCCGTGTGCTCACGACGATTTCGGGGCCCCTCGCCTGTCCAGGTGAGGGGCCCCGAAATCTCTCCCAGGCCGTGACTCCCTCAGTACCGGGGTCCGGACGCCGCCGGCAGCCGCTCCAGCATCATGAGGTCCTCCTGATCGAACTCGATCTCGGCGGCACGGGCGTTCTCGGCCAGGTGCTCGAGGCTGGTGGTGCCCGGGATGGGCAAGGAGACTCCCCCGGCTTCACCCGGCAGCATGGTCCAGGCGATGGCGACGGCTGACATCGGAACCCCGTGCTTCCGGGCGATGCTGCGGATGGGCGGCAGGACGGCGTCGTCGTTGGCCGCCCGGGCCTCATCGGTGAACCGGGGGTTCCTGGACCGGAAGTCGTCGCCGGAGAACACCCTCTCGCCCAGCGCCCCGGACAGATAGCCGCGCCCCACCGGGGAGAACGGGACGAAGACGGCGCCGTGATCCCTGCACCAGCCGATGACGTCGCCGGCGGGGTCACCATCCGATATCTTCCCGGAGCCATCGGGTTCCCGCGTCCAGAGCGAGTACTCGGACTGCACGGCCGCCACGGGGTGGATGGCCTGCGCCCGGTCGAGCTGCTCCACCGAGACCTCCGAGAGACCGATGGAGCGGGCCTTGCCGGACTCCACGAGATCGGCCATGGCACCCCAGGTGTCCTCGAGCGGCACATCGGGGTCGAGCCGGTGCACGTAGTAGAGGTCGACCGTCTCGGCGCGCAATCGTCGCAGGCTGTCATCGATGGCGCGGCGGAGATAGCCGGGATCCCCGCAGCGCTCGGTCTTCGGCGGGTCCAGCTGCTCAGCGCGCAGTCCGGCCTTGGAGCACAAAAAGACGCTGTCGTAGCGGTCGTGCAGCGCCGCGCCCACGAGTTCCTCGTTGGCGCCGCCGCCGTAGAGCGTCGCGGTGTCGACGAAGTTCATCCCGGAGTCCACTGACGCTCTCAGGACGTCCAGCTTGGCCCGCTCGGTCAGGCCTCGGCGGTCGAGGACCCAGCTGAGCCCCATGGCGCCGTAGCCGACGGCACCCACTCGATCCCCCGTGGGGGTGAACAGAACCTCTCTCATATCGCGCCCGTACCCGTCCTATACCCGCTCTGCGCGCGGGACCACGAAGTCGGTCAGCCTCGCGTCCGCGCCGTCCAGGACGGACCAGGGCTCAACGGTCCGGAGGACGGCCAGCCCGCTGGTGGGGAACCCGCCGGAGAGATCCATCACGGCATCCATGTCCGAGTCCGATCCGACCAGCCGCATGGCGACGTCCTGCACCGCCGGCTGGTGGAAGATCACCAGCAGGACACGAACCCCGTCGGGGACGGAGTTGATCTCCGCCAGCACATGGTTCTCGGACGCCTCGTAGAGACGTTCCGACAGGTTCGCCGTGGGTGCCAGCTCCCCCAGCTCGGAGGAGACCCAGGTACAGGTCTGCCGGGTGCGCAACGCGGACGAGCACAGGATCATCTCCGGCGCGAGGTCGTGCTCCAGCAACCAGCGGCCGGCCATGGGGGCATCGGCCTCCCCCGAGGGGCTGAGGGGGCGTTCATGATCGTCGACCCCCCATCCGGCTCCGGCCGCTGAGTGGCGCATCAAGATCAGCACCCGTTCATCGTGACGATTCGCAGACTCTGCTGTGCTCATGCGGCAATATTCTCACGGCCGACGGCGGCGCCCCCACGACCGGGGTCGTGGGGGCGCCGCCGAAGACGCGATGGAGGTGCTCAGATGGAGTACTCGGGCGCCGCCCAGACCACGACCTCGGGGTGGTCGTAGAAGCGGTAGCCCTGACCCCGCACCGTGCGAACGGTGTTGGCCAGGCGCCCCAGCTTGGAGCGCAGGCGACGGATATGGACGTCGATGGTGCGCTCGTTCGGCGTCTCTTCGGCATCCGACCACAGGCTGCCGATCAGCTCGCCGCGGCCCACAGTCCGTGACCCGTTCTCGACCAGATAGTTCAGGAGCTCGAACTCCTTGTAGGTCAGGTTGAGCACGTCGCCGTCGAGCAGGACCTCCCTGCGGGAGAGGTCGATCAGCACGCCGGCGGACTGCGATGCGCTCGCTTCCGAGCTGCGGCTGACCAGCGAAGGGACGGGGTCCGGGCGCTGGTAACCGGAGGTGGGATCACCCAGGGCATTGCGCACCACCTGCAGGTCGGTCCCCTCCGCTCCTGCCTGAGCCAAGGCGACCGCCGCGTACGTACCGGCCTGCGGCGCCACCTCGGCTACCGCCCGGCGGAGGTGCTGGACGACCTCCACCAAGGTGGTGCCGTCCGCTGCGGCCTTCTTCTCGTCGAGACCCACATAGAGAACGAATCCGCGGGCTTCGCTGCCTTGAGCCGCCTGCGGCGTCTCGTTCGGGGCCAGACGACGGTCGGCGTCGACCTCGTTCGGCTGGCCGTTCACCATGCCGCGCATGACGGGACGGGGCGGGGCGGGGCGCTGACCCGGGGTTGCCCCTTCTCCAACTGCAGCCTGATGCCGTGCTGCCGCTGCACGGTTCCGCTGTGAAATGTGGACGTAGCCGGGTGCACCCGCCATAACTGCTCCTAGATCTTCCATACGGCCTGTAAATGGCCGCAGTCAGCCAGTAGGTCGAGCTGACTTGTCACACCGCGATCACCCCAGGCCGCCCTCTCTCTCCCACAAGCAAGACGTTCCCGACAGTGCCGAATCCTGAGTGCCCACTGAATGCGACAGCCCTATCTTCACGTCAAGTACCCAGTTTAATCAAGTAACAATTGTGTCTTTGTCTCAAATAATGAGATACCCACTCCATAGACAGCTTCCGCACAGGAGGGGCGGCACCTTCATTGAAGTATCTGATCCTCGCGGTATCGGGTTTTCAGGCGGATTTGGCCGTCTATACACACCCCGGACTCAAATATGAAGCGCTAGCAAACTACAATCAATATGTCAACAAACTTCCTGCTTAGCTATTTAGATCTCAATATGTGAGATCAAGCCGGTCGGGCTTGAGCTTCACCGTCGTCATCGTCTCTGCGGTGATAGTCCGGCGCCCGAGCGCCTCAGTCCACGATGCCGTAGAGCCGGTCACCCGCATCCCCCAAGCCGGGGACGATATAGGCGTTCTCGTCGAGCTTTTCGTCTACTGAAGCGAGCACCACATGGACGTCGTCGTCATCCAGACGCTCCTCCAGCGCGGCCAGACCCTCCGGTGCGGCCAGCAGGCAGAGGCAGGTGATCTCGGCGGCACCGCGCTTGCGCAGGAACTTGATGGCCTCCACCAGCGTGCCACCCGTGGCCAGCATGGGATCCAGGACGTAGACCTGCCTGCCGCTGAGGTCGTCCGGCAGGCGCTCGGCGTACGTGACGATGTCCAGGGTCTTCTCATGCCGCGCCATGCCGAGGAAGCCGACCTCCGCCGTCGGAATCAGCCGGGTCATGCCTTCGAGCATGCCCAGCCCGGCCCGGAGGATCGGGACCACCAGGGGGCGCGGGGTGCTCAATGCGGTGCCGGTGGTCGTGGCCACGGGGGTAGTGACCTCGACCGGCTCCACCCGGACCTCCCGAGTGGCCTCGTACGCGAGGAGGGTCACCAGCTCCTCGACGAGCAGGCGGAATATGGGCGACGGGGTCTTCCGATCCCGGAGCACGGTGAGCTTGTGGGCGACGAGAGGATGGTCCAGGACTGTGACGCGCATGCCGCAAAATTATCAGAGCGCCGTCCGCCCCAATAGGCGGCCCGGGCGCCTCCACCCCGCCCCACACACCGAGAGCAGGTAGGCACGGTGACTCCGACATCGCTGGACAGCCGGCACGAGCAGTGGATGCGCACCGCCCTCGAGGTGGCCGCGGGCGCCGCGAGCACCGACGACGTGCCCATCGGCGCACTGGTCATCCACGACGGCGAAGTGCTCGCCACCGGCGTCAATCGCCGGGAGGCCGACGACGACCCCACCGCCCACGCGGAGGTCCAGGCCCTGCAGCAGGCCGCCCGGCGGCTGGGCAGGTGGAGACTGGACGACTGCACGCTGGTGGTGACCCTGGAACCCTGCGCGATGTGCGCAGGGGCCAGCGTGCTCGCCCGCATCCCGAGGATCGTCCTGGGTGCGTGGGACCCCAAGGCGGGAGCCTGCGGTTCGGTCATGGACGTGGTCCGCCATCCTGCGCTCAACCACTGGACCGAGGTCCACGGCGGGGTACTCGAGGAAGAGTGCGGCGAGGCGATCCGCGAGTTCTTCCGCGCTCAGCGCTGAAGCGCCCTCAGCACCCCCTTCGCAGCTCGCCCCGAGGGCCGATTTGGCGCTCTAAAGAGTCTCCACTACACTTTTGGCCTTGGTGACGTGTCCGAGCGGCCGAAGGTGCATCACTCGAAATGATGTTTGGTGTCAAAGCCAACGAGGGTTCAAATCCCTCCGTCACCGCTCGTTGAAGCGCATGGCCTCCCGGAACTTCGGTTCCGGGAGGCCATGCGCTTTCTCCATGCCCGGGATCGGCCTCTCTGGATCGCCGCGCATCCGGTTTCCGGGGTCTCAGTGGCCAAACGGAGAACTAACACGTTCGAAACAATCGGCGGACCGTCGTCGTCTATGAATGACCTGTAGTCACGCAGCGTGTGGCTTCCTTCACAGACGTAGAGATGAGGTCCGTCATGGGCGCACCACCGGTGGAACTGAAGAAGGGCCTCAAACAGAGGCACCTCACCATGATCGCGATGGGAGGCGTCATCGGCGCCGGCCTGTTCGTCGGTTCCGGCGCCGTGATCCAGAGCGTCGGTCCCGGTGCCTTCATGACCTACGCCGTCTCGGGCGTCCTCGTCATCATGATCATGCGCATGCTGGGTGAGATGGCAGTGGCGAACCCCTCCACGGGTTCCTTCGCCGACTACGCGCGCAACGCGATGGGGCCGTGGGCCGGCTTCTCCGCCGCCTGGCTCTACTGGTACTTCTGGGTGATCGTCGTCGGCTTCGAGGCCATCGCAGGCGCCGAGGCGATGCGCTACTGGTTCCCGGATGTACCGACCTGGGTGTTCGCCCTGGTCCTCATGGCCCTGATGACTGGTACCAACCTGTTCTCGGTCAAGTCCTTCGGCGAGTTCGAGTTCTGGTTCGCAGGCATCAGGATCGCGGCCATCATCGCCTTCATCGGCCTCGGGACCTTCTTCGTCCTCGGCCTCTGGCCCAACAAGGGGCTCGACTTCTCCAACCTGGTCGCCCACGACGGCTTCCTCCCCTTCGGCGGCGGGGCTGTCTTCTCCGGCGTGGTCGTGGTGATCTTCTCCATGGTGGGCGCCGAGATCGCGACCATCGCCGCGGCGGAATCCCCCGACCCCGGTAAGTCCATCGCCCGGGCGACGAACTCCATCATCCTGCGCATCGCGGTCTTCTTCGTCTTCTCGATCTTCCTGCTCGCCGTGATCCTGCCGTGGAACTCGGAGGGCCTGGCGGCCTCCCCGTACGTCTCGGCCTTCACGGCCATGGGCATTCCCTTCGCCGACCACATCATGAACGCCGTGGTCCTGACGGCGGTGCTGTCCTGCCTGAACTCCGGTCTCTATACGGCTTCCCGCATGCTGTTCGTGCTGTCCGCCCGTCGCGAGGCTCCTCTCTCCCTCATGAAGGTCGAGGGCAACGGCGTGCCCCGCAACGCGATCCTGTTCTCCAGCATCGTCGGCTTCCTGTGCGTCGTCGCCGCCGCCCTGTGGGAGGACACGGTGTTCCTGTTCCTGCTGAACTCCTCGGGCGCCGTGATCCTGTTCGTCTACCTGCTGATCGCGATCTCCCAGTTCATCCTCCGGCGCAGGACCGACCCCGCCAAGCTGACCGTCAAGATGTGGCTGTACCCGGGGCTCTCCGTTCTGGTCATCGTGGCCATCGCCGCCGTACTCCTCCAGATGGCGTTCAACCAGGGCACTCGCACTCAGCTGCTGCTCAGCCTGCTCTCCTGGGCGGTGCTGCTCGTCATCTTCTTCGTCACGCGCGGTATCCGTAACCGTGCGCCGGTTCCGGAAGGCGCCGAACCCCAGCCCACGGGGGAGGCGCAGCGCGTGCTGGTGCTCGCGAACGAGACCGTGGAAGGGAAGGAGCTCCTGGCCGAGCTGCAGCGGATCGACCGGGCGGGCAAGGCCGAGTACTTCATCTGCGTCCCCGCCAATCCGATCGACACCGGGCAGGCCATGCACTCCGGTGCGGTCTATATCTGGGAACGGACCGCGGAGGCGGCGCAAGAGCGCCTCGACCGCACTCTGGCGACCATGCGATCCGAGAACCTCGACGTCCAGGGAGGCCTGGGCGATTTCCGCCCGCTGCGAGCGCTCGACGAGGCTGTCGCCGAGTTCAAGCCCGACCAGGCCGTCATCAGCTCGCATCCCGAGGACAGCTCGACCTGGCTGCGCTACGACGTCGTCGACCGGGCGCGGGAGAAGCATCCCGACCTGCCGATTACCCACATCGTCGTCGACCGTTCGGATGAGGGCGATCTGGTGAACCAGGCTGGGTCAGCCCGATGACCATCCTCCTCGGGCTCGGCCCGAACGAACGAAGCGATGCGGCGATAGCACTCGGGGCAGTGCTGGCGCATACCTTCGCCTCGCCGCTGCTCGTCTCGGCGGTCACCCCCGTCCCGTGGCCGCCGGACCCCTACCAGGGAGACATCGAATACCTGAAGCTGCAGGAGGAGTCGGCCGAGGAGACGCTGGAACGGGCCAGGAGCCGTATCGGCGAGACCGTGGAAGCCGAGTACGCCGTCGAGACGGCGCCCTCGGTGGCGACGGGCATGGTGGCCGCCGCCGAACGGTGCGAGGCGACCCTCGTGGCCCTGGGCTCAGCGACCTCGGGGGTTCCCGGCCGGGTCTCGCTGGGCAGCGTCGCCGAACGGCTCCTGCACACCCTGGATGTGCCCGTGTGCATCGCGCCCAGCGGCTACAGCCCGCCGCCGGGCTCGGCCTTCTCACGCGTCACCGTTGGATTCGGAAGGGCCGACCACGACAGCAGGCTCTTGGCATCGGCGCTCGAATGGGCCCAGCGGCTCGACATCCCGCTGCGCGTGGTCTGCTTCGCGGTGCGCCCCGGCAACACCAAGGCCTACAGCATCGAATCGAGCGCGGACGACCTGGTCGTGGAGCAGTGGGTCGAGCCGCTCCGCCAACGTATCGGGGAGGCCATCGTCTCCGCTGGTGGCGATCCGACCGCGGTCGAGGTCGTCGTCGGCATCGGCACCAGCTGGGAGGAGGCGGTCGGCGCGGTTCCGTGGTCGCCGACGGAGCTGCTCGCCGTCGGCAGCACGCTCTCCCTGGCCAGGCGATTCCTCCTCGGATCCCACGCGGCGAAGATCGTGCGGCATTCACCGGTTCCCATCCTCACCGTCGCGCGCAGATGAGAGGGCGACCGGTACCGGTCCGCTGAATGAACGACTACCCCCTTGTGCCGGCACCTCCAGGTGCCGGCACAAGGGGGTAGTCCGTTGAAGGGCGCGGCCGATTCGCCGACCGCACCGGGGAAAGGCCCATCGTGTGAGTCCGCGCACGTTGGCGTAAGCTCGCGAAACCCTGAGTCAGCGCAACTCGGACAGGGTTCTAGAATGTCCGGGAACCCATGACCCAGAGCGCGGCTGCGAGAGATGCGGCTGCCAGGAGGACCCCGCCCGTGAGCAGCATCACCGTAAACGTCATCGACCGCGACGGCACCCGGACCCCGGACGTCGAATGGAACGATCACGAGTCCCTCATGGAGGCCCTGACCCGCAACAAGTTCCCGATCCTGGCGACGTGCGGCGGCAACGCCTCGTGCTCGACCTGCCACTGCTACCTGGGTTCGGCTGCGGAGACGGCGAACTCCAGCTCGCCCATCGAGGACGAGGAAGAGGATGTCCTGGACATGCTCGACGACACCCGTCACGACGACTCCCGTCTGACCTGCCAGGTGGAGTGGTCCGAGGAACTGAACGGCGCCGAAGTGACCATCGCACCGGAGTGGTGATCCCCCTATCGGATCCAGTTCGCCCGTCCGACCGGCGCCCGCGGTCCTGAGGGCTCATCCACTCACGCGAGACGTTCGCGAGATCTACCGAACGGAGCCTGTGCTTTGACCACCACGAGGACCGACGGCCATGTCCCTGCCCAGGCGTTGCTGCGTGCCGACCTGACGACGCGCGCGGCCTACGTCTCGGATGCCTCGATCTACCGCCGGGTCCCCGCGGCCGTCGCGGAACCGCGTTCCGTCGAGGAGATCCGCGACCTCCTGGCTCTGGCCCGCGAACGCGGCTGGCCGGTGGTCTCCCGGGGCGGGGGCACCTCGGTGGCGGGCAACGCCATCGGCGACGGCCTGGTCATCGACACCTCCCGGTATTTCAACCGGATCATCTCGATCGATCCTGACGCCGGGACCGCCGTGATCGAACCGGGAGTGGTCTGCGACCAGCTCCGGGACGCCGCGGGGGAATTCGGGCTGACCTATGGACCGGATCCGTCGACCCACAGCCGGTGCACGGTGGGTGGCATGGTGGCCAACAACGCGTGCGGCTCGCACTCGGTGGCGTGGGGCACCTCGGCGGAGAACCTGATCGCGGTCACGGTGATGCTGGCCGACGGCCGCGAGGTGGAGCTGACCGCAGGGGCCACCAGCGACGACGCACTGACCGCGACGCTGGCGGGGATCCGCAACGACCACCGGGCCATGCTGCGCACCGAACTGGGCCAGTTCCCCCGCCAGGTCTCCGGCTACGGGCTGCACTACCTCCTGGAGGAGAAGGGCTTCGACACCGCCAAGGCGTTCGCGGGAACCGAGGGCACCTGCGGTGTGATCACCCGCATGACCGTCAAGCTGGTACGCAAGCCGGCCCACACGGCGCTGGCCGTGCTGAGCTTCGACGACGCCTTCGACGCCGCCACGGCCGCCCCGGCTCTACGCGTCCGCGACGTCTCCACGATCGAGGGGATGGGCGGTGACCTCCTGGACGCCCTGCGCATGCGACCGGGCCAGGAGACCGCCGGTCAGGAGCTGCCCGAGGGCGGTGGCTGGCTGTACTGCGAGGTCGGCGGGCGGACCCTCGAGGAAGCCGAAGCCCGTGCGCTCGAACTGCGCGCGATCGTGGACTCGGCCGGCAAGGTCACGGTGCGCAACGCCGTCGTGGTCACCGAGCCCGGGGAGGTCAGGGCCCTGTGGCGCATCCGGGAGGCCAGCGCGGGCATCGTCACGCGCCTTCCCGACGGCGGCGAGGCCTGGCCCGGCTGGGAGGATTCGGCCGTGCCCCCCGAGCATCTCGGGGACTATCTGCGCGACCTCTACGGCCTGCTCGCCGAGCTGGACCTGCGAGGCATTCCCTTCGGTCACTTCGGCGAAGGGTGCGTGCACATCCGCATCTCCTTCGATTTCGCCACCGACGCCGGCGTGGAGGTCTACCGCACCTTCATCGAGCGCGCCGCGCGGCTGGTGCACCGCTACGGCGGATCGGTCTCCGGCGAGCACGGGGACGGACGCGCCCGTTCGGAGCTGCTCTCCACGATCTACTCACCCGAGGCCCTGCAGTCATTCCGTGAGTTCAAGCGGGCCTTCGATCCGGAGGGGGTGTTCAACCCCGGGGTGCTCGTGGACCCGGAACCGATCGACCGGGGTATCCGCCCCGGCCCGGGTGCGCGGCAGTTCGAGCTCAAGCCCGTGCACGCGTTCACCCACGACGGCGGGTCAGTCGCCGGCGCCCTCAACCGGTGCGTCGGCGTCGGCGCCTGCCGGTCGGACGTGGGCGCGATGTGCCCTTCGTTCGTGGCCACCGGTGACGAGGTGCACTCGACCCGGGGCAGGATGCGTTCCCTGGCGGAGATGCTGCGCGGGGATTTCCTGAAGGACGGCTGGAAGTCCAAGGAGACCCTCGAGGCCCTGGACCTGTGCCTGTCCTGCAAGGCCTGTGCCACGGAGTGCCCGGTCAACGTGGACATGGCCACCTACAAGTCCGAGTTCCTGCACCACCACTACGGTGAGGGGCTGCGCAGTTTCGTGGGCCGCAACCGCCGCCCCATGGCCCACGCCACCATGGGCTGGCTTCCGGTGCTGGCCCGCCTGATGAACCTGGTGCCCGGCATCCCGGCACTGGCCAATGCGTCGATGAGGATCAAGCCCCTCCAGAAGACGGTGATGAGGCTCGGCGGCGTGGAGACGCAGCGGGAGATGATCACCTTCGCCGACAAGCCGCTGACCTCCTGGTTCAAGGCGCGGGCGAAAACCTCCGGGCGGCAGGCCGGCGACGACGGCACCGGGCGGCCTTCGGTGGTGCTGTGGCCGGACTCCTGGACGAACTTCATGAGCGACGGCCCGGGCAAGGCGGCAGTCGAGGTCCTCGAGGCCATGGGGTATCGCGTCCTGATCCCGATGGGCGATGTCTGCTGCGGCATGACCTGGCACTCCACGGGGCAGCTCGATGCTCTCAAGCGGGAAGTGGCCCGCACCCTGGGCGTCATGGAGCCGCTGCTGGAGGCCGGTTACCCCGTGATCGGCCTGGAACCCTCCTGCACGGTCATGCTGCAGGACGAGATCACCGAGCTCCTGCCGGGCGATCCGCGGGCCAAGGCCCTGTCCGAGCGCACGGTCACCCTGGGCCGGTTCGTGGCCGATCACCTGGAGGCCGGCGGCGACTGGCCGTTCCGGCCGCTCGAGGTCGAGGGGCGTGCCGCGGAAGCCGTGTGCCAGGTCCACTGCCACCAGAAATCGATGCTGGGCTACGACCCCGAGCTCAAGGTCCTGGAGAAGCTGGGTGTGGACGTCGACATGGTCGGCGGCGGATGCTGCGGCCTCGCCGGGAACTTCGGGTTCGAGCCGGGGCACCTGGAGGTCTCCCGGACCCTGGGGGAACGGGAGCTGTTCCCCAAGATCCGCGCGGCCGCGGACGGGACGATCGTGCTCGCCGACGGCTTCTCCTGCCGCACCCAGATCGCCGAGGGCACGGATGCAGAGGGCATCACCCTGGCGGAGGTCCTGCGGGCGGCACTGCCGCCTGCCTCCTGAGGCGCCGCGACGGCACGCCGTACCCCGCCGAGCGGGCACCGCCGGGCACCGCCGGGCCCGGCGGGCGCGCCGGGGCAGCCCGAATCGTGACCTGCCGTCGCGGCCGCGTTGTCGGAGGCCGGCTCTAGGATGAGACCAGGCGCACATCCCGTGCGCCACGACTCATGCCGGTTCGCCCGGACCTGCCCCCACAGGAGCAATCATGATTCTCCGCAAGCGCCACGCAGTCCTCTCCACCCTCACCCTGGCCGCTGCTCTCGTCCTGGCAGGATGCGGCGGCGACGAGGGCTCCGCCCCGCCCGAGGAGACCAGCGCCACGTCCTCGGAGTCGGCGCAGCCCACGACCACGCGGTCTCCCAGCACGGAACCGACCGGGACGGAATCGGCGAGCACGGAACCAACGGCCGCCGATCCCACCGATACCGACACCGACTCCCCCGAGCCCGCCGAGAGCCCCTCGGGGACCGCTGATCCGGGTAATGCATCCGGCGACGATCCCGCGGCGATGCCGGAGGATCCCGCCGCTCCCGCGCCGGGAGGCGGGGCGGCATCCGTGGAGGCGTGCAGGGCCCACGACCTCACCGGTGCGGTGACTCCTCAGGAGGGCGCCGCCGGGGCCACGATCCTGAGCCTCACGCTGACCAACGACGGACAGCAGGCCTGCCATCTCTACGGGTACCCCGGGGTCTCCTTCGCCGACGAGTCCGGCGCCATGATCGGCCTGCCCGCGGAGCGCGCTGGCTCGGCGGGAACGCCGCTGACGGTGCTGCCGGGCGAATCCGCTTCGGCCTCTCTCAAGCAGAGCAACGCGGCGGACTACGGCCAGGTGTGCAACGCGCACACGTCCGCGGCGCTGGTGGTGTACCCGCCGGACAGCTACGACGCGCTCTCCATCCCCTACCAGACCCAGGCCTGCGGCAATCCCAAGATCGCCCAGCTGGAGATCCAGGGGTTCGGTGGCTGATCATCCCGCTGGCTCCGGCGCGCTGGAACGATTCTCGGAACCCACCAGACGGTGGTTCGAGGGAGCTTTCAGTGCGCCGACCGCCGCCCAGGAAGGCGCCTGGAACGCCGTCGCGGACGGCCGGCACACCCTGGTGGTCGCCCCCACCGGATCGGGCAAGACCCTCTCCGCCTTCCTCTGGGGCATCGACCGGCTCATGAACCGGGAGTCCCCCTCGGGGGGCACCAAGGTGCTCTACATCTCGCCGCTCAAGGCTCTCGGCGTGGATGTGGAGCGCAATCTCCGCTCGCCGCTGATCGGCATCACCCAGACGGCCAAGAACATGGGCCTCGAGCCACCGGAGCTCTCCACGGGCGTGCGCTCGGGCGACACCCCTCAGGCCATCCGGCGAGCGCTCGTCGCCTCCCCTCCGGACATCCTGATCACCACGCCGGAGTCCCTCTATCTGATGCTCACCTCCAGAGCCCGTACGGCCCTGGAGGAGGTGGAGACCATCGTCCTCGACGAGATCCACGCCGTGGCGGG
The DNA here is from genome assembly GCF_008831305.1 of Kocuria coralli. Classification (GTDB taxonomy): domain Bacteria; phylum Actinomycetota; class Actinomycetes; order Actinomycetales; family Micrococcaceae; genus Kocuria; species Kocuria coralli. The sequence goes on from NZ_ML708611.1 coordinate 325,050, forward strand.
AACCAAACGCGGCGCCCACCTGGCCCTCTCCCTGGAGCGGCTGGATGACCTGCTGCCCCGGCCCGCCCAGCGGATCGGACTGTCCGCCACGGTGGAGCCCGTGGAGACCGTGACCCGGTTCCTGGGCGGCCGCGAGCCCGTGACGGTGGTCCGCCCCCGGTCCGAGAAACGCTGGGACCTCACGGTCAGCGTGCCCGTCCCGGACATGACGGTGCTGGGCGGTCCGAGCGCCTCGTCGTCGCTGGACTCCTCCCCCTTCGGCGATGCCGCCGTGGAGGACGAGCCCGCCAACGTCGCCTCGATCTGGCCCCACGTCGAGGAACGGGTAGCGGACCTGGTGGAGGCGCACCGTTCGACCATCGTGTTCGCCAACTCCCGAGGCCTGGCCGAGAAGCTGACCGCGCGCCTCAACGAGATCCACGCCTTCCGCGTCGAGCACTCCGGGGACGCCCGGGCATCCGAGGACCGGAGCGGGCGGGCGGAGACCGTGGGCGCCGTCCTGGATTCCATGGGCCTGGATGCCATGAGCCGGGGTTCCGCGGGCGTCGATGACGCGCCCAGCCGGCAGACCGGGCGGTACGACGGCGCAGCGCCGGTCCTCGCCCGCGCCCACCACGGTTCGGTGTCCAAGGACCAGCGCACGCTGATCGAGGAGGATCTCAAGAGCGGTCAGCTGCGCTGCGTGGTGGCCACCAGCTCCCTGGAACTCGGCATCGACATGGGGCTGGTGGACCTGGTCGTCCAGATCGAGTCCCCGCCCTCGGCGGCCTCGGGCCTGCAGCGCGTGGGCCGGGCCGGGCATCAGGTGGGCGAGGTCTCGATCGGGAAGCTGTTCCCCAAGCACCGGGGGGATCTGCTCGATGCCGCGGTCACGGTCGAGCAGATGCTGGAGGGCAGGGTGGAGGCACTGCACATCCCGGCCAACCCGCTGGATGTCCTGGCCCAGCAGAGCGTGGCCGCCTGCGCCCTGGAGCCGATCGGGGTGGAGGACTGGTGGGACACTGTCCGCAGGTCGGCTCCCTTCCTGGGCCTGCCCCGCAGCGCGTTCGACGCCGTGCTCGACCTCGTCTCCGGCCGGTACCCCTCCGACGAGTTCGCCCAGCTGCGGCCTCGCGTGGTGTGGGACCGGGACGAGGGCACCCTGACGGCACGGCCCGGCGCCCAGCGGCTGGCCGTCACCTCCGGCGGCACGATCCCCGACCGGGGGCTCTTCCCCGTCCATATCGCCGGGCAGGCCGACGACAAAGCGCCGAAACGCGTGGGTGAGCTGGACGAGGAGATGGTCTACGAGTCCCGCACCGGCGACATCATCGCTCTGGGCGCCTCATCCTGGCGGATCGAGGAGATCACCCACGACCGGGTCACCGTGGTCCCGGCGCCGGGTCAGGCGGGCAAGCTCCCGTTCTGGCACGGCGACGGCCTGGGCCGCCCGGTGGAGCTGGGCCGGGCGCAGGGCGCGTTCCTGAGGGAGATCGCCGGCGCCGAACCCGCCGTCGTTGGAGACCGGCTGACCGCCGACGGCCTGGACGAGTGGGCCAGGGACAATCTCCAGACTTACGTGTCCGAGATGAAGGAGGACGTGGGCCACGTGCCCTCGGACCGCACTCTGATCATCGAGCGGTTCCCGGACGAGCTGGGCGACTGGCGGGTGGTGCTGCACTCCCCGTTCGGCCTGCAGGTCCACGCGCCGTGGGCGCTGGCCGTGGGGGCGCGGATCGAGGAGCGCTGGGGCCTCGACGGCGCTGCGCAGGCCTCCGACGACGGCATCGTGCTGCGCATCCCGTTGACCGACGAGGACCCGCCCGGGGCGGAGATCTTCCTGTTCGACGCCGATGAGCTCGAGCAGGTCGTGACCGAGCAGGTGGGCTCGTCGGCGCTGTTCGCCTCGCGTTTCCGCGAATGCGCGGCCCGCGCCCTGCTGCTGCCGCGGCGGGACCCCGGTCGTCGCACGCCGTTGTGGCAGCAGCGCCAGAGGTCGGCCCAGCTGCTGGACGTGGCCAGGCGCTACCCGCAGTTCCCGATCGTCCTGGAGACCGTCCGGGAATGTCTGCAGGACGTCTACGACCTCCCGGCCCTCCAGGAACTGCACCGGGAGATCTCCCGGCGGACCATCCGGGTGGTGGAGACCACCCGGGAGGGCCCCTCGGCCTTCGCCAGAACGCTGCTGTTCGGTTACCTGGGGCAGTTCATCTACGAGGGCGATTCCCCGCTGGCCGAACGCAAGGCGGCCATCCTCTCCCTGGACACGGACCTGCTGGCGGAGCTGCTGGGCCGCGCGCAACTGCGCGAGCTGCTGGACGCCCATGTCATCTCACGCACCGAGGCGGAGCTGCAGTACCTGGCTCCCGCACGGCGGCTGCGAGGACGCGAAGGACTCGCGGATCTGCTGCGTCTCCTGGGGCCGCTGACGGTCGAGGAGGCGGCGCTGCGGCTGCGGGACCCGGATGCGCCCGAGGCCGGTGCACCCGGTGACGTGCCCGGTGAGGCTCCGTCCGCCGAGTCCGGTCCGGAACTCGGCGTCGATGCCGGCATCGGTCCCAGTGCCGACCCCAGTGCCGATCCCGGCGTCGTCGAGCGGTGGGCCGACGACCTGGTCCGGGACAACCGCGCCTTTCCCGTGCGGCTGGCGGGGGAGCAGAAACTGGCCGCGGTGGAGGACGCCGCCCGGTTGCGGGACGCGCTCGGGGCCCCCGTTCCCCACGGCGTCCCGGTCGCGTTCCTGGACCCGGTCGCGGACCCCCTCGGGGATCTGGTGGGCAGGTACGCCCGGACCCACGGCCCGTTCACGGTCGCCGAGGCGGCCGCGGGCACGGGACTGGGCGTCGCCGTCGTGCGTGCCACCCTGGAGCACCTGGCCACCGAGCGGCGGGTCCTCGAGGGCGAGTTCCGTCCGGCCGGGACAGCGATGCCGGCCGCCGGCGAGCACGGCGAGGACGGCGAGCACGGCACGACCGCGGCACCGGCCGCCGAATGGTGCGAGAAGGAGGTGCTGCACCGGATCCGCCGCCGTTCCCTGGCCGCCCTGCGGGAACAGGTGGAACCGGTCCCCCCGGAGGTCTACGCCCGGTTCCTCCCTTCCTGGCAGTACGTGGGCCGCGAGGCCCGGCTACGCGGAGCCGACGGGCTGCTCACGGTGATCGACCAGCTGGGAGGCCTGGCCCTGCCGGCCTCCGCACTCGAGCCCCTGATCCTCAGGGCGAGGATCGACGACTACTCCCCCGACCTGCTCGACGAGCAGCTGGCCGCCGGTGAGGTGCTCTGGTCGGGATCCGGATCGCTCAGCGGCGACGACGGGTGGCTGGCGCTGCACCTGGCGGAGTCTCAGGAACTCACGCTGCCGCCCCTGGCCGAGCTCAAGGCGAAGGCCGCCGCGGTAACGGATGCCCTGCAGTCCGCGATCCTGGAGATCCTGGCCGACGGCGCCGCACGCTTCAGCCATCAGCTGGTGACCGCCCTGGCCGACCGGGGCCACCCCGCCGACATCCCCCGCGTGACCACCGCCCTGTGGGAGCTCGTATGGGCCGGGCTGATCACCAACGACACCTTCGCCCCCGTCCGCGCGCTCGTGACCGGAGGGGGCGGAGCGCACAAGCAGAAGCCCCGTGCCCCGGTGACCCGCTCGGCGGGACGGCGCGGCGCGGCACGGCTGCGCCCCCGTCAGCCGGCCACGGCTGCGGGAGGGCCGCGGTCCTCGGTGGCCCTGCAGTCCTCGGGCCGCTGGTCGCTGCTGGTTCCCGACTCCCTGGACGCCACGATGCGCGCCAGCGCCGGGGCGGAGCTGCTGCTGGATCGCTACGGCGTGCTGACCCGCGGAGCGGTCGAGGCCGAGGATCTCCCCGGGGGCTTCTCGGGGATCTACCGGGTGCTGACCGCCATCGAGGACGCCGGTCAGACCCGGCGCGGGTATTTCATCGAGGGGCTGGGCGCGGCACAGTTCGCGCAATCCTCCACGGTCGACCGGCTGCGAGGTTTCGCCGACGACGAGCAGGCACGCACCAAGCCGCGCGAACCCCAGGTCCTGGCCCTCGCGGCCACGGATCCCGCCAGCCCCTGGGGCGCCACGCTGTCCTGGCCACCCGTGATCACGACCGAGAACGGCACGGGGCATCGTCCCGGACGCAAGGCGGGTGCCGTGGTGGTCTCCGTGGACGGCTCCCCCGTCCTCTACTTCGAGCGAGGAGGGCGCACGGTCCTGGTCTTCGACGACGATCCCGCGAGGATCCGCATGTGCGCCCCGGCCGTTGTGGATCTCGTGCATGCGGGGGCCGCGGAGAAGCTGACCGTGGAGAAGGTCAACGGCCACGGTGTCCTGGGCTCCGGGCCTCTGGAGAGCACGGTGCGCGACGCGCTCGTGACCGCAGGGTTCTCGACGACGCCGAAGGGATTGCGGATGCGCCGCGGTGTCTGAGGCGCTGCCACAACGGCACTGCCTGAGCGACGCTGCCACAACGGCGCCGCCTCAGCGCCCGTGGACGCCCAGAGCCCGTTGCAAAGGCGCCTCAGCGATCTCCTCGACCAGCCAGGGGCTGAACACCCGAGGGATACCTCGTGCCGCGGTCAGCAGATCCGCCGGCTCCACCCACGTGGTCTCGGCGATCTCGGAGGGCTGGACGCGCAGTGCCGATGCGGCGCGGGCGGTCCACACCGGGCAGAACTCGTTCTCCACGATGCCCGACGCATCCACCGCGCGGTACGAGAAATCCGGCAGGACCTCGGTCAGATCACCGATCTCCAGGCCGAGTTCCTGTCGTGCCCGTCGGGCCACGGCCTCTCGGGGGTCCTCGCCCGGACCGGGATGCCCGCAGAAGGAGTTGGTCCAGACCCCCGGCCAGGTCTTCTTGCTCAGGGCCCGGCGGGTGAGCAGGACCCGGCCGTCGTCGTCGAGAACCCAGCAGGAGAAGGCGAAGTGCAGCGGCGTGTTCTCCGTGTGCACCGTCGCCTTCGGCGCGGTTCCGATGGGCCGGTATTGCGCGTCCAGGAGGATGACCTCCTCGACCGTGGACGATCGTGCGCTGGTCGGTCGTGCGCTGGTCGGCTCAGGCATCGGCTCCCTCATGGCTCCCGGAGTGCGTCCAGCACGCTGTCGATGTACCGGCTGGTTCCAGGATGCCCGAGCGCGGCCCCTCCCCGCACGTTGAACACGGATAAGGACATGGTGGAGGGGCATTGATGCACTTTTCCGTGTTCGAAGTGTGAAAATCGAGAGGTGCCCCGCCGTCGACGCCCCGTTTCCCCTCTCCTCGCCCGCGATGGCGTGGACGCGGTCAGGGTCCGGCTTCCGGAGACCGGCGAATCCGTCCGGTCCTACCTGATGCGCCGTTTTCCGCGGTCGGCGGGAGAGGCCGCGGAGCTGTTCCGCGGCGACGGCGTCGTCTACGACGACGGCGCCCCGGCGCTGCCCGCCGACCCCTGCCGTGGCGGCGCCATCTGGTACCACCGACCGCTCCCCGACGAGCCGGAGCTCCCCCACGATCTCCCCGTGCTCTACGAGGATCCATGGCTGCTGGTGGTCGACAAGCCTCACGGGCTGCCCACTACTCCGCGCGGCCGCTTCGTGGCGCAGACCGCGCTCACGATCCTGCGGCACCGCCGGGAGGAGCAGGACCTCGCACCGGCCCATCGCCTGGACCGGGACACGGCGGGAACCCTGCTCCTGACCCGCGATCCGGCCGTTCGGGGTGCGGTGCAACGGCAGTTCCAGGCGCGCAGGACCACCAAGACCTACGAGGCCGTCGTCGCCCTCCCCTCGCCCGAGACGCTGCAGCGGCTGCCGCCCAGCCGGGAGAGCCGCATCGAGAAGACCCGCGGTCGCCTGCAGGCCGGGGAAATCGACGGGCCGGTCAACGCGGTGACCCGTATCGAGCCGCTGGAGCCCCGGCCCTGGACCGACGCCGACGGCCTCTGGGGCGCGCTTCGCCTGACGCCCCTCACGGGGCAGACCCATCAGCTGCGCGTCCATCTCGACGCGCTGGGAGTGCCGATCCGGTGGGATCCGCTCTACCCGGTGGCCCGCGAAAGGGACCCCGGCGATCTGTCCCGACCGCTCCAGCTGCTGGCCAGGAGCCTGGGGATACGCCATCCGGTGACCGGGGAGCCGCTCGAGTTCACCAGCGGGCGGACGCTGGCTACGCTGTGGGAGCCGCACCGTCCGTCCACCTGACCCGCCGAGGAGTCCCATGAGCCACCACCTTGCCGAATCCGTCGTTCCCGGTGCCGCCGGGGACCGTCGCGAGCGGGCGGCACTCGCTGCGCGCTCGGTGGAGACCCTCTTCGGTGAACGGGTGTTCGGCATGCCCGGGACCTGGTTGGGCGCCGTGGCGTTCCCGCACCCCAGCCGGCGCTCCACCACGTGGCACTACTGGTGGCAGGCGCACCTGATGGACGCCCTCATAGATGCCGCCTACCGCGAGTCCGCCACCGGGCAGGACCCCGGGCCGACCCGCAAGCTCGCCCATCAGCTGCTGCGCGGGATCACCGTGCGGAACGGCGGCCAGGTCACCCTGAACAACTACTACGACGACATGGCCTGGCTGATGCTCGCCGTCGGACGCCTGCGGGATCTGGACGAGTCCGCGGGCCGGGTTCCCCGCGGGGTGGCGGCGACGGGCGCGCAACTGCTCAGGAGCCTGCGCGCCGCGCACACCCAGGACCTGGACGGCGGCGTGTTCTGGACCCGCGAGCGCACGTACAAGAACACCGCCACCACGGGACCGGCGGCGCTGATCGCCGCGCGCACCCACGCGCGGGAGGAATCGGCCGCCCTGCTGAACTGGCTGCGGGGCAATCTGTGGAACTCGCAGCGGCAGGTCTTCCACGACGGCCTCAAGATCGTCCCGGCCGGTGACGGCGAACCCGGCACCACGCTGGACAGCTCCGTCTACACCTATAATTCCGGGCCGGCGCTGGGCGCCGCCGTCGAACTCGCCGAGTCCTCCGACGGCGGCGAGGCGAGGGAATGGGCCGGGTTCGCAGCGGAGATCGTGGAGGGGGCGGACGCCGAGTTCGGCCGGGCCGTGGATGGACGGCGCGTGCTGCGCACCCACGGCGCCGGGGACGCGGGGCTCTTCACGGGCATTCTCGCCCGGTATCTGGCGCTGGCCGCACGATCCGAAGCGCTCGACTCCGAGACCCGGCAGGCGGCCCGGCGGCTGGTCGTCGATACCGCCGACGCCCTGTGGGAGGGACGCCGGGAGTTCGACCCGGACCTGGACTTCAACGACCCCGAGGCGCAGCCGGAGCCCGCCCGTGTCCTGGCGATCTTCTCCCCGGACCCTTTGGTGCACGCCGACATCTCCCAGCCGGTGGGCAGGAGCCTGGAACTGGGCCACCAGATCCAGGCCTGGACCGCCCTGGAGGCGGCTGCGGGACTCTCCCCGCGCGTATGAGCCTCCGGGCCAGCCCGTGCGCTCACCGCTGAACGCCGAGCGCCGCCTCCCGCCCGCTGCGTGAATGAGGTAGAAAACACCTATGAGTTCCGTTCGCACCCCGGACCCCACCCCAGGCTGGCTCAACGAGGATGACCTCCGCGAGGCCCGGCGTCGTCTGCCGATGGTCTATATCCAGGCCGTACCGGTGCAGCTGGATCCGCTGGGATGCGTGACCGACGTGGGGCTGCTGCTCCAGCCCAACGCCAACGGGACGCTGGAACGCGCCCTGGTCTCCGGCAGGGTGCTCTACCGGGAGACCATCCGGGCCGCGCTGCTGCGTCACCTGGAGAAGGATCTGGGGCCACTGGCCATGCCGCAGCTACCGCCGTCGACCGTCCCGTTCTCCGTGACGGAGTACTTCCCCCATCCCTCGGAGACCGGTTTCACGGACGACCGCCAGCACGCCGTGGCCCTGAACTACGTGGTGGCGGTGCGCGGCGATTTCTCCCCGCGGGCCGACGCCCTGCAGCTGTCCTGGCTCACGCCGGAGGAGGCGCTCAGCCCCGATGTCCAGGCGGAGTTCGCCGGCGGGCGCGGGCGTCTGGTCGAGCAGGCCCTGGCCCACGTGGGCTGGGGCCGATGAGCGCGAGCGCTGACATCGGTGCCGTCGATCACGTCACGGACCCGGCAGATCAGGGGGTCCGGCAGTGGGAGTCCGCGCGCGGCGCCTTCGGTTTCACCGTCGACCGGCGGCTGAGCGAGACCTCCCCGCAGCCCAGCGGCGACGACGGCCCCTGGCTGGGCCGCACGGGCACCATCACCACCCCTCACGGTGAGATCCAGACCCCGGCGTTCATCCCCGTGGCCACGGCGGCCACCGTCAAGGCCGTGCTGCCGGAGGCCATGAAGGACCTGGGGGCCCAGGCGCTGCTGGCCAACGCCTACCACCTCTACCTGCGCCCCGGGCACGACCTCCTGGACGAGGCCGGCGGCCTGGGCCGGTTCATGAACTGGGACGGCCCCACCTTCACGGATTCCGGAGGTTTCCAGGTGATGTCCCTGGGGTCCGGGTTCAAGAAGGTCATCGACATGTCCACCGCGGGCTCGTCGGGCCAGGTCGGCGACGACGACGTCGCTGCCGGCAAGCAGCGCCTGGCCGCCGTGGACAACGACGGTGTCACGTTCACCTCCCATCTCAACGGCGACCGGCACCGGTTCACCCCCGAGATCTCCATGCAGGTCCAGCACGGGATCGGGGCGGACATCATGTTCGCCTTCGACGAGCTGACCACCCTGCACAACTCCCGCGGGTATCAGGAGCAGGCGCTGGAGCGCACGCGGCTGTGGGCGATCCGCTGCATCGCCGAGCATCAGAGGCTCACGGCGGCGCGGTCCCACCGGCCCTATCAGGCGCTGTTCGGGGTGATCCAGGGGGCGCAGTACGAGGACCTGCGCCGCAAGGCCTGCCAGGACCTCGGCGCCATGGAGTTCGACGGTTTCGGTATCGGCGGTGCCCTGGAGAAGGAGAACCTGGGCACGATCGTGGGCTGGTGCTCGGAGGAACTGCCCGAGGACAAGCCCCGTCACCTGCTGGGCATCTCGGAGCCCAACGACATCTTCGTGGCGCTGGAGGCCGGCGCCGATACCTTCGACTGCGTCTCCCCCACGCGCGTGGCGCGCACCGGGGCGGCCTATCATCCGCGGGGCAGGTTCAATATCACGGGGGCCCGGTTCAAGCGGGACTTCACCCCGCTCGACGAGGACTGCGACTGCTACACCTGCGCCCACTACACCCGCGCCTACGTCCATCACCTCTTCAAGGCGAAGGAACGCCTGGCGGCCACACTGACCTCGATCCACAACGAGCGGTTCACGGTGCGCCTGGTGGACCGCGCCCGCCAGGCCATGAACGACGGCTCATACATCGAATACCGGAACCGGACCATGAGCACCTACTACGGCGGTAATCACCCGTAAGCTCGATCCATGTCCGCACTCGATGCCGTACCCGCTGACCAGACCTGGACGCTGACCCGCGATCTGCCCCATGGCGCGGACGCGGTGTTCCGCGCCTTCATCGATGCCACGGCCCTGGCCCAGTGGTACGGCCCGGCAGGATGGTCGGTGGACCCCGCGAGCATCGATCTGGACGCCGTCCCCGGAGGCGCGCGATCCTTCCGGATGACCTTCGACGAGGATCCCGGGCAGACGGCGCCGATCCACGGGCGTCACGCGGGGATGATGCAGGACCGGCTGCTGGAGATCCACGAGTTCATCCCGGATCATGAGGGCCAGCCGAGTCAGCACGTAGTGATCCTGCGATGCGAGCTGGACCCGATAGCCAGCCCGGACGACTCTGTGACCTCTCACGGGGCCCACACTACCCGGGTCACCCTGACCCAGGGCCCCCTCCCGGAGACCGTGCACGACCACGCACGCGCGGCGTGGTCCAGTTCCCTGGATCGGCTGGCGCAGTACCTGGTAGCGGAGCCGGGCGCATGACCAGGCAGTACCTCACCGACTCGGTCTCCGTGATCCGGGCGGACAACCCCGGCGCGATGACGCTCGACGGCACGAACACCTGGATCCTGCAGGCACCGCGCCACGGGGCGAGCGGAGGCGGGGGCGGCGCCGTCGTCGTGGACCCGGGACCTGATCTGGAAGAGCACCTGGACGAGCTGGTCGCGGCGGGGCCGATCGAACTCGTGCTGATCACGCACCGCCATGGGGATCACACGGAGGCTATCGCCGCGCTGTACGAACGCACGGACGCGCCGGTACGGGCTCATCTGGAGGAGCACTGCCGGGACGGGGAACCATTGCACGGCGGTGAGGTGCTCACCGCCGGGGGCCTGCAGATCCAGGTGATCCATACGCCGGGGCACACATCCGATTCGCTGAGTTTTGTAATTACAGAGGATTTCGACCCTGACTCCGCAGGCCGGCCCAAAACGATGGTGCTCACCGGAGACACCGTCCTGGGCCGGGGCACCACGATGATCGATCACCCCGACGGCACCCTGGCCGAATACCTGGACACCCTCGATCGCCTCGAAGCACTGGCGGAAGGCCCGGGGCCCACGATCGGGCTACCGGGGCACGGGGAACCTCTGGCAGACCTGACCGAGACGTGCCGGATGCTCCGGGAGCATCGGCTGTCACGGATAGACCAGGTCCGGGAAGCCCAGCGTGATCTGGGTGCCGGAGCCACGGTCGAGCAGCTGACAGATCACATCTACGCCGATGTCCCGGAAGGTGCGCGCCGTGCGGCGATGCGTTCGATCGAGGCACAGGTGGCGTACTTGGCGCTGTAGAGCGGTTCGAGACCTTGCATGCTCTCTGCGGGATCTCTGCCTGAGTCAGGACAAAGAGACAGGTCGCTCCGGTTCTTAGCTCCCGCCCGTGCCGTTCGGTGTGCTGAGCAAGTGAAATTTCCTTTTGTGAATTGTTTCCGGGGGTCTGTTCTGGGTTGTTTTCGGGCTTGTGTTGTCTGACCCTCGTGGGAGGCTGGGAGCATGAACGGGGCAGGTCAGAAGGGGTTCGGGCCCTTCGAAGACGCTGAGGGGAACGAGGTTCCCGCCACCAGCGTTGGCGCTGGGAACACCGGCGGGAACGGGGTTCCTTCCGGTCTGGGGCAGGGCCCCATCGCCGGTTCCCTCGGCGGTGTCGAAGGTGATGGGCGAAACAACGACGCCGACGCCCCTACGCCCGGCACTGCTGGTACTGCCCCTACCCAGGAGCCCCTGGAGCTGTCGTTCCTCGATGGGGAGACCGCCCGGCAGCTGGTGGCCGGTATTCAGGCGGCCGCGCGGGTGGAGGCCGCCGCCAGGGGCCAGCTGCTGCGGTTGACCGCAGACCTGTACGAGGCGGCGTTGGCGCGCCGGGGTGAGACCCTGCCCGATCGCCTAGCTACCGCCGGGCCGGGGGCCTCGGCCGCGGCTGTGGCGTATGGGTCGGTGGATGTGGTGGTTGGTGATGTGGCCGCAGAAATCGCGGTGGC
>NZ_ML708612.1 GCF_008831305.1 Kocuria coralli
CCCATACAGGCCCTCCGGCGTCATCTGGACCAGCCCGGTGACGGGGTTGACGGTCCAGGCGAGGTCCCTGATCTTGTCCTCGACCAGAGCATCTGTGACGGTGCGGGCCGCGATCCGGGCCGGCCTCTTCCAGGCTCGGTAGGTCCGTGCAGCGATCACAAGGCCCTGCTGGCGCAGGACGGCAAGGATCGGCTCTACTGCATAGCCTTCGGCGCGCATCTCGTCGATGAAGGCGAGGATCAGCGGTTGCGGGGGTCGAGCTCCCCCGCGAAGAAAATCGAGGCCCGACGCAGGATCTCATTGTCCTCCCTCAGTCGCTTGACCTCGGACTTCAGGCGCTTGATCTCGGCTGACTCTTCACTGGTGACGCCGGGGCGGGTCCCGTCGTCGACCTCGGCCTGCGCCAGCCAGCGCCGCACGGACTCCCGCGAGACGCCCTCCTGACGGGCCACCGCAGTCGTCGCCGCGGTCAAGGTGGGGTACTCCTGGGCGTGCTCGCGCACGAGCCGCACGCACCTCGCGCGCAGCTGGGCATCGATCTTCTTCGGCATGCTGTCCATCCTCTCGGACTCAAACAGCAGCGGCATCAAACCCGGGCCGATTCAGGATGAGACGGATCGGCTTCTTGCCGTTCGCGAACCCGACCCCTCCCTCATTCGAGACGTGCCCCATGTCTGAGTAGAAGCCCCGCCACAGATCCCCCCGGATGACCGTCCGACCGAATGTAGGCAGGTAGTCGTCGGAGGTCCGGTAGTTCCGGTCCAGGGTGTAGATCTGCCAGATCTTGCCCTTGCTGGAGCGCGTGAGCCGGTACGTGCGACCATCGGTCTGATGCTCCACCCATCGTCCGACCGGGACGTCGACGTTTTTGCCGGAGACAGGAGGCGTGTCTGTGCGACCGATGCGGGTCAGGTTGTCGAGGATGAACTCTCGCGCCGCCTCAGATGCTGCCAGGAGCAGATCCATTCCCGGGGCCCCAATGAACGTCCCCTTGCGATTCCCGGATTCACGCACGAGATCGAACCGCTCAATGTCTGCACGCACGGCCGGTTCCTCGTCGAGCCTCTGGTACAGCAGTTCCGTGGTGCCGTCGTCGTTGAGCCACAACGGGTAGTTGGCGTCCCACTTCTCGATGCCATCATAGAGCGGGGTGTGCCTGACCTCGGTGTCGAACGCTGCTGTCCTCCGATAGATCAGGACGTACTCGACGTTCTTGACGATGGTGCCCTGCTGCGCGTTGGTGGTCTTCGGTCCGGAGGTCGTCGACATCTCGACCGCGAGCTGCGCGACCTGGTTCTCGACTCCGAAGATCTGATCCATGAGCATCCGGAGACGGTGCTGCTCATCGTCGCCGATCGAGACCATGATCGCGCCGGTCGACTTGAGGATGTCCTTCGCGACGCGCAGTCGCCGGTCCATGAACGCGAGCCACTTGGAGTGGCGATAGTTGTCGTCGTTGTCGACGAAGCTGTCGTTGTAGAGCCAGGGTGCTTTACCCCCGGTGTTGTACGGCGGGTCGATGTAGATGAGGTCGACCGCGCCCTTGTGCGTGTAGAGCAGCGACTCGAGAGCGTGGTAATTCTCGGCATTGATGACGGTGTGGAATGGCGTGTCACCGCCGCGCTCCTCGGGGTCACCCGAGGCCACGAGGCCGGGGTAGATCGGGTCGCGAAAGTCGGCGACGAAGACGAGGTCGACGAGAGCGCGCGACGCCTCGTCCTTTGTCCGCGGATCGACCAGGTCGGCGACCCTACCGCCCTTCGGGCCGGAGAAGCCAGTTACGATCCACGTGGCCGTCGACTCCGCCACGGTCTCGCCCCATGGCGGCAGGAAGCGCACCTTGTCCCCGACGGATATGGGACGTCCGGTAAGGGAGACCGACTCGGGCAGGTGCCGCTCAAAGCTGAGACCGAACTGCTGTCGGCTTTGCAGCGCGTCGATGTGCCGCCGGATCTCCTTGGCAGTGCCGGGGTCGGTCTGCGCGACGCGCTCAAGGAGCGATCGAAGTTCGTTGCTCACAGGCCAGTGCTCCCTCTCTCTACTTTGGTTAATCCTGCCGTAGCCCTGTGACAATCCGAGCACGCGACGTGGTTGAAGTTCTGTCTGGCTGGCTGAGTCGCCACCGAGCTACCTCGTCGCGTAGAACGCCACGGCCGCCGACGCCGCGACGTTCAGCGAGTCCACGCCGCGCATCATCGGGATCGTCACCCGACGGTCGAGCCGACGATCAGCCTGGCGCGTCAGCCCGTGTCCCTCCGTCCCGAACACCAGCGCCAGATGCGGGTGGTCCTCGGCAACCAGATCGTCGAGTGTGATCGCTCCCTCGCCAAGCGTCATGCCGGCCACGACGTACCCGTGCTCTTTGATCATGTCGATGTCGCCAGGCCACGAGTCGATGCGTGCCCACGGAACCTGGAACACCGTCCCCATCGAGACCCGGATCGAGCGGCGATACAGCGGGTCCGCGCAGCTGGGAGTGACCAGAACAGCGTCCACACCGATCGCCGCGGCGGACCTGAAAGCGGCACCAAGATTCGTATGGTCCACAATGTTCTCGAAGATCGCGATCCGTGACCGTGTCCTCATATTCGAGGAGAACTGCGGAGTTTCAGGACCGCCCACGTTCGTATGGTCGACCAGACCCTCCAGGATCGCGATACGGGAGCGTTTCTTGTGGTCCTGGGCCGTGGCCAGCAGTTCGCCGAGCGGGACCGGAACCGGGCGTTGCATCGCTGCGAGGGCGCCGCGGTGCAGATGGAAACCGGTGATGGCCTCCAGCACCTGGTCGTCCCCTATGAAGAGGGGAACCTCCGGATGGGCGTCGATCACATCCGCCAGGTCATGGACCCACTTCTCGGCCATGAAGAACGATCGAGGGCGGTGACCGGCGTCCAGGGCCCGGCGCAGGACCTTGGAGGACTCGGCCAGGTACATCCCCCGTTCCGGTTCGAGCTTGCGGCGCAAGGCCACGTCCGTGAGCGACGTGTAGTCGGCCACCCGCGGGTCATGGGCGTCGTCGAGCCGGATCATCTGGGGAAAGCGCGTTCCGAGCGGATCGACCGCCGATTCGTCGTCGTGACCCGGGCCAGCCCCCGGGTCCATCGCGGGCCCCGTCACAGGAGCTGACGGATCATGTTGCCCAGGGCCACCACACCGAGCACCACGATGACCGTGCGCAGCGCGATCGGCGACAGGCGCTGGCCGACCTTGGCGCCGACCCAGGAGCCGACGGTGGAGGAGATGGCGATCAGCACGACCACCCACCAGTCGAGGCGGTCGAAGGCGAAGATCACGTAGGAGACCGCTGCCACGATATTGACCACGGCCACCAGCACCGTCTTGACCGCGTTGGCGGACTGCATGGAGGCCATCAGGAAGACACCCAGGATGCCCAGGAGCAGCACCCCCTGGGCCGCCACAAAGTATCCGCCGTAGACACCGGCGAAGAACACGAGGACGTACAGGCTCAGCGGCTGCGCTTCCTTGTCGGGGTCCATGGGCTGGACCTCTTCGCCGCGTGCCTCGGCCTTTTCAGCCGCTTTCTGGGCCTGCTTCTCCTTGCTGGCCCTGACAGCTGACTGCAGGCGCGGCTGGAAGACCACGAAGCCCAGGGCCACTACGATCAGCACGGGAGCTACGTAGGCGAAGACCTCTTCCGGCAGGTGCATCAGCAGCGCCGCGCCGGCCACACCGCCCACCACGGAGCACGGGATCAGCTTGAGCAGGGTCCGCCCCACGCCCTTGAGCTTCTTCCGGTACCCCCACGCACCGGTCAGGTTGCCCGCGATCAGGCCCATGGCGTTGGACATCGTGGCGGTCACGGGGGGTACGCCCATGGTCACCAGGACGGGAAAGGTCACCAGGGTGCCCGATCCGACGATGGTATTGATCAGGCCGGCCCAGACACCGGCCACCAGAATCAGGGCTACCTGCCACCATTCGAAATCCAAGGTGGCGAACAGGTCATTGAGCCACTCCACGTACAACGCCTCCGGTTCTTGTGTGTTAAGCGCTGCATACGCGCATTAAGACAACCACCAGGAGGTGGGCTGGGAATCGAGTCGATTAATCCTGGCGGAAGGCGGCGAATCGCCGGCCGACTCGAACGAGCTTAAGCGGCAAACCGTAGGTTTGGGACAGCGCAGTGGGCGTCATCACATCGGCCACCGGCCCGGCCGCCACCACGGCGCCGTCGCGCATGAGCAGCGCGTGGGTGAAGTTCTCCGGCACCTCTTCGAGGTGGTGGGTGACCATGACGACGGCGGGCGCCGTGGCCGAGGCGGCCAGTTCGTCCAGGCGCACCACCAGGTCCTCCCGGCCGCCGACGTCGAGGCCGGAGGCCGGTTCGTCCAGCAGCAGCAGTTCGGGATCCGTCATCAGAGCGCGGGCGATCAGGACGCGCTTCTTCTCCCCCGAGGACAGCGATCCGAACTTCCGGTCCGCGAGCCCCTGGAGGTCCCAGTCCCTCAGGAGGACGTTGGCGCGATCGGTATCGGCGTCGTCGTACTGCTCCCGCCAGCGGCCGGCGACGCCCCATGCCGCGGTGACCACCGTATTGAACACGGTCTCGCGGGCGGGGATCTGCTCGGCCAGAGGAGCGGAGGTCAGGCCGATCCGCGGACGCAACTCGAAGACGTCCACACGGCCCAGGGTCTCGTCGAGGATCTCCGCGGATCCGCGCGTGGGGTGCAGGCGTGCCGCTGCGATGGACAGCAGCGTGGACTTGCCCGCTCCGTTGGGGCCCAGGACCACCCAGCGTTCGCTGTCGTTGACCGTCCAGGACACGTGGTCCAGCAATTTCTTCTCACCGCGGACGAGGTCAATATCGGTCATTTTCAGGACGGCGCTCATGGCCACAACTCTAGTGCTGCGTACAGGGTGCGGGCCCGCGGGACGGTCCGCGAGTCGGGCACCGGTTCCAGGAATTCGCCCACACGGCTACGGGCGATAGAATCCGGGCCATGACCGACGAACTCGCCGTGATCGCACTGTCCAGAACGCCCGAGCCGGAGGATGCCGACAGGATTCTCGCGGAGCTCGAGGACGCCGGTGCCACGGTGGAGCAGTACGGCCGGGTCCGCGTGACCGCCACCGCCTCCAGCGGCGGCGAGGACTCCGAGGCGACCGGGTACTCCGCCATGACGGTGCGCGTGGCGGGCGGTGACCTCGAGGCGCTCAGGAAGCGCATGCGCCCCGACCCCGAGGGTTTCCGCTGGCACAGCGTCGACGTCAACGTGATCCCCCAGGCGCTGTTCGATCCGGACGCCAAGAAGCTCCTGGTCGTCGACGTCGACTCCACCCTGATCCAGCAGGAGGTCATCGACCTGCTGGCCGGCCACGTCGGACGCCAGGAGGAGGTCGCTGCGGTCACCGAGCGCGCCATGCGCGGCGAGATCGACTTCGCGCGATCGCTGCAGGAGCGCGTGGCCGTGCTGGAGGGCGTTCCCGAAAGCGTCCTGGACGAGGTGATCTCCCAGGTCCGGCTGAGCATCGGCGCCCGCGTCCTGGTGGAGACCTTCCATCGCGCAGGGCACACCGTGGGCGCGGTCTCCGGCGGATTCAACCAGATCCTCGCTCCCCTGGCGGAGAAGCTGGGTCTGGACCACTATCGGGCCAATGACCTCGAAATCGTCGATGGGCACCTGACGGGCCGTGTGCTGGGCGAGGTCGTGGATGCGGACGTCAAGGAACGCATGCTCAAGCAGTGGGCTGCCGAAGACGGCGTGAGCCCCGAGCAGGTGATCGCGGTGGGCGACGGCGCCAACGACGCGAAGATGCTCTCCAGCGCCGCCGTCGGCATCTCCTTCAACGGCAAACCGCTCCTGCGGCAGTCCGCCGACGCGCAGATCAACATGCCGAACCTGGACTCCGTACGGTTCTTCGCCGACCTCTGATCCGCTCGGATCTCCGATCCGTCTCCGCTGATGTCCCGTGACGCCTCCGGGACCTCCGGTGACGATGTCACGACGTGAACGACGACGCCGGGGTGGCCCCGTTCTGTCCGATGGACAGGCGGGCCACCCCGGCGTCGTGAAGAGGGAGTGTCAGCCGACCGGCTGCGGTGCGCCGCCGTCGGCCGGGAAGTCCCCCGAGCCGCCCGCCAGCTCGATGTGACCGGTCGCGACGTCCGCGGTGACCATCTTGGCGATCTCCTGGGCGAACTCGTTGACCGAGAGCAGCTTGCCGGCGGCCTCGCGCCGGGCCTCCAGGGCGCCGGGCTGGGCGCGGTTGAGCAGGGTGGCCGTGACGGTCCCCTCGATCATGTCGCCCGAGACCACCACGAAATCCACGCCCTGCTCCGTCATCTCCGGGACCCGGGAGGTGAGCTGGTCCTCGCCGGCGCGCTTGGAGGTGGCCACGTCCACGTAGGCCTCCATGGTCTCGACCTCGCGGATGAAATGCGCCTGGTGGCTGGTCACGAACACCACGCGACCGCCGTCGGTCAGGTAGTTCAGGGCGACGCTCAGGGCGTCGTTCTGGGCGTCGCGGTTCAACCGCATCGCGTAGTCCTCGCCCATCCCGGACTCCATGCCGCCGGAGGCGTTGAGGATCACCCCGTCCACGGCGCCGAAGGCTTCGACGGCCTGGTCGAACATGGCCTTCACGGAATCCTGGTCGGTCAGGTCGGCGCCCACGGCGATGGCCTTGCCGCCGGCCTCCTCGATCTCCTTGACCACCTTGTTGGCCCGCGGAGCCTTCTGCCGGTAGTTGACGACGACGTTGGCGCCCTCCCCCGCCAGAATCTTCGCGGTGTCGGCTCCCACGCCTCGGGAGGATCCGGTGATCACGATGGTCTTTCCTGCCACAGACTTCATGCGCGCAGCTCCTTGCGTATCGGGTTCGGGTTCTTCACAACGCTCTTCACGGCGCTTCGGCTCGAAAGCCTAACCAACGGTCGGCTCAGAGACCCATGGCCAGGCCGCCGTCGACGCGGATGACGGTGCCGTTGACGTAGCCGGCCCCCGGGGAAGCGAGCCACTGCACGGCATTGGCCACTTCCTCGGCGTCGCCGAAACGACCCGCGGGGATGCTCGCCTTGTAGGTGGCGGTGACGTCCCCGGGCAGCTCGGCGGTCATGTCGGTGGTGATGTAGCCGGGGGCCACCACGTTGGCGGTGACGTTGCGAGCACCGAGCTCACGGGTGATGGCGCGGGCCATGCCGGTCAGACCCGCCTTCGATGAGGCGTAGTTCGCCTGGCCCGGGGCGCCGGTGAAGCCCACCACGGAGGAGATGAAGATGATGCGGCCGCGCTTGAGCTTCAGGAAGCCCTTGGTCGCGCGCTTGGCCACCCGGAAAGCCCCCACGAGGTTGGTGTCCAGGACCGAGGTGAAGTCGTCCTCGCTCATGCGCATCAGCAAGGTGTCCTTGGTGATGCCGGCGTTGGCCACGAGCACCTCCACGGGACCCCAGGTCTTCTCGATCTCCTTGAAGGCGGCGTCCACGGAGTCCGTGGAGCTGACATCGCACTGCACGGCGTCCACGCCCTCGGGTGCCGCACCCGTCCGATAGGTGATGATCACGCGATCGCCCTGCGCGCGGAAGGCATCTGCGATGCACTTGCCGATCCCTCGGTTACCTCCGGTCACCAGGACGACGCGGGGCTCGGTGGTTTCGGGTGTTGCAACTGCCATGGGAGCTGGAGGCCTTTCGGTCTGAAGAATCTGTCTCGCCGGTCGCGGTGTCCGGCGCAGCCGCACCCGGGCGGCGTTCAGCCCCCTGCGATGCCAGGGGCCCGCATCACATTACCGTCACGACCCTGGGGATTCCTTGGGCGCGCCCAACCATGCTGGGTCCGGCGTATTGTGCGAACCGGCCAGGGTGATCGCAAGCACCTGTCACTTCCTTAGATTCGCTGTGTGGCGCAGGCTGTACGAGAGAGGAGAAGGCGGATGGCATCCGAAGGTTTCGAGGCACCGGACGTTCAGCACTTCATCGAACTCCTGCGCTCCGCCGGCGCAATGGACGGTGGCGGCGGCCTGGATGACATTTGGCGTCGACCAGAACCACAGCTTCTACCCGTCCCCGCTACGGTGCGAGCCTTCCGCTTGCGCGTCGATCTGCTGGGGACGAAACCCCCGGTGTGGCGGCGTATCGAGGTTCCCGGAGACATCACCCTCCCCCGGCTGCACGAGGTCATCCAGACGACCATGGGGTGGACGGACAGCCACCTCCATCGTTTCCGTACGAGCAACAGCCGCAACGCCCCCGAGTTCCTGACGCAGTTCGACCTCGATGAAGGCGACGAAGGCCTGCTCGAAGACGATGTACGCCTCGACCAGGTCATTGCGGCCGAGGGCGACAGGCTCTGGTACGACTACGACTTCGGCGATGACTGGGAGCATGTACTGCGCGTGGAGAAGGTCCTCGAGACTCCTCCCCCGGCCCCCGTGTGCCTCGGAGGCAAGCGCGCCTGTCCACCGGAGGACTGCGGCGGGACGTGGGGTTACAGCGAACTCGCCGACTGGGTGCGTAGCGACTACGGTGACGCCCACATCCCGGACGTGTTCGACAGTCCCGAAGATGGCCGGGCATGGCTGCCCGTAGGCTGGCATCCCGATGCCTTCGACGTGAACGAGACCAACGAGCTGCTCACCGCGCTCATAGCTGAACCGGTTCCCGTGGTGAAAGAACTCGCATCTCTGCTCGAGTTCTCGGGACAGCGCGGTGCACGCGGGCTGCGCCAGACGCTCGTGCAGCCGTCCATGTACGGCCCGACCGAGATCAGCACGGATGCGGCTGCCGAAGTCATTGAGCCGTTCCAGATCCTGCTCGATGTCATCGGCAATGGCTCAGACCTCACCGGCGCGGGGTACCTGAAGCCAGCGGCCGTCGAGCAGATCGCACAGCGCACCGGTATCACCCGGTGGTGGATCGGGAAGACGAATCGTGAAGACCTCACCTTTCCGGTCGCGGAACTGCGAGCCACGGCGCGAGCTCTGGGCCTCATCTCCGTCCGCGAGGGCCGCATCGCCCCCACCCAGGTGATCAAACGCCACGCGGGCGACCCTCAGGCGATCCTGCGTCACATCACCGGCCGTCTCCCGCTCGGACGTTCTGCCGCCGAGCGGCACGCCGGCTGGGCTGCTCTCGCCGTCGTCGGAAGCGAGAGGCCCGCAGAGCTGTGGGATGCGAGCATCAGCGCGCTCATGTTCGACCTCGGCTGGGGCATCCGGGGCAACCCGTACGCGGCTCCTCCGGCCGACAGCCCCACGCTCGCCGCGCTCACGCTACTCGCAGGCGCTACGCATGAGCGCGGGCGCCTGCATGGCGTGAACGCCGCCGTCGCGGCAGTTGCCCGGATCGTCATCCGAGGCTGAGACAAGGGCCAGTGCCCACCTACCCGTATTTCCCTGCGGTACCTGTACTTCACCTGCCGGTCGTCACGTCAAGTTCGAAGGCCGGGGCTGTTCTGCGGGTTGTCGCGCGGGTTGATTCGATCTCATTCGAACCCCGCGAGAGGGTTTAGGGCCCCGTTTCGGACCCCGCTGGAAGGCCAGTCATTGCTTTGTTCATCTCGAGCTTCTTTGGACGGCCGTCAGAAACCATCACAGGTGCCGCCTATCTGTACCGGATTCCGTCGACCCCGAAACCGTCATAGGCGCTTCGCGGCTCCAGCCGCGTTCCGTGGGGTTCCATACGGCTTCAGCATCCAAGCCGCTGAGCACCGGATCGACGAAGACTGCGACGGCAGCTACCGCGTCGGAGAACCGAGGCGGGAGACTCGCACCCACCTCGCCCAGACTTTTCCGGTAAGGGACATAGGTCGAGTCGCGTAGCTCCCCGAGCCCGTCAGCGGCACGTGCCAGCGGGATCAGGGCAGTTCCTCGAAACTCGGCAGTTGCCGTGAGTGCGTCGCGCAGCAATCCGCACTGCACGACCTGGGTACCAGTCAGGAGATAGGTGTCGGCGAAATCGCGCACGCGAGTGTTCGCTCTTCCCAGCTCGATTGCGGTAACGAGCTTCTCTGCGAGCACGGTTTCGATCGGGTATCCGAGGATGCGGACCGATGGGGAATCTGGCCGCAACGCCGGCAGTTCGACTGTGCGCGGAGCCGGAGTGACGGGGTCACCGAAGTTGATGTCCAAGCGCAGCTTCACCTGCGCAGTGGCGAGTTGCGCGGTCATCGTCACTCGCACGCCCGAGTACAGGGCGTCATCGCGGATCACCGCGGTCGTGATGGTCTCGGGCAGGAACTCCACGCCGTCGTCCGGATCTGCAATCGCGGCAATCTCAGCGACGCGGCGAGCGACTGTCTCGTCGTCGGCGGCCATGTTGCGGGCGAGCGCGTCGGCATCGACGGTTGGGCGGCGGTACCGAATGAGGCCAGCAGCATCCCGCCCTTCAAGATGAAGTCATCGGCGTACGCGGAGCGCGACATACGCGAGAGCCACCGTTCGACGACGTACATCGTGAGGAGTTCTTGCGTTCCCCGCTTCTGACGGCGGGCCTGGTTCTGCAGGTCGAGGTATGCGCGGCCCGCAGCGCTGTCGCGTGTCGGCCGGCTCATCGGGCACTCGCAATATCGAGGGCCACGCGCATGGGACCAAACGTCCCCAGCGCTTCCGCGTAGTCCAGCAGCAACGCGGGCCGCGCGCCCGGCCCGGTCAGGTAGCGGTGCAGTGCGGCGTGCGCGATCGGCTCGCCAAGGCGCCTCCGAAATCTCATGAGATCCACCACCGTCCTCGCCGCATCGTAGATGCGCACCGGTTCTCCCGGCCCCGCCTCGAATGATGTCAGCCCGAGGTCGAATGTCGCCTCGTCGAAACGAAACACCGTCACGGGAGGGTATGTGATCACCGGCGTATGCGATCGTTTGGGCACCGCGATCTGCGCTGATGGCGGCATCTCATCCGTCAGGTCGTGGATCGCCGCCGCCGACATGCAGCACACGATGGCGCGAGGAGCCCGGTGCGCCACGGCGATCATGTCTGGGTACGACGCCGGGGGCGCGTCCGCTCGACGAAAGACCCCGCGCGAGAGTTCGATGATCAGCCCGTCATCGCGCCAGGCGTAGAGGTCCCGAGGATGCACCCCGTGGGCCCGCGAGGTCTCCGTCGTGAACGTCGACGGAAGTGACTCCTTCAACTCCTTCATGGATACAATCCTTGCACGGACCACTCGACTATGTGTGGTTTTTATCCACCTCTGGTCACGTGTTCTTCTCGCTCTGATCGACAGCACCATGCCCACGACGACATTCCGGCTTCGGTTGATCGCCGTATAAGACTCATGCGCCACCCTTGTTCAAATCCTTGCTGTTGTTCCTCCAGGTTTGCAAGGCTAGAGCCCACCCTCAGCGGCGCCTCGTCGATGTCGATTTCAGGCTGGCCCAACAGCTCCAGAGGGGTGAGACCGGCGGGCGCTACGGAGGTCGCCGCTGCGGACAGGACACTCTGTGCTCCGTCGGTCGTGTCTACCCAGGCGAAGTAGGACGGCCGGTCATCGGTGTCCCTGTTCTTGTTCAAGAATGCGGCGAGTTTTTCCCGCCCAGGGGTTAAGCTCGGCCCTCGGCGGGTGCACAATGAACTGATGGATTCATCAGTTTCCTGATCATTTTCTGAGCAGTGAGGAGGTAACTCGTGGCACGGCGTTACCTCACCCCGGAAGACCTCGCGGAGATCCAGGCCGGCGGGCACGGCACCCAGGTCCGGCCGTCCGGCGCGCAAGGCGGCCGCCGAGCAGGGCGCGGATCCCCCGAGACGGTGCATTCGATCACCTCCACCCCCGAGGCCCATTCGGCCGACATGGGCCGGAGGATGAAGGTCTACTCGGTGCAGATGGCATTGCGCGTGGCCTGCTTCTTCGGTTTCGTGTTCATCGACAACGTCTGGTGGCGCATCGCCTGCGTGGTGGGCATGGTGTTCCTGCCCTGGTCGGCCGTCCTCCTGGCCAACGCGGGCGCCGACAAGTCCGAGCGCGGTTCCAGCTACCTCGGCCCGGATCTGCAACCCGAGCTCACAGCGGCATCCGGCGGACCGGCGTCGGAATCCGACGACGACGCGACGGACTCCGACGATCCGGCCCGCGATCGAGGTGAGGCGCAGGACCCGTCCACGGATGAGTCGTCGCCCCGTCCCAGCGGGGACCTCGGGCCGGACGTGGTCGAGGGCGAATGGTCCGCCGACCCATCCTCCGATCGAGACCGCTAAACTGGACGGACGCCGTCCAGGTGATCCGTCGTCGCGGGGACCGCATGGCCCCGTCCGTTTGGCACCCATCCTCGGCACTGAATCACCAGCGCCCACCATCAAGCAGGAGCAATACGTCCCCATGTCCTTCGATCTCCTGGGATCCCTGTCAGGGGGCCCGCAGAACCCCGAAGGGCAGTCGGAGCAGCCCGCCGGCCCGGAGATCGTGCAGTGTTCACGTCGCGGTTGCCGGGCTCGTGCCACCTGGCGTCTGGAATGGAACAACCCCAAGATCCACACCCCCGCTCGGCGCAAGGTCTGGACCGCGTGCGATGAGCACCGTGAGCATCTCGCCGAGTTCCTGCGCCTGAGAGGCTTCCTCAAGGACGTCCTGCCGATCGATGCGCCGGAGGCCTCCGGCGCTGCGGATACCCCGGAGGGATCCCGGTGAGGGAGAAGATCGCCGCCTACTCCTTCCTGCTCTCCGGCCGGTGGATCGCCTGGTTCCTGCTCTGCTGCATCGGGGCGGTCCTGTGCCTCTATCTGGGCTCCTGGCAGATGTCCCGCGCCGATGCCATGACGGCTCGCAACGACCTGATCGTCAACAACTACGACGCCGCTCCGCTCACGGACGACGACGCGGTCGGCGCCCTGACCGGTTTCGACGGCTCCCAGCAGTGGCATCCGGTCGAGCTGACCGGCTCCTACCTGCCTGAAGACACTCTGGTGGTCCGCAACCGTGCCCACGAGGGCGTGATCGGCTACGAGGTCCTGGTGCCGTTCCAGGTCACCTCCGGGGAGATCGTGGCCCTGGACCGGGGCTGGATCCCGACGTCCGAGGCGGGAGACGGATCGCCGTCGGAGATCCCCGCCCCGCCCGCCGGCGAGGTCACCGTGACGGCCCGCCTGCAACCGGCCGAGACCGACCTGCGGCGCGACTCCGCCGAGGGCCAGATCGCGTCGGTCTCCGTGGAGCAGGCCGCGGAGCTGACCGGGCTGCCGCTGGTCACGGATGCGTACGGGCAGGTGGCGACGGAGGAGCCGGCTCCGGCGGCCGCTCCCGAGTCGTTCTCCATGCCGGACCTGGACTACGGGCCCAATCTGTCCTACGCGCTGCAGTGGGACGCTTTCGCGGTACTGGTCTTCGTGGCCTACGGGTACTCGGCGCGGCAGAAGGTCCGTAACGATCAGTGGGACCGCGAATACGCGGCGCAGATCGAGGACGAGCTGTCGCGCTACTACGACGACCACGGCAACTTCGTCTCCCAGGGCGACGGGATGACTGAGGAGGACGTGGTGCGTCGTCTGGAGATGGTCGACGACATGCCGGCCCACCTGAAGGACATCATGCGGCCCAAGCGGGTCAAGCGGACCTTCTCCGTCGTCGATGCAGAGGAAGAGGACGCCCTGCTCGAGGCCTACGAATCCCGCCGCTAGCCGCTTTTCTCTTCCCCCCATCCCGGCCGAGTGGTGAGTTGAGCCGCCCATCGACGTCGAGAAGCGGCTCAACTCACCACTCGGCGGAATTTTCGCCCTCCTGTGTCACCGCTTCGGTGAGCGGCGGGGTGCTATTTTCACTCCATGCACGCAACGACGCCCGGTACCGACGATCAGGGAGGCCGGACGGAGGACGTGACTTTCACCTGGGACGATGCCCAGGCCGAGAGAGTCCACCTGACGATGAACCGGGTGACGGACAAGGCGGACTACGAGCGCGGCCTCATGCACCGGGTGCCCGGCACGGATACCTGGCCCCTGACCCTGCGATTGCCCACCGCGCTGCGTGCCTCCTACGGGTTCACGCCGCTCGGGGCGGGAGAATAACCACCGCAGGGGCCTCCCCTGATCACCCGCACATTCTGGGACCCCCGCAATCCCGATCCTCCGCTGCGCCGTCAGGGACCCCACGGGACATCGATTCACACCGGCTCGCAGGCTCCGCCGCAACCGGAATGGCGCACCGGTCGCGGACCTCTTGAACGGCACGTCGGAGAACGCCTCGAAGGGCGCATCGTCGAGGACTCTCTCGAGGTGCCCCGCGGGAGCGGCCCGCGCAGGCACCTGCTCTACCTGCCGGCACCGGATGCCCAGGAACAGAGCGTCAGCACCTCCGGATTGCCCCTGCTCGTCCTGTTCGACGCCGAGGTCTGGTTCGACGAACTCGGTCTCCCTCACGCTCTGGAAGCCGCGGTGAGGGCCGGCCGCCTGCCGCCGCTCGCCGTCCTGGGCCTGACCACCTCCGGCCGGGCGGACCGGTTCCGGTCCCTGGGGGCGAACTCAGCCTTCCTCGCGGGCGTCGCGGAGACCTCCATCCCGTGGGCGGAACGGGCAGCCGTCGCACAGGGTATCCTCCTGGCCGGGCGCGATCGCCGGATCCTGGCCGGTCAGAGCCTGGGAGGGTTATCCGCGCTGGTGGGAGCGCTGGAGCTCCCCGACGCCTTCGGAGCCGCCCTGGCTCATTCCGCGTCCTTATGGTGGGAGCACCAGGAGGCCGGCCCGGAGGGGTTCATGCCGGCCCCGCCGCGGTTCGACCGCGAACCGGGGAACAACTGGATCACCGCACGGTTCCGCGAGGCCTCCGCCCGGGACGTCAGGATCCGGCTGGAAGTGGGGACACGGGAGGGGCCCGCCGCTGCACACAACCGCGCCCTCCATCGCGTGCTGCTGGAGTGCGGCTGGGAGAGCGAGCAGCATCTCTACGAGGGCGGTCACGACTGGGCCTGCTGGCGGGGATGCCTGATCGACGGCCTCGACTGGGCGCTCTCCCCGCCCACTCCTACCGAGTAGTGAGTTGGACCGCCCATCAGCGCTGATGGGCGGTCCAACTCGCTACTCGGCAGGGAAGGAAAGAGTCAGGCCAGGCTGATGAGGTCCTGGTACTCCTGGGACCAGAGGTCCTCGATGCCGTCGGGGAGCATGACCACGCGCTCCGGGTCCAGGGCCTCGACCGCGCCCTCGTCGTGGGAGATCAGCACGACGGCGCCTTCGTAGTTGCGCAGCGCCGCGAGGATCTCCTCGCGGGAGGCGGGGTCCAGGTTGTTGGTGGGCTCGTCCAGCAGCAGCACGTTGGCGGACGAGGCGACCAGCGTGGCCAGGGCCAGGCGGGTCTTCTCACCGCCGGAGAGCACCCCGGCGGACTTCTCGACGTCGTCGCCCTGGAAGAGGAACGATCCCAGGATGGTCCGCGCCTGGGTCTCGGCGAGGTCCGGGGCGGCCGACTTCATGTTCTGCAGCACGGTGCGCTCGGTGTCCAGGGTGTCGTGCTCCTGGGCGAAGTAGCCGAGCTTGAGCCCGTGCCCGGCCTCGATCACGCCCGAATCCGGGTTCGTCACCCCCGCGAGCATGCGCAGCAGCGTGGTCTTGCCCGCGCCGTTGAGCCCGAGGATCACGACGCGCGAGCCGCGGTCGATGGCCAGGTCGACGTCCGTGAAGATCTCCAGGGATCCGTAGGCCTTGGACAGGCCCTGGCCCCGCAACGGGGTCTTGCCGCAGGGAGCCGGGGCCGGGAACCGGATCGCGGCGACCTTGTCGGCCACCCGCTCCCCCTCGACTCCCGCCATGAGCCGTTCGGCGCGCTTGATCATCTGCTGGGCGGCCACCGCCTTGGTGGCCTTGGCCCGCATCTTCTCGGCCTGGGCCATCAGGGCCGAGGCCTTCTTCTCCGCGTTGGCGTACTCGCGCTTGCGGCGGTGCTCGTCCTGCTCGCGCTGGAGCTTGTAGTGCTTCCAGTCCATGTTGTAGACGTCCACGACGGCGCGGTTGGCATCCAGGTAGAGGACCTTGTTCACCACCATCTGCATGAGCTCGACGTCGTGGGAGATCACCAGGACGCCCCCGGAGTAGTCCTTGAGGAACTCGCGGAGCCAGGCGATCGAGTCGGCGTCCAGGTGGTTGGTGGGCTCGTCCAGGAGCATGGTGTCGGCGTCGGCGAACAGGATCCGGGCCAGTTCCACACGACGCCGCTGGCCGCCGGAGAGCGTGCGCAGGGGCTGGTTGAGCACCCGCTCGGGCAGGTCCAGGTTGGCCGTGATCGTCGCGGCCTCGGACTCGGCGGCATATCCGCCGGCTGCCACGAACTCCGCCTCCAGCCGGGCGTAGCGCTTCATGGCCTTCTCGCGCACGGCGTCGTTGGAGGAGGCCATGTCCTCCTCGGCCACGCGCATCCTGTCGATGACCTCGGCCAGGCCGCGGGCGGCGAAGATGCGGTCCCGGGCCAGCTGCTCCATGTCATCGACCTTGGGGTCCTGCGGCAGGTACCCCACCGTGCCGGAGCGGGTCACGGTGCCGTCGGCGGGCAGGGTCTGGCCGGCGAGGACCTTGGTCATGGTGGTCTTGCCGGCGCCGTTGCGGCCGACCAGGCCGATCTTGTCGCCTCGCTGGACCCGGAAGTTGACCTCGTCCATCAGCAGGCGTGCGCCGGCGCGCAATTCCAAGTTGGACACGGTGATCAACGGGCTTCAGCCTTTCATGGGGGACGCCTGATGCGGCAAGACCGATCAAGTGTACCGGCAGCTCGTCATCCGCGCAGTGTCGCCAGACACTCCCGCGCCCAGGAGATCTCGGCCTCCGCCCGGGCGCACACCCCGCGGTAGGCCATGAGCTTGAACTCGATCATCTGCTCGGCCTCCGCCTCGGGATAGTTCTCCAACCGCCGTTGCAACGTGGGATGCGTCCGGTCGGTCAGCTCCCGGATCTGCTCGTAGGCCTGCTCGGCGGCTGCCTGGTGATGCGCGATGTGGTCCTCGAAGTGCTGGCGGGCGGTCTCGGCATCGGTCCATTCGAGGTAGGCCGTGCGCAGGCGGACGGGATCCCGTTCCAGGGCGTAGGTCAGCGGGGTGCTGACCCAGTCCGTCAGGGCCGCACGGCCCTCGGGGGTGACCTCGTACTCCGTCTTGGTCGTGCCCTTGGTCCCCCAGGGCACCGGGCGGGTCACCAGCAGGCCCTCGGTCTCCATCTTTCTCAGCTCCGGATAGATCTGGGAGTCGAAGGCGTACCAGACGTTGCCCACGGAGCCCGCGAAACGCTTCGCGGCGTCGTACCCGGTCATCGGCCCGGCTGAGATCAGAGCGAGTAGCGCACTGCGTAGGCTCATGACCGTTCCTCACGTCCGGGAATCCCGGGGACCGGCCGCGGACGGACCCTGGGTGACTTCCCGTGACACTAGCCCACGGCGACCGCCCGCCGCTGCGCTCAGGCCATGACGTGCTCAGGACCACAGGAACTGTTACATCCCGGTCATCGGCACGTCAGAGAATGACCCGCGTCCGCTACGCTCCCAGAGGTTCGCGCGTCGCGGGCCGCTCACCCCACGGATGCAAGGGATCCGCCGTGAACACTCCGATCAATCTCCGCCGGGCCATCGACGAACGGCCCATGACCGGTTTCCAGTGGTTGGTGGTCGCCCTGTGCGGTCTGCTCAACGCACTGGACGGCTACGACGTCCTGGCCATGGCCTTCACGGGATCCGCGGTCTCCCGTGAATTCGACCTGTCGGGATCCGAACTCGGCGTGCTGCTGAGCGCGGGCCTGATCGGCATGGCCGTCGGTTCCCTGAGCCTCGGACCCCTGGCCGACCGTTACGGGCGGCGTCCCCTGCTGATCGTGTCGTTGGTGATCAACGGCCTGGGGATGGCCATGTCCGCCACGGTCGGCTCCCACTGGGAACTGGGACTCTGGCGGGTGTTCACCGGCATCGGCGTGGGCGGAATCCTGGCCTGCACCGCGGTCATCGCCAGCGAATACGCCAACAACGCCCGTCGCGGCATCGCCATCAGCATCTTCACGGCCGGCTACGGCGTCGGCGCGACCCTCGGCGGCCTGGGCGCCGCCGAGCTCATCCCCGCCTACGGGTGGCGGTCGGTCTTCCTGGTGGGGGCGTTGTGCACGGTGGTGGTGCTCGCCCTGATCTCGCTGCTGCTGCCCGAGTCCGTCGACTACCTGGCCACGGGGAAGCATCCGAAGGCCGCGGCGAAAGCAGCCGTGGTGGCACGGCGTCTGGGTATCGGCGGGCCGGTCGCGCTGCCCGAGTCGGCCGCCGTCGTGGAGACCCCGGGAGGCAGGGCGCGCGACGGCGGTGTCCTCAGCCCCCGGTACCGGACGCAGAGCCTGTTCCTGTGGGCCTCGTGGTTCATCGTGATGTTCGGCTTCTACTTCGCCAATACGTGGACGCCGGCGCTGCTGGTGGAATCCGGTATGACCCAGGAGCAGGGGATCCTCGGCGGGATCATGCTCACGCTGGGAGGAACGTTCGGAGCCCTGCTTTACGGCGCCATGACCTCCAGATGGACCGAGAAGGCCGTGCTGATCGTGTTCGTGGTCCTCCAATCGATCACGCTGGTGCTGTTCATCGTCTCGACCTCGGTGCCGACCGTCGCCTTCGCGAGCGGGGTCCTGGTGGGCATGCTGGTCAACGGCTGCATCGCCGGGATGTACACGCTCTCCCCCATGTCCTACGAACCCGGCCTGCGGGCCACCGGCGTGGGCTGGGGAATCGGCGTGGGACGCGTGGGTGCGATCCTGGCGCCCCTGGCGGTCGGCCGGCTGCTGGACACCGGGTGGACCCCCGTGCAGCTCTATCTCGGTGTGGCGGTCGTGGTGCTGCTGGCGGCCGTGGCCCTGTCCCGCCTGAAGGTCGTGCGCACTCCGCGGACGGTGACGGCGGACCATGGCACGGGCAGTGACACGAACGACGGCGACGCGGCCGCCGGATCGCACGCCCGACCGGAGAGCGGCGACAAGGGCTGAGCGCTGCGTCGGCCCTGGTTTCCGCCCGACTTGAACACTGTTTAAGATACCTTCATGACCTCACCCCGGAACACCTCCGCACCCCAGTCCGAGCGCCCGGCCCGCGCGCAGCAGCGATCCGCCGGAACCGACCTGGCTCTCATCGCCGTCTTCGCCGCGTTCTGCGCCGTGCTCTCCGTGATGCCCGCCATCCCGATCGGGCCGCTCGCGGTGCCGATCACGCTGCAGACCCTGGGCATCTACCTGACGGGGCTGGTCCTGGGCGGCCGCCGGGGCGGACTGGCCGTACTGCTCTACGTGGTCGTCGGCGTGGCGGGGCTGCCGATCTTCGCGGGCTTCCGCGGAGGGCCGGCCGTCCTGGCGGGCCCGACGGCCGGATACATCGTGGGTTTCGCGATCGCAGGATTCCTGACCGGGCTGCTGGCCTACGCCGCGCTGCGCAGGGCACGGACCGGCCGGGCCAAGGTCATCGGCCTGTTCGTCGCCGCCGTGCTGGGCGGGTTCGTGATCGCCCGGGTCGCGGGCATCCCGGGCATGGTTGTCAACGGAGGCCTGTCGTGGCGTGACGCCTTCTTCGCCGACCTGCCCTTCTGGCCGCTGGATCTGATCAAGTGCGCCGCGGCCGCCCTCGTGGCGGCTGCCGTCCACAGGGCGTTCCCGCGATTGGCCTCCGGCCGGTGATCTTCAGCCGCGCGCGCAGGGATCGCTCGCCGGGCCCCGCCGGGCACGGCGACGAGCGCCCCGACCCCGCCCAGGGCATCGTCCTGGACGGGGTGGACGTCCTCCTCCCAGGGGTCGATGGCCAGCGGGAGGATACTGCGATCCTGCGCGGAGTCACCACCCGCCTGGACGGTCCGCGGACTGCGGTGGTCGGGCTCAACGGCTCCGGGAAGTCGACGCTGCTGCGGCTGCTCAACGGCCTGGTCTCCCCGAGCAACGGGACGGTGTCCGTCCACGGCATCGACGTCGCCGCCTCCCGGAAGGCCGCACGGGCCGCGGTGGGATTCGTATTCACCGACCCGCTGGCCCAGCTGCTCATGCCGACGCCCCTGGAGGACGTCGAGCTGTCCCTGCGGGACGGCTACCCGGACAGCGCGCAGCGGAGGCGGCGGGCGGTGGAGCTGCTGACGGAGGCCGGCCTGGCCGACCGGATGCACCACTCGGTCCACGACCTCTCCGGCGGCCAGCGGCAGCTGACCGCCCTGACGGCGGTCCTGGCGGTCGAGCCCTCCGTGCTGGTGCTCGACGAGCCCACCACCCTGCTGGACCTGCGCAATCGTGCTCGCCTGATCGACCGCCTGGACCGGCTGCCCCAGCAGGTCGTGATCGCCACGCACGATCTGGGCCTGGCGGCCACAGCCGACCGGATCCTGGTGGTCCATGAGGGCCGTCTGGTGGCCGACGGCGGCCCGGAACTGCTCGATCGGTACCACGAGTGGTGCGTCTCGGGCTTTCCCGGTGAAGAGGCCAGCGCCCTCGAAGGGACGCAGCAGGACGACGGCCCGGGAGTCGCCCGATGAGCGGGCGCCGGGAACTGTTCGGCACCTACCGGCCGGCCGGCACCTGGCTGCATCGCATGCCCGTGGCCGTTAAAGGTCTGAGTGTGCTGCTGCTGACCCTGTTCCTCGTGCTGCCCATGGACCGATGGCTCTCGGACCTGCTGGAAGTCGCCACGGGCCTCGGCACCGGCCCTGGATCGGACGCTCTGCTGGTGCCCCGGTGGGCGATCCCCCTGTCCTGTATCGCGGCGATCATCCTGGCCGGAGCCACGGCGGGCCTGACGATGCGCAGCTGGTGGAACACGCTGCGGCCGGCGGCACCCGTCTTCGTGCTCCTGGCCGCATACCATCTCCTCATGGGCACTCCTCAGCGGGGTGCCGCCGTGCTCCTGACCGTGATCGCTGCCATGCTGGCCACCCGGGTCCTGCTGGAGACCACGCCGCAGGCCGCGCTCATGGACGGGCTGGTCCGCCTGCTGACCCCTTTGAAGATCGTGGGGCTGCAACCCGCGAGGGTGGGGCTGGCCATCCAGATCATGCTGCGTGCCATCCCGTACCTGCTGGGGGTGCTGGAGGACATCCGGCAGGCGGCGGCCGCTCGCGGTATCCGCATGGGGCCGGTCAGGGTCGCGACCCCGGCCGTGATCGCCGCGGTGGCCCACGCCCAGCGCACCGGCGAAGCCCTTGCCGCTCGCGGCCTGGACTGACCCGGAGCCGGCTTTCGGAAGGCAAGCCCCTCCCTGAGGGCATCCGAGATGAGACGTGAGACGACACCCGGGAGGAACCCGGGGCGACAGAGAAAGACCGTGGCCTATGACCCCCCGCAGACGTGCTGCCGCAGTGCTGGCCGCCGGCACCCTCGCAGCCCTGACCGGATGCAGCGGCATCCCCTTCGACTTCCTGAACGGCTCCTTCCCCTCCGCCGCCGAGGAGGATGCCGCCCTGGTGGAGGAGGCCAAGGAAGTCCTTCCCGAGATTGACGTCAAGGGCCGGGCGCCCAAGACCGGTTACGACCGGGACGAGTTCGGCCAGCGCTGGGCCGATATCGACCGCAACGGGTGCGATCAGCGCAATGACGTGCTCACCCGCGACCTGATCGACGTCACCTACGTCGACCCCGCCTCGTGCGCGGTGGCGACCGGCACCCTGGAGGACCGCTTCACCGGAACCACCATCGACTTCACCCGCGGTGCCAAGACCTCCTCTCAGGTCCAGATCGACCATGTCGTCGCCCTCTCCGACGCCTGGCAGAAGGGGGCGCAGCAGCTCAGCCCGCGGGAGCGCGAGCAGTTCGCCAATGACCCGGAGAACCTCATCGCCGTCGACGGCCCCGCCAACGCCTCGAAGGGCGACGCGGACGCCGCCACCTGGCTGCCGCCCAATCGCGACTACTGGTGCGGCTACGTGGCCCGGCAGACCGTCGTCAAGGACGACTACGACCTCTGGATGACACCCGCCGAGCACGACCGTATCGACGAGATCCTGACTGCCTGCTGACCGGGGGGGGGGGAGCCTCCGGACAAGAGCCTCGGAGCAGCAACGCCCGGGGCCGGTCAGGGAACTCGTCGTCTCCTGACCGGCCCCGGGCGTTATCGGGCTGGGTAGCGCGTGATCAGATGTTGAAGCCCAGGGCCCTCATCTGATCGCGGCCGTCCTCCGTGATGCGCTCCATGCCCCACGGCGGCATCCACACCCAGTTGACGTGCCACTCGTCGACCAGCGTGCCGATGTTCTGCTCGACCTGCTCCTCGATCACGTCCTGCAGGGGGCAGGCCGCGGTGGTCAGGGTCATGTCCAGCTTCAGGGCGCCGTCGTCCATGTAGGACGCGCCGTAGAGCAGCCCCAGGTCGACGATGTTCACGCCGAGCTCGGGATCGATCACGTTCTTCAGCGCGTCCTCGATCTCCTCGATCTTCGGGGCGCCCGCGGGGATTTCTGCGGTCTCAGTCATGGTTCTTCCTCACCATCTCATGGGCGGCGCCGGGCGACGACGCCCGAGGCAGGTCGGCGGCAGGCCTCGGCTCAGCGAGCGGCCGCGACGTACTTGTCGTAGCCCTCTTCCTCGAGCGTGACGGCCAGCTCCGGGCCGCCCTGCTCGACGATGCGGCCGTCGTTGAAGACGTGCACGAAGTCCGGCTTGATGTAGCGCAGGATGCGGTTGTAGTGGGTGATCAGCATGACACCCAGGTCGTTCTCCTCCTTGGCGCGGTTCACGCCGTCGGAGACGACGCGCAGGGCGTCGACATCCAGGCCGGAGTCGGTCTCGTCGAGCAGCGCCATCTTGGGCCTGAGCAGCTCGAGCTGCATGATCTCCATGCGCTTCTTCTCGCCGCCGGAGAAGCCCTCGTTGACGTTGCGCTGGATCATGGTGGGATCCATCTTCAGCTGCTCGGCCACGGCCTTGACGTCCTTGGTCCAGGTGCGCAGCGACGGGGCTTCGCCGTCGATCGCGGTCTTGGCCGAACGCAGGAAGTTCGAGGTGGTCACCCCCGGGATCTCGACCGGGTACTGCATGGCCAGGAACAGCCCGGCGCGGGCGCGCTCGTCCACGGACATCTCCAGGACGTTCTCGCCGTCGAGCAGCACCTCGCCCGAGTCCACCCGGAACTTGGGGTGACCGGCGATCGTCGAGGCCAGGGTCGACTTGCCCGACCCGTTCGGACCCATGATGGCGTGCACCTCACCCGAGTTGATGGTGATGTTGACGCCCTTGAGGATCTGCTTGCTGTTTTCGTCGTCGAGCAGGACCGATGCGTTGAGGTCCTTGATCTCCAGAGTGCTCAATGTCTCTCCTGTGTTCTTAAGTCTGTGGTTCTGCGCCGTCAGCGACCGTGACCGGTCAGTGGTCGGCGTTGGACAGTTCGGCCTCGACGACGTCGCGCAGGCGCGCCTCGATGCCTTCGTCCTCGATCTGCTGCAGGATCTCGAAGAGGAAGCCGCGCACCACCAGGCGCCGGGCCTCGACCTCGGGGATCCCGCGGGACATGAGGTAGTAGAGGTGCTCGGCGTCCAGCTGACCCGTGGTCGAGGCATGCCCCGCGCCCTCGATCAGGCCGGTCTCGATCTCCAGGTTGGGGATCGAATCCATGCGGGGGCCGTCGTTGAGGATCAGGTTGCGGTTGAGCTCGTAGGTGTCAGTGCCCTCGGCCTCGGGACGGATCAGGACATCGCCGACCCACACGCCGTGGGCGGCCCGACCCTGCAGCGCGGACTTGTAGGACACGCGGGACACGCAGTTGGGCTGCGAATGATCCACGAACAGGCGCGACTCGAGGTGCTGGCCGTCGTCCACGAAGGTGAGGCCGTACATCTCGACCGAGCCGCCGGGGCCGGTGTACCGGACCGCCGGGGTGACGCGGACGATGTCGCCGCCCAGGTTCACGGACACGTGCTTGAAGTGCGCGTCGCGACCGAGCTTGCCGTGCTGGGCGGAGGCGTGCGCGGTGCCCTCGTCCTGCCATTCCTGCAGCGAGACGACGGTCAGCTGGGCCGAATCCCCCACGATGAACTCGATGTTCTGGCTCACCACGGCCGTGCCGCTGTGGCGCAGCACCACACGGGCCTTGGAGAACGGCTTCGCCTCGACGATCACGTGCTGGGCCGCGGCCTCGGTATGGGTGCCCTCGATCTCGACGGAGATAGTCTCGTCGACCTCGGCCTCCTGCGGGATGGTCACCACGGTGGCCTCCCGGAAATGCGCCCAGGCGTTGGCGGACAGGCGGTCCTCGGGGATGCCGGCGGCACCCACGCGGGGATCCTCGCGACCCACGGTCTCCACGGTGACGAGATCCGGCCCGGACACGGTGACGGCCGGTGCCGCCCCGGTCAGCTCACCCGCGTGCAGCCCCTTGAGGCGCTTGAGCGGCGTGAACCGGAAGTCCTCTTCCCGGCCGGTCAGCTCGGGGAAGTCCGCCAGATCGTAGGAGGCGGTGCGCTCGGCACGGGAATTGCCGGCGGGCTTCTTGGCCACGGAGACCTCGACCTCGCCGTCCTGGGCCTGGGCGCTGTGCTCGGTGGCGAGCTTCTCGCCCTCCTGGGTCATGCCCGGGATGGCCACGCGCGCCTCATCGGTGCGCACGCCCTCGACCAGGTTCTCTTCGGCGGTGGTGGTACCGGGCTGCTCCGTCACGGGGCTCTCAGCGGTATCAGTCGTGGCGGTGTTGGACGTATCAGCCAACGGATCCCTCCATCTGCAGTTCGATCAGGCGGTTAAGCTCCAGCGCGTACTCCATGGGCAGCTCACGGGCGATCGGCTCGACGAAGCCGCGCACGATCATGGCCATGGCCTCGTCCTCGGCGATGCCGCGCTGCATGAGGTAGAACAGCTGCTCCTCGGACACGCGGGAGACGGTGGCCTCGTGGCCCATGGAGACGTCGTCCTCGCGGATGTCCACGTAGGGGTAGGTGTCCGACCGGGAGACCGTGTCCACCAGCAGGGCGTCGCAGACCACGTTCGACTTGGCGTTGTGCGCTCCCTCCCGGACCTGGACCAGGCCGCGGTAGGCCGCCCGTCCTCCGTTGCGGGCCACCGACTTGGAGACGATGGACGACGACGTGTTGGGGGCGATGTGCACCATCTTGGAGCCGGTGTCCTGGTGCTGTCCCTCACCCGCGAAGGCGATCGAGAGGGTCTCGCCCTTGGCGTGCTCGCCGGTCATGTAGACGGCGGGGTACTTCTGGGTGACCTTGGAACCGATGTTGCCGTCGATCCACTCCATGGTCGCGCCCTCGTGGGCGATCGCGCGCTTGGTCACCAGGTTGTAGACGTTGTTCGACCAGTTCTGGATGGTCGTGTAGCGCACGCGGGCGTTCTTCTTGACCACGATCTCCACGACGGCGGAGTGCAGCGAGTCCGTCTTGTAGATCGGGGCGGTGCAGCCCTCGATGTAGTGCACGTAGGAGTCCTCGTCGGCGATGATCAGCGTGCGCTCGAACTGGCCCATGTTCTCCGTGTTGATCCGGAAATAGGCCTGCAGCGGGATCTCGACGTGGACGCCCTTGGGCACGTAGACGAAGGAGCCGCCGGACCACACCGCGGTGTTCAGGGCGCCGAACTTGTTGTCGCCCACCGGGATCACGGTGCCGAAGTACTCCTCGAAGAACTCCGGGTGCTCGCGCAGCGCGGTGTCGGTGTCCAGGAAGATGACCCCCTGCTCCTCCAGGTCCTCGCGGATCTGGTGGTAGACCACCTCGGACTCGTACTGGGCGGCGACGCCGGCCACCAGCCGGGAGCGCTCGGCCTCCGGGATGCCCAGCTTCTCGTAGGTGTCGCGGATGTCCTCGGGGAGGTCCTCCCAGGACTGCGCCTGCTTCTCCGAGGCGCGCACGAAGTACTTGATGTTGTCGAAGTCGATGTCCGACAGGTCCGCGCCCCAGGTCGGCATGGGCTTGCGGTCGAAGAACTTGAGCGCCTTGAGGCGCATGTTCAGCATCCACTCGGGCTCGTTCTTTTTCGCGGAGATGTCGCGGACGACCTCCTCGCTCAGACCGCGGCGCGCCGAGGCGCCGGCCACGTCCGGGTCGGCCCAGCCGTACTCGTAGTGCCCGATGCCCTCGAGCTCGGGGTTCTTCTCCAGAATGTCGCTGATGACCGTGTCATTAGCGTTCGTCACGTCAGTCATGACGGCCTCCTCTTGTCGAGCAGTTCGCACGGGGTGCCGTGCTCAGGCTTGGATCCAGATGGTTCTTCAGGGCGGGCGGGCCCTCACGTGCCCACGGCACGGCTACGACCCGTTCCCGCGGCCGGCCGGGAGAGCGGCACGTGCGTGTTGCACACGTGGGCGCCCGCGGCCAGTGTCGAGAGACGCCGGATATCGACGTCGAGCAATGAGCTGATCATCCGGGTCTCCGCCACGCAGAACTCCGGATGCTTGATCGCGATCTCCTGCAGGGGGCAGTGCCCCTGGCAGAGCTGGGCGGACAGCACGCGGTGCCGGGCGGGCCCGACCTTCACGATCGTGGCCGAGGCGGCGTAACCGTCAGCCGAGAGCAGCCGCACCAGCACGTCCAGGCGCTCCGCGACGTCGTCGCCGGCGGCCTCGACCGTGGGCCGGTAACGCCGCTCCATGTGCTCGTACTGACCGTCGACGAACGCTCGCAGCGCTTCCTCGCCACCGAGATCGCGCAGGGCGTCGAGGGCGTCCGCGGCGATGCCGAGGTAGTCGTTGCCCAGTCGCTCGTGCCCCTTGGGCGCCACGACGTAGCGGCGGGCGGGGCGGCCCGCTCCGGCGGCGTGACGCCGGACCATGGTGACCTCGATGAAGTGGTCGCGCTCGAGGGCGTCGAGGTGGCGCCGGACGGCTGCCGGCGTCAGGTCCAGGATCTTCCCCAGGTCGCGGGCCGAGACGGGGCCGTGCTCGAGCACGGCGTTGAGGACGCGTGACCGGGTGCTGGACTCGGCGGCCTCCTCGAGACTCAGGGGGCCGCGAGCTGGATCGCTGTGCTGAACGGTCATGCTGGCCCTCCTCGTCGTTCTCGTCGGCGTCTTTCCGCCATCTTCACGTCGTCGCTGTCCGCGGCCAGAGGTCAGGATCCCCGGCACACGAAATACACAACCAAAGTATGACGAAATTAATTCCGCGTGCCTAGCAAGGCGACCCTCACCTGATCCCGCCATGATCGCTTATTGCGACAAGATCATAATAACTCACCGAGCGGGATCGGTGGTCCTCTCGGCGGGTGTCGCGCTCCCCCGCGGCGGTTCTGCCGGGGCGTTCTTGGCGGAGGTCACCGCGAAGGCCTTCTCGACGGCGAAGGCCACCGTGGCCACCATCACGGCCGAGCCCACGAGATGCAGCGTCACGGCCACGATCGGCACGCCGTTGAAGTACTGGTAGAAACCGATCAGCGCCTGCCCGACGATCACCGCGCCCACCACCGCGTAGGCCCTCCACACCGAGCGCGGCCAGCGGCCACCGCCCACGATCAGGGACAGGGCCACCAGGGCGACCAGCGCGTAGACCGGCAGCGCGTGGGCGCGGGTGATGGACACCGCGTCGAACGTGTGGCGCACCACCTCGCCGGCGTCGCCGGAGTGCGGTCCCGTTCCGGTCACGAGGGTGCCGAGATACACCGTGACCGCGGCGAGCACGGCCATGAGGACGGCACTGCACCGGATCAGCGCGCGGGAACGGGCCGCCTGCCCGGGGGCCTCACGTTCGGCCACGGCGGGCAGGGCTGCGCGCCGCACCCGGTTCACATACGTGGCGGCCAGGAAGATCATCACGGCCGAGATCATGAAGTGGATGCCCACGACCCACGGGTTCAGTCCCGTGTGCACGGTGATGCCGCCCACCACCGCCTGCAGGGGGATGCCGAGCCCCAGGATCAGGGTCAGGGCGAAGAAATCGGGGCGCCGGCGGCGCAGCCGCAGCACGGCCAGGAAGGCCGCGACGGCTACGACAGCCAGCACGAAGGTCAGCAGCCGGTTGCCGAACTCGATGGCACCGTGCAGCCCCATCTCCGCGGTGGAGGTCCAGGACTCGTCCGTGCAGCGGGGCCACGTGGGGCAGCCGAGCCCGGAACCGGTCAGGCGGACCAGGCCGCCCGTGAGGATCAGCAGTGAATTGGCCACCAGGGAGGCCCACGCGGTGAACAGCACCCAGCCGTCCGCCCGGGTCCGGAAGAAGAACGCGCCGAGGCTGCTGCGCCAGTTCCTGGATCCGCCGGTGCTGTCCTGCTCGGCGTCCGGGGCCTGCGGTGCAGGGGTCGATGGGCCGTCGGTCGGTGCGTAACTCACGTATTCACGTCCAGGGCGTACAAGGGGTTC
Source organism: Kocuria coralli (assembly GCF_008831305.1). GTDB lineage: Bacteria > Actinomycetota > Actinomycetes > Actinomycetales > Micrococcaceae > Kocuria > Kocuria coralli. Next base: position 28,141 of record NZ_ML708612.1, read on the forward strand.
GGGGCGCATCCAGTCTAGCCGCCTCCGGCCTCGCTAGCTCCAGCGGAACCAGCGGGCGGTCGCGGCCCAGGCGCCCACGGCCCACACTGTGAGCAGCACCACGGGACCCAGGGGCGAGAGCCCGGAGGCGGGGACCAGGACGGCGCGCAGGCCGTCGGACAGGGCGGCGGAGGGCAACAGGCCCACCAGGGGCGCGATCCACTCCGGCAGCGCACCCGCGGGAGCCAGGGTCCCGCCCGCTACGGCCAGCAGCACCCAGAGCAGGTTGACGACCGCCAGCGTCGCCTCGGCCCGCAGGGTGCCGGCCACCAGCAGCCCCAGGCCGGTGAAGGCCACCGCGCCGAGGACCAGGAGCACCGCGGCGAGCGGCACGCCGGACCAGGGCACGCGCCAGCCCATGGCCAGCGCGACACCGCAGATCAGGAGGGTCTGGACGAGCAGGACGATCAGGATCGCGCACAGCTTTCCCGCGATGAGGCCGCTGCGGCCCAAGGGCGTGGTGGAGAGCTGCCGCAGGACGCCGTACCTGCGGTCGAAGCCGGTCTGGATGCCCTGACCGGAGAATGCGTTGGAGATCACGCTCAGGGCCAGGACCCCGGGCACGGCGTAGTCGACCCGCGAGGACCCGGCAGGCAGGACGGCGTCGAGCAGGTCCATCCGGGTCAGGGCGATCAGCGCGATCAGCGGAAGGATCACCAGCAGCAGGAGCTGCTCCCCGTTCCGGAGCATGGTCAGGGTCTCGTACCTCGCCTGGCTCATCACCCGTCGCGCCATCGGCGACGGCGCCGAGAGCACCGGGGCGGAGCCCGCCGTCGTACGGTCCGGGGAGTCGTGCTGGGGCCCTGCGGTGGCCGGCCGGTCGTTCATCGGATCTCCTCACCGGCGATCGCCAGGAACACGTCCTCGAGGGTGCGCGGTTGCAGGGACATGGAGACGGGCAGCTCACCAGTGGCCTCGAGCCACCGGGAGGCCTGGGCCAGCAGTTCCGCGCCGAATTGGCCCGTGACCGTGACCTCCTCCCCCTCCAGCCTGACCTCCACCGCGGCCCCGGGCTCGCCGGGGGCCGCTGGCGCAGCCCACGACGGCGGTCTCCGGATCCAGGCCTCGCGCTGGCCCGCCGTCAGGCCGATGCGCAGCATGCCCGGCTCGCCGTCTCCGGCGATCAGCTCGGCCACGGTCCCCGAAGCCCGCACGGTGCCGCGGTCCACGATGACCACCCGGTCGGCGAGGCGCTGGGCGTCGTCGAGCAGGTGGGTGGTGAGCACCACGGCCACCCCTTCCTCGGTGAGCTGGCGGATCAGGTCGAAGACCACACCGCGGGACTGGGGGTCCAGGCCGGCGGAGGGCTCGTCGAGGAACACGATCTCGGGCCTGCCCGCCAGGGCCGCGGCCAGGGCCACCCGTTGCTTCTGGCCGCCGGAGAGCCTGCGCAGGGGCGTCCGGGCGAAGCCGTCGATTCCCAGCCGCTGCATCAGCCGCGGCATGTCCGCCGCGGTCCGGTACATGGAGCTGACGTGACGCAGGAACTCCCCCGGCCGGGCCGACTGCGGCAGGCCGCCGTCCTGGAGCATGACCCCGGCGCGGGCGCGCAGCTGCGGGCCCGCGTTCCAGGGATTCTCCCCCAGTAGCCTCACCGCGCCGCTCGTGGGCTTCAGCAGTCCCTGGGCGCATTCCATCGTGGTGGTCTTCCCGGCCCCGTTGGGGCCGAGCAGGGCCGTGACCTGGCCGTGGAAGGCGGTGAAGTCCAGGCCGTTGACCGCCTGGACGGTGTGGAAGCCGGGCCCGCTGGAGACCTTGAACTCCACCACCAGGTCTCGCACCTCCACGGCGGGAGGCGGGGAGCTCTGGGGTTCGCGACGGTCCTGGGGCACCGATCCAGTCTAGGCTCTCCCCGGTGCCGGGCAGGACATCGGGTTCAGCCGGCCATCGCGTGGCGCACGGTCTGGACGGCTTCCGCGATCCTGTCGCGGCTCTGGGAGGTCACGGGGTGGATGGGCCGCCGGGGTGCGGCCGTGTGTACGCCGCATACGTCGTTGAGGGCGTAGATCGAGCTCAGCGGCCGCTCCCATCGCAGCACCTCGATCAGGGGCGTGAACGCCTCCCGCCAGCGACGCACCCCGTCGTCGTCGCCGGCGACGGCGGCAGCCCGGAAGGCGGCGAACTCCCGCGGCAGCGCAGCCGCCAGCCCGGTGTGCCACGCGGTGGTGGGGTCGGCGTCGTCGACGATCAGCCGCGGACTGGACACTCCGAAGGCCGTGCCCGGCTCGCACAGCTGCTCGAAGAGATGACGCCGGTTCTGCAGGGCGCGCACCGAATCCGCCGTGTCCTTGAACGCCACGACGTTCTCCAGGTGGGTCAGTTCCGCGGCCAGGTCCACCGGGTATACGAACCCGGTGGTGGCCGGGTTGTTGTCCAGGCACAGGGGCAGGCTCACGGAGGAGGAGACGGTCTCCACCTGGTCCGCGATCTCCGGGGAACGCAGCGAGACGTAGGAGAGCGGATTGACCACCAGCGCGTCCGCCCCGGCGTTCTCGGCATCCCACGCGAGCTCCAGGACCTGCTGGGTGGTCAGTGCCGAGATGCCCACCCCGACGGGCACCCCGGAGCCCTCGGCCGCCGCCACGGCGGTGCGCACGACGTTGCCGCGCTCCTCGTTGCTCAGGTAGGCGAAGGAGCCGGCCGTGCCCAGGACGCAGATCTCGTCCACGCCGGAGTCGGCCAGCCGCGCGATCTGCCCGGAGAAGGTGACCAGGTCGATCATGCCGCCGGGGAAGAAGGGCGTGACCGGGTAGGCCACCAGACCCGAGAAACGCATACTCAGCATGCTCGGAAGTCTACGGGGCTCAGAGGATCGGGCCGCCGATGAAGGGGTCCGCCGCCACGGCCACGAACACCAGCGTCAGGTAGGTGATCGAGCTGTGGAACACGCGCATGGCCTGCTTGTCCGTGGGCCGCCCCTCGTTGGCCAGGTGCAGGAGCCGGTGGCACTGGAAGGCGAACCAGGCCCCTGCCGCGAGCGACACGGAGGCGTAGAACCAGCCCGCTCCGCCCACCGGCACCAGGAGCAGGGAGCAGATCACGGTGGCCCAGGCGTACAGCACCACCTGCGAGGAGACCTTGCCCGCCGGGGAGACAGCCCCGAGCATGGGGATCCCAGCCCGGGAGTAGTCCTCGGCGTATTTCATCGACAACGGCCAGTAGTGCGGTGGAGTCCACAGGAAGACGACGGCGAAGAGCACCAGCGCCGGCCATTCCACGGTGCCCGTCACCGCGGCCCAGGCGATGATGACGGGCATGCACCCGGCCACTCCGCCCCAGACGATGTTCTGGGAGGTGCGGCGCTTGAGGATGATCGAGTAGAACACCGCGTACAGGAAGATCGCCACCGCGGTGAGCACGGCCGCCAGGGCATTGACCGTGACCAGGAACCAGGCCACGGAGACCACCGCGACCACCCAGGCGAAGATCAGCGCCTCCCGGTCGCCGACCGCCCGGGTGACCAGGGGCCGCTTGGAGGTCCGCTTCATCACGCGGTCCGACTCCCGGTCGATATAGGAGTTGAAGGCGCCGGCCGCGCCGGCGGAGAGGGTGCCGCCGATCAGGGTGTTCAGGATCAGCCAGAAGCTCGGCATGCCCTGCTGGGCGAAGATCATCGTGGGTACGGTGGCGATCAGCAGCAGCTCGACGATGCGCAGCTTCATCAGCTGCAGATAGGCGCGCAGACGGACGCCCAGCGGGGTGGCCCGGGCCGGGGTGGCAACCGCTCGGGTGTCGCCGGAGCCCGTTTCGGGTTCCACGGACTGCTCCGAGGCTTGCGCTGAACTCACGTGTTCGCTCTCCCTGACATCGAGGCTGCTGGATCCGGAAGCCGCGGCGGGACGCGACGAGTAGGCACCCGGGTGCCCGGCGGGCGCGTGGCGGCATGCGGATCACAGGAAATTCCCCGTCAGTCTATCGCCTGGACCCGGTTTCGGCAGAACGTGAACGGGCCCGGGGTGCCGGAGACCCGCAGGACGCCTCCCGGTCCTCCCGTCCCCATCCGCCTGTTTCGCCCACAGCCGAGCGGATGCCCCCTGCCGGGAGATCCCAGGCGCCGGGAGCGCGGAGATACCGCGGTTTAGCCCGGCCTGACGCCGCGCAACGTGGCGAAACCGGCGAGTGCACGCGTGCCGATCCGGGGGCCGTGTCCTAGGCTGAGGCAGGAACAGCGCCGTGAGTCACGCCTGCCGCGGCCCCGGCGCCGATAACGAACCTTCTTAGGAAAGGACAGCGTTCTAGTGCCTCAGTCTGAGCAGCTCACCTGGACCGATGTGGATCGACGTGCGGTGGACACCGTGCGCGTCCTGGCCGCCGATGCGGTGGAGAAGGTCGGCTCCGGCCACCCCGGCACAGCGATGAGCCTGGCCCCGGCCGCTTATCTGCTGTTCCAGAGGGTCATGCGCCACGACCCCTCGGACGACCGCTGGACCGGCCGCGACCGGTTCATCCTCTCCCCCGGCCACACCTCCCTGACGCTGTACCTGCAGCTATTCCTGGGCGGGTTCGGCCTGGAGATGGAGGACATCGAGTCCTTGCGCACGTGGGGCTCGAAGACCCCCGGCCACCCGGAGTACCGGCACACCAAGGGCGTAGAGATCACCACCGGCCCGCTGGGCCAGGGCCTGGCCTCGGCCGTGGGCTTCGCCTACGGCCAGCGCTACACCCGCGGTCTGCTCGACCCCGACGCCGCCGAGGGCACCTCCCCCTTCGACCACCACATCTACGCGATCGCCTCCGACGGCGACCTCCAGGAGGGCGTGACCTCGGAGGCCTCCTCGCTGGCGGGCCACCAGGAGCTGGGCAACCTGGTCGTGATCTACGATCAGAACCAGATCTCCATCGAGGACGATACCGACGTCGCTTTCACCGAGGACGTCGCGAAGCGCTACGAGGCGTACGGCTGGCAGGTCCAGACGGTCGACTGGACCAATGACGGCGGCGAGTACACCGAGGACGTGCAGGCGCTCTACGACGCCATCGAGGCGGCCAAGGCCGAGACCCGTAAGCCGTCCCTGATCTGCCTGCGCACCATCATCGGCTGGCCCGCGCCCAAGAAGCAGAACACCGGCGGCATCCACGGCTCCAAGCTGGGCGGCGAGGAACTGGCCGCCACCAAGGAGATCCTGGGCTTCGACCCCGAGCAGCACTTCGTGATCGACGACGAGGTCCTGGCGCACACGCGTGAGCTGGGGCAGCGGGGCGCCGAGGACCGCAAGGCCTGGGAGAGCTCCTTCCAGGAGTGGCGCGAGGCCAACCCCGACCGGGCCGCGCTCTACGACCGCCTGCGCGACGGAGAGCTGCCGGCCGACTACGCCGCGGCCTTCCCCACCTTCGAAGCGGGGAAGGCGGTCGCCACTCGCGCCGCCTCCGGCAAGGTCATCAACGCCATCGCCGACGCCTTCCCCGAGCTGTGGGGCGGTTCCGCCGATCTCGCCGGCTCCAACAACACGACCATCGAGTCGGCCGCCTCGTTCATTCCCTCCGAGCACTCGACCGGCAAGTGGACGGGCAACCCGTACGGGCGCGTCCTGCACTTCGGCATCCGCGAGCACGCTGCAGCCTCGATCGTCAACGGCATCACCATGTCGTCGCAGACCCGGGCGTTCTCCGGTACGTTCCTGATTTTCTCGGACTACCAGCGTCCCGCCGTGCGCCTGGGCGCGCTCATGCGGGTGCCGTCGATCTACATCTGGACCCACGATTCCATCGGCCTGGGCGAGGACGGACCGACGCATCAGCCCGTCGAGCAGCTGTCCTCCCTGCGCGCGATCCCGGGCCTCGACGTCGTCCGCCCGGCGGACGCCAACGAGGTCTCCGTGGCCTGGCGCACGATCCTGGAGAAGCGTGAGCGCCCCTCCGGGCTGGCGCTGACCCGCCAGAACGTCCCGACCTTCCTGCGCGAGGACCTCGACGGCGATGCCGAGGGCGAGAAGCTGGCCTCCGCCGAGGGCACCGCCAAGGGCGGCTACGTCCTGGCCGACACCGACGGCACCCCCGACGTGATCCTGATCGGCACCGGCTCCGAGGTGCAGCTGGCCGTGGCCGCCCGCGAGTCGCTGGCCGCCGAGGGCATCAAGGCCCGCGTGGTGTCCATGCCGTGCCGCGAATGGTTCGACGACCAGGACGAGGCCTACCGCGAGTCCGTCATCCCCTCGGCGGTCAAGGCCAGGGTGACGGTCGAAGCCGGCATCGCGATGTCCTGGAACGACCTGCTGGGCGCCTACGGCCGCGCGGTCTCCCTCGAGCACTTCGGGGAGTCGGCCGCCTACGAGAAGCTGTACGAGGAGTTCGGCATCACCGCCGAGAACGTGGCCTCCTCGGCACGCGAGTCCATCGAGGCGGCCGCCGGCACCGGCGCCTGAGAACGTGCGCGCGGCGGGGACAGCTCCCGGCCGTGCGCACGGGCCCGCCGCGGCTTCGCGCCGCGCCCCGAACCACCACAATTTTCCATACGTATGAAGGAGCGCATCATGACTGCCTCGACCAAGAAGCTCTCGGACGCCGGTGTCTCGATCTGGCTCGACGACCTCTCCCGCGAACGACTCACCAGCGGCAACCTCCAGCAGCTGATCGACGAGAAGGACGTCGTGGGCGTGACCACCAACCCCACGATCTTCGCGGGGGCGCTGTCCAACGGGGCCGCCTACGCCGACCAGGTCAAGGAACTGGCGGCCGAGGGCGTCGACGTCGACGAAGCCGTCTTCCGGATCACCACGGACGACGTCCGTGACGCCTGCGACGTCTTCGCCTCCATCGCCGAGGCCACCCAGGGCGTCGACGGGCGGGTCTCCATCGAGGTCGACCCGCGGCTCGCGAACGACCCCGAGGCCACGGCCACCATGGCGCGGCGCCTCGCCGAGACCATCGACCGGCCCAACCTGCACATCAAGATCCCCGCCACGCAGGCGGGGCTGCCGTCCATCGCCGAGACCCTGGCGAACGGCGTCTCCGTCAACGTGACGCTGATCTTCTCCCTCGAGCGCTACCGCGAGGTCATCAACGCCTACCTCACGGGCCTGGAGAAGGCACTCGAGAACGGCAAGGACCTGTCGACGATCCACTCCGTGGCCTCGTTCTTCGTATCCCGCGTGGACTCGGAGGTGGACAAGCGGCTCGAGGCGATCGGCACCGACGAGGCCCTGGCGCTGAAGTCGAAGGCGGGCCTGGCCAACGCGCGCCTGGCCTACCAGGTCTACGAGGAGGCCTTCGCCACCGAGCGCTGGAAGCGCCTGGAGTCGGCGGGCGCCAACGCCCAGCGCCCGCTGTGGGCTTCGACCGGGACCAAGGACCCTGCCCTGTCCCCCACGCTGTACGTCGACGGCCTGGTCGCTCCCAACACGGTGAACACCATGCCGGAGAAGACCCTGGACGCGACCGTGGCCGGCGCCGAGATCACCGGGGACACCGTCACGGGCACCTACGAGGAGTCCGACCGGCACCTGGACCGTCTCGCCGAGCTGGGGATCGAGTACGACGACGTCGTGACCCGGCTCGAAGCGGAGGGCGTGGAGAAGTTCGAGGCCTCCTGGGCTGAGCTGCTCCAGACCGTGCAGACCGCGCTCGACGACGCCCGCTGAGGTTCCCGGGGCCGGCGGCTTCCGCGGGCGCATCCGCAGTTCGTTCCATCAAGAAGTACGAATCCAGAGAAGTACGAATTCAGAGAGGACATCATGAGTTCCCTATCCGTCATTCTCACGGGTGCTGCCCGCGAAGCCGCTGACCGTCACGTTCCCGACCTCGTCGCCGAGAAGTTCGCCTCGCGCCTGTTCGCCAAGGACCACACCCTGTGGGGCCCGGCGGCCGAGGACGAGGCCTCCAAGCGCCTGGGCTGGGTGGACACCGCCGAGGCCTCCCGCCAGCTCGTACCGCAGATCAACGAACTGCGCGAGGCCTTCGCCGCCGAGGGCGTCGACCGTTTCGTCCTGGCCGGCATGGGCGGCTCGTCCCTCGCCCCTGAAGTGGTGACCAAGACCGCCGGCGTCGAGCTGTTCGTGCTGGACTCCACGGATCCGGTCATGGTGCAGGCCGCGCTGTCCCAGGACATCGCCCGCACCGCCGCGATCATCTCCTCCAAGTCCGGTTCGACCGTGGAGACGGACTCGGCGCGACGCGCTTTCGAGAAGGCCTTCAACGACGCCGGCATCGACGCCGCCCGTCGCATGGTGGTCGTCACCGATCCGGGCTCCCCGTTCGATCAGTCCTCGCGCGAGGCGGGCTACCGGGCGGTCTTCACCGCGGATCCGACCGTGGGCGGCCGTTTCTCGGCGATGACCGCGTTCGGCCTGGTGCCCTCCGGGCTGGCGGGCGTCAACCTGGACACCCTGCTGGACGAGGTGGACGAGGCCGCGGAGGTGCTCCGGGAGGACGATTCCGACAACCTCGGGCTGCTCCTGGGCGCTGCCATGGGCGGCACCTCTCCCCTGCGGGACAAGCTGCTGATCCAGGACGTGGGCTCGGGCATCGTCGGCTTCGCCGACTGGGCCGAGCAGCTCATCGCGGAGTCCACCGGCAAGGACGGCACCGGCGTCCTGCCGGTCGTCGTCGCCGTCGACGTCCCGGAGCTCGAGGAGCCCCTGGCCTCCGATGTGCTGCCCGCCTTCCTGATCCCGCCGGAGACGGACACCTTCTCCGCGGAGGACGCCGTGGCCGTCGCCGGGTCCCTGGGCGGGCAGATGCTCCTGTGGGAGGTGGCCACCTCCGTGGCCGGACGCCTGCTGGGCATCAATCCGTTCGATCAGCCGGACGTCGAGTCCGCGAAGTCCGCCACGCGCGCGGTGCTGGAGAACAAGCCCGAGCCCACCCCGGCGGTCCTGACCGACGGCTCCGTGGAGATCCGCGGCGGTACCGAACTGCTCGGCGGGGCGCAGAACCTCACGGCCGCCGTCGAGGCGCTGCTCGAGCAGCTGCCCGCCGACGGCTATGTGGCGATCCAGGCCTACTTCGACCGGCTGACCTGGACCGAGCTTGAGGCCTCTCGGCCGCTGCTGGCCGAGATCACCCGTCGGCCGGCCACGTTCGGCTGGGGCCCGCGCTTCCTGCACTCGACCGGGCAGTTCCACAAGGGCGGTCCGGGCGTCGGCGTGTTCCTGCAGATCACCGCCGACTCCGATACGGACCTCGAGATCCCCGGCATCCCGTTCACCTTCGGCGAGCTGATCTCGGCCCAGGCCGACGGCGACGCGCAGGTGCTCGAGGAGCACGATCGTCCCGTGCTGCGGCTGCGGCTGACCGACCGCGAGACCGGCGTGTCCCAGATCCTGGACGTGCTGCACGCGCTGGCCCAGCGCTGAACGTGAGGAGTATCGCGCCGGCGGTCCCACACCGGACCGCCGGCGCGATACCGCGATGGCCCTAGGATGATTTCCCGCGGCGTCATGGACGCGCCAGGCGCCGCGGAAGAACCGGTCTACGCCCTGACCAAGAGGAGTTACGTGCCTACCTCGAATGCGCACAGCAACCCGTTGCGAGACGCTCGCGACAAGCGACTCGTCCGCGTCGCCGCCCCTTCCGCCCTCGTCCTGTTCGGTGTCACCGGCGACCTGGCCCGCAAGAAGCTCCTTCCGGCCATGTACGACCTGGTGAACAGGGGGCTGCTGCCGCCGTCGTTCTCCCTGGTGGGATTCGGCCGGCGACCCTGGAGCCACGAGGACTTCCAGAGGTACGTCCGGGAGGCCGTGGAGGCCCACGCTCGCACGGAGTTCCAGGAGGTCGTCTGGCAGCAGTTCTCGGCGGGGCTGCGCTTCGTCCAGGGCGAGTTCGATGACACGGAGGCCTACCGCCGGCTCCAGGAGGTGCTGACCGAGCTCGACCGTGAACGCGGCACCAGCGGCAACCACGCGTTCTACCTCTCGATCCCGCCCAAGGCCTTCGAGGTCGTGTGCCACCAGCTCGCCGAGAACGGCCTGGCGGACCACGAGGACGCCTCCGGCTGGCGCCGGGTGGTCATCGAGAAGCCGTTCGGGCACAACCTGCAGTCCGCCCAGGAGCTCAACGAGATCGTCGAGTCCGTGTTCTCCCGGGACGCCATCTTCCGGATCGACCACTATCTGGGCAAGGAGACGGTCCAGAACATCCTGGCACTGCGCTTCGCCAACACGATGTTCTCCCCGCTGTGGAGCGCCAACTACGTGGACCACGTGCAGATCACCATGGCGGAGGACATCGGGATCGGCTCCCGCGCCGGCTACTACGACGGCGTCGGCGCCGCCCGCGACGTCATCCAGAACCACCTGCTCCAGCTGCTGGCGCTGACCGCCATGGAGGAGCCGTTCGACTTCTCGGCCCGCGCCCTGCGCTCCGAGAAGGCCAAGGTCCTCGGTGCGGTGCGCCTGCCCGAGGACCTCGGGGAGGCCTCCGCGCTGGGCCAGTACCGCGGCGGCCTGCAGGGCGGCGAAGAGGTGAGGTCCTTCTTCGAGGAGGACGACATCCCCGCCGACTCCCGCACCGAGACCTTCGCGGCGCTGCGCCTGGAGGTCTACAACCGCCGCTGGGCGGGGGTCCCGTTCTACCTGCGCGCCGGAAAGCGGCTCGGCCGCCGGGTGACCGAGATCGCGGTGATCTTCAAGCACAGCCCGGACCGGCTCTTCGCCTCCCACGACACGGAGGAGTTCGGCAACAACGCGATCGTGATCAGGATCCAGCCGGACGAGGGCGTGACCATGAGGTTCGCCTCCAAGGTGCCCGGCACCCAGGCCGAGATCCGCGACGTGACCATGGACTTCGGCTACGGCCACGCTTTCACGGAGTCCTCCCCCGAGGCCTACGAACGGCTGATCCTGGACGTGCTGCTGGGCGAGCCCCCGCTGTTCCCGCACCACGAGGAGGTCGAGCTGTCCTGGCGGATCCTGGACCCCTTCGAGGAGTACTGGGCTGCCAACTCGGTTCGGCCCGAGGGCTACGACCCCGGCTCCTGGGGCCCCGCATCGGCTGACCGACTGATGGAACGTGACGGAAGGACGTGGCGCCGCCCATGATCGTGACCCTGGAAAACACCACCAGCTCTGCCATCGACAAGCAACTGCACCGCCTCCGCGACGAGGGGGGCGTGGTTACCCTGGGCCGGGTCCTCACCCTGGTGATCCTGGCCGAGGGCGGCCACTCGGAGCGCGCTCTCGATGCCGCCATCCTGGCCTCGCACGAGCATCCGTGCCGCATCATCATGCACGTCGCCCACTCGGCGTCCGAGGACACCCGTCTGGACGCGCAGCTGCGCATCGGCGGCGACGCCGGAGCCTCCGAGGTCGTGATCCTCCACGGGTACGGGAAGCTAGCGGAGCCCTCCGAGATGCTCGTCTCGGCCCTGCTGCTGCCGGACGCCCCGATCGTCGCCTGGTGGCCGCACCGGGTGCCCGACAAGCCCTCGGACTCTTCGATCGGCAAGATCGCCCATCGGCGGATCACCGATTCCTCCAACGCGGACGACGTCTGCGCGGCCCTGAGCCACCTGGCGGAGCAGTACGACCCCGGGGACACGGACCTCTCCTGGACCCGCCTGACGAACTGGCGGGTGCAGCTGGCCGCCGCACTGGACCAGGCGCAGCCGGCTCCGGTGACCGAGATCGTCGTGACCGGGGCGTCGGACTCGTCCCGCGTGCACCTGCTGGGCGCCTGGCTGGGCGGCCGCCTCGACGCGCCGGTGCGGTTCGTCCATCCCGAGCAGAGCCACCACGGCCTGGACAGCGTGCGCCTGGTCCGGGGCGACGCCGGTGACATCGTCCTGGACCGGCCGGGCAACTCCCTGGCCACGCTCACCCAGCCCGATCAGCCCGACCAGCAGGTCGCGATCCCCCACCGGGAGCTGAGCGCCTGCCTGGCCGAGGAGCTGCGTCAGATGGACGCCGACGAGGTCTACGGCGAGGTCCTGGCATCCTCCGTCCACGTGCTGCCCTGCGGCAGGTGCGGCGAGGGGGTCGAGGCCGGTGAGACCGATGAACCCGAGACCGTGGAAACTGAAGCCGTAGAAGCCGAGACGACGGAACCGGAGGCGCACGAGTCCGCCCCCGCCGGCCAGGATGACGACACCGTAACGGAGGAGACCGCATGACACCGTTGGTGGAGACCGAGTCGACGAAGGACCTGCTGGCCGAGCGGATCGCCGCGCGGGTCAACGAGGTCCTCGTAGAAGCCCAGCAGCAGCGGGGACGCGCGTCGATCGCCCTCACGGGCGGGTCGATGGGGATCGCCGTCGTCGCCGCCCTCGCGGCCTCGACCAGGACCGGTGAATTCGTCCCCGACTGGAGCAGGGTGGACCTATGGTGGTCCGACGAGCGGTTCCTGCCCGACGGCGACCTCGAGCGCAACGCCCAGCAGGCGGCCGATGTCTCGGACCGGTTCGCGCTGCTGGTCAACCTGCCGCCCGAGAATGTTCACGTCATGGGCGACTCGGACCGGTTCAACACGCCGGAGGAGGCCGCGGAGGACTACATCGCGGAACTCCGGGCGGCCGCCCGGGCCGAGAACGCCGAGGGAGACTTCCCGACCTTCGACGTCGCGCTCCTGGGCATGGGCCCCGACGGGCATGTGGCCTCGATCTTCCCCGGCCGGGAGGAGACGCAGATCGAGGAGCCCACGATCATCGCCGTGCGCGACTCCCCCAAGCCCCCTCCCCTGCGCGTGTCCATGACCCTGCCGCTGATCTCCACCGCCAACCACGTGTGGTACGTCGTGGCCGGCGCGGAGAAGGCCGAGGCCGCCGGACGCCTGCTGAAGGGCACTCCGGCCCTCGAGACGCCCGCGTGCGGAGTGAGCGGACGGATCTCGACGGTCCTGTTCGCCACACCGGACGCCGTCCCGGCCCAGGACGACGAAACCCCAACCCCTAACTAACCCCTACCCTCCCTCCCCCCTCCTCCCCCCATGCCGAGTGTCCGATTACGTACCGGAAAACGCTGAAAATCGGTACGCAATCGGACACTCGGCGGGGGGGGGGAAGAGAGAAGGGTGGGGGGCGGATCCTTAAGGATCCGCCCCCCACCCTTTCGGAAGGTCGCGTTCGCTCAGGCGCCCGTCGCGGTGCTGACGAACCGCATGGTCAGCGCGAAGCCGACGATGCAGACCGCCCACACGATGATCACCGTGGTGGTCAGGCGGATCAGGTTCTTCTGCGCGACGCCGGAGGTGTTCAGCGACTGAGTCATGCCGCCGCCGAACATATCGGACAGGCCGCCGCCCTTGCCCTTGTTGAGCAGGACGAGCACGATCGCCAGCAGGCTCGTGATCACGATGACGGCCAGCAGGATGTCTTGCAGGATCTCCATGGTTCATTCCTTAAGGCCACGGGCCTCTAGGTCGCGGGACGTGCCGAGGTCAGCTCCGGCACCGACGGATCGGATGGATCAGTCGGTCACCAGGTGCTGTTCGAACTTCGCAATGTTAGCAAACTCCTCGGCGTCGAGGCTGGCGCCACCCACCAGGGCGCCGTCGACGTCCTTGCCCTTGAGGATCGAGCCGACGTTGCCGGACTTGACCGATCCGCCGTAGAGGATGCGGGTCGCGGCGGCGGTCTCGGAGTCGTAGAGATCGGCGAGATCCTTGCGGATCGCCTCCGCCATCTCCTGCGCGTCCTCCGGACCGGCGACCTCACCGGTGCCGATGGCCCACACGGGCTCGTAGGCCACGACGAGCCGGGCCACTTCCTCGGCGGAGAGGCCCTTGATGGAACCGCGCAGCTGCTCGAGCGTGTACTGGACGTGCTCGCCCGCCTTGCGGACCTCGAGGCCCTCGCCCACGCACAGCACCGGGACCAGGTCATGGCGGAACGCCGCGTTGATCTTGGCCAGGCACTGCTCGTCGGTCTCCTGGTGGATGGTGCGCCGCTCGGAGTGGCCCACCAGCACGTAGGAGCAGCCCAGCTTGTTCAGGAACTCACCGGAGATGTCTCCGGTGTAGGCGCCGGAGTCCTTGTCGGAGAGGTCCTGACCCCCGTAGACGACCTTGAGCTCATCGCCGTCGACGATGGTCTGGACGGAACGGATGTCGGTGAACGGCGGGAACACCGCGACCTCGACCCGATCGAAGTCGTGCTTGGCGTCCTGCAGGGTCCATGCCAGCTTCTGGAGCAGGGCCACGCCCTGCTGGTGGTCCATGTTCATCTTCCAGTTGCCCGCGATCAGCGGGGTGCGGTCGAACTGGCCGTTGGTCTGAGAGGTCATGTGCGAACTCCTGGTTCTCGGGTGTCGGGGTCGGAAACGGTCGGTGGAGCGGCGGTCAGCCGATGACGGAGACGCCGGGCAGGTCCTTGCCCTCGATGAACTCGAGGGAGGCGCCGCCGCCGGTGGAGATGTGGCCGAACTGGTCGTCGGAGAAGCCCAGGGTGCGGACAGCGGCCGCGGAGTCACCGCCACCGATCACGGACATCCCGGATCCGTTGGCCAGGGCCTCGGCCACGGCCTTGGTGCCGCCGGCGAAGGCCTCCATCTCGAACACGCCCACGGGACCGTTCCAGAAGATGGTCTTCGCCTGGGTGATCTCGTCGGCGAAGGCCTTGGCGGAGTCCGGGCCGATATCCAGGCCCAGGCCGGAGCTGCCGAGCTCGCCGCCTTCGATATCGGAGACGGGACGGACCTCGCTCTTGGCGTCGGCCTTGAACTCCGCGGCGTAGACGATGTCGGTGGGCAGGACGATCTCGGTTCCCGCGGAAGGAGCCTTCTCCAGGTAGCCCTTGACGGTGTCGACCTGGTCCTCCTCGACCAGCGAGCTGCCGATGGAGTAGCCCTGGGCCTTCAGGAAGGTGAAGACCATGCCACCGCCGATCAGGAGTTTGTCGGCCTTGCCGATGAGGTTCTCGATCACGGCCAGCTTGTCCGAGACCTTGGACCCGCCCATGACCACGATGAACGGGCGGTCGGGGTTGGAGACGACCTTCGTGAGCACGTCCACCTCGGTCTTGACCAGGTCGCCCAGATAGGCCGGCAGGATCTTGGCGATGTCGTAGACGGAAGCGTGCTTGCGGTGCACGGCGCCGAAGGCGTCACCCACGAACGCGCCGTTCTCACCGGCCAGGGAGGCCAGCTCCTGGGCGAACTCGGTGCGCTCGGCCTCGTCCTTGGAGGTCTCGCGGGGGTCGAAGCGGACGTTCTCCACCACCAGGACCTGTCCGTCCTGCAGGGCGGCCGCCTTGGCCTGGGCGTCGGGGCCGGTGACGTCAGTGGCCGTGACGACGTCGAGGTTGGAGAGCTCCGCCAGCTTGGCGGCCGCGGGGGCGATGGAGTACTTGGGATTGGGCTCGCCCTTGGGGCGACCCAGGTGCGCGGTCACGATCACGCGGGCACCGGCCTGCGACAGGGCCTCGATCACGGGAAGGGAGGCACGAACACGGCCGTCGTCGGTGACGGTGGAGCCATCCAGCGGGACGTTGAGGTCCGAGCGCACCAGAACGGTGCGGCCGGCGACGCCAGCGTTGAGCAAGTCTTCGAGTGACTTAGCCATGGAAGGGATGTCCTTTCAATCGTGGATTCGTGAATCTGGGGAAACGTGAGCTTGGGGCGTGCGGCGGCCGGGCCGCCGGACGGGCCCGCCTGAAGGCAATCGGTGCGTTCGGCGCACTCCATTGCACTGAGGCGGATACGACTGACGCGCGGGGTGCGCACAGCGGTGCTGCGCGCACCCCGCGCGTCAGTCGGAAGCGCCGGACCTCAGCGCGCCCCGCACGGGTGCGTCTGCCGTGGTCCGGGCCTGCGCGGGATCAGAACTTGGAGGCGACGTGGTTGGTCAGGGAGACCAGGCGGGAGATGTAGCCCCACTCGTTGTCGTACCAGGCGATGACCTTGACCTGCTTGCCGATGACCTTGGTCAGCGGTGCGTCGAACACGGTCGAGATCGCGTAGCCCTCGATGTCCTTGGAGACGATGGGATCCTCGGTGTACTCGATGATGCCCTTCATGTCGCCCTCGGCGGCCTCCTTGAGCGCCGCGTTGACGGACTCGACGGAGACCTCCTTCTCGGCGTCGAAGGTGAGGTCGACGACGGAGCCGGTCGGGGTGGGAACGCGCATCGCGAAGCCGTCCAGCTTGCCCTTGAGCTCCGGCAGCACCAGGCCGACGGCCGCAGCGGCGCCGGTGGTGGTGGGAACCATGTTCAGGGCGGCGGCGCGGGCACGGCGGAGGTCGCTGTGGGGGGCGTCCTGCAGGCGCTGATCCGCGGTGTAGGCGTGGATGGTGGTCATCAGGCCGGCCTCGATGCCGAACGTGTCGTTGAGCACCTTGGCCAGCGGAGCCAGGCAGTTGGTGGTGCAGGAGGCGCCCGAGATGAGGTTCATGGTCGCGGCGTCGTAGGTCTCGTGGTTCACGCCGTACACGAAGGTGCCGTCGACCTCCTTGCCGGGAGCCGAGAGGAGGACCTTCTTGGCGCCCGCATCGAGGTGCGCCTGCATCTGGGAGCCCTTGGCGAAGCGGCCCGTGGACTCGATCACGATGTCGACGTCGAGATCGCCCCAGGGGAGCTTGGTGGGATCCGGCTCGGCCAGGAACTTGACCTCCGTGCCGTTGACGGTCATGGTGTCGCCGCTGTGCGAGATCTCACCCGGGAAACGTCCGCTGATGGAGTCGTACTTGAGCAGGTGAACCAGCGTCTCGGGATCGGTGAGGTCGTTGACTGCCACGACCTCGATGTTCTCGCCCTGCTCCTGGACGGCGCGGAAGAAGCCGCGTCCGATTCGGCCGAAACCGTTAATACCAACCTTGATGGTCACTTCGATCGATCTCCTATGTCTTCGGTGACGTCGTCCGACGAGTGCCCTGCCAGTCTGCCTGGCCCGAGGTTCGTCCGACACCTGATGAACGGAAGTTGCCGTGTTGTTTCGTGAGGGATCGCCGGAGTTCAACGGCCCTTCATCTGATGGCCATACAACCATCGGGCCAGCGTCAACGCGGCTCGTCCCGCACACCACCAAGTCTAAGGGCACCGGGCGGCTGAGACTAGGGAACCCGCGATATTTTCGAGGGTAAAGTCACAAATCCCAACCAAAACAACATGCAGAGGCCCAGGCGGCAGCCCGTGTTCGCTCTCAGCGGGGGACTGCGCCGAAATGTGACCCGGCCCGCATCGGGCGTGTCACGGGCGGGGCAGCATCTCCTCGGAGACGTTGGCCTCGGTGCCCGGGATGCCCAGTTCCTCGGCCCGCCGGTCGGCCATCGCGAGCAGCCGGCGGATCCGCCCGGCGATCGCGTCCTTGGTCAGGATGGGGTCCGACAGCCTTCCCAGCTCGTCCAGGCTGGCCTGCTTGTTGGCCAGCCGCAGCTCCCCGGCGGCCCGCAGGTGCTCGGGCACGTCATCGCCCAGCAGCTCGAGGGCGCGCTCCACCCGGGCGCCGGCGGCCACGGCGGCCTGGGCCGAGCGGCGGAGATTGGCGTCGTCGAAGTTGGCGAGCCGGTTGGCCGTTGCACGCACCTCTTTGCGCATGCGGCGGTCCTCCCAGGTCAGCAGGGTCTCGTGGGCGCCCATGCGGGTCAGCAGCGTGGCGATGGCGTCGCCGTCGCGGATCACCACCCGGTCTCCGCCCCGGACCTCGCGCGCCTTGGCCATGACGTCGAGGCGGCGCGCGGCGCCCACGAGGGCCAGCGCGGCCTCCGGCCCGGGGCAGGTGAACTCCATGGCGGCCGACCGGCCGGGCTCGGTCAGCGAACCGTGGGAGAGGAAGGCGCCGCGGAGCACGGCCTCGGCGTCGCCGATCGAGCCGTTGACGACGATCGGCGGCAGCCCGCGGACAGGGCGTCCGTGCGCATCCAGCAGGCCGGTTCGGCGGGCGAGGGCCTCCCCCTCGCGCACCACGCGCAGCACGTAGTTGTTGCCCCGTCGAAGTCCCCCGCCGCTGATCACGCCGAGTTCGCACGTGTGGCCGAACTCCTCCATGATCGTGGCCCGCAGCCTGCGGGCGACCGCCGCGGAGTCGAGTTCGACCTCGACCACGATGCTGCCCGAGACGATATG
This sequence comes from Kocuria coralli, assembly GCF_008831305.1. Lineage (GTDB taxonomy): Bacteria > Actinomycetota > Actinomycetes > Actinomycetales > Micrococcaceae > Kocuria > Kocuria coralli. The sequence goes on from NZ_ML708612.1 coordinate 46,105, forward strand.
CAACCCGCCGGAGAACCGGAGGACCGTCGAGAGTTCGGCACGGCGCTCAGAGGCCTTCTTGGTCTCCAAACGGGCAAGCTCGTCCTTGACCGATGCCGTCAGCGACATCTGCTTCCTTTCCGCAGGGGGTGAAGTGCGCGACCCGCCCGCCGGTCGTCCTCACGGCGTGTCATGGGGGCACCGCACCAGCACCGCTCCACAGGCGGATCCTCAATAGGGTACCCCTCCCGCAGGAATCCGTGGGGCGGGCCGTGGACCGGAATCCGCGGGCAGTCTCCCGCGGGCGCCGCTACCAGGCCCCTAAAACCTCCTGATACGCGGCGGCGAGCTTGAACGGAGAGTGCACGCCCTCGCCCTGGGACCGCCGGAGGTCCGCCAGGTGCACCGTGGCCCCCATGGAGCCGGCCACCTCCTGGAGATGGTCCTGATCCTCCACCGAGGTGGGGTCGGCGACGACGGCGTCGATGTGCAGTTCCGGGGCGTGTTCGTGCAGGACCTGCAGTTCCTCGGCGCTGGTCTTGCCCTCGGTCTCGGTATCCCTGGACAGGTTCATGGTGATCACCCGCCGGCCCTCCGTGGCGCTCAGCGCCTGACGCAGCTCCGGCAGGAGCACATGGGGCAGGACGGAGGTATGCCAGGAGCCCGGTCCGAGGATCACGGCGTCCGCCGACTCGACGGCGTCCAGGGCCTGCTTGCACACGACAGCCCCCGGGGGCTGGAGACGGACGTTGCGGACGTAGGGCTCCTTGGCCAGGGCGGCCTGGCCGGTCACGGTGCGGACACCGGACTGCGCCGAATCGTCCGCCACGTCCCCTTCGATGATCAGCGGGGTGACCGACATGGGCAGCACCTGCCCCTGCGCCCTGAGCAGCGCACCGGCCCATCGCAGCCCTTCCACCGGATCGCCCAGCAGCTCCCACAGGGTGACGATCAGCAGGTTGCCGAGCGCGTGGCCCTCGAGCGGCGTGGACCGGTCCGGTGGCGATCCGAAGCGGTGCTGCATGACGTCGCGCCAGGTCATGCCCCAGTCCGAGTCGTCGCACAGCGCGGAGAGCGCCATCCGCAGGTCCCCCGGCGGGAGGACCCCGAGCTCCTCGCGCAGCCGGCCCGAGGAACCGCCGTCGTCGGCTACGGTCACGATCGCCGTGAGGTGACTGGTCAGCAGCCGCAGGGCGGACAACGACGCCGACAGGCCGTGGCCCCCGCCCAGCGCGACGACGGCCTTGCCCGTGCTGCGGTGGGGCCGGGTGGGCACGTCGTCGTTCTGGGCCCGACCTGCGCCGTGCTGTCCGGTCAGGGGCGGGGCCGGCGGGCCGGTGAGGAACGCCTCCGAGGCCGAGGTCCCGAGGTGGGGCCTGCTCCGCGTCAGGGGGTGAGGTTTCTCAGTCATGTCGGTTCCAGGTCTCCTTTGACCTCAGTGCCGGGGAGTCGGTGCCAGGGAGTCAGTGCCGGAGAGTACTGCCTGGATTATTCACGACCGATGTCCCGGTGCTCCACGTTGACGGTGACACGCGGGAGCTTGGAGAGCCTGCGGGCGACCTCCTCGGTGACCGCCACCGACCGGTGCTTCCCGCCGGTGCAGCCGATGGCGATCGTGGCGTAGTGCTTGTTCTCCGCGCGGTAGCCCTCGAACACGGGCTCGAGCATCGAGGTGAACCGTTCCACGAAGGACTGCGCGCCCTCGGACTTGAATACGTAGTCGCGTACCTCGATGTCCTTGCCGGTTCGCGGGCGCAGGGCGGGGACCCAGTGCGGGTTGGGGATGAACCGGACGTCCGCCACGTAGTTGGCGTCGGCGGGCACGCCGTACTTGAAGCCGAAACTCATGACCGTCAGCCGCAGTACGACCGGCCCGTCTGTCGTGTACAGGTCGGCCACGGCCTTGGACAGGGCGTGGACGTTGTACGACGACGTGTCCAGCACGATGTCGGCCGACTCGCGCAGGTCCCTGAGCAGATCCCGTTCGGCGCCGATGCCGTCGAGGATCCGTCCCCCCGCCTGCAGCGGGTGCGGGCGGCGCTGGTGCTCGTAGCGGGCCACCAGGACCTCGTCGGAGGCCTCCAGGAACAGGACGGAGAAGTCGACCCCGCTGGTCTCCAGCGCGGCGAGGGTCTCCTTCATATCGTTGAACAGGGCCTTGCCCCGGACGTCGATGACCACGGCCAGTCGCGGGATCGCCTCCGGAGTGCGCGCCACCAGGTCGGCGAGGGTCTGGAGCATCTGCGGGGGCAGGTTGTCGACGACGTACCACCCCTGATCCTCGAGCGCGTTGGCGGCGGTGGACCGGCCGGCCCCGGACATCCCGGTCACCACGAGCAGCTCGGACTTGCGCTGGGGCTGCGGCGTGTTCTCGCCGTTACCCGCGGCGGCGCCTCCCGTGCGGATCGCAGGGTCGGGGGACGGCGTGGCAGATCCGCGCTGATCGTCGTCTTGCGGGGTGTGCGTCATGTCTTCCTCCCGGCCGGTCCCTCACGGTCAGGGCAGCTCCCCGTCGGAGGCGGGTCGGCTGCCACGGTGATAAGCCTATCGGCACGGGCCGGGCCTCCGGGGGTTGTTCGCCGCGGGCGCGCCAGCATCCTCATCCTCGGCTCGGATGCGCTCGGGCTCAGTCCAGGATCTCGCCCGTGGTCATGTTGACCGTCAGTCCCCCGGCGTCCGCGGCGTCGTCACCGTCCGTGTCCTTGCCGTCGCGGTCCTGCTCCTGCAGGACCGCGACGACCTTGGCGGCCAGGGCCGGCCCGAAGCCGGGGACCTGCTCGATCTCCTCGACCCGGGCGGCGCGCAGCTTCTTGGCGGAGCCGAAATGCTTGAGCAGGGCCTTCTGCTTGGCCGGACCCACTCCGGGAAGATCGTCCAGGACCGAGGCGATCATCGACTTGCCCCTCTTGGAACGGTGGAACGTGATCGCGAACCGGTGGGCCTCGTCGCGCACCCGCTGCATGAGGTACAGCGCCTCGGAGGCCCGGGGCAGGATCACGGGGAAGTCGTCGTCGGGCACCCAGACCTCCTCGAGCCTCTTGGCCAGGCCGACGACGGCGATGTCGGTGACCCCCAGGTCGTCGAGCGCACGGGCCGCGGCGGCCACCTGCGGCGGCCCGCCGTCGACGACCACGAGGTTCGGCGGGTAGGCGAACCGCTTGCGCGCGGCGGAGTCCGTGCTGAGCTCCCCCGGTGCCAGCTCTCCCGTCCTGGGGCCGCCCCCGGCCTGCTGCTCCGCCTGCTGGGCGAGGTGGCGGCTGAAACGCCGGTGGATGACGTCGTACATCGAGGCGGTGTCGTCGCGGGCGGCCTCTCCCGTGATCGCGAACTTTCGGTATTCCGCCTTCCGCGGCAGCCCGTCCTCGAACACCACCATGGACGCCACGACATTGCTGCCCTGGACATGCGAGATGTCGTAGCACTCGATGCGCATGAGGGCGTCGGGCAGGTCCAGGGCCTCCTGCAACTGCTGCAACGACGCCGAACGGGTGGTGATGTCCCCGGCGCGGCGCGACTTGTGCAATGCCAATGCCTGCCTGGCGTTCTCCTGCACGGTCTCCATCAGATGGGCCTTCTCACCCCGCTGCGGGGTGCTGATGGTCACCTTGGACCCGCGCAGCTCGGTGAGCCACCGCTCGAGCTGCTCCGCGTTGCCGACCTCTCCCGAGACCAGCACCGTGCGCGGGATCAGATCCTCCCGGTAGTCGAGCTCGAGGCTGCGCGGACGGTGATGGGAGCCTCGTTCCTCCCGCGAGGCCTGCGCCCTCAGTTCGGCGCCGGAGACGTCGTCGGCGGTGCGCTCCCCGTAGACCTGCTGCAGCAGGGCCTCGAAGAGGTGCGGCCCGTCCGTGTCCTCGACCTTCTCCGTCACCCAGCCCCGCTGACCGCGGATCCGACCGCCACGGACGTGGAAGACCTGGACGGCCGCCTCGAGCTCGTCGTCGGCCAGCGCGAAGAAGTCGGCGTCGACGGCGTCGGAGAGCACCACGGAATTGCGCTCGAACGCCTTGCTCAGCGCTTCGACGTCGTCGCGCCGGGCGGCCGCCGTCTCGAAGTCCTGGACCGCCGCGGCCTGGCGCATCTGCTCCTCGAGGTCCCTGATGAAGCTCTCCGCGTGCCCGGACATGAACCGGCAGAGGTCCTCGGCCAGGGCGCGATGGTCTTCGACGGAGATCTGGCCCACGCACGGGGCGGAGCACTTGCCGATATAACCCAGCAGGCAGGGGCGGCCCGAGCGCTCCGCTCGTTTGTAGACGCCGGGCGAGCACGAACGGACCGGGAAGACCCTCAGCACGGCGTCCAGGGTCTCGCGGATGGCCCAGGCCTGCGAGTAGGGCCCGAAATAGCGGGTCCCCTTCTTCCGGGTTCCGCGCGTCACCAGCGCCCGCGGGACCTCCTCCCCCATGGTCACGGCCAGATAGGGATAGGACTTGTCGTCGCGATAGGCGATGTTGAAACGCGGCTGGAACTGCTTGATCCAGGTGTACTCGAGCTGCAGGGACTCCAGCTCCGTGCCCACGACCACCCATTCGACGCCGGCCGCCGTCGTCACCATGCTCCGGGTCTTGGGCGCCAGGGAATGCAGCGGCGCGAAATAGGACGAGAGCCGGTTGCGCAGGTTCTTGGCCTTGCCCACGTAGATGACCCGGCCCGTGGCGTCACGGAACCGGTAGACGCCGGGGCCCGTGGGAATGTCCCCACGGGCCGGGCGGTAGGTCGAGGGGTCAGCCACGGGCGGCGTCACGCTCCACGGAGGGCGGCTTGTTATAGGCGTCTGCCCGTTCCTGCCCGGACAGCGCGGCGATCCGGTCCATGACCAGCTCCACCAGTTCCCGGCGCTGCGCGCCGGTCTGCCGGCCGTCCACGCGGGTCACGGCGATCGGCTCGCCGATCTGGAGGTCGAACCTGCGGGGGATGATCACCTTGGAGCCGGGGCGCTGCATCCTCTCCGTGCCGCGCAGGGCCACGGGCACCACCGGCGCACCGGTGGACAGCGCCACGAAGGCCACCCCGGTACGCCCGCGGTAGAGCCTCCCGTCACGGGAACGGGTGCCCTCCGGGAACACCCCGAACGATCCGCCCTCGCCCAGGAGCTTGAGCGCGGGGTCCAGGGCCGCCACGGACTCGGTCTGACGCGAGCGGTCCACGGGGATGATGCCCAGGGCCTCGTAGACGAAGGACATCACCTTGCCCTTGATCCCGGGGGCGTTGGACAGGGAGGCCTTGGCGATGAACCCGACCCGGCGCGGCATCAGCGCGGAGACGATGATCCCGTCCATGAAGGACAGGTGGTTGGAGGCCACGATGACCGGCCCGGTCATCGGGAAGTTCTCCACCCCGGTGATCCGCGGCCGGCAGGTGACCCTCAGCAGGATCGCCACGGCCTTCTGCGCTGCTCGGTAGAGTTTCACTGCGCCCCCTCGAAAATGTCCTTGAGAAATACCCCTGTATGGCTGGCGGGGTTCTGGGCGACCTCTTCGGGAGTGCCCTCGGCCACCACGCGGCCACCGCCGGAACCGCCGTCGGGGCCCATGTCGATCACCCAGTCCGCGGTCTTGATCACGTCCAGGTTGTGCTCGATGGTCATCACCGAGTTCCCCTTGTCCACCAGGCCCTGCAGCACCTTGAGGAGCTTGTTGATGTCCTCGAAGTGCAACCCGGTGGTGGGTTCGTCCAGCACGTAGATGGTGTCACCGTGGGAGCGCTTCTGCAGCTCCGCGGCCAGCTTGACGCGCTGGGCCTCGCCGCCGGACAGGGTCGTGGCGGGCTGCCCCAGTCGTACGTAGCCCAGGCCGACGTCCACGAGGGTGTTCAGATGCCGGGCTATGGCCGTGTAGGCGGAGAAGAACTCCGCGGCCTCCTCGATCGGCATGTCCAGGACCTCGGCGATGGACTTCCCCTTGTAGTGGACGTCCAGGGTCTCCCGGTTGTAGCGGGCGCCCTTGCAGACCTCGCACGGCACGTAGACGTCGGGCAGGAAGTTCATCTCGATCTTCAGCGTGCCGTCGCCCGAGCAGGCCTCGCAGCGTCCGCCCTTGACGTTGAAGGAGAACCGGCCGGGCTGATAGCCGCGGATCTTGGCCTCCTGGGTGTCCGCGAAGAGCTTGCGGATCCGGTCGAAGACCCCCGAGTACGTGGCGGGGTTCGACCGCGGGGTGCGCCCGATCGGCGACTGGTCCACGTGCACGATCTTCTTGAGGTGGTCCGTGCCCTCGATGCGCTTGTGGCGCCCCGGCACCTGCTTGGCGCCGTTGAGCTCGTTGGCCAGCTTCGTGTACAGGATCTCGTTGACCAGCGACGACTTGCCGGAGCCGGAGACCCCCGTGACCGCCGTGAAGACCCCCAGCGGGAAGGTGACGTCGATGTTCTGGAGGTTGTTCTCCTGCGCGCCGACCACCCTGAGCACGCGCTTCGGGTCCACCGGGCGGCGCTGACGAGGAACGGGGATGACCTTCCGGCCGGCCAGGTAGTCCGAGGTGATGGAGTCCTGGTTGGCCAGCAGTTCCTGGTATCCGCCCGAGTGCACCACGCGGCCGCCGCGCTCACCGGCTCCGGGGCCGACGTCGACGATCCAGTCCGCCTCGCGGATGGTGTCCTCGTCGTGCTCGACCACGATGAGGGTGTTGCCCATGTCCCGCAGTTTGGTCAGCGTCTGGATCAGCCTCCGGTTGTCCCGCTGGTGCAGGCCGATCGAGGGTTCGTCCAGGACGTAGAGCACCCCCACCAGGCCGGCCCCGATCTGGGTGGCCAGACGGATGCGCTGGGCCTCACCGCCCGAGAGCGTGGCGGAGGCCCGTTGCAGGTTGAGGTAGTCCAGGCCGACATCCAGGAGGAACGTCAGCCGGGCCTCGATCTCCTTGAGCACCTGATCGGCGATCCTCGCCTCCCGGTCGGTCAGCTCCAGCCCCTGGAAGAAGGCCAGGGCCTCTCGCATCGGCAGCCCCGTGGCCTCGGCGATCGACAGGCCGCCCACCGTGACCCCCAGCATGGTGGGGTTCAGGCGCTGGCCGTGACAGGCAGGGCACGGGGTCTGCCGCATGTACTGCTCGTACCGGTCCTTGGCGTTCTCGGACTCGGTCTCCTCGTGCTTGCGCCGGATGTAGGTGTAGACGCCCTCGAAGCCCTGGGTGTACTTGCGTTCCCGGCCCCACCGGTTCGTATAGGCCACCGTCACCTTGTAGTCCTTGCCCTCGAGAAGGGCCTTCCGTCCGGCCGCCGGGAGGTCCTTCCACGGCGTCACCAGGTCGAAGCCGAGTTCCTCGCCCAGGCCGGCCATCAGCCTGTTCCAGTAGTCGCTCGTGGACTTACCGAGCGACCACGGCTGGATGGCGCCTTCCACCAGGCTCAGGTCCGGGTTCGGCACCACCAGGTGCTCGTCGACCTCGAGCCGGCTGCCGATGCCGTCGCATTCCGGGCAGGCGCCGAACGGGGCGTTGAAGGAGAACGCGCGGGGTTCGATCTCGTCGGTGCCCAGAGGATGCTCGTTGGGGCAGGCCAGGTGCTCCGAGAACGTCTGGCGCGGCTCCAGGTCCTGCGGGGCCTCCTCGCCGTCGCGCAGGACCAGCTCGACCACCACGCGCCCGTCCGCGAGCCCCAGGGCGGTCTCGACCGAGTCGGTCAGCCGCCGCTCGACGCCGTCCTTGATCACCAGACGGTCCACGACGACGTCGATGTCGTGCTTGTACTGCTTCTTGAGCTTGGGCGGGTCGTCCAGGGAGACCTGATCGCCGTCGACGATGGCGCGCGCGTAGCCCTGCTGGGTCAGCGAGCTGAAGAGGTCCGCGAACTCGCCCTTGCGCCGCCGCACCACGGGTGCCAGGACCTGGAAGCGCGTCCGGTCGGGCATGGTCAGGAGCCGGTCGACGATCTGCTGGGGGGTCTGCTTCTCGATCGGCTCGCCGCACACCGGGCAGTGGGGCCGGCCGACACGCGCCCACAGCAGGCGCATGTAGTCGTAGATCTCCGTGATGGTGCCCACGGTGGAACGAGGGTTCTTGGAGGTCGACTTCTGGTCGATCGACACCGCCGGGGAGAGGCCTTCGATGAAGTCCACGTCGGGCTTGTCCACCCGGCCCAGGAACATGCGCGCGTACGAGGAGAGGGACTCGACGTACCTGCGCTGGCCCTCCGCGAAGATCGTGTCGAAGGCCAGGGAGGACTTTCCGGAGCCCGACAGGCCGGTGAAGACCACCATGGCGTCGCGAGGGATGGTCAGGTCCACGTTGTGCAGGTTGTGCTCACGGGCACCCTGCACCACGATCTCGGTCAGATCACTGGGCACCGCGGCCTGGGCCACCGGCACGGAATCGGCGGGAGTAAGAGTTTGTTCGAGCACGCCCTCCAGCTTATCGCCGCACTCCGACACCGTGGCCCCCGGGGACTGCGCTACACGCGATCACGACGGTAGGCCAGCACCAGCCAGGCGATGTTGACCAGCACGCCCGCCAGCGGAACCACGCCGACCCGCCAGTTCCACAGGAACCCGGTGGTCGCCGAGAGGGCGAAGACCACCCCGCCGAGGATGCACAGCCCCGCCATCAGATGCAGGACGTAGGGGACCTTCCGCCACCAGAGCACCAGCGGAACGCCGTAGAGCAGCGCCAGCCCGCCCGCGGTGGCCCAGCCGGGCCCTGGCGACAGGCCCGCGCCGCCGTCGGGGGCGGAGCTGACGGCCGCCACGATCTCCGGGTCATGGGTCTGGACCCAGATGGTCGCCAGCAGCAGGACGTAGGAGGTCGCCGTGAGGAGTACCAGCCGCAGCGGCCGCCTCCGTTCCCATCCGGCATCGGCAGGTGGCAGGAGTCTGGGCATATCGCCTTCCATGGACGCGGGCTGAGGGGCGGGAGGACCGGACGGTACGGGCTTCGTGGCAGATCTTGACCGGTCAGGATGACCCTCGGCGTAAAAGTGAGTGGCCACATATGTCCTGGAGGTGAACAAAGGCTACGAACCGGCCTAGAATCATCGGCATGATCGTAACCGAGACGCAGACCATCGATCTGGCCGAGATCACGGTCCGTTCCATTCAGGTCAGCGACATGGCGAACAACGTCTACCTCCTGACCTCCAAGAAGCACGGCACCCAGGTGCTCATCGACGCCGCGGACGACCCCCGTGCCATCGCCGGGCTGGTGGGCGCCGGCTGCCACGACTGCACTCTCTCCGGCAGCCTGCAGATGATCATCACCACGCATTCCCACTGGGACCACGTGCGTGCCCTGGCCGAGGTGAAGTCCCGCTCCGAGGCGGTCACGGCCTGCGGTAGCGCCGACGAGGACGATATCGACGTGGCGATGGACCTGACGCTGGACCACGGCGATGTCGCCGAGTTCGACGGCTTCGACCTGGAGGTCATCGGCCTGCGGGGGCACACCCCGGGTTCGATCGCCCTGGTCTATCGCGACCCGCAGGGGCCGGCCCGCATCTTCACCGGCGACTCCCTGTTCCCCGGCGGCGTGGGCCGCACGGAGAGCAAGGAGGACTTCGAGGACCTCTACCACGACGTCGTGACCCGCATCTTCGATCGTTTCGACGACGACACCGTGATCTACCCCGGGCACGGCGACCCGACCACGCTGGGCGCGGAGCGTCCGCACCTGGAGGAATGGCGCGAACGCGGCTGGTGACTGAACCAGCACCCTGAATCTTCGTCGAAGGGCCCGCCCGGTGATCATGCCCGGGCGGGCCCTTTCGTACGGGCGCGGGTCTTCGCTGCGCACGGATGTCCGGCACCGCCGATAGGCTTTTCCCGATGTCACTCCTTGATGCTCTGGCCCCAGGCCTCCCCTCCCCCGGCCGCCACTACCTGCGCGGCGACTTCGCCCGTAACCCGCTGACCGACGACGAGGTCTTCGAGGGCTTCGTGGGCTGGGCCGCGCAACGGGGCATCGAGCTCTACCCCCACCAGGAAGAGGCCGTGCTGGAGGTCGCCAACGGCTCCAACGTCGTCCTGGCCACCCCCACCGGCTCGGGCAAGTCCATGGTCGCCCTGGCCGCCCACTACGCGGGGCTGGCCGACGGCAGACGGTCCTACTACACCGCCCCCATCAAGGCGCTGGTCTCGGAGAAGTTCTTCGCGCTGTGCGAGGCCTTCGGCGCCGAGAACGTGGGCATGGTCACCGGTGACTCCTCGGTCAACGCCGAGGCGCCGATCGTGTGCTGCACGGCGGAGATCCTGGCCAACATCGCGCTGCGCGAGGGAGCGGACGCCGACCTTGGCCCGGTCGTCATGGACGAGTTCCATTTCTACGCCGACCCCCAGCGCGGGTGGGCCTGGCAGGTCCCCCTGGTTGAGCTGCCCCAGGCCCAGTTCCTGCTCATGTCCGCGACCCTGGGCGACACCACCCGGATCGAGAAGCGCCTCACCGAGGTCACGGGGCGGGACACAGCGGTGGTCGACGACGCCGAGCGCCCCGTCCCCCTGAGCTACTACTACTCGGAGATCCCCGTCCACGAGCAGATCGAGGAGCTGGTCTCCACCCACCAGGCACCGGTCTACGTGGTTCACTTCTCCCAGCTGCAGGCCATGGACCAGGCCCAGAGCCTCATGAGCGTCAACGTGCTGAGCAAGGACGAGAAGGAGCGGGTGGCCCGGGTCATCGCGGACTTCAAGTTCGCGGCGGGTTTCGGCAAGACCCTCAACCGGCTGGTGCGCAGCGGCGTCGGCGTCCACCACGCGGGCATGCTGCCCAAGTACCGACGACTGGTCGAGCAACTGGCGCAGGACGGCCTGCTGAAGGTGATCTGCGGGACGGACACCCTGGGCGTGGGGATCAACGTGCCGATCCGGACGGTGCTCATCACCGCGCTGTCCAAGTTCGACGGCACCCGCACCCGGCGCCTGCAGGCACGGGAATTCCACCAGATCGCCGGACGGGCCGGACGGGCAGGGTTCGACACCCAGGGGACCGTCGTCGTTCAAGCGCCCGAGCACGACATCGAGAACCGCCGTGCCATGGAGAAGGCACGCCGCAAGCACGGCGACGATGAGAAGAAACTCCGTCAGATCCCCAGGAAGAAGCCGCCGCAGGGTTTCGTCTCCTGGTCCAGCAAGACCTTCGACGGCATCGTGGCCGCTGCGCCCGAGCCCTTGCGGTCGAGTTTCTCCGTCACGCACGCCATGCTGCTCAACCTCCTGCAGCGACCCGGGGACCCCGTGGCCGCCACGCTGCATCTGTTCGACGGACTCGAGGGAACTGCGGCGGATCGTCGGCGGTGGGTCCGCGAATCGCTGGGGATCCTCCGCGAGCTGCTGGCCACGGGAGTCGTGCAACGCCTCCCCCGCGCCGAGGCGGAGAGCACGGGGCGCCGTTACCGCCTGACCGTGGAGCTGCAGGAGAACTTCGCCCTCAACAACGCCCTCTCCCCCTTCGCCCTGGCCGCCCTGACCCTTCTGGACCCGGAGGCGGAGGGGTACGAGCTCGACGTCATCTCGATCATCGAGGCCACCCTGGAGCGTCCCCGCCAGGTGCTGGTCATGCAGGAGAAGAAGGCCAAGTCGGAGGCCCTGGCGCAGATGAAGGCGGACGGGCTGGAGTACAACGAGCGCATGCGTGAGCTCGACGAGATCACCTGGCCCATGCCCCTGCGCGAGCTCCTGGAGCAGGCTTTCGAGACCTACCGGAGTTCGGCGCCCTGGGTGGCCGAGCACGAGCTGACCCCAAAGTCGGTGGTCCGGGACATGTACGAGCGGGCCATGACCTTCGGGCAGTACGTGCAGTTCTACAGCCTGACCCGCTCCGAGGGCATCCTCCTGCGCTACCTGACCGACGCCTACCGCGCGCTGCGGCAGACGGTGCCGATCGAGCAGCGCACGGAAGCGCTCGAGGACATCATCGAATGGCTCGGCGAGACCATCCGGCAGACGGACAACTCCCTGCTGGACGAGTGGGAGAAGCTCGCCCGCGGCGAGGAGTCTCCCGCCGGCACCTCGCAGGACTCCCTGACGGAGCTCATGCAGGAGCAGGCTCCGGCGATCACCGGCAATCCCAGGGCCTTCCGGATCATGGTCCGCAACGCCCTCTTCCAGCGGGTCGAGCTGTTCGCCCAGGAGAAGGACAAGACGCTGGGCGCCCTGGACGGCGACACCGGATGGGACCGCGATCGATGGGCCCAGGCGATGGACGACTACTTCGAGGAGCACGACGATCTCTATACGGACGCCCAGTCCCGGGGGCCGTCGCTGATCCGCATCGACGAGAAGCCCGCGGGGCTTCCCGGCTACTGGACAGTCCAGCAGGTCTTCGACGATCCCGACGGCCATCACGACTACGGCATCAACGCCAGGATCGACCTGGCGGGCTCCGACGAGGACGGCTTCCCCGTGGTGCTGGTGGACAACGTCGGTCCGATCACGGAGACCGGGCGCACCGCATAGCCGAACGAAATGCGGTTATAGTTACATATAAACCCGATATGCAGCGGAGAGTGCATCAGGAGGTCGTATGCCCTACGTACTGACCGTGGACCGGCGAGCCTCCCGGCAGCAGTCCGGCAACCTCAAGATGGCCGAGCATCGGGACGCGCTCGAGGCCGAGCACCCCAAGCCGCTCCTGAGCTGGCAGGTATCGGCGGGAGACGAGCTCCAGGGGCTCTTCGCCGACGCCGGGCCCGCCGTCGCCGCTGCCCTGCAACTGGCCGAATCCGGCGACTGGCATGTCGGCCTGGGCGTCGGGGCCGTCGACACCCCGTTGCCGCAGACCGTCAACGAGGCGACCGGCAGCGCGTTCGTCTCCGCCCGCGAGGCCGTGGAAGCGGCCAAGACCGCCACCGCGGCAGCGGCGGTGAGGGGTGCCGACGGCGGCGTCCGCAGCGACCAATCGGATGCTCTGATGGCTCTCCTGGCCTCCATCCGGCGCAGGCGCACCCCGACCTCGAGGCAGGCCGCGGCCTATGCCGACCGGGGACTGACCCAGCAGCGCATCGCGGACGTGCTGGAGATCAAGCAGTCCTCGGTCTCCAGGCGCCTCTCCACTGCTCTGTGGCACGAGGAGCGGGCTGCCCGCGACGTCCTGATCCAGCTCCTGCGCGAGGCGGACGAGGTGCATCTTGCCGGCTCCTGACGTCCAAGAATCCAGCGCACCCGGTGCCCGCGGCTCCCTGACCGGCTGGCGCGGTGCGCTGACCGTGTGGCTTCCAGCGGCGCTCACGGCGATCACCGGGCTCTGGGCCGTCATCGCCCCTCCCGTACCGGCATGGTGGCTGGGGCCGGCTGTGGTCGCCGTCGTGGCGCTGTCCGGGGATCCCGTCATCCGCCTGATCCTCCACCTCGCCCGTGACGCCGAGGCCCAGCGCACCGCCAGACGGCAGGCCATGACCTCCAGGACGCCTCAGCCGCCGCTGGCCGGCACCCAGCTCGAGCAGCGGGAACAGGTCCCGGAGCCCCTCGGTCCCCCGCTCCGGGGCGGCCTGATCATCGGAGTCCTCGAGCGCCTCGCTGTGGTGATCTGCCTGGCCCTGGGGTATCCGAACGGCGTGGCGATCGTCATCGCCGTCAAGGGGCTGGCCCGCTACGGGGAGTTCACGAACGCCCATCAGCGCGAGCAGTTCATCATCGGCACGCTGGCGTCCCTGCTGTGGGCGGCCGCCGGCGCGGGCGTGATCGTGCTGGCCGCCTAGGCCTGCCAAGAGCGGAAACCCGCCTCGGACACAGCGGTGGCCCGCTCCTGGGAGGAGCGGGCCACCACATGTCTTGAAGCCGCCGATCCGGCTCAGCCGGCGTCAGGCCGGTCGGTCACGAGTCACTCCTTCTCGGGCAGCTTCTCCGGTTCCGGGGCTTCGCCCGTGCGCTCGAAGTGCTCGTGCTTGCCTCGTGCCCTGGCCAGCAGGCTGCGGAACTCGGCCTCTTCCTCGATCAGCTCGTCCTGGTACTTCTGGGGCACGTTCGGCATCCGTGCGGCGAACTTGGCACCCTTGGCCGCCAGGCGCTCGCGATCCTCCGCCGGAGCGTCCTGGGGCAGCGTCACGTAGGCCTCGGCGACGTTGCGCACGCCGGAGATGACGCGCAGCGCCCGGCCCTTGGGGCTGTAGAGCGAGAGCAGGACGGTGACCACCAGGACACCCACGATCACGGTGAGCGACTGGCTGATCGTGACCTCCGGCGGGAAGTGCACGGGCTGGCCGCCGTTGATGAAGCCCAGATCGTTCTCGTGCAGGGCGTGCACGATCAGCTTGTACCCGATGAAGCCCAGGATGATCGCCAGGCCCCACGACAGGTAGATCAGGCGATCCAGGAGACCGTCGATCAGGAAGTACAGCTGTCGCAGACCCATCAGGGAGAACGCCACCGCGGTGAACACCAGGTAGGTCTCCTGGGTCAGGCCGAAGATCGCGGGGATGGAGTCGAAGGCGAACAGGATGTCCGTGCCGCCGATGGCCACCATCACCAGCAGCATCGGGGTCATGGCCCGCTTGCCGTTCTCGATGGTGAACAGCTTGTCGCCGTCGTAGTAGTCCGTCGTGTGCATGAAGCGCTTGGCGGTACGGACGATGAAGTTGTTCGCCTCGTCCTCCTCGTCCTTGTGCTTCAGTTCACCCTTGATGAGGTTCACGGCGGTGAAGATGAGGAAGATGCCGAAGATGTAGAACAACCAGGCCAGGGCGTTCAGCGCGGCCGCGCCCACGAAGATGAAGGCGGTGCGGGCCACCAGGGCGAAGGTGATGCCGAAGAGCAGCACTTTCTGCTGGTCCTCGCGCGGTACCTTGAAGGAGGCGATGATGATCAGGAAGACGAAGAGGTTGTCGACCGACAGCGCCTTCTCGGTGATGTAGCCGGCGTAGTACTCACCGGCGAAGGTGCCTCCCCACTCCCACAGCACGAACAGGCCGAAGAGCAAGGCCGCGCCCACGTAGATCGCCGACCAGATGGCGGCTTCCTTGATGTGCGGCTCGTGCGCCTTGCGCACGTGGAAGAAGTAGTCGAAGGCGAGCATTCCGAGGATCACCGCGATGGTGACCGTCCAGACCAAAGGTGATACTTCCACAGAAGCGTCCTCTCCAAGCGGGGTATGGTTCGAGAACGCAAGTCTCTCCGCCAGTGACCCCGCCGCCCGTCGACTGCTCGACGGTGGTGTGACCGGCCGTTGTGCCCGGCGGGACCCTCACGGGCCCTGCGTGTTGACGTTCACAACGCGAGTGGATACTCCCTTACGCTGCGCAATATCGTACACGGCCCGTCACCGGCATGAAGGATCACGAGCCGGCAGCGTCCCTCACGTGACGCAATTCGCGTTTGAGATCCGCCAATTCGTCCCGGATCCGCGCCGCCAGCTCGAACTTGAGATCCGCGGCGGCCTGGTTCATCTGCTCCGTCAGCTGGAGCACCAGGTCCTCCAGATTCTCCGCCGGGGCGGTGTCGAGACCGTCCTCGCGCATGCGCTGGCCCGCCCGCTCCACCACGGAGCGATCGGCGCTCTTGGGGGGCGCCGTCTTCCCGCTGGCCGCCGCGCGGGTGGCCAGCAGCTCATGGGTGTCCTCGGCCTCCCGGGCCAGCTGGTCCGTGATGTCGGCGATGCGCTTGCGCAGCGGTTGCGGATCGACGCCGTGCTCCTTGTTGAAGTCGACCTGCACCTGGCGGCGGCGGTTGGTCTCGTCGATGGCCGTCTGCATGGAGTCGGTGATCTTATCCGCGTACATGTGGACCTGGCCGTTGACGTTGCGGGCGGCGCGGCCGATGGTCTGGATCAGGGACGTGGTGGATCTCAGGAAACCCTCCTTGTCCGCGTCCAGGATGGAGACCAGCGAGACCTCCGGCAGGTCGAGCCCTTCACGCAGGAGGTTGATCCCCACCAGGACGTCGAACACCCCCTGGCGCAGCTCGCTCAGCAGTTCGACGCGACGCAGGGTGTCGACGTCGGAGTGCAGGTACTGGACCTTGACGCCGTGCTCCATCAGGTAGTCGGTGAGGTCCTCGGCCATGCGCTTGGTCAACGTGGTCACCAGCACGCGCTCGTCGCGCTCGACCCTGGTGTTGATCTCGTCCAGCAGGTCGTCGATCTGACCCCGGGTGGGCTTGACCACCACCTCCGGATCGACCAGGCCCGTGGGCCGGATGATCTGCTCGACGTAGCCGTCGGCCTTGCCGAGCTCGTACGATCCGGGGGTGGCCGAGAGATAGACCGTCTGACCGATCCGTTCGAGGAACTCGTCCCACTTCAGCGGACGGTTGTCCATGGCCGAGGGCAGCCTGAACCCGTGCTCCACCAGGGTCCGCTTGCGAGACATGTCGCCCTCGTACATGCCGCCGATCTGCGGGACGGTGACATGGGATTCGTCGATCACCAGCAGGAAATCGTCGGGGAAGTAGTCCAGCAGGCAGTGCGGAGCCGATCCCGGGCCCCGCCCGTCGATGTGCCGGGAGTAGTTCTCGATCCCGTTGCAGTAGCCCATCTGCTGCATCATCTCGAGGTCGTAGGTGGTGCGCATCCGCAGGCGCTGAGCCTCGACCAGCTTGTTCTGGCTCTCCAGAGCCTCGAGGCGCTCACGCAGTTCGTCCTCGATACCGGTCACGGCCTTGGCCATGCGCTCCGCACCGGCGACGTAGTGGGAGGCCGGGAAGACGTACATCTCCTCCTCGTCCCGGATGACCTCCCCGGTGAGGGGGTGCAGGGTGTAGATCGCCTCGACCTCGTCCCCGAAGAACTCGATCCGGATCGCGTGCTCCTCGTACATGGGGATGATCTCGACCGTGTCACCGCGGACCCTGAAGGTGCCGCGGTGGAAGTCGACGTCGTTGCGCGCGTACTGCATGTTCACGAACTGCCGCAGGAGGTCGTCGCGATCCCTCTCCTCCCCCACGCGCAGGGTCACCATCTGCTGGATGTACTCCTCCGGCGTCCCCAGGCCGTAGATGCACGACACGGTCGAGACCACCACGACGTCGCGCCGCGTCAGCAGCGCGTTGGTCGCCGAGTGCCGCAGCCGCTCGACCTCCTCGTTGATCGAGGAGTCCTTCTCGATGAAGGTATCCGTCTGCGGCACGTAGGCCTCAGGCTGGTAGTAGTCGTAGTAGGAGACGAAGTACTCCACCGCGTTGTGCGGCAGCAGTTCCCGCAGCTCGTTGGCCAGCTGGGCGGCGAGGGTCTTGTTCTGCACCATGAGCAGCGTGGGCCGCTGCACGGATTCGATGAGCCAGGCCGCGGTGGCCGACTTGCCGGTACCGGTGGCGCCCAGCAGCACGATGTCCTTCTCGCCGTCGTTGACGCGCTGAGTCAGCTCCGCAATGGCCTTGGGCTGGTCGCCCGCGGGCTTGTACTCGGATACGACCTCGAACGGTGCGACGACGCGGTGGATCTCCTGTGCCAGGCTCATGCGTCAAGCCTACGCCGGGGGTCAGACACCCCCGTTGCGCTGCCGGTACGCCTTGACCATCTCGGGCTGGTCGGGATGCTCCAGAGGCGCCGCATTCTCCGGCTCCGAGCCCTGGATGTGATCGGGCGCGACCACCTCGTCGGTCAAGGCGCCGGTGTCCGCCCGCCGTTCGTACTCCTCGGGCGGCAGGGTCCTTCGCCACTGCCGGCTGCGGATCACGCCGACCTCCCCGGCGTCCTCCCGCATCGCCCGCAGCAGGGACCACATCATGAAATACCCCAGCACGAAGAACGGCAGTCCGATCAGGATCGCCACGTTCTCCAGCGCCGTCAGGCCCGTCTGCCCGGTGGCCGTCAGCAGGACGGCCGCCACCACGCCGATGGCCACGACCCAGAACACCCGCTGATGCCGCGGCGCCGCGTCGTCGTAGCCGCTGGCCATCGAATCCATGACCAGGCCCGCGGAGTCCATCGAGGTGATGAAGAACAGCGTCACGATCAGGATGCCGACGGCGGACATGACGGCGGCCCACGGGAAGTGCCCCAGCAGTTCGAACATGGCGCCGGGGATGTCGCCCTGGCCCACCACGGTCTCCACCAGGCCGCCCTCACCGTTGAGCTCGACGTCGAAGACGGCCGTCCCGAAGATCCCGAACCATACGACCGAGAACAGGGTCGGGAAGGCCAGGACGCCGATGACGAACTGGCGGATGGAACGCCCCCGCGAGATCCGGGCGATGAAGATGCCCACGAACGGCGACCACGTGATCGTCCAGGCCCAGTAGAACACCGTCCAGCCGTCCTGCCAGCCGGTGTCGGCCAGGGTGTCGTTCCAGAACATCAGGCCGGGAAGGCTGGACAGATAGGCTCCCGCCCACTCGACCATGCCCTTGAGCAGCATGACCGTGGGCCCCGAGATGAGGATGAAGACCAGCAGTCCCACCGCGATCAGGATGTTCGTGTTGGAGAGCACCTTGATCCCCCGGTTCACCCCGAGCGCCGCCGAGATGGAGGCGACGATGGTGACGGCGGCGATGATGCCGATCTGGCTGATCGCCGACTCCGAGATCCCGAACAGCCTGGCCAGGCCCGCGTTGATCTGCAGCGTCCCCAGCCCGATGGACACGGCGACACCCGTCAGGGTGCCCACCAGGGCCAGGATGTCGATGATCTTCCCCGGGGCGCCGTGGATCTTCGCGCCGAGCAGAGGCTGGAACATGGACGAGACCCGCGGCGGCAGGTTCCGCTTGTACATGAAGTATCCGAAGGCCAGGGCGGGAAGGGTGAAGATCGTCCAGGTGTGCAACCCGAAATGGTAGAGGGTGATCGACATCGCGTTCGTCGCCGCTTCCCGGCTCTCCGGCTCCACGCCCTCGAACGGGGGCTCGGCGAAATGCGAGACGGGTTCGGCCACCGCCCAGAACATCAGGATCGTGCCGATACCGGCGGCGAACAGCATGGCGAACCATGCGACATTCGAGTGCTCAGGGCGTTCGTCGTCGCTGCCGAGCCGCAGCCCGCCGAATCGGCTGAGGGCCACGTAACCCAGGAAGATCAGGAAGACGGAGACACCCAGGATGTAGAACCAGCCCAGGTTGTGCATCACCCACCCCGCGCCCCCGGCGAAGAAGGCGTCGGCGGCGTCGGTGAAGAACACGGCGGTGACGACGAAGAAGATCACCACCGCGGCGGCTCCGAAGAAGATTGCCGGATTCGTGCGGAGTCTCAGGGCATCGTGCAATCTTTTGAGCATGAGGATTCCTCGACCCGCCGGAGTCGTGGCGCCACGGTCATCCGGCAAGCGCTAGGTCGTGGTGGAGGGTGTTCAGGCGGCATCGCATGACGTCGGTCAACGCGCGCCTCAGCGCCCCTTCAACCTTAAGCAAACTGCCGATGAGTGCAATTTCCGACCCGCAACGCCGCTCTGACGTGCGGCTTCATCTTCGGGCCACCCCGCGGTATCCGCCGAGAGCGCCCTTAGAGGCGCGGCTCCCCCACCCGGCGACGCCACCACTCGTCCACCGCGTCGACGAGCTCTTCGGTGGTGCCGTCGTTGATCAGAAGATCGTCGGCCGCCACACGACGTTGCGCGTCGGTGGCCTGGGCGTCGATGCGGGCGGCGGCCTCCGCCTCCGCCATGCCCCGGCGCTGCACCATCCGCTGGATCCTCAGCTCCCTCGGGGCTTCGACCACGAGCACCAGATCGAAGTCGCCCGCCTGACCGGTCTCGACGAGCAGGGGGATGTCGTGGACGAACACCACGTCCTCCCCCCGTTCGGCGAGGGTCTTCTGCACCAGGTCCGTGGACTGCTGCCGGACGAGCGGGTGGATGACGGCATTGAGGCGGGCCCTCGCCGCGTCGTCGTCGAACACGACCGCGCCCAGCGCCTGACGGTCGAGGTCACCGGCCGCGGTCAGCATCCTGGGGCCGAATTCGGCCACGATGGCCTCCAGGCCGGCCTGGCCGGGGGCCTGCAACTGCCGCACGATCGCGTCGGAGTCGATCAGTACCGCGCCGAGGTCCACGAGGCGGGCCGCGACCACCGACTTGCCCGCTGCGATTCCGCCCGTCAGTCCGATACGCATCATGCGCCCAGACTACCCAGCCACGGGCGCCGGCTGCGAAGCAGCGTCGAGGGCCGGTCGTCCCTAGACTCGGCACATGCCCCAGCGATACACGGTCCTGCAGCCGGATCAGGAGATACGTCACGAGATCGAGATCAAGAGGTCCCGGTTCCTCGCCGTACTCCGCCGCGTGAATACGGAGGAGGAGGCTGCGGCGATGCTGGCGGGGCTCCGCCGGGAGTTCCACGACGCACGGCACCACTGCTCGGCCTGGTTGGTCGGCCCCGATCGCACGGTGCAGAGATCCTCGGACGACGGCGAACCCTCCGGTACCGCCGGGATGCCCATGCTCGAGGCCATGAGCCTCCGCCGCACCCGCGTGGACGACTCCGGGCAGGAGGTGAGCGACCTGTCTGATCTCTGCGCCGTCGTCGTGCGCTGGTTCGGAGGCACCCTGCTGGGTGCGGGCGGCCTGGTGCGCGCCTACTCCGACGCGGTCTCGCAGGCCCTGGGGCAGGCCACTATGCTCCAGCGCGCCCGGGTGCAGGTCTTCGCTGTGGCTGCGCCCCTGGCAGACGGGGCCCGATGGGAGAACGAGCTGCGCTCGGCGGGGACGGCCGTGCTGGGAACGGACTGGTCGGCCACGGGTGCGACCTTGCGGATCGCCGCCGCCGACACGCCTGAAGATATTGAGAAGCTCCGCGCGCACCTGGCCGAGCTCACGGCGGGGGCGGCCAGGCCCGAGCCGATCGCGACCGAATGGGTCGACCTCCCGGCTCCGTTGCGCTGACAGCCGCCGAGGCCGGTGCAAGGCGGACCCGAAAAGGGGAAGACCCCCCGCTCTACGAGCGAGGGGTCTTCGAGGTGACCGATCAGAGGATCAGTTACCGGGATCAGTTACCGGTGAGCTTCTCACGCAGGGCGGCCAGGGCCTCGTCGGAGGCCAGGGTGCCCTCGTCATCGGCGGGTGCCTCCGAGGAGTAGGAAGCCGGAGCGGCGGCAGGAGCCACGCCTGCGCCTGCGACGGCGGCCTCGGCATCCTCGTTGAGGTGACGGCGCACCTGCTCCTTGTGGGCTTCCCAACGGGTCTGGGCATCCGCGTACTGCTGCTCCCAGGCGGCGCGCTGCTCCTCGAAACCTTCGATCCACTCGTTGGTCTCGGGGTCGAAGCCCTCGGGGTACTTGTAGTTGCCCTCGTCGTCGTACTCCGCGGCCATGCCGTACTGAGCGGGATCGAACTCGGTGGAATCCGGGTCCACGCCCTCGTTGGCCTGCTTGAGCGACAGGGAGATGCGGCGGCGGTCCAGGTCGATGTCGATGACCTTGACGAACAGGTCCTCACCGACGGAGACGACCTGGTCAGCCAGATCGACGTGACGCTGAGCCAGCTCGGAGATGTGCACCAGGCCCTCGATGCCGTCCTCGACGCGGACGAACGCACCGAACGGAACCAGCTTGGTGACCTTGCCCGGCACGACCTGGCCCAGGGCGTGGGTCCGGGCGAAGAGCTGCCACGGATCCTCCTGGGTGGCCTTCAGCGACAGGGAGACGCGCTCGCGGTCCATGTCGACGTCCAGGACCTCGACCTTGACCTCCTGGCCGACCTCGACGACCTCGCCCGGGTGGTCGATGTGCTTCCAGGACAGCTCGGAGACGTGCACCAGGCCGTCGACGCCGCCCAGGTCCACGAAGGCACCGAAGTTGACGATCGAGGAGACGTGGCCGGAACGGACCTGGCCCTTCTCCAGCTTGTTGAGGAAGTCGGAGCGGACCTCGGACTGGGTCTGCTCGAGCCACGCACGGCGGGAGAGCACCACGTTGTTGCGGTTCTTGTCCAGCTCGATGATCTTGGCCTCGAGCTTCTGGCCGATGTAGGGGGCCAGGTCGCGCACGCGGCGCATCTCGACCAGCGAGGCGGGGAGGAAGCCGCGCAGCCCGATATCGATGATCAGACCACCCTTGACAACCTCGATGACGGTGCCGGTGACGACGCCGTCCTCTTCCTTGACCTTCTCGATGTCGCCCCAGGCGCGCTCGTACTGGGCGCGCTTCTTGGACAGGATCAGACGGCCTTCTTTGTCCTCCTTGGTGAGGACCAGGGCTTCGACGTCATCGCCCACGGCAACGACCTCGTCGGGGTCGATGTCGTGCTTGATGGACAGCTCGCGGGACGGGATGACACCTTCGGTCTTGTAGCCGATGTCGAGGAGGACCTCGTCGCGGTCAACCTTGACAACAGTGCCTTCCACCAGATCGCCGTCGTTGAAGTACTTGATGGTCGCATCGACAGCTGCGAGGAACTCGTCCTCCGAGCCGATGTCGTTGACGGCAACCTGCGGGGTGGTGGTGGTCATGTAGTAGGGACTCCGATGGGATTGAAAATGGTCAGTGTGAAGCATCCGTGAGGCACAGCCCCGTGGACGCTTCGACTTCTTTGGACGACGCGCGCAGAACGCACGCCCGTACATTTTAGACATCGTGGCGGCATGGAATCAACAGCGAGGCCGCAGGTGTCGGGCGGAACGCCTGGGTTCGTGTGCCGGCGGCCGTCAGTGGGCGGCGGCGTTCCAGTCCGGGCCGACCCCCACGTTGACCTCCAGGGGGACGGACAGCTCGATGGCCCCGCCCATCTCGGTCCGCAGGATCTCGCTGATCGTCTCGACCTCACCGGGGGCCGCCTCGACGACGAGCTCGTCGTGCACCTGCATCAGCACTCGTGAGCGCAGGTTCTGCTCCTTGAGCGCGCGATCCACCCTGATCATCGCCTTCTTGATGATGTCCGCGGCGGATCCCTGGATGGGGGCGTTGAGGGCCATGCGCTCGGCGGCCTGGCGCAGCTGCCGGTTGTCGCTGGAGAGATCCGGCAGGTACCGGCGACGTCCGTCGATGGTCGCGGTGTAACCCTTCTCACGGGCCTCGTCCACGACCCCGCGCAGGAAGTCGCGGACTCCGCCGAAACGCTTGAAGTAGTCGGACATCATGGTCCGCGCCTCATCCACGGAGATGTTCAGCTGCTGGGACAGCCCGTAGGAGCTCAGGCCGTAGACCAGGCCGTAGCTCATGGCCTTGACCTTGGAGCGCATCTCCGGGGTGACCTCCTGCGGCTCCACGCCGAAGACCTTCGAGCCCACGTAGCGGTGCAGGTCCTCCCCCGCACGGAAGGCCTCGATCAGCCCCTCGTCGTCGGACAGGTGGGCCATGACCCGCATCTCGACCTGGGAGTAGTCGGCGGTGACCAGGGACTCGAAGGGCCCGTCCGCGTCGGAGCCCACGACGAACGCGGCGCGGATCCGCCGCCCCTCCTCGGTGCGCACCGGGATGTTCTGCAGGTTCGGGTCCGTCGACGACAGACGTCCCGTGGCGGCGACGGTCTGCTGATAGTCGGTGTGGATCCGGTCGTCGTCCTTGATGGCGGCACGCAGGCCCTGGACGATCTGCTTGAGCTTGGTGGTGTCCCGCCACCGGCGCAGGGCGAGCAGGAACTGCGCCCCCGGCGAGTCGAGGTCCACCTTGGTCAGAAGCTCCTCGAGCGCCGCGGCGGAGGTGGTGTAACCGGTCTTGATCTTCTTGGTCGGCGGCAGCCCGAGGGTATCGAACAGGACCGTCTGGAGCTGTTTCGTGGACCCCAGGTTCACCTCGGGCTCGCCCTCCTCGCGCGGGACCAGCGCCTGGGCGGCGTCCCACGCCTGGCGGATGGGACCTTCCAGGTTCTCGATCAGGGTGTCGATGCGACCGCGGTCGACCGCCACGCCCGTGAGTTCCATCTGTCCCAGGACCTTGGCCAGGGGGAGGTCCATCTCGGCCAGCAGCGCGCTCTGCCCGTCGGCTTCGAGCCGGGAGCGCAGGAAGGACGACAGCTGCAGGGAGGCGATGGCCAGCTCCGCCTCCCGGAGGGCCACGGCGGGGTCGGTGCGGGGTCCTTCGCCCCCGGTGTCCGCGACGTCGAGGGCCAGCTGGCCGTCTTTACCCACCGATGCGGACTCCTCGAGCTCCGGCACCTCGATGTCCAGATGCTGGGCGAGCAGCGGCTCGAGATCGTAATGCCGCCGGGCCGGCTCGATCAGGTAGGCCGAGAGCGCGACGTCGTCCACGGCGCCCTGGAAGTCGATCCCGCGCAGGGCCAGGGACTTCCACAGGTCCTTGAGGCCGACGACCACCTTCGGTGCCGAGGGCTCGCCGAGCCACGCGGTCAGCACCCCGTCCAGGTCGGCATCCGCTCCCACGAGGTCCACGAGGACCGCCGTGGCAGGGGCCCCCTCCGAACCCTCGCGGGCGAGCAGCAGCTCCGTGACCTCGCGTCCGCCGGGCTGCGGGGCGTCGTCGTCATGGCGGACCGGGCGGACCGCGGTCTCCTGCCCCTCCCCGGCGTCCAGCCAGGTGCTCAGCTCCTCCGCGGTCAGGACGCCCTGCACCGCTTCGAGGCCGGAGGCGGCGGCCGACGGGCCGGCGTCCTCCTCCGAGAAGGCGTCGAACACCCGCCCCCGGAGCCCGGATCCGAAGTCCAGTTCGTCGAACAGGGCGTTGACGGCCTCCTGGTCCGGGGTGGGCAGCACGGCGTCCTCGAGCGCCAGCTCCAGGTCCAGGCCGGTCTCCAGCCTGTTCAGCTTGCGGTTCCTGCGCACCAGCTCCAGGTTCTCCCGGAGGGCGTCGCCCTTCTTGCCGGTGATCTTCGCGGCGTTAGCCAGCACCGACTCGACATCGCCGTAGGCCTCGATCCACTTCGCCGCGAACCCCGGTCCCACGCCGGGCACCCCCGGGAGGTTGTCGGCCTGCTCCCCCGTTAGGGCGGCCAGGTCGGGATAGTGGGCCGGCGGCACCTTGTACTTCTCCATGATGGCCGCGGCGTCCATGAGCTTGAGGTCCGACGGCGTCCGGCCCGGGTAGACCACGGTCACGTGCTCGCCGACCATCTGGAACGCGTCGCGGTCGCCGGAGAAGACCAGGACCTCGAAGTCCTCGTCGGCTCCGCGCCTGGCCAGCGTGGCGAGGACGTCGTCGGCCTCGTAGCCCTCCTTGGTCACGACCGGTACGCCCAGGGCCTCCAGAATGGCCTGGATGCGGGGCACCTGGCCGTGAAAGGCCTCGGGGGTCTCGTCGCGGCCGCCCTTGTACTCCTCGTACTCCTGCGACCTCAGCGTCGGTCCGTCCAGGTCGAAGGAGACCACCAGGTGGGTGGGCTTCTGCTCGCGCACCATCTTGGTCATGGTGTTCAGGAATCCGTAGACGGCCTCGGTGTGCTCACCGCTGTCGGTGACGAAGGCCGGGCCGTTGCCGTACTCCGCGGCACGCGAGAGGGCGAAGAAGGCCCTGAAGGCCAGCGAGTGGCCGTCGACCAGCAGCAGGCGCCGCTCGGGGCGCGAGACGGGGGCCGGAAGCTCGATCTCCTGGGGGTGATCGGTTTTCGATCCGATGACGACGACGGCTGGCTGGGAGTTGCTCTGATCGCTCACGCCCCCATCCTAGGGGTGCCCGCCGACAGGCCGGATCCGGCCCGGGGCGCCAGCGGGCACCCGACCCGGCTCAGGACACCTGATTGAGGATGGCCTCGGCGACCTCGCGCATGGACAGGCGGCGGTCCATGGAGGTCTTCTGGATCCAGCGGAAGGCCTCGGGCTCGGTCAGGCCCATCTTGGTGATCAGCAGGGACTTGGCCCTCTCGACCAGCTTGCGGGTCTCGAACTGATCCTTCATCTCGGAGACCTCGTCCTCCAGCGAGACGATCTCCTCGAAGCGCGACAGGGCGATCTCGATGGCGGGGACCAGGTCGGCCGCCGTGTAGGGCTTGACCACGTAGGCCATCGCGCCGGCCTCACGGGCGCGCTCGATCAGCTCCTTCTGGCTGAACGCCGTGAGCAGCACCACGGGTGCGATCCGCTCGGAGGCGATCTCCTCGGCCGCGGTGATCCCGTCCAGCACGGGCATCTTGACGTCCATCAGCACCAGGTCGGGCTCCAGCTCCTTCGCGAGCTCCACGGCGCGCCGGCCGTTGTCGGCCTCGCCCACGACCTCGTAGCCCTCGCCCTCGAGCATCTCGATCACGTCCATGCGGATCAGGGACTCGTCCTCGGCCACGAGGACCCGGCGGCGTGCGCCGAAGGACTCCGGTGCCCCCACGCCCTTCATGGTCTCGGCCTGGCTGACGTCGACCGTCGTTTCGGCGCTGCCGCCTGCGGACTCCTCCGCCGTGGTCGGGACGGGCTGCTGCTGGTCTGATCGACCGGGGGTCTGACTCACTGTTGATACTCCTCGACGCTGTGGGTTCGACGCTGTGGATCGCTGGCTTCCAGGGTACAACCGGATGTGGGGTAGACTTCCGCGGGTGCCTGGCCCAAGTGGCGGAATTGGCAGACGCGCCGCACTCAAAATGCGGTTCTACGGAGTGTGGGTTCGAGTCCCACCTTGGGCACCGAGTCAGTCCTCCTGAGTCGCGACATCGTTCACGAACGGTGTCGCGACTTCGTCATTTTCAGACCGCGATCATCGTTTTCCCGCCGAGAAGCGAGTTGGACCGCCCATCGGGGGCGATGGGCGGTCCAAGTCACAGCTCAGGCACAATGCCGGGGCGGCCTCAACCGTCCTCGCGCCACGGGCCGACGGTCTCGACCGGCTGCGTGACGTCCGAGGCCAGGGCCCCGGCGTCCTGCTGGTCGCCCACCCGGTGCACCTTGACCAGGTTGGTGGATCCGGCCACGCCTGGGGGCGAGCCGGCGCAGATCACCACGAGGTCGCCGGCGCTGGCCGTCCCGGACTTGTAGAGGTAGCGGTCGACCTGCTTGGTCATGTCGTCCGTGTGGCCCACGGACTTCGCGTGGATCGACTCGACGCCCCACAGCAGCGCGCAGAACGCCTGGACCTTGGGGTTCGGCGTGAAGGCCAGGATCGGCTGCGGCGGGCGCAGGCGGCAGAGCCGGCGGGCCGAGTCGCCCGACTGGGTGAACGCGGTGATGTAGGGGATGTCCAGCTGACGCGCGATGGTCACGGCCGCGCGGGTGATGGCACCGCCGCGGGTGCGCGGTTCGGTGGTCAGACCGCCGATGCGCTCCAGGCCGTGGCGCTCGGTGGCCTCCACGATCTGGGCCATGGTCTGCAGCGCCTCGATCGGGTACTTGCCGATGGAGGTCTCACCGGAGAGCATGACGGCGTCCGCGCCGTCCAGCACGGCGTTGGCGCAGTCCGAGGCCTCCGCACGGGTCGGGCGCGGGTTGTCCATCATGGTCTCGAGCACCTGCGTGGCCACGATCACCGGCTTGGCCCAGCGGCGCGCGAGCTCGATCGCGCGCTTCTGCACCAGCGGGACCTCCTCGAGGGGCAGCTCGACGCCGAGGTCGCCGCGGGCGACCATGATGCCGTCGAAGGCGTCGATGATCTCGTGGAGGTTCTCCACGGCCTGCGGCTTCTCGATCTTGGCGATCACCGGGAGGCGAATGCCCTCCTCGTCCATGATCTCGTGCACGCGGGAGACGTCGTCGCCGCTGCGCACGAAGGACAGGGCGATCATGTCCACGCCGGTGCGCACGGCCCAGCGCAGGTCGTCCTCGTCCTTCTCCGACAGGGCCGGGACGTTGACGGCGACGCCGGGCAGGTTGATGCCCTTGTTGTTGGAGACCTTGCCGGGGACCTCGACGACGGTGGTGACGTCCGTGTCGGAGACGGCCGTGGCCCGCAGGCGGACCTTGCCGTCGTCGATCAGCAGTTCGTCGCCGACCTTGACGTCCTGGGGCAGGCCCTTGAAGGTGGTCCCGCAGCGTTCCTTGGTGCCCTCGATGTCCTCCACGGTGATCGTGAAGACGTCGCCGACGTCCAGGAAGTGGGGGCCATCGGCGAAGGTGCCCAGGCGGATCTTGGGGCCCTGCAGGTCGGCCAGGATGGCCAGGTTGTGGCCCAGGTCCGCCGCTGCCCGGCGCAGGGTCTCGTACTGCGCGAGGTGGGTCTCGTGGGTGTCGTGGCTCATGTTCAGGCGCGCGACGTTGAGTCCCGCCTGAATGGCCTCCGTGATCTTCTCGTAGGAGGAAATAGCCGGCCCGATAGTGGCCACGATCTTGGCGCGTCTCATAGTTGATACCTCTCGGTCGAGTACTGCTTGCGGCGTGAACGGCGCGCACGTCGACCCGTAACGTGCGTAGCTCCGGGGGCCGACGCGGCGTCACTGCCAGGACGTAGCGGAACATGGATGCCCGCTTCCCTGCTAAGCCTACCCGTACGCTTCGCCGGGGGCAGGAACGGCAGCGGCGGCGGGTTGCTCGGCCCGCCGCCGCGGTGGGGCACCGGGTTCACGGGTGCCGGGTACTGGACCGGCCCGGTGCGAGCCGATCCAGTACAGAACAGTTCAGTACAGGACAGTTCAGTACAGGACAGTTCAGCGCAGGTCGATGCCCCGCGTGGTCGGTCCCACGGGGAAGGGCAGCCGGGTGTCACCCGTCAGGAACTCCTCCACCGCGGCGGCGCAGGCGCGTCCCTCGGCGATGGCCCATACGACGAGCGAGGCCCCGCGGCCGGCGTCGCCGCAGGAGAACACGCCGTCGACGTTGGTCATGTAGGCGTCATCCCGGGCGATGTTGCCGCGGCGGTCCAGGTCGGTGCCGATCTGGGCCACCGCCTGCTCCGACTCGTTGCCGGTGAAGCCCAGCGCCAGGAGCACCAGATCCGCCGGCACGATCCGCTCCGTGCCCTCCTTGGGCACGCGGCGGCCGTCCGGCAGGTACTCCGTCTCGGCCACGCGCAGGCCGGTGACCCTGCCGTCCTCCCCCAGGAACTCCACGGTCGAGGACAGGTAGACGCGGTCGACGCCCTCCTCGTGGGACGAGGAGACGTCCTGGACCCGCGGGTCCATGGGCCACGGCTGGTCCTCCGGCCGGTCCAGGGGCAGCTCGAAGCCGATCGCGATGTTGGTCACCGACGCGGCGTTCTGCCGGTTGGCGGTGCCGATGCAGTCCGAGCCGGTGTCGCCGCCGCCCAGGACCACCACGTGCTTGCCGTCGGCGCGGATCTGGTCGGGCACCTCGTCCCCGGCCACCACGCGGTTGGACTGGGTCAGGTACTCCATGGCGTGATGGACGCCGTCGAGCTCCCGTCCGGGGGCGTTCAGCTCCCTGGCCTCCAGGGCGCCGGTGGCCACCACGATGGCGTCGTAGCGGCGGCGCAGCTGATCCCAGGTGATGTCCTTGCCGATCTCCACGCCCGTGCGGAAGCGGGTGCCTTCGGCCCGCATGACCTCCAGCCGGCGGTCCAGCACCTCTTTCTCGAGCTTGAAGTCCGGGATGCCGTAGCGCAGCAGGCCGCCGATCCGGTCATCCCGCTCGTAGACGGCGACCGTGAAGCCGGCCTGGGTGAGCTGCTGGGCCGCAGCGAGCCCCGCGGGTCCCGACCCGACGACGGCGACGGTCTGGCCGACCAGCCGGTCCGGGATGAAGGGCTGCACGATGCCCTCGTCGAAGCCGATCTCGCCGATCGAGTACTCGACCTGCTTGATGGTCACGGCCGGCTGGTTGATGCCGAGCACGCACGAGGTCTCGCACGGCGCGGGACACACCCGTCCCGTGAACTCCGGGAAGTTGTTGGTCGCGTGCATCCGCTCCACGGCCTCGCGGCTGCGGCCGCGCCACACCAGGTCGTTCCACTCCGGGATCAGGTTGCCCAGCGGGCAGCCCCGATGGCAGAACGGGATGCCGCAGTCCATGCAGCGCCCCGCCTGTGCTTTGAGCACCGCGGAGTCCTGCTCGGTCTGGACCTCGTTGAAGTCCATGATGCGCACGGGGACCGGCCGCTTGGGGCGGTCCTGGCGTTCGGTGGTCTTGAGGAATCCGCGCGGGTCAGCCACGGGTGGTCACCTCCAGGATCTTGTTCCAGGTGTCGGAGCCGTCGGGGTCCGCCCCGCTGGCCTCCGCCTCCGCACGGATGCCGAGCACGGCGGAGTAGTCGCGCGGCAGGACCTTCGTGAGCCGGGCGATCGTCCCCGGGAGGTCGCACAGCAGGGACTCGGCATGGGCGGAGCCGGTCTCCTCGACGTGACGCCGCAGCAGGTCCCTGACGGTGTCGACGTCGTTGTCGTCCAGCCCGGAGAGCGTGAGCTCCCCGGAGGTGCGGGACTGGAGGTTGACCGAGGTCTCGGCCAGGTCCAGGACGTAGGCCACACCTCCCGACATGCCGGCGCCGAAGTTCCGGCCGGTGGGGCCGATGATCAGCGCACGGCCACCGGTCATGTACTCGCAGCCGTGGTCGCCGATGCCCTCGACCACCGCGGTGGCCCCGGAGTTGCGCACCAGGAACCGCTCCCCCACGCGTCCGCTCAGGAAGATCTCCCCGCTCGTGGCGCCGTAGCCGATGACGTTGCCGGCCACCACGTTGTCCTCGGCCGCGAAGCCGGCATCGCGCTCGGGACGGACGATGATGCGTCCGCCGGAAAGCCCCTTGCCGGTGTAGTCGTTGGCGTCGCCCTCCAGCCGCAGGGTGATCCCCTTCGGCATGAAGGCGCCCAGCGACTGGCCCGCCTGCCCCGACAGGGCGACGGTGATGGTGTCATCGGCCAGCTCGTCGATCTGGAAGGTGCGGGTGACCTCGTGGCCCAGCATGGTGCCCACGGAACGGTCGGTGTTGACGATCGTGTGCTGCAGGGCGACGGGCTCGCGACCGGTCAGGGCCGGAGCCGCCTCCTCGATCAGGCGGACGTCGAAGTGCTTCTCCAGCTCGTGGTTCTGGCCCTTGCCGGAGCGCACCGCGCGCCCCTCGTGCTCGAGCACCGACGAGTGCAGGATCGGCGACAGGTCCAGCCCGCTGGCCTTCCAGTGGTCGATGGCCTTTTCAGTGCGCAGCACCTCGGCGTGGCCGATGGCCTCCTCCAGGGTGCGGAAGCCCAGCTGGGCCAGCAGCTCGCGGACCTCCTCGGCGATGAAGCGGAAGAAGTTCACCACGTGCTCGGCCTTGC
The DNA here is from genome assembly GCF_008831305.1 of Kocuria coralli. Lineage (GTDB taxonomy): Bacteria > Actinomycetota > Actinomycetes > Actinomycetales > Micrococcaceae > Kocuria > Kocuria coralli. The sequence goes on from NZ_ML708612.1 coordinate 76,876, forward strand.
CGGTGAAGCGCTCGCGCAGGACGGGGTTCTGCGTCGCGACCCCCACCGGGCAGGTGTCCAGGTGGCACTTGCGCATCATGATGCATCCCTCGACCACCAGCGGGGCGGTGGCGAAGCCGAACTCCTCGGCGCCCAGCAGGGCGGCGACCATGACGTCGCGTCCGGTCTTGAGCTGCCCGTCGGCCTGCACCACCACGCGCTCGCGCAGGTTGTTGAGCATGAGCGTCTGCTGGGTCTCGGCCAGGCCGAGCTCCCAGGGCAGCCCGGCGTGCTTGAGCGAGTTCAGCGGCGCGGCACCCGTTCCGCCGTCGTGGCCGGAGACCAGCACGACGTCGGCCCGTGCCTTGGTCACGCCGCTGGCGACGGTGCCGATCCCGATCTCCGAGACCAGCTTGACGTGCACCCGCGCGCTCGGGTTGGAGCGCTTGAGGTCGTAGATGAGCTGGGCGAGGTCCTCGATCGAGTAGATGTCGTGGTGCGGCGGGGGCGAGATCAGCGACACCCCGGGGGTCGAATGACGGGTCCGGGCCACCCAGGGGTAGACCTTCTGCGCCATGAGCTGACCGCCCTCGCCGGGCTTGGCGCCCTGGGCCATCTTGATCTGGATGTCCGTGGCGTTGGTCAGGTAGAGACTGGTCACGCCGAAGCGTCCCGAGGCCACCTGCTTGATCGCCGAGCGGCGGACGGGGTCCATGAGCCGGTCGACGTCCTCGCCGCCCTCGCCCGTGTTGGACTTGCCGCCGATCTGGTTCATCGCGATCGCCAGGGTCTCGTGCGCTTCCTTGGAGATCGACCCGTAGGACATGGCCCCGGTGGAGAAGCGCTTGAGGATCTCCTCGGCGGACTCGACGTCGTCGATGGAGATCGGCGTGCGGGAGTCGTCGAAGGCGAGAAGCCCGCGGATGGTCTTCAGCTCCTCGGCCTGGTCGTCGACCAGGCGCGTGTAGGTCTTGAAGATGTCGTAGCGGCCGGTGCGGGTCGCATGCTGCAGGCGGAAGACCGTCTCCGGGCTGAACAGGTGCGGTGCGCCGTCGCGGCGCCAGTCGTACTCGCCACCGGTGTCCAGGCCGATGTAGGGCTCCTTGACCCCGTCCGCCGGGTAGCCCCGGCGGTGCCGGGCGGCGGCCTCCTCGGCGATGACGTCCAGGCCCACGCCGTCGATCTGCGATGGCGTACCGGCGAAGAAGTCGTCGATCAGCTCGCGGGACAACCCCAGGGCCTCGAAGGTCTGGGCGCCGCAGTAGGAGGAGACCGTGGAGATGCCCATCTTGGACATGATCTTCTGCACGCCCTTGCCCAGGGCCTTGATCAGGTTGGTGACGGCCTGTTCCTCGGTCCGGCCTTCGACCTGGCCGGTACGCACTAGCTCCTCGGCGGACTCCATGGCCAGGTAGGGGTTGACGGCGGAGGCGCCGTAGCCCACGAGCAGCGCCACGTGGTGCACTTCGCGCACGTCGCCGGCCTCCACGATCAGCGAGCACTTGGTCCTGGTGGCCGAGCGCAGCAGGTGGTGGTGGATCGCGCTGGTCAGCAGCAGGGACGGGATGGGCGCCCACTGGCCGTTGGAGTCGCGGTCGGAGACCACCACGAACTCCACGCCGCGGTTCACGGCGGCGGAGACCTTCTCGCAGATCTCGGCGATCCGCTCCCGCAGGCCGGCTCCCCCGCCCTCCGGACGGTAGAGGCCGCGGACCTTGAGGGCGATGGGCATGCCGTCGTCGTCGTCCAGGTGCAGGATCTGGTCGAGCTGGTCGTTGTTGATCACCGGGAAGTCCAGGCCGACCTGGTGGGTGCGCACCTGCTTCGTGGTCAGCAGATTGCCCGTGGGGCCCAGGGCTCCCTTGAGGCTCGTCACGAGCTCCTCGCGGATGGCGTCCAGCGGCGGGTTGGTGACCTGCGCGAAGGCCTGTACGAAGTAGTCGAAGAGCAGCCGCGGCCGGTCGGCCAGCACGGCGACCGGGGTGTCGGTGCCCATCGCGTAGATCGGCTCCGCACCGGTCGTGGCCATGGGGCCGATGATCTTGCGCAGCTCCTCGTAGGTGTAGCCGAAGGTCTTCTGGCGCAGCTCGATAGACCGGGGCGGGTGCACCATGTGCTCGCGCTGGGGCAGGTCGTCGAAGCTGACCAGGTTGCCGGCGGTCCATTCCTTCCAGGGCCTGAGCGTGGCGACCTCGCGCTTGATCTCCTCGTCCTCGATGATCCGGCCGGCCACCGTGTCGACCAGGAACATGGTTCCCGGCGAGACCCGGCCCTTGCGCACGATCTTGCGGTCGGAGAGGTCGACGACGCCGACCTCCGAGGCGAAGACCACGAGGCCGTCCGCGGTCTCCCAGTAGCGGCCCGGCCGCAGGCCATTCCGGTCCAGGACCGAGCCCACGCGGCGCCCATCCGTGAAGGCGACGGCGGCGGGGCCGTCCCACGGCTCCATGAGCGTGGAATGGTATTCGTAGAAGGCCTTGCGGTCCGGGTCCATGGTCTCGTGGTTCTCCCAGGCCTCCGGGATCATCATCATCATGGCCTGGGTGACGGGGCGGCCCGAGAGCATGAGCAGCTCCGCGACCTCGTCCAGCGACTGGGAGTCGGACGCGCCGTCGGAGCAGATCGGGAACAGCTCCTCCGGGTTGCGGCCCAGCAGAGGGGACTTCAGCTGCGACTGGCGGGCCCGCATCCAGTTGCGGTTGCCCTTGACCGTGTTGATCTCCCCGTTGTGCGCCAGGATCCGCATGGGCTGGGCCAGCGGCCACGAGGGGAAGGTGTTGGTCGAGAACCGGGAATGGACGATGGCCAGCTGCGTGCCGAACCGCTCATCGGACAGGTCCGGGTAGAACGGCTCGAGCTGGGCCGTCGTGAGCATGCCCTTGTAGACGATGGTCGACGACGAGAAAGAGGGGAAGTAGACCCCCAGGCGGTTCTGCGACCGCTTGCGCAGCCGGAAGGCCTTCTGGTCCAGCTGCCGCTGGGCCGCTTCGCCGTCGAGGCTGAAGACGGGGATGTGCCCGGTGAAGGCCTCGTCGGCGTCGGCGGCCTCGCGGACGAACATCTGCACGAAATACGGCATGACGGAGCGCGCGGCGGAGCCGACGGCGGAGACCTCGATGGGCACGTCGCGCCAGCCGAGGACCTCGAGGCCCTCGGCCTCCGCGATGCCGGTCATCGCGGCCTTGAGCTTCTCGGCCTTCTTCGTCCCCTGCGTGTCGGTCGGCAGGAAGGCCGAGCCCACGGCGTAGCTGCCGAACGGGGGCAGCTCGAAGTCCAGGATCTCGCGGAAGAACGCGTCCGGCAGCTGCAGGAGGATCCCGGCGCCGTCGCCCGTGCCCTCGTCGCCGCCCACAGCACCGCGGTGCTCGAGTGCGCGCAGCGCGATGAGTGCCTTCTCGACGATCTCGTGGCTGGCCTGTCCGTTCAGGGTGGCCAGGACGGCCAGGCCGCAGGCGTCCTTCTCCTCCTGGGGCTTGTAGAGCCCCTGTTCCTCAGGTGCCGTGGAGAAGCGGCGGAACGGGGAGATCACCGGTTCCTCGCCGGACTCTCGCGCCTCAGCGGAGGCCTCCGCGGGGCGCGGATCCGCGCCCTCTTCGACGACGGCCTCATCGGCCTCGACCTGGCTCTGGGGATCCTGCTGTCCGCGATCGGACTGCGACATAGGGGTTCTCCTCACTGGACGGGACTGTAACCCTCCTCATCGGGCCAGCGCGGGCAAGCGGCAACACTAAGGAGTGGATGAGCGGTTCGTCCTCGGACCGGTCGTCGAGAGAATACGCCGACGACGTTGCACACTTGTTACCTGGCTGAAATCTCCGGATCGCGGAGCCCTGGTCAGCCTGTGGGCGCGTGTCAAAGTGCAGTCGAAAATCTATCACGGCTCCGGGGCTCTCCCGCGCTCGCGGACATGGCGGCGGCCGGCCCCGGACGCCTCAGGAGAGCCGCGTGGGCCCGGCGCTGCCGGGGCCCGGTGTTCGCGCGGATCCGGATGTTTCTTCCCGCCGGCGGGCACGGGCACCCAGCACTACGAACAACGCGGCCCCGATCAGGATGATTCCCGCCGCCGTGTATACGTGGATGCGCAGCCCCCACAGCATGTAGGAGGGGTCGATGCGCAGGAACAGCTCGATGAGCATCCGGCCCAGCCCGTACCAGACCAGGTACAGACCGAAGAGCCTGCCGCCGTCGTCCGCTGCTGCGGTACGGGGCGATCTGCTGAGCCAGATCAGCACCGCTGCCCCCAGCAGATTCCAGATCGACTCGTAGAGGAAGGTCGGGTGGAAGAGGGTGTCGGCGGGCATGCCCGCCGGGAAGTTCCCGGAGGCGGGGTCGATCTCGAGGCCCCAGGGCAGGGTGGTGGGGCTGCCGAAGAGCTCCTGGTTGAACCAGTTGCCCCACCTGCCGATGGCCTGGGCGACCAGGAGGCCGGGAGCCAGGCAGTCCGCGAAGGTCGCGAAGGACACCTTGTTGCGGCGGCAGATGATCCAGACGCCGATGGCGCCGAAGGCCACCGCGCCCATGATCCCGAGGCCGCCGTGCCAGAGCAGGGGGATCTCCCGGAAGCCCTCCCAGGAACCGAAGTAGTAGGTGGGATCCGTGATCGCCACGTGGTAGAGCCTGGCACCCACGATCCCGAGGGGAATGGCGAGCAGCGCGGCGTCCAGGACGATGTCGGGATCCAGTCCGCGGTCGCGCCACCGCTTGCGGGCGATGAGCACCGCGGCCACCATGCCGAGCATGATGCACAGCGCATAGGCGTGGATCGTGATGGGCCCGATGCTGAGACCGGACCAGCTGGGCGAGGGGATGGCGAGGGGCGTCAGCACCATGGGCGTCAGCTCCGTCCGGCCAGTTCCGCGGTCAGCTTCCCCACGGCGGCCGGGCCGCCTTCGCCGAGTGCCTTGACCAGTGCCGTGCCCACGATGACGCCGTCGGCGTAGGCCCCGAGCTCCTCGACGTGCTCCCTGCGCGAGACCCCGAGGCCCACGCACACGTTCTCGGCGCCCGCGGCCCGGGCGCGCTCGACGACCGACTCCGCGGCGCTGGAGACCACGTCCCGAGCTCCGGTCACGCCCATGACCGACACGGCGTAGACGAAGCCGCTGGAGGCCTTGACCGTCAGTTCCATGCGCTCGCGGGAGCTGGAGGGGGCGACGAGGAAGATCCGGTCCAGCCCGTGCCGGACCGAGGCCTCGAACCATTCCGCGGCCTCGTCGGGGATCAGGTCCGGGGTGATGATCCCCGCGCCTCCCGCCTGGGCCAGTTCGCGCGCGAAGCGGTCCACGCCCCGTTGCATGACGGGGTTCCAGTAGGTCATCACGATCGGCACGGCATCGGTCCGGGTGGCGATGGCCTCGATCACCTCGAAGACCTGGGCCACCCGGAAGCCGTTGGCCAGGGCCGTGGTGGTGGCGTGCTGGATCACCGAGCCGTCCATGACGGGGTCGGAGTACGGGATCCCGATCTCGATGACGTCCGCGCCGTTGTTGCCCAGGGCCACGGCGGCGTCGATCGATTCCTCCAGTGTCGGATAGCCGGCGGGCAGGTACCCGACCAGGGCCGGGCGCCCCTCGGCTCTGCACTGCGCGATCCGCGCCGAGAGCCTCGAGTCCCGTGGGGTGAGCACCTCGGCGGGCAGGATTCGCGATACCAGGTCTGCGGGCTGTTCCACAGTCATCACTGGGCCTCCTCGTCCATCTCGTCGTGATTCTCGGAGACCATGCCGAACCATTTGGCGGCCGTGGCCACGTCCTTGTCGCCTCGTCCCGAGAGGGAGACGACGACGACCTTCTCGGCGGCCGCTTCCTCCCCCAGCTCGTCGCGCCAGCGGCGGCCGAGTTTCACCGCCCCTGCCAGGGCGTGCGAGGACTCGATGGCGGGGATGATGCCTTCCGTCCGGCACAGCAGCCGGAAGGCGTCCATGGCCTCGGAGTCGGTCACGGCCTCGTAGGTGGCCCGGCCCGCAGCGCTGAGGTGGGCGTGCTCGGGCCCGACCGCCGGGTAGTCCAGGCCCGCGGAGATCGAGTGGGACTCGATGGTCTGCCCGTCCTCGTCCTGCATCAGGTAGGTCCTGGCCCCGTGCATGACCCCGGGACGGCCCAGGGAGATCGTGGCGGCGTGACGCGGGGTGTCCAGGCCGTCTCCGCCGGCCTCGAAGCCCCACAGCTCGACCGATTCGTCGTCCAGGAACCCGTGGAAGATGCCGATCGCGTTGGACCCTCCGCCCACGCAGGCCGCGACGGCATCGGGGAGGCGGCCCAGCTGAGCCAGGCACTGCGCACGGGCCTCGTCGCCGATCTGCTGGTGGAACCAGCGGACCATCGCGGGGAACGGGTGGGCGCCGGCTGCGGTGCCCAGCAGGTAGTGGGTGGTGTCGACGGAGGCCACCCAGTCCCTCAGCGCCTCGTTGATCGCGTCCTTCAGGGTCCGCGAGCCGTTCTTGACCGGGACGACGGTGGCGCCCAGCAGCTCCATCCGGGCGACGTTGAGAGCCTGGCGCTGGGTGTCCTCCTCGCCCATGTAGACCACGCACTCCATGCCCATGAGCGCGGCGACGGTGGCCGTCGCCACGCCGTGCTGGCCGGCGCCCGTCTCCGCGATCAGGCGGTGCTTGCCCATGCGCTTGGCCATGAGGGCCTGGCCCAGGACGTTGTTGATCTTGTGGGAGCCCGTGTGGTTGAGGTCCTCGCGCTTGAGCAGCACGCGGCAGCCGACCGCCTCCGAGAACCGCTCGGCCTCCGTGAGCAGGGAGGGCCGGTTGGCGTAGTCACGGCTCAGCCGCTGGAACTCCTGCTGGAACTCGACGTCGGCCTTGGCCTTCTCGAAGGTCTCCTCCAGCTGGTCCAGGGCTGCGATCAGGGACTCCGGCATCCACCGGCCGCCGAACTCCCCGAAGTAGGGTCCCGGCGCCTCGGACCAGCGATGGCCACCGGTGGTGCGTTCCGCGCGTGCCGCCGCCCGGGCGGAGGCGCCCACGGTCCGGAACGCCGTCACGGTTCCGGTGGGATCCCCGGCCCGGACGAGCGCCTCCCCGGTCAGCACGGCATCGGCGCCGTGCCGGGCGTACAGCTCCACCTGTTCCCCGGAGCTGACTCCGGATTCCGCGACCAGGACGGCGTCGTGCGGCAGTTTCTCCGCCAGGCGCCCGAACAGGTCCGGGTCGACCTCGAGGGTCTTGAGGTTGCGCGTGTTGACGCCGACGATCTTCGCGCCGACGGCCCGGGCCCGCTCGACCTCCTCGTCCGTGTGCGTCTCCACGAGGGCCTCCATGCCCAGGCTGCGCGTGAGCTCCAGGAAATGCCGCAAGGTCTCGTCGTCCAGGGCGGCCACGATGAGCAGTACCAGGTCGGCGCCGTGGGCACGGGCCTCCCAGATCTGGTAGTCGTCCACGGTGAAGTCCTTGCGCAGCACCGGGATCCCCACGGCGGCGCGGACGGCGTCGAGGTCCTCGAGCGATCCGTTGAAACGGCGGGCCTCGGTCAGCACCGAGATCACCGCGGCCCCTCCCCGCTCGTAGGCCGCGGCGAGCAGCGCGGGATCGGCGATGGGCGCCAGGGCACCCTTGGACGGCGAGGACCGCTTGACCTCGGCGATGACCTCCAGGGAGTCCGGGTGGGTTCCGCGCAGGGCGCTCACGGCGTCCAGGGCAGCCGGAGCGGCCGCGGCCGCGGCCTTGATCTCCTCGAGCGGGATCAGCTCTTGACGGGCGGCGAGATCCTCCCGGACGCCGGCGATGATGGCGTCCAATACCGTGCCCGTGGTCTCGGCACGGCCGGCTCCGGTGTACTGGGTCATGCTGGTCTCAATCCTTCATGCGTTCTCGCCGGTCATGATCGCCCGTGCCGGCAGGCCGTGGTGCAGTGTCCAGGCCCGTCAGACAAATGACCAGTCCCGCGCGAGGGACTGGTCATTGCGGTGGGTTCTGCGCGAACCCCGGTTGCAGTTGCCTCGACGCCCCGGCGGACTCACGGCGCACGCGGGCCTCAGCCCGCGTTGCCGCTTCCCCGCCGTACAGCGATCAGTGCGCGGGGCCGCCGTTCTCCGCGGCGCGCTTGGCCTCGCCTTCGTAGCCGAGACCCATCTTCTTCATGATGTAGCCGACCACCAGGCCCACGACGACGATTGCGACCCCGACCCACAGCATCGGCATCACGCTGATGGTGAAGCCCACGACGGCGACCAGGACGCCCACCGTCATAATCGCGATGCAGGCCCAGGCAGCCGGAGTACTGCCGTGGCCGACGTAACCGGTGTGGTCCAGGACGATCTCATTCTGGTTCGACATCTACTCGGTCTCCCATGGAATTGTGCGGTGGTTCTGTGCGGGTGCGCTCGTGGTGCGTGTCCGTGGCGCCGCTCTTCGTCCCATTGTGCCATTGAGCGGACTGTGCGGCGGACTCAACGCCCCGTGGGGTCCTCGCCCTCGCTCAACGCGTCCCAGGTGTCGATCCCATCGCGCCGAGCGGCGTCCGGGTCGTGCACCGCCCCGGTGCCTCCGTCCACGGCTTCCGCGCCGGAAGCTCCCTGGACCGCGGCGGCTCCCGCGTCCCGTTCGCGCCGGTACTTCGTGACGCCCGTAGTGCTCCACGAACGCATGGCCACGAGGATCCACGCTCCCGCCAGGGCCAGCAGCACCGCCATGGCGAGGCTCAGCCACGGCCATACCGTGATCGAGTGCTGGCTCTGCGAGCCGATGATGCCGGCGGTCTCCCCGACCGTGGAGGCCGCTGAGCGCTCAGGGTCGGCGACGGCGGAGACCACGGAGAACACGGCCCCGACGGCCGCAGCCGTCAGCGCGCCGGCCACGACCCAGCGCAGCCTCGGACCCGCGATGGTCAGGGCGAGTGCCGCGGCAGCGCTCACGAGCGCCAGCGCCGGGACGGCTGGCGTGGCGTCGGTGCCGCGCACCTCGACCTGGATCTCCTGGACGGGGCTGGGGACGGTCACCTGGAACCAGACCATGGAGGCGGTACCGAACAGGAGCGCTGCCAGGAGCAGGCCCACCACGATCAGCCGCGACTTGGAATGCCAGGCGGTCATAGGCGCTCCCCTTTCTCCAGTCCGCGCAGTCTCGTCGCGGTGAGAGCCGCCCTCATGGGCGCCGTCGCCTTGTTGAGGGATTCCGTGGCCTCGGTCTCGGGCACCGAGTCCGCCACGATCCCCCCGCCCGCCTGCACGTAGGCCTTGCCGTCGACCAGCAGGGCGGTCCGGATGGCGATGGCCATGTCCATGTCCCCGGCGAAGTCCATATAACCGACCACCCCGCCGTAGATGGCGCGCCGGAACGGCTCGTACTCGTCGAGCAGCTGCAATGCCCTCGGCTTGGGCGCACCCGAGAGCGTGCCCGCCGGGAAGGTCGCAGCTAGGACGTCGTAGGCGCTGGTGCCGCGGCGCATCTGGCCCACGACGTTCGAGCACAGGTGCATGATGTGGCTGAAGCGCTCGACCTCCATGAACTCGGTGACATCCACCGAACCCGGGACGCAGACCTTGGACAGATCGTTCCGGGAGAGGTCCACGAGCATCAGGTGCTCGGCGCGCTCCTTCTCGTCCGCCAGCAGGTCCTTCTCCATCACCAGGTCCTCGGCGGGAGTCGCGCCGCGCGGGCGGGAACCGGCGATGGGGTGGGTGACCACCTCCCGGTCGGTCACCGTCACCAGTGCCTCCGGGGAGGAGCCGACCACCTGGTAGTCGCGCCCGGTGGCGTCCTCGAAGGAGTACAGGTACATGTACGGGCTCGGGTTGATGCGGCGCAGCGTCCGGTAGACGTCCAGCGCCCCGGCTTCGCAAGGCGTCTCGAAGCGCCTGGAGATCACCACCTGGAAGATCTCGCCGTCCACGATGGCCTGCTTGGCCTCGTTGATCGAGTCGATGAAGATCTGCCGGTCCCAGGACTGGTCGACGACCGCCTCCAGGTCCCCGGTCCCGTCCGCATCCCCCCGGCCGGTGTCCCGGAGCACGCTGACCTGGCCGGCCGGCGAGGACAGCTTCTCCAGCATCGCGTGCACGCGCTCGACCGCGTCGGCATAGGCCTCGTCAACCCGCTCGTCGGTGCCGTCCGTGTTGATGGCGTTGGCGACCAGGGTCACGGTCCCGTTCTGGTTGTCGTGCACGGCCATGTCGGACACCAGATTCATGGCGAGCATGGGGATCCGGAGGTCGTCCTCAGGAGGATTGGGCAGTCGCTCCCAGTGGCGCACGGCCTCCCAGCCCACGAAACCGACCATTCCGGAGGTCAGCGGCGGGGCGTCCGTGAACCGGGAGGTGTGCAGCAGCTCCATGGTCGCCTGCAGGACGTCGACGGGGCTGCCTTCGGTGGGCACACCCGCAGGCGGCTGCCCGATCCAGTGCGCCTCGTCGGCCTTGCTGGTCAGGGTGGCCCGGGAGCTGACCCCGACCCACGACCAGCGCGACCAGATCCCCTGGGCCGCGGACTCGAGCAGGAAGGTCCCGGCGGGCGCGGTCCCGTCAGGGCGCATGACCAGGGTGCGGTAGATCCCGATGGGGGTCATGGCGTCCGCGAGGACCGTGGTCCGCACCGGGACCACCCGGTGGGATGCGGCCAGTTGCCTGAACTCCTCCAGCGAGGGGGTGATCGTGCCCAGCTGCTCCATGTGCGCTCTCCTGAGATTTCGACGGACGGGTGAGGGACGGGTGCCTGCCGTGACGGTGCCCCGTCATCGCGGGGGCATCGGGCCGCGGGTCAGGTCCCGGTCGGGGCGCTTCCGACCACGGCCGGCAGCCGGCCGCCGTCGAAGCACGTCCGGGTGTTGCGATGGCAGGCGGCTCCGACCTGTTCGACCTCGACCAGCAGGGCATCGCCGTCGCAGTCCAGAGCGACGGATTTCACGTACTGCCGGTGCCCGGAGGTGTCCCCCTTGCGCCAATACTCGCCGCGGGACCGGGACCAGAAGGTGACACGTCCTGTGCTCAGGGTCCGGCGCAGGGCTTCGTCGTCCATCCAGCCGAGCATGAGCACCTCGCCGGTGACCTGCTCCTGGATGATCGCGGCGACCAGGCCCTGGTCGTCGCGTTTGAGCCGCTCGGCGATCCGCGGGTCCAGCATGGAGGCGGACTCGCCCGCCGCGGTGAGGTGTCCGGTCTCGGGCTGCCGACCGGGTGAACTCGGTGAGGGTTGTTCAGGCATCACGGGACACTATAGGCGCGTCGGCAGGCTCCCCGCGCCCGCTCATCGGACCGGGTGTCCCTCGGCGCGCAACGCGGCCTTGACCTCTGCGATGGCTCCGACGGGCCCGAAGTGGAACACCGAGGCGGCGAGCACCGCATCCGCTCCGGCGGCCACGGCCGGGGGGAAGTGCGCCGGCTCCCCGGCGCCGCCGGAGGCGATCAGGGGGACGGTGGTGGCCGCGCGTACCTCGCGGATCATCTCGAGATCGAAGCCGGCCTTCGTCCCGTCGGCGTCCATCGAGTTCAGCAGGATCTCCCCCACGCCCCGGGCCTCCGCCTCGGCGGCCCATTCCACGGCGTCGATCCCGGTCGAGCGGCGACCGCCGTGCGTCGTCACCTCGAACCCCGAGGGGGTGGATCCGGTGCGTTTGGCGTCGCAGGAGAGCACGAGGACCTGGTTGCCGAACCGCCGGGTGATCTCGTCGATCACCTCGGGCCGGGCGATGGCCGCCGTGTTGATGGAGGTCTTGTCCGCCCCGCACCTCAGGAGACGGTCCACATCCTCGACCGTGCGGACGCCGCCACCCACCGTGAGCGGGATGAACACCTGCTCCGCCGTGCGCGCCACCACGTCGAACATGGTGGCCCGTGCGGAGGAGGAGGCCGTGACGTCGAGGAAGGTCAGCTCGTCCGCCCCGGCCCGGTTGTACCGCTCCGCGAGCTCGACCGGGTCCCCGGCGTCGCGGAGGTTCTCGAAGTTCACGCCCTTGACCACGCGCCCGGCGTCGACATCCAGGCAGGGGATCACGCGCACTGCAACGGTCACGGGAATCGATCCTCTCGATCGGGGCGGGACAGCGGCTCGGCGCCCGTTCCGGGCACGTCCCGCGTGGTTGAGGTCAGATGCGCGCCGCGTGGATGGGCGAGACCAGGATGGCACGCGCGCCGGCGGCGTACAGGGCGTCCATCACCTTGTTGGTGTCCGCGCGCAGCACCATCGCGCGAACGGCCATGGAACTGCCGTGGCCCAGCGGAGAGATGGTCGGTCCTTGCATCCCCGGGGTGATGGCGGTCGTGGCGGCCAGGTCCTCCTCGGCGACGTCGTAGTCGATCATCACGTACTGCCGTGCCACCAGGACACCCTGAAGGCGGCGGCGCAGCACTGCGAGTCCCTCCGGCTCGACCTCGTGGCGCGAGCGGATCAGCAGCGCCTCCGACTTCATGATCGGCTCACCGAATACTTCGAGCCCGGCCGCGCGCAGCGTGTTGCCCGTCTCCACCACATCGGCGATCGCATCGGCCACCCCCAGTCGGATGGAGGACTCCACGGCACCGTCCAGGCGGACGACCTCCGCCTCGATCTCGCGCTCACGGAGGTAGGTGCGCAGCAATTCCGCATAGCTCGTGGCGATGCGCTTCCCCGAGAGATCCTCGAGCCGGCCGAACTGCCCGGCGGGGCCGGCGAATCGGAAGGTCGAGCGGGCGAAGTCCAGGGCGAGGTCCTCATCCGCGTGCGCCCCGGAGTCCAGCAGCAGGTCCCGTCCCGTGATCCCGACGTCGAGCACGTCCCCGCCGACGTAGACCGCGATGTCGCGCGGACGCAGGTAGAAGAACTCGACCTGGTTCTCGGGGTCGATCAGCACCAGTTCCCGTGAGTCGCGGCGCTGCCGGTACCCGGCCTCCCGCAGCATCGATGCGGCGGCTTCGGACAGGGCGCCCTTGTTCGGAACGGCGACGCGCAGCATGGAGATTCCTTTTCCTCTGTGGGTTCAGTGGTCGTACGGTGTCCGGGGTCAGGGTCACGGCGGCTCACGATCGCGCCGCCGGCCCGGTCACAGATGCTTGTACACGTCTTCGAGGCTCAGCCCCTTGGCCACCATCATCACCTGCAGGTGGTAGAGCAGCTGGGAGATCTCCTCGGCCGCCTCGTCCTGGGTCTCGTACTCGCAGGCCATCCAGACCTCCGCGGCTTCCTCGACCACCTTCTTGCCGATACCGTGAACGCCGCGATCCAGCTCGGCCACCGTGCCCGAGCCCTCGGGGCGTTCCTGGGCCTTCTGGGTGACCTCGGCAAAGAGCTGTTCGAAAGTTTTCACGGCCCAACCTTAGCCGCCCGGGACGACGTCCCGGAAACTCGCCCTTGGCCCGCATGGCATCCGCCGGCCCGCCACCGCCCGAAGGGACTCGCCCTGAAAAGAGAAGTCCCCGCCGGCCCGTGGGCCGGCGGGGACTTCTAAGACTGCTGCAGCTCAGTGCGCGTGATCACCGGTGCTGTACTCGTAGACCAGACCGAGCAGTCCGACGATCGCGAACGGAACCGCCAGGCCGACGATCCACCAGTCGATCGCAAGGCCCAGCACCAGGATGGTGCAGGCTCCGCCGATCAGCAGGGGCCACCAGCTCCACGGCGAGAAGTGCCCGTAGTCGCCGGCCGCCTGGGAGATCTCACCGGAGAGGTCGTCCTCCGGCAGGATGGCCTTGGTGGACCGCAGGACCAGCATCAGGTAGATGGCCAACATGAAGCACATGGCGCCGGTAGCAAGGAGAGCGGGGAACCCGGCCAATTCATTGAAACCGGTGACGAACCCATAAACGACGCCAGCACCGAGCGCGAACACGCCGACGATCCAGAGCGTATGGATAGTTGCCTTCATCGATACATCAGCCCTTCGTGCCAGCGTGGGTGTTAATGGACCGCTGAGGCGAGCCCTGGGCCAGCTCAGGGTGGTGGAGATCCAGTGCCGGCCGCTCCGAGCGGATCCGCGGCAGGGAGACGAAGTTGTGGCGCGGCGGCGGGCAGGAGGTCGCCCACTCGAGCGATCCGCCGAAGCCCCAGGGATCGTCGACCTCCACCTTCGGCGCGTTCTTGTGCGTGGTGTAGACGTTCCAGAACCACGGGATCATCGACACCGCCAGGAGCATCGCCCCGATAGTGGAGACCTCGTTCATCCACGCGAAGCCGTCCTCGGGCATGTAATCGGCGTAACGCCGCGGCATGCCGATCACGCCCAGCCAGTGCTGGATCAGGAAGGTCGTGTGGAAGCCGACGAACAGGATCCAGAAGTGGACCTTGCCGATGCGCTCGTTGAGCATCTTGCCGGTGAACTTGGGCCACCAGAAGTACAGCGCGGCGAACATCCCGAAGACCACGGTGCCGAAGAGCACGTAGTGGAAGTGCGCGACCACGAAGTAGGAGTCGGAGACGTGGAAGTCCAGCGGCGGGGTGGCCAGGATCACGCCGGTGACACCGCCGAAGAGGAAGGTGAACATGAAGCCGAGCACCCAGAGCATGGGGGTCTCGAACGTGAGCGACCCCTGCCACATCGTGCCGATCCAGTTGAAGAACTTCACACCCGTCGGGACGGCGATCATCATCGTCATGAACGAGAAGAACCCGAGCAGCACCGAGCCGGTGACGTACATGTGGTGGGCCCACACGGTCACGGACAGAGCGGCGATCGCGATGGTCGCGAAGACCAGGCCCTTGTAGCCGAACAGCGGCTTACGCGAGAAGACCGGCAGGATCTCCGAGATAATCCCGAAGAACGGCAGGGCGAGGACGTAGACCTCCGGGTGGCCGAAGAACCAGAACAGGTGCTGCCAGAGGATCGCCCCACCGGCTTCGGCGTCGAAGATATGCCCGCCGAGCCGCCGGTCCATCCCCAGGGCGAACAGCGCCGCTGCCAGCGGGGGAAAGATCATGATGACCAGCAGCGCGGTCACCAGAGTGGTCCACACGAACACCGGCATACGCCACATGGTCATGCCCGGGGCGCGCATGCACAGGATGGTGGTGATGAAGTTGACGCCGCCCATGATGGTGCCGAAGCCCTGCAGGGCCAGGCCGAAGACCCATAGGTCACCACCCACCCCTGGCGAGAACGTCGTGGAGTTCAGCGGCGCATAGGCGAACCAGCCGAACGAGGCCGCGCCCTGCGGGGTGATGAAACCTGCGATGGCCACCAGGGAGCCGAACAGGAAGAACCAGAAGGCCACGGCGTTCAGGCGCGGGAAGGCGACGTCGGGCGCGCCGATCTGCAACGGGACGATGACGTTGGCCAGGCCCACGAAGAACGGGGTGCCGAACATCAGCAGCATGATCGTGCCGTGCATGGTGAACAGCTGGTTGTACTGCTCCTTGGTCTCCAGGATCTGCATCCCGGGAGCGAAGAGCTCGGCACGGATCAGCAGCGCCATGACGCCGCCGACGCAGAAGAACACGAAGGCCGCGATCAGGTACATGTACCCGATGGTCTTGTGGTCGGTTGAGGTCAGCCAGTTGACGATGATCCGACCCTTGGAGCGCGGCACCACGCGGGGCGCGACGGCTGCGGACTCATCGGCTGAGTACTCGAAAGTAGACATCTTCAGCCCCTTAGTTTTCGTTGTAGCTGTCGTAGCTCGAGCCGACAGGGTTGTCGCGCATGATGGCACCCTCCGGTTCCTCGTTCACGTTGCGCCCGTACTCGGAACCGAGCTGACCCGAGTTGCCCTGGTCGCGCAGCTGCTGCATCTGGCTGTCGTACTCGGCCTGGGAGACGACCTCGACGTTGAAGAGCATTTCGGAGTGGTACTCGCCGCACAGCTCCGCGCACTTGCCCTGGAACGTGCCCTCGCGTTCGGTGTGGAAGCTCATGTGGTTGGTGCGGTTCGGGATCATGTCGATCTTCTCGAGGAAGGCCGGGACCCAGAAGGAGTGGATGACGTCGCGCGAGGAGAGCTCCACCTCGACGTCGCTGTCGACGGGCAGGTAGAGGGTCGGCAGGGTCTCCTCGACGCCTTCGGCGCCGTCGGTGTTGAGGTGCGCCTGCGTACCGGAGTAGTAGACGTCGTCATCGACGTAGTTGAAGTCCCAGGCCCACTGCTTGCCGATGACCTGGATGGTGACATCGGGGTTCTCGTGCCGGGGGATGATCTGGGTCAGCGCCCGCTCGGAGAAGAAGAACAGGGAGACGACCAGGGCGATCGGGACGATCGTGTAGAAGATCTCCAGGGGCAGGTGATAGGCCACCTGCCGGGGGTAGCCGACCTCGTTCTTGCGACGGCGGTAGGCCACCATGCACCAGAGCATGAGGCCCCAGGCCACGAGGCCCACGACCAGGGCGGCGACCCAGGAACCGACCCACAGATCCATGATCTGCTGAGCGTTGTCGGTGGGGGCGGAATCCCCGATCGGCATCCAGCCGTTGCGGACTTCCTGACTACAGCCCGTCAGGGCTAGGACTGCAATAGCTCCGAGGCCGGATAGCTTCAGCGCCCTGGTGCGACGGCTGTCGGTTCGGGGATGCGAACTCACAGACGGCCCTTCCTCTTTTGGTGGTGCGCCAGGCACGGAGATATGGGACGACTCCGGCCGAGGCATGCTGTTTCCCCATGAGCTTACCCCCTGCACTGGCGCTGTGCTGACACTGTGTCAGTCAGTGTGTCCGCGTCCCGGAGACCGGGCTGCCCCGTGTCCGGGACGCCCGCCGCGGGCGGTCGCGGACAGAGCAAGGCCCCGCGCACTCGTGCGAGTGCGCGGGGCCTTGACGTGCCGCTTCGGCGGAGGCGTGCTCAGTGGAAGGAGTCACCGCACGCGCAGGAACCCTGTGCGTTGGGGTTGTCGATCGAGAAGCCCTGCTTCTGGATCGTGTCCTCGAAGTCGATGGTCGAGCCCTCCAGATAGGGCACCGACATCTTGTCCACGATGACCTCGACCCCGTCGAAGCCCTTGACGGCGTCCCCGTCCAGGACGCGCTCGTCGAAGTAGAGCTGATAGATCAGCCCCGAGCAGCCTCCGGGCTGCACGGCCACCCGCAGGCGGAGGTCGGTGCGGCCCTCCTGCTCCAGCAGGGCGCTGACCTTCTGGGCGGCAACGTCCGTGAGGTTGACACCGTGGACCGGCAGGCCCTCGGTGGTGACGTTCTCGGTGGTGACGCTCATGCGTTGATCTCCTCCATACGTGCGGCGGGCACGATCTCAGCGCCCGTCCTGGGCTCGTAACGGTGCAACCACGCAACCGTGGATTTCATTCCGGCTGTGTTCCCCGGTTCGGTCCAGCCTACGCCCGTGCCCTGCTGGCCAGCCACAGCGCCTCGGCGAGGATCACCCTCCGGAAGTCCTCGATGTGCAACGACTCGTCGATCCCGTGCGCCCGGGTGTCGGGATCCTCCACCCCGGTGATCAGGATCGCCGCCTGCGGATACGCCTCCTTCAGCGAAGCGGTGAACGGGATCGAGCCGCCCATGCCCGCCTGGAGGACCTCCGTGCCCCATGCCTGGCCGAGGGCGCGGATGAGGTCCTGCGCCGCCGGCGATCCGGTGTCGGTGCTGAACGGCTGCCCCAGCTCGTGGATCTCGACATCCACCCGGGCGCCGAACGGCGCGTGCGAGGTGAGGTGGTCGGCCAGGGCCCGTGCGGCCGCCGCGGGATCCTGTCCGGGTGCGATGCGCAGCGACACCTTGGCGCGGGCAGCGGGTGCGATCGTATTGGAGGCCACCGCCACCGCGGTCGAGTCGATGCCGGTCACGGCCAGCGCAGGCTGGCTCCATAGCCTGGAGGTGACGCTCCCCCGCCCCGCGAGGCGCACGCCGTCCAGCATGCCCGCGTCCGCCCGGAAGCGGTCCTCCGGATAGTCGATCCCGGGCTCGTCCGCATGGTCCAGGCCTTCGACGGCCACCGCGCCGTCGTCGTCGTGCAGGGTCGCGATCAGTCGGGCGAGCAAGGTGTTGGCGTCCAGGACCGGCCCGCCGTAGACACCGGAGTGCAGGGCGTGGTCGAGCGCCCGTACCGTGACCTCGGCGCCGACGACCCCTCGCAGCCCGGTGGTCAGCGTGGGTGCTCCCACCTCCCAGTTGGAGGAATCGGCGATGATGATGGCGTCCGCCGCGAGTTCATGGCGGTGCCGGTCCAGGAACTGCTCGAAATGCGGGGAACCGGCCTCTTCCTCGCCCTCGACGAAGACGGTGATCCCGAGCCCGTGGTCGTCGCCGAGCACCTCCCGCAGCACGCGGACGGCCCCGACATGGGCCATCACCCCTGCCTTGTCGTCCGCGGCTCCGCGCCCGTACAGGCGCCCGTCCCGTTCGACGGCGGAGAACGGATCCGAATGCCAGGCCCCGAGGTCTCCGGGAGGCTGGACGTCGTGATGCGCGTACAGCAGCACCGTGGGCCTACCGGGCGCCGCCGCGCGGTGGGCGATGACCGCCGGGTGGAGATCGGCGCCGTCGGCCGGCAGGATCTCCACGGAGTCGAAGCCCTCGGCGGCGAGCAGGGACTCGACGGCCTGGGCGCTGCGCATCAGATCGGCGGGGTCGAAGGCCTCCCACGCGATGCCGGGGATGGCCACCAGTTCCTTGAGGTCTTCCAGGACGCGACCGAACAGATCGTCGTTGACTTTCCTGAAGACCGCCACGTCGGGGGTATCGGTCGAGGGGCCGTCGGCCTGCCCGGAAGGAGATTCGTTGTGGGTCATATCCCGAGCTTAGGCAACGTCCCCCGGTGATCGCTGCCCGTTGTTCCGCGCGTGCGGTGCCGGGCGGGGTCGCTCTCCGGTATTCTTGGGCGGGTGTTTGGACGTAATAAGAAGACTGAAGCCGATCCCGAGCCCGCCGAGAATCCCGCAGCCGAGGCCGATGACGCCCACGGCAGGCGCGGTGTGACCGAGAGCAAGGGCCGTCCGACACCCAGCCGGCGGCAGCAGGAGGCCGCTCGCCACCAGCCCCTCGTGCCCAAGGATCGTAAGGCCGCCAAGGTCAACGAGCGTCAGGCCCGTCGTGAGGACCGCCTGTACGCCCAGCGCCGGATGGCCTCGGGGGACGAGCGCTACCTGCCCCAGCGCGACCGGGGCGCCCAGCGCGCCTTCATCCGCGACTGGGTCGACGCCCGTTTCTGCATGGCCGAGATGCTCATGCCGATCGCCATCCTCGCGCTGGTCTTCATGCTGATCCCCACCGGCCTGCAGGAGATCGGCATGGCCGCCTTCTACGCCCTGCTGGTCATGGTCGTGCTCGACTCCCTGCTGATGGTCACGGGCCTCAAGCGCGCCGTCCGCAACAAGTTCGGGACCGTTCAGTCCGGCTCCGGGTTCTACGCGCTGACCCGCAGCATCAACTGGCGTTCGACGCGTATGCCGCGGCCCCGGGTCCGCAGGGGCCAGCGCCCGTCCTGACCCGGATCCGTCAGGGCCTGCCCATCCGCAGGGAGCGCAGGCCTCTGACGATACGAGCCGCCCAGAGAGGGCCCTCGTACAGGAACGCGGTATATCCCTGGACCAGGTCGGCCCCCGCGGCGAGGGTGTCCTCGGCGTCCTGGGCCGTGGTCACGCCGCCGACGCCGATGAGGGTCAGCCTCTCCCCCACGTGCCCGCGCAGGTGACGGATCACCTCCAGGCAACGGTGCCGCAGCGGCTCCCCCGACAGCCCGCCGGCCCCGCAGGCGGCCACCGTACCGGGATCCGACAGCAGGCCCAGCCCGTCGCGGGCGATGGTGGTGTTCGTCGCCACGATCCCGTCGAGCCCCAGTTCCAGGCAGAGGTCGGCGACGGCGGTGACGTCCTCGTCCGCCAGGTCCGGGGCGATCTTGACCAGGAGCGGAACCCTCTTCCCGGCGGCGGCGGTGGATTCCTCACGCACCGCGGTCAGGATCGGGCGCAGGGACTCCACGGCCTGCAGCTCCCGCAGGCCGGGGGTGTTCGGGGAGGACACGTTGACGACCATGTAGTCCGCCACGGGAGCCAGCTCCCGGGTGGAGATCCGGTAGTCCTCCACCGCGTCCTCGAGCGCGACCGCCTTGGTCTTGCCGATGTTCACCCCGATGATCGGCCGGGTCCTGCCCGCCCAGTCATTCCGGAACGACTCCAGGGCGCGGGAGACCCGCGGTGCGACGGCCGCGGCGCCGTCGTTGTTGAAGCCCATCCGGTTGATCACGGCCTTGTCCTCCACCAGGCGGAACAGGCGGGGCTTGGGGTTGCCGGGCTGCGCCCGTCCGGTCACCGTCCCGATCTCGACGTGGCCGAAACCGAGGTCGGCCAGGGCGGCGACTCCGGTGGCGCCCTTGTCGAAGCCCGCCGCCAGGCCGAACCGGGAGGGGAAGGAGAGTCCCATGACCTCGACCGCCTGCTGGGACGCGGGCCGGGTGAAGAGGCGGAGCACCCGCGAGACGCCGGACTTCCGGCAGGCCTTGACCCCCAGGAAACCGACGCGGTGGGCCTGTTCCGGGTCCATCCACGAGAAGCACACTTTGAAGAACGTAGGGTAGAGGCGCATGGGGCAAGTCTTCCATGCCGGACCGGTGAAGACCGTGCAGAAGGGTGCTCAGGAGGACGGTGACATGGTCTCTGGGATAGTGTCGTGGGGCCCGGATGTCCTGGGGCCGTCCTTCAGCGCCTCGTCCTTCGCCGTCGCGGGCCGGGGCGAGCACACCTCCGCCACGCTGGTGCGCTACGAACCCGGTCGCGGGCCGGCTACCCGGGGCACCGTGCTCTACGTCCACGGCTGGTCCGACTACTTCGCCAATCCCGAGCTCGCCCGGACGGTGACGGCCGCCGGGTTCCGTTTCTACGCGCTGGACCTCCACGGCTACGGACGCAACCTCACGGACGAGGTCCTGGCCTCCGGCCACATCCCCGGACTGGCCACCGATCTGCGCGAATACTGGCCGGACTTCCAGGCGGCCCGCGAGGTCATGATGGCCGACGGCGCCGCCGTCGATCCCCGTCATCTCGTGGTCCTGGCGCATTCCACGGGCAGCCTGACCATGTCGCTGCTGCTGATGGAGCACCCGGGGCAGGTGGCGGGCCTGGGGCTGGCGACGCCGTGGATCGCCCCGCACGGCTTCCCTTGGATCGACCGGCTGGTCCTGGCCGCGGCCGGGCTGCTCCCCGAGCGGTTCCACGACCGGAGGTTGCCGGTCCGCGCCAACACGCACTACCACCGCACGCTGTCCTCGACCCGCGACGGCGTGTGGGAGGTCGATCCCCGATGGCGGCCCGAACGTTCGTTTCCCATCACCCCCAGCCTGCTCACCTCCACCGCGCAGGCCAGGGAGCGGCTCCTGGACCTCCACGCCGACGGGCGCGACGTAGGGGCGCCCGTGCTGGTCCAGACCTCCAAGCGCAGCCTGCTGCTGCCCTGGTGGGACGAGCGCAAGCACGCCCGCGACAGCGTCCTGGACGTCAAGGCCATCCGGCGGCGCAGCACCGTCCTCCATCCCGCGCCGAAGGTCATCTCCTACGACGGGGCGATCCACGACGTGCACCGCTCGGCGACGCCGATCCGGGAGCAGGCCTTCCGGGATCTGCAGCAATGGCTGGGCGAGCTGGATCTGGGGTGACCTCCGGCCCGCCGGTTGCCGGCGGGCCGTTCCTCACGCCTTGCGCTGGGGCTTGTCCACTGCGGCGCCGTAGCGCCGGTCCCTCCTGGCGTAATCCTCCACGGCGGCCCACAGCGTGAGCCGATCGACGTCCGGCCACAGCACGTCCTGGAAGACCATCTCCGCATATGCGGACTGCCACAGCAGGAAGTTCGAGATCCTCTGCTCACCGGACGAGCGCAGGAAGAGATCGACGTCCGGCAGATCCGGTTCGTCCAGGTAGGACCGCACGGTGGTCTCGTCGACCTTCTTGGGGTTGAGCAGCCCCGCTGCGGCGTCACGGGCGATGGCCGCGGCGGCGTCGGCTATCTCGGCACGGCCCCCGTAGTTGACGCACATGGTCAGCGTGGTGACGTCGTGATCCCGGGTCTCCCGTTCCGCCGTCTCCAGCCGGTCGATCACGGAGCGCCACAGCCTCGGCCTGCGCCCGGCCCACCGGATCCGCACGCCCCATTCGTGGAACGTGGCCAGTTGCCGCTGCATGACCTCGGCCGTGAAGTTCATGATGAAGCTGACCTCCGACGGCGATCGCTTCCAGTTCTCCGTGGAGAACGCGTAGGCGGAGACGTACGGGATGCCCATCTCGATCGCACCAGCCACCACGTCGACGAGCGCCCGCTCGCCCGCTCGGTGCCCCTCGTTGCGGGAGAGCCCGCGCTCGTTGGCCCATCGTCCGTTGCCGTCCATGACGACCGCGACGTGCCGCGGTACGAAGGCGGGCGGGATCGAAGGCGGGGTAGCCCCCGTGGGATGCGGTGGGGGCGCGGTGAAGCGGGCCACGTCAATTCCTCTCAACCAGGTGCAGGGACCGAAGGGACTTCTCCAGGTGGAACTGGATGTAGGAGGTCACGACTCCGGCGGCCGCACGCCGGACCCGGGGAGCGGCGCCGTCCACGCGGGACCAGTCCCCCGTCAGCAGCGCTGACAGGTGGTCGAGGGTCTCCGGCCCCGGTGCCAAGGCGCCCGGCGGTCGGCAGTTCCCGCACACGACGCCGCCCAGGTCCGCGCTGAACGCATCGTGAGGACCCGGCGCGCCGCACCGGGCGCAGTCCGTGAACGACGGCGCCCACCCCGCCAGCGAGATCGCGCGCAGGAGATAGGAGTCGAGGACGGCCGCCGGCTCGTGCAGTCCGCGCGCCATCGCCGACAGCGCGCCGGTGAGCAGCAGATAGTGCTGGCGGGCCTCGCCGTCGTCGTCGGCCGTGATGCGTTCGGCGGCCTCCACCATCGCGGCGGCGGCGGTGAACTTGTCGTACGCGGCGGCGATCGGCGAGGCCCAGCCCTTCCTGC
Source organism: Kocuria coralli (assembly GCF_008831305.1). Classification (GTDB taxonomy): domain Bacteria; phylum Actinomycetota; class Actinomycetes; order Actinomycetales; family Micrococcaceae; genus Kocuria; species Kocuria coralli. The sequence continues at coordinate 99,622 of NZ_ML708612.1, forward strand.
CGACGACCTGGGAGACGATGTCCAGGTTGCGGCCGTGGACCAGCTGCAGGTCGGAGACGTTGAAGGGTTCGAGCCGTGACCCGAAGCGCGAGGTGGTTCTCCTCACGCCCTTGGCCACGGCCCGAACCTGCCCGTGCTCACGGGTGAGCAGCACCACGATCCGGTCCGCCTCCCCCAGCGGGTAGGTGCGCAGCACCACCCCGGTGTCCCGGTAGGACCTGGAGGCGAAGGAGGTGGCACGAGGCATGGACGGGACGACCGCTTCCGGGCCTCAGACCAGCTGGGAGTCGCGGACGGCGCGGTTGACGGCCGACACGATGGCCTTGAGCGACGACCGAGTGGTCGAGGAGTCGATTCCAGCGCCCCACAGGATGCGTTCCCCGACCGCCAGCTCGACGTAGGAGGCCGCGTGGGCATCGGCTGCCGCGGAGAGCGTGTGCTCGCTGTAGTCCAGCAGCCGCAGGTCGATGCCCACCTCCTGGAAGACCTGGATCATGGCGTCGATGGGCCCGTTGCCGGTGCCGGTCCGCTCCACCTGACGGCCGTCGACCTCGAGCCCGATGTCCAGCCGGGTATCGCCGTCCGCCTCCGAGGTGGTGCGGATGCTGGTGATGAGGTAGCGGCCCCAGCGGGTCCCGGTACTGCCCGCGGGCAGGTACTCGTCCTGGAAGATGCCCCACAGGCGCTCCCCCGAGATCTCGGTGCCCGTGGTCTCCGTGTGCTTCTGCACGACGCCGGAGAACTCGATCTGCGCGCGCCGCGGCAGATCCAGGCCGTGATCGGTCTTGAGCAGGTAGGCCACGCCGCCCTTGCCGGACTGCGAGTTCACCCGGATCACGGCCTCGTAGCTGCGGCCCAGGTCCTTGGGGTCGATGGGCAGGTACGGTACCGCCCATTCGAGGTCCTCCGTGGAGACGCCCTGGTCCCGGGCGTCGTCGGCCATGGCCTCGAAACCCTTCTTGATGGCGTCCTGGTGCGAACCGGAGAAGGCGGTGAACACCAGATCGCCGCCGTACGGGGAGCGCTCGGGCACCGGCAGCTGGTTGCAATGCTCGACGGTGCGGCGGATCTCGTCGATGGAGGAGAAATCGATCTGCGGGTCGACGCCCTGGGTCAGCAGGTTCAGGCCCAGGGTCACCAGGTCGACGTTGCCGGTCCGCTCGCCGTTGCCGAACAGGCAGCCCTCGATCCGGTCCGCCCCGGCCAGGTACCCCAGCTCGGCCGCCGCCACGCCGGTGCCGCGATCGTTGTGGGGGTGCAGGGACAGGATCGTCGCATCCCGGTTGTAGAGGTTGCGGGTCATCCACTCGATGGAGTCCGCGTACACGTTGGGCGTGGCCATCTCGACCGTGGCGGGCAGGTTCAGGATCATCTCCCGGTCCCCGCCGATCTCGAAGGTCTCCGCCACCTCATTGGCGATACGGGCGGCGAACTCGAGCTCGGTTTCGGTGTAGGACTCCGGGGAGTACTCGTAGGTGACCGCGGTGTTCTTGAGCTGCTCCTCGTACTTCAGGCACAGCCGAGCGCCGGTCAGCGCGATGTCGACGATGCCGTCCTCGTCCTCGCGGAAGACCACCCTGCGCTGCAGCACCGAGGTGGAGTTGTACAGGTGCACGATGGCCTGCTTCGCGCCGTCGATGGCCTCGAAGGTCCGTTCGATCAGGTGCTCGCGCGCCTGGGTGAGCACCTGGATGGAGACGTCCTCGGGAATCCGGTCCTCCTCGATCAGGCGCCGGACGAAATCGAAGTCAGTCTGCGAGGCGGCGGGGAAGCCGACCTCGATCTCCTTGTAGCCCATGGCCACCAGGAGTTCGAACATCCGCAGCTTCCTGGCGGAGTCCATGGGGTCGATCAGTGCCTGGTTGCCGTCGCGCAGATCCACGGCGCACCAACGGGGTGCGGAGGTGATCACCTTGTCCGGCCAGGTCCTGTCCCTCATGTCGAAGGGCAGCTGCTCGTGATACGGACGGTACTTGTGGATCGGCATGCCAGAGGGCTGTTGGCGGTTTTGCATGGTATCGAGACCTGTTCTTTCCTGTCCCACGTGGCGTCACGTCCGAAGAAGGAGCTTCATGTCCCGAAGCTGCGCTGAGAGGAGGGACGTGACGGGCCGGGCATCACAGACACCGCAACGGGAGTCCGGCCCAAAGAGCGAGGTTCAGGACCCGTTGCGGCACCTAAGCAGAAGCATCTGGCCTGTGCGCATACGAGCAAGTTACCACTCTCGGCTCCGCATTGCCGACCGACTCACGGTCTGAGGTTCACTGCTGGCAGGTGAACTGTTCGGCCGTCTGGCCGGAGAACCCCTCGGGGACGGTGTTGTCCAGGTCCATGCGGTCCCCCGAGGTGAAGTCCTGGCCGATCGCCAGCTGGACCACCGTGGCGGGGTCACCGGAGGCCACCACCTGGGCGGAGGGGATCCCCAGCTCCTCGGCGACCTGCTGGGCGGCCGACTGCCAGCCCGGTCCGTAGAACACCTGGGTACCCGGCAGGGGGTCGATGGAATCGCCCTCGGCGGCCTGGGTGTATCCCGCCGCGGAGAGCACCTCGATCAGATCGGCGGCCCGCCCCTCCGTGTCCGAGGCGTCCACCACGTCGATCGCGATGTCGGACGGGTTGAACAGCAGGACCGACTCCTCCGGGGCGGCGGAGGGCGTGTCCGCGCCCTCGGGCTCCTCGGAGGGAGCGGCCGGGTCACCGGTCTCCGGGGAGGCTGAGCCCGCATCCGGCTCCGGCGACTGGGTCCCGCCGTTGCCCTGCGGGTCGGTCAGGGAGCCGTCCTCCTGCAGGGTGCGGAACAGGTCCTCGGCGGGCTCCTCGTCCAGCTCGAGGCGGTTGGGGTCCAGGGGATAGACCTTCGACGGCGCGGTGACGAACACGACGTTGGACAGGTCCACCCCGGACATCGTGCCCGCGATGCTCACGATGCGGGTGATATTGCCCAGTTCGTCGTCGACGTGGAGGTTGCGGGTCATCGCGTCGGCGATCTCGTAGAGCTTGCCCGGGTTGCCCAGGGTGCCCTCCTCCTTGATCTTCCGGGCGAGGGAGGCCATGAACTGCTGCTGGGAGCGGATCCGGGACTCGTCTCCGCCGTCGCCGAACGCGGCCCGCGACCTCAGGAAGGCCAGGGCCTGCTCCCCTTCGACCGTCGAGACGCCCGCGGGCAGCTTGAGGCCGGACTTGGGGTCGTCCACCTCCTGGTTGACGCAGACCTCGACGCCGCCCACCGTGCGGGACAGCTGGGTGACCGCGTTGAAGTCGGCGAGCATGAAGTGGTCGATGCTCAAGCCGGTGAAGTCGTTGATCGTGGCCACGGTGCATCCCGGCCCGCCGTTCTCCGCGGCCGTGTTGAGCATGGCCGATTCCATCGGCTCGAAGACCTCTCCCGTCTCCGGGTCCGTGCACTCGGGGATGTCGACCACGAGGTCGCGCGGGAAGGAGACCACGGTGACGTTCTCGCGGTTCTCCGAGATGTGCAGCAGCATCATGACGTCGGTGCGGCCGTCGCCGTTGCCGAACTCGACCTCGCCGTACTGGTCGTTGCCCTCGCCGACGCGGGTGTCGGAGCCCATGATGAGGATGTCCGTGGGGCCGTCGTCGCTGACCTGCTCGCCGCCCAGGTTCAGGGGACTGGTGGTGAGGTTCTGCTGGAGCCGGAACATCGTCAGGCCCCCGATGCCCACGACCACCACGAGCCCCAGTACGAGGCTGATGAGCGCCCACCGCAGCGCCCTGCTGCGTCCCGCCTTCGCACTCCAGTGGCGTCCGGCCTGCCGGGTGCCGGCCCAGGTGGTGCGCTCACCGTTCGGGGTGCGTGTGCTCACGGGCAGGTCTCCAAAGAAGTAGGCGGCGGTTCGGTCACATCGGATCGGGCGGCTGCCCGGGTGGATCCCGGGCCCTCCCGGACGGCCCTGAGGTTCGGGTCGACTCGGTTGAGAGTATCGCCGAGAGCTGCCGGATGGATATCGGGAGGATGGGATTTACGCCATGTCTTCCGTTTCCAGGGGTGAATTACGGCGGATTGTCCGGTGCCCCGCAGGCTCTGCATGACGGAACTCACACGGCGATCCCGCCGATGCGGGCCTTCCGCCTCGGTCCCCTCCCGGGAGCCGGGACGGGACCGAGGATCGGCAGGACCGAGGACTGGACACCGGGCCTAGAAACCGAGGCGCGAGAGCTGCCGGGGATCCCGCTGCCACTCTTTGGCCACCTTGACATGGAGGTCCAGGTAGACCTTCGTGCCCAGGAGCTTCTCGATGGACCGGCGGGCCGTCGAGCCGATCTCGCGCAGCCGTGAGCCGCCCTTGCCGATCACGATGGCCTTCTGCGACGGCCGCTCCACGTAGAGCGAGACGTGCACGTCCACCATGGGGTCGTCCTCCGGGCGGCCTTCCCTGGGGATCATGTCCTCGCACACCGCCGCCAGGGAATGCGGCAGCTCGTCACGAGCGCTTTCCAGGGCCGCCTCCCGGACGAGTTCGGCGATCATGGTCAGCTCGGGCTCGTCCGTGAGCTCGCCGTCCGGATACAGCGGCGGGGACACCGGCATGTGCGAGATCAGCAGGGCGGCCAGCTCGTTCACCTGGAAGCCGTCGACGGCGCTGACCGGGATCACGTCGGTGAAGCCGACGTCGGGCGGCACCGGCCTGGCCTCGTAGGAACGTCCCTTCTTCCGCGCGCGGATTCCCTTGCGCCGCTCCGTCTCGGCGAACTCCGCGGCCATGACCTCCCGGCCCAGGGCCTCGACGGCGATCAGCTGCTCGGTCAGCTCCCGCCGGCCCACCGTGTCGGTCTTGGTCACGATCGCCACGACGGGGCTTCCGTGCACCTGGGCCAGCTGCGCGGCGATGTACCTGTCCCCGGGGCCGATCTTCTCGTCGGCGGGGATGCACATTCCCAGGACGTCCACCTCGCTCAGCGTTTCCGAGACGAGGTCGTTGAGCCGCTCCCCCAGGAGGGTGCGCGGCCGGTGGATACCCGGGGTGTCGACCAGGACGAGCTGTCCGTCCTGGCGATGGACGATGCCGCGGATGGTGTGCCGGGTGGTCTGCGGCCGGTTGGAGGTGATGGCGATCTTCTCCCCGACCAGGGCGTTGGTCAGAGTGGACTTGCCGGCGTTGGGCCGGCCCGCCAGTACCGCGAACCCGGCCCTGAACTCGTCGTTCCCGGCCGTGAATTCCGTGCCCATGGAGGGCTCCTCTCCGCCGCTCATCGCATGGTCTCCGTGGGCGCGGGACGGCCCAGGAAGCTGGTGAGCAGGTCTCGTTGCAGATCGAACATGACCTGGCGCTCCTGGTCCTCCGCATGGTCATGGCCCAGCAGGTGCAGGATGCCGTGCACCGTGAGGAGGAAGAACTCGTCCTCCGTGGAGTGACCGGCGGCCTGTGCCTGGCGTGCCGCCACGGGCGGGCACAGCACGATGTCCCCCAGCGTGCCGTCCGCCGGTGTCTCTGCGGTCCCGGCCGAGAGCTCGTCCATGGGGAACGACAGGACGTCCGTGGGGCCCGGCAGGTCCATCCACTCCATGTGCAGCCGCGCCATCTCCTCCTCGTCCACCAGCGCGATGGACAGCTCGACCGAGTCGGCCAGGTGCAGGCGGGTGAAGCAGTGGCCGATCAGTGCCCGCTGGCGTTGCGGGTCGTAGGCCGCCCAGGCGTCGCGGTCGCCAGACTGCTCCTCTGGGAGCTCGTGGGGTTCGTACTGCATATCGATGTCGACGGTCATCCCGGTCTCACCCCCGCTCCTGCGTCTGTTCGGGATCCTTCTGCGGAGCCTGGCCGGGCGCATCGCCATGCCTGGCCTGCTTGCGCTGCCGGCGTTCGTTGCGCAGCCGGTTGGTGGCGTCGAAGTGCCCGTAGGCATCCACGATCTTGCCCACCAGCTCATGCCGGACCACGTCGTCGCTGTTCAGGGTCGGGAAGGCGATGTTGTCCACTCCTCGCAGGATGTGCTCGACCTGCCGCAGCCCGGAGGAGGTGCCACCCGGAAGGTCCACCTGGGTGACGTCGCCCGTCACCACGATCTTCGAGCCGAAGCCCAGGCGGGTCAGGAACATCTTCATCTGCTCGGGCGTGGTGTTCTGGGCCTCGTCCAGGATGATGAAGGCGTCGTTCAGCGTCCGCCCGCGCATGTAGGCCAGCGGGGCGACCTCGATGGTGCCCGCCTCCATGAGCTTGGGGATGGACTCGGGTTCCAGCATGTCGTGCAGGGCGTCGTAGAGGGGACGCAGGTACGGATCGATCTTGTCCGTCAGCGTGCCGGGCAGGAACCCCAGGCGTTCACCCGCCTCGACGGCCGGGCGGGTCAGGATGATCCGGGAGACCTCCTTGGCGTGCAGTGCCTGGACCGCCTTCGCCATGGCCAGATAGGTCTTCCCCGTTCCAGCCGGGCCGATGCCGAAGACCACGGTGTTCTGGTCGATGGCATCCGTGTACAGCTTCTGGTTGACCGTCTTGGGACGGATGGTGCGCCCGCGGGAGGACAGGATGTCCTGATTGAGCGCCGCGGAGGGGCGGGCCGCCGCGTCCCGGGCCAGGATGCCCAGCAACTGGGCGATGACCTGGGGAGTGATCAGCGTGCCCTTGCGAGCCAGCGCCTGCAGCTCCTCCAGGAGGGCCACGACGACGGCGGCGTCCTCGCCCCGGGCCTCGACCACGACCTGGAGGTCCTTGGCGAAGAGCCGGGTGCCGGGCCGGGCGAGCTCGATCTGGGTCAGTGCGGCGTCACCCTGTCCCAGGCACCGGACCATGGTCTCCCGGTCGGCGAAGGTCATCACGTGGCGTTCGCGATCCTGGCCGGTCCGCTGGGCGGCCGAGCGGTTCTCAGCCCGGTGACGGGTGGATGCAGTCGTGGGGTCGTGCATGGTGGCGGCCTCGGGGCCAACGCTCGCTTTCATGGTGTGTTCGTCGTCATTGGTTCAGGGTCTTCGTGAATCCCTGTCCGTGTGATCAGCGTACAACCGTCTAAGAACATTCCGATTTGGTATCGGTCCTCCGATTTCACCGGTCTGGGGGTGCAAGCCCGGAGGCCCGTATGTTTCGCTGAGCAGCGTTGTGCGCCCCCCGCGAGCCCTCTCCGGGCGCCGCCCACGGAAGGCGGCTCGTCCGCGCGGGCCGGCGATCGGGCCCCACGCGCTCGCATCCGTGACGAGACCCGCAAGACAGACAAAGGTAGACAAGGCAGGCAGACGAGGAGAAGGAGGTTGCGTGGCTGTTCGCGATGACTTCGTAGCGTCGCCGGATCGGGAAGCACATGCGATCCCCGGACGCCATGCGTCCCCGGCGACGGGAAGAGGCCGCCGCAATCTCAAGACCGTGGTGGGGGCCGGGGTCGTCGCCGTCCTCACCCTGGTCGCCTGCAGTTCACCGGGTGAGCCCGAGGGGGCGCCACAGGCCGGCTCGGTGACCTTGGACACGAGCCGTGAGCCCAGCTCGGTGCTGTCCCAGACCTATTCGCCCGTGTACTGGTCCGGAGCGGATACGCAGTCGCAGCGGTTGTTCCGGGAGACCTTGCGCGTCGAGAGCCCTTCCACCGCCGACCCCATCGAGACGGCCGTGCTCGCCATGACCCAGGCCCAGCCGACGGATGGCGACTACAGAACGCTCTGGCGCCCGGTATCGCACGTGGGGACGTCCTTCACGGCTGACACGATCACGATCGACCTGCCGTCCTCGGCGGTCTCACGGCACCTGGAGGAGGCGCAGGCGCGCCTGGCGGTCCAGCAGGTGACCCACACCGCCGTGGCGGCCGCCAAGGAAGCCGGGCTGGTCGGCCAGGACGCCGATCCGGGCGTGCGGATCCTCGTCGACGGCGCCGGAGAGCAGACGGTCTTCGGATCCTATGAGCTTCCCGACGCCCAGAACGCGGAACCCGGCTCCCTGGCCCGCCTGAGTCTCGATCAGCCCGCCCCGGGCCTGAGCCCCGGTCAGGTGCGGTTCACGGGCCGTTTCGACAGCGACCTGACCGATGCCGTGGTGACGATCACCCGCGTAGGCGCGTCCGAGCGGGAGTTCCTGCATCGCGAGCACCTCGACAGCGCCCCGGCCCCCGCCCGCCAGACGGAGGTGGCCGTCGAGGCCGACCTGGACGCGGGACGCTACGTGATCACCCTCACCGCGACCGACCGCGACGGAAACCCGGTGACCGACGACCACCTGTTCGCCGTGGGCGCGGAGGCCGACCGCGTCGTGGCAGAGGGCTGACCGCTGCCGTTGCCGCGGTAGGCACGCAACGCCCCCGCCGGCCCCGGGACCGTCAGCCCTGGATCACCTGCGGCTGCGCGACCGCCTTCAGCCCGGCGACGCCGAACTCCTGGCCGTAGCCGGACTGCTTCGCGCCGCCGAACGGCACGAACGGATTGATGGTGCCGTGCGAGTTGATCCACACGGTCCCGGCCTGGATGCGCGCCGCCACCTCGCGCGCCCGCTCGCGGTCCGAGGACCAGACCGACCCGCCGAGCCCCACCTCCAGGTCGTTGGCCTGCGCGATCGCATCTTCCAGGTCGGTGTAGCGGATGATCGGCAGCACCGGCCCGAACTGCTCCTCTCGGACGAGGTCGTTCCGGGGATCGATCTCGGCGATGAGCGTCGTCGGGTAGAAGTAACCGGGGGCGTCGTAGTCGGGATCGGCACCGATCACCACACGGGCGTCGGAGGCCGTGGCGGCCTTGACCAGACGGTCGACCACGTCGAACTGCATCTGGTTCTGAAGGGGCCCGAGGACGTTCTGCTCGTCGAGGCCATGCCCCATCGGCATGCTGCGGGCCACCTCGGCGAGAGCCTCGACCACCTCGTCGTAGAGCGAGTCGGGAACGTAGAGGCGCTTGAGCGCCGCGCACGTCTGGCCCGTGTTGATGAACGCCCCCCAGAACAGCCCTTCCGCGATGGCCTTCGGGTCGGCGTCGTCAAGCACGATGCCGGCATCGTTGCCGCCGAGCTCGAGGGTCAGCCGCTTGATGTTCCCGGAGCTCGCCTCGATGATCCGCTTGCCGGTGCGGGTCGAGCCGGTGAACATGATCTTGGCGATCCGCTCGCTCTCGACGATGCGAGCGCCGAGCTTGCCCCCGCCGACGACCGTGTTCAGGACCCCCTCGGGCAGCACGGAGTTCAGCACGTGGGTGATGGCGAGGCCCGAGAGCGGCGTGTGCTCCGAGGGCTTCGACACCACGGTGTTGCCCATCCGCAGCGACGGGACGATCTGCCAGATCGCGATCATCATGGGCCAGTTCCACGGCGTGATCGCCCCGACGACGCCGAGCGGCCGGTAGTGCATCTCGGCGTAGGTCTCGCCGTCGTCGACCACGACCTCGACCGGCAGCGGTGTGCCGGCGGGCACCCGCGTCCAGGCGGCGCATCCGCCGACCTCGAAGCGCGCATTCGGCCCGTTCAGGGGCTTGCCCTGCTCGCGCGAGAGCAGTTCCGCGAGCGCCTCGGCGTTCTCGTCGATCGCGTCGGCAGCCCGGTTCAGGTAGGCGACGCGCTCGTCGTCGCTCAAAGCGGCCCAGCTCTTCTGGGCGGCTTCCGCGCGCTCGATCGCGGCGTCGACGTCGGCCGCGGTATGCTCGGGCACCCGCCCGATCAGGTCCCCGGTGGCAGGGTCGAAGATCTCGCGCCCGTCGTCGACGGTGATGGCCTCGAGCAGGGTGTCATAGGTGTGCATGGTGGTTCTCCTTCACGGTGCGTCTCACGAGGGAAGTATCGGGCTGCTCCTGCGCTACTTGCCGCAGGCGCACCCGTCGGCATTGCCGCAGTTGCAGCCGTCGGAGCAGCACCCGCAGGTGCCGTCCGCGCAGCATCCCGCTCCCCCGGTCCCGCAGGCCGCCCGTGCGTCCTCGGGCAGGTCCATCGTCGGGTTCTGATCGAGGAAGCCGTGCGGCTTGAACCAGAAGCCCGAGTAGTCCACGGGCATGACCGGCCAGTCCTCGGTCCGGGGCAGGTGGGTCGGGCCGAACTGGTGCCACAGGACGATGTCCTCGCCGTCCAGGCTGCGGTTCGCCTTCGTCCAGGCCGGCAGCCCCTGCCAGCCGCTGCTCTGGCTCGGGAAGGTGCCGGCGGGATAGCGCTCGTCCTCGGCGTACCGGGTGCCCCACAGATGCTTGGTCGCGAAGTTGGCGCGGGCGAACACCGTCGAGTCGGGCTGCGCGAGAAGGACCGGCTTGCCCTCGGGGATCAGCCGGTAGCCCGTGGGCTTGCCGACGTAGTTCTTCCGATGGGCGCTGCGGACCTCCCAGACGCGGCCGGTGAGGCCGTCGGCCATCCGCTGCGCGTCCTGCTCGCAGGTCAGCTTCCTGTCCGACCACGTGAACGCGTTTCCGCGCCGGTTGAGCGGGCCCGTGGGCAGCGGGACCACGCCGATCTCGTGGAGGGTGTTGTCCTCGCCGTCGATCGCGACGTCCAGTCGGGCCGAGAAGATGTGCTGGTGCACGGGCGTGAAGAGCCCGGGCGAGATCTCGGTGTTGAAGGGATTGTCCGTCCCCGGCACGCCCGAGCCTCCGAACACGACGCCGGTCGCCTTCGCCTCCACCTGGATCGAGCCGTCGAGGTAGAAGTACCAGAAGAAGCCGTAGTCGTAGTTGCCGATCGTCGCGAAGTAGCTGATCACCAGGCGGCGGCTGCGCCTGGTGTCCGGCTTCCCGTCCAGGTCGGTGTGCTTCCACTGGATGCCGTAGTCCTCTTCGTGCATGCAGATGACCTGGTCGAGCTTGACGGGGTGGCCGAGGTCGTCGTTCACGAAGCCGTCGAAGTAGTGGATGACGCCGAGACAGTCGCATCCGAGCGCGAGCGGGTTGGCGTTGCGTCCGAGCAGGTACTCCCCCGCGTCGAAGTAGCTCACCCAGTAGCGCGTCTCGTCGACGTCGCCGTAGGGCACCACCATCTCGGGAACGCTCGCCCGGGTGATCACCGGGCGGTCCTCCGTCCCGTCCCGCCAGGTGATGTCGCTCAGCACCAGTCCTTCGCGGGAGTTGAAGCCGACGTGCAACGTCCAGTTCTCCCAGCGCACGACGTTGGCCTCGACCGAGAAGCTCGGCCCCTCCGGCTGGGTGATCTCGATCGGCTTGAGGCTCGTCCGGGCCGGCCCCTGCGCCTCGATCGAGTAGTTGCCGTGCTTGGTCGGGGTTGCCACGTCGCCTTCGTCGTGGACCTTGAAGACTTTGCGCTCGATCATGTCGACCTTGACGATGAGTCCCTCGACCGGGTGGGCCCACGGGCTGTCGCCCTCGTTCGGGACCAGGTAGGTGAGCGAGCGCAGGTAACGGCGGCTGCCGTCCTCGGTCTCATCCGGGAAGTAGCCGGGGGCCAGGGGCGAGCAGAAGCAGGTCTCGATGTAGTCCGCGAGACCGCGCCGCTCCATCGCCGCCCGCCATCCGGCGTCGGCCTTCACGATATCGGCGACCTCGAAGAACTCCTCCATCAGCACCGCCGCCTGGCCGCGCTCGGGCGTGGAGGGCAGCTCGTTCGCCTCGACGACCTTCTCCTCCGTGATCGAGACCAGGACCTCGGTGTGCGTTCCGTCGGAGCGGTCCAGGAGCGTCGCGCTGGCCCGCCGTTCGAATGGCTCGCCCGGGACCCATGCCGCGAGCGTGGCCTTGGGAGGGTCGACCGGCAACAGCATCGCCATGCGCACGTGCTCCGTCAGGTGACCGGCTCGTTCGAGCGTCTCCCGCACCGAGGTGATCTCGGAGGCGTTCAGCGGATCCAGCGGGTGCACCGCATCGAGCGGCGTGCTGACGCGCTTCCCGTGGGTGTGCGTGGTGTCGGGCTGGTGTGTCATGGGAGTCCTCATCGAGTCCGGTATGTGATCCTCACCATAGGTCACCTCGATCACCGGGGACTTGTCCGTGGGTGCTGAGCAATGGGCTGAGGACGCCGTCTGCGCAACGGACTCGCCGGATGTCACGCGCATCTGCCGGCGGTGGATCAGCACGAAGCCCGGCGGCACTCGCGCGGGCGAGGCGAGCACGAGCGGACTCGGGAAGGCCAGGTCCCCGGGTCGCATGCGGACCTCGCGCCCGTCCTGGATTAGGCTCAGCGACTCCTATGCCCACCGGCCGGTCGCGACGCTGAGGACGGCGGCAGCCGCCGCACCGGCCGTCGAGGACCGCAGCACCTCAGGACCCAGGCCGACCACGCGCGCGCCGGCCGCGCGGAACATCTCCGCCTCCCGGTCGCTGATACCGCCTTCGGGGCCGACGATGACGGCGATCGAAGAGGCCCCCAGGGCGGTCTCACCGAGTTCGTCGAGAACGGCGGGCAGGGAGGCCGATGCGCTCTCGTGCAGCACGAGCCACAGGGTCCCGGTCTCCTCGCCGATCAGTGCCGCGAGGCTCGCCGAGTCCACCGGGTCGCGCAGCACCGGCCAGAGGCTCCGCCGCGACTGCTTGGCGGCCGCGACGACGGTGTTGCGCCACTTCTCCAGCTGCTTCTCCGCCCTGTCCGGGCGGAAGCGCGCCACGGAGCGCTCGGCCTGCCAGGGCGTCACGGCGTCGACGCCCAGCTCCGTGCAGGCCTCGACGGCCTGGAGGTCCCGGTCGCCCTTGGCCAGCGCCTGGACCAGGGCCAGTCGCGGTGCGCGCTCCGGGGTGCGGCTCACATCCGTGGCCTCCAGGGCCAGGAAATCCTTGCCCGTCTCCCGGAGCAGCCCCGTGACACGGTGGCCCTGCCCGTCGACCAGGTCCAGCGCCTCCCCGGATCGCAAGCGCCGGACGGTGGTCGCATGCCGGGCCTCGGGGCCCGTCAGCGTGACGGTATCGCCGGCCGCCACGCCGCCCAGCGGGCCGTCCGACCGGAAGACCGGGAGGCTCACTGCTCGGCGAACCGGTCCCGGAGACGGGAGAAGAAGCCGCCCCCGTGGCCGCGCTCGTTCGAGGTGCTCACGGCGGTACCGGTATGGCTCTGCTCGCCGCGCAGCTCCGCGAGCTGCTCGAGCAAGGAGCGCTGCTGGTCGTCGAGGTCGGTGGGCGTCTCGATCTCCAGGTGCACCACCAGGTTGCCGCGCGCCCCGTCCCTGCTGTTGAGCTTGCCCGCGCCCAGCCCCGGCAGGACGCGTGTCCGGCCGGACTGCGTCCCGGCCTCCACGGGGACCTCCTGCGGACCGTCGAAGGTGTCGATCTTCAGCGTGGTGCCCAGGGTGGCGGCCACCATGGGGACGCGGACGACCAGGTGCAGGTCGTCGCCGTCGCGGCGGAAGCTGGGGTCGCTCTGGACGCGGGTCTCCACGTAGAGGTCGCCGTTGGGGCCGCCCGCGGTCCCGGCCTCGCCCTGGCCGCTCAGCCGGATCCGGGTGCCGGTGCGGACACCGGCGGGGATCTTGACGTTGAGCTGGCGCTTGTCCCGGACCCGGCCCTGGCCGTAGCACTCCTGGCACGGGTTCTTGATGACGGTTCCGAAGCCCTGGCAGGCGTTGCAGGGGGCGACGGTCATCACGGTGCCCAGAGGGGAGCGGATCGGCTGGCGGACCTGGCCCGCGCCGCCGCAGATATCGCACTGCGTGGGCTCGGTGCCGGGCTGGCAGCACGACCCGTTGCACTCGGGGCACACCACGGCGGTGTCCACCGTGATCCGCTTGTCGGTGCCGAACACGGCTTCCTGCAGGGAGATGCGCTCGGTGATCAGGGCGTCCTGGCCCTGGCGGGTACGGGACTTGGGGCCCTGCTGGCCGCCCGCGCCCTGGAAGAAGGCGTCGAAGATATCGCTGAACCCGCCGAAGCCCCCGGCTCCGCCGAATCCGCCCGCACCGAAGCCGCTCTGCCCGTTCTCGTCGCCGGTGGCGTCGTAGATGCGCCGCTTCTCCGGGTCGGACAGCACGTCGTTGGCGTGCGCCACGCGCTTGAACTCATCAGCGGCGTCCGGGGAAGGATTCACGTCCGGATGGAGGGTACGGGCCTTCTTACGGTAGGCGCGCTTGATCTCCTCGGCACTGGCATCCCGGGACACGCCCAAAGTCTGGTAGTGATCGCTCACCGATTAGTCCGTTCGTCGTCGTTCAGTAGTGGTTTCGAAAGCGGCGCTGGGACGGCTCCCCCGAGGGAAGCGCGCCGGGGCGGCCGCGGTGGCCGTCCCCGCTGGCGGCTCATGGGCCCAGGACCCGCGAGAGGTACCGGGCCACCGCGCGCACGGCCGCCATGGTCGAGGGGTAGTCCATCCTGGTGGGTCCCAGGACCCCCAGCTTCGCACTTTCCTGCGGACCGTAGCCCGTGGCGACCACGGCGGTCTCCACGAGGGGGTCGGAGGCATCCTCGGCGCCGATCCGCACGGCGATGCCGCGTTCGTCCTGCTGCATCTCCGAGAGCAGGCGCAACAGGGCCACCTGCTCCTCGAGGGCTTCGAGCACCGGGCCGATTGTACGGGCGAAGTCCCGGGTGGCGTTGGCCAGGTTCGCCGTTCCCGCCATCACCATCCGCTGCTCGGAGCTGATCGCCGCGAGTCCTTGGAGCGCCTCCGCCACGGCCAGCATGATGGGGCGCTCGGCGGAGGGGGCCTCCAGCGCCGCCGCCGAGATGGCGGGTATGGCCTGGACCACGCTGCGCCCGGTCACGCTCGCGAGGATCCGCAGCCTGGCGTCCAGGACCGAGGCCTCCGAGGTCGGCTCACCGAGGGTGATCACCCGCTGGGCCACCCGGCCGTCGGTCGGGATCAGCACCACCAGCACCTGATGCTCGTCCATCCGGACGAGTTCGACATGGCGCACGGTCGTGGCCTTGACCGTCGGGTACTGGACGACGGCGACCTGGTGGGTCAGCTGGGCCAGCAGGCGGACCGTGCGCTCCATGACGTCGTCGATGTCCTCCGCGCCCTCCAGGAGGGTGCGGATGGCCCGGCGCTCCGGAGCGGACAGCGGTTTGAGCGAGGTGATCTGGTCGACGAAGGTCCGGTAGCCCTTCTCGGTGGGGATGCGCCCGGCACTGGTGTGGGGGGCCATGATCAGGCCCGCGTCCTCGAGCGCTCCCATGTCGTTGCGAACGGTGGCCGAGGAGACGCCGAGCTTATGGCGCTCGACGAGGGCCTGGGAGCCCACCGGTTCCCGGGAGTGGACATAGTCGTCCACGATGGCCTGCAGGACTTGAAGGCGTCGTGGATGATCCAAGCCGGTCCTCTCCTTAGGAAGGCATCGCGGGTGCGCTCATGGCGACGTGCCGATGACACGCGCTCATGAATACATTGGCACTCTAGGGTCGACAGTGCCAATGAGTCTAACGCTCCGCGTCCCTCGCGGTCGCGATGCCGGTGACTTGCTACGCTCGCGGCTGATTCTCGTGCCCGGCCGTCTCGCCGGGGCACGGACCGAGCGACGCCGGCGGCTTCCGTCGTGTCCCTTCCGATCTCTTCCCGATCACTTCCCCAGCTCTTCCCCAGGAGGCGTCCTTGTCCGATCCGTCATGGGGCCCGCGCAGCCTCGAGGACCTCGCCGCCCAGCGCAGGGGGCCCCAGGCCCGGCCGCTTCCCGTCGCCCGTGGCATGGTCCTGGAGGAGGTCTCCACGGGCTGGGTGGGCGCCGTGGTCTCCCTGGAGACCATCGGGGGCATGCGGGTCATGAGCCTCGAGGACCGCCGGGGCAAGATCCGCGCCTTTCCCCTGGGACCGGGCTTCCTCCACGAGGGACAGCCCGTGATCGCCGCAGAACCGCAGCGCAGGGCCGCGCCCGCCAAGCCGCGCCGCACCCGCTCCGGGTCCGTCGAGGTCGAGGGCTTCCGGGCCCGGACCGCCCTGGCCTCGCGGATCTGGGTGGAGGGCAAGCACGACGCCGAGCTGGTGGCCAAGGTCTGGGGTCACGACCTCGCGGTCGAGGGCATCGTGGTGGAGCCGCTGCACGGCGTGGACGACCTCCCGGCAGCCGTCCGGGACTTCGAGCCGGGTCCGTCCAGGCGCCTGGGCATCCTGGTGGACCATCTGGTGGAGGGGTCCAAGGAGTCGCGTATCGCGGCCCAGGTCATGCAGGTCGCCTCCGCACCGGGCAACGTGCTGGTCCTGGGACATCCCTACATCGACATCTGGCAGTCCGTGAAGCCCTCCGCTCTGGGCATCCCCGCCTGGCCTCACGTGCCGCGCGCCACGGACTGGAAGACGGGGATCTGCCGCGGCCTGGGCTGGCCGCACTCCACCCCGGAGGACATCGGGCGCGCCTGGAGCCGCATCCTGTCCACCGTGGACTCCTATGCGCACCTGGAGCCTCAGCTGCTGGGAAGGGTGGAAGAGCTCATCGACTTCGTCACGGTTCCGGACCAGGCCGGCCGCTGAGCGGCATCGCCGCCTCAGACCCCTGAGCTGGGCCACAGGGTCGTTCCGTCGCATCGTGGCGACATCGCGCGGGACCACATCGCAGGGTTACATCGCGACGTCACACGGCTGAACCGCGGGCCGGTTCCCGGCCTGCCGGCCGCCGCCTGCGCCATCGGAGGCCGGTCGGCGGGTAAGCTCGGGCCTGAACATTTCGCTGCTCTCCCCTCGGCATGGCCGCCGCATCGGTCGGCGCGAGCTCCCCGGGACCACTGCCGCAGCGGAGTCCGCATGATCGCCGGCCGGCGATCTTGAGCACGAAGGTATACCGTGGCCGTTTCGACCAGCAGCCGACGACCCGGCGATGAGGACCCCTCCCAGGACGAGCCGAGTCCATCGGGCCACCCCGCCCCGCAGGACGGCGAGGCCGATCTCGAGCACGATACGGGGTACGACCCGGAGTACGACGACGACCGGGACAACCGGCAGACCCCGTTCGAGGGACTCTCCGCCCGCCCCAGGCCGATCAGCGTCTCCGACGACCAGCAGCTGGCCACGCTGAGCCATATGCTGGGCATCGCCGGATGCCTGCCGAGCATGGTGATCCACCGGTGGTCCCGCGGGCGGGCGCGGTTCACGGAGCAGGAATCCCTGGAGGCGGCGAACTTCACGATCGTGCCCACCCTGGTCATCATCGCGTGCCTGCTGCTGGCCTTCATCCCCTACCTGGGCTGGATCTTCGCCCTCCTGGCGGCGGCGGCCTGGCTGTTCCTGGCCGTGTTCTCGTTGCACGGGGCCATCGTCGTGAACAAGGGCCGTCCGTGCGTCTACCGCTACAACACCTACTTCTACGACCTCCTGACCCGCCGGCGCGCCGAGCGCAAGGCCGCACGCGCGTCGAGCGGGCCCATGACGGCCACCGGGGAGATCGTCAATGTTTCCGGCGCCCGGGACACCCGGGACGGGGCCGGCGCGGAGAACGACAAGGGCTGAGCCATGCCGCTGCGCAGAGCGGCACGCTACAGCCGGCTGGTCCAGTAGAGCGCTCAGGTCACGAGGCGGCGGACCACCGCATCGCCCAGGAGCCGCCCCGTGAGGGTGAGCACCACGTGGCCGCCCAGGGCCTCCCGGCCGTCGATCAGTCCTTCGGCCACCAGCGGCGCGATCTGCTGGCGGGCCTGGCTGTCCAGCACGCCGATCGACAGTCCGTCGGCGATACGCGTCTCGAGCATGATGCGCTCGAATCGCCTGGTGTCATCGTCCAGGGTCTCCCGCCCCACGGCCGGTGACTCCCCCGCCCTGACGGCGGTCGTATACGGCATGGGGTGCTTCCGGTTCCACCAGCGCACCCCGCCCACGTGGCTGTGCGCACCCGGGCCGATCCCCCACCAGTCCTGGTTGTGCCAGTAGGCCAGGTTGTGGGCGGAGCGGTTCTCGGTGGCCGTGCGGCCCTGGGCCGCACGCGACCAGTTGGAGATCTCGTACCAGGTGAAACCCGCCCGGGCCAGCAGGTCGTCGGCCAGCTCGTACTTCTCCGCCTGGTCGTCGGGATCGATGGGCGCCACCACGCCGCGACGCATCTGGGAGTGCATCTTGGTGCCCTCCTCCACGATCAGGGAGTACGCGCTGAGATGGTCGGGCGCATAGGAGATCGCCTCGGTCACGGATCGCTCCCAGTCGGCCAGCGACTCCCCCGGCGTGCCGTAGATGAGGTCCACGCTGACGGACAGACCCGCGTCCTTGGCCCACTGCACGGCCCTGGGGACGTTGCGGGGGTCGTGGGTCCGGTCCAGGGTCTTGAGGACTTGCGGGACGGCGGACTGCATGCCGAAGGACACCCTGGTGAACCCACCGTCCGCCAGCACCTGCAGATCCTGCGCCGTCACGGAATCGGGGTTCGCCTCGGTGGTGATCTCGGCGCCGTCGTCGAGCCCGAACTCCTCCCGGGCGACCGCGAGGATCCGGGTGAGGTGGGCGGCCGGCAGCCGGGTGGGGGTTCCGCCGCCGAAGAAGACCGTGTGCAGGGGGCGCCGGGGCAGCCCGGAGGAGGCCAGCACCCGAGCGGCGAACCCAACCTCCCGCTCGGCGTCGAGGTGGTAGGCCTCCTGGGAGACGTCAGGGCCGAGCTCCAGGGCGGTATAGGTGTTGAAGTCGCAGTATCCGCACCGCACCGAGCAGAACGGGACGTGGACGTAGAGGCTCAGGGCACGGTCCTCTGCGCCGGCGAGCACGCTGGGCGGCAGCAGCCCGTCCGCCGGGGCGGGGTCGCCGTCGGGAAGGGAAGGCAAGGGGGCGTCTCCTGGGTCTGTCGTTCTGGCGGATCGTTGCGGATCTCCGGGATCCTGGTTCTGGGGGCTGCCGGTTCTCCGGCACGGGCCCTCTGGTGCCAGGCCCCGCAGGCGGCGTTCACAGCACGGCGGCCACGCCCGTGATGTCGTCATGTGCGGTCAGCCTGGGGACCCGCGTCCTGGCCGGGTCCGCCGCTTCGGCATGACGCAGGCGACGGACTGAGTCCAGCGCCGTCCCCGCGTGCAGGGAGTCGAACAGCTGCTCCCGGGTGACCAGGTGGAACGGGCTCACGCAGCGCTCCAGCCCGTCGGAGAGCACGGCCACCCGCGCGGGCGCCGGTTCCCGGAGGCGCCGGAGCCTCCCGTGCGCTGCGGCCCGCTCGTCGCCGCCGAGGATCCACAGGCCCTCCGGCGTGTTGCGCCGTCGTCGTGACGCGGCCTGGCCGTCGAGCACCTCTCGGTAGGCGGCCCCGGCGGAGAGTCCTCCGGCCCGCAGCTCCCGCCACCTCTGCAGCACCCGTTCCTCACCGCCTTCGTACTGCGGGTCCGTGACGGTCACGATGCCGTCGTCCGTCTCGATCCACAGCGGTGAGTCGCCGATCCTCCACGCCAGGAGGTCCTGGCCGGCACGCACCACCAGCGACAGGGTGGCGGT
The DNA here is from genome assembly GCF_008831305.1 of Kocuria coralli. Lineage (GTDB taxonomy): Bacteria > Actinomycetota > Actinomycetes > Actinomycetales > Micrococcaceae > Kocuria > Kocuria coralli. The sequence continues at coordinate 118,776 of NZ_ML708612.1, forward strand.
CGGGCAGGCCGCCCGCCCGAACCGTGCGCCGAAACCGAGCTGCGCCCGCCTCCGGGCCTCCTCGACCACGGCGGAAAGTTCCTCGCCCGTGAGACCGCCGGACGACGGCTCCTGCCGCAGAGCCTTCGTCAGCCCGAACTGCAGGAAACGGCTCAGCGCCCACGCGAAATGCGCGACCTGGGCGTTGGCCGTCACGGGGTCGCGGGCGTCCAGAGGAGTGGCGCCGTCGACCACCCAGACCGCGAGGGTGCCGTCGTCGCCGCGCACGGCTCCCCAGGCGTCCTCCGGAAGGCGTTTACGGGAGGTGACCACGGCGCGCACCGGTGCGGATCCGTGTGCCGGCATAGGCTACTTCTTCTTGTCGGCCGAGTCGTCGGAGGACAGCGCGGCCACGAAGGCCTCCTGGGGCACCTCCACGCGGCCCACCATCTTCATGCGCTTCTTGCCCTCCTTCTGCTTCTCGAGCAGCTTGCGCTTACGGGAGATGTCGCCGCCGTAGCACTTGGAGAGCACATCCTTGCGCATCGCGCGGATGTTCTCGCGGGCGATGATGCGCGAGCCGATGGCCGCCTGGATGGGCACCTCGAACTGCTGGCGCGGGATCAGGTCCTTGAGCTTGCCCGCCATCATCACGCCGTAGGAGTAGGCCTTGTCCTTGTGCGTGATGGCGGAGAAGGCGTCCACGCGCTCTCCCTGGAGGAGCAGGTCCACCTTGACCAGGTCCGCGGCCTGGTCTCCGTCCGCCTTCCAGTCCAGGGAGGCGTAGCCCTTGGTCCTGGACTTGAGCTGGTCGAAGAAGTCCAGCACGATCTCGGCCAGGGGCAGCCGGTAGCGCAGCTCGACCCGGTCCTCGGAGAGGTAGTCCATCCCGCCCATCTGCCCGCGTTTGGACTGGCACAGCTCCATGATCGTGCCCACGAACTCCGAGGGCGCCAGGACCGTGGCGGAGACCATCGGCTCGCGGATCTCCTTGATCCTCCCCTCGGGGAACTCCGACGGATTGGTCACCACGGTCTCCGTGTTGTCCTCCAGGGTGACGTCGTAGGACACCGACGGCGCCGTGGAGATCAGCGCCAGGTCGAACTCGCGCTCCAGCCGCTCGCGGGTGATCTCCAGGTGCAGGAGCCCCAGGAAGCCGCAGCGGAACCCGAAGCCCAGCGCCGAGGAGGTCTCGGGCTCCCAGACCAGGGCGGCGTCGTTGAGCTGCAGCTTCTCCAGGGCGTCGCGCAGGGCCGGGTAGTCGGAGCCGTCGATCGGGAACAGGCCGGAGAAGACCATGGGCTTGGGGTCCTCGTAGCCGCCGAGCTCCTCGGTGGCACCCTTGCTGGCGGCGGTGACCGTGTCGCCCACGCGGGACTGGCGGACGTCCTTCACGCCGGTGATCAGGTAGCCCACCTCGCCCACGCCCAGGCCCTGGGAGGGCTTGGGCTCCGGGGAGATCACGCCGATCTCCAGCAGTTCGTGCTCGGCACCCGTGGACATCATCTGGATGCGCTCGCGCGGCTTCAGGGCACCGTCGACCACCCGGACGTAGGTGACCACGCCGCGGTAGGTGTCGAAGACGGAATCGAAGATCATGGCCCGGCTCGGCCCATCGGCCTGACCCACGGGAGGGGGGACCTCCGCGACGATCCGGTCCAGGAGGGCCTCGACGCCCTCACCGGTCTTGCCGGAGACCCGCAGCACGCGGTCCGGGTCCTCGCCGATGAGGTTGCCCAGTTCCTCGGCGTACTTCTCCGGCTGAGCCGCCGGCAGGTCGATCTTGTTCAGCACCGGGATGATGGCCAGGTCGTTCTCGAGCGCCAGATACAGGTTGGCGAGCGTCTGCGCCTCGATCCCCTGGGCGGCATCGACCAGCAGCAGCGCGCCCTCGCAGGCGGCCAGGGACCGGGAGACCTCGTAGGTGAAGTCCACGTGCCCCGGGGTGTCGATCATGTTCAAGGCGAAATCGGTCCCCTCGACCTGCCACGGCATCCTCACGGCCTGGGACTTGATCGTGATGCCGCGCTCGCGCTCGATGTCCATCCGGTCCAGGTACTGCGCCTTCATCTGCCGCGGGGTCACCACTCCGGTCGCCTGCAGCATACGATCGGCCAGGGTGGACTTGCCGTGGTCGATGTGCGCGATGATGCAGAAGTTGCGCAGCAGCGACGGGTCGGTGCGCGACGGCACCGGCGGAACGACGGCCTGTGGGGACAAGGCGGGCCTCTCACTACAGTTCAGGGGCTTCCCGGGCGTGGACGGACTCCTTCCGGCCGTCGTCGGCGGGCATGCGGCCGCGACGACGCCGGGGCACGTGCATCCCACCCGGGCGGATCAGTGTCACAGTCTCTCATGATCCGCACCGGGGACGAGCAGGTGGCGCGGGATCAGGCCGGCAGCAGGGACCGGATCATGAGCATGGTCACCGCGAAACCCACGAGGTAGTTGATCCACAGGAATCGCTTCCAGCCGGTGTTGGCGCGCTCGCAGTCGTCGTCGCGGATCGTCAGGAACGGCACGAGGTTGGCCAGGTACGGCAGTACGAACAGCGCCGCGACGGGGACGGGCCACTGGGCCGGCAGGAGGCTCAGGCCGGCCACGACGTACAGGATCGCCGAGGCCAGGACGGTACGGCGGGCGCCGAGCACCGTGCCGATCGAGGCCAGGCCGCCGGCGCGATCCGCCCGGATGTCCTGCACCGCGCCGAAGGCCTGCGAGGCCATGCCCCACAGGAAGAAGGCCGCCGTGACGGCAGTCAGGGTCGCCGTCCACTGCGCCCCGGCCACGGCGAAGGCGAAGACCATGGGCGAGACGAAGTGCGTGGCCGAGGTGGCCGAGTCGAGGAACGGGATCTCCTTGAATCTCAGGCCCTTGACGCTGTAGGCCAGGACCGCGAAGAGGCTCACCGCGAGCACGATGCCGGAGGCCGGACTGCCGGCGGCCCAGAGGAACAGCACGAAGGGCAGGGGCAGGAGCACTGCGGCGGCCAGGATCCCGCGGTGCTCGGAGCGGTCCGCGAGCGCCCCCTCCACGCCGCCCTTGCGGGGGTTGCGGAGATCGGATTCGTAGTCGAAGACGTCGTTGATCCCGTACATCATGAGGTTGTACGGGATCAGGAAGAACAGCGAGCCCACGATCAGGATCGCGTCGACCGAGTGCGTGAGCAGCCAGTAGGCCGTGGCGAAGGGGTAGGCGGTGTTCACCCAGGAGATCGGGCGGGAGGTCGCGAGCCAGGTCCGCAGGCAGCGGGAGACATGACCCCTGTGCCCCAGGGCCCACCACAGGACCGGGAGCAGGACGACGGCGGCCAGGACGTAGGCCAGGTCCTCGACCGGCGCCAGCCACAGGGTGATGCCGGTCAGGCTGCCGTCGCCGTAAGAGAAGAAGCCGGCGGCGATCATGAGGGAATCGAAGATCACGGTCAGCACGATCAGGACCGCCAGGGCCAGGCCCATCGCCGCCCAGCGCCGGCGGGGTGCCTCTCGAGGCGTACCGGCCAGCAGGGCCACGGGCACCAGGGCCAGGGCGAGGAAGGCCGGCATGAGTTCGAGGTAGGTCATCGGCGCCCCTCCCCCGCCGGATCGTCTCCGCTCCCGCGCCGGCCGGCCCGGAGGCCGCCGCGCAGCACCCGCTCCAAGAACAGCACCAGGTTCATGGTCAGGTAGCAGAGGAAGATCAGGAACACGGGCTCCTCCACCGGCATGTGCGGCCCCAGCATCCATCCCGTGGCGAACCGGCTGGGGGCGTGGAGGAAGATGCCGGTCAGGATCCCGGCGATGTCCCACAGCAGGAAGAAGGCCACCCCCGCGGCCAGGACCACGGCGGCGCGCACGGCATCCCGGGCGAAGAACAGTCTCTCCCGGACGTCCCAGACGATCATGCCGGCCAGGCTCACGAGTAGCGCGGCCAGGTAGGCGAAGCTCATCCCCGCCGCTCCCCCGACTCGGGCAGCGGACCCGTGGAGGTGTCCCCCCGAACGTCCTTCAGGACGTTCTCCGCGCTGATCAGGCACATGGGCAGACCGATGCCCGGCACGGTGGTCGAACCGCAGTAATGCAGGCCGTCGATCGTGCGGCTGCGCATCCGGCCCCGGAGGAACGCCGACTGCCGCAGGGTGTGCCCCGGTCCCAGCACGTTGCCGCGCCATGCGTTGTAGTCCGCCGCGAAGTCCGCCGGCCCGATCGTCCTGCGCACCACCACCCTCTGCTCCAGGTCGGGGATCCCTGCCCATCGGGAGATCTGCCGGATCGCCTGATCGGCGACGTCCTCGACGCCCGCGGCCCCTCCGCCGTCGTCGCCTCCGTGACCGATGCCGACGTCGGCGGCGACCGGGACCAGGACGAACAGGTTCTCGTGGCCTTCAGGGGCCACGGTGGGATCCGTCATCGAGGGCCGGCAGACGTAGATGGAGGCCGGGTCGGGGATCCTCCCCGGCTGGTCGAAGATCGCGGCGAAGTTCTCATCCCAGTCCTCGGTGAACATCAGGCTGTGGTGCGCCAGCTCCGGGAGCTCGCCGCGCACGCCGAGCAGGACGAGGACCGCGCCCGGGCCGGTCTGGCGGCGGGCCCAGTAGCGTTCCGGATAGGTCTGCTGGCTCCTGGACAGCAGCTGCGTCTCGGTGTGGTGCAGGTCGGCCGCGCTGATCACGCGGTCGGCGGGTTCGTGGTGCTCCCGCCCCGAGGAGGAGTCCCGCCAGGTCACGCCCGTGACACGGGCTCTGCCGCGCGGGCGCCGTCGCCGGGTCCGGGCCCCCGCAGGCCCACCACGGCGCTCTTCCGGGGAAGGGGCGTCCGTGGTGATCCGGGTGACCTCGGCCCCCAGTGTGATCCGGGCGCCGTGTCCGGCCGCCAGGTCCTCGACGGCGTCGATGATCGTGGAGAAACCGCCCTGGGGGTACTGCACGGAGTCGGCCAGGTCCAGGTAGCTCATGAGGTGGTACAGCGCCGGGGCCCGACGGGGCTGGGTGGCCAGGAAGACCGCGGGGTAGCCCAGGATCTGGCGCAGCCGGGTATCCCGGACCGTGCGGTGGTTCAGCCACCGCAGGGAGCCCAGCAGCTGGTACGCCAGCTGCGGCAGGTGTGCCAGGACCTCCCGGTCGAGCAGCTGGAGGAAGGAGGCCGGTGACCCGTAGGACGTGTAGAGGAAGTGCCGGGCTGCCACCCGGTAGGTCCTCTCCGCAGAGGCCAGGTACCTCCGGATGCGCTTGCCCGCGCCTGGCTCCACGGACTCGAAGACCCGTACGGTCTCCTCCAGGTCCGAACGGATCTCCAAGGGCTCGTCGTAGTTCTCGCCGAAGACCCGGTAGGCCGGATCCAGGGCCTCCAACCGCAGCGCCTCCCCGGTCGAGGTGCCCATGAGCCGGAAGAAGTGCTCGAAGACCTCGGGCATGAGGTACCAGGAGGGACCCGTGTCGAACCGGAAGCCGTCCACCTCGTACCGCCCGGCTCGTCCGCCGCAGCGCTCACCGCGTTCCAGGACCGTGACGCGGTGGCCGTCCCGGGACAGCAGGCCTGCCACGGCCAGTCCGGCGATACCGGCGCCGACGACGACGATCCGCTCTCCTCCGGCACCGCACGGCGCTGCGCTCGCGCGGCGTTCGCGGGAATCGCCGGTCATGCGCCGGCCCCCGGGCCGCGGGTGCGCCGGTGGCGCGGGAGCTCCCGGGTATTCCGGGGATCGCGGAGCCGACTGCCGCCGGTCGTGGTCAGAGTCCGCCACGTGCCGGCGGTGGTCGCCCTGAGCACGATGGCGACCTTGCGGCCGTCCGGAACCCGGACCCGGGTGACGAGCAGCTGGGAGGCCTCGGCCGCCCGCAACCGGTGCGAGAGCTCGGCGAACAGGTCGTGGGCCACGAGCACCGCGGTCCGGGCCGATGACGGGAGGTCGTCGATGACGGTGCGCGCGGCGGCGAGGTCGTCGTCGATCTCGTCCAGGAACCCGGCCTTGGCGTGCTCGGTGAGCTGCCCGCGAACCGTCCCGGGCAGGTAGGCCCGCCCCAGGCGGGTGTAGTCCTCGGAGAGGTCGCGGAGGAAGTTGACCTTCTGGAAGGCGGCGCCCAGGCGCCTGGCGCCGCGCTCGAAGTCCTGCTCCTGCTCCGGGGTGACCGGCCGTCCGGCCAGGAAGACGCGGAGGCACATCAGGCCGACCACCTCGGCCGAGCCGTAGACGTAGGTCTTCAGCGAATCCGCGCAATGCTCGCCATCGCCGAGGTCCGCGCGCATGGAGGCGAAGAACGGCCGGATGAGGTCGGGGCCGATGCCGGCCTGGCGGCAGGTCAGGGCGAAGGCATGGACCACGAGGTTCGTGGAGAAACCGCTCGCCACGGCCGTCAGGGTCTCCCGTTCCAGGTCGTCCAGCAGCTGCCGGGCGGCACCGGGATCCACGCCGGCCCCCGCGCTGGCGCCGTCGACGATCTCGTCGGCCACCCTGACCAGTGCGTAGATGCAGCGGACCGGCGTCCTGACCTCGCGTCCTAGCAGGGTGCAGGCCATTCCGAAGGAGGTCGAATACTGCCGGATCACCGTGGCGGCGGAAACCCTCGCAGCACGGTCGTACCGTGCGGCCGAGGCGGAATCGGAGGAGGACGCTCCCGGCAGGGGATCTTCCCTCCGGCGCTCTATCCTGTGCTCCACGCGGTGCCTCCGGGGGATGCGGCGAGTCATCGGATCCGCTCCACCGCGGTTTTCGCAGTGGATTCCAGCTCGGCCACCAGCTCGCCGGGCAGATCCGCTGCGCGGGCGACGGCCACGGCCTGATCCGCCGATTCACGCGCCAGGGCTTCTACCGCCGCCCTGGCTCCCGAGCACTCCAGCAACTTCCTGGCGCGTTGCAGCTGCTCCGGGGACGGATCACCGCCCCTCAGGAGGTCCAGCAGCTCGGGGCCGGCGCCGGAGCGCACGGCCTCCGCGATCAGCAGCGTGTGCTTGCCCTCCCTGAGGTCGCCGTCGGTCGACTTCCCCGTGCTCTCACCGGACCCGAAGACACCCAGGAGGTCGTCGGCCAGCTGGAAGGCCAGGCCCAGACCACGGCCGATGGCACCCAGCTGCCGGACCTGGTCGGACGGCGCGCCCATCAGGATCGCCCCCGCTTTCAGGGGAGCTTCGAAGGAGTACACCGAGGTCTTCAGCTGCGTGGCCGACAGCACGGATCCCACCGGTGGAACGTCGACTCCGAGGGCGTTCTCGATGTCCAGGAGCTCTCCCGCGGCGGAGGCGAAGACGGCCTCGTCGAGCAGTGCCAGCACGGGGTCCAGCACATCCGCCGGCAGCCCCGCCGTGGCCACGAGCCGGTGAGCCCCTGCCAGGGCGAGGTCGCCGGCGATGATCGCGACGCTGCGCCCGTGGTGCTCGGCCCGCTCGGGCGGGCTCCCCGCTCCGAGCGCCTCGGACTGCGCTGCGGCATGCAGGGTGGGCTCATGCCGCCGGACGTCGTCGCGGTCGATGACATCGTCGTGGATGATCAGAGCCGTATGCAGCAGCTCGAAGGCCGCCCCCACGGCGCCGACGGCCTGCCACGGAGAAGGCGGGAAAGCCGGGCTTGCGCGATCGTCATCGTCCGCGCCGCGTTGCCCGGAGTAGGCCCGCGCGGTCATCTGCACCAGAGCGGGCCGCAGTCGTTTGCCGCCGGCGGTGAGTCGGGCGATCTCCTCCCACAGGTGCGCGAACCGCGGTGACAGCGTGATGGCCCGCTTCTGCGCATCCCGGAGGAATCCATCGAGGGCGCGGTCCGCATCGGCCGCATAGCCGGGTATGAGCGGAGCATCGGGCGGACGTCCGCCGCGAGCGGGATGACCCCCTGAGTTCGCCGGATACGACGTCGACGTGTCTGTCGTCGCTGTGGTGGGAGAGGCGGCTGTGGTCACGGAATCCATTGCATCACACTATTTCGGAATTCGAAATATCAACACGGATTGGAACCGCAGCGGCCTCCGGACGGCACCCGGCCTTCGCCGGGCCGGCCGCTGCGGATCAGGTCGCGTCGTCTCCCAGGTCCGGGGCGGGAGGGGTCACCCGCTGGGCTCGCTGGATGGCGGCGGTCAGCTCGGGGATCCTGCGGCGCAGCACGTCGAGTTCGGCGTCGTCCCAGGATTCGAACTCCCGCAGCAGCTCGTCGACCATGGGGGTGAACATGGCGCGTCCCGTGGCAGCCGCACTGGGGGTGGCGCCCAGGAGGACCTCCCGGCGGTCCCCGGTGTCCGATTGCCGCTCCAGATGTCCCCGGTTGGCCAGGCGATCGATCACCGCGGTGGCCGCGGACGCGCTGATCACCAGGCGACGGGCCACGTCCCCGGCCCTCAGGGGAGCACCCCGTCGCTGGCCCTGCATCACCTCGGTCAAGGCGTTGACATCGCTGTGCGCCAGCCCGTAGGCCTTCCTGGCCGTGTCGGCGTACCGGCTCGATTCGATGGTGAAGTTCTGCAGGATCAGCATCAGATCATGACCACGACCGCGCGGCTTGCGCTGCCCTCTCACCCCGGCAGCAGGAGGCTCCTGGTCACGCACCTCGGCCACGGGTCTGGGCTCACGCGAGTCGGTCATCCCCCGATCATAATCGGGCGGAGCGGGGAGCATCCCATGCCCCCGAGCCGGGCGATGATTGAATGAACGGCATGAACGCCAACTTCACCCGGCTGTTCCGCGCGGCCTTCTCGGCCTACCGGCAAGCCAAGAAGCAGCAAGTACGAACCGCCGGCCGGAACCCGCGAGGGAAGGCCCCTGGTGGAGGCCGTCCGACGGCGACCAGCACCACGGCCGAACCCGCCGGCTCACCGTCGAGCACCCCGTCCGCAGGCTCCACGCCGGCCCAGGCCTACCCCGGGGACTACACGGGACCCGTGGACGCCGTCTACGATCCCCACCCCGACGGCAGGGCCGATCCCGGGGAGATCGTGTGGACCTGGGTGCCGTACCAGGAGGACCACTCGCGGGGGAAGGACCGCCCGGTGCTCATCGTCGGACGCAACGGCGCCTATCTCCTGGCCTTGATGCTGACCTCCAAGGACCACGCCAACGCCGACGCGCACGATGACGCCTACGTGGACATCGGCACGGGCGACTGGGACTCGCGTCGTCGCCCGTCCGAGGTGCGAGTGGACCGGGTGGTGCAGGTCCGGGAACGAGACGTACGGCGGGAGGGCGCTGTCCTTGAGCGTGATCGATTTAACGCAGTGCTCGCACGACTCGACCGGCGCTGAGCACCCGCGAGAGCAGGTTTCTGCTAAGCTTTTTCGCTGTGTGTCCGCGCTGATCGCCGGGCACTGCGGATAGGGCGCCAGCGAGCATCCCCACTCTCACGTCTCAGTCGGCGAAACCGTCCGTTTGCCCTCACTGACCGATCAACGCTCACGTCAAAGGAGTATCTGTGGCAAATATCAAGTCCCAGAAGAAGCGCATTCTGACCAACGAGAAGGCTCGTCTGCGCAACAACGCCTACAAGTCCGAGCTGAAGACCTACGTGCGTCGCCTCGACTCCGCGATCGCCGCCGGCGACAAGGATGCGGCTGCCACCGCGCTGCGCGAGGTCTCCCGCAAGTACGACAAGGCCGTGACCAAGGGCGTTCTGCACAAGAACAACGCCGCCAACAAGAAGTCCGGTCTGGCTGCCCGGGTCAACGACATGGCCTGAGTCACCAGCTGACTCGTACGTCAGGGCCGCGCATCCGCAGGGATGCGCGGCCCTGACGTATATCCGGTGCACATTCGGCCGGGGCTGTCCCAGCACTCAGGCCCAGTACTCAGGCCCGGTACTCAGGCGCTGTACTCAGGCGCTTAGATCGCGCGCCTGCCAGAGAGCGCGATCGTGGTGATGGCCCGCTCCACGGCGTAGGCGGCATCCCGAGACTCCCCCTTGACCTGGGCATCGGCATCCGCCAGGGCGCGCAGAGCGGCCACCAGGTCGGCCTGGTCGAAACGGCGGGCCTCCTTCTGCGCGCGTTCGATCTGCCAGGGCGCGCCACCCACCTGCCCCGCGAGCTGATGAGCGGACCCGCGTGCGCCGTGGACGGCGGCCGTCAGACGCACCTTGGCCGCCAGGGCCGCCACCATGGGCACGGGGTCGGTGCCCGTGTCGAGCGCATGGCGCCACAGTTTGAGAGCGGCTTCCGGCCGCCCCGCCAGGGCGGCATCGGCGACCTTGAAGGCGGTGGCTTCCACCCTGCCGCCGTAGTAGGTCTCCACCTCGTCATAGGTGATGTGCTCGGGTCCGTCGGACAGGAGCTGGGCGCAGGCGGAGGCCAGTTCCGCCGTCGAGGTGCCGACGGCCTCCGTCAGGGCTCGGGCGGCGTCGGGATCGATGCCGCGCCCGTGGACGCGGAACTCGTGCCGGACGAAATCCACTTTGTCCCGGTCGTTCTTGAGGGGCGAGCAGTCGACCACCACGGCCGCGGCCTTCAAGGCGTCCAGCAGTTTCTTGCCGCGGGTCCCCCCGCTGTGGGAGAAGACCACGACGACGTCGGGGTCCGGCTGCTGGACGTAGGCCAGCGCGTCCGCGAGCAGGTCTTCGTTCATCTGCGCCAGGTCCTCGACCACGATGACCTTGGCATCGTCGAAGAGCGAAGGGCTGGCCACCACGCCGAGCTGGCCCGCGCCGTAGGTCGCAGCGTCGATCCGGGTGAACTCGACTCCCCCGTTCGCTTCCTTGACCAGGCGCCGGATCCGGTCGACCGCACGGGCGGCCAGGTAGCTCTCCTTGCCGGTGAGCAGGATCAGCGGCGAGGGCTCGACCTCGCGCCAGCTGGTTCCGGGGTCGGCGGGAGCGGGGCGCTTGCGTGGTGGCATGGTCCAAGAATCCCATACGGGACCGACAGCCGGGAGAAGGTCCGCGGGAGGCGGACGAGGCTGTATCCGGAGCGGCCGGTTTCCTGGTGCTCAGTCCGATCCGGGGTGATCTGTGCCGGGTCGGCGGAGTCCCGACCAGGATGCGACGTCTCGTCTGCCGTCGGCGCTGTTCCCGGTGCTCACGACGGTGCCGTCAGCGCGCAACCCGAGGGTGTGGGCGGATCCCGCAGCCACCGCGACGATATCCGTCCACGCTTCGACGTCGCACTGTCCGTGGCTGTTGTCGCCCGCTGCCAGCACCCGGCCTGATGCCTGGACGGCTACGGTGTGGTAGCTGCCGGCGTCCAAAGCCACCACGTCCCGCCACTGATCGACCCCGGTCGCTCTGCTGGACCAGGCGCCGGTGGCGATGACCCGTCCATCGGATCTCAGCCCGACGGTGTGCACAGCACCGGCGGCGATCGCGGTCAGGCCGTGCCAGCTCTCGAGGGCGCTTTGTCCTCGGCGGTTGTTTCCGACCGCCAACGCTGTGCCGTCGCCACGCAAGCCGACGGAGTGCCAGTCGCCGCAGGATATTGCCACGATCTCCCTCCAGTCCTGGACATCGCAGGCACCTTCGGTAATACGCCCGGTTGCAAGCACGGAGCCGTTGGCGAGCAGGCCGAGTGTTCGTCGCCAGCCCGCTGCCACAGCCGTGACGTCGTGCCATGCTCCGACGTCGCACTGGTGATCGCCGTTCCATCCGGTGGCCAGAACCGTGCCGTCCGACCGTAAGCCGACGGTGTGCGATCTGCCGGTGTTCGTCGCGGTGTGGACGTTGCCGGCCGCAACGGCGAGGACATCCGTCCAATGATCGACATCGCATTCACCGGCACGGCCGTCGCCAACCGCCGCCACCGTGCCGTCACGGCGCACGGCGGCCGAGTGGCGCCTTCCAGCGGCCAGCACCGACCGGCGTCCTCGTGCTCCTGCCTCCACGGCTATTCCGCTGATTCCTCGAATGCACCGATATGGGCGAGGACGGCGAGCAGGATGGACAGTGCGCACGCCACCACCGCGAAGTAGTTCCCCAGAGCCAGCAGCATTCCGCGTGTGCCGTGCCATTCGCTGGCGAAAAGCACGATCTGCATGTCGAACAGCAGGACGATGACGGTGATGACCTTTGCGAAATACGTGACCATCGCCCCGATCCGCCTCCACCGGGAGGCTCCGTGCTTTCCGGCACGGGCGCTGTTCTTCGCCCAAGGATCGAGCATGGTGGCGACGAGCAGCACTGCGATGATCTGCGCGGCCGCAAAAGCAGTATCGGGAGTGATCTCCATACTTTTCAAGTATGGAGACAACCGGCAGAGGGGACACCGATTCTCGTTCCCGGAATCGAACATTTCTCCCGCTGGTCTCTCCGGGTTCGCGTCGAAGCCGGGTCTGACCTGCTCGGGCGTCTTACCCGGACGGCGCATTCAGCGCACTAGGGTGTCTCTGTTGCCGATAACGAAAGGACCCTCGCATGATCACGCCTGCCCATGTCGTGTGCGGCTCTAACACTGACGTGACCGCATTGGGAGCATCGGCCCGATGACCGACACCGACGTTCGGCACGGCACGCTTTTCGGCGTGCTCGCGCTGCTGGCGGCGACCCTGTTCTGGGCAGGTAACTATGTCATCGGAGGGGCGGCTGTCGCCGCCATCTCACCGCTGGATCTGACTGCCCTTCGCTGGGCGATCGCGCTCGTGCCGCTGCTGCTGCTCGCGCACTTCCTCGAACGCCCGGACTGGCGATCCGTGCTCCGCGCCTGGCCGCATATGATCCTGCCCGCGCTCTTCGGACCGCTGGCCTACAACTTCCTGCTGTACTCCGCGCTGGAACACACCACGCCGGTCAATGCGTCGCTCATCAACGCCTTCAATCCTGCGCTCATCAGCATTGCCGCCGCGATCTTCCTCCGGCAGCGACTCACTCCTATCGCAATCGGCGGCATCGCCGGCGCCCTGGCCGGGGTGCTCTGGATACTCAGCAACGGACAACCCGCCACGCTCATCGCGCACGGCTTCGGCAGCGGTGACGTACTCATGGTCGCCGCGATCACGACTTGGACGATTTACACGATCATCGGCCGGCGAAAGACTGGCCTCCCGCCGGTTACCGCAACCGCCGTGCAGTGCCTCACCGTCGTCATCAGCACGGCTCCGTTCGTGCTTGTCACCCATGGCCCGCACATCCCCGCTGATCCGGGCCTTGTCTGGTCGCTGATCTTCATCGGACTCTTCCCGTCGGTCGCATCGTTCGTCCTCTGGAATATCGCTCTGACGAAGATCCCGCCCGCGCGCGCCGGTGTCTTCCTCAACCTGATCACCGTGTTCACCGTGCTGATCTCGGTCACCCTCGGCCAATCCCTTACGCTCGCGCAGGGCATCGGGGGAATCATGGTGCTGCTAGGAGTCTTCCACACCAATATCAACGCTTTCCGCAAGACTCCATGATTCATCGCCATAGAGACCGATTGGTCACGGAGGCTGGAACCACGACGACCGCGTGAGGGCATCGTTTGCCGAGCTACCCCCGAGGTAACCGACGCTCAGGCCGTTTCAGAGTGCGGCTCGTTCTGCGCCCGGGCCCGGAACATGCCGAAAGCGACGAGTCCCGCCGCAAGCGCTGTCAGCGCGATTCCGCCCCAGGTGACCGCGAGCCGGAATTCGGCGGTCTGATCGGCCGTCCATACCGCGGACGTGAGATGGCCCGTGAAGATGGCGGCCAGGAAGGTGCCGCTGAGTGCGATACCCACGGCAGTTGCGAACTCCCCCGCAGTATCGGCCAGCGCCGCTCCGACGGTTGGCTATGACGGTTTCGCCTGACACCGTTTGTCGGTCTCGCTCGACACCACCTGGGCACCGAATGGGGTAGGAGTGTCGGCTTCGTTCGACACCACTTCGCGACCCGTGTTACTGCTGGGCGAGTCGCCGGTTGGTGTGGGCGAGTCGGTAGGAGTCTGTCCCGGTTTCGATGATGGTGCCGCCGAAGGTGAGGCGGTCGACGATGGCGGCGCAGAGCCGCGGTTCGGTGAACGTCTTGGTCCACCCGGAGAAGGACTCGTTGGACGCGATCGCGACAGATGCCTTCTCCTCGCGTTCGGTGAGGACCTGGAACAATAGTTCGGCACCTCGTCGGTCGAGCTGCATGTAGCCGAGCTCGTCGACGCATAGCAGGTCGACGCGTCCGTAGCGGGCGATTGTTTTCGACAGGGTCTGCTCGTCGGCGGCCTCGACGAGCTCGTTGGCGAGCTTCGTGGCGAGGGTGTACTTGACCCGATAGCCGGCCATGGCGGCCTCGGTGCCGAGTGCGATGAGCAGGTGGGACTTGCCGGTACCGGAGTCGCCGATGAGGCACAGGGGTTGGCCCTTCTTGACCCAGTCGCACTTGGCGAGGGTGTGGATGGTGGCGGGGTCGATGTTGGGGTTGGCGTCGAACTCAAAGGCCCGCAGGGACTTCTCTCGGGGGAACTTCGCGGCCTTGATCCGTCGCTCGGAGCGGCGGAGAGCCCGGTCGTCGCACTCGGCCAGGAGGTGCTCTGCGAGGAACCCGCGGTAGGACATCTGCTCGGCCGCCGCCCGGTCTGCGCCGTCGGCAAAGCCTTGTCGGATGGTCGGCAGCCGCAGCATGCGGCACGCCTGGTCGATGGAAGCATCGGCGGCTTCTTCAGTCATGCCTCGGCGGCGGGTCATGGGGGCTCCTTCATTCCTGGGCGCGAGATCGGCGTCGTAGCAGCTGGTCGTACTGGTCGACGGTCGGCGGCGGGCGGGTATCGACGGGCAAGGGCTTGCGTAGTCGCCGTTCGGTGAGCGAGGCGATCACGGTGGGGTCGCTTCGAGGGGAGACCGCGGAGTCGGGCGCGCCGCTGTTGTCGCGGGTTTGGTCTTCGGCCTTACGCGCTTCGAGCGCGACGACGTCGGCTGTGTGCCCACCGGCTCGCAGGGCGGCGGTTAGCCCGGCGACGACATGCTCGTGCGCGAGGTGTCGGTGCAGGAGCAGGACCTCGATCAGGGCGCGGGTGCCCTCGGCATCGCCATGGGTCTTGCAGGCCGCGGCCCACCACTCGTCATGTATTGGGGTGAACCGGCCGGTCTTCCGGGCTTGCTCGAGGGCGGTGGCTCCGGGGAGCGCTCCGGGTTTGCGGAGGAGGACCTCGAGGTAGTGGTCCAGGTCGAGCTGGACACCGCCCTTGGTCATCAGCCGCTCGTGGCGCGCCACCTCCTTGTGGCCGTCGTAGACGACCAGCTCGCTGGCATGTAGCAGGACCCTGATTTGGCGACCGACGTAGCGGGCTGGCGCGGAGTACTTGTTCATCCGGACGCTCACCTGAGCGAACCTGTCGACCCGCGGGGTGAACCATCGGCCGGTCTCGAACGGCTCGGTCGGGAGCGCAGCGAGGAGTGGTTGCTCGGCTGCGAAGTGCTCGCCGATGGTGTGCGCGCGTGAGGCGATCCTGCGTTGCTCGTCGCTGCGGTCCCAGGCGTCGAGCATGGCGTTGAGCTGCTCGATGGAGTCGGCTTCTGGGATGGGGACGAGGTGGTTGCGGCGAAACCAGCCGATGTCGCCCTCGACGCCGCCCTTCTCGTGCGCGCCGGTGATCCCTGGCTGGCAGTAGAACGCCTCGATCCCGTAGTGGGAGCGGAACGCGGTCCACCGATCCGCCTCGACCCGCTGACGGGAGAACCCGATCACGGACGCGACGGCGGCCTTCAGGTTGTCGTAACGGATCTTCCCGGTCGGCACCCCGCCCAGGACACGGAAGGCGTGTACGTGGCCTTCGAAGAACGCCTCCTGCCCGGCCGAGGCGCTGATCCTGTGGACGGCCTTCCCAGAGTAGGACAGTCGCAGGCTGAACAGCGTGCAGGTCACCAGCTTTCCGCGCAGCCGTACGACGACCTCGCCGAAGTCAACCTCGCCCTCGCGGCCGGGCAGGTGGGTCTGCGGGATGAACGTGGTGACGGGCTCCCGCCCGGTTTCGATACGGATCTCGCGGCGACGGGTCGCGACGTAGTCACGCACCATCCCGTACGACACCACTCCAATGGCGTCGTGCTCGTCGAGGAGCCGGTCGAAGATGCGCTTTGCGGTATGTCGCTGCTTCCTCGGCGCGTCCAGGTCATCGCGGAGCCAGCCGTCGATCACTGACCGGTAGGGGTCGAGCCGCGACCCCCTCTTCGGTGGCGGCTTGGGCTCCTTGGGCCATGCCGAGGCCAAGGCTGCCGCTACTGTGCGGTACCCGACTCCGTGCTTGCGTTGCAGTGCCCGTTTCGACAGGCCCTCCTTGGCATCACGTCGAATTGCTGCATAGAGGTCGACACGGGACGTTCGTGCTTCACGCGCCATGACGTCGGTGTCCGCAGGGGGTTGCGGTTAGTTGAGCGCCTTGGTCCGCGACGCGAGACGGACCGCCATGATCACCGAAACCAGCAGGATCCCGGCCGACCAAGCGAGGGCGGCCATCAGCGAGGTTTGGTCGACGCCGATCAGGTCGGACTGGGTGAGGCCACGCAGTGCGTCGATCATCGGAGTGAGCGGCTGGAAGTCGGCGACCGCTGCCAGCCAGCCTGGCATCGACGCGGTGGGGACGATCGCGCTGGAGATGAAGGTGAGCGGAATCGCGATGAACGCCAGCCCCTGGGCGGCCTCCGGGCTGGAGGCCGCTGACCCGAGCGCGAGGAACAGCGCGGCGAACGCAACCGAATAGAGCACCAGCATCGCCAACGCCAAGACGAGTTCGCATACGCCTGCGTGGGGTCTGAAGCCGGTGACGAAGGCCGCGAGGAGGGTGGTGAGTGCTGCGGCCACCACGATCGTCGACTGGGCGGCGAGCCGTCCCAGTGTGATCCCGGCGCGAGCCACCGGCATTGACAGGACGCGGTCGGAGAACCCGGCGGAGCGTTCCTTGGCGACGGTGACCGCGGCCTGGGACGATCCGAACAGCAGTGTGGTGGTGATGATGCCGGGCGTCATGTAGTCGACGTATGTCAGCGGAGCGGAATCGATTGCGCCGGCGAAGACGTAGCGGAACACGAGCAGGAAGAGAACGCCCTGCAACAGGGTGGGGAACACGGCCTGCGGGTCGCGAAGGAACACCTTCAGAGTCTTCGACCCGATCGTGGCGCTGGTGGCAGCTAGGCCCGCTGACGGAATCGGGGTCACTGTCGTGTGGATAGTGGCGATCATGGGCTTGCCTCGCTTCCGGTCATGGAGAGGAAGACGTCGTCGAGCGTCGGCGGCGACACGGAGAACTCGGTGATGTCGAGGATCCCCTGCTCGGTCACCGCGCGATGCGCGGCGTCGAGGTCGAATTGGCCGGTCACCGTCAGCTCGTTGTCTCCGAGGTCGCGGATCTCGCCGCGCAGCCGTTCCGCCAGCGCCTTGGCCTGGTCGCTGGACAGCGGTGCGTGGGTGACAAGACTCAGCGTGGTGCTGGCCATCGTGCGACGAAGTTGGTTCGGAGTTCCGGCCTGGATGACGCGGCCCTCGTCGATGATTACCACTTCGTCAGCGAGACGCTGTGCCTCCTCCAAGTACTGGGTGGTCAGCAGCACCGATGTGCCGTTCAGAGGTAGGGATCGGATGGTCTCCCAGAGGCTGTTGCGGCTGTGGGGGTCCAGCCCGGTGGTCGGCTCGTCGAGCAGCAACAGCGATGGCCTGTTCACGAATGTCGCGGCCAGGTCGAGGCGGCGGCGTTGACCGCCGGAGTAGGTGGAAACGCGTCGGTCGACGAACTCGCTCAACGCGAACCCGTCGATCACCCCTGCAGCGGCCTGGCGGGCCTCGCGCGGTGAGAGACCGTAGAGGCGGGCAACCATGCGTAGGTTCTCGACGCCAGTCAGCTCGGCGACAACGGCGGCGTGCTGTCCCGCCAGGCCGACAATCCCCCGAACCGTCTGGGCTTCGTCCTTCACCTCGTGCCCGAGAACGCGGAGCGATCCGGCCCGGTAGGGCTGGAGGGTCGCGATTGCTCGCACCAGGGTGGTTTTCCCAGCGCCGTTGCGTCCCAGGACCGCTGTGACCCGTCCCGCGGGAGCGCTCAGATTCAGGTCCCTCATCACGGTGCGCTCCGGGTACTCGATCTGCAGGCCGAGCGCCTGGACCGCGACGTCGGTGTTCGGAGTCTGAGTTGACTGTCCTGTCGTCATGTCGCCGCTCGCGTACCCGCGGTCAGTTCGCGGGCTTGAGACGGACCGACGACCAGGTGTCGGAGAGCGAGATATTGCCGTTGAGGGTCCAGCCTGATTCCTCGGCGCGCTTCCAGATGCTGTCGCGATTGATGTCGGCCTTGTTGCCCTTCGGGTATCCGATCCAAACGGCCTTCGGCGTCGACAGCAGCGGGAACACATCGTCGAGCAGCGTTTCCAGTTCGTCACGGCTTTGGGCAAACATCACCGCGACCCCGGTGGTGTCGCGGTCGATCCCGTCGACGACGGTGACGTGTTCAGGGAGGGGATCGAGCAGTGCTCGCTGGTCGGGCGAGGAGGGGCCGAGCAGCAGCTCGGTGCCGGGCTTGATCTGAAGTTTCTCCGCGATCGTGCGCGCCATGACATGGCCTTTCGTCGTGTTGTCGCTGGCGGTGCCAGCCACAGTTGGTGGATTCGGTTCTGCCCCCAGAGGACGGGCAGGATGATGGGTCAAGTGGATCAGTGGAGGTGCTGGAGCAGTTCGCTCATTCGGCGCAGGACGTGGCTGCGCCAGCCGCCGTTCATGAACTTCCGGGCGAGTTGCTGTGTGGGGTCGTCGGGGTCGAAGCCGGCGTGTTCGAGGAACAGGCGGGTGCCCTTCCCTTCGGGCTGCAGCGTCCAGGTGACGGTGGTCGCCATCCAGTCGGGCTGTTGGGCGTCTGCCCAGCTGATCCGAAGCATCTTCTGGGGCAGCAGGTCGAGCACCTCACACGTGATCCGTCCGGAGAATCCGGTCTGCGCGACGGGGCGTGCCCAGAAGGTGAACCGGTGACCCACGACGGGTTCGAAATCGTTGGGCATGAGCCACTGCGCCATCAGCTCCGGCGTCGTCAGGGCCCGCCACAGTTTAGAGGGCGTGTGCGGGAAGTACTGGTCGACTTCGATCCGGGTCAGGTCTTCATGCGTGGTCATCGTCGTCCATTTCGTCGAGAACACCGCCGAGCGCGGTCATCCGGTTGCGCCAGAAGCGCTCGTAGGGAGTGAGCCAGTCGATCAGCTCGACCATCGGCTCGCCCGTGACGCGGTAGTAGCGGTGACGACCCTCCTGGCGCTCCTCCACGAGTCCGGACTCGCGCAATGCACGGAGGTGTTCGGAGACGCTCGGACGAGCCATGTCGAACTTCCCGGCGAGTTCCCCGGCGGTGTGGTCACCGCCGAGGAGCGCGTCGAGGATGTCCCGACGAGTGGGGTTGGCGAGCGCGCCGAACACCTCGTCCAGCGGGCCGTTCTTGAGACGTCGAGGCAAACTGGACGACCTCAGCCCTGCAGGATGTAGCCGTTGCCGTCAGGGTCCGAGAAGGTGGCCTGCCGACCCCACGGCATCTCGTTCGGACCGTCGACGACCACACCAGCTTCCTGCAACCGTTCGACATCGGCGTCCAGGTCTGAGCTGGCGAACAGAATGCCCTGCCCGCCGCCAGCGCTCATCCCGGGGAACGGCTTGTGCAGCACCAGGGTGGTGCCGCTCTGGGCACCGACCTCAAGCCAACGGTTCTCGCCGAAGGTCTGGTCGGCCGTCACCTCCAGCCCGAGCGCGTCGACGTAGAAGTCGCGGGCGCGGTCCTGGTCGGAGACGAACACGGTCACGGTCTTCACGGTGTTGATAGCCATGCCCACACTTTACGTAGGAGAAAGCCTACGCGTCAAGCCCGAGCTGCGCCCGTTGGACTTCCTGGTCGACCCCCAGCCACCAGTGGTGTCACCGCTCATCGACATCTATCTTGTCGCCGCCAGGCATGGTGTCGAACGAGACCGACAAACGGTGTCAGGTGAGCTCGACGGAATCAGACGGTGGTCCGGTCGGCGGGAACGCCTCACATGACGTTGGTCCCGGCGACGACACCGACAACGCGCATCCCCGCCGCCACGAGAGCGAGCGAGAAAGCGATCCAGACGTATCCGAATCGTCCCAGCAGTGCGTATACCGCCAGCCCGACGACGACGGCAGAGGCGCTGAGCCAGGCCGCTCGATTGAGTCCGAGCTTGCCGACGAGGACCCCGATGAGGGCTCCGCCGGCGACGAGCACGATGACCTGCGGAAGCATGCCCAGGGCTGCCTGGGCGGGCGTCCAGCCCCAGTCGAGCTGCAGCTGAAGCGCGACGAGGTAGCCGAGGCCGGCAACGGCGAGGTTGGCGGAGGCCTTGAACGCCAGCCCGCTGGAGACGAGCGGGCTCGCGATCAGCCTCAGGTCCAGGAGGGGACACCTGAACGAGTGCTCGCGCCAGGCGAATGCCGCTGCGAAGGCGATCGTCACAGCGACGGAGGCCCAGGGGAACCAGGTCCCCGCGCCTGCTTCGACGAAGAGGGCGGGAGCGATCAATGCGGAGGCGATGGCCGCCGTTCCCAGCACAGCTCCCCAGATGTCGACGGGATCGCGATGGAGTTCATCCAGGCGGTCGGCCGGGATGCCGATGCGGATGGCAGCGAAAGCGACGGCGGCGATCGGCACGTTCACCAGCAGGAGGCTCTGCCACGGTGCGACGGCGAGGACGAAGCCACCTGCGATCGGGCCGACAGCGAGCCCCACGAGACCCACGGTGGAGATCACCGGCATCGCCCGGACCCGGAGGCGATCGTCGGCGAAGAGTCGGAACGCCAGGGCGAGTGAACCGGGAGTGGTCATGGCGGCTGCCACGCCCATCGCCGCCCGAACGGCGATGAGTTGTCCGGCCGTCGTCACGAAAGCGGTAGCGAGACTCGTCAATCCGAGCAGCACGAGTCCGAGCAGCATGACATTGCGTCGTCCGAACCGATCCGCGACGGCGCTGAGCGCGAGCATCAGCCCGCCGAACACCACGGAGTACACGCCAGTCACCCATTGCAGGGCAGTGGCCGAGGCCTGCAGTTCCCGCCCGATGGTGGGCAGGGCGACGTTGAGGATCGAATTGTCGAGCATCTCGAACAGGAACACGGCCGACAACCCAGCCAGGGCGATCCATGCTTCCTTCAGCGATTGAGGCGTTTGCTCAGCCCCGGACTGGTAGCTCGAACGACGAATCAACGGTCACTCCTTCTCAATGAAGAAGTGACGGCCCGTTCGTTCCGCGTGTGCTCGTGCGCCCGTCGAGGATCATCGCCTCCGGCGTGACGCACGTTTTTACTTCCAGTGGTGCCAGGCTACACCGGCGCGAGGGCCCCGGCCGTTATCCCTCAGCGATCAGGTGCCACAAGCCAGCTGCTGCAGCGCGTCAGGTACCCGATCTCGGCCACCTGAGATACTGGAGGCATGGAGCAGGGGGAGGCTGGGCGCATGCTCGACGGACCGCGCGGGCGGAGACTCTGCCTGGAGCTGGCCCGGTCGCTGTCCTCGGAGGCGGGATCATTGATCTCGCGCCTAGGGTTCGAGCTCGACCCGGACGCCGGCACTTCGAGGATCAGCATGACCGCGCAATTCGGCCACGGTGTCGGCGATGCGCACCCGGGCCCGACGCCGTCTATCCCGGTCCTTGTCTCAGCGATCGACTGCCTTCACGCGGAGGCGCTGGCGGAGGGCATCGTGCACGCGGCGTTCTCCGCCGCAGTCGGCGCGGCGCGGTACTGGCAGGATCCCGACGGTGAGGATGTGCTCGCCGCCCATCCCGACGTGCGAGCGGTCCTCTGGCCGCTCGCACTGCACGTCTCGACGATGTCGGAGCTCGGCTGGTGGTACGCCAGTAGCCGCCCCGATCAGTGGCTCATCGACTGGGAGAACCCCGGATATCCGGCACCCGCCGAACGCCCAGACCTCGACACGTGGGCCATGGGGATCCGCGCCGAGGAAGAGCGATCGCAGCGCGATCGGCCGCGCGACCCGAGTGCGGCCTACTCCGGTCCCTGGTGGTCGGCGCCGGTCGTCTCACGGCGCTCCACAGCCGGGCGGATTCCCGAGGCATTCGACCTGGTCGAAGACGACTTCGGCTGGGACGCAGCGACGGTCACGCCGTCGTCCGCGCCCGAGCAGGTCATCGAGATCCGTACTGCCGGGGATTGGGTAGATCTATGCCGGGCGCATCCGATCGAGGTGACTGCCTCGCGCCGTCACGACTGGTATCGCACCACGGGCATCGACAGCCGCTGGGTCATCCCCGACTGGAGCGCCATCGCGGGTCAGGCCGAGGGCGTACATCTCACCGCGGCGGCGTACCTCGAGCTCGCAGGACGCGCCCTACCTGTGGATGACGGCCTCGCCACGGTTATCGCGGGATGGGATCCGGATGCGACGTTCTGGCTGCAAGATGATCCCGTCACGGCAGGACCCGGCATCCGGTGGGTGCGCGATAGGGACAGTGAGAGCTGGACGATTGACTGACCCTCCGAACGGGGTGCCGTGGGGTTGTAAACGTACCTGCGTCTTGTAGAGACGAAAGAGGTACCCGCGATGACTCCCGCGACCCCGACCCGCACGACCACACCAGCCGCCAGCCCGAGCACTGCCGCTCAGCCGACGCGGGCGGTGCTGTACGTCCGTATCAGTGACGACCCCGAGGGCTTGGAGAAAGGGGTGGAGCGACAGGAGGCCGACTGCCGCGCCTACGCCGAATCCCTCGGCTACGAAGTGGTGGAGGTGTTCAGAGAGAACGACACCTCGGCGTTCAAGCAGCGCACCATCACTCTCCCCACCGGGGAGAAAGTCCGCCGCGTCGTCCGCCCCAGGTTCCGTGCCCTGCTGTCGTTCCTGGCTCGTCGCGGTGCGGAGGCGATGATCGCCTACGACCTCGACCGCGCCGTGCGCGACCCCCGCGATCTGGAAGACCTGATCGACGCCAAGGTGCTCTACGGGTTCCGGGTGCTTTCGACCACCGGGAGCCTGCGCTTAGACAACGACTCGGATATCGCGATGGCGCGGGTGCTGGTGGCGATGGCGAACAAGTCCAGCGCGGACACCGCCCGCCGTGTCGCCAGGGCGTCGAAGCAGCAGGCCATCGACGGCAAGTGGCACGGTGGCCGCGCCCCCTACGGCTACCGGATGGGCGACTCCACCCTGTACGTGATCCCCGAGCACGCCGCCCTGATCCGCGAGGCTGCCGACCGCGTGCTTGCGGGTGAGAGCCTGTATGTCATCACGCGGACATGGAACGAGCGCGGAGAGCGCACCGGCAACGGTGTGCAGTGGTCGGAAAAGGCGCTGGCTCAGGTGCTGCGCAACCCGGCGACCAAAGGGGTGCGCATCTATCGCCCCACGTTGCCGGATGGCAGGAGTGCTGAGGTGCCGGAGGTGGTGACTGAGGGCAACTGGTCTGCGATCCTTGATGCGGAGCGGTGGCAGGAGGTCGTGGACGTGCTCGACGCACGCCGGGCGCGGCGGACGACCTGGCCGGGCACCGTGAAGCGGGTGCACCCGTTCTCCGGGCTGATTCGGTGCGCGAACTGCGGTACGGCGATGCGCAAGCAAGGCCCGCAGTACATCTGCGTGAACTACCAGCGCTCGATCTGCTCCCGCTCCATCAACGCCCGCGAGGTCACGGCCCTGATCGAGGAGGCGGTGCTGAGTGTGTTCTCGCGGATCGCGTTGGCTCCGGAACAGATGCCGTCACGTACCGCCGAGACGGACGGGGAACGCGAAGCCTTGGCGGAGGGGCTGGAGTCTGACCGAGAAGCGCTGGAACGCCTCGATGACGACCACTACGACGGGATCATCGACCGGGCCACCTGGATGCGGCAGCGCACCCGGCTCATCGAGCGCATCCGTACTCGGCAGCACGACTACCAGCAGCGCCTGGCCCGCATCCCCGTCGTAGACGTGAGCCTTGACGTGAGCACGGTCGCGTCCGAGTGGGAGGGCAGGAGCGCGACCTGGCAACATGAGGCGACGCGGCTGGTGCTGGACACGGTGCTCATCCACGCCCACCCCACAGGCGTGCCCGCCGTCGTGCCCAAGCGCCGAGGCGACACCAAAGAGTCGTACCGGGCCAGGTTGCGGGCGCACCGCAACGATCTACTGGCCCGCAGAGTCGAGTTCATCTGGCACGCCTGACCCCTCGGACGGTCTCGGCAGCCCGCACAAACCGCGCAGTCGCTGGCGTATTCGAGGGTCGGCGATCACGGGCGGCAGACCCTGCGCCTCCCGGCTACGCCGCGCCAGGAGCGCCCCCAGCGGCTCGGAGGCATCGCCTGGCGTGGGTGGTTCGGTCGTGGTGGTGTGCTGTCGAGTCGTCATGGAGGTCAGGTACGACCGAGTGACCACAACATCTAGTAGTTCGGGCGAAGTTGAGGTACTATATGTGGACTTATCCACAGGGAGAACGGCCAGCACGAGCCACACAGTGACGCTACCCACGGGCGTGCCGATTCGGCACCACCGTGAACCACCGAGGTCAGCGCCTCACGGCACCGTCACCGTGGCGGCACCGCGAGGGAGCACGGATCGGTAAAACCCCAGGTCACACGGTGGGGCCAATTTGCCACCACCGTCAGGAGTGGCGACGGGGCCGGAAATTTTCCACCCCCATTGTCCGGCGCGAGTCCTAGTCCTCGACTCGAACGGGGGTGCACATTTTGCACCCCCGTGGATGCCGGAAGAAGCCGGAGGCGGCACGGGGGTGCCAGCGTCGCACCCCCGTCACCGCAGGCCGACGGAGTGCAACGCCTGGTCGCACGGCGCGGGAAGTTTTCTCCCACCGTCATCGGCAGG
The DNA here is from genome assembly GCF_008831305.1 of Kocuria coralli. GTDB lineage: Bacteria > Actinomycetota > Actinomycetes > Actinomycetales > Micrococcaceae > Kocuria > Kocuria coralli. The sequence goes on from NZ_ML708612.1 coordinate 143,356, forward strand.
CTCAGGCTGAACGGGGCCGCAAGATTTGCGGCCCCGTTGACCACCCGCCACGCACGAAAGTCCAGGTGGCACGGTTCCGGCAAATTGCCGCCACCGTGCTCCACGTGCTGACGGGCGAAGCCTCTGGTGGCGCGGTGCCGTGGAATCGGCGGAACCCTGCGCGACCGGCCCGAGGGTGACGGTGGTGCAAATTTTGCACGACCGTCACCGGCGCGACCAGCCACCAGCAGGGCGCGGCGATGCCGCCGCTTGGCCTGCTGTGGCGCGCTTCGCGTGGTCATGGTCGGTGCCTGTTCTCGGGGCGTGACGGATGGGTCTCACCGGGTAGGTGCGCACCGCTTCCCACAATGGTGTTCGGGAGTCCGTAGAGGCGGTACCGGCCCGGCGTGACACCGACGTGCCGGACGAACATCTCCGATGCCTGGTTGCGTGACCAGCCCACCCGATGCGCGGCGGCATCCACAGTCAGGTTCTCCTCACGCAGCAGCCGCGCCATCGCCTCCACCCGCAGCCGCCCGAGATACGCGCAGGGAGTCTGGCCGTAGGCGATGGAGAACACGCGCACGAGCTGCTTCGGGGACAGATGCACCATCTCCGCCAGATCGCTCAGCAGCCAGCGGCGGGCGATGTCGCGGCGCAGCGCGTCGCGCACTGTCAAGGCCTCGACCCGCACCGGAGCGGCGAGACGGCGGTTGCGCAGCGGCCGGGGCCGAGCCTTGGCGGACTGCGCCAGCACCTGCGACACGGGCGTGGTCGTGAGGAACGGGCGGATCGCGTCAGCGATGAGGAACCAGAGCGCCTGCATTCGGGGGAACGATTCCGCTGGGTTGCCAGCACTGCTGAGTTCGGCCAGTTCGTCCAGCCACGGCACGAGTTCCCCGAGTCGCTGCTCTCCGATGCGAAGCACCTGCACCGGTTCCGCGAACACGGTCGCGGCAACGTCCTGCGCTTCGAGCCGATCAAGGAGCAGTGCGGTGTGTTGCCAGTAGAACAGATCGATTGCGTAGTCGGCGTCGAGATACACCGTCGTCACCGTCACCCGCGTCTCGGGTTGCGCAGCGCACGTCACGCTCGCGCCCAGCAGGGCGATGTCGCCGACATTGATCGGCTGCTGATCGAAGTCGCCTGAGAGGATGGCGGAGCCGTCACGAACGATGATGAATCTCACACAGTTGAAAGTGGTTGCTTCCCTCATCCGCCGCATGCTCTTGGTGATAGCGAGTAGCGGCTGCAGCGGCTGCCGCCGAGCCGGTTGCGCGGAACTGCGCGCTTGCCCCTCCTGTGCGGCAGGAAGCGGGACAGTGCGCATGGTGGGGTGTCACCATTGGATACCGAGCATGTCTGCGCTGCGTTGCCAGTGCTCACGCACCATCTCTGGGTCGTCGGCCTGCTTGTTGGTGCGCCCCACTCGCTTCGGTGTTCCGTAGTATTCACCCGAAACCCAGGCATCTCCCGGCTTGCCGTCGATGAAGTGCCGGAGCCGTACGCCGCCCTGCTGCGGGGAGATGAGAAAACGCTTCAGCACCCCGTGGTAGACCCGCTGAAAGTAACTGTCGGTGTCAGACGCGAAGTTCGTTGCGACGTTGCCAGGATGGAACGCTACCGACGAGAGACCTCGGTCGTGAAAGCGGTCGTGCAGGCCTTTGGTGAACAGGACATTGGCGAGTTTCGCGTCGCCGTAGGCCTTGTTCGGTTTGAAGTCCTGCCAGTTGTTCAGATCATCCAGATTGATGCTCCCAAACAGCCGTGCCCCGATGCTGGAGGTGTTCACCACCGCTGCCCGACTGTCCAGCAGTTTGCCGAGCAGCAGATGCGTCAACAGGTACGGCGCGAGGTGATTGACCTGAAAGGTCTTCTCGAAGCCATCTGGAGTAGTTGTGGGGCCGGAGAACATGCCGCCCGCATTGTTGGCCAGCACGTCGATCCGGTCGCACCTCTCGTTCAGCACCTCTGCGAGGCGACGTACCTCGTCGAGTCTCGTGAAGTCGGCCAAGTGGTACTCCGCGCCCGTGACGGCGGCGACAGCCTGAGTCTTCTCGGGTGAGCGCCCGACAAGTATGAGCCGAGCATCCGTGTCTGCGAGTTGCCGGGCGGCTGCCGCGCCGATGCCGTCACTGGCTCCGGTGATGACGATGGTGCGCATCGGTGTTCCCCTCGTTGTCCGTGGCCGATGAGAGGAAGCCTGCGGTGAGCGCTTCGACGGCTTCCCAGGTGTCTTGCTCGCGCCCAGGGTCGTATGACTCGGGCGAGGAGCGCGCGACCTTGTGGCGGTCGATGTAGGCGCCGTTGGGCGCCGCTACCGCGCCCAGTGCCGCATCAGCGAGAAAGCGCCCAGCCTTGCCCGGCGACGTTGCCAACGGGGTGAGGGTCAGCGCGGGCATGATCCAGCGCATCGCGAATCGCGAGATAGGATCGGCGTCTCGTGCTAGATCGGTGCCGGGTACGAAGCCGGGGTTGTAGCCAACGAACGTTCGGTCTACCGAGAGGCGGCGAGCGTATTCGTGAACGAGATAGATCGCGGCGAGTTTGCTGGTCGAGTACGCAGTGCGCCCCGCTTTCGTGCTCGACGGATCGGGGAATGCGCCGACTTTGGCGAGCATCTCGACCGGCTGCCATCTGGGGCCGGGCACCATGCCGAGGTTGTGCCGGAAGCCTCTGAAGTGCGTATCGCTGACGGTCACCACAACCCGCGCCTGCGGGTGCAGGTGGTCATGGAGCCTGCGCACCAGAACATGGCCCGCGAGCACGTTGACCGCGAACGTCGACTCGAACCCATCGACCGTCTCGGTGAGCGCACTGGTGTGCTGCACCCCGGCATTGCACACCAGCCCACGGATCGGCGGTAGACCATCGGATTGCACGAGGTCGATCACTGCGTCGGTCGCGTCGGCCACGCTCTGCAAGGAGGACAGGTCGGCGTGGACGACCGAGACGCTGCCGCCGTGAGCCTGCAACTCGCTTACGAGGTCGCGCGGATCGTTGCGGCTGAGCAGCACAAGATGAGTCTCCGGCCGCGCAGAAAGCATCTGCCTTGCTGCGATCCGACCGATACCCCGGCTCGCCCCGGTCATCACGACCGTCTGCTCCACGCCCGTCACCGACCCGCCTCGCGATTCTGACGTTCCCGAGGCCCCGCAATGGCTTGGACGAGCAGCGCAACGTCGCTCTCGGGGAGCAGTCCGCCGTCGCCCTCGGCGCTGGCGAAGGCGACACGGGCGAGAACCGAGCCGACCACGATATGCGCGGCAGCGGTGGCATCGGCACCCACCTGCTCACCACGTGCCCGTGCGCGGTCGAGGATCGCGGCCAAGTGTTCACGGGTGGGGTCGAAGATGCTCGTCCGCACGATCCCCGCCAACTCTGCATCGTGCGCCGACTCACCCACCAGCGCCACCAGGGTCGCCCCGATCCTGCCCGAAAGCACGCGCCGCTTGTGCGTGAACAACTCCCGCAAGTCGCCCTCGGTCGAGCCAGTGTCGATGTCCGCCGTCTCGGACTCAGCGATCTGCTCCGCCGCCGCGAGCAATAGATCACGCTTCGAGGGCCACCGCCGGTACAGCGTCGCGGTCGAGACCCCGGCCCGCTTGGCGACCCGAGCGGTGGTCAACCGGGCGTACCCCTCATCCGCGAGCAAGGACAGCACCGCTTCCATGATCGCGGGAGTGAGTTCAACGTTGACCGGCCGACCCCGCGATGCTGCGTGCTTGTCTTCGCTCTGCGCCACGATCACACCATCCAACTTTTCCAATACGAAACGACTTCGTTTCACAACCTACCTCACTGCTCCACTCTCCACAACCGGAACCTCAAGCGCCCGCCCTCGCACGCTGTCCGACCGCCCCGCCATCTCAGGCTCATCGCCGTTCCTCAACTACTGGATGCACGGATGCCACCGTTGGTGGGGCGTGCGCACCTCCCTCATGAGACGACTCATGAGGGAGGCCCAGATGAAAGGCGGCGTGCTCCTGTTCCGCGGCAACGGTGCCGCCGCCCGCCGCTACGTCGAGGCCGACCGCTCGCGGGCTGACGAGTACTACCTCGGCACAGACAACGCGGTAGCCGAGTGCGCCGTGCTCGACCGCGCGGGCGAGGTCACTGCCGCCCGGTCGCTGTCGGCGGACGAGTACGAGGCATGGGTGGACTGGGTCAACCCGGTCACGGGCGAGCAGATGGGCACCCCGCGCAAGCCGGGCGAGGGCAGCAAGGGGTCGCCGTTGTTCGCGGAGATGACGATCAACGCCCCCAAGTCGCTGTCGGTCGCCGCCGCCCTCTACCCCGAAGTCTCGGCGGCGCTGGACGCCGCGCAGCAGGACGCCCTGGCCGAGATTCGCCGTTGGTTGGGTCAGCACTCGGTGACGAGGGCGGGGCCGAGGGATGCGCGGGAGGTCGTGCCCATCGAGCAGATGCAGGTGGTCGGCATCTCGCATAAGACCTCGCGTGCGGGTGATCCGCACCGGCATATCCATATGCAGATCGGCACGCGCATCTGGGCGGCCGGGAAGTGGCGAGCCTTGGACACCGCTGCACTGTTCAAGCAGCAAGGCGCGATACGAGCCCTCGGCACGGCGGTGATCGCCGCACACCCGCAGCTCGCCCAGACGCTCGCGGAGCACGGCCTGACCCTCGACCCCGTATCGGGTGAGGTGACGGAGTTGCAGCCGTTCAACGGCGTCATGTCGAAGCGGTCAGCACAGATCAAGAAGAACCTTGACCGACTCGAAGCCGAATGGGAAGCCGCGCATCCCGGCGAAGAACTCGGCCCGGTGATGACGGCCAGGTTGCAGGGCATCGCGTGGGCGCACCAGAGGCCCGGCAAGAAGCCCGCCGACCTGAAGAACGAGCAGTGGTGGCGGCAGGAACTCACCGATGCCGGCTACGACCCCGAGCACCTTGAACGCAGGGCCGTGCAACCCTCGGCATCGCTGGATGACCTCGCCGTGCAGGAGGTCGCCAGTCGTGCGCTTGACCGTTGCGCCGCCAGTGCATCGGCGTGGACGCGACACACCGTGCAGGAGCACGTCACCCGCATCACCACCGAGGCGGGCGTGCAGGCGGCACCGGCACAGTTGCGAGAGTTCATCGCGGTTGCGACCGATCTTGCGACCGACGATTGCTTCTCGATCCTGCCACCAGGCTCGGCGATGCCGGAGCATGTCGCTCACCTGACGAGCGTGGGCGTGGTCGCCGCCGAGACCGCGCTACGCGACCAACTCACCGCCAGCACCCCAGAGCAAGAGCCGCAACCCGCTGACGTGACCGAAGCCGCGCACGCGGCGGGGTTGGATGCCGGGCAGACGGCAGCGGCGGCTGCCGTCGCCTCGACCGATCCGCTCGTGATCGTCGAGGGAGCAGCAGGCAGCGGGAAGACCACCATGCTCCGCACCGCCATTGAGGTCGCCGCCGAACAGGGCAGGGCCTCGCGGGTGGTTGCGCCGACGAAACGGGCGGCACAGATCGCCCACGACGAACTCGAAGTGCCCGCGACCTCGGTTGCGGCGCTGGTGTACGCGCACGGGTGGCGATGGAACGACGATGGCGTTTGGACTCGCCTGAACCCCGGCGACACTGACCCGATGACCGGCGGCGTCTACACCGGCCCGCCGCGAGAGGCCCGCCTGTCGCGGGGTGAGCGGGTGGTTGTGGACGAGGCTGGGATGCTCGACCAAGACACCGCCCATGCGCTGCTGACCGTCACTGCCGAGGCCGGTGCGACGGTCGCGCTGGTCGGTGACCGGGCGCAGTTGCCCGCAGTCGGCAGGGGCGGCGTGCTCGACATGGCCGCGCAGATCAGGGGCCGCACCTACGACATGAGCGAACTCCACAGGTTCACCGATCCCGAGTACGCGGCCCTCACCTTGGCGATGCGCGACCGGGCGAACCCTGGCGAGGTGTTCGACCGGCTCGCCGCCATGAACCTCGTGACCCTGCATGCCGACAATGAGCAGGCTCACGAGCACATCACCGAGACCGCCCGCCAGGGTGAGGCGATCACGGTGGCGACCAACGACGAGGCCGCCGCCCTGAACGAGCGCATCCGCGCCGGGAGGGTCGAGGCGGGCGAGGTCAACGACACCGTGACGGCTACCGGCAGCGACGGGCTGAGCATCGGAGCCGGTGACCTCATCCAGACGCGCAAGAACGACAGCGAGGTGGGGGTGGCGAACCGGCAGCAGTGGATCGTCCAGCACGTCGAGAACGACGGCACCGTCTATGCCCGTGAGGTCGGCAGCGGGCGCAAGAACCCCCGCACCGTCGAACTCCCGGCGGAGTATGTGGGAGAGCACGCGCACCTGTCCTACGCCGCGACTGCCTACGGCGTCCAAGGCGCAACCGTGGGCAGCTCTCACACGACGCTCAGCGAGGCGACGAGCGCGGCAGGCGTCTACGTCGGCATGACCCGAGGCCGCGAGACGAACCGGCTCCACGTTGTGGCCGAGGACATCGCGGATGCGCGGGCGCAGTTCATCGAAGCGATGGAACGCGACCCGGCAGACCGGGGCCTCGACCACGCCACCGCCCAAGCCGCCGAAGCCGTGCGCGGCCTCATCGCAGACGGCCCCGTGCAACTGGTCACCGAAGAACTCGCCCGCCTCGACCACGAGACCGAGCGTGCAGAACGGGCGGCGGAACGGTGGGAGCAGATCGCCGCGAGGTTCGACGCCCAACGCGCTACCCACCAGGCCGAGGACGACGAGAGCGCCGCTGTGCTCTGCAAGGCCGAGGACGCCGCCGAGCAGGTGCGTGCCGAGGTCACCGGGCCGCTAACCGTGCAGGCGAAGACTGATGGTGCCAACTACCTCGATGCCGTCGCAGACGAGGCCACCGCCAGTGGTCGCCTCGCCACGGTGGGCAGGTTCGGCAAGCGCAAGGCCCGCACCGAGCACCAGGCCGCGACCGAACGCACCCAGACGCTGCGCGGCCACGTCAGCGGCGAGTGGGGCACCACACCGGCGAACCCTGATCGTCTCCCCGAGTGGGCGGGCAAGGTCGCTGCGAACCGCGCCGAGAGTGACCCCCGCGTGACCGACGCCGTGGAGAGCGTCGAAGGGGCCACCGCCGACCGCGAAACGATGCGGAAGCGGCACCGGCATGAGCGCACGGCGTTGCTCCTCAGCGAGTACGGGGCCGAGCACGCCCAGGCAGCCCGGTACGGGATGCGCCGCACCACCAACCCCGACCGTCAAGCACACGACGCCAAGAACCGGGCCGCGCTCCTACGCTCAGAGGCCGATGAACTCCGCGCCCTCCCCATCAACGACGCCGCTCATCTGATCGAGACCAAGAACACCGCGCGAGAGCGCACGCGGCACGAGGCCACGGAGCGAGAACGGCAGTTGCCAGGCGCATTCGAACACGACCCCCACCGCCACGACCCAGGCCGCGAGGGGCCGACGCGCGGGATGTAGACATGCTCGGGCATCTATCCTGATGGTGTGGAGGCAGCAGTTCGAGGGCGCGGATCGGTGTTGGCAGCAGCCCGGCGGCACTCGGTTGCGGTGCGGCAGAACGGCACTGTGGTCACTGTCGGTGATGGCAGAGCCGGTGAATGTGATGTCGACCGCTGGGAGAACGTGATCGCCGTCGCAGCAGGCAATGTTCACACCGCCAGGAACACGGGCAAATCGCACACCGTCGCTCTTCGCGCAGACGGCACCGTGCTGGCGACAGGGTGGAACCAGGATCAGCAGTGCGACATCGGTGGATGGCGAGACATCGTCGCCGTAGCAGCGGGCTGGCGACGAACGCTCGGTGTCCACTCAGACGGGACGGTGCTGGCAACCGGGCGCACTGCCGAGGGCGCATGCGACGTGGAGACCTGGCGGGACATCACAGCGGTCTCGTGCGGAGACTGGCACTCAGTTGGCCTACGCGAGGACGGATCAGCCATAGCGACCGGCAACAACCAGCGAGGACAGTGCGTGGTGGAGGACTGGCGGAACCTCACCGCCGTCGCCGCCAGTTGCGTCCAGACGATCGGTCTGAAGCACGACGGGCGAGTCCTCACCACCGGAACCCCAGCGTCTGGGGCAGGCGACATTGGCCAATGGGAGGAGATCGTAGCGGTCGCCGCCGGCAGCCATCACACCGTGGGTGTGACCGCAGCCGGTCGTGTTCTCGCCGCTGGCGACAACAGTCACGGACAGTGCGATGTCGCAGATTGGAGGCACGTAGTCGCGATCGCAGCAGGCTCCGCCCACACGCTTGGTCTATGCGCCGATGGCACCCTCGTCAGTGCTGGCAATACTGCCGATGGCAGACGAGATGTCACATCGTGGGCAAACATCCGCCGTCCTGACGTAGACTAAAAACCGCAGAAACAAGCCGATCAAGACGCAACTACTTTTGCGCCCCCACAGCGTTCTCAACTCCATATAGCGCTTTGGCGCTTGTACTCCTTCCTTCTGGTGTAGTCAGCGCGTCGGGTTCAGTCTTGACCCTGTGGAAGGCCCCGCTGACGGTTCAGGGTTCCCGATTCCAAGTCCCAGGTTGCCCCGTCGATGAGTTCGCGGGCGATGTCGAGGTGGCCGAGGTGACAGCTGGTTTCTCCGAGGAGGTGGCAGAACACCTCTTCGAGCGTTTCCAGACGCCACGCACCGAAGATATCTGTCGGCCAGTTCGTTGGAGTGGCATCCAGCGGGAGATGCACGACACCCTCGAGCGCGGATGCGGTGACGTGCTCGAACCGCTCCAGCATCTCAGCGCCACTGAGACAGGGATCGACTTCGAAGTCGCCTGGTACTGGGTAGTAGGGAGTGTTGCCAAGCATGATCTCGTCCAAGAAGCCGCGCACTCCCTCTCGGACGTGGACGCTCATGCCGAGCGGAGACCATCCCGACTGCACAACGGGTCGGCGGAGCTCGCTCTCTGAAGTCCTGCGAGGATGTGAACCCGCTCCACCTGCACGGACAGCGCGCGGAGCAGCGGATGGTTGCTGATGGTCATGGGTTCCTCCTGAGATCTGCGGATACGTTCACTCATAGGTCGAGACCGGCGTCGTGCTCTCGACATCTGGCGCGAATGCGTGGGCCGTGTCGAAAATGATCGGCGGGCTCCGATGTCACACTAGAAGAGCCGAGAGGCGGCTCTCGACGAAAGGCAGATCAATGAAGTACGTGATCCTGATCCACTCGAACCCCCAGCCCTGGGGCCACCCGACTGGGGACTACCTAGCGGAGTACCAGGCGCTGCCGCAGGCACAGCGCGAGAAGATGAACGCCGACCTCGAGTCGCTGCTCGGTCAGATGCAGGAGCACGGCGAACTGCTTGGCGGCGAAGCGCTCGGAGACCCAGCCGCTTCCAAGCTCTACCGATGGCGTGCAGGGGAGCCCACATCCAGCGACGGCCCCTACGCAGAGAGCAAGGAGCACCTCGCCGGGTTCTTCATGATCGACGTCGACTCGTCGAGCCGTGCCGAGGAGATCGCCGCGAAGTTCGCGGGGCCGGGCGAGACCGTCGAGCTGCGGCCGGTGATGTGGCCCGGAGGCGACGGCGACGAATGACTCCCACAGTCGGCGAGGACGTGTGGCGACGCGAGACGCCGCACGTCCTCGCTGCGCTCATCAGGAGATACGGCGACTTCGCCGCCTGCGAGGACGCCGTGCAGGAGGCCCTGATCGAAGCATCCCGCCAGTGGCCCGCGAGAGGCCTGCCGGAGAAGCCGCGAGGCTGGCTGCTGCGCGTGGCATCGCGACGCCTCATCGACGCCCGACGCCAAGACACGGCGCGACGAGGCCGCGAACGTCGTGCGGCCACACTGGATCAGGCCAGCCACACGGTCGACGGCGAACCGATGGTCGAGAAACAGGATGCTTCCCTACAAGTCCTGACCCTGTGCTGCCACCCCGCACTGACGCCGGAATCACAGGTGACACTCGCGTTAAGGACGGTGCTCGGACTCACTACCAAGCAGATCGCAGCCGTGTACCTCATTCCGTCCTCCACCGCCGGTCAGCGCATCAGCCGAGCCAAGGCGATCATCGACATGCACCACCGAAGATTCCCGCCTCCCGCTTCGCAGAAAGAGCGCCTTCCGGCCCTGATGCACGCGCTGTACCTGACGTACACCGCTGGACACAGCCGCGCCGGCGGCAAACAACTGCTCGACGCTGCGGTGACAACCGAGGCGATCCGCTTGGCGCGGCTCCTGCACCAGGAATTCCGCGACGAAACGGAGACCGCCGGACTGCTCGCCCTGATGCTGCTCAGCGAAGCGCGTCGCCCTGCCCGCATCACGGCAAGCGGCGACCTCGTGGCACTCAGGGAGCAAGACCGTACCCTTTGGGATCAGGAAGCGATAGCGGAGGGAATCGACCTCATCGAAAAGGCACTGCCCACCGGCCCGGTAGGTGCCTACCAGATGCAGGCGGCGATCTCGGCAGTACACGCTGAGGCCTCCGGCTGGGAGGACACGGACTGGGAGCAGATCGCGGAACTCTACGCCATGCTCGCCCAGGTCGCCCCGTCGCCAGCCGTCACCATGAATTACGCCGTAGCCGTCAGCGAAGCGCAAGGGCCGACGCGCGCATTGGGCATGCTGGAACCGCTCCTTGACGATCCGCGTATGAACCGTAGTCATCGCCTGCACGCAGTACGGGCTCCGCTCCTCGAAGCCTGCGGTCGTCACGGAGAGGCGCTAGACGCATACAAGACCGCGAGCCGGCTATGCACGAACATTCCCGAACAACGCTTCTTCAACAGCCAGATCACACGGCTGCAGGCCGACGCCGTCCACGCCGAGGCAACCGCATTAACCCGCGTTCTACTGTCAGCACGCATCCACCTGCGGCATACAGCTGATGAACCATGATCAAGGGAAGCAGCGAGCGAGCCAGTTCCCGGCCATTCGGTCGCGCGCCACCGCCACAGCACTCGGTCTCCCGCGCTTCGATCACGAGCGAGTCGAAGCCGAAATACAGGCCATCCTGGACTTCCGGTCAGCCTGAACAACAACCATCCACACTCTCGCCGCCCAACGTAGACTCAGAACCGTAGAAACATGCCGATCAAGACCGCACTACTTTTGCTCCCCACAGCGTGCGTTGCTCCGCGTAGTCGCCGGCCGGAGGCGTCGACAGCAATCGGTCGCCATCGGCAGCGGCAACAGAGCGCGGGAGACACCCGTCGCCATCCCGTGACCTGGGGAACGTCCGATCCGCCTCACCGAGCTTCGCCGGTTGCATGGCCGTGGCATGACGTATGAGTGCGGCACGCCCGCTACATCGAGGCTATGGAGCGGAGTGCTGTTCGATCTCGCTGAGGGCTTCCAGCATGTGGGTCAGGACCTGCATTGTGGCATCGAGCTGACCGCCCGTAATGTCGCCCCCTACGCGGCCCATGAGTCGATGCTCCCGGGCGGCGACGGCCTCGATGGCGTCGCGCCCGTCGGACGTGAGGCGTACCAGGGAGGAGCGTCGGTGTGCCGGGTTCGCGATGAGTTCGACGAAACCCGCCTCGCCGGCATCGTTAACCATGCGCTGCACGAACTGGCGGCTGAGGTCCTGTGTTCGTGCCATTTGCGGCACGGTCAACTCGCCCTCGCGGCGGAGCTGGTCGAGCACGGCGCGGACTCCCACGGACATTCTCATGACGGACTGATCTCGTTCCACGATGCGAGCCACCTTGCGGTACACCGGCCCGAGCGCAACGTAAACGTCCGCGAGCCGATGGGCGAGAGTGTCGGGGTCGAGCGGGCGGTCCATGGCCTCAGTATGACACCTGAGTTGTCACAACCTCCAAACTATGACACCTTAGTTGTCATGACGATTCTGAATACTCGTCTGTTTGAACTGGCCGACCACCGCATCGGTTACGTCGAGTCGCCGGGCGAGCCGGCGAGGACCCCGCTCGTGCTCCTGCACGGCGGAGCCGTCGACCACCGGATGTGGCTGCCCCAATTCTCGGCGTTCCCCGGTCGTCGCATCGCGGCTCCCGATGCTAGAGGACATGGTGCCTCCTCGGATGCGACCACTCCCTACCGTCTCGCCGATGACGTGGTCGACCTGCTCGACGCACTCCAGATCGAACGCGCTGTACTCGTCGGAGTCTCCATGGGAGGCGGCACGGCAGTCGATGTCGCGCTAGAGCATCCCTCACGGGTGTCCGCACTCGTGGTCAGCGGAACCGGTACAAGTGAGATCGAGTTCACCGACCCGTGGGCGCTCGACACGCTCGCGGCGTGGAAAGAGGCAGAAGTCCGTGGTGACCCCGAGGCGTGGATCACGGCCTTCATGCGCTTCACCCACGGACCGGAAAGAGAGCCGGTCGATGTCGACACGGCGGTATGGGATCTGGTCGAAACCATGGTGCGAGACACACTCACCCACCACGTGATCGCCGGTGAAGACGGCGTTCCGGTGCCGCCTACGCCCCCGACGCCGGTGACCGAGACCTGGCAGCGTCTGAACCAGATCGAAGTACCGGTGCTCGCCCTCTCAGGTGCGGACGACAGTACCGACCATCGTTCCCCGGGGCGCCGCCTCGCCGATGCCGTGTCTATTGGCCACTACCGAGAAGTACCCGGCAGCGCCCACTTCCCCAACTTGGAGAACGCAGCCGCCTTCAACGCCGCCATTACCGAGTTTCTTCGCAACCACGATTTGTGAGATGCAGAGGACGCAAACCACTTTCGCACCCCTACAGCTCTGCCTCCTGCCTAGTGCAGAGGTTCTGCCGTGAGGCCGCCGTCGTCGTGGAAAAGGCCCACGGACCCCAACTGGTCCGTGCGGGCCAGCGGGATTCCGGCCTCCGCCAGGTGCCCCGTGATGGCCGGATGAGGGTGGCCGTAGGTGTTGTCCGAGCCGACGGAGACCACCGCGAGCAGCGGAGTGGCCGCATCGATGATCTCCACGCCGCCGTTGCGCGCCCCGTGGTGGGAGACCTTGAGGACGTCGGTATCCAGCGGACCTCCGGAGTCGGCGCCGTAGGCACCGATCAGCCGGCGGGCACCGTCCTCCTCCATGTCGCCCGCGGCGAGCCAGGAGACGACGATGGCATCGTCGCCCTCCCGCTCCGTGATCTCCGCCCGGATCACCAGGGATGCGTTGTTCTCGCCACCGGAATCCACCGCGGGAGCCGGCTGTGTGAGCGGGCCCAGGACCCGGAGCTTCAGCCCCGGCCCCTCCAGGACCGTCCCCGGCACCGGGGTCTCGGAAGGCGTATCCCACCCGGAGATCTCCTGCGGTGCCCTGCCCGTCCCCGTGGAGAACCAGATGCGCGAGATCTCCACCTGCTGGTCCAAGCCGGCGGCGCCGCCGACGTGATCCGCATGATCGTGAGTGAGGATCAGGAGATCCAGGGTTTCCACCTCGGCGTCCCGCAGGCACCGGCGGATGGCAGCGGGGTCGGGGCCGGCATCGATCAGGACGGTCGTCGTCCCGGTCTCCGCGGTGCCCCGCAGCAAGAGTGCGTCCCCTTGACCTACGTCGCAGGCGATGGCCTGCCAGTCCGTACGAGCAGCCGGTTGGAACACCCAGAGAGCCAGCAGGCTGGCGACGCACACCACGACGATTCCGGCTGCGGCCAGTCTCCACCGGAGGCGACTGCGCCGGGCGAGCAGCCAATCGTCCTCGGGAACGGGCCCGGGCGCCGGACCGGGGAGTGCATAGCCCGAAGTGACTGGTGCCGCGCTCCGGGCATCGAGGCGGTTGATCACGACGACGACTACCGCGGAGATCACGAGCATGAGCAGTGGCCCCGTGGGAGCTTCCCACCAGGGAACGACCGACCCCGGGATCCCCGCGAAGAAACGGGCGGCCCCCGCGACGAACTGCACCATCCACCCGCCGGGAAACATCAGCGTCTCCGCCACTGCCTGGCCCAGTACCCCGCCGATACCCACGGTCAGTAGAGCGGCCAGCCCGATCATCGTCACCACGGGAACCACCGGGGCCACCACCGCATTGGCGGGCACGGACCACACGGCGACCGTGGGGGTCAGCAAGCTCAGGACGGGTGCGCACCACACCTGGGCGGCCAAGGGGATCGCGACGACGGTGGACAGGGTGGTGGGCAGCCACCTGTCCAGGATCCGGATGAGGGGCCGGCCCGTGATGACGATGCCCGCCGTCGCGCACACCGACAGGGCAAACCCGAAGTCCGTGCCCAGCCCCGGGTCCACGGTCAGCAGGAGGCACATGGCGGCGCTCAAAGCCGCCAGCGAGGCGCCCGCCCGACCGGCTAGAACACCCACGGCGGCCACCGATCCCATCGTCGCGGCCCGCAGCACCGAGGGGTCCGGGCCGACCAGCAGGACGAATACCACCAGGGCACCGAGCCCTGCCAGGATGCAGCCGCGACGGCGCGCACCCAGGCTCAAGGCGATCTGCCCGGCGAGGACCATCACGAGCGCGCAGTTGGAACCTGAAACCGCCGTGAGATGGGTGAGCCCCGTGTCCTTCATGGCTTGCTCCAGTGCCGGGTCGAAACCCGACCTGTCACCGTAGGTCATGCCTGGCAGCAGACTCGAGACATCCGGACCGTGCGCCAGGGTCGCGGCCATGAAGCGGGCCTTGGCCTCCTCGAGCCACTGCATAAGCCCGTCCCGCTCGACCAGGCCGGTGACCGACGGCGGCCCGGCAGCCCGCAGTACGAGATCGCCCGCGCGCGGAGGCTCGGCAGTGACCACGACCTCGGCCGTCTGACCTGCCTTCACTGTCGCCCAGCGCATGTCATCGGCGAACAGCGTCCCTTGGGAGCCGTCCTCCAGCTGCACCGGGACGACGACGCCCGTGGCGGCTTCTCCGCCATCCCCACCCGAGAACCGGTCGGCGGCGACCCACGCCGAGGGACGGTCCTCGATCGCCAGTTCGAGCCGGACGGGAGGGGTCTCTGAGGGTTGGGAGCCCTCGGCGGCGAAGAGACGTTCGTGGGACTGCTCCGTGGCGGCACGATCCTGCCAGCCGACCACCAGCACCGCGGATGCCACGAGGGAGCACAGGATGACGGCCGGGATCGCCCGGCGGGCTCGGGTTCTGCTGAGTGCCACGCAGCCGGCCGCGAGGGACACGAGCAGCACTCCGACGAGATGAGGCGCCGGCGGGCTGCTCATCACCTCGCCGGCGCCCAGAAGCGCGGCGGCCCAGGCCGTGATCCCGGCGGGGACCAGCCGGAGATCCCAGGTCGGGCGGAGAGCGCGCAGTTCGCGGTCGCGCGCGGCCTGCTTACGGGATGCCTGACGTTCGGGCCAGTCCACCAGGAACCTCACAAGAGGACTCGGCCCGCCGCCGGGCCGGCGGAGACGGTCCGCTGCACCCTCCAGGCTCCTCCTCCGTCTGATCCTGCGGTCCGCGTCCGGCACCGCGGCTCACACCGTGACCAGCGGGGTGAGGGCCGACATCATGGCCGGGCCGATGCCGGAGACGTCGTCGAGTTCGGCCACACTCCGGAAGCCGCCGACCTGATCGCGGTGGTCGACGATGCGCTGCGCCAGCACTGGGCCGACCTTGGGCAGGGTCTCCAGTTCGGTGACGGTGGCCGTGTTCAGATTGACCAGACCCTGAGATGCCCCTTGGCCCTCGGCTGTTCCGCCAGTACCCACAGCCCCCGATTGCGCCTGTCCCCCGGACGCTGCTCCCCCTGGCGGCACCGGGACGGGGAGACTCTCTGCTGCAGCTGCATCCGGGATGAAGACCTGCGAGCCATCTGCCGCCGGGGCCGCGAGATTCACCTGGTCCACGACGGCGGATTCGGTGAGCCCGCCCGCGGCGTCGACGGCGTCCTGGACCCGCGCCCCCGCAGGAACCTCGACCACTCCGGGGCGGTGCACCTCCCCCACGACGTGTACCGAGGCAGGGTCCTGCGACGACCCGTCACCGGCCTCCGTCCCGGATCGGCCCTCGGCATCTGGTGCAGTCACGGCCACAGGATCCTGACCACCGTCTTTCGCGGCGGGGGTGCCGAGTTCAGCCGTGACCGCATCCGCTGGCTCTCCGGGACTGTCGCCTGGCCAGAGCACCGTGATCAGGACCGCAGCCACTGCGAGCACGGCGAGCGCCACCGCCGCCCAGGGGATACGCCATCGAACGGGCGTTCGCCACGACGAGGCGGCCTCTTCCGCGGGCAGGGGCGCGGCGGACTCCGAGATCTCCGAGTCCGGGCCGACCGCCCTGATCTCGCCCGTCTCCGGATCCGTGCGCGAACGCTCGTCGTCGGCCAGCAGGCCGCGGAGGCGTTCCACCGGCTCATCAGCGCCGAGTCGGCGTCTTCCTCGGTAGTTGACGGGGCTCATGCCCCCACCCCATCACCGGGACCGGCAGATCAGCCCGTTGCCTCAGCACCGTGGAGGGGACGCCCGGGCACTGGGGCCGGGCTCATGAGTGTGGAGCCAGGATCACCGGGGACACGGAGCCAGCACAGACGGGACCTGACGGGGTTCGGTGACTGATGCGCTCAGGCGAAGTGAGACTTGTAGATCTGACCGTGGACGCCCACGGTCCGGTCCACCACCTGCGAGACCACGAAATCCGCCGCGGCCGAGAGGTAGGCGTAGGCCAGGGCCCGGTCCATGCCGCGGTCCTTCTCCAGGAAGTCCAGCGCGTTGACCACTGCCCGGCGCATGGCGATGTTCAGGTCACTGCCCTGGCCGTCCTGGGCGCCGTCGGGGTCGGATAGGCCGATGGGAATCCACGAGTCAGCCGTCTCGGCGAAGGGGTAGCTGTGAGCCACGGAGGGCGCGTCGCCGGAACCCGGCTTGGCGACCGTCAGTCGGAAGGTCCCCCGCAGCGAGCCCTCCATGGCCGTGAGGGCCACTTCGCCGTCGCCCATCGCCATGTGCGGATCGCCGACGTAGAACAGGGCGCCTTCGGTGAAGACGGGCAGGTAGAACGTCGATCCCTCGCCGAGGAGCCGGATATCGATGTTGCCGCCGCCGAGCGTGGGCGGGATGGAGTTGGCGTTGGGCGAGGTCAGCCCAGCGTCATCGGCGTAGGCCACGCCCATCATGCCCATGAACGGCCGCAGGGGGAAGCTCACCTCGGCCCCGCCCATCCCCATGACGCCCTTGCCGTCCCGGACGGCGGTGAAGGTGGAGACGTTCCCGTAAGCCGTGGGGTCTCCGCTCTGGCGCCCGTCGGTCTCCACGGGCGGCATGACCTCGCCCAGGTCGATGCCGTCCGGGGCGGCGCCGTCGGCGGTGATGCCGAGCGCCCCTTTGCCGTGGCGGCTGGAGACCACTCCGTAGGGCACGCGCGGCGTGGCTTCGAGGGTCTCGATCTTCAGCACGTCCCCCGGCTCCGCCCCCTCCACGAAGACGGGACCGACGACGACGTGCGGGCCGTCGGCATCGAAGTCCCGGGGCGTGCGGTCGTAGTGGGCGGCGATGTCGATGGCATCGGCCAGGACCTGGTCCTCGCCGACGCCCTGCTCGCCGAAGTAGCCGACGGGGTCCCTGCCCTGGTCCTCCATGATGCCCTCGTGGGAGAGCGCATCGATCGTCACCGTCTGGCCCGAGCGCATACGCAGGGCCGCATCGCTGTGCACGGTGGGAACGTATCCCCACAGCACCTGATCGGCTTCGGGGGCCAGGTAGTGGTCACCGCGAATGACGCCCTGCCCTGGCTGCAGGATCTCACCGCCGGGCGAGGGTGTGACGGGACCCGGGGCTCCCGCGGAGGCCGGGCTGCCGAAGGCGCTCATGGCCCCGATCATCGAGGATCCCGCACCCAGCGCGGCAGCGGCGTGGATCAGGTTGCGGCGGCCCACGCCCTTTTCCAATACTTCTGCTGCATCGCGTCCAACGGCATCGACCATCGTGGCTCTCCTCGGGGTGTTGGGGTCATGGGCGCTAGGGCCGACGCGTGGCGTCCGGCCTGCTCAGGCAGCGTCTCGCTCTTTCATTCCCAGGTGATGGAGAGGAGGTATCGGTGGTGTTACGCCGCCGGAACCGGTCATGTCCGGCGACGAGGACCCGTGAATAGGGCTGTGCGCACCCTTTCATGAGAAGTGCGAATCTGTCGTTCGGTTCTGTTTGATATCGATAGGTCATATTTGTTCATATTGTCTGCAGCGATGCTGTTTTCAGGGCTATTCGCTCCTTGTGATGTCTGACCCTCCTGGGACCATGGGGTATGGCACGGAAAGAGAACCAGAACCCACGGCGGGATCAGGAGGAGCCCCGCCGTCTGGGCGATGACCGGGGGCTCGCTGCGGGGCTGGTGGCCGAGGTTCGCGACGGGGCGCGTGCGGAGGCAGCGGGCCGGGCCCGGCAGCTACGCGCGATCGGCGAGCTGTTCAGCCACACTCTGGACGTCGCTCAGGAACAGGCCCGAGCACGGCAGCGACAACGGGGCGCCGGTAGAGAGCATCGCCGCGGAGACAGCCCCGGAAGCGCCTTTAACGGAGCTCACGACCTGGCAATGTCCCTGCGGATCCTGCGGGAGAACGCGGTGCAGGAAACGGTCGCCGAGGTCGAGGTCGCGCTGCTGATCCCCCGGGGCACCGCTCACCTGCTGGTTCATCAGGCCATCATCGTCACCGAGCATCTCCCGGAGGTTCTGCGGGGACTGACCTCGGGATGCCTGAGCTGGGCCCAGGCACAAGTGATCATCCGGCACTGGAGCTCGATCTCGTGCGATCCGGCCGCCCGGACTCCCGTCGTCGCGGAAGACCGGGAGAACTCCGAGAATGCGGATCCGGCGGTGCCAGCGGCCGATGTGCTGGTCCGGGAAATGGTGGACCGCGCTCAGTTCTGCTCCCCAGGCCAGCTCAATGACTACGGCCACCGCCGCCGGAAGGAACTGGGCGTAGCCGCAGCGCTGCGTGCCCACCGCAATGCGCGTCTGGACCGGAATGTATGGGTCACCGCCGAGGAGGACGGCATGGCCCATCTGCACGCGGTCCTGGAAGCCCACAAAGCCATCGCCGTATGCGACCGGATCGACCGGCTCGCCCGGAATCAGCGGCCGGGCAGCGGGCCCGGGCAGCAGCCGAGTCCATCGCCCGACGACGAACAGGCTGCGGGGCCTATGGACCGGCGGTCGATCGCCCAGCGCCGGGCCGACGTGCTCACCGACTTGCTACTGGACGCCGAACCACCTGTCGGCTCGCGCCTCCAGCGCGGGGTCCGCGGACAGGTCACCGTCCTGGTTCCCGCCGCCGTGTTGACCGCCGCAGATCCTGACCTGCGGCCACGGGACGTGGCCCCGGGTGCCCGGAAGCGAACTGCGACCGGGGCCTCGCCGAAGGCTGCTGGCCAGGACCGTCCGGACAGGGCTGAGGGAAACGGCCCACCGGACGGGCCGCCTGACGCAGCACCCGCCCCGACAGAGCCGGATACAGCAGATCTTGTATTAAGAGACCCCGTATCAACGAGCTCGACCTCAACGGGCTCGGCCTCAACGGGCTCCGTACCTGCAGGCTCCATCGCGACCGGCCCGATAGCACCGGAATTGCTGGGGTACGGACCGGTTCCGGCACAGGTCGCCGTGCAGATCGCGGCCAGCGCTGCGTCCTGGCGGAGGATCCTCACCGACCCCGGCACCGGCGTCGTGACGCAGTACGGCCGGGAGACCTACAGCGTGCCCGCCGGCCTGCGCCGGCTCCTGGAGATCCGGGACGAGACGTGCCGATTCCCCGGCTGCCGTCGCTCCGCCACGGCCTGCGACCTGGACCATACGACGGCGTGGGAACACGGCGGGTGCACGGACGCCGGGAATCTGGCGTGCCTCTGCCGAGCCCACCACCGCACCAAACACCATCCTGGAACCTTCGGTACCTGGACCATCACGCAACGTTCCACGGCCGGGGCCGGCGAACCATCCGAAGGCGGAAGCCGCACCGGGTCCCTTCGGGTCGAGAGCCCGCTAGGCACCGTACGGACCACCGCCACCGGCTATCGCGGGTGGAAGGCCATCCTGGAGACCACGGACCTCGCCGAGCCGCTCCGAGTCGGTCCGCTCCGAGTTGATCCACCGCGAGTCGGTCCACTGCGATCCGACGCCGCACCACCTCCCGCGCAGGCCCCGCCCGGGCCGGTCATTCCCGACGAGCAACCGCCGCCCTTCTAGACCGCTGGGCCTAAAAACACTGAGCTCACAAAAGATCGGGGCTTCTAGAGGACCTGGTCTTTAAAGGACCTGGCTCCTAAATGACTGAGCCTCTAGAAGACAGCTTCCCGACAATTCACAATCAGCCCCCATGCTCACGGCGCGGTCCGGACGATGACCGCGCGCACGCCGATTCCCACGTGGGCGGCCAGAACGGCCGGAATCTCGGCGATGGTGATCCGCACGTCCGGCCGGTAGGCCTGAACCAGCTCGTCCGCGAGTTCGCGCGCGCCGTCGGGGTCGGCCAGATGGTGAATCACCACCTCGGGACGGGCGGCCCCCTCCACGTGCGTGCTACCAGCGTTCTCCTCCCCCGGATCGGCGCCGTTCCGCGAGAGCGCGTCGACTGCCAGGCTCACGAGCCGGGACCTGGCTTTCGCTGCCGTCCGGGGCATCTCCACCGGCGCCAGTTTTCCGTCCTTGAGACCCAGCAGCGGCTTGATCTGCAGCGCCGTTCCCAATCTGGCGATCGACGGGGACAGTCTGCCTCCCCGCTTGAGCTGATCCAGACTGGGAACGTACAGCAGCACCGTGTTCCCGCAGTGTCCACGCGCTGCGGCCACGATCTCGTCGCGATCGGCACCGGAGCCGGCGGCCTCCCACGCCGCCATGACGCCGAAGCCCTGATCCATCGCCACTGTGCGGGTGTCGATCACCGTCACGGGAACGTCCACGGACTGGGCGGCGATACGAGCCGAGGAGACGGTCCCGGACAGCTCCGCGGAGAGGTGGACGGACACGATCTCGCGGTACCCGTGGGCCGCCAGCTGCTCGTAGACGCGCAGGAACTGACCCGGTGACGGCCGCGAGGTGGTCACCTTCCTCCCCTCGGCCAGCGCCACGAGGAGAGAGCTCGGGAGCTTCTGCTCCCCCAGGGGCAATGCCTCGTCGTCCACCATCACCGGCATGCCGACGACGGCGAGCCCCTCCCGGTGCTCCTCGAGCCACTCCGCCGGCAGAGCGGCGGCATCATCCGTCACGATCACGATCTCACGCACCTCTGCACCCTCCGCATCGTCGAGCCTCTGCTCCCCCAGCCTGACACAGGACGACAGGGCACAACCAGTGACGCGAGAGCCACGGTGCAATACGGGTGGTCCGAGATCGACCGTGCGACACCGCCCCTCCAGGAGGCGGGGCTCAGATCACGATGTTGACGAGTTTCGGTGCCCGCACGATCACCTTGCGGACCGGCGACTCCCCGATGATCCCGAGGATGACCTGGCTGGACAGGGCGCGCTCTTCGAGGTCTCCGTCGGTGATGTCCACGGGGACCTCAAGGCGGTCCTTGACCTTGCCCTTGATCTGCACGACCGCGGTGACGGTGTCGTCCACCAGCAGGGACTCGTCGACCTCCGGCCAGCCGGCATGGAGCACTGCGCCTTCGTGGCCCAGGACGTGCCACATGTCCTCGGCCGTGTACGGCGCCACGAGGGACAGCAGCACGGCAACGGCTTCCGTGCCCTCGCGTACGGCGGGATCGGCGGCACCGGGTCCCGAGTCGATCGCCTTGCGCAGCGCGTTGACCAGTTCCATGGTCTTGGCGATCACCACGTTGAACTTGTGGTTGTCGAGGGCGCTAGCGGCATCGGCGATGGCGCGATGGGTCGCCTGGCGCACGGCCACGTCCCCGGTCGAGGGATCGAGGCCCGGCACGGAGGCGACGTCCTGGGCCAGGCGCCATGCCCGGGCGAGGAAGCGCTGCGCACCCGCCGGGGACACGTCAGCCCAGTCCACGTCGTCCTCCGGCGGGGAGGCGAAGACCATGGTCAGGCGCACCGCGTCCACGCCGAACTCGTCGAGCTGCTCGCCGAGGTCGACGCCGTTGCCCAGCGACTTGGACATCGCCTTGCCACCGTTGAGGACCTGGCCCTGGTTGAGCAGCCGCTCGAAGGGCTCGGTGTGCTCGATGAGGCCCATGTCATGGACCACCTTGGTGAAGAACCGGGCGTAGAGCAGGTGCAGGATCGCATGCTCCACACCGCCCACGTACTGATCGACCTGGCCCCATCGCCGGACGGCGCCGGGGTCGAAGGCCGCGTCGTCGTCGTTGGGCGAGACGAACCGCAGGAAGTACCAGGAGGAGTCCACGAAGGTGTCCATGGTGTCCGTATCGCGTCGCGCGGCGCCACCGCACGTGGGGCAGGCGACCTCGACCCAGGAGGTGGCTGCGGCCAGCGGGGACTGGCCCTTGGGCGCCAGCTGCTCACCGCGCAGGTCGTCCGGCAACCGCACCGGCAGCTGCTCCTCGGGAACGGGCACCTCACCGCAGGCCTCGCAGTGGATGATCGGGATGGGCGCACCCCAGAAACGCTGCCGGGACAGGAGCCAGTCGCGCAGGCGGTAGTTCACGGTGGCCTCACCGGTGCCCGCGCCCTCGACGATCTCGATCGCCTTGGCGATCGCCTCGGCCTTGCTCAGCCCGTCCAGGGGGCCCGAGTTGATCAGCGAGCCCTCCCCGGCGGTGGCCACGCCGGTCTCCGCGGGGTCCTCCCCCGCGGTGTCCACGACCACCCGGACCGGCAGATCGAACGTCCGGGCGAAGTCCAGGTCGCGCTGATCGTGCGCCGGGACCGCCATGATGGCCCCGGTCCCGTAGTCGGAGAGCACGTAGTCGGCGGCCCACACGGGCAGCTTCTCCCCGTTGAGCGGGTTGACCGCGTAACGCCCCAGGAAGACGCCGGTCTTCTCGCGCTCGGTGGACTGCCTCTCGATGTCCGACAGCGCCTTGACCTGCTCGCGGTAGGCCGCCAGTTCGGCCGCCTTCTCCGGCGCCACGAGCTCCTGGGCAAGATCAGCGTCGGCGGCCACCACGAAGAAGGTCGCCCCGTACAGCGTGTCCGGACGGGTGGTGAACACCGTGACATCGCGCTCCGAGACCGCCCCGGCGCCACCGGCCGAGTCGGTGCCCTCGACCGAGTCCGCGCCCTCGATCGTGAAGGTCACGTGCGCGCCCTGGGAACGGCCGATCCAGTTGCGCTGCATGGCCAGCACGCGCTCCGGCCACTTTCCCTCGAGCTGCTCCATGTCATCGAGCAGTCGGTCCGCGTAGTCGGTGATCCGGAAGTACCACTGGTTCAGGGCCTTCTTGGTCACCGGGGTGTGGCAGCGTTCGCAGGCGCCGTCGACCACCTGCTCGTTGGCCAGCACGGTCTGGTCCTTGGGGCACCAGTTGACCGGGGAGTTCTTCCGGTAGGCCAAGCCCCGGTTGTAGAACTGCAGGAACAGCCACTGCGTCCACCGGTAGTACTCCGGATCCGAGGTGTGCAGCTCGCGGTCCCAGTCCACGGCGATGGCGTAGCGCTTGAACGAGGCCTTCTGGGTCTCGATGTTCTTGTAGGTCCATTCGGCGGGGTGCGCGTTGCGCTTGATCGCGGCGTTCTCGGCCGGCAGGCCGAAGGAGTCCCAGCCGATCGGATGCATGACGTCGAAGCCGCGCTGCTGCCAGTACCGCGCGACCACGTCGCCCATGGCGAAGGCCTCCGCGTGTCCCATGTGAAGGTCACCGGAAGGGTAGGGGAACATGTCGAGCACGTAGCGACGGGGTTTGGAGCCGTCGTCGAGCGGGCGGAAGACCCCCTGCTCCTGCCACCAGTCGCCCCAGCGGGCCTCGAGCTCCTGGGCATCCCACACCTGTGCCGTGGTCCCGGGTCCGGTGTTCTCCTGCTGCGTGCTCACGTGCCTCGCCTTCAAGCTGTGACGGTGGTCTTCGGTCATCTCCCCGGACGGACGCGCCTGGTACGCGGACACGAGCGGGATGACCGCGCCAGTCTAGCCGGATCGGGCGCGCCCGGTCGCCCGGTGTGCGCCGGGCCATGCGGAACCGCGGCCCGCCGGTCGTGCCCGCACCCCGGCCGGCGTTGACGGGGGTCTCGGCCAGGACGAGAGTCGTGGAAAGGGTCGTAGACTTGGCGCGAACTCATCCGACGACGTGCGAGAGGAACCCATGCTGGAAAACCCCCGGGCCGAACGGCGCAGTATGCGCATGGACGGTTACAAGGTCCGGTACTGGTTCTACGACGTCGACACCACCCGCAAGCCGCTGGTGGTCATGGTGCATGGCTTCCGGGGCGACCACCACGGCCTCCAGCTGATCGCCGATGCGCTGCGCGACCGCTACCACGTGGTGATTCCCGACCTTCCCGGCTTCGGCCGCTCCGAGGCGTTCCCCGCCGATCAGGGCGAGCGCAGCCTGCACAACGTGGCCAACTACGTCGCTTTCCTGCGCGAGTTCATCGAGCGGCTCACGGACGGGGCGATCCATCCGGACGCGGACCATGGCATCGCCCTGCTGGGGCATTCGTTCGGGTCCGTCGTCGCCGCGCACTTGGCCGCCGACTACCCGGCCATGGTGCAGCGCCTGATCCTGGTCAATCCCATCAGCGAGCCGGCCCTCGCCGGCGACCGGGTGCTGGCGTCGCAAGTGGCGGACACCTATTACTCGCTGAGCCGGAAACTGCCCTTCGGGCTCGGCGACAGGCTGCTGCGCAGCGACATGGTCGCGGACATCATGAGCCGGGAGATGACCACCACGGAGGATCCCGAGCTGCGCGAGTACATCGTCAACCAGCACCGGGCCTACTTCAACAGCTACGCCGAGAGGCGGGTGATCACGGAGGCCTACCTCTCGTCCACGTCGCGCACCGTCGCCGAGGTGGCTCCCCTGCTCAAGATGCCGGTGCTGCTGATCACCGGTGGCAAGGACCCCATGGGCTCCCCGCGGAGCCAGCGGAGGATGGCGAACTGGATCACGCGGCGCCGGGAGGAGGCTTTCCCCGAGGTCGGGCACCTGATCCACTACGAGAAGGCCTACGAGACCGCCCACCTGGTCGACGAGTTCCTGACCGGGCCCGCCCCGGACCCCGTCGAGATCCACGAAGAGCTGCCCAGCCTGGACACGGCCAAGCCCAACACCTCCCAGCTGACGCAGCTCCTGCCCGTGGTCAAGCGCCGCAGAGACGGCTGAGATGGCCTCCGGTCAGGCACCCACCCGGCTGGTGATCGACGCTCGATACGTACGGGTGGGCCGTCACGACGGCATCTCCCGGTACACCGCGGGCCTGTGCCTGGGACTGTCGCGGGTGCTGGCCTCCCGCCCCGGCGTCAATAGCCCCGTCCATACCGGCCTCCACACCGGTCTCCACACCGCTGTCGGAACCGACGTCGACGTCGAGCTGATGATCTCCGACGAGCGCCAGCTGGAGCACCTCCCGGACTTCCGGTGGTTCCTCGGCCCGGACCCCGTGTCCGCAGGGGAGGTCCTCACGGGCCGGGTGCTGAACAGGCGCGGAGCCGACGTGGTGTTCTCCCCGATGCAGACCATGGGCGCCTTCAACCGGCGATTCGGGCTGATCCTCACGCTGCACGACCTGATCTACTACGACCACCCCGCTCCCCCCGGCGACCTTCCCGCCCCCGTCCGGGCCGGATGGCGGCTATTCCACAAAGCCCTGTGGCCCCAGCGGATGGCGCTGAACCGCGCGGACGCGGTGGTGACGGTCTCCCAGACCTCCGCGGACGGCATCCGGGAGCGCCGCCTGACCGACCGCCCGCTGTTCGTGGTGCCCAACGCGGCCGACCCGGCCGAGGTCTCCGCCCCCGACGACGCTCTTTCCCGCCGGGAGGACCGGACCGGAAAGCTCGTCTATATGGGCTCGTTCATGCCGTACAAGGACGTCGAGACCCTGGTCAGGGCGGCTGCCCTGCTTCCCGGATACGAGTTCCACCTCGTCTCCAGGATCTCGCCGCAGCGCCGCCTCGAGCTGGAGAGCGCGGCCCCCGGCGCACGGCTGGTCTTCCACGACGGTCTCAGCGACGACGACTACCGCACGCTCCTGCACGAGGCCACGGCCCTGGTGCACGCGTCCCGCGCCGAAGGATACGGGCTGCCGCTCATGGAGGCACTGTGCGCCGGAACCCCGGTCGTCTGCACCGACATCCCGATCTTCCACGAAGTCTGCCGACGGGCCGCCCTGTACGTCCCCGCGGGCGATGCGCAGGGCTTCGCCGCCGCCGTCCGTTCCCTCGAGGAACCACGGGTGGCCCGGGCACTCATCACCGACGGGCTCGATCTGGCCCGGCGTTCGTCGTGGGAGCAGTCAGCCCTGGACCTGCTGGCGGTCGTGGCCCAGGTGGCGAGCAAGATACCAAGCGCCTGAGAGGCCCTCGGGTCACGACCCTGTCATCCCTGTCATCGCCGCCTCACAAGAGGTCGGCGATATCGCAGCGCACCTGCACCACCCCGAACCGGCGCAGGGCGGAGGCCTCCGCCCTGGCCGACCGGAGCCTGGCGGTGACCTCGGCGGCCATCGCGTAGCCGAAGAACAGCAGGACGCGGTGCTCCGCCCGGGAGCCTGGACTGCCCGGCGTCATGCCGTCATCCCCCAGCTGCTCCCCCGCCTCCGTCCGTCGCGCACGTCCCCGTGGTCCGGGAAGATCCGAGTCCTCCACGGGGGCCGGGCCGATGACCCGCACATCCGGGGGAAGCTGGGCAAGGTCGAGGAAGTCATGCAGCGCCCCCAGCTCGCCCGTCAACGCCGCCGAGCGGACGGCCGGGGGCAGCTGCAGTACGCGCCGTTCCGCCAGTTCGTTGCGCGCATGGCCGGCCGGATCCCAGCGCACCAGCGTGTTGACGGCGCGCTCGTGCTCAGAGGTCACCACGACCGTTCCGCCGTCGTGCCCCGCCCGGACCAGCGAGACCGCATCGAACCAGCGCCGCAGCGTCTCCTCCTCGGCGCGCAGGCCGGGCCGGGAGAGCATCCGGTCGCCGTCGAGCAGCAGGGCGGCGGCGTAGCGGCCCTCCGCCCACGGCTCCGCGCCGGGGGTGGCCACGACCAGGGCCGGCTCGGCCTTCACGCTGCGCCGGATCGTATCGCCGGAGGAGGCGATCACCGGCACCTGGGGGAAGGCCCTTCCGAGCTCCTCCGCCGTGCGCTGGGAGCCGACCGCCGACATCCTCCAGCGCGGATGGTGGCACACCGGGCAGGACCAGGCCATGGCCTCCCGCCCGCACCACCCGCACGATGGCTGCCGCCCGTGCGCCAGGACGGTCAGCGGTCCCTCGCACGCGGTGCAGCGCGCCGGGGTCCTGCACCGCTCGCACGCGATGGCCGGTGCGTATCCCGCGCGCGCGACCTGGATCAGCACGGGCCCGATCCGCAGGGCGTCCCGCGCCACCCGGAAGGCCGTCTCCGGGAGCCGTGCCCGGCCCGCGAGTGAATCGCGTTGCTGGTGCCAGGAGTCGGAGGTCGCCACGATCCGCGGCATGCTGGCCCGGAGGAGGTCACGGGGCGGCCGGACCGGCCGGGCCCATCCGGTGTCCACGAGCCGCTGGGCCTCCGGGGTGACGGTCTGACCCGCGATCAGTACCGCCAGGTGCTCGTGCTCGGCCCGCAGGAGCGCCACATCTCGGGCGTGGTGATAAGGAGCGCGCTGCTCGATCAGGTTGCCGTCGCCGTCGTCGAGCACCACGATCAGCCCGGGGTCGCGCACGGGTGCCCAGACCGCCGGGCGGGTCCCCAGGACGACGGTGCGGCGGCCCTCGAGGAGCTGGACGAAAGCGCGGTAGCGCGGCGTCGGCTTGTCGTCGCTGTGCAGCCGCGCCACGACGCCGTCCGGAAGCAGCCGCTCGACCCTCTCCTGGAGGCGATCCAGCATCTTGCCGTCGGGCACCACGATAATCGCGCCCCGCCCCGCCGCGTGCGTCACCGCGACGGCGACGGCCACGAGGTCCAGCCGGTCGTGCTCCGCGTGCGAGGGCAGGGCCTGCAGCACGGCGCGGACCGGCTCGCCCGCCGCGAGGGCCCCGATCACCTCGGGGCCGTTGTCGTACCGTTCCCACGCCCGGGTGTCGACCGGAGCGGACGTGGCAGGGCCAGGCTGCCCGGACGGAAGGGGCTCGGCGGGGGCTTTCTCGGGGTCCCCCGTCAGGTCTTGCGCAGCGTCTGCCTCCAGAGCGGGCGCAGCGTCTTCCGACGGGTCCTTCGCCGCGTCTTTCCCGGCGTCCTTGTCCTCAGCCGCCCGCGCCTTGAGCGCCTGCTTCTCGACGGAGGCCACGCGCGGCGGCACCGCGGCTCGCAGCACATCGGCCACCACTCCCGCGCTGCGGGCGGCCACGAGCCGTGCCACCGCCAGGGTGCCCGGCGTCAGCACGGCCAAGCCCGACTGCACCCGGATCAGAGGCTGCAGCCGGTCCCTGGGGACCTCGGTGTCCGCGGTCCGCTCGATCAGCCAGCCCTGGAGCCGCTGGCCGCCGAACCGGACCCGCACGCGAGTTCCCGGCTGTGCCTCCTCCGCCAGGTCCCTGGGCACCCCGTAGTCGAAGAGCCGGTCCAGATGCGGCACGTGCGATTCGAGCAGGACCCGGGCCACGGGGCTCTCCCCCGCCAGGTAGGCCGGCGTGTGGTCGTGCCCGGTACCGTCCCGGGGACCACCGGGCGAATCCTTCGACGAGGTTCTTCTCGAGCGCGGAAGGTGCGGCAGGTCGATCAGCTCGAGCTGCTCGGGGTCCGCCTCGTGCGGGTTGCCGGGTTCCGGGCTCATGTCCCCGCTGATCAGGCGCCCACGGCTGCCCGCAGCGCCTCGACCCGGTCGGTCCGCTCCCACGTGAAGTCGGGATCGTTGCGGCCGAAGTGGCCTCCGGCGGCGGTCTTGGCGTAGATCGGCCGCTTGAGGTCCAGCTCTTCGATGATCGCCAGGGGGCGCAGGTCGAAGACCTCCAGGACCGCCTTCTCGATCGCCACCGGATCCACTGTCGCCGACCCGAAGGTGTCCACGTAGACCCCGACCGGACGGGCCTTGCCGATGGCGTAGGCCACCTGGGCCTCGGCGCGGTCGGCCAGGCCCGCCGCGACGATGTTCTTGGCCACCCAGCGCATCGCGTAGGCGGCGGAGCGGTCCACCTTGGACGGGTCCTTGCCCGAGAAGGCGCCCCCGCCGTGGCGGGCCATGCCCCCGTAGGTGTCCACGATGATCTTCCGGCCCGTCAGTCCCGCATCGCCCACCGGCCCGCCGGTGATGAAGTTCCCGGCCGGGTTGATGATGACCTTGACCCCGGAGATATCCAGCCCGGTCTCCTCGAGAACCGGCTGGATCACCGAGGCCCGTACGTCGTCGCGCAGCTGCTCGAGCTCGTAGGACTCGGCATGCTGGGCGGAGACCACCACGGTGTCGACGGCCACGGGCTTCATCCCGTCGTAGCGCAACGTCACCTGGGTCTTGCCGTCGGGCCGCAGCTCCGGGAGGATCGCGGTCTTCCGGACCCGTGTCAGCTGCTCCGAGAGCCGGTGCGCCCAGTGGATGGGCGCCGGCATCAGGGCCTCGGTCTCGTTGGAGGCGTAGCCGAACATGATGCCCTGATCGCCGGCGCCCTGGGCATCGCGCGGGTCCGCCGCGGTGCCCTCCCGGCTCTCCAGGGAGGTGAAGACGCCGTCGTAGATCTCGGGGGACTGCTCGCCGACGGAGATGGAGACGCCGCAGTACTTGCCGTCGAAGCCCTGCACCGAGGAGTTGTACCCGATGTCGAGGATGGTCTTGCGCACGATCGAGGGGATCTCGACGTAGCCCCTGGACTTCACCTCACCGGCCACGTGCACGAGCCCCGTGGTCGCGAGGGTCTCCACGGCCACGGAGGAATCGGGATCGCTGCGCAGCAGGGAGTCCAGGATGGAATCGGAGATGCGGTCGCAGATCTTGTCCGGATGGCCCTCGGTGACGGACTCGGAGGTGAACAGGCTGGAGCCGCCCACCGGGGTGTTGCCCCGGGCGGCGGCAGCCCGGCCGCCGCGGCGAGGCG
Organism: Kocuria coralli; assembly: GCF_008831305.1. Classification (GTDB taxonomy): domain Bacteria; phylum Actinomycetota; class Actinomycetes; order Actinomycetales; family Micrococcaceae; genus Kocuria; species Kocuria coralli. The sequence continues at coordinate 173,188 of NZ_ML708612.1, forward strand.
CTGAGGATGAGGAAACAGGGGTCGAAGTCACGCCCAACAGAGTACCGTCCGTCCGGCATTTCGGACTGCTTCCCGGGCCGAAGGCTCAACCCCGGCGGAGGAGGGCCTCAGCGCCTGTGATCGATCAGCTGCGCTATCGCCTGGGTCAGGGCGGCGGCGACGTCGTCCTTGGAGCCCTCCACGGTGCGATCGGGCGATCCGTCGGCGGCGAGAACGGTGACCTTGGTCGTGTCCTGGCCGAAGACCAGGTCGCGGCCCACCTGGTTCACGCACAGGAGGTCGCAGCCCTTGCGCTCGAGCTTCGCCCGGCCGAAGTCCAGAGGATCGGTCCGGGCGTCGCCGGTCTCAGCGGCGAAGCCCACGATCACCTGGGTATCGCCGGTCAGGTCTCGTCGCTCGACGAGGCCGCGCAGGATATCGGGATTGCGCACCAGGCGGATCACCGGGGCGTCGTCGGGGTCGGCGGTCTTCTTGATCTTGGACTCGGCGACCTCGGCGGGCCGGAAATCGGCGACGGCCGCCGTCATCACGATGACGTCGGCCTGCTCGGCCCGGCGCGCCATGGCGTCTTCCAGCTCCTGCGCCGAGCCCGCCCGGTGCACGCTGAACCGCGGTGACGAGGCCGTGGCGGCCTGCTCCTGCGGGAGGATCAGATCCACGTGCGCAGCCACCAGATCGACGTCGGCACCGGCCTCATGGAGGGCCTTCGCGACAGCCACGCCCTGTTTGCCCGAGGACCGGTTGCCCAGGTACCGCACCGGGTCCAGCGGCTCCTGGGTCCCGCCGGCGGACACGAGGGCGCGCACTCCCGCCAGAGGGAGAGCTTCGGAGGAGGCCGCGGGAGGCATCAGGCCCAGCGCCGCGTCACGGATGATCTCGGGTTCCGGCAGGCGCCCCGGCCCCGAGTCCTTGCCCGTCAGGCGCCCGTCGGCCGGTTCCAGCACGGTATGACCATGACGGCGCAGCGTGGCCACGTTCTCCTGGACGGCCGCGTTGAGCCACATCTCGGTATGCATCGCAGGGGCGAAGAGCACCGGTGCGCGGGTGGCCAGCAGCGTCGTGGTCAGCAGATCGTCGGCATGTCCGTGGGCCGCCCGGGCCAGCAGGTCGGCCGTGGCGGGGGCGATCACCACGAGATCGGCGGCCTGGCCCTGCCCCACGTGGTTCACCGCGGGGACGCGGTCGAAGACCTCCGTGGTGACCTCCTCGCCGGACAGCGCCTCCCAGGTCGCGGCTCCGACGAATTCGAGCGCGGAGCGCGTGGGGATGGGGACCACGTGGTGCCCGGCTTCGGAGAAAAGGCGAAGGAGCATCGCCGCCTTGTACGCGGCAATGCCCCCTCCGACGCCCAGAACGATGCGCATGGCCTTCGAAGCCGCGTCGTCGTTACAGGTCCTGGCTGTCGACGTCGGCCTGCTCCTCGGCGGCCTCGGTCTCCGGTGCGAGGTTCTCCACCGGAACGTCGGCGCCCTCTTCGGTGGTCGCCGTCGCGTCCACGTCCTCCGCCACCAGAGGGGTGTCGGAGAAGACCATGGAGGAGTCCAGATCCGATTCGCTGCCGAAGAAGTCCCCGCCGTAGAAGTCGGTGGCGCCAGCCTCGGTCTCGGCGACCAGCTGCCCGTTCTCGGAGAATCCTGCGGCCTCCACGGGCGTGGACTCGATGAGGCCCTCGTCGATCTCACGCAGGGAGACGGAGAGGGTCTTCTCGTTCAGCTCGACGTCGACCAGCGGGCCGACGTACTCGAAGAGACCCTCGTGCAGCTGCGAGTAGTAGGCATTGATCTGGCGCGCCCGGCGGGCGGCGAAGATGACCAGTCCGTACTTGGAGTCGGACTTGGTCAAGAGCCGATCGACCGGCGGTTCGATGATGCCCTGGTTCTGGATGGACAAAAGATTGCTCCCAACGATGTGGATGTCTGTGTGCGGCTCTCAAGCGCCGGGGCGGGGGTCCAAGCCCATGAGCTCGACCAGCTTCCGCGCGGCGGCCTCGACCCGGTCGTTGATCACCGTGTCATCGAATTCGGATTCAGCCGCGAGTTCTATCTTAGCGGTTTCCAGCCGCCGCCGCTGTTCCTCCGCCGTCTCGGTGCCCCGTCCCGTGAGCCGGGACACCAATTCCTCCCACGACGGCGGGGCCAGGAACACGAAATGCGCCTCCGGCATGCTCTCCCGCACCTGCCTCGCCCCCTGCAGGTCGATCTCCAGCAGCACCTTGCGCCCTTCGGCGGTGGCGTCGAGGACCTTCTGCCGGGGGGTCCCGTAGCGGTAGGAGTTGTGCACCACGGCCCATTCGAGCATGTCGCCCGCAGCGACCATACGGTCGAACTCGTCGTCGTCGACGAAGAAGTAATGGACGCCCTCCTGCTCCCCCGGGCGGGGCTTGCGGGTGGTGGCGGACACCGAGAGCCACACGTCCGGATAGTGATCCCGCACGAAGGTCGACACCGTCCCCTTTCCGACCGCGGTGGGGCCGGCGAGCACGGTCACCGAGGGCCCGGTCGAGGTGGCGGGAACTGGGGTGGCGGTTGCCTCATGCGGCACTTCGGGAACCTTTCGACGGACCGGTCATCGGATCTGGCTTCGGACCAGGGTACCGGTCCCGCATGGGCAAGGGCCCACCGCCGTCTGGCGATGGACCCTTGTCCCGGCTGCGCGATCGCGCTCGGTCGGAGCGCTCAGGAATCGAGGTACTCGATGAGCGCCTTGCGCTGATGGACGCCCAGACCGCGGACTCGACGGGTCTTGGCGATCCCGATCTCCTCCATGATGCTCGCCGAGCGCACCTTGCCGATGCCGGGGGCCGCCTCCAGCAGATCGGAGACCTTCAGGCGACTCAGGGCCTCCTCGTTCTGGGCACGCTCCAGGAGCTGCGCCACAGTGATCTTGCGGTCCTTCAGTGCGGCCTTCGCCTCGGCGCGCACTGCACGCGCCGCGGTGGCCTTCTCGCGCGCGGCCGCGCGCTCTTCATCGGTCAACAGACGCAATGCCATGCTGTTCTCTCCCTCTCCGTCAAGGCGAATCCTGGGCCCACGGTCCGACCAGAACCGGATACGATCCGCTCTCACCAGCAATTTTATGCGTATTCGCATGGAAATGCTGTGCAGTCGGCACCATACCCGCACTCGGGAGAACAGCCCAGACGCCCGCCGGAGGGGGTGACGGCGGCTGGAGCGCCCGGGTCAGCCCGCTCCCAGGCCCCGGCGGAGATCCTCGGTCGCGGCCTGCGCCGAAGCCCTCAAATCAGCGGGATCGGGGCCCGCGCGGAGGATGCCCCGGGCGGAGTTCACCAGGACGCGCCCCCTGACGTGGGAGAACAACTGACCCAGCTCGCCGGCGGTGGCGCCTTGCGCCCCATAGCCCGGAGCCAGGACGGGACCGCTGAATGTTGACAGATCAACACCGACGGTTTCGGGCGCGGAGCCGACCGTGGCGCCGACGACGAGCCCATTGGGTTTTATAACGATTTGGTCTCGCATCGTGTGTTTCGTGTCTGACAGGCCCATATTTCGTTCTTCGACCTCTTCGACCACTCGGGCGGCCACGGACCGGGTACCGCCGACGTGCTGGACCGAGGCTCCCTCGGGGTTGGAGGTCAGGGCGAGGACGAACGTCCCCCTGCCGGTGGCCTCCGCGAGCTCGAAGGCGGGTTCCAGGGAACCCGCGCCGAGATAAGGACTGAGCGTGACGGCATCGGCGGCCAGGGTGGAGTCGTCGGAGAGCCACGTGTAGGCATAGGCCTCCATCGTCGAGCCGATATCCCCGCGTTTGGCGTCCGCGATCGTGAGCAGTCCATGGTCGCGCGCCGCCGCCAGGGTCTGCTCCAGGACGGCCATACCGCCGGAGCCGTAGGCTTCGTACCAGGCCACCTGGGGCTTGATCGCGGCAGCGTGGCCGGCCACCGCCTCGATCACCGTCATGGACAGCCGCAGCAGCCCGGCGGGGGTGGAGGGCAGTCCCCAGGCGGTCATGATCGCCGGATGGGCGTCGATCCCCACGCACAGCGGCCCGCTGCGCTCGATCGCGCGGCCCAGGCGGACCCCGAAGGCCTCCGGGACCGCGCCCTTCCGGGACTCCCCCTGGTGCTCAGACGAGGTGCCGTCAGACATGGGCGTTCTCCGCCGTCGCCGGATCCTGGCCGATCACCTGGGACTCGAGCCGCTTGGCGTGATCCTGCAGGGAGGTCACATCCCAGGAGAACGAGCGCATGGCGGTCACCGCCTGCAGCGCCGCGCCGATCTCCGACACCGTGGTGACGATCGGCACGCCGACGCTCGTGGCGGCCGCCCGGATTTCGTAGCCGTCGCCCCTGGCGTCACCCGCACCCGAGGGGGTGTTGAAGACCAGGGCGATCTCCCCCGCCTCGATCAGGTCGATGATGGTCTGATCGTCCGAGGCGGCGTCGGAGATCTTGGAGACCACGGTGGACTCGATGCCGTTGCGGCGCAGCACCTCGGCCGTGCCACCCGTGGAGACGATCTCGAAGCCCAGTTCCTTGAACATCCGGACGTAGACGACGGACGATCGTTTGTCCTTGTTGGCCACGGAGACGAAGATGCGTCCCGAGGTGGGCAGCGCCACCCCGACGCCGGCCTGCGCCTTGGCGAAGGCGGTGTCGAAGAACCGGTCGATGCCCATGACCTCACCGGTCGAGCGCATCTCGGGGCCGAGGAGGGAATCGACGACGGCGCCTTCTCGGGTGCGGAAGCGGGCGAAGGGCAGCACGGCCTCCTTCACGGCCACCGAGGCTCCCTCGGGCAGCCTGGCGCCGTCCCCCTCGGCGAGGAGGAAGCCCTCCGAGCGCAGTTCGCGCAGCGTCTTGCCCGTCCCGATCAGGGCGGCCGCCTTGGCCAGCTGCACACCCGTGGCCTTGGAGACGAACGGCACGGTGCGCGAGGCGCGCGGATTCGCCTCGATCACGTAGAGGACGTCGGAGGCCAGGGCGAACTGGATGTTGATCAGCCCGCGAACGCCCACTCCCGCCGCGATGGCCCCGGTGGCCTCCCGGACACGGTCCAGGACGTCGGGGCCCAGGGTGATGGGTGGCAACGTGCAGGCGGAGTCCCCGGAGTGGATGCCGGCTTCCTCGATGTGCTCCATGATGCCGCCCACGTAGAGGTCGCGGCCGTCGTAGAGGGCGTCGACGTCGATCTCGATGGCGTCTTCCAGGAACTTGTCGATCAGGGCCGGGCGCGACGGCGAGACCTCTGTGGCGTTCTCCAGGTAGGAGCGCAGCTGGCCCTCGGTGTAGACGATCTCCATGCCGCGGCCGCCCAGGACGTAGGACGGGCGCACCAGCACGGGGTAGCCGATGTCCTGGGCGATGGCCTGCGCCGCCTCGAAGGTGTAGGCGGTGCCGTTGCGGGGCTGGCGCAAGCCGGCCTCCTGCAGCACCCGGGCGAACTCGCCCCGGTCCTCGGCCAGGTCGATGGCCTCGGGGGTGGTGCCGAGGATCGGAACGCCGGCGGCTTTGAGCTGCGCGGCCAGTTTCAGCGGGGTTTGGCCGCCGAGCTGGACGTACACCCCGAGCAGACCGCCCGTGGCCTGCTCGACGTTAACGATCTCCATGACGTCTTCGAAGGTCAGGGGCTCGAAGTAGAGCCGCGTGGAGACGTCGTAGTCGGTGGAGACGGTCTCCGGGTTGCAGTTGACCATCACGGTCTCGAAGCCCGCTTCGCGCAGCACCATGGAGGCGTGCACGCAGGAGTAGTCGAACTCGATCCCCTGGCCGATCCGGTTGGGGCCGGATCCCAGGATGATGATCGAGGGCTTCCGGTGCTCGGCCACCTCGTTCTCCTCGTCGTAGGACGAGTAGTGGTACGGGGTGAAGGCCTCGAATTCGGCGGCGCAGGTGTCCACGGTCTTGAACACGGGCCGTACGCCCAGCGCGTGCCGGACGCCTCGCACCACGTCCTCGGCCACGTGGGCCAGGGCGCCGATCTGCTCGTCGGAGAAGCCGTGGCGCTTGGCCAGCTCCAGGGTCGGCCTGGTGAGGTCCGGATCCGCGCGGACCGCGCCGGCGACCTCGTTGAGCAGCTGGATCTGGTCCAGGAACCACGGGTCGATCTTGGTGGTGGCGTGCACCTGCTCGACCGTCGCGCCGTTGAGCAGCGCCTGCTGCACGGCGTGGATCCGCTGGGTGGTGGCCTCGTCGGTGGCCTCCACGAGACGCTCGATCCCGTTGGGGCCCAGGGCGACCTCGGGCAGGTCAAAGGAGAACGAGGAGTCGCTCTGCTCGAGCGAGCGCATCGCCTTCTGCAGCGCCTCGGTGAAGTTCCGGCCGATCGCCATGGCCTCGCCCACCGATTTCATGGTGGTGGTCAGAGTGGGGTCCGCCGCCGGGAACTTCTCGAAGGCGAAGCGCGGCACCTTGACGACGACGTAGTCCAGGGTCGGCTCGAAGGAGGCCGGCGTCTTCTGGGTGATGTCGTTGGGGATCTCGTCCAGGGTGTAGCCCAACGAGAGCTTGGTCGCGATCTTGGCGATCGGGAAGCCCGTGGCCTTCGAGGCCAGGGCCGAGGAGCGGGAGACGCGGGGGTTCATCTCGATCACCACGACGCGGCCCGTGGCGGGGTCCACCGCGAACTGGATGTTGCAGCCGCCGGTGTCCACGCCGACCTCGCGGATCACGGCGATCGACACGTCGCGCAGCTTCTGGTACTCCCGGTCCGTCAGGGTCAGCGCCGGGGCCACCGTGATGGAGTCGCCGGTGTGCACGCCGACCGGGTCGAAGTTCTCGATCGAGCACACGACCACGACGTTGTCGTTGGCGTCGCGCATCATCTCGAGCTCGTACTCCTTCCACCCGAGGATGGACTCCTCCAGGAGCACCTCGGTGGTCGGCGAGTACTGCAGGCCGGCGCCGGCGATGCGGCGCAGGTCATCGGGGTTGTAGGCCAGGCCGGAGCCGAGCCCGCCCATCGTGAAGGAGGGGCGGACCACCATGGGGTAGCCCAGTTCCTCGGCCGCCGCGAAGGCCTCGTCCATGGAGTGCACGATGACCGAGCGGGCGGACTCGGCGCCGCAGCGCTCCACCACGCCCTTGAACGCCTCGCGGTCCTCGCCCAGATTGATCGCCTCGATGTTCGCGCCGATCAGCTCGACGTCGTACTTCTCGAGCACGCCGTTGGCGTCCAGGGCGATGGCGGTGTTGAGCGCGGTCTGCCCGCCCAGGGTGGGCAGGACGGCGTCGGGCCGTTCCTTGGCGATGATCTTCTCGACCACCTCCGGGGTGATCGGCTCCACGTAGGTGGCGTCGGCGAACTCGGGGTCCGTCATGATCGTGGCCGGGTTGGAGTTGACCAGGATGACCCGAAGGCCCTCCTCCTTGAGCACGCGCAGCGCCTGGGTACCGGAGTAGTCGAACTCCGCGGCCTGCCCGATCACGATCGGGCCGGAGCCGATCACGAGCACGCTGTTCAAATCGTTCCTGCGCGGCATCAGTTGTCGCCCTCCTGCTCGTTGTCGATCAGCTCGTCGTCCGCCGGCTCCAGGCCCATCAGTTCCACGAAGCGGTCGAACAGATATGCGGCGTCGTGCGGCCCCGCCGCGGCCTCCGGGTGGTACTGGACCGAGAACGCCGGAATGTCCAGGCAGGCCAGTCCCTCGACCACCCGGTCGTTGAGCCCGATGTGGGAGACCTCGACCCGGCCGAACTCCTCGACGGGGGCGGTCACGGGGCCGTCCAAGGGGGCGTCGACGGCGAACCCGTGGTTCTGCGCCGTGATCTCCACCTTGCCCGTACGGCGGTCCAGGACCGGCTGGTTGATCCCGCGGTGGCCGAACGGCAGCTTGTAGGTGCCGAAACCGAGTGCCCGGCCCAGCATCTGGTTGCCGAAGCAGATCCCGAAGAACGGCTTCCGCGCCCGCAGGACCTCGCGCAGCACCTCGATCTGCTGGGCCGCGGTCTGGGGATCGCCCGGCCCGTTGGACATGAACACGCCGTCGGGGTCGATCTCCTGGATCTGCTCCCAGGTGGTGCCGGCGGGGACCACGTGGACGCGCAGGCCCCGTTCGGCCATCCGCTGCGGGGTCATCGCCTTGATGCCCAGGTCGACGGCCACCACCTCGCCGCGCGGGGCGCCTTCCCAGCCGTGCTCGGCTGGTTCCACGACGTAGGCGGCCTCCGCGGTCACCGTCTCGGCCAGCTGGCGGCCCGCCATCGAGGGCTGCCCGGTCACGACCGACACGAGCTCCGCGTCGGTCTTCCCCGCCAGGGCCTCCCCGGAGAAGATGCCCGAGCGCATCGCGCCCTTGTCCCGGAGGTGACGGGTCGCGGCACGGGTGTCGATGTCGCAGATGGAGACGATGCCCTGCTCCTCGAGCAGGTCGTGCAGGGTCTTCTCGTTGCGCCAGTTGGAGGCCACGCGGGAGGCGTCGCGCACCGCGTAGCCCTCGACCCAGATCCGCCGGGACTCGTCGTCGGTGGTGTTGGTGCCCGTGTTGCCGATGTGGGGGGCAGTCTGGATCACGATCTGCCCCGCGTAGGAGGGATCGGTGATGGTCTCCTGGTATCCGGTCATGCCCGTGCTGAACACGGCTTCGCCCAGGGCGGTGCCGGTGGCACCCCATGCCCGTCCGCGGAAGATCCGGCCGTCTTCGAGCACGAGGGCCGCGGGTGCCGCGTGGGCTGTGAGCAGCGATTTCACGGAGTCTCCTTCTGAGTACCGGTTGGCTCTGCGCCAAAGGATGATTGGGTTGGATCAGGGGAAGGCGCGGCGTCGTCGTCCGGTTCCGGCTGCGGTCCGGGGCTTCCGGGTGCTTCCTCGCGTGCCGTCAGCCGGGAGAAGGCCTCGAGCAGCTCGGCCTTGCCCTCACGGGTCTTGGTGCGCACGCCGGTGTCCACCTCGCGCTCGTGCAGCCGCCAGGAGAGCACCACCAGCCCGTTCTTCTCCACGAACTTGCCGACCATGCCCGAGGCGGTCCCGAAACCGTCGATCTCATCGCGGGGCACCCACAGCGGCTGGGTGCCGTCGCGGTCGTAGAGCACCCCGTCGTCGTAGGCGAACACCCTGGCGGTGGTGCGCACGCCCAGGCCGTGCCCCACCAGGCGGGCCAGGTGGTTGCCGCGCACGCAGGTGGCCACGTACATGCCCTCGACGGCGGCGCCCGGCTCGCGCTCCGCCAGGTCGGCGGGCAGTTCCGGCAGGTGCCCCTCGTTCTCCTCCCGTCGGGTCCTGCGCATCCAGGACCGGCCGATCACGGCGAAGAGGACGACGACGAAGACTCCGAGGACGATGGCGGTGAGGACCTTCTCGTCGATGCCCGCCACGGGTTACCGGCCCCCCGCCGCGGGATGGGGCTGCGTCAGGGCGCCGTCGAGCACCACCGGGTGGCCCTGGAAGAAGGTGGCCTTGACCGCGCCCGGCAGCCGCAAACCCCGGTAGGGGCTGTTGCGGCCCTTGGAGGCGTGGGTCGCGGGATCCACCACCGTTTCCGCCGCAGGATCGAAGAGCACCAGGTTGGCCGGCTCCCCGGGCTCGATCGGACGGCCCTGGCCTCGCAGGCGGCCGATCTCGGCGGGGGTGCGGGACATGATCCGCGCGACGTCGCGCCACGTGATCGCCCCGGTGTCCACGAGCGTGTGCTGCACGACCGACAGCGCGGTCTCCAGCCCCGTCATCCCCATGGCGGCGCAGGTCCACTCGCACTCCTTGTCCTCCGTGGGATGCGGCGCGTGGTCGGTGCCGACGACGTCGATCGTGCCGTCCGCCACCGCCGCCCTGACGGCCTGGACGTCCTCGTCCGTGCGCAGCGGCGGATTGACCTTGTAGACCGGGTCGAAGGTGCGCACCAGCTCGTCCGTGAGCAGCAGGTGGTGCGGGGTGACCTCCGCGGTGACGTCGACGCCGCGTTCCTTGGCCCAGCGGATCAGCTCCACGGAGCCCTTGGTGGAGAGATGGCAGATGTGCACCCGCGAACCGACGTGCTGTGCCAGCAGGACGTCGCGGGCGATGATCGCCTCCTCGGCCACGGCCGGCCAGCCGGTCAGGCCGAGGTCGGCCGAGACGGTGCCCTCGTTCATCTGGGCGTCCTCGGTCAGGCGCGGTTCCTGCGCGTGCTGGGCCACCACCCCGTCGAAGGTCTTGACGTACTCGAGCGCCCGGCGCATGAGCAGGGGGTCGTAGACGCACTTCCCGTCGTCGGAGAACACCCTGACCTGCGCCCGAGACTCGGCCATGGCCCCGATCTCGGCCAGCTGCTTGCCGCCCAGGCCCACGGTGACCGCCCCGATGGGCTGGACCTGGGTCCAGCCGGCGTCGCGGCCCAGGCCCCAGACCTGCTCGACCACGCCGGCGGTGTCGGCCACCGGGTTGGAGTTGGCCATGGCGAACACGGCGGTGTATCCGCCCTTGGCCGCGGCGCGGGTGCCCGTCTCCACGGTCTCGGCGTCCTCACGGCCCGGTTCCCGCAGGTGGGTGTGGATGTCGACCAGGCCCGGCAGCAGGATCTGCCCGCCGCACTCGATCACGGTCGTCCGCTCATCGAGGTCGTCATCGGAGAGACCGGCGCCCACCTGGGCGATCAGGCCGTCGACGACGAGGACGTCGGTGGCCTCCTCGCCGAGCGGGCTGACGCCCTTCAGCAGCCAGCGGCCGGTGCCGCCGGTGGTCTCCCGGGTTTCGGTGGTCTGCGTGTTCATCGCTTCGCGGAACCTTTCATCGTGCGCGCACAGCAGCACTGCGGGCGATTCTGAGTGAAGTCGACGGCGTCAGGCGAGCAGGTCACTGCGCGTCGTCACCGGTCAGGAGGAGGTACAGGCAGGCCATGCGCACGGCCACGCCGTTGGAGACCTGGCGCAGTACCGTCGATCGCGGCGAGTCCGCGGCCTCGGAGGAGATCTCCAGGCCCCGGTTCATGGGGCCGGGATGCATGATCGCGGTCGTCGCCCCCGCTCTGTCCAGGGCGTCCAGGCGTTCGGGGGTCAGGCCCCACCAGCGGGCGTACTCGGCCTCGGAGGGGAAGAACGCGGCGTGCATCCGCTCGCGCTGCACGCGCAGGAGCATGACGGCGTCGGGGTTCTCCGCGAGGGCCTCGTCCAGGTCGAACACGATCCGGGCGGGCCAGTGCTGGGTCCCCACGGGAAGCAGGGTCGGCGGTGCCACGAACGTGACCCTGGCGCCCAGGGTGGTCAGCAGCCACATGTTCGACCGGGCCACCCGCGAGTGCAGGATGTCGCCCACGATCACCACGTGCATCCCCTCCAGGTCGGTGCCCTGGGTCTCCCCGCCGGTCAGGTTGGCGCGGTGCTGGCGCAGGGTCATGACGTCCAGGAGCGCCTGGGTGGGGTGCTCGTGCTTGCCGTCCCCGGCGTTGAGCACCGCGGCGTCGATCCACCCCGTGGTGGCCAGGCGCTGCGGCGCCCCGGAGGTGCCGTGCCGGATCACGACCGCGTCCGCGTTCATCGCCATGAGGGTCTGGGCGGTGTCCTTGAGCGACTCCCCCTTCGACACCGAGGAGCCCTTGGCCGAGAAGTTGATCACGTCGGCCGAGAGGCGCTTGGCGGCGGTCTCGAAGGAGATCCGGGTGCGCGTGGAGTCCTCGAAGAACAGGTTGACCACGGTGCGGCCGCGCAGGGCGGGCAGCTTCTTGACCGACTGCTGGCCGACCTCGGCCATCCGGTCTGCGGTGTCCAGGATCGCGATGGCCTCATCACGGGTCAGTTCCTGGGTGCTCAGCAAGTGCTTCATCCCTCGATCACCACCTCGTCGAATGCGTCGGCCTGGGGCTGGGCCCGATCCTGCGGGGCGTCGATCTCCGAGAGCCGGACTCGGACCTTCTCGCGGGAGGAGGTCGGGAGGTTCTTGCCCACGAAGTCGGCGCGGATGGGCAGTTCCCGGTGCCCCCGGTCCACGAGCACGGCCAGCCGCACGACGGCCGGGCGACCGAGCTCGGTCAGGGCGTCGAGGGCCGACCGGATGGTGCGTCCCGAATACAGGACGTCGTCCACCAGGACCACGGTCGCGTCGTCGATCCCCCGGGGCGGCATCACGGTGGGCCAGGGAACCCGGGAGGGGCTGCGACGCAGATCGTCGCGGTACATGGTGACGTCCAGCTGTCCCAGTGACGACTCGGGATCGAAGGCGTCGAAGGCCGCCAGCTTGGCGGCAAGCCGCTGCGCGAGGGGGAAGCCCCTCCGGGGAATGCCGAGGAGCACGAGGTTCTCGGCGCCGCGGTTGGACTCGAGGATCTCATGGGCGATCCGGGTCAGGGCCCGGTCGATATCGGCAGCGGAGAGAATCCGCCTGGTCTCCCCGGTCTCCGCGGGAGTCCCCGGGGTCTGAGCATTCTGGCTCACAGGTGCTGCCTTCCTTCCCCGCCTCACCGGACGGACTTAAAGGGACGAGCTGCTGCAAGGAACCCTAGCACCGGTTCAGGAGGCGTCGGCGTCCCGTGCCGGGGAGTCCGCCGCGCCGGGGGCGTCCTCCGGGGTCCGCGGTACGGCCGCGTTCTCCCGCGCCGCGATCACGTCCTCGGCGTCGTCATCTTCCTCGTCCTCCGGCGCCTCGATGAGGGTCGGCTTGACCGTCTGGAGCCGGCCCAGCACGCCGTTGACGAACGACGGCGAGTCGTCCGTGGACAGCGACTTGGCCAGTCCTACGGCCTCGTCGACGGCGACGGTGTCCGGCACCTCGTCGTTGAACAGCAGCTCCCACGCCCCCAGGCGCAGGATGGTGCGGTCCACGGCGGGCATCCGTTCCATGGTCCAGCCGCGCGACCAGGTCTGGATGGCCTCGTCGATCTCGCCCTTGCGCAGCGCCACGCCGCGCACGAGCTCCTCGGTGTAGGCGCCGAAGAGCTGCTCCGAGTTCTTGCGGCGCCGTGCCAGCACGCTGATGGCGTCTTCGCCGCGCTGCTCGGCCTCGAAGAGGATCTCCACCGCGCGCGTGCGGGCCTTGGTACGGGAGCCTTTCATTCGCTGACGCGACCCAGGTAGTCGCCCGTGCGGGTGTCGACCTTGACCCGGGTGTTGTTCTCGACGAACAGGGGCACCTGGATCTGGTAGCCGGTCTCCAGGGTCGCGGGCTTGGTGCCGCCCGTGGAGCGGTCGCCCTGCAGGCCGGGCTCGGTGTAGGTGATCTCCAGCACGACCGAGGGCGGCAGCTCGATGTACAGCGGGGCGCCTTCGTGCATGGCGATCACGGCGTTGGTGTTCTCGAGCATGAAGTTCTCGGCCTCGCCGACGACGGCTGCGGGGACGAGCAGCTGGTCGTAGGTCGAGTTGTCCATGAAGACGAAGTCGTCGCCGTCCTTGTACAGGTACTGGTACTCGGAGCGGTCGACGGTGGCCGTGGTCACCTTGGCACCCGCGTTGAAGGTCTTGTCGACGACCTTGCCGGAGGTCACGTTGCGCAGCTTCGTGCGCACGAACGCTCCGCCCTTGCCGGGCTTGACGTGCTGGAACTCAATGACGCTCCACAGGTTCCCGTCGAGGTTGAGGACGGTGCCGTTCTTGATGTCGTTGGTGGTTGCCACTGTGCTCTCTTCGTGTTCGCTGGTTTCGCATCCGCCGCTCAAGATCGCCGATCCTGGTGCGGAGGGACGCGGATCCTGCCGGACCGGGTTTTCGCCGCCGACCATCCTAGCAAGGCGCTCGCGCCCCGTCGTCAGGACCGCATGTGATCTTGCCGGTGGGCGCGCCGGGGACGGCGACGGGCGCCGCCCCTCCGGCCCCTCAGGCCGCTCAGGCCGCTCAGGCCGAGACCTCCTGGTAGACGGCGTAGAGCACCGAGGGGTCGGGGACCTCCATCACCCGGGGTCGGGCGACGTCGTCCAGGACGATGAAGCGCAGCAGTCCGCCGCGGGTCTTCTTGTCCCGCTTCATCACCTCGAGCAGTTTGGGCCACTGGTCGAATCGGTACTCCGTGGGCAGCCCCAGCAGTTCCAGGATCCGGTAGTGGCGCTCCACCACCTCGTCCGGCAGGGTGCCCGCGGTCCGGCTCAGCTCCGCGGCGAAAACCATGCCGATCGCCACGGCGGCTCCGTGGCGCCACTGGTACCGCTCGTTGTTCTCGATCGCGTGCCCCAGGGTGTGCCCGTAGTTCAGGTGTTCGCGGCGCCCGGACTCCCGGAGGTCCTCGGAGACCACGTCCGCCTTGACCCGCACGGAGCGCTCCACCAGCTCGCGCACGACCGGCGACGCCGGGTCCTTGGCCTCCTCCGGGTTCTCCTCGATGAGGTCGAGGATGGCGGGATCGGCGATGAACCCGCACTTGACCGTCTCGGCCATGCCGGTGAGCAGCTCGTTGGTGGGCAGCGTGGACAGCGCGTCGAGGTCGCACAGCACCGCGGCCGGCGGATGGAAGGAGCCCACCAGGTTCTTGCCCTCGGCGGTGTTGATCCCGGTCTTGCCGCCCACGGCGGCGTCGACCATGCCCAGGAACGTGGTGGGCACGTGCACCACCTTGATCCCGCGCAGCCAGGTGGCCGCCACGAAACCGGCCAGATCGGTGACCGCTCCCCCGCCCACCGAGACGATCGCGTCGGAGCGGGTGAAGTCGGCCTGGCCGAGGGCCTGCCAGCAGAAGCCGGCGACCTCGAGGCGCTTGCCCTCCTCGGCGTCGGGGATCACGGCCTGGAACACCTGGTAGCCGTCGGCCTGCAGCTGCCCGACCACCACCTGGCCGTTGGCCTCGAGCGCCTGCGGGTGGATCACGAGGACCTTCTGCACCCGGGGGCCGAGGACCTCGGCCAGGTGCGCCATGAGGCCGTTGCCCACCAGGACGTCGTAGTTGTCCTCAGGGCGGCTGCCCGTGACCGGGATGCGGGTGGTGGTCATCACGATTCCTTCGAGGTGCGTAGACGCTGGATGTCGTTGTGGAGGTCCTGGGCGAGGTCCGCCACCTGGCGCTGGCCGGTGCCGTCGATGCGGATGTCGGCCAGCTCCTCGTACCGGGCCCGCCTGGACTCCAGGAGTTCCTGCCACCGGGTCTCGGGGTCGGGCTGGAGCATGGGCCGCGTGCGGTTGCCCCGGATCCGGGGCAGGACCGTCGCGGCATCCACCTCCAGATAGGCCACCAGCTCGTTCTCCAGCAGGGCGCGGACCCGCTCCGTCATGGGCGCTCCGCCTCCCACGGAGAAGATCGCGCTGGCGTGGTCCGGGTCCCGCAGGATCTCCTCGATCACGTCGGCTTCCAGGTCCCGGAAGTACTTCTCGCCGTGGGCGCTGAAGAGCTCCGCGATGACCCCGTGCCGCTGGACGATCACCTGGTCGGCGTCCACGAAGTCGTAGCCGTAGAACTTGGACATGTGCAGCGCCAGGAAGGACTTCCCGGCGGCCATGGGGCCGATCAGGACCACGGGGCGGGTCAGCGGCGCCGGCTCGGCCGTCTCGGTCGTATCGGCCGTCCACCCGCCGGCGGAGCTTCCGACGGGGGCCACGGGCGAGGTTGCCAGGGTCTCGGCGAAGTCACGGGGGGAGAAATCACGGGGG
Source organism: Kocuria coralli (assembly GCF_008831305.1). Classification (GTDB taxonomy): domain Bacteria; phylum Actinomycetota; class Actinomycetes; order Actinomycetales; family Micrococcaceae; genus Kocuria; species Kocuria coralli. The sequence continues at coordinate 188,618 of NZ_ML708612.1, forward strand.
GAGGACTGGCCCGTCATGCGTTGCGTTCCTCGGCGAGGGCTCCCTCGCCGTCGAAGCTGCCCAGCTCGCCCGACGAGCTCAGCTCCGCGGGAATGGCCGCCAGGTAGGCGTCCCTGTTCCGCACGGTCTCCGCGATGCTGTCGCCGCCGAACTTCTCCATCACCGCGTCGGCCAGCACCAGGGCCACCATGGCCTCGGCCACCACGCCCGCCGCCGGCACCGCGCAGACGTCCGACCGCTGATGGTGGGCTCTCGCCGCCTCGCGGCCGGTGATGTCCACCGTGCGCAGCGCCTTGGGGACGGTGGCGATCGGCTTCATCGCCGCGCGGACGCGCAGGACGTCCCCGATGGACATGCCGCCCTCGATGCCGCCGGCGCGGTTGGACACACGGTGCACGCGCCCGCCCTCGCCGATCATGATCTCGTCGTGCGCGGCCGAACCGGGGCGCGCGGCGGTCAGGAAGCCGTCGCCGACCTCCACGCCCTTGATCGCCTGGATCCCCATGAGGGCCCCGGCCAGCCGGGAATCCAGTCGGCGGTCCCAGTGCACGTAGGAGCCCAGGCCCGGGGGCAGGTGGTAGGCCAGGACCTCGACCACGCCGCCGAGGGTCTCGCCGTCCTTGTGCGCCTCGTCCACCGCCTCGACCATGGCGCGGGAGGTGGCCTCGTCGAAGCACCGCAGCGGGTCGGCGTCCAGCGCCTCGACGTCGTCGGCCGTGGGGCGGCTGGCGTCCAGGGGAGCCGAGACCGCGCCGATCGCCGTCGTATGGGCGACGATCCCGATGCCCAATGCCTCCAGGATCTTGGCGGCGACCACGCCCAGGGCCACCCGGGTGGCCGTCTCGCGGGCGGAGGCGCGCTCCAGGACGGGACGGGCCTCGGAATGGCCGTACTTCTGCATCCCGGTGAAGTCCGCGTGACCCGGGCGGGGCCGAGTCAGGGCGGCGTTGCGCGCCTTGCCCTCGAGTTCCGCGGGGTCCACGGGATCCGCATTCATGACGCGCTCCCACTTGGGCCATTCGGTGTTGGCGATCTCGATCGCCACGGGGCCGCCCTGGGTCATGCCGTGTCGCACGCCGCCCAGGATGCGCACCTTGTCCTGTTCGAACTTCATGCGGGCGCCGCGGCCGTAGCCGAGGCGACGGCGGGCGAGGGCCCCCTGGATGTCCGAGGACGTCAGCCCGACACCCGCGGGGACGCCTTCGATGATGCCGACGAGGGCTTCTCCGTGGGATTCTCCAGCAGTGAGCCAGCGGAGCATGATGGTCTTCTCCTCGCGTGGTGAGTCAGGTTCTTCGGCGGCGGGCCGCCTGGGGCGGGACGATCCGGCCCGCCCGGAGTTTATCCTCCCGCGGACAGGTCAGGACGTCCCACGGCCGCGCACATGGCCGCGATGACCTCCCGCCTCCGCGGCAGCTCCGTCTCCAGGCCCAGACCGGTGAACAACCGGATCTGGTCGATCGCCTGGAAGACGAGCATATCTATTCCGGGGGCCACCGCGCCGCCCGCACGGGTCCAGGCGCGGGCGATCGCCGACGGCCACGGATCGTAGGCGGCGTCCAGCAGCACGCCCGTCGTCCTCCGGCCGCGTCCCGCCGCGAACGCCGCCGCGAGCTCGTCGCATCCGTGCGGTGGAAGGGTCGCCACGACGACGTCGTAACCCGCCAGGTGCTCGGCCGCCTCCTCCCACGGACGCAGGCGAACGGGGATGCCGAGGTGCTCGGCCGCCGTCGTCGTGCGGTGCGCTCGCGTTTCGGACCTGACCCACGCATCGATCTCCGCGGCCCCGAGTCCCTGCAGCGCGGCCACGGCGGCGGTGGCCGTCCCGCCGCCGCCCAGGATGGCTGCTCGCGGGCTCTCCGGGATCTCGCCCGCGGCGCGCACCGCCCCGATGATCCCGGAGACGTCGGTGTTGTGCCCCAGGATCTCGCCGTCCCCGCGGTGCACCAGGGTGTTGACCACCCCCACCGCGGTGGCGAGGTCCGAGAGCTCGTCGGCGATCTCGGCGGCCTCCGATTTCAGGGGCATCGTGACCGACAGTCCCCGCCAGGCAGGGTCCTCGCGCAGCCTCAGGACATGGGGCACCAGCTCGGTCTCCTCGAGATCCGTCGCCGTGTAGTCCAGGTCCAGTCCGAGCACCCGGTAGGCGGCGTGGTGCAGGTCCGGGGAGCGGGAATGCCCGATGGGATGACCCACCACGCCGGCGTACCCCGCGGCGGCCATGCGGTCGGGTGCGGATGCGGCCATCGTCATTCGCAACGACCCTCGTTGTCGGAGCACCACTGCTGGTACTCCTCGACGTTCTTCTCGTGATCGGCGTAGTTCGTGGCGAACTTGGTCTCGCCGGTGTCCAGGTTGACCGTCACCCAGTAGTAGTAGTCGTTCTCGGCGGGGTTGGCCGTCGCGTCGATCGAGGCGTCACCGGGCGAGCCGATGGGCCCGGCGGGCAGCCCCGGATGGGCGAAGGTGTTGTACTCGTTGGAGGCGTCGTTGCGTTCCTCGTCCGAGAAGTCGTAGGAGCGCCGCCCCAGCCCGTAGGTCACGGAGGCGTCCGACTGGATGAAGCCGTTGGTCTCGTTGTCGGGCTCGTCGATGCGGTTGAAGATCGCCCCGGCCACGTCCGCGTAGTCGTCGGGCACGCCCTCGAACTCCACGATCGAAGCCACGGTCAGCACCCGGAAGGCGTCCTCCTCCGGAACGTCGTTGCGCTCGAGGGTCTCCTTGGTGCGGTCCACCATCTCCTGCAGGATCTCGTCCGCCGAGGCGCCCACCGGGAACCGGTACTCGCCCGGATGCAGGTAGCCCTCGATCGTGGGGAACTCGTCCGGGACCCCGAAACGTCCCGGGTCCTCCGCCGCGCTCTCGAACTCCTCCACGGGGATCCCCGTGGACTCGGAGAGGATCTCGAAGGTGTCGTCCATGCGCAGGGTGTTGGCCACGGCGGCGTAGTGGGCGGGATCGCCCTCGTCCATGAGCACGCGGACAGCGGCCTCGGAGCTCATCTGACGGCGCAGCTCGTAGTCGCCCGGCTGCACGAAGTCGCCCTCGTGCTGCTCGTTGAAGGTCTCGACGAACCGGGTCGAGTTGGCGACGATGTCCTCGTTGACCAGGGCCGTGCCGATCTGGTCGATGGTCGCGCCGTCCTCGATGGTGAAGTTCACGGCCTCGTTTCCCTCACCGCGGTAGTCCTGGCGCTCGAACCAGCCCAGGTTCCCGCCCACCACGGACAGGGTGAAGACCGCCGCGACGGTGAACAGGGCGATAGCGCCGACCAGGGAGAGGTTGTGCCGCTTCTTGAGCCGTTCGAGGTCGGCTTCGGAACGCTCTTCGACCTTGAAGGCCCCCGAGAGCCCCCGCGTGCCGCGCCGGCGCGTCGACGACGGGCCGCTCTCGTCGGGGCCGTTCTGTTGATCGCTCACGTGAGGTCTCCCTCCGGATTGGTCGACGAGGCGGAGTCGTCGATGGTCAGGTCAGTATGCGTGCGGTCCGTCGGCCGGCCGTCGCCGTTCGCTCCCCCGGCGCGGCGAGCACCGTCCAGCGCGGACTCGAGGATGGTCACGGCCGCCTGCTGGTCCACCTTGTCCTTGTGCTCGCGGCGGGAGACGCCGGCCTCCAGCAGCAGGCGGTGGGACTGGACGCTGGTCCAGCGCTCATCCACCATGCGGATGGGGACCTCACGGCCCTTGGCCTCGAGGCGCCTGGCCAGTCGACGTGCCCAGTCCAGGGCTGCACGCGTGGAATCGGTGTACTCGCCCGACATCGCCAGCGGCAGGCCCACGGCCACCTCCACCACCTCGTGCTCTGAGACCAGGTTGGCGGCGATCTTCACGTCGAAGTGCTTCTTCAGGTCGCGCTGCAGCGTGGTCAGCGGCGTGGCCAGGATCGCGTCGGGGTCGGTGAGGGCCACGCCGACCCGAACCTGCCCGACGTCGATCCCCATGCGCCGTCCCCGCACGCCCAGGTCCAGTGGCTGCGGTGACGACATCGGCTCAGGCATCGGCGCTCCCGGTCAGCGCGGACAGCTGGCCCACGATGGCGGTGAGGGCCTCCCCCGTCTTGGACGCGTCCTGCCCTCCGCCCTGTGCCAGGTCGTCCTTGCCGCCGCCGCCGCCGCCGAGCGCCCCGGCCGCGGTGCGCACCAGCGCACCGGCCTTGGCGCCCGCTGCCCGGGCGGACTCCGTGGTGGCCGCCAGTACCAGGGGTCGGCCGTGCGCGGTCGCGACGACGGCGACCACGGCGGAGCGGTCCTGCATGCGTCCCCGCAGGTCCAGGGCCAGGGCCCGGAGGTCGTCCGCACCCGAGACCTCCCCCATGTCGTGGGTCAGGACCTCGAGCCCTCCGAGGTCCTGGACCTCATCGAGCAGGGAGCCGGCCTGGGCGACGAGCTTCTCCCGGCGCAGCGTGGCCAGTTCCTTCTCGGCGGAGCGCAGCTTCTCCAGGGTCTCGTTGAGCCGGGCCGGGAGGTCGGTGGAGCGCTGGACCTTCATGATCTCGGTCAGCTGGTTGACCAGCGTCCGTTCGGTGGCCAGGTGCTCGAAGGAGTTCAGCCCGACCAGCGCCTCGACACGCCGGTTGCCCGAGCCCACCGAGCCCTCCGAGACCAGCGAGAGGGAGCCGATCTGGGCGGTGTCGTTCACGTGGGTGCCGCCGCACAGCTCGCGCGACCAGGGGCCGTTGAGCTCGACCACGCGCACGACGTCGCCGTACTTCTCGCCGAAGAGGCTCATGGCACCCATGGCCTTGGCCTCGGCCAGGGGCATCTCGCGGGTGAAGACCTCGTGGTCGTCGTGGATGACGGAGTTCGCCAGGCCCTCGACCTCCTGCCTCTGCGAGTCGGTCAGGCCCTCGCCCCACGCGAAGTCGAAGCGCAGGTAGCCCTCCTTGTTGAAGGAGCCGCGCTGGACCGCCTCGGGGCCCAGGACGTCGTGCAGGGCGGCGTGGACGATATGCGTTCCGGTGTGCGCCATCTCGGCGTCGCGGCGACGGCGCACGTCGATCGACGCCACGGCCTCTGCGCCCGCGGCGACCTCGCCGGAGGCGACCGTGGCCTTGTGCACCGACAGCCCCTTGACCGGCTGCTGGACGTCGGAGACCTTCAGCACGAATCCGTGCCCGGTGATGGTCCCCGTGTCGGCCGCCTGGCCGCCCGCCTCGGCGTAGAACGGCGTGGAGTCCAGGACCACCTCGACGGCCTCGCCCTCGGAGACGGCCGGCACGGTCACGCCGTCGACCAGCAGGGCGCGGATCGTCGTGGCCGTCGCCGTCTCGTCGTAGCCGGTGAACACGGAATCGCGCTGCTCCTGCAGCGCGCGCAGCACCGACAGGTCGGCGTAGGCGCCCTTCTTGGCCCTGGCGTCCGCCCGGGCCCGGTCGCGCTGCTCGTTCATCAAGGCGCGGAACGCGGGCTCGTCGACCTGCACGCCGGCTTCGGCGGCCATCTCCAGGGTGAGGTCGATGGGGAAGCCGTAGGTGTCGTGCAGTGCGAAGGCGTCCGCGCCGGTCACCGCGCTGCCCTGCGCCCTGGCCTCGGAGACGGCCTCGTCCAGCCGGGAGGTGCCCGACTCGATGGTCTTGAGGAAGGCGCGCTCCTCGGCGTAGGCGATCCGCGAGATGCGCTCGAAGTCGTCCACGACCACGGGGAAGTCCGCGCCCATGGCGTCGCGGGAGGCCGGCAGGAGCACGTTCAGGCACGGCTCGACCACCCCCAGCAGGCGCATCGCCCGGATGGCCCGGCGCAGCAGCCGCCGGAGGATGTAGCCGCGGCCCTCGTTGCCCGGCGTCACGCCGTCGGCGATGAGCATCATCGACGAGCGGACGTGATCGGCGATCACGCGCATGCGCACGTCGTCGTCGTAGCCCTCGTCCTCGGGATGCTCGGAGCCGCGGTAGGCCCGGCCCGAGAGCTCGGCGGCAGCGTCGAGCACGGGACGCACCTGGTCGGTCTCGTAGAAGTTCTCTACGCCCTGCAGCAGCATGGCCATGCGCTCCACGCCCATGCCCGTATCGATGTTCTTGCGCGGCAGCTCGCCCAGGATCTCGTAGTTCTTCCCGGAGCCCTCACCCCGCTGATACTGCATGAAGACCAGGTTCCAGATCTCGATGTAGCGGTCGTCGTCGACCGCGGGACCGCCTTCGCTCCCGTACCGGGGGCCGCGGTCGTAGAAGATCTCCGAGTCGGGGCCGGCAGGGCCCGGCTGCCCGGCGTCCCAGTAGTTCTCGTCCTTCGACATGCGCTGGATGCGCCCCTCGGGCACCCCGACGGTGTCGCGCCACAGGGCGTAGGCCTCCTCGTCCTCCTCGTAGACGGTCACCCACAGCCGCTCCGGATCCAGCCCGTAGCCGCCGTCCTCCTGCGCGGTGGTCAGCAGCTCCCAGGCCATCGGGATGGCCCTCTCCTTGAAGTAGTCGCCGAAGGAGAAGTTGCCCGCCATCTGGAAGAACGTGCCGTGCCGGGCGGTCTTGCCGACCTCCTCGATGTCCTTGGTGCGGATGCACTTCTGCACGGAGGTCGCCCGCGGCCACGGCGCCTGCTCCTGGCCCAGGAAGTAGGGGATGAAGGGGACCATCCCGGCGATCGTGAACATCGACCCGGGCTGGGTGGACACCAGCGAGGCGGACGGGACGACCGAATGACCCTGCTTCTGGAAATAGTTCAGCCAGCGCTCGGTGATCTCGTGGGTCAGCATGTGTTGGTCTGGATCCTTTGTTGTCGTGTTCTGATCAGAAGTCTGGTGCTCGTCCGGGCGCTCCCGGGCGATTTTCCGGTTCAGCCGGGATCGACGACGTCGTCGTGTCCCCTGCCGGGACCGCCCCGGCCGGCGGCGTTTCCGTCGTCACCGAGGCCCGCGATGCCGGGGCTGCGCGGTCGCAGCTGCTGAGGAGGCGCCAGCCCCAGCTGGTCGCGCAGTTCGCCCTCGCGCTGGTCCATCGCCGTCTTGACGTCCTGGGCGATGCGCAGCACCCGTGTGGCCAGGCGGTTCTCCCCCGGGACATCGCGCCCCGGCGCGCGTCCTTCGACCTCGGTCCGGCCACCCTGGGCGGTGGCGCCCCGCTGCGTCAATTCACCGACGACGCGTTGTCCTTGCTCCGACCCGGCCCACCGTGCGGCCAGGGCGCCCGCGGCGGCACCGGCCGCCAGGAGCGCAAGACGCCCCCACGTGCTCATCGGCTCTCCTCTCCCCCGGCCTGCCGGTTCGTCTCGGGGTGCCCCGCTGCCGCAGGGCCGTGATCGTCCGCGCCGTCCTCGTGGGCGGCGAACTCGGCGTCGATCACATCGTCATTCCCGTGACCGCGGGAATCACCCGGTTCATTATGTCCTTCGAACCTTGCGGCGGGAGAGGCTGCGGGCTCGGAATCCTCTGAATCCGTCCCGGATCCCGTGGTGCGCGGGCCTGCGTCGGGGTTGGTATCAACGGAACCGGCCTCGTCATCCCATTCGGTGCCCACCCACCATTTCGTGGGAGCGGCCTCCTCGGGATGCTCCCGGGTGTGGGGCTGCGAGGTGTGCTGCTGCGGGGCGGGCTCCTGCCTCGTGCCGCCGGCCGTGGCCTCCGCCTGCGCCGCCTGACGGGCCGCCGCCGCTCTCATGCGGCGGGTCTCCTCCCGGCGGACTCTGGCGGCCTCTGGGCTGAAGGCCCGGCGCACCCCGGAGGAGAATGCGGCCACCTTGATGATCGGCTGGCCGACCGTCGAGGCGACCAGGGAGGTCATGGCCGAGACGTTGGCCGAGGCGTCCGAGACGTTGTCCGTGATGCCGTCGACCTTCTCCAGCTGGGAGTTCGTCGTGGCCACGGTGCGCACGACCTCGTCGATGAGCGGCTCGGTCTCATCGTTGAGGTCGCGGATCCATACGCGCAGTTCGTCGAACACCCGGCCGAGCTTGATGATGGGCACGGCCAACAGGGCTACCAGGACGGCGAACACTCCCGCTGCGATGAGTCCAGCGATATCTCCTCCGGTCATGAGATGCGTGGGCTCCTGTGGTGGGTCGGGTACCCGCCGGTGTGCGGATCCGGCGGTGCGGTGGGGCCCGCTCCGTCATGACCTGGGCGGAATCCGCCTCCCCATGACGCTCACGGGCACGATGCTGCGAACCTACTGTAACCAATGGGTCACGATGCCCCTGACAGCGACGAGGGCGCGTGCCTCTCAAACACAGAACCCCCGCACCGATATGGGGCGGGGGTCCTGCGGTGCAGCGAACGGAGACCGCCGCCGCGAACCTGGAATCAGGCCATCCGAGCGTAGTACTCGACCACGAGCTGCTCCTCGCAGGTCACGGGGACCTCGGAGCGCTCGGGCAGGCGCGTGTAGGTGGCCTGCAGCTTGTCGATCTCGACGTTCAGGTAGGCCGGGGTCTTCGGCAGGACGTCCTGGTGCGCGCCGGTGGCGGCGACCTGGAACGGAACCATCTTCTCGGACTTCTCGTGAACGTGGATCATCTGGCCGGGCTTGACCAGGAAGGACGGACGGTCCACCCGCTTGCCGTTGACCAGGATGTGACGGTGCACGACCAGCTGACGAGCCTGGGCCATGGTGCGGGCGAATCCAGCACGCAGGACCAGGGCGTCCAGACGCGACTCGAGCAGCTGGACCAGGTTCTCACCGGTCTGGCCCTCGCGGCGCTTGGCCTCGACGTAGGCGCGGTGCATCTGCTTCTCGCGGATGTTGTACTGCGCGCGCAGACGCTGCTTCTCGAGCAGGCGCACCTTGTAGTCGGAGTCGGCCTTGCGGCGGGCACGGCCGTGCTCACCGGGGCCGTACGGACGGCGCTCGAAGTACTTCTCGGCCTTCGGAGTCAGGGCGATTCCGAGAGCACGGGACTTGCGCACCTGACGGCGCGAACGCAATGCGTTGTTGGACACGAGGTCCCCTTTCATGCGGTGACGCCCTGTGCTCAGCACACGGAGGTGCTCGGCATGGGCGTCGTGATCTGCTCGGTCCGGCCTCCGTCGTGGATCTGTCCACGCGGAGAGGTGGGGATCAGCCGCAATCCCGCAGAGCTACAGGGCCTCTCAGGCGTCCCGGCGCGTGTGGTTGAAGCACGCGATCCCGGGGAGACATGGAGGGCCTTGCCGGCCGACCGATCAACTGTACCAGGCGGCGCCCTCCCACCCCAGCCTTTCGCCGAGTGTCCGATTGCGTGCCGAAAATCACCAAGAAACGGTATGCAATCGGACACTCGGCCAAAGGGGGCGGGGGCTGCCTGTGGATAGCGGCCCGCCGTAGAACTGGGCGGCTTAGCCTCCGGGCATGGAACTGCCGTTTCTCCCGCCACGCTCACCGAGACCTCTCGTCGCAACGACGGCGCAGTGGGCGCGAAGCACGCGTTCCCTGGAGCGCGACCCTCGCATGCACAACCTGGTCCGAGGGATCTGGGCGCAGTGGCCGGAGGATATGGAGCACCCCGCCCTCACCCCGTGGGAGATCGCAGCTGTGCTCCAGCCTCTGTGGGGGCCGACCGCGGCAGTCTCCGGGACCTGTGCGGCGTCGATCCTGCAGATCCCCCTGATGACCGGGCTGCACTGGGTGGACGAGCTACTCGGCGAGCCGGCCATCTACGGGGCGCCTCCCGCCTGCCCGCAGCTGCGAACCCGCGAGGTACCCCGGAGCCGGGAGCGGGACCGGACCCAGGTGCATGTGCATCGCGGCTTCGGGCTGGCGCCCCAACGTGGCCCATGGGGCTGTGCCGTGACGGGACCGCTTGAAACCGTCCTCCAACTGCAGCCCTGGATTCACGGGTGGCGGACGACGGCGGCGGTCGATCACATCCTGTCCAAGAACCTGGGACCCGACGGTACCTCCATGCCTTTGCCGTCGGAAGCCTTCCTGCAAGCCGTCAAGGCCTTGCCGCGGGGAACTCGCGGCAAGGCCCGCCTGGCCATGGCCGCATCACGGTGTGCGGCGAACACCTGGTCCCCCATGGAGACGGTGCTGCGCCTGGCCGTCGAGTCTTTCGGCGTCCACGCCCCCGAGCCCAATCACTGCGTGCACCTGCCTTCGGGCCGGACCGTGTACCTGGACTTGGCCTGGCCTCATCTGCGCAAGGCCCTGGAGTACAACGGCGCGGTGCACTTCCAGGATCGGACGACGTACGGCGACGAGATGCACCGGTTCAACGCGCTGCGTTCAGCCGGATGGGAGATCTATTTCGTGGTGGCCGAGGACCTGAAGGACCGTCAGCGCCGTCGTGCCCTGCGGCGCTGGCTCGCCACGCACGTAGGCCCCTGAGCAGAACTCCGCCGAGTGTCCGATTGCGTACCGCAGAACGCGGATTCTCGGTATGCAATCGGACACTCGGCGGAGTGGGTGGGGAGGAGGGAGGGTGGGGTCAGTCGACGTCCTCGTCCACCCAGTCGAAGGTCTTGGTCACGGCCTTCTTCCAGTTGCGGAAGTACTTCGCCGTGGTCTCCGGATCCTCCTGGGGCTCCCAGCGGGTGTCCTCGGCCCAGTTGGCGGATACATCCGCGGTACCGGACCAGAAGCCCACCGCGATGCCGGCCGCGTAGGCGGCGCCCAGCGCCGTGGTCTCCGTGACCTTGGGCCGGATCACCGGGATGTCGAGCTGGTCGGCCTGGAACTGCATCAGCAGCTCGTTGGCCGTCATGCCGCCGTCGACCTTGAGTTCCTGCATGTCCACGCCGGCGTCCTTGTTCATGGCCTCGACGACCTCCCGGGACTGGTAGGCGGTGGCCTCCAGTGCCGCCCGGGCGATGTGGGACTTGTTGACGTAGCGGGTCAGACCGACGAGCGCGCCGCGGGCGTCGTCGCGCCAGTACGGTGCGAACAGACCGGAGAACGCGGGCACGAAATACGCTCCGCCGTTGTCCTCGACCTCACGGGCCAGGGCCTCCACGTCGGAGGCGCTCGAGACCAGCCCCAGGTTGTCGCGCAGCCACTGGATCAGGGAGCCCGTGACGGCGATCGAGCCCTCGAGCGCGTACACGGGGGCCGCGTCGCCGAGCTTGTAGCAGACCGTGGACAGCAGGCCGTGCTTGGAGTGCACCACCTTGTCGCCCACGTTCATCAGCACGAACGAGCCGGTGCCGTAGGTGTTCTTGCCCATCCCCGGCTCGAAGCAGGCCTGACCGAACATGGCCGCCTGCTGGTCGCCGAGGATGCCCGCGATGGGAACGTCGCGCAGGAATCCGGCCTGACGGCCCACCCCGTAGACCTCCGAGGAGGACCTGATCTCCGGGAGCATGGACAGCGGCACGCCCATGTCCTCGGCGATCTCCGCGTTCCAGTCAAGCGTCTCCAGGTTCATGAGCAGGGTGCGCGAGGCGTTGGTGACGTCCGTGACGTGCACCCCGCCGTTCGTGCCTCCGGTCATGTTCCAGATCAGCCAGGAGTCGGTGTTGCCGAAGAGCAGGTCGCCGTTCTCCGCCTTCTCCCGGGCGCCCTCGACGTTTTCGAGGATCCAGGTGATCTTGGGTCCGGAGAAGTAGCTGGCCAGCGGCAGTCCCACGCGATCCTTGTACTTGTCCGCGCCCTCATCGCCGCCGAGCCGCTCGGCGAGCTTGGCGGTGCGGGTGTCCTGCCACACGATGGCGTTGTACACGGGCTTGCCCGTGGTCTTATCCCAGACCACGGCCGTCTCGCGCTGGTTGGTGATGCCGACGGCGGCCAGATCGCCGGCCGTCAGCTCGGCCACTGCCAGGGCGTCGGCGACGACCTTGCGGACGTTGCGCCAGATCTCCTGGGGATCGTGCTCGACCCACCCCGCCTTGGGGAAGATCTGCTCGTGCTCGAGCTGTCCCGTGCTCACGATCTCGCCGGCGTGGTTGAAGATGATCGCCCGCGAGCTGGTGGTGCCCTGGTCGATGGCCATGACGTACTGCTGGGTCCCCGGGTCGTCGGCCTTGTGCTCCAGGTTGGTGTCTGTGGTCGCTTCGGTATTCATGGATGACTCCTCACATCGTTGTGGCGGGTCTGCGCTGTAGCGAAGGTGCCGTATCGGCTGTATCGGTAATGGATCGGTTGTGTGGATCAGTGGTGGTTCGAGGCGGCCGGATTCCGGCCGCAGTGGTTCGCCGCACCGGATGCAACCGGCGTGGCCTCCCGGTCAGAAGGTTCCCGCTCCGAAGGCCTGGAACAGACCGCCCGCGATCAGGCCGCCGATGAGGGGACCGGCCACGGGGATCCAGGCGTAGCCCCAGTCGCTGCCGCCCTTGCCGCGGATCGGCAGGATGGCGTGGGCGATACGGGGCCCGAGGTCACGGGCCGGGTTGATCGCGTAGCCCGTGGGTCCGCCGAGGCTGGCACCGATGCCCACGACCAGCAGGGCCACGGCCAGCGGGCCCAAACCCGAGGGTGTGCCGCCGAACATGAGGATCACGAACACCAGCACGAAGGTCGCGATCACCTCGGTGATCAGGTTCCAGGGGACGGAGCGGATCTCCGGGCCGGTCGAGAACGTGCCGAGCTTCGCGGCGGGATCCAGCTGCTCGTCGTAGTGCTGCTTGTAGGCCAGCCAGCAGACGACGGCGCCCAGGAAGGCACCCAGCAGCTCCGCGCCGAAGTACACCAGCGTCGAGACGCCGGTGACCGCCACGCCCGGCGCGTACTCCGCGGCACCGGAGGACCAGATCCCGACGGTCACGGCGGGGTTCAGGTGCGCTCCCGACTGCCACGCCACGTAGACGCCGGCGAAGACCGCAAGCCCCCAGCCGAAGTTGATCATCAGCCACCCGCCACCGTTGCCCTTGGTCTTGGACAGCAGCTGGTTGGCCACCACGCCCACACCGAGCAGGGTCAGCAGCCCCGTTCCCAGGACCTCGGACCAGAACACGGTGCCCAGTGGCACCACATCGGCTGCTGTCTGCATCGGCAGCAGCGCTGACAACGTAGTCATCGGAAGACTCCCTTTCCTAGATGCGTTTCTTTGATGCGTTTCTTACGTGCCCTTACGGAGATCCCGTGCGGGTCAGTCGTGGTGCGAACGGTTGCCCAGCGACGGCGCCGCGGCCCGCGCAGCCGCTGCGGCGGCGTCGTCCGCGGTTCCGGCTGCCGCATCCTCTGCAGCGCAGCGGGCACGGTAGGCCTGGACCTCGGAGGCCCTGCGGTTCGCGTCCCAGCCGAGCTCGGCGGCCGCCAGGTCGGCGACCTCCTCGACCGCGGCCAGCCCGTGGTCCGGGTGGTCGTAGGTCATCCGGGTCCGGGTGTCGAAGATGTCCTCGAGGTGCAGGGCACCCTCGTTGCGGCACGCCTGGACGATTTCGGCCCGCAGGTACTCGGGCGCGCCCTCCAGAGCGGAGGCCAGGTCCGGCTGCTCCGCCACCAGCGCCTCGATCTCGTCGATGGCCGATCCGTACCGGTTGAGCAGGTGCTCCACCATGGCCTCGGTCCACCCGTGGGCCCGGGCGATCCGGCCCTTCTGCCGGGTCAGCGCGAGGTAGCCGTCGGCCCCGTGCAGCGGGGTGCGGTCGGTGACCGAGGGCACCTGTTCGGCGCGGTCCTTGCCCAGTGCGAAGTCCACGGCGTCCTCGGCCATGATCCGGTAGGTGGTCAGCTTGCCGCCGGCGATGGAGATCAGCCCAGGGGTCACCTCCGCGACCGTGTGCTCGCGCGAGACCTTGGTCGAGGCCGTCTCCGTCCCGTCCTTGACGCCGGGCTGCAGCAGCGGACGCAGGCCGGCGAAGACGCCGATGACATCGGAACGGGTCAGGGGGTCGTCGAGGACCACGTTGGCGTGTTCGATGACGTAGTCGATATCGGCGCCGGTGGCGACCGGGGCCGATATGTCCTGCTCGTACGGGGTATCCGTGGTGCCGATGATCCAGTAGTGGTCCCAGGGGATCACGAACAGCACGGACTTCTCGGTCTGCAGGATCAGCCCCACCTCGCCCTGGATGCGCTCGCGCGGCACGACGATGTGGATCCCCTTCGAGGCCAGGACTCTCAGGCCTCCGTCCGTGGTGGCCAGATCCTGGGTCCGTTCGGTCCAGACGCCGGTGGCCCCGATGACGCGGCGGGCCCTGATCGTATGCTCCTGACCCGACTCCAGATCCAGTACCCGAGCCCCGGCCACGGCGCCGTCGTCGTCCTTGATCAGGTCCGTGACCTGGGTGCGGGAGGCGGCCAGGGCGCCGAAGCCGACGGCGGTCCGGACGACGGTGAGCACCAGGCGGGCGTCGTCCACCTTGCCGTCCCAGTACTTGACCGCACCCACCATGCTTCCCGGCTTGATCGCCGGGAAGGCCTTCCGCACACCCGAGGTGCTCAGGTGCCGGTGGAAGGGCATGGACGCCACCTTGGAGCCGAGGTGGGCCAGGGTGTCGTACAGACCGATTCCGGCGGTCACGTAGGGCCGCTGCCAGACCCGGTGGAGGATCGGGTACAGGAACGGAACGGGCTTCACGAGGTGCGGGGCCAGCGTGTAGAGGAGGCGCTCGCGCTCCCCCAGCGCCTCGGTCACCAGCTTGAAGTCGAGGGCCTGCAGGTAGCGCAGTCCGCCGTGGACCAGCTTCGAGGACCACCGCGACGTGCCGCCGGCCCAGTCCTGCGCCTCCACGATCCCGGTCCGCAGCCCCCGGGTCGCGGCATCCAGGGCGATTCCCGCACCGGTGATGCCGCCGCCGATCACCAGGACGTCGAGCTCGGGCCCTTCGGCCATCTCCTGCAGTGCCGCTTGCCGCGACTCGGTGTTCAATACGGTGCTACTCACGGACCGACCTCACTCACACGGATACGTGCGTCTCATGGCGCTTCGGATACGAACGGGGCGATGATGCACTAGATGTGTTCCAGGTCGCATCATCGCGGTATGCGGTTAACCTTGCCGTCCGATGCACGTATGCTCAAGCTATCTGCACGAACGTGCAGAACGAGGAGGTGAGTCGTGCACGACGATTCAGCGCTCTATCAGGCGGCCGAACTGTATTTCGTCCAGGGAATGACCATGGGCGCCGTGGCCGAACGTTTCGACGTCTCGCGCTCCACGGTCTCGCGAATGCTCGCCGAGGCCAAGGAGCGGGGCATCGTGACGATGACCTTGCGGATGCCGGACAATCGCTCCGACCGCCTCTCCCGGCGGATCCACGACCTCTTCGGCGTCACCGCCCACATCGCGGGCACCCGGCGCGGGGCGCGCTCCGCCCAGCGCCTGGAGGCGGTCTCCCGCTACGCCGCCAACCTGCTGACGGAATGGGTGACCGACGGGTGCATCGTCGGCGTCGCCTGGGGCACCACCACCTCCACGGTGGCCTCCCACCTGCGCCACAAGGACGTCCAGGACGTGACCGTGGTGCAGCTCAACGGGGCCGCCGGCCCGCACTCCACCGGCGTGGGCACCTCCACCCCGGTGCTCTCCACCATGGCCCGGGCCTTCAACGCGGAGCTCTACCCGTTCCCCACGCCTGCGTTCTTCGACCTCGAGCAGACCCGCTCCCTGCTGTGGCAGGAGTCCTCCGTGCGGCGGATCCTGGCGATGCGCGTCGCGGCGCAGATGGCAGTCTTCAGCGTGGGCGCCTTCCGCGGCCCCGTGCTCTCCCAGGTCTACCTGGAGGGCCACCTCAGCGACGCCGCGCTACGCAACCTGAACGAGAACCGGGTGGTGGGCGACATGTGCACCGTGTTCATCCGGGAGGACGGCAGTTACGCCGACATCGACCTCAACCGCAAGGCCTCCGGCCCCACTCCCTCGGAGCTGGCGCGCATCCCCCGCCGGATGTGCGTGGTCGCCGGATACCACAAGGTGCGCGGCATCCTGGGGGCGCTGCGGTCAGGAGCCGTCACCGACCTGGTGATCGACGACCTGACGGCCGGTGAGGTCATCGATCACCTGGAGAACGGGGGCCGCCCTCACTCCGGAGCGCGCGCCTGATCCGGTCCGTGCAGTTCGGGGACCACCCCGGCAGCGGACTCACGGGCGGTCTCCGCGGATTCGTCGTCCTCGGCTCGTGCCGCCCGGTCCTCGGCCTCGCTGCGGGCCTGGTAGGCGGCCAGTTCGAAGGTCATCCGCTCGCGGTCCCAGCCGAGTTCCGCGGCGGCGATCTCCGCGATGCCCTCGGCGGCCGCCAGACCGTGCTGCGGGGCGCTGTAGGTCAGCCGGGTCCGGGTGTCCATGAGGTCCTCCAGATGCATCGGCGCCTCGTACCGGCAGGCGTGGACGATCTCCGCCCGGACGTGCTGCGGGGCCCCTGGCAGCGGTTCGGCGGTGGCGGGGTCCTCCTCCATGATGGCGAGCACCTCGTCGTAGGCGCTGCCGTAGCGTCCCAGGAGGTCCCGGGTGCGCTGCTCGTCCCATTGGTCTCCGGCGACGGCGGCGATCTGCCGGGTGATCGCGCCGACACGGGCCTGCACGCCCGGCCAGCCGTCCGCCCCGTGCAGGAGGATCCGGTCGGTGACGGAGGGGCGGTCCGGGGCGGCGTCGCCGAGGGCGAGGTCCACGGCGTCCTCGGCCATGATCCGGTAGGTGGTGAGCTTGCCGCCGGCGATGGTGATCAGCCCGGGCACCGGCTCCATGACCGTGTGCTCGCGGGAGACCTTGGTGGAGACGGCCTCGCCGCCGTCCTTGGCCACGGGCTGCAGCAGGGGCCGCAGGCCCGCGTAGACGCCCACGATGTCCTCGCGCGTGAGGGGATCCCGCAGCACGGTATTGGCGTGCTCCAGGACGTAGTCGATATCGGCTCCCGAGGCCGCCGGGGTCGCCGGGTTCCCCGAATACGGGGTGTCGGTGGTTCCGATGATCCAGTGGTGCTCCCACGGGATCACGAACAGCACGGATTTCTCGGTCTGCAGGATCAGCCCGACGTCGCCGTCGATCCGGTCGCGGTCCACCACGATGTGGATGCCCTTGGAGGCCATGACCTGAAGCCCCGCCTCGGCGCCGGCCAGCTCCTGGAGGTGCTCGGTCCAGACCCCGGTCGCGGAGATGACGTGCCTGGCCTTGACGGGGAAGCGGCGGCCGGTCTCCTTGTCCTCGATCAAGGCGCCCACGACCACGTTGCCGTCCTGGAACTCGTCCTCCTCGGTCAGTAGTTCCACGACCTCCGCCCGGTTGGCGGCCAGGGCGCCTTGGCCCACGGCGGTGCGCAGCAGGGTGAGCACCAGGCGGGCATCGTCGACCCGCGCGTCCCAGTACTTGAACGCCCCGATCGAGGCATCCTCGCGGAGGGCGGGGAAGACCTCGCCGACCTCCTCGGCGGTCAGGTGCTCGCGGCGCGGCAGCGACGAGGCCTTGGACCCCCATTGCGCCAGGGTGTCGTAGAGGCCGATGCCGGTCCCGACGTAGGGCCGCTCCCACTTGTGCGTCAGGGGGTAGAGGAACGGCACTGCGCTCACCAGGTGCGGGGCCAGGTGGAACAGGAGCCGCTCCCGCTCCCCCAGCGCCTCGGCCACGAGCTTCACATCGAGCTGCTGGAGGTAGCGCAGGCCGCCGTGCACCAGTTTCGACGACCAGCGCGAGGTCGCACCCGCCCAGTCCTGGGCATCGACGACGCCGGTGCGCAGCCCGCGGGTCGCGGCGTCCAGAGCGATGCCCGCCCCCGTCACTCCCCCGCCGACGACCAGGACGTCGAGCGGTTCGCCGTGCTCCATCTCCTCGAGAGCGGCGTCACGGGTTGCGGCGTTCATGGCGGTACGGGGCAGACGCGGGGACATGATGGCCCTTTCAGATCGGGGGAGGTCATCCGACGCTACTCCCTCAGCAGGCTTCCGGTAACTAGTGTTCGCCCCTGATGATCCTGCGCAACCGGTCCACCCGGGCCGCCAGGTCGCGGTCGTTGCCGTAGCCCGTGGGCCGGTAGTAGTCGCGGCCCACCAGCTCGTCGGGCGGATACTGCTGACGGGCGACGGCGTTGGGGGCGTCGTGCGCGTAGACATAGCCCTTGCCGTGCCCCAGCTGGTCGGCGCCCTTGTAGTGGGAGTCGCGCAGGTGCATGGGGACGGGGCCTGCTTTGCCCGCGCGTACGTCGGCGATGGCTTCGTCGAGGGCCAGGTAGGAGGCGTTGGACTTGGGGGCGGTGGCCAGCAGCGCAGTGGCCTGGGCCAGCGGGATACGCCCCTCGGGCATGCCGATGAGCTGCACCGCCTGGGCTGCGGCCACCGCGGTCTGCAGCGCCGAGGGGTCGGCCGTTCCGATGTCCTCGGAGGCCGAGATGATCAGGCGCCGGGCGATGAACCGGGGGTCCTCGCCGGCTTCGATCATCCGGGCCAGGTAGTGCAGGGCGGCGTCGACATCCGAGCCGCGGATGGACTTGATGAACGCCGAGATGACGTCGTAGTGCTGATCGCCGTCGCGGTCGTATCGCAGCACCGCCCGGTCCATGGCCTCCGTGGTGTGCTCGACCGTGACCACGGGGGCCTGCTCGGGCGCAGCGGCATCGTCCGGCTCGGTCGCAGCGGATGACGGATCGCCGGAGGCCCCCTCGGCTGCCTCCGACAGTGCCACGGCCGCGGCCGCCTCCAGGCCGGTCAGCGCCTTGCGGGCGTCTCCCCCGCACAGCTCCAGCAGATGCGCCCGGGCAGCGGGGTCCAGCCGTACCTCGCCGTTGAGCCCGCGGGGATCGACGACGGCGCGGTCGATCAGCGCCCCGATGTCCTCCGTCTCCAGGGGCTTCAGGGTCAGCAGCAGCGAGCGGGAGAGCAACGGGGCGATCACGGAGAACGATGGGTTCTCGGTGGTGGCCGCCACCAGGACCACCCAGCGGTTCTCCACCCCGGGCAGGAGGGCGTCCTGCTGGGCCTTGGTGAACCGGTGGATCTCGTCCAGGAACAGGACCGTGGTACGGCCGTGGAGATCCCTGTCGGTGAGCGCCTGGTCCATGACCCGCCGCACGTCCTTGACGCCCGCGGTGATGGCGGACAGTTCCACGAACTTCCGGTGCGGCCCCCGCGCGATGACGTGCGCGATCGTGGTCTTCCCCGTACCCGGAGGCCCCCACAGCATGATCGAGCTGGGGCCCGCCGGCCCGCGGTCGGCGCCGGCGAGCACGTGCAGCGGCGAGCCCGGCTTGAGCAGATGGCGCTGGCCGACCACCTCGTCCAGGGTCCTGGGCCGCATCCGGACCGCCAGGGGCGCCGTGGCCCGTGCCGATGTCGTGACACGGGCCGCCGATGGCACCGGCGCATCCCCCACCGAGGATCGCTCGTCCGGGCGATCGTCCGGGTCCAGGTCGAAAAGTGAACTGCTCACCGTCCCAGGCTATCGGCCCGCGCAGACAGCGGGATCCCGCTCCGCTCCCGGGGACGGCCGCCGCGCACCTGGCCGGTCCGTGGCCACGGGAAAAACGCTACCCCTTGCGGGGCCGGCTCAGCTCGTCGGAGTCCAGGACGATCGTGACCGGACCGTCGTTGACCAGGCTCACCCGCATATCCGCCCCGAACCGCCCCGTGGGCACCTCGATGCCCAGCTCCCGTAGTCGCCGGACGTACGCCTCGACCAGCGGCTCCGAGACCTCTCCCGGTGCCGCCCGGGACCACGAGGGCCGCCGGCCGCGTCTGCAGTCCGCGTACAGGGTGAACTGGCTGACGGCCAGAACGGGCGCACCGGCGTCGAGGCACGAGAGCTCGCCACGGACCGTGCCGTCGGCCTCGGTGATCTCCAGCAGACGCAGACCCGCCGTCTTGTCCGCGAGCAGCCGGGCGGTGGCCTCGTCGTCACCGTGGGTCACCCCCACGAACGCGACCAGGCCGGGCCCCGTGAACTCTCCGGTCACTTCCCGCCGGCCGTCGGCGTCGGGCGCCGTGACCGACGCCCCTTGCACTCTCTGCAGAACGATTCGCACCCCCGAAGTCCATCACGATTCCTCCCGGGAGGGCTTCATGCCATGCCGCCGATTCCCCGCGACCAGGGAGGACGCCATACCATCCCCCTATGACGCCCCCCGCAACGCGCCCCAGAACCAGCAGTGCCCCCGCCACGGACCCGGCCGCGCCCACGGGTGCATCCTCCAGCCCGATGTCGAGGGCGATCGCGGCCGTCATGTCACCGGCGGTCCTGGCCGGGGCGGTCCTGATGATCGCCGGCTGGGTCGACAGCCGCGGATGGGGACTGCTGTGGGCGGCCGTGACCGCGGCAGTCCTGCTGGGCCTGCCCATGGCCGTGCTGATCTACCTGTCCCACCGCGGCGTGGTCGACTCGCGCTACGTCCGCAGACGCGAGCACCGGTTCCCCGTCTACGGCTCGGTGAGCGTTCTCATCGTGGCCATGCTGGCCCTGCACTACTTCCTGGGCCCGACGCTCGGCATACCCCTCTCCGTGACGCTCACCGCGATGTTCCTGCTCCTGGGCGTCGTAATCCTCATGGCGATCACCCTGGTGTGGAAGGTCTCCGCGCACACGGCTATGGCCGCCACCTTCGCGGTCGCCGTGCCCATGCTGCTGGGCGGCTGGCTCATCGCGGTCACCTGGATCGTGCCCGTGGCGGTGGCGTGGTCGCGGGTACGCACCCGCGACCACACCTACTGGCAGGCCGTGGTCGGCATCTGGATCGGCCTGCTCATCGGGGGCTTCTACGGCCTGATGTGGCACCTGTGGGTATAAGAACCGCCCGTTGACAGCGAGGCTGTCGACGGGCGGTTCGGCCGTGATCGGCGCGGGTCAGGCCTGCGCGCCGCCGTCCTCGGCCCTCTCCTTCTCGGCCTTCTCCTTCGCGGGCTCCGGTTTGGTGTCGACGCCGGCCTCCTTGCGCTGCTGCGCGGTGATCGGCGCCGGGGCCGAGGTCAAGGGATCGAACCCGCCACCGGTCTTGGGGAAGGCGATGACCTCGCGGATCGAATCGGTACCGGCCAGCATGGACACCAGGCGGTCCCAGCCCAGGGCGATCCCCCCGTGGGGCGGGGCACCGTAGGCGAAGGCCTCGAGCAGGAAGCCGAACTTCTCCTGGGCCTCCTCCTCGGACAGGCCCATGACCTTGAAGACCCGGTCCTGGATGTCCCGCTGGTGGATGCGGATCGACCCGCCGCCGAGCTCCACGCCGTTGCAGACGATGTCGTAGGCGTAGGCCAGCGCCGAGCCGGGGTCGGTGTCGAAGGTCTCCAGGTACTCCGGCTTGGGCGAGGTGAAGGCGTGGTGCACCGCGGTCCAGGCGCCAGAGCCCACGGCGACGTCGCCCGAGGCGGTCGCGTCCGCGGCCGGTTCGAACAAGGGGGCGTCGACGACCCATACGAAGGCCCAGTCCCCCTCCTCGATCAGGCCGGTGCGGTGACCGATCTCCACGCGGGCCGCGCCGAGAAGGGCACGTGAGGACTTCACCTCGCCGGCGGCGAAGAAGATGCAGTCACCGGGCTCGGCTCCGGTGGCCTCTGCCAGTCCGGCCTTCTCCTCGTCGCTGATGTTCTTGGCCACGGGGCCGGTGAACTCGCCGTCCTCCTTGAGCAGGAGGTAGGCCAGGCCCTTGGCGCCGCGCTGCTTGGCCCATTCCTGCCAGGCGTCCAGGGTGCGGCGGGGCTGGGAAGCGCCGCCGGGCATGACCACGGCACCGACGTACGGCGCCTGGAACACGCGGAACGGGGTGTCCTTGAAGTACTCGGTCAGCTCGGTGAGCTCCAGGCCGAAGCGGAGATCCGGCTTGTCCGAGCCGTAGAGGCGCATCGCCTCGGCGTAGGTCATCCGGCGGATGGGGGTCGGGATCTCGACGTCGATCAGCTGCCACAGCTCGCGGACCAGGGCCTCGCCGAGCTCGATCACGTCGTCCTGCTCGACGAAGGAGGCCTCGATGTCCAGCTGGGTGAACTCGGGCTGACGGTCGGCGCGGAAGTCCTCGTCGCGGTAGCACCGGGCGATCTGGAAGTACTTCTCGAGCCCGCCCACCTGCAGCAGCTGCTTGAACAGCTGCGGCGACTGCGGCAGCGCGTACCAGGATCCCGGCGCCAGGCGGGCCGGCACCAGGAAGTCGCGGGCGCCTTCGGGAGTCGACCGGGTCAGTGTGGGGGTCTCGACCTCGAGATAGCCGCGGTCGTGCAGCAGGTTGCGCGCGACCCTGTTGACCTCGGAGCGCAGCCGCATGATCCGGGCCGGCTCGGGCCGGCGCAGGTCCAGGTAGCGGTACTTCAGGCGGGCCTCCTCCCCGACCTCGACGTGCTCGTCGATCTGGAACGGGAGGGGTGCCGCGGTGTTGAGGACCTTGACCTCATCGGCCATGATCTCGACCGCACCAGAGGCCAGGTTGGGGTTCTCGTTGCCCTCCGGTCGCCGGTCGACCGTGCCGGTGACCTGCAGCACGAACTCGTTGCGCAGGTGATCGAAGTCGTCCTCGTTCCGCACGACCACCTGGGCCACGCCCGAGGCGTCACGCAGGTCCAGGAATGCGACGCCCCCGTGGTCGCGGCGGCGTCCCACCCAGCCTGCCAGGGTGACGGTCTGACCAATGTGCTCGGCGTTCAGATCGCCGAGGCTGTGTGTGCGCAGCACCTATGAGTTCCTTCATGTCGAGTTGATCGTCTTGAACTGATCGTCTTGCACCGATCGTCGGGGGTTGAGCGCCGGGAGCGCCGGGCCGACGCCGGTCGGATGCGCTCCGCAGCCGGATGCTCGTCGTCGATCCCCGGCCGCCGCCTGTTTCGACGCTGTTTCAACGGGCCCGAGTCTACAGATCCGTGCGGCCGGGTCCGGTCCCGCCGTGGCCTCCGCCACGAGGACGGCACCACGGCGTGGAGCGGAGGTCAGTTCCCCGGGGTACCGACCGAGACGGTCAGGTCCTCCTGCGGCGGTGTCCACGTGGCGGGGTCGGCGGGCGCCTGCTCGCCGGAGCGGATGTCCTTGACCTCGTGGACGACGGTCCCGTCCTCGGCGACCGAGGAGAACCAGACGTACGGGATCCCGCGCCTGTCCGCGTACCTGATCTGCTTGCCGAACTTCGCCGCGCTGGCCGAGACCTCGCAGGCGATGCCGCGGGAGCGCAGCTGCGCGGCGACGTCCTGGGCCGCCGACCAGGAGTCCTCGTCCACCAGGGAGATCAGCACGGCGGTGGGCACGGCACGCGAGGGCACGGCCAGCCCCTGGCTCAGGATCCGGGAGACCAGGCGCGTGACGCCGATCGACAGGCCCACCCCCGGGTAGGTCCTCTTCCCGCTGGAGGCCAGCGACTCGTAGCGGCCGCCGGAGCAGATCGAGCCGAGCTTCTCGTGGCCGACCAGGACCGTCTCGTACACGGTGCCGGTGTAGTAGTCCAGGCCGCGGGCGATCGACAGGTCGGCCACCACCGCACCCGGAGCCCGGTGCACGCATTCGGCCATCACCGCGGTCAGCTCCGCCAGTCCCTCGTCCAGCAGCTCGTCCGAGACGCCCAGCGCCCGGACCTGCTCCGCGAAGGAGGTGTCCTCGCTGCGGATGGCCGCCAGCTCGAGAGCCGATCGCGCCTGCTCCGCGGTGGCCCCCACGTTCTCCTGGAGGTTCGCGGCCACGGCGTCCGGGCCGATCTTCTCGAGCTTGTCGATCTCGCGCAGCACGGCGGGCGCGTCGGTCAGCCCGATGCCGCGGTAGAAGCCCTCGGCCAGCTTGCGGTTGTTGACCCTCAGCTTGAAGTCGGGGATCGGCAGCCCGGACAGGGCGTCGATCATCACCAGGGCCAGTTCGACGTCGTAGCGGAACGGCAGCGTCCCGTCGCCCACGACGTCGATGTCCGCCTGGGTGAACTCGCGGGCCCGGCCCTCCTGGGGCCGCTCGCCGCGCCACACCTTCTGGATCTGGTAGCGGCGGAAGGGGAAGGTGAGGTGCCCGGCGTTCTCGACGACGTAGCGGGCGAAGGGCACCGTGAGGTCGAAGTGCAGGGCCAGCCTGCCCTCCTTGGCCGAGGCCGCGGCCTCCTCGTCCTCCTGGAGGCGGGTGACGGCGTAGACCTCCTTGTCGATCTCGCCCTTGCGCAGCAGCTGGTCGACGGTCTCCACGGCCCGGGTCTCGATCGAGGAGAAGCCGTGCAACTCGAAGGTCTTCCGCAACGTGTCCAGCACGTGCAACTCCACGAGCCGCTCCTGCGGAAGCCACTCGGGGAAGCCGGACAGCGAGGTCTTGGAAGCCATGGGGCGGTGTCTCCTCATCGAAGGAAGTCAGCGGGGTCGGCGGGCGGCGCGATCACGGTGCGGACGCGGACGCGCACGGGCCCGGACGAGTACGCAGACCATCCTAGGCCTCGTACTGCCGCTGTCACGGCAGTACCGCGTCCCGACCACCCCGACCGGCCCGGCCTCGACCTGAACCGACCTCCGCGCCGGGCCCCCGCTACCATGGTCCCCGTACAGTGTCGCGGATCGAGCCGCGGCCCCAGGACCAGCTGCCGAACGTGCGCCGGGTGACCGGAGGACGGGTCGGCACGAGTGAAAGAGTTTCAGCGGTGACCGAACGTTTCGAATCCGACGACCAGTCCCAGGCTCAGGTGCCCACCCCTGCGGCGGTCAAGCCGACGGGAGTCAAGCCCTCCCCCTTGCAGGCGCCTGCCAAGCCCAAGCCCGCGCCGGGTGCGGCGGCTCCGGCTCCGGCAGCCCCCGGCTCCACCCCTGCGGCCACGCCCGCCGAGGGTTCGCCGGCCGACGCCCCGGCCGAGTCCTCACCCGGCCCGTCCGCCGCGACCGAGGGGGTCACCGCGGAGCAGCTCGAAGCGGCCCGTCCCTTCGGCGAGGTCACCGAGGACGGTCACGTCTACGTACTCGTGGGCGGCGAGAAGGTGCTGTGCGGGCAGGTCCCCGATGTGCCCGCCGACGAGTCGCTGGCCTACTTCGTGAAGAAGTTCGAGGAGGCCCGCACGCTCGTGGACGTGCTCGAACAGCGCGTGGAAGCCGGGACGGCGTCCTCCGACATGAACCGCAGCGCCGACCACGTGATGGCCGAGCTGGCCAAGCGCAAGCTCGTCGGGGACATCGAGGGCCTCGAAGCGCGCCTGGAGGCGCTGCGCCCGCGGATCGCCGAACTCGAGGCCGAGCACAAGCGGGCCACCGAAGCCGCCAAGGCCGAGCACTTCGCCCAGCGCGACGCCATCGTCCAGGAGGCCCAGAAGATCTCCGAGCAGGATCCCCAGAAGATCCACTGGAAGCAGTCCTCGGCCCGCATGGCCGAGTTGTTCGAGCAGTGGAAGGCCCACCAGAAGTCCGGGATCCGACTGTCCCGCAAGGACGAGGAGGCGTTGTGGAAGAGGTTCCGCAACGCCCGGACCACCTTCGACCGCCATCGCCGCGCGTTCTTCTCGCACCTGGACGAGACCAACGCGGAGGCGAAACGGGTCAAGGAGCGGCTGATCGCCGAGGCGGAGGCCCTGCAGAGCTCGACCGACTGGAACGTGACCGCTGGCAAGTACCGCGACCTCATGGACCGGTGGAAGGCCTCTCCCCGCGCCTCCCGGCGCGACGACGACGCCCTGTGGGCGCGTTTCCGCGCGGCCCAGGACGTCTTCTTCGATGCCCGCAAGGCGGCCAACGACCAGGTGGAACAGGAGTTCGAGGAGAACCTCAAGCTCAAGCAGGCCCTGATCGAGGAGGCGCGGCAGCTCCTGCCGGTGACCGACGCCCGGGCCGCCAGGAAGAAGCTCTCGGGTATCCAGGACCGGTGGGACGCCATCGGCAAGGTGCCGCGCGCGCATTTCAAGCGCGTCGAGAACGACCTGCAGGCCGTGGAGGAAGCCGTCCGGGAGGCCGACTCCGGTACCCGCGCCAAGAAGGTGGCCTCCGAGCCCGAGGTCCGTTCCAACGCCCTCCTGACTCAGGCGGAGGACAAGGTCACCGAGCTCCAGGCCCAGGTGGCCGATGCCGAGTCCTCCGGCGACTCCGCCCAGGCCAAGAAGCTCCGCGGCGAGCTGCAGAGCGCCGAGACCATGCGGGACATGATCAAGCGTTCCGCGGCCAGCCTGTAGCCGCCCGGCGGGCCGCGAGCCCGGGGGCGCTCATCCACAGATGAGCCGCGGCCCTGTCCCTCCGGCAACGAGCGGGGTTCGATGGTCCTATGACCGTCGGACCCCGCTTCGTTCGTCCCGGGGCCTCCTCCGTCCCGCGGCAGGTGAGCGTTCGCGCCACGGCGATGGCTGCCGGACCGGACGGCAGCCCCGCGGCGCAACCGACGGAGCGCGACCTCTGGATCATCCACCAGCGCGGTGGCCCCAGTGCGGCGGAGCTGGCCGCCATGACCTACGCCGGAGAGATCCGGCCCCTCCTGGGCCCGGTCCACATCAGCGCCGGGGTCGCCGTGACCCGGCAGCTGCGCGCGCGGGCGGTCCAGCTCGCCGTCCCGCCCGCTCTGTGGTCGGCGGGGGTGCTGCACCGGCAGACCGCCGCCTGGTTCCTCTCCTGCGCGCCGGAGCCGGCCCGGCTGCAGTTCATGGTCCACCGTGGCCGCAGGACCACCATGCGGCCCTCCCCGGCCAGTGCGCCGGTTCCCTGGGAGGTACGCCAGCTGGTCTACCCCGAGCAGGACGTCGACCGATTCTTCGGCGTCGCCGTCACCACCCCGCTGCGCACCGCGGCGGATCTGGCCTGCTGGGATCAACCTCACGGATTCGCGGCGCTGACCGTGCTGCTCGGCGCGCCCCACCTCACGATCGATCCCGCCGCCGTCGTGCGGCTGCTAAGAGCGGGGCGCCGCATGGCCCAGCGCGAGCGGGGCGTCATGCGGGTGCGCAAGGCCTGTCGGCACCTCGGCCTGCCCATCCCGACGGTCTGAGCCGGCGGTTCCGGGCCGATCGGCCTTCGCAACACGGAAAAGTGCATATTGCGTGGCGTTCCAGGCACTTTTCCGTGGTGCAATCACTTGTCCTGCGAGAAGCCCTCAGCTTGGCGGTGCAGGAGCGTGGTCCACCCAGTTGCTCCGCCACGTCCGAAATGGTCGGGACGAACTCACGTTGGATGTGGTCTTACGGGGCAAAAATCAGCAGTACCACGAACAGCAGGGCCACGACGGCAATGCACAGGACCATCGGAACGAATCGCCGGGACATCCCAGCAGTGATTGCCCCTACTACCGCCAAGGGCACCGAAAGCATCCACCACGGGCTCTGGACCACTAGACCGACGCTCAGAACTGCCAGCGCGGCGAGAGTGAAGAGCCATACGATCGCAAGGGACGTTGAACCTTTCGTAGTATCGGGGCGATTTCGATAGTGAACTTCACCGGACATTGAAATCGATCTCCTGAGCCGGAGCTGGTGCGGCTGGCAACCGACGAGTCCCGGTTCGAGAACGTGACCACGATCGGCGTTGATGGGCATGTCGTGAACGGCCCCCGGTTAAATGCCACATCCTTTCCTGTCGAGAACACGGGCTGCACCATCGGACCCTAGAGGCGCGTCCTCGGGGTCTCGGGAAGGCGCTGCTGCGATGAGGTGCGGTAGACGTCGTAGACGCCGTCGATATTGCGCACCTGGTTCAGCACGTGATCCAGGTAGCGGGCGTCGCCCATCTCGAAGGAGAACCGGGAGATCGCCAGCCTATCGGAGGAGGTGTGCACGTTGGCCGAGAGGATGTTGACGTGGTTCTCCGACAGCACGCGAGTCACGTCGGAGAGCAGCTTCTGCCGGTCCAGGGCCTCGACCTGGATCTCGACCAGGAACACCGAGGACTGGGTCGGCGCCCAGTGCACGGCCACCTTGCGTTCGGAGTCGGCCTGATTGCGCATGTTCGGACAGTCCGTGCGGTGCACCGAAATGCCCTGGCCGCGCGTCACGAAACCCACGATGTCGTCGGGCGGCACGGGGGTGCAGCACCGGGCGAGCTTGATGTAGACATCGCTGGCCCCGTCCACCGCCACCCCGGAGTCCGCGATGCCCTGGCGCACGGGCCGGATGGCCGAGGTGTTGTCGACGAGGTCCTCGACGGAGCCGTCCGCTCCCCCCGCCGACTCGACCAGCAGGTCGACCACCTCCCGCGAGGAGACCGTGCCGTTGCCGATCGCCTCGTAGAGCGCGGTGATATCCGACTTGTTGAGCTGCTGGGCCACGGAGACCAGGCCCTCCTGAGTCACCGTGCGCTGCAGGGGCAGGTGGTGCTTGCGCAGCGCGCGGGTGAGCGCCTCCTGGCCGCGGGTGATCGCCTCCTCACGCCGCTCCTTGGAGAAGAACTGCTTGATCTTCTGCCGGGCCCGCGGGGAGGAGACGAACTTCAGCCAGTCCTGGGACGGCGCGGCGTCCTCCGACTTGGAGGTCAGCACCTCCACCCAGTCGCCGTGCTGCAGCGTCGAGGAGAGGGCCACGAGCTTGCCGTTGACCCTGGCGCCGATGGTCTTGTGCCCGACCTCGGTGTGCACCGCGTAGGCGAAGTCCACGGGGGTGGAGCCGGCGGGAAGGGCCATGACATCACCGCGCGGGGTGAAGACGTAGACCTCCTTGGTGTCGATCTCGTACCGCAGGGAGTCGAGGAACTCGGTGGAGTCCTTGGTCTCGTCCTGCCAGGACACCAGCGACTTCAGCCAGCCCATGTCCTCCGAGCTGGCCCGGGGAGTCTCCCCCCGGTTGCCCTTGCGGGCATGGTCCTTGTACTTCCAGTGCGCGGCCACGCCGTACTCGGCCCGGCGATGCATCTCGTGGGTGCGGATCTGGATCTCCACGGGGCGCCCGCCCGGGCCCAGCACCGTCGTGTGCAGCGACTGGTACATGTTGAACTTGGGCATCGCGATGTAGTCCTTGAACCGCCCCGGCAGCGGGCGCCACCGGGCGTGCAAGGAGCCCAGCGCGGCGTAGCACTCGCGGACCGATGAGACCAGCACCCGCACGGCCAGGAGGTCGTGGATCTCGTCGAAGTCCTTCCCGC
Source organism: Kocuria coralli (assembly GCF_008831305.1). Lineage (GTDB taxonomy): Bacteria > Actinomycetota > Actinomycetes > Actinomycetales > Micrococcaceae > Kocuria > Kocuria coralli. The sequence continues at coordinate 217,283 of NZ_ML708612.1, forward strand.
GCACGATCATCTTCTGGTACACGGAGTAGTAGTGCTTGGGGCGGCCGGTGATCACCGCGTCGATGCCCGATTCCGCCAGGTCCTCCGCCACCAGGGCCCGGATCTCGGCCAGGTTGCGTTCCCGCTGGGGCTGACGCTCCCCGACCATCCGCACGATCTCGTCGTAGATCTTGGGGTAGAGGGCCGCGAAGGACAGGTCTTCGAGCTCCCACTTGATCGTGTTCAGGCCCAGCCGATGAGCCAGCGGGGCGAAGATCTCAAGGGTCTCGCGAGCCTTCTTGGACGACGACTCCTGGGAGACGAACCGCCAGGTCCGCGCGTTGTGCAGCCGGTCGGCGAGCTTGATCAGCAGCACCCGGATGTCCTGGGCCATGGCCACGATCATCTTGCGGACGGTCTCGGCCTGGGCGTGCTCGCCGTACTGGACCTTCTCCAGCTTGGTCACGCCGTCGACCAGGTGGGCGACCTCCTCCCCGAAATCGGCGGTGAGCTCCTCGAGGGTGTAGTCGGTGTCCTCCACGGTGTCGTGCAGCAGGGCGGCCACCAGCACGGAACCGGTCATCCCGAGTTCGGCCAGGATGGTGGTCACGGCCACCGGATGGGTGATGTAGGGGTCGCCGCTCTTGCGCTTCTGGCCCTCGTGCTGGCGGTCGGCCACCGCGAAGGCGCGCTGCAGCACCGAGAGGTCCTCCTCCGGCGCGTTCTCGCGCACCGTGCGCAGCAGCGGCTCGATCAGCGGCGAGCGGGAGATCGACGCCCCCGACAGATACGACAGCGCCGAGCGGGTCCGTTCGGAACGCCCCGGGAAGACGGGCCGTCCGAAGACCGGGCGGGCTGCGGGCACCACGCCGTGGGTTCCGGAGCTCCCGCCCCGTGGCCGGATGTCCCGGGGTATCGGTGTGCCGGGGATGCTCTCCTCCCCGGTCCGGGCGGGGCTGCTCTCCTGCGCTCCGCCGGCGGCTGTATCGGTCTCCGCCGCAGCGACGGATGGCTTGGGGACGTGGTCGAACCGTTCGTCCTCGTTCATCCCCGTTCCGGGCTGGAGGGTCTTCTTGTCCACATCCGCCTCCTTCGCTGCCGTGCCGTTCACCGCGGCCCGGGGTCGTGTGACGGATCCCTCACCGCGGATAGGCACCAAGTCTAGGCGCGTCCGGCGGGCTCGGATGACGCCGCCGCTCCGCCCTCAGCGAGACCGGCCGAGTCCGGGCCCGCGGAGGACGTCGTATCGCCGGCGGCGCGTTGCTCCTGCTTCTTGACGGCAGGCTCGATCGAACGCAGGGCGGCGTAGACCGGGGTGGCGACGAACAGGGTGGCCAGGGTGCCCCAGACGATGCCCACGAACTGCGCCAGTGCCAAGTCCTTGAGGGTCCCTGCGCCCAGCAGGGCCGCTCCGATGAAGAGGATCGAGCCCACCGGCAGGAGTCCCACCACGGAGGTGTTCAGGGAGCGGACCAGGGTCTGGTTCGCGGCCAGGTTGATCTGGTCCAGGAAACCGCGGTTGAGCCGGGCGGGAGGCGCGCTCCCGTCCAGCAGGCCCCTGGTGTTCTCGCGCACCTTGTCGAAGACCACCACCGTGTCGTACAGCGAGTACGACAGCACCGTCAGGAACCCGATGAGCGCCGACGGCGTGACCTCCCAGCCGATCAGCGAGTACGTGCCGACCGTGAGCGCCACGGTCACGAAGACGCCCGCCATGGAGGCCACCGACATCTTCCAGGTGCGGAAGTACAGCGCCATCACGATGGCCGTCAAGGCCAGGAAGATGACCAGGCCCCGGACCATCTGCTGGGAGATGCCGGCACCCCAGGTCGGGCCCACGAAGTTGGAGGCCACCTGGTCTTCGGAGACGTCGTAGGCCTCCACCAGGGCGTCGCGGACCGCGAGCGTCTGGTCGTCGTCGAGCTGCTCGGTCTGCACCCGGACGGTGCCGGGAGCGATGTTGGTGACGGTCGACTCCCCTTCGTGGCCGGTTCCGGCCACGGCCTCCTGGCCGGGTTCGACGCTGGTGTCGGCCACGTCGGAGACCACGAACTCGGAGCCGCCCGTGAAGTCGATGCCCAGGTTGAATCCGCCGCGGACCACCGGGATGAGCGCGGAGATCACCACCAGGACCGCTGCGATCGACAGCCACAGCTTGCGTTTGGGCACGAACGGGAAGGACTTCCGCCCGCTGTACAGGTCGTTGCCGAAATCGGTGAACCGTGGCATCAGGCGTCCTCCCCATCGGTCTTTCGGGTGCCGGTCGTACCCCCGGCGTCGCCGCCGGAATCGCCCGCCGGTTCGCTCCGCATCTGCGACTCGGCTGCGGCACGTCGTGCCTGACGACGGCGTTCGGCCAGCGTGAGCCCGTCGCCGACGCCCGTCGCCACCTTCACCGGAGGCGCGGGTGGGGCGGCATCCTGCTGGTCCGAGCGCTCCGTCGGGCCTCCGTCGTCGTTCTTCCGCTCGGGAGGCCGCACGGGTTCGTCCGCGGCGCCCTGCTCGGCGCCTCCCATCGAGCCGCCCGCGGGTGCGGCGTCGTCGGCTTGCGTGGCCCCCGATGCCGCGTCCAGGTCGTCCGGCGTGCGGAACCGCCCCGCGCCGCGGTAGAACGGTACGGCGTCCAGGGCCTTGGGATCCAGGCCGGAGCCGGGGCTGCCCCCGCCGAAGTACCGGGTGCGGGAGAGGAAGACCATGACCGGGTGGGTGAAGAAGAAGACGACCAGCAGGTCGATGACCGCCGTCAGGCCCAGGGTGAAGGCGAAACCGCGCACGTTGCCCACGGCCACGAAGTAGAGCACGACGGAGGCGATCAGGTTGACGGCCTTGGAGGCCAGGATCGTCTGCTGGGCTCGTTTCCAGCCGTGGTCGATCGCCGCGGGGATCGTGCGCCCGATGCGGACCTCGTCGCGGATGCGCTCGAAGTAGACGATGAACGAGTCGGCGGCCATGCCGATCGCGACCACCAGGCCCGCCACGCCTGCCAGGGACAGGCGGTAGTTGAGCGCCCAGCCGAGCAGGACGATGGCCAGCCAGGACAGCACGCCCAGCACCAGCAGCGAGACGATGTTCACCCAGCCCAGCCACCGGTACTGGATGATCGACCACACGGCCACCAGCAGCAGGCCGATCAGCCCGGCGATGACGCCCATGCGCAGCTGGTCGGCGCCGAGGGTCGCGGAGACCTGCTGCTCGGAGGCGATCGTGAAGCTCACGGGAAGCGAGCCGTAGCGCAGCTGCTCCGAGAGGAAGGCGGCGGACTCCTCGGTGAACTGGCCGGTGATCTCCGCTTGGCCGTCGGGGATCACGGCGTTCATCTGAGGAGCCTGAATCACCTCGCCGTCGAGCAGGATCCCGAACTGGTTGCGGGCATCGCCCGGGCTGGTCTGGCCGATGTTGTACAGCCGCTCGGAGAGCTCCTTGAAGGTCGCGGTGCCCTCGGCGTTGAACTGCAGGTTGACGGCCCACTGCCCCGTCGTCGTCCCGCCCTGGCCCTGGGCCATGCCGTAGTCGGAGTCGGCGATCTCGGTGCCCTGGATCTCGAGCGGGCCCAGGATGTACTTGGCTCCCGCGGCGGGTTCGCAGGCCACGATGGCCTGGTCGGCGGGCTGGTCGGCCCGTTCGTCGGGGCTCTGCGGCTGGGTGCAGTCGGTGGCCTCGTACTCCTCCATGAGCTCGGCGGTGATCCAGTTCGTGTCCGAGGAGTCCGTGGGCTCCTCAGTGGGATCGGGCAGCTCGTCCTCGGGAGTGCGCTGGTCCTCGGGGACCGCAGCGGCGGATCCCGTCATGAGGACCGGGCGGAAGGCCATCTCCGCGGAGGTCTGGATCAGGTCCCGGGTCTCCTGATCGGGTGTACCGGGCATCGAGACGACGATGTTGGACCCGCCCTGGGTGCTCACCTCGGCCTCGGCGACGCCGGATCCGTCGACCCGCTGCCGGATGATCTCGACGGCCTGGTCGAGCTGCTCGGCCGTGATCTCCTGGCCGGCGTCCTCGCCCTGGAGTTCGGGGGTGAGCACCATCTGGGTGCCGCCCTCGAGGTCGAGGGCCAGACGGGGCGTCCAGTCGGTGCTGCCGCGGCCGGCGCCCCAGGCCAGCAGCCCGATGAGTGCCAGGACGACCACCGCCAAGGCGATCAGCGAGGTACGTGCGCTGCTCAGCGCCCGCGTCACCTCGGTACGGGTCCTCGAGGGGTCCTTCGATGAGTTCTTCGAGGAATCCTTCGGCGAAGTCCGCGATGACGCTTTCGGCGAACTCTCCGGCGATGATGCCATGGGCGGGGTCCTTGTGAATGGTCTTCGGTGGGGGGCTGACCCGGGCCGTCAGCGCTTGAGCGCCCCGGTCAGCTGTGAAAGGTCACTATGAAGCGTCCACCAGGGAGAACCCCTGGTGGACGCTCGAGATCTCGGCTCAGTTCTCGTTCGTGCTCGTGGTCCCGGTCTCGCCGGTGGTACCACCCGGGTTGGAGCCGGGCGCGGAGCCGTCGACGACGGTGGTCAGCGTCTGCAGGTGCACGGTGACCTGGGTGCCGGGGGCGATCTCCAGCACGGCCTTGGTGGCGCCCTGGTCGATGCTCACCACACGACCGTAGAGGCCGTAGCTGGTCATCACCTCGGTGCCCGGGGTCATCTGCGCCTGCTGGTCCTTGACCTTCTGCTGCTGCCTGCGCCGGTTGCGGCTGGTGAACCAGAACATCAGCACCAGCAGGGCGATCATGACGCCGAAGAACAGGAACTGTCCCGAGCCTCCGCCGGTCTGCCCGGCTGCCTCCAGGCTCGCATCAGACTGGGCGGACAGGACGGGGGTCAGTGCGGAAGAAAGCACGCGGTCTCCTGATTCTGCAGCTTCATAGACTGCTCGGGGTTCTTCCGGCGCACGTTGTTCTGCACCGGCGGCTGCGCCCGAGGCGGGCTCAGCGGCGACTTCGCGAAAAGAAGTTCACAGGACATGGTAGGCGACGACCGCGGTCCGGCGCTTCAGGGTGTCTCATCCTCCGGGAACTGCAGCGCCTGCTGATAGCCGGGATCACCGAACGCGGCATGCTCGGGCACGGCCAGCCCCAGGTGCTCCCAGGCGGCCGGCATGGCGATGCGCCCGCGCGGCGTGCGAGCCAGCAGACCCTCCCTGACCAGATAGGGCTCGGCCACCTCCTCGACCGTCTCCGTCTCCTCCCCCACGGCGATGGCCAGCGTGGACAGGCCCACGGGGCCGCCCCCGAAGTGCTTGACCAGCGCCTCCAGGACGCTGCGGTCGAGCCGGTCGAGTCCTCGTGAGTCCACCTCGTACATGTCCAGCGCGGAGGAGGACACCCGGGCGTCGATGCGTGAGACCCCGTGCACGAGGGCCCAGTCCCGCACGCGGCGCAGCAGGCGGTTGGCGATACGAGGGGTTCCCCGCGAGCGGGAGGCGACCTCCTGGAAGCCCTCCGTGCTGAGGTCGAGGTCCAGCAGACCCGCGGAGCGCCGCAGCACGGAGACCAGCTCGTCCGCCGAGTAGAACTCGAGATGCCCGGTGAAGCCGAAGCGGTCGCGCAGCGGGCCGGGGAGCAGCCCGGCCCGGGTGGTCGCCCCGACCAGCGTGAACGGCGGGAGGTCCAGGGGAATGGAGGTGGCGCCGGCGCCCTTGCCGACCACGATGTCCACGCGGAAATCCTCCATGGCCATGTAGAGCATCTCCTCGGCCGGACGGGACATCCGGTGGATCTCGTCCAGGAACAGCACCTCCCCCTCGGTCAGGGAGGACAGGATCGCGGCCAGATCGCCCGTGTGCTGGATCGCGGGCCCCGAGGAGATCCTCAAGGGAGCGCCCATCTCCTCCGCGATGATCATGGCCAGCGTGGTCTTGCCCAGCCCGGGCGGCCCGGACAGCAGCACGTGGTCGGCCGTCCGGCCGCGCAGCTTGGAGGCCTCCAGGACCAGGGCGAGCTGTCTGCGCACCCGGGGCTGACCCACGAAATCGGCCAGGGTACCGGGACGCAATGCGGCCTCCACCGTCTTCTCATCGGGTTCGGTGTCCGCCCCGACCAGCCGGTCCCGGCCGTTCACGGCCCCGCGATCACCGACCATGCTCAAGCACCCTTCCCGGTGTTCGTGGCCCCGCCCTGGCTGCCGCCCGCCGAGTGGTGGGTCGAGACGGTCGAGGCCCGGGCACCCAGCCAGGCCAGGACCGTCCGCAGGATCGCGGAGACCTCACCCGATTCGACCAGTTCCTCCCGCCCCTCCAGGGCGTCGTCGATGGCGTGGAGGGCGTCCTTCTCGTTCCAGCCCAGTCCCACAAGGGCCTCGCTGACCTGCATCCGCCACAGCGGGGCCTCAGTGGCGGGTGAAGCCGCGGCGGCCTTGCTGGGCTCGGCGGGAACCAGCTTGTCCGCCAGTTCCAGGACGATCCGTTTGGCGCCCTTGGGCCCGATGCCCGGGACCGCCGTGAACGCCTTCGGATCGCCGGCGGCGATGGCCTGGCGGACGTCGTCGGGACCCAGGGTGGCCAGGACGGCCAGGGCGGTCCGCGGACCGATGCCGGAGACGCCCAGCATAGTCTCGAAGACCTCCTTCTCCTGGGTGTCCGCGAAGCCGAACAGCAGCGGAGAGTCGTCCTTGCGCGCGACGTACGTGGTGGCCAGCCGGGCCTGTCGACCCTCGTGCAGTCCCCCCACGGTCGCCGGGGTCACCTGGACCTCCAGACCGAGGCCCTGCACGTCGACCACGACCGAGCTGAGCCCCTTGTGGAGCACTTCGCCGCGTACCGCTGCGATCATGTGTGAGGTCCTTCCCGTGCCGCCGCGGTCCAGCCGGGCATGGACTACCCCGCCGACGACCATCGAACATGTGTACTATTCGCTGGCCACAGTAGCAGCGGGCGCGGACATCGCCGCGGCCTCCACGCCGGAGGCGGTCAGTTTCCCCGCCGGGCGCGCTGCTCGGCGGCTTTCCAGGCCTTCTGGGCGGCTGTCAGCCCGCCGCCTTTGGCCGCCGAGAGCTGGGCCAGCCGGGTCCTGGCGCCCTGATGCGTGGCCGTGGCCGCTTGGGCGTCATAGCCTGCGCCCACCCCGCTGCGCCAGCCGTGGCATATCGCGATCGCGATGGCATCCGCCGCGTCGGCGGGTCTGGGCGGTTCGGCCAGGCCGAGGATCCTGACCACCATGCGGGTCACGGCGTCCTTCCCGGCGTCGCCGTCCCCGGTCACCGCGGCCTTCACCTCCGACGGCGTATGCCAGGCCACCGGGATACCGCGCCGGGCCGCCTCCGCGATCACCGCCCCCGAGGCCTGGGCGGTCCCCACCACCGTGGGGGCGTTGTTCTGGGCGAACAGCCTCTCGACGGCCAGGGCGTCCGGGGCGAACCGGTCCATCATCGACTCGGCCGCCCTGGCGATGCTCAGGATGCGCTGTTCGAGGGGCTGGTCCGGCGTGGTGCCCTGCACCTCGTGATGGATCCACTCCACCTTCCGGTTGGAGCGCATCCTGACCACCCCGAAACCGCAGCGCGTCAGACCCGGGTCCACGCCCAGGATGACCTGCTCGGCGGTCATGGGCGAGTCACTCAGTCCTGCGCGTCGAGCTCGGCAAGGACCTCCGGGGAGATGTCGGCGTTGGAGTAGACGTTCTGCACGTCGTCCAGGGCCTCGATCGCATCCGCGAGGCGGAGGAACTTGCCGGCGCCCTCGGCGTCCAGGTCCACCTTCATATTGGCACGGAAGACGGGGTCGTCGTTGTTGTACTCCAGGCCGGCCTCTTCCAGCGCGGAGCGGATGGCGGGAAGGTCGGTGGCCTCGGAGACGACCTCGAAGAACTCGTCCTCCTCGACCACCTCCTCCGCGCCGGCGTCCAGGACGGCCATCAGGACGTCGTCCTCGGTGAGGCCGTCGCTCTTGGTCACCTCCGCCACGCCCTTGCGCTCGAACATGAAGGTCACCGAGCCGGGATCGGCCATGGTCCCGCCGTTGCGGGTCACGGCCACGCGGACGTCGGAGGCGGCGCGGTTCTTGTTATCGGTCAGGCACTCGATGTACAGCGCGGACCCCTGAGGCCCGCGGGCCTCATAGAAGATCTCGGAGTACTCGATGACCTCGCCGGTCAGGCCCGCGCCGCGCTTGATCGCGCGATCGATGTTGTCGTTGGGCACGGAGTTCTTCTTGGCCTTGGACACGGCCAGGTCCAGGGCCGGGTTGCCCGCGGTGTCGGCGCCGCCCTGGCGGGCGGCGACCTCGATGCCCTTGATGTACTTGGCGAAGGCCTTGGCCCGCTTGGCGTCGATCGCGGCCTTCTTGTGCTTGGTCGTGGCCCACTTGGAGTGACCGGACATAGGTGCCTCCTGCACTGCGTCTGAGTTCTGGCCGCGCCGCAGGGTTCAGGCCTCCGCGGCACGGCGGGTCGAGGAACGTGGATGGTGAAGCTGGATGATCGGGAGAATTCTGCCCACCAGTCTAGTGGCGGGCGCGGAGCGCGCAGGATTCCGCGCCGGCTGCCGCCGTCCGCTGACAGCGCACCCTGCAGCCTCGTACCCGGCAGCCGCTCAGCGGGGGCGCGCGGCCGCGACCTCCCGTGCCCTGGCGGCCAAGGCGTCGTTGAGCGGCTCCAGGTGGTCGTGCGAATAACGACGCCGCACCGCGGTCGCGATCAGATGGTCGGCCAGCACGGGGTTCTTGGGCAGCAGCGATCCGTGCAGGTAGGTCCCGATGACCTCCCGGGTCACGGCGCCCTCGGTGCCGTCCTCGCCGTCGTTGCCTGCACCGGACACGACCCGCCCGAGCGGCTCCTGCCCATCGCCCAGGCGCGTGAGCCCCGAGTGGTTCTCGTAGCCGATGATGGTCCCGAACGTCTCGGACTCGGTCACGATATTGCCGATCAGCCGGGTCTCGCCGCCCACCGTGGTCAGGTCGAAGATCCCGATCCCGGGCAGCACCTGGCCGGCGATCGTGCGGAACTCGTGGCCGAAGAGCTGGTAGAGCCCGCAGATCGCGAGCATGGGCACGCCGTCCCGGACCAGCTCGTGCAGGACCGGCTTGATCTTCTGCAGATCCTCCATAACGCGGAACTGCCCCGAATCCTGGCCGCCGCCGCCTACGAAGAGATCGCCGTCGGCGGGGAAGGAGTCCCCGGGGTTGTAGTCGGTGAGCTTGACCGAGTAGCCGCGTTTCTCGAGGCGGCGCTTGAGCGTCAGCGTGTTGCCCCAGTCCCCGTAGATGTTCATGTCCCTGGGGTAGAGCTGGACCAGGTGGATCTCGCCCTGGCCGCCGGATTCGGCGAAGTGCGCCTCCGGCGCCCCGGAATCCGGCGCCGTGGGGAACATCGGTGTGGTGGTGGTCATGGTGATGCCTCAGATCTCGGGGACTTCGGCCACGGCCCGCAGTGCGCGGCGCAGGGAGAGCATGGCGGTATAGGTGCAGAACACCCGCATGGGGCGACCCTCGGCAGCGGCGATGAAACGGTGCAGCGACTCGGTCAGATCGGGTTCGACGGCGTGGACGGGCACCTGGTCGTAGTCCAGGCGCAGTGCCATATCCCATGCGCGGGTGCCGGTGACCAGATCGACTCCCCCGGTCCGCAGCGACTCGAACTCGACGTCCCAGAGCCAGGAGACATCGCGGCCGTCGGCGTATTCGTCGTTGATCGCGATCATGGTGGCGTAGGCCTCCGGCTTGGCCGAGGCCAACGAGAGGCGGAAGCCGGCGGGGTTCTTGACCAGCAGCAGCTGCAGGGGGGCGCCGTCGATCATGATGGTCTCGCCGCGGCCGAACGCCGGGGTCACCCGCGCGAGCTCGTCGAGCAGGGAGGCCAGCCCGGCGTCGCTCTTGGGCACGTTCCGGCCGTCGTCCGTCACGGTCAGCGCCAGCGCGAGCGCCCCGGCGGCGTTGTAGACGTTGTAGACCCCGTACAGGTGCACGTTGGCGTGGGCCGGCTGGCCGTGGACCAGGAACTCGACGTCCGTGGCCTCGAAGTCCGTGAGCTCCACCAGGGCCTGCGGTGCGGGCTGTCCCCCTGCGGCCGCGGTGACGGGGCCGTCGACGGCGCGCATGTCGTCGTCGGAGGGGAACATGGGCCGCAGGTGCTCGGAGAGCCCGTACCAGTAGACGTCCGTGCCCGGCTGCACGTCGTCGGCCAGAGAGGCGATCCGGGGATCCTCCCGGTTGAGCACCACGGCCTCCGTGGTGGCCGCGGCCACCTGGGCGAGCATGCGGCGGGTCGTGTCGATCTCGCCGAAGCGGTCGAGCTGATCGCGCATCACGTTGAGCAGCAGGGCGAAGCGGGGCTTGACCTCGCGGACGAAGTGCACGGCGTGGGCCTCGTCGAGCTCCAGCACGGCGATGTCGGCGTCGAACCGGCCCGTCAGGGAGATCTCGCGCAGCAGGGCCGCGGCCACCCCGCGCACGAAATTGGAACCCGTACGGTTGGTGAAGACCTTCAGTCCCTGGGATTCGAGGAGCTGGACCGCCATCTTCGTCGTCGTCTTGCCGTTGGTCCCGGAGACCACGACGACGCCGTGCGGCAGGCGCGCCAGCTGCTCGGCCACGAAGCCTGGGTGCAGTTTTTCCATCAGCAGGCCGGGGAACGCGGAACCGCCGCCGCGCAGTGCGGTGGCGGCGCGCACGCCCTGGCCGAGGAGCCTCACGAGGGGTCTGGACATGCTGAACATCCTACGGCGGCCATGGCACACGGGCGTTAACCACCGGAGGGCAAGCCCTCGATTCGCCCGGCCCCGCCGGTCATCCGGAAGGGCCGGGCGACCTAGGATGAGATATCCAGCACTCTTTTTACAGTGACGTCTCGCGAGTAAAGGCCTGACTCTGTGACCAATCCCCTGCTGTCCCCCAGCGGACTCCCCTGCGAGCTCCCCGATCTCCGGGCCATCCGGGCGGAGCACTTCCCGCCGGCCTTCGAGGCCGCCATGCGGGCGGACCTGGTGGCGGTCGAGACCGTCCTGGCCTGCCGGGACGCACCCTCTCTGGCCAACACCATCGCGGTCCTGGAACGCGAGGGACTGTTCCTGGACCGCGTGGAATCCACGTTCTTCACGCTGATCTCGGCGAACCTCACCCGGGACCTCCAGGGGATCTACGAGGAGCTGGCCACCAAGCTCTCCCAGCACCGGGCGGACATCACGCTCAATCGCGCTCTGTACGACCGGATCGCCGCCGTGCCGGAGGACGGGCTGAGCCCCGCCGAGCTGCGGGTCCTGGGAGAGTACCGGCGCTGGTTCGAACGCTCCGGCGTCCTGCTGGACGCCGGAGCGCAGACCCGGCTGCGGCAGATCAACGACCGTATCTCGACCCTGGGGATCCGCTACGGCACGCAACTCGTGCGGGAGAACGAGCGCGCGGCCGTGCTGGTCACCGACGTCGCCCGGCTCGACGGTCTGGACGCCTCCGACATCGAGGCGGCCGCTGCCGCTGCCACCGAGGCCGGGCACGACGGCGGATACCTGATCAACCTGCTGGCCTTCACCAGCCAGCCCATCCTGGCCAACCTGCACGATCGTTCGCTGCGCCAGGCGATCCACCAGGCAGCCATGGACCGCGGCCGTGGCCCGTCGAGCCCGACCGGTCCGCTGCCGACGCGGTCCGGCGAGGACCTCCGGCCGATCGCGGCCGAGCTGGCCGCTCTGCGCGCCGAGCAGGCCGGCATCCTCGGCTTCTCCAGCCACGTCGATTTCGTGATCTCCGGGGCCTCGGCGGGCTCGCCGCAACGGGTCCGGGAGATGATGGCCAAGGTCACCGGCCCCGGGGTGGCCAACGCGGTGGCCGAGCGCTCTGCGCTGGAGCAGGCCGCCGGATATGCCATCGAGCCCTGGGACTGGCCCTACTGGACGGCCCAGGCCTCCTCCGAGGCGGAGACCGGCCAGGCACCGCTGCGCGAGTACTTCGAGCTCGAATCCGTGATCCATGAGGGGCTGTTCCGTACCGCCCGGGAGCTCTACGGCCTGGAGTTCAGGGCCAGGCCGGACCTGGCGGGTCACCTGCCCGGCGTCGTGGTCTACGAGGCCACCCACATTGAGACCGGGGAGACCGTCGGGCTACTGCTCGGCGACTGGTGGACGCGGTCCGCGAAGTCCGGCGGCGCCTGGATGGGCAGCCTGGTGCACCAGAACCGGCTGACCGGGCAGAAGCCGGTCGTGACGCTGAATACGAATTTCACGGCCGTGCCGCCGGGGCAGCCCAAGCTGCTGAATCCCGCCGAAGTGGTCACCCTGTTCCACGAGTTCGGTCACGTGCTGCACGGGCTGCTCTCCGATGTGCACTTCCCCTCGTTCTCGGGGACCAAGGTGGCCCGGGACTTCGTCGAGTTCCCGTCCCAGGTGCACGAGATGTGGGTGCTGCACCCGGATGTGCTGCCCCACTACGCCAAGCACTTCCGCACCGGGGAGGAGCTACCGACCAGGCTCGCGGACAAACTGCGGTCGGGCGACTCCAGGGGACCGGGTTTCGCCATCGTGGAGTATCTGACCGCCACGGCCATCGACCTGGCCTGGCACGAACGCACTGAGCGGGACCCCGAACCCGATCTGGAGGCGTTCGACGCCGACGCCCTGCGCGCGGCGGGCCTCGAGGTGCGCGGGATCGATCCGCGCTACACCTCCGCGACCTTCAAGCACATCTTCGCGGGCGGGTATTCGGCGGGCTATTACTCCTATCTGTGGTCGGAGATCATCGACGCCGATGCGGTGGAATGGTTCAACCGCGCCGGCGGGCTGACCCGTCAGGCCGGCCGGCGCTTCGCGGACTCGATCCTGACGCGGGGCAACGAGACCGCCCCCATGGACTGCGTCCGTGAGCTGCTGGGGCGGGAACCGGACATGGGTCCCCTGCTGACGCGGCGGGGCCTGACGGGTGAGCCGGCCGGGGTAGTGCAACCCGCCGCTGAGTAGCGACTTGGGCCGCCCATCACGGCTGATGGGCGGCCCAAGTCGCTACTCAGCGGTTTCAGTGCCTGAGCGGTCAGGACGGCTAGCGCTCAGGGCGCGGGCGTGGCGGGCCAGTGGGCGCGGGTCAGCTCCCACGTGGAGCCCAGGGTGTCCATCATGGGCTTGACCCCAGCTGTGACCGGCATGAAGTTCGCGTCCCCGCCCCACCGCGGCACCACGTGCATGTGCAGATGGGCCGCCAGGGAGCCCCCGGCCGCCGAGCCCAGGTTGAGCCCCGTGTTGAAGGCGTCCGGGGACGACGCCGCTCGCACGGCGGCCACCCCGTCGCGGGTCAGCTCCATCAGCTCCACGAGCTCTTCGTGAGTCAGCTCCGACAGATCGGCGACGTGCCGGTAGGGGCAGACCAGCAGGTGGCCCGGGTTGTAGGGGAAGAGGTTGAGGATCACGAAGCAGTGCCGGCCGCGGTGGACGATCAGCGATTCCTCGTCGTCGTACTCCGGACCCGTGCAGAAGGGGCATCCGGGGCGCGTCTTGATGGAGGTGTCCTCGCCGCGGACGTACGCCAGCCGGTGCGGGGTCCACAGGCGCTGGAAGGCATCCGGGACGCCGTCGAGCTGGAACTCGTCCACGCGGATCCAGTCATGCGGCGTCTCGGATGCCTTCCGCTCTGTCATGGTGCTGTCGCTTCCGTCCTGTTGGCCCGGTTCCGGACTCTACTCCGCGACCGCGCCCTGGACCTCGGGATCCACGCCCGGGGCCTCGCCGACGGTCTCGTCACCGGCCGCGGCCGACGGGCGGGGATCCTCGTTCACCCGGTTGTTCACGTGGGCGGTGATCCGGGCGATCGCCTCCTCGACCGGGACGCCGTTCTCCTGCGAGCCGTCCCGGTAGCGGAAGGAGACGGCACCGGCCTCGGCGTCGTCACCGCCGGCGATCAGCACGAACGGCACCTTCTCCTTGGAGGCCGTGCGGATCTTCTTGGGGAAACGGTCCGAGGAGGCGTCGAGCTCGGCGCGCACTCCAGCGGTCCGCAAGCGTTCGACGACCTCCCGCAGGTATCCGTCGAAGGCGTCGGCCACGGGAATGGCGCGGACCTGTTCGGGGGCCAGCCACGCGGGGAAGGACCCGGCGTAGTGCTCCGTGAGCACCCCGAAGAACCGCTCGATCGAGCCGAACAGCGCGCGGTGGATCATCACCGGCCGCTGACGGGAGCCGTCGGCCGCCGTGTATTCCAGGTCGAAGCGCTCGGGCATGAAGAAGTCCAGCTGGATCGTGGACATCTGCCAGGTACGGCCGATGGCGTCGGTGGCCTGCACCGAGATCTTGGGGCCGTAGAAGGCGGCGCCCTCGGGGTCCGGGACCAGCTGCAGGCCCGACGCGGTGGCCACCTCCTCCAGGGTGCTGGTGGCCTCCTCCCAGCTCTGATCGTCGCCGATGGACTTCTCGGGGTCGCGGGTCGAGAGCTCCAGGTAGAAGTCCTCGAGCCCGTAGGCCTTGAGCAGGTCGAGCACGAACTGCAGGGTCCGGCTCAGCTCGTCCTTCATCTGCTCGCGCGTGCAGTAGATGTGGGCGTCGTCCTGGGTGAAGCCGCGAGCGCGGGTCAGGCCGTGGACCACGCCGGACTTCTCGTTGCGGTAGACCGTGCCGAACTCGAAGATCCGCAGGGGCAGCTCGCGGTAGGAGCGGCCGCGGGAGCGGAAGACCAGGTTGTGCATGGGGCAGTTCATGGGCTTGAGGTAGTAGTCCGCACCCTGCTTGGTCACGTGACCCTCGGCGTCCACCTCCTGGTCCATGTGCATGGGCGGGTACATGCCGTCCTTGTAGAAGCCCAGGTGCCCGGAGATCTCGAACAGGTTCGCCTTGGTGATGTGCGGGGTGTTCACGAAGGAGTACCCGGCCTTGACGTGCTGCTCGCGGGAGAGGTTCTCCATCTCCATGCGGATCAGACCGCCACGGGGATGGAAGACCGCAAGTCCCGAGCCGATCTCGTCCGGGAAGGAGAACAGGTCCAGCTCGTTGCCGAGCCTGCGGTGGTCGCGGCGCTCGGCCTCCGCCAGACGGTCCTTGTAGGCCTTGAGCTCGTCCTTGGTGGGCCAGGCCGTGCCGTAGATGCGCTGCAGCTGCTTGTTCTTCTCCGACCCCCGCCAGTAGGCCGCGGCCGAGCGCATCAGGGCGAAGCCGTTGCCGATCAGCTTGGTATTGGGCAGGTGGGGCCCGCGGCACAGGTCCCGCCACACGGCGTCGCCGGACTTGCGGTCGACGTTGTCGTAGATGGTCAGCTCGCCCGCGCCGACCTCCTGGGACGCCCCCTCGGCCGCTGTCTCCACGTCGCCGCCGGAGCCCGGCCCCTGGGCCAGGCCGATCAGCTCCAGTTTGTACGGCTCCTGGGCCATCTCCGCGACGGCCTCCTCGTGGGAGACCTCCCGGCGGCGGAAGGACTGCGTGGTGTTGACGATCTTCTGCATCCGCTTCTCGATCGCCTTGAGGTCCTCGGGCGTGAAGGCCTCGTCGACGTCGAAGTCGAAGTAGAAGCCGTCCGTGATGTACGGCCCGATGCCGAGCTTGGCCTCCTGCTTGAGCTCCTGGACGGCCTGGGCCATCACATGGGCCGTGGAGTGCCGCAGCACCTCGAGGCCCTCGGGGTCGGAGATCAGCACCCGGGTGACCCGGTCGCCGTCGGCCAGGGGGGTCGCGAGGTCCTTCAGCGTGCCGTTGACGTGGGCTACCACCACGTCGCGGTCGCCGGTGTAGAGATCGGCCGCGGTAGTCCCGGCGTCGACCTGCCGGGTGTCGCCGTCGACGACGACGCTGATCGCGGAACCGGGTGCGAGGACCTGCTCACTCATCTGAGATGTACTGCCTTTCGGTGGTTGGGGCGCGGCCGTACCGGGGCCGCGCTCGACGAGCCGATCTTACCGGTCTAGAACAAGGCCTGGACCGGCTCGATCAGGCCGGGGTCGTTGTTGCGCACGTTGCCGACCGCTGCGCCCACGGGATCCAGCTGCCAGGTCCGGGGAACCTGCTCGGCTTCCGAGCGGAGACGATCGACCAGCGCCGCGGCGTCGTCGCGGGACTCGCTGCCGGGATCCAGCCAGTCGTCCATGCTCTCCCGGGTCAGGGCGATCGGCAGGCGGTCGTGCAGCCGCCCCAGGTCCGCCAGCACGGAAACCTCGGACTCCGGGGACGGCGACCGGGTGGTCAGGATCGAGCAGGACAGGATCCAGGTCTCCTGCGGATCCCGCCACCACTCGTAGAGCCCGGCGAACCAGATGGTCTCCCCCGGGTCGGCGGGGTGGATGTAGTAGGGCTGCTTGGCGGGCGTGTCCTTCGTGGCCTTGACGGGCTGGCCGTTCGGGCCGAGGCGCTTCTTCCACTCGTAGTACCCGTTGGCCGGGACCGCGCACCTCCGGTGCCTGACGGCCGAGCGGAACATCGGCTTGTCCATCACGGTCTCCGAGCGCGCGTTGAACGCGCGGGCGCCGATCGAGGCCTCCTTGGCCCAGCCCGGGATCAGGCCCCAGCGGGCCACGTGCACTTCACGCAGCACGGTGCCGGGTACCGCGTCGTCGTCACCCGCAACCCGTTCGAGGACGATGGGCACCTCCTCGGTGGGCGCGACGTTCCAGTTCTCCCGGCGCGTGCGGAGGTCGAGGTCGCGCAGCCGCGCGGCGGGCACGGCGCCGACGTCGACGAGGAAGTCGTCGATCGACCGGGCGATGACGAAACGACCGCACATCAGAACGCCTGTTCCCGCAGGGATCCGTAGCCGAGGTGACGGGCGTACATCCCGTAGACCTTCCGTAGCGCCGCCTCCACATCGGCCACCCGCGTGCCCGGCCGTAGGTCCTCCACGGCACCGGCGGTCGCCGGGTTCCACTCCAGACCCAGCGAGCGGTAGACGTCCACGAGCACCGAGCGCAGGGGTTCGGCCTGTTCCACGACGACGACGGTCGAGAAGTACCAGGCTCCCTGGACGATGCGCTGGGCGGAGCCGGCGAGCTTGAGGGTGGCCGCCGGGGAGTCGATGGTCCGTCCCGTGGCGTGCACGCTGTACTCCCCCGGGCAGTACTCGCCGGGGATCTCCCCCACGTCGGCGGGGAGGTCGAGCTCCTCCATGGCGGCCACCACCATGTCCGCGAACAGGGCGTAGCGCTGATGGATACCGGCCTTGGGGTCCGGGTCGGGCTCGATGTGGTCGATGACCAGGCAGCCGCGGTGATAGGCCGCGGCCCGGCCGCCCACTCTGCGCACGATCGGGGTGAACCCCGATCGCTTGACGGCGCGCTCAGCGGCGGCGAAGCCGGGCAGCAGCTCGTCCCGGCGGCCGAAGGCGACGGTGGGGCGCGGCTGGTAGATGCGCAGGACCGGGCCCGCCGATCCTGCGCGGACGGCGCGCAGGAGCTTGTCGCCGGCGTCGTAGTCCTGGACCGCGCCGAGCGATTCGCGCTGGCGGATGAGTTTCATGCGGAGGCCTCTCCCGCACGGTAGGCCGCCAGCCACTGCGCCAGGGCCCTGGCGGAGGCGTCCACGCGATCGTCCCATTCCAGGGCCTGGTCCCCGGCGTCGTCGGAGACGTGCTTGACCATGCGCAGCGCGACCCCCAGCTCGCGGCAGGCCACGGCTATGGCGAAGCCCTCCATATCCACCAGGTCGGCGCGCCGGATGAGGGCATCGCGGGCCGGGCCGCCGGCGACGAAGGAGTCCCCCGTGGCCAGCACGGAACCGTCTCCGGCCTGACCTACTTCCCGCAGTTCGATGATGTCGTCGGGGGCGGAGCCCATGGCGCGCATGAGGTCGGCGTCGATGTCTCTGTTGAGGACCGTGGACGGCTCGAAGATCCCGTCGGCTCCGGGCTTCAGGCCACCGCAGCTGCCCAGGTTGACCACGGTCAGGTCCTGGCGGTCCTCTTCCCGCGGCGCGCGTTCCATGATCGCCCGGGTGGTGACGGTCGCGGCTCGGGACATGCCGATGCCCGTCAGCACGACGTCGGTGTCCGGGGGAAGATACGCGGTCTCCGCGGGGTGGGCGGCGATCACCAGGAGAGCAGTCATGCAGGAAACTGTATTAGCTCGCGGCCGGCAACACGCTCAGCGCAGGATGGGCAGCTGCCAGGGGTAACGGTAATCACGCCCGGACGAAGCCCTCACGGCGGCCTTGATGTGGCACCAGAGCACCATCACGAAGACGACCACCCAGAGGATCACCGAGATGAAGATCGGGATCACCAGGAACCACAAGGTGATGGACGCCCAGGCGATGGCATTGAGGATCCACATGGTCAGGTTGAAGTTGAAGGCACCCGCTGCCTGCGAGCGAGCCCAGGGATCCGTGTTCTTGGTGAGCAGCCAGACGACCAGCGGGCCCACGAACCCCAGCCAGCCCACGGTGGTGATATTGCCCAGCAGGCCGGTCACATGGGCGACGACGGCCAGCCCCCTCTGCTGCGGTGCCTGCTGGTATCCGTAGCCGGAGCCGTTCTGATAGGTCATGCCGTCGGGTCCTTCCTGAGTCGTCTGGCCGGAGGAGAAGATCTGGCCGGACTAGAAGAATAGACGGGCGCGGAGGGACGCCCGACACCGGTGTGGCACCTGACCGCGGTCGCCGAGCCGTTGCGGTTTCCCCGCAGGATCGAAGTCACCGGCCCGATCGGCGAAACTCTTCATTCAGCCATCCCAAGAATCCGCGCCACGTGTCGTAGGGCTTCTTGTGCTCGGGTGTCTCCATGGTGATCTGGGCCCAGAAGGGGACGAAGTGGAAGAGCGCGGTGGCCGTCCACACCAGCAGTGACACCAGGAGGCTCATGGACTCATCGTCGGAGTCGAAATTGAAGACCAAGGCCAGTGCCACACCGCCGATCGCGGCCTGCGTAGCGGTCACCACCCGGAGATGCTTGATGCGCTGATATTGAACGGTCGCATTCAGGTATCCCCATGGCGCTGCGAACCAGGCCACGATCACCAGCGGGGCGCTGAGGAGCCCGAGGATCACCAGGGGGAACATCGCGTATTCCCGAGCCGGGAACTGGACGACGGCGACGATCGAGGTGACGATCAGCAGCACCGTCCACAGCAGCTGACACACGAGGACGATCCAACGCACCCTGGGAGACAGGGCGTGAGACGTGCAATCGTTCACCAGGTCGGCCCTCCTGCGGGTATCGCGAGATACAGGGAAAAGTCACTTACGCAGACCGACGAGCGGAGAAGGCGACCGCACACCGGCCCCGCATCCGTCACATGCCGGTGGGAAGTCGTCAGCCTCCGGGAGTGTCTCCGTAGACCTGCCCGTTGGGTCCTACTCCCCCGTCGAGCGGATAGTTCTGCTCGCACCACGCCGTGATCTCGGCCTTGACCTCCTCATCCCACCACGGGAATCCCTCAGGCCCTTCGGTGTAGCACTGGCCCCCTGCCGCGAGGAAGTCCTCGATGGTGTAGTCGGAGGCGGGATCCTGGACCGGTGGCTGTTCCATGGGCGGGTCCACGATCGGATCCTCCGTGGGCTGCGGTGCGGGAGCCTGGGTAGCCGTCTCGGTGGGAGTGGCTGTGGGGGTGGCTGTCGGCGTGGCCGTCTCGGAGGCGCTCTGGGAGACCGACGGCGATGGGCTGCCGGAAGACTCCGCCTCCGGGTCGTCGCCCCCTCCGCAGGCGCTCAGCGCTAGAGCGCTCAAGGACAATGCTGCTACGAGCTTGGCTGTGGTTCTCATGTCATTCCCCTCTCCTGGAGATCCTCATCTGAACTCGCCATCGGTCTCAGTCGCGGGGCTGGACCCGGGGAGGGTCCCACGTCTGTTCGGGGGCTTCCATGCGCAGCCCCTCTTCCCCCACCACCTCGACCACCCGGTCGAAACGCTGCTGGACCGTCTGGGCGTCCAGTTCGCCGGGCAGCTCCTCGATCGGCGCCCCGTCCTCCATGAGATCCGCCATCGCCCAGATCCCCCGGAATACCTCGTCGTACATGGTGGCGCCGTCACGGTCGTTGGTCACGGGCGTCCACTCCACGCCGGACACCCGCGCGGGGCCGTCCTCGGGAGCCTCGACCGTCGCCATCGTCATCGTTCCGGTGGCCGTCTCCATGGTGCAGCACTCCACGTCCTGGTTGGACAGGAAGTTGCCCATCCACCAGACCACCCACATGCCGTCGTCGCCCGGGCCGCCGTCGAGCTCCTCGATCGGCTGCGGGGTGTGCGAGTGGTTGCCGAAGACCCGGTCCACCTCCCCGCCTGCAGCGAGCTCCTCGGCGTAGGCGATCTCCCCCTCGCCCGGCGTGTGCACGTACTCGTCGCCCCAGTGCACTGAGGCGACGACGATGTCGGCGCCGTCCTGGCGTGCCTGTGCGGCCTGCGCGCTCAGCTCTTCCGGTCCTACGTCGGTCACCCGCCAGGGCTCCTCCGGGACGGGCAGGGGGCTGCCGTTGTGCAGCGTGGTGGTGGACAGATGCGCCACGGTGACCTCCCGGCCGTCGCGCTCCATGGTGTACATCTGCGCCGCGTCCGCCTCCTCAGCCGTACGGGCGGTGCCGACATGCCCCATGCCCTGCGCATCGAAGGTCTCGAGTGTGTTCTCCAGAGCGCCGATGCCGCCGTCGAAGGAATGGTTGTTCGCCGTGTTGCAACCGTCGAAGCCGATCTCCCGCAAGCCCTCGATCAGCTCCGCGGGGGCGCCGAACAAGGGGTATCCGCTCGGGCTCTGGCCGGGGGCCACGAGGGGGACCTCCATGCTGCACAGCGCCAGGTCGGCACCCGAGACCCAGTCCTGGGTGCCTGCCATCAACGGGGTGAAATCCCAGCCGCCCTCCGGCAGCTCCGCGGCGTCGGTCACCGCCGTATGGGGCAGCACGTCGCCGGCCGAGAGGATCGTGAACGAATCGTCCTGGGACTCCCCCGGCCCGTCGGAGGACGCGACGGACTGGCTTCCGGAGGGCTGCTCCTGGGGAGAACCCCCGCCGTCGTCGGCGCTGCAGCCCGAGCCCAGGAGCAGCGCGGTCACGCCCAGGACCGCCAGGCCGGGACGGGCCGCCCGCCTGATCGAGGACGGGGGGGAAAGATGGGGTGGTCAAGGTCTTCATCCTCTCGAAGGCGCCGGCCGCAAACACCACGCCGTGTTCGTCAGATCCCTTCTTTTCCCTCCCGATGCTAGGGTTTCCCGGTTTTCATACAAAGGTATTAAGCGGGCTGTCGCCGGGATGTTCATGGGGCAACGGAAGCCGATACTCGCCCATCTACGACCGTGATCAAGTCGTCCAGAGCGTCGCGGTGAACCAGGTCGTGGGTCACCAGCAGGGTGGCCGTGTTGCGCTCGTGGGTGAGGCGGGCGATGAGCTGCATGATCTCGGCGCCGCGTTCCTGGTCGAGAGCGCTGGTGGGTTCGTCCACCAGGAGCACCTCGGGGTCGTGGACGAGGCCGCGGGCGATGGCGACACGCTGGCGCTGTCCGCCCGAGAGCTGATGCGGGCGCTTGCCGGCGTGTGCGATGAGCCCGACCGCATCGAGCAGTTGGCGGATTCAAGCGGTCAGCGCAACATC
>NZ_ML708613.1 GCF_008831305.1 Kocuria coralli
GGTACGCAATCGGACACTCGGCGGAGGGGCGGAATGGGGAATGGGGGTCAGCCTCCTACCGGCTGGGCTCCCAGCTTGGCCGCCATAGCCGTTGCGTACTGGGAGGCGTCCGAACCCACCACCAGGTGCCACAGGCCCGGCGAGACCTGCACGACCCCGGGCAGACCGGCGCTCTTCAGCGCCGCCTCGTCGACCTTGGCCGAGTCCTTGACCTCCACGCGCAAGCGGGTCTCCGCCACGGCGTCAACCTGACTGACGTTCTCCGGACCGCCCAGGGCAGCCAGCCACTGGCTGGCCTTGGCCTGCTCCGCGTCGGAGACGGCGGCCTTGGGATCGGCCGGAGCCGCCCCCGCGCCGCCTGCGGCAACGCTGGTCGCAGCAGCCGCGGTGTCGTCCTGCGGCTTGGCGGGATCGCCGCCCTCGACCTGGCCGGCAGCAGCCGCCTTGGCCTCGGCACGCTGCTCCGGAGTGCGGTAGTCGAAGAAGATCACCAGGAGCATGGCCACCACGAACGCGGCACCGATCGACAGGGTGTAGAGACCCAGGCGGTCGAAGGCCGGGATGGTCAGCAGGGAGGTGAACACGAACGCGTTGGTGTGCACCTGGCCGCCGCCGATGCCCATGATCAGGCCGCCGACCAGACAGCCCACGAGCAGCAGCGGGTAGATGCGTTTGAACCGCAGGTGGATACCGTACAGGGACGGCTCCGAGATACCGCCCAGCAGGCCGGCCGCGAGCGCACCGGTTGCCGTCTGGCGCATCTGCATCTCCTTGTCCCTCATGGCCAGGAACAGCACACCGGCGGTGGCGCCGAAGCAGGCAAAGTTCCACACGCCCATGGGGCCCTGGATGTAGTCGAAGCCGAGGGTCTGAATGTTCAGCAGCATGATCGCGTTGATCGGCCAGTGCAGGCCCAGCGGCACCATGAAGGGGTAGGCCAGCGGGATGATGATCGCGAAGATGAACGGCGAGAATTCGTTGACGGTCTGCAGGATATTGGCCACGCCCGCGCCGGCGAACACGCCGATGGGGCCGAGCAGGAACGCCGTCAGCGGCAGCATGATCAGCATGGACAAGAAGGGCACGAAGATCAGCTGCACGTTCTCCGGGATGAGGTGCTTGAGCAGCTTGTACAGGGGCCCGAGCACGCCGGCCATCAGCAGCGGCGGGAAGACCTGCGAACCGTAGTTGAAGATCGTCAGCGGGATGCCGAAGATGTCCACCAGCGTCACGTCCGAGCCGGCGATATTCGCCTGGTAGGCCGCCGGGGAGTCCACCATGGCCGAGAAGCCGGGCAGCATGACCAGCGCCATGACGGCGAAGCCCACCCACGGGTCCGCACCCACCTTCTTGGCCGCGTTGTACGCCACCATCAGCGGCAGGAAGATGAACACCGACTGCCACATGAAGTTGATGAACTGCCACGACGGCGGCAGGTCGGTCCGCGGGTCGGCCCAGTTGCCGATCACGCCCAGGGTGCCCATCAGGGCCATGAACGTGATGAACAGGGACGCGCCGAGCAGCGCGCCCAGGATCGGGCGGAACGAGTCCGAGAGGAACTCGAAGAAGTTATCCAGCCAGGCGAACTTGCCTCGCGGACCCTGGGCCCGGGCAGCGGCCTTGACGTCGTCGGCCGACTGGCCGCCTCCGCCGCCGCGGCTGGCCATCTCGGGCAGGTCGTTGATCTGGTTGTACACGCTCTGCACGGCGCCACCGATGATCACCTGATAGCGCTCACCCGCCTGGGGCACCGAGCCCATGACCCCGTCGATGGAGTCCACGGTCTTGGCGTCGACGACGCTCGCGTCGTTGAGCTGGAAACGCAGCCGAGTGGCGCAGTGCGAGAGGCTCGCGATGTTGCCGGCGCCACCGACGGCGTCGACGATCTGTTGTGCTGAATTGCTCATGGGAGGGGTCCTTGTCCGTTCTCGCGGAAGCGACGTGTCAGTCCTCGTCCATGGGGACGAGAGAGCGAACCTCTTCAGGGGTGGAGCAGGTCACGGCCTGGGCGGCCAGGTGCTTGCACTGCTCGAGGGAATACGCCCGGACCTTCGCCTTGACGGACGGGATCGCCGGGATGGAACAGCTGAGCTCGTCGACGCCCAGGCCCACCAGGATCGGGACGGCCTGGGGGTCGGAGGCCACGCCGCCGCACACCCCGAGCCACTTGCCCTGGGCGTGCAGGGCCGCGGCGGCATTGCCGATCAGGGTCAGCACGGCCGGGTTGCACGGGTCGACCTGGGCGGCCAGCTTGGGGTGGCCACGGTCCATGGCCAGCGTGTAGCTGGTGAGGTCGTTGGTGCCGACGCTGAAGAAGTCGCAGCCCTCCTCGGCGGCGAACTGCTGGGCCATGACGGCCACGGAGGGCACCTCCATCATGATCCCGCACGGGACATTGGTGGTGACCCCGGAGGCCGCCCTCTCCTCGTCGAAGATGGCCTTGGCCCGGCGCCAGTCGTCGATCGTGGCGATCATGGGGAACATGACCTGCAGTTCAGCGCCGGTATCGGCGGCCGCGAAGATGGCCCGCAGCTGGGTGCGCAGGACCTGCGGCTGCTCCAGGCCCACGCGGACGCCGCGGATTCCCAGGAACGGGTTCTCCTCCGTGGGGATCGGCAGGTAGCTCAGGGGCTTGTCGCCGCCGACGTCGAGCGTGCGCAGCACCAGCGGCTGGCCCGGCTTGAGCGCGCGGGAGCATTCGGCGTAGACGTCGACCTGCTCCTGCTCGCTCGGGGCGGTGGCACGCTCCATGAACACGAACTCGGAGCGCAGCAGGCCCACGCCCTCGGCACCGTGCTGCATGGCGTCGCGGGCGTCGTCGGCTCCGCCGATATTGGCGACGACGGCGACCTGGTGGCCGTCCGTGGTCACGGCGGGCTCGTCCTTGGCCGCGTCCTCGACGGCCTTGCGCTCGGCGATGCGCCGCTGGCGGGCCTCGATGCCGGAGATCTCCTCGTCGGAGAGGTTCATCTGCAGCTTGCCCGCGGTGCCGTCGAGCACCACGCGAGCGCCCTCGGGGATGTCCAGGGCGCGGTTCTCGATGCCGGCGACGGCGGGGATGTCCATGGACCGGGCGATGATCGCCACGTGGGAGGAGGCGCCGCCCTGCGTGGTGGCGAAGCCGACCACCTTGGAACGGTCCAGCTGGGCGGTGTCCGACGGGGAGAGGTCCTCCGCGATCAGGATGGTGCCCGCGGCCAGTTCGGCCTTCTCCTGGCGCTGACCGGTCAGCTCGCCCAGGACCCGCTGGCCGACGTCCCTCATGTCGGCCGCACGGCCGGCCAGGACCTCGTTGTCCAGGCCCTCAAGCGTGGTGGCGAAGCCCGTGTAGGAGGCGCGCCAGGCGAAGGCGGCGCTCTTGCCCTGCTCGATACCCTTGTAGGCACGGTCGAGCAGTTCGGGATCGCGCAGGATCTCCTGGTGGGCGCCGAAGATCGCGGCCTTCTCCTCCGAGCCTTCGGCCTCCAGGCGCTGCTGCAGTTCGTTCAGCTCGCCGATCGAGCGCTCGACCGAGGCGTCCAGGTTGGCTCGTTCCTGCGCGGGGTCCTCGGCGGTCTCCTGGACCTCGATCTCCTCGTGGCGCAGCTGGACGACCTGTCCGATGCCCAGCCCGGGCGAGGCGGTCACGCCCAGGAGGACGTTGGGGTCCTCCGACTTCGGCTGGTTGAAGGACTCCTCCGGCTCTTGCAGGGACGCGTCCTCAGCGACCGCGGCAGTGGCCAGGGTGTCCTCGGTGCCCGACGGCATGGTCGAGACGTCTTCACCCAGGCCGTCGTTGATCGCCCGGGTCAGCGCCTCCACGGCTTCCTGCGCATCGGGGCCGGTGGCGGTGATGGTCATCTTGTCGCCGAAAGCCAGGGCGAGGGCCAGGATGGAGACGATGCTCTTGGCGCTGCCGGATTCGTCGTCCTTCTCCAGCTGGATGTCGGAGTCGAACCCCTTGGCCACGTTGACCAGGTTCGCCGCCGGGCGGGCGTGCATGCCCGTCGGGTTCGGGATCAGAACCTCGCCGATCGCGGTCGTCCCGCCGCCGGCGGGAGCGCCGGGAGCGGCGGCCGCGCCGTCGTCGTCGGAAGCCGCCGCGAGGGTGACCTGTGCCGCGACGTCCTGGCCCGCGTTGACCAGGCCGGACTTGGGGGTCAGCGAGTCGATCAGATCCGAGTTGGCGATCACGATCTGGGTCAGCAGGCTCTTGGCCCGGGTGGCCAGGAAGTCCAGCTCGAAGTCGATGAGGGGCTCCCCCGCCGTGACCTGCTGGCCCTCGGCGACCAGCGGGGTGAAGCCCTGGCCCTGCAGCTGCACGGTGTCCAGGCCGATGTGCATGAGGATTTCCAGCCCGTCCGCGGAACGGATCGTGACGGCGTGGCCGGACTGCTGGAGATCCACCACCTCGCCCGCCACCGGAGCGACCAGCTGCCCCGCCAGCGGATCGATCGAGAACCCCTCGCCCATCATCTTCTGGGCGAACACGGGGTCCGGTACCTGCTCGATCGGCACCAGAATGCCGGTCAGGGGAGCGATGAAATCGATCCTGGTGGCCGTGGTCGGCTCACTCATAGCGTCCCTCTTCTCTTCGTTGATCAGGGGCATGCGCCAGGGCGCACAGGTTAGGTAGATCTTAGTTCCGTACGGGGCACCTGCGACCCGTAAATGCAGGCGCGATTGAACAGTAGACCTTCCGGGCTCCCCGAGGGGGTCGGTTGCCCCAGATTTCTCGGGGCAGCGACCTCATGGGCCATTGGAGGTCCTTGCCCATGCAAATGTGCCCCGTATCTCTACGGGGCACATTCACTATGGCCAGACGGTGTTGAACACAGCCGGCGTTCGACTCATCTGCAGTTCAGGAGGTGGTTCAGGAGGTGGCATGCTCCGGAGCCGGTGCCTCGGTAGCCCACCAGCAGTCCGAATCCGTTCCCTCGGGGTCATCGTTGTAGGCAGGCATGACCACGGAGGCGGCCGGCTGACCGGGCTCGACCGAGATGACCTCGCCCCACTCGTTGACCGTCACTTTGGAGCTCAGGGCGGCGGCCAGGTTGATGCGCTGCCAGCCCTGGGAGGTGGAATCGAGCGGGTATCCCGAGTCGATCTGGGTCGCGGCCAGCACCACGCGGCGCTGCTCGCCGGTGAGCTCCGGGAACGCCGTCGCGATGAGCGCCTCAGCGCCCTCGGGGACGACCGGTGCCTGGTAAGCGGGGCCCACCTGACCGAATCCGTAGGTCATACGGGCCTCGTATGCCGCGAGAGCGGAGGTCCGGTCGGTCACCGGATCGGTCGAGACCACGTCGGTGAACTCGTTGGTGTAGCCGCGGTCGGAGTTGGCACCGACGTTGTCGATGCACGTGGCCAGGGTGTCACCGTGACCATCGGCCGCGCACTGCTCGGTGAGGTAGGCGGTGAGCTCCTCCCGTGCGGGCATGATGGTGTCCGCGAGGTAGGCGGGGTCGCTGTAGGCGGTCGCGGCGTTGAGGTGACCCGAGATCCGTCCGCCCACGACGTCGAGCGGGTAGTGCACCCCGAGGACGTTACGGGCAAGACCCGCCTCCGAGGCACGAGTCATGATCTCCGGGCCGAGCTCCGGGAGCAGCGACGCGAGCACGATCCCCTCGCCGTAGGCGTAGGCGGTGTGGCCGGACGGGAAGGCCTGGGAGAACGAGTCGATCACCAGGTCATAGGTGCCGTCGTGCGTCAGGCCGGTCTCGGGGTCGGTCCAGGGATCGATGCGGGTGATGTCCAGGTTCGTGGCCAGGCCGTTGAGTCGTTCGGGCTGGCCGAACGAGCGATCCTCGAGGAACGGCCGCGGGTAGTTGAACTCGTGCTTGGCCTCTCCGGTCGAGGCCATGGAGAGGTCGAGATCCTCGTAGAGGTCGGTGGTCGCCTGGAGCGACCCATCGGCGAGACCCTCGACGAAGTACTCGCCGAGGACCGGGCCGAGGGCATCGGGGAAGGTCTGCTTCCAGTCGAGATCAGCGTCGACGAGGGCCCGCTTGGACTGGACGGGGTCCGCAGCACCCTTGGCGTTGATGGCCTGGAGGCGCTCGTCGTTTTCCCAGAGGATGCTGCGGCCCGCGTCCGTGACCTCACCACGCCAGGCCGATGCCGCCTGGGTCTCGGGGCTGGTCTGGTCGTAGTGGTCCGCGCTCCAGTAGGTGGCGTACTCCCCCAGCAGCTGCGTGTGCGGGTCAGTCGCCGGGTCGGCGGGCGCCATGCTGGCCGTCGCGGACGTCACGGTGCCCAGTGCGATTGCCAGGCTGGAGGCCAGGGCTGTGTAGATCAAACGCGACGTTCGTCCAGGCGAGGTGATTGCCATGGGGTGTCCTTTGCGATCCATCCGCGGCCAGGAACGGGAATGTGATGGCGCAAAGGCCGGTGTGGCGCGGATACGAATCTCAAGGTAAGGAGCCCATATGACGGCGGGCGCAATGCCTGCGGAACCGGGGATGAACGGCCCGTGGCCCCATGGGAGAAAACATGCGCTCGCTAGGGGCGTCATGAGCGTAGGGGTGGTCAGGGTCGCAGCTCCGGTTCGGCGTCGAGCGCCTGGCGGGAGGTCCAGAAGAGCAGCATCCCGAGGCCGAAGGTGATCAGTTCCGTCACGGTCATCGACCAGATCACGCCCGTCATCCCCAGGAGGGCGTTGCCGAGCAGCAGCACCGGGATGAACAGCACGCCTTGGGCGACGGCCATGATCGTGGCGTTGCGCATCTGCTGGGTGGCCTGGAAGACCGCGATCACCAGTCCGGTGATGCCGTTGAAGATCGTGGCCACCAGCATGGCGGTGAGGATCTGCGTGCCGTCGGCGATCACGGCGGGATCCGCGCTGAAGAGCGCGAACACCTGGTCGCGGAAGACGAACACGAGTCCCGAGAACACCAGGGTGATGCCCAGGATCGCCACGACCGCGCCCTTGATCGCGCTGGCCAGCCGGGCGTGGTTGCCGGCGCCGAAGGCATAGGCGAACAGCGGGATGGCACCCATGAACACTCCCATGCAGATCATCTCGGGCAGCTGGGAGATGCGCAGGGCAACGCCCATCGAGGCGAGCAGGGCCTCGCCGTAGCTGATCGCGATCCAGTTCATCAGCAGGGTGGTGACGATCAGGAAGGAGGACTGCAGGAGCTCGGAGACCCCGACGCCGAAGACCGTTTTGAGCATCTCCGGATCTGCCCGGAACCAGCGCGGGGCGAGTGAGACCACCGAGCTGCGGTTGGTGAGCCACCAGGCGTAGTAGGCCACGGCCACCACGTTGGACAGGCCCAGTGCCAGCCCGGCACCCAGGACACCCCAGGGCAGCACGATGATGAACAGCACGTCGAACACCAGATTGGCCACGGTCGAGAGGATCAGCCCGTTCATGGAGGCGACGGCGGCCCCTTCGGCGCGCACGATCTGTTCCAGGGCGAAGACGGCCACATATATAGGCGCGAACGCGAACATCGCACCGATGTACTGCGCCGTGGGTGCCAGCGACGCACCCGAGGCTCCGACCAGCGCGGAGATCGGGGTCGCGAAGGACAGTCCGATCACTCCGACGACGGCGCCGCCTGCGAGCGCTCCCCACAGGGTGAAGGAGGAGATCTGCTTGATGCGCCGCCCGGTGGCCTCGGCATCCCCAGCAGCTCCTTCCTGCGAGCCGAGCAGACGGGAGATATAGGTACCGCCGCCCACGCCGAAGACGCCGCCGATGGCCATGATCAGGGAGAAGACGGGCAGGGAGAAGGTGAGCGCTGCTAGCAGCGAGGTGGAGTGCAGCGAGCCGATGAAACCCGCGTTGATGATGTTGTAGATGGAGCCGACCGAGAAGGCGGCGATCATCGGGATGCAGAGATGGACCAGGGCCCGCCAGATGGGCGCCGAAGCCAGGATGAACCGGTTCTTGGTCTCCTCCTGGACGGGGTCAGGGCCAGGGGCGGGGACTTGCGAGATATCTCCCGGGGCAGGGGTCAGGGTGTTTTCGGACATGGGTGATCCTCCGTTGCATGAACGGCCTATAAAAGCGGTGAGAAAAAGGCGGGGAAAAGGCGGCGTGCAGGCAGGCGGACGGGGCCGGGGCGATCAGGTATCGCGACGACGGCGCCGGTACTGCAGCGCAGAGCCGGTGTCGATGGATGCGACCACGCGGTCGAGCAATGCGACCAGCTGTTCCTGCTCCTCGTCCGACAGCGAAGCCAGCACTTGTGCCTGAGCCTGGCGAACGGCGTCGTCGAAGCCCTCGGTGAGGCGTACTCCCTCGTCGGTGACGGCGAGCAGCTTCACGCGTGAGTCCTCCGGAGAGGGCGTACGCGTGATCAGGCCACGGTCCTCGAGCCCCTGGATGAGGCTCGCGACAGAGGCCGGGGTGGTACCCGACATCTCGGAGATCTCGCGGGCGATCACTCCGCGGTCCTGATGCTCCTCGATGTAACCGATCGTGAACGCCTGCTGGCGTGTGAGCCCGCTCTGGCGCACCCACTCGTCGGCAACGGCTCGTTCTGCGAAGCCGATGGTACGGATGGCGGCGGAGAAGCGCTCGACTCGATCAGTCATAGTTAGAAACCTAATGGTTAGAGTTCTAACTGTCAACAGCGGAGCAGGCCTCTCGCCTCAAGAGCTGGAGGCCAGTACCCCCGGGGCCGCTGTGATGCGCACCACCTCCGACCGGTAGTCCACAGGTAGAGTCCAGATGGCCCGACCATCCCAGGAGGAGTCAATGAAGACACACTCAAATGCATCACGCCGTTCCTTCCTCAAGCACGTCGGAGGTATTGGCGCCGTCGTCACCCTCGTCGGCGCACTCTCCGCCTGATCCACCGAGGGGACATCTGATGAAACCAGCCCGACACCGTCTGGCACAGGTGCCGACGGGATGAAGATCATCAGCTACAGCATCTTCGAGGGTGTGGCCAACACTCGTACCGAACTCACCGACTACATCATCGAACAGGCTCCTGATGTCCTCTGCCTTCAGGAGGCGAACGGGTGGGAGGAAAACGATCAGCAGATAGCCAAGGAGTTCGGTGAAGAGATCGGGCTCCCGAACCTGGTCTTCGGCGTGAGCAATACGCCCTATCACTTAGCGATCTATTCTCGAGAGCCCTTCATCGATACAGAAGTTCATACCGACGGAATCCTCCACTGCGCCATTCATGCCTCCGTGCATCACGGTGAGGACGTGCTGCATCTCTGGAACGTCCACCTCGACCCCCGCACAGAGGATGACCGGCTCAAGGAGTCCGACCTGCTGCTCTCCCTCATGGACCCGGATCAGGACCAGCAGGTCCTTGCGATGGGCGACTTCAACAGTCTGAGCCCGCGAGATGACTATCCGGATGATCTTCTCGAAGATCTCTTGGCCCAGGGCGTCACGAAGTTCGGGGAAGACGAGCTTCGATTCGACGTCATGGAGAACTTCTCCAGCGGTGGGATGACGGACGTGGCACAGGAACAAGGAACAGCCGACTGGTCGGTGCCGACTCCGGTGAACGACGACGAAGACCACGCGGCACGTCTGCGCCTGGACTACGTCCTTGCAAACGACAAGGCCCTGCCCATCGTGCAATCAGCCGTTGTCGAGAAGAATGACACGACGGACCAGATATCCGACCATTATCCGGTGGTTATATCCCTGAGCTGATCATCCAAAGATCGAACGAGTTCGATCTGCCGAGAGCAGGACAACCAACCTGACGACTGTCCAATATATAAAAGGAATCCCAGGCCTTAAGCCTGGGATTCCCTTTATATTGTGCAAAGCATCAAATTGTGGAGGCAAGGGGACTCGAACTGCCTCAACCTGTCACAACCACCATCACAGGTCACCCGCCGAGCCTGTAATCACGCGGGCGGGCGCTCGCTGGACCAGCCCAGAAACTCAGGCCCACTGGCAGCGCCAGTGGGCCTGTCTGCTCGAGCTGATCCTGTGGCTCAGCGGGTATCGATGATCTTGTAGATGATCCGGCGGGTAACGCCGGCGTCCCTCGCGACCTGAGCGATGGGGGTGCCATCTTCCACGGCTTCCCGGATCGCATCGTCTCGCTCGGCGCGGATCTTCTCGGCTTCGTCGGCTAGGCATACCAGGCGGTCACGCAGCTGCGTAAGAGTAGAATCGGTCATGCCGGTTCCTTCCGGTGTATTCCCCGCACTGGCGGGGATACGAGAGACCCGCCCCCGCTTGGTCGCATGGGGCGGGCCTCTTTCTGCGTTGTCACAGTGCGCGCTCTTCGACGATGGTCCAGAACTCGGCCTCGTCGCAGACCTGCCAGTAGATCTGCGTGTCGGGGTCGTAGCCGATGATGTTGTCCGCGATGGCGTCGATGTCGTACTCGGCGCGGGCGTCCTTGACTGCTTCGCTGGCTTCGATGGGGGTGATGATGGTGCGCTCGATGGCTTCGCCGCGGGTGGTGTAGGTGTCGTAATCCATGGTTCCTGTTTCCTTCCGGTGATGTGGGCCTTGGTCCTGCCCTCCTGATATGAAAAGTGTATACCAGGTAAACACCGGGTGCAAGCCCACACCACCACCCTGCTTCACAAACAACCCGAAGCATCCGGATCAGGCCACGCGCAGCACTTCCCACTCCCCCGCGCTCGCGGTGTTGAGACGATCGCGTAGAACGGCTTCGGTGACGTGGAGGTCTTCGGCCAGCGCCCAGAGACTGATCTGCTCGCCAGCGTGCTCCTGCAGCGCGGCCATGGGAACGAGCACTCTCGCAGTCTCCTCGCGGATCTGAGCCTCGGCCGCATCATCCTGGTGGCCATCGTGCCGCCGCAGAATATGTAGCAGCTCATGAGTCAGAGCGCAGCGCTTCTCGATCTCAGTCAGACGATCATCCAGCCAGATCCGGCCACGCCCATCCGTGCAGCCGGCCATCCCCTCGAGGCGGGTCACGTGCACACTCAGCTGGGGAGTCTCATGGATGATTTCCCATGGGTCGAACATGCACAGATACTAAGCAGTAACCACGACACCGGAAGCAACCAGACCAATGACACGTCACAAACCCAGGTAACGCGCTCGCCACCACGACTCATAGGCTGCGCATCAAGCGCCGCGATCCTCAGTACCCCTCCATGTGGCACAGCTGCATTTCACCGCTGGTGAGCACGCCCTGATCCTGCATCGAGCAGACCGTGTCCAAATCGGTGGGGCCATCAGCGTTAGATCCATCCGGCATGATCAGACCAGCCTCATCC
Organism: Kocuria coralli; assembly: GCF_008831305.1. Lineage (GTDB taxonomy): Bacteria > Actinomycetota > Actinomycetes > Actinomycetales > Micrococcaceae > Kocuria > Kocuria coralli. The sequence continues at coordinate 11,167 of NZ_ML708613.1, forward strand.
CTCGAGTTGTAGAAATCATCCCCGTAGTTCTGAGTCGGATAGTCATGCTCCTCGTAGGTAGGTCCGCCGTACTGGGAAAGATCCCACGGGTCAACACCATTAGCCCAGTCCCCCAGATCGTTCGCGTCGCAGTAGGCACGCTTCTCCGCCGCAATCCCATCGTCATAAGGCAGCGAGGAATCCCAGACATCGGCCATGCAGGTCCCACCTGTAGCCAAGTAGTCATCAAGGGTCGGAGCCTGAGCTGCAGCAGGAACCTCCGCCGCCGGCGCGGGCTCCTGCTCAACAGGCTCCGCCGGCGCGGACGTGGAGCTCACCGGCTCAGGCGTCGACGTGGCGGTCTCCGTGGCCGTAGGCGCTGCCGAAGCCGTAGCCGTCGATGTCTCCGTCGCGCTCGCGGACGGTGAGGGGCTGGTGTCACTCTCGGGCTCGCTGTTACCACAAGCGCTCAGAGCTAGTGCTGCCGAGATAGCCAGGGCTGAAAGGGTGAGGGGTTTGCGCATGGGGGTGCTCCTAATCTAGTGGGTAGATCGTAAAGCATAGACCGGCACCATTCACCGCCCCCGCTACGCACCTCGGTCACGCACCGTCATCATCCTCCGGAGGAGCCTGTGACTCCTCCCCAGCGTCGTCGATCGCAGACCGCTGGCGCCCCGACCGCTCCCGGGTGGCATGTCGGTGCCTGGCAGTACACCGAGCGGGGCCGCCTGACCGGGCATACCGCGAATCTCGATCTGAACATCGTACTGCCCACCGCCCGGGGGAGGACCTTCTGGGCGACCCCCACGAACGTAGGAGATTGGTTCGACATGGCAACTAAGCAGGATTTGCACGATGTGGTGGGGGCGGAGCTCCGGCACCACACCACCCCCGGCAACAAGGAGTCCAAGATTTTCCTCGACGGCATTGGCTGGGTGGTGCGCGGCTCCGTGAACCACATGCTCAGCCCCAGCACGAAGGAGGGCAAGACCGTCCTGGGGCGCATCGCTCAGGCCGTGCTCTCCGCGGTGATCCCCGCCAAGGGAGTCGCCAAGGGAAACATGACCTTGGGGGATTCTGAGGGCTGGGGCCGCAACTACAGGGCTGTCAGCGAGGCCCAGGCCAAGCGCATCGAGGCCAAGCTGGATGCCCTCGCCGTGGCCATCGCCACCGAGTCCACCGGCAAGCACACTGTGAAGGGGGACGCCTGATGGCATCCACGACTGACATCAAGACCGGCAACAAAATCGGGTCCACCACCAAGGGCGCGACTGTCGGCGGCTCTCTCGCCGCGGCGGCCGGTACCATCGTCGGCTACGTGCTGGTCAAGACCGGCCTGGAAACCGACCCGGAGGTCGCCGTGATCCTGGCCGGGGCGGTCATCACGATCCTCTCCGGTGTGGGTGCGCTCGTCGGCGGGAAGCTTTCCCCGACCTCCGAGGGGGACGCGGTCTACGCCCAGCAGGCCCTGGAGGAGGTTCACCTGCTGGCTGAGCGGGCCGCGGCCGCGCAGGCCACCGGGCCCATGGAGTACACCGCCTCACCCGGTGAGGAGCCCATCACGGACCCCATCACGGACGAGGCCCCAGCCGAGGAGACCGCGCCCGGGGAGTCCGTGGAGGACGCCTGGAAGCGCCTGGGCTACAGCCCAGGTAACGAAGACTGACCACTGCGCTCGCCGGACGCGAGAAGGCCCCCGCACCGAGGAATCAACCTCGGTGCGGGGGCCTTTTTGTCGTGCCTGGGGTTTTTCATCGCCCGAGGCGCTTCCTGACAGTTGCCCGGGCCATCCGCGCCTGGTCTGCGATGTCTCGCTCTGGTGCCCCGAGGGCGGCGGCGGCACGGACCCAGGCGGTGAGCTCAAGCTGTGCTTGCCGGGCGCGGCTTGCTGTGGCGGTGAGGGTGTCTTCTTCGAGGACGGTTTGCAGGATCGCGGTGAGCGCTGCGTCATCCTCGGCCTGGTCCGCTGCTGCGTCCTCGGGGTCGCGGTCTGTGTGGAAGGGCAGTGCGTAGTAGGCGTCGGCTGCTGCGGTGAAGGCTTCGGCCTGCTCGGTGGTGAGCTGAGCGGAGCCGAGCCAGTCGGTGTAGTCCATGGTGGGTGGTCCTTTCGGTGCCAGCGGGTCAGCGGGTCAGGAGTCCGATGAGCCAGGCCGCGTCGGTCTTGGTCATCTGGTGGGGTGCGGGGAGGGTGATGGATCCTTCGAGGTCGGTGGCTTCCTCCGGGGTGCGCCCGTCGAGCAGGTCGATGATGAATGCGACCTGGGAGTCAGTGGCCAGCTGGCCGCCGGCCTTCTCGGCCCGGATGCGGGCGCCTTCGCGCATGGCCTGCGGGGCGGGGAATCCTGCTTTGATCCCGGTGGCCCAGTCCTCGGCCTGCTGGCGGTCCCCGGAACCAAACTTGATTCCGGTGTCGGTGGTGACCTGGTAGCCGCCGATTTCCTCGCGGCCGGTGTAGGGGCTGATGTAGGTGGTGGTGGTGATCGTGGTTTCCATGGTGGGTGGTCCTTTCAAGCGATCCTTGCTGTTGGTCTAAGTGTAGACCACAGGTAGACGATTGGTCCAGACCTAGACCAAAAAAGTTCCCCGAGCCCGGAAACCAGAAGGCCCCCACCGTGATAGTGGGGGCCTTCTTGTCGTCTACAAGCAGGGGCGGGAGATCAGAACAGGGGTTGAGTGCAGGTGGCGATGGATGCTGCGCCGGTGGCGCTTTGCTCGTCGACGGTCTCGCCGTCGATGATGATGCTGCAGGAGACTTCCGCTGATTCGTCCATGGACATGTCTTGGACGGTGACGCTGTAGGTGCTGTCACCTTCTGTGACGTCTTGGGTCCATTCCCCTGTGATGTCTACGGTGCTGAGGGAGCCGAGCTCGCCCCAGCCGACTGAGGCCGTAGTGCCGGTCGTGTTTGCCCCCAGGGTGATGGCCCCCTCAGCGGATTCTGACTCTTCAGTGGCCGGTGTGCTCCTGGAGTCCTGGTTCTCTTCCTGCGTGGGACTAGTGCTGGCGCTTGTGTCGTTGCCGCTGTCTCCGCTGCCGACGACGGCGACGAGGATGCCGCACCCGCCGAGGATTAGGACGGCGACGACCACCAGGGCGAGACATCCGATCTTCCAGGGGGTGCGTCGTTTGGGCGCGGGGGTGGTGTTGTAGCTCATGGTGGTGCGGCCCTTCCAAGGGGGTCAGGTTATGTACTCAGCGGACGCTCAGCTCCCCGTAAGTATACGAATGCGCATGATCTCGCCCGCATGAGGGTGCTACGTGAAGGCTCTGTGACGTTCAGTCGAGCGCGGCTGCGGCTTGGGCGTCGGCGTCGTCTGCGAGGTGGCCGTAGAGGTCGCTGGTGGTCTTGATGGATTCGTGGCCGAGGCGGCGTTGGATGACGGTCAGGGGTACGCCGGCGGCGATGAGTCGGGAGGCGTGGGTGTGGCGTAGGTCGTGGACCCATGGGCGTCGGCGGAGCTTGTGCTCGAGCGTTTTCATGGTGGGCCGCCAGATGTCTTCGTGGAATCCGCTGGCGAGGATGGTGGATCCGGCGGTGTTGGTGAACAGGGCGTCGCTGGGTGCTTTGCCGCTGGTCTGGATGTGGTCATGGATGGTGGCGGTCAGCGCTTTGGGCATAGTGACGTTGCGTCGGCCGCGCTTGGTCTTGGGTGGCCCTTTGACACGCCCTGTGGGCGAGTCCCTCCATGCCTTGGTGACGGAGACGACGCCGCGGAGCTCGTCGCCTTCGCCGGTGAAGGTGATGTCGCGGACTTCCAGGGCGGCTGCTTCACCCCATCTGAGGCCGGTGTCGAGCAGGAGTGAGATGAACGGCTGGTAGTGCCGGGGCAGCGTGGACATGATGAGGTCGGTTTCGATTTCGGTGAGGAAGACCGGCTCTCGACGTTCTGCACGGGGCGGTTTGAGCCCGCGGGCGACGTTCTCGGTGATGAGCTTCTCGGACATGGCAGTGCTCAGCGCTGCGGAGAGGATGGAGTGGATGTTCTTCTTGCTCTTCGAGGACAGGCTCAGCCCGTTGAGCCATGCGGCGGCATCCCGGCGGGTGAGGGTGTCGACGGGGATGGATCCGAGGACGGAGGTGATGTGTCGGGCGGCGTCCCGGCGGTACTTGGCTCGGGTCTGGTCGCTGATCTGGGTGAGCTGAGTGATGTGGTCATCGATAACGACGCTCAGCGGTGGTGCGGTGGATCGCAGCTTGGATGCCGCCTGTGCGGCCAGCGCGAAGCTCTGTCCGTTGGCGTTGAGGAAGTCCGCCAGTTCCTTCGCGTCCTGCTCAGTGGCCAGGGTGCGGGTGGTCTGCTTGCCGGTGTCCGGATCGACCCACTGCACGGTGAAAGCCACGCTGCCGTCCTTGCGGAGCCTCTTACGGATGAACGCCATGAAGAGAACTTAGTCCCCGTGCCAGTGAAAACGACGCTCCTGCCAGTAGCAAAAGCGTCGTCCCTAGTCACATGGTGGAGGCAAGGGGACTCGAACCCCTAACCCTCTGCTTGCAAAGCAGATGCGCTACCAATTGCGCCATGCCCCCGTGGGGTGAGCGGCCCTTATGGGGCTACTCGACCGGGTCGGTTGCTTCCCGCCATGCCTGGCGGTCGGCTTCCTGCGCCTGGAATCGCTGGTTGGCGACTCCGACGGCGATCGCGCCAGTGACGATGACCGCGGCAGTGAGAAGGAGCTTCTTCACGGTGCGGACCTCCGTCCTGGACGTCGATTTCGTGGGCGTACCAGGAATTGAACCTGGGACCTCTTCGTTATCAGCGAAGCGCTCTAACCGTCTGAGCTATACGCCCGGGGGTCCTCGCTTGTGGCTTGGACCGAGAAAAGACCTTACACGATGGGCTACCGCCCCGACAAACTGGCCGGCTCCCGGATCGGTTCGACCCGAGGGACCGCTGGTCAGTCGTCGGTGAGGGTCACTCCGATGCCGCCGACCAGGCCGGCGGCGAGGTTGTAGAGCACGGTGGCCAGCACGGAGATCAGGGTCAGCAGGATCACGTTGACCACGGACAGCACCGTGGCCATGATCGCCACCTGCCCCAGAGAGATCACCTCGCGGATATCCGGTGCGCCCTCGGGGCCGGCCAGCATGCCGGTCAGCTCGTTGATGCCGTTGAACAGCCCGGTGATGTCCATGAGGATCCACACCAGGATGGCCACCACCAGGGTGATAATGCCCAGCGCCACGGACAGCAGGAACGAGAGCTTGAGAACGGACCAGGTATCGATTTTGGAGACCACCAGGCGCGCACGGCGCACCTTGGCCCGCGGCGCGGGACGCACCAGACCCCTGGTCGAGGGCCGGCCTGAGGGGCCCTTGGGCTTTTCCTGAGCCTTGCCGGAACCAGAGGCCGGGGCCTTCGCGGGAGCAGCGGGCTTGGCAGCACCAGTCGGCTTGGCCTGGCTCTTGGACGCGGAGGTCTGCGAGCTCTTGGCCGCCTGGGCGCCCTTGGGGCCCTGGGACGCGGCAGCAGAGGAACCCTTACCGCTCTTGGCAGGCGAAGAGGGCTCCGAGGACTTCTGGCCCTTGGCACCAGAGGTCGATTTAGACGTGCTTCGACCGCTCGTGCTCGAACGTGCCTCCGGGCTCATGCGTCACCTCCGTTGATTCCTTCATCCAACGTTACGTCATCCGGATCAGCTGATGATGTCACAGCCGTGGGATCGGCTGCATTTTCATCTGATATCGAGGGATCAGCGGCCGCGTCATCCTTGGCGGCGTCTTCCTCCTCGACCTCTTCCTCGATATGCCGGTCCGCGTTCCAGGCCACACCCACGATGGAGTCGCCCGGGGCGGGCTTGGCGAAGATGACGCCCATGGTGTCCCGGCCCTTGGCGGGAACCTCGGACACCGCCGAGCGCACCACCTTGCCGGAGGACATGACCACCATGACCTCGTCATTCTCGCCCACGATCAGCGCACCGGCCAGCTTGCCGCGGTCGTCGTCGAGCTTGGCCACCTTGATGCCAAGCCCGCCGCGGCCCTGCACGCGGTACTGCTCCACGGTGGTCCGCTTGGCGTAGCCGCCCTCGGTCACCACGAACACGAAGCTCTCGGTGCCGTCGCGCACCACCTGCGCCGCCAGCAGCTCGTCGTCGCCGCGGAACTTCATGCCGGTCACCCCGGAGGTCGCACGCCCCATGGGCCGCAGGGCCTCGTCGGTGGCGCTGAACCGCAGGGACTGGCCGTTCCGGCTGACCAGCAGCAGGTCGTCGGCCACGGAGACCAGCTTGGCCGAGACCAGCTCGTCCCCGTCGCGCAGGTTGATGGCGATCACGCCGGCCGCGCGGTTGGTGTCGTAGTCCTCGAGCCTGGTCTTCTTGATCAGCCCGCGGCGCGTGGCCAGCACCAGGTAGGGAGCGTCCTGGTAGGACTCCAGCTCCATGACCTGGGCGATGTGCTCATCGGGCTGGAAGGCCATGATGTTGGCGACGTGCTGACCCTTGGCATCGCGGCCGGCTTCCTGCAGCTCATAGGCCTTAGTCCGGTAGACCCGGCCGAAGTTGGTGAAGAACAGGATCCACCGGTGCGTGGTGGTGGTGAAGAAGTGCTCCACCACGTCGTCCCCGCGCAGCGTGGCCCCGCGCACGCCCTTGCCGCCGCGGCGCTGGGCGCGGTACTCGTCCGAGCGGGTGCGCTTGACGTAGCCGCCGCGGGTGATGGTGACGACGACGTCCTCCTCCGGGATGAGGTCCTCGACGGACATATCGCCGTCGTAGCCCATCAGGATCTCGGTGCGCCGGTCGTCGCCGTAGCGCTGCACGACCTCGTTGAGCTCGTCGGAGACGATCTCGCGCTGACGGTCCTCCGAGGCCAGGATCGCCTGGTAGTCGTTGATCATCTGCTCCAGCTCGGCGAACCGGTCCTGGATCTTCTGCCTCTCCAGGGCCGCCAGGCGGCGCAGCTGCATGTTGAGGATGGCCTGGGCCTGCTCCTCGTCGATCGCCAGCAGCTCCATCAGGCCGTTGCGCGCCTCATCCGGGGTGGGCGAACGGCGGATCAGGGCGATGACCTCGTCCAGGGCGTCCAGGGCCTTGAGCAGGCCGCGCAGGATATGAGCCTCCTGCTCGGCCTGGCGCAGCCGGTACTGGGTCCGGCGCACGATGACATCGATCTGGTGCTTGACCCAGTGCCGAATGAAGGCGTCCAGGGACAGGGTGCGCGGCACCCCGTCCACCAGGGCCAGCATGTTGGCGGAGAAGTTCTCCTGCAGCGAGGTGTGCTTGTAGAGGTTGTTGAGCACCACCTTGGGGATGGCGTCGCGCTTGAGCACGATCACGAGGCGCTGGCCGGTCCGGCCCGAGGTCTCGTCGCGCATGTCGGCGATGCCCGGGATCCTGCCGTCCTTGACCAGGTCCGCGATCTTCACGGCCAGGTTGTCCGGGTTGACCATGTACGGCAGCTCGGTGACCACCAGGCAGGTACGGCCCTGGATCTCCTCCACGTTGACCACGGCGCGCATCTTGATCGAGCCGCGGCCGGTCCGGTAGGCGTCCTCGATGCCGCGATGGCCCAGGATCTGGGCGCCGGTCGGGAAGTCCGGGCCCTTGATGCGCTTGAGCAGCGCCTCCAGCAGCTCCTCGCGGGAGGCCTGGGGATTCTGCAGCGCCCACTGCACACCGTCGGCCAGCTCCCGCAGGTTGTGCGGCGGGATGTTCGTGGCCATCCCGACGGCGATGCCCGAGGAGCCGTTGGCCAGCAGGTTGGGGAACCGGGCCGGCAGGACCACCGGCTCCTGGTTCTTGCCGTCGTAGTTGTCCTGGAAGTCGACGGTCTCCTCGTGGATGTCCCGGACCATCTCCATGGCCAGCGGGGCCATCTTGGTCTCGGTGTACCGGGGGGCCGCGGCGCCGTCGTTGCCGGGGGAGCCGAAGTTGCCCTGGCCGAGGGCCAGCGGGTAGCGCATGACCCACTGCTGGATCAGGCGCACCAGGGCGTCGTAGATCGCGCTGTCGCCGTGGGGGTGGTAGTGACCCATGACATCGCCCACCACGCGCGCGCACTTGTTGAAGGCGCGATCGGGCCGGAACCCGCCGTCGTACATCGTGTAGATCACGCGCCGGTGCACGGGCTTCAGGCCGTCGCGCACATCCGGCAGCGCGCGACCCACGATGACCGCCATGGCGTAGTCCAAGTAGGACCGCTGCATCTCGGTCTGCAGGTCGACCTGCTCCACCCGCTCCGCGATGGTGGTGCCATCGACCGTGGTGGCCTCCACCTCCGTGCCGGGGGTGGCTTCCTCGGGCGTTCCCTGAGTCTCGTCACTCATCGGTGCCGTTTCCGTCCTTGTCTGCTTAGGGTCCTCAGCTTCCGGATTCCGATCGCCTCAGCCGGCCATGCTCACCTGAACATATGTCGCCAGAGGCATACAGGATCAGATGTCCAGGAAACGTATGTCCTTGGCGTTCTGCTGGATGAATTCCTTGCGGGACTCCACGTCCTCGCCCATCAGCACGGAGAAGACCTGCTCGGCCGCCGCGGCGTCCTCCATGGTCACCTGCAGCAGCGTGCGGGTACCCGGGTCCATGGTGGTCTCCCACAGCTCGGTGTAGGACATCTCGCCCAGACCCTTGTAACGCTGGATGCCGTTCTCCTTGGGCATGCGCTGGTTGTTGGCCTGTCCGCGCCGCAGCGCCTCGTCCCGTTCGGCATCCGAGAAGACGTAGTCGTGCGGGGCGTTGGACCACTTCAGGCGGTAGAGCGGGGGCTGCGCCAGGTAGACGTAGCCGTGCTCGATGAGCGGGCGCATGAAGCGGAACAGCAACGTCAGCAGCAGCGTGGTGATGTGCTGGCCGTCCACGTCGGCATCGGCCATGAGCACGATCTTGTGATAGCGCGCCTTCTCGATGTCGAAGTCGTCGCCGATGCCCGATCCGAAGGCCGTGATCATGGACTGGACCTCGTTGTTGGACAGCGCCCGGTCCAGCCTGGCCCGCTCCACGTTGAGGATCTTGCCGCGCAGCGGCAGGATCGCCTGATGCGCCGGATCGCGGCCCTGGACGGCCGAGCCGCCCGCGGAGTCGCCCTCCACCAGGTAGATCTCGGACTTGGAGGGGTCCTTGGACGAGCAGTCCTTGAGCTTGCCGGGCATCCCGCCGGACTCCAGCAGACCCTTGCGGCGCGTGGTCTCCCGGGCCTTCCGGGCCGCCATCCGCGCCTGCGAGGCGTTGATGGCCTTCCGGATGATGTCCTTGCCCGCCTGGGGGTTGCGCTCGAGCCAGTCGCCGAACTCCTCGGTCACCACCCGCTGCACGAACGGCTTGGCCTCCGAGTTGCCCAGCTTCGTCTTGGTCTGGCCCTCGAACTGGGGCTCGCCCAGCTTGACGGAGATGACGGCGGTCAGGCCCTCGCGGACGTCGTCGCCGGTCAGGTTGTCGTCCTTGTCCCGCAGCAGCTTGAACTCGCGGGCCTTGCGGTTGACCAGCGTGGTCAGCGCCGTGCGGAAGCCCTCTTCGTGAGTGCCGCCCTCGTGGGTGTTGATCGTGTTCGCGTACGTGTGCACGGACTCGCTGTAAGCGGTCGTCCACTGCATCGCGATCTCCAGCGAGAGCTTGCGCTCGGAGTTCTCGACCTCGAAGGCGATGACGTCGTCGTGCACCCGCTCGGCCTTCTTGGCGTCGTTGATGAAGTTGACGTAGTCCAGCAGGCCGCGATCGTACTGGTAGACCACCTTGCGGTGCCCGTCCTCGGTGACCCCGACCTTGTTCAGCGCCACGGCCTCCTCGGCCTTGGCCCCCTCGGCGGAGGTGCCGGCCGAATCCTGCGCCTCGGCGTCATCGGCTGTGATCTCCACGCGCTTCTCACCGGCCACCTCGTCGCCGGACTCGTCGAGTGCGCGCTCGTCCGTCAGGGTGATCCGCAGGCCCTTGTTCAGGAAGGCCATCTGCTGGAACCGTGCCCGCAGGGTCTCGAAGTCGAACTCCACGGTCTCGAAGATCTCGGGGTCCGGCCAGAAGGTCTGGGTGGTGCCGGTGGCCTCCGTGGCCTCGCCCTGGACCAGCTCGCCCTGGGGGACGCCGCCGGCGGCGAAGCTCATCCGCCACGCATGCCCTTGACGGCGTACCTCGGTGTCCACGCGCGCGGACAGCGCGTTGACCACGGAGATGCCCACGCCGTGCAGGCCGCCGGAGACGGCGTAGCCGCTGCCGCCGAACTTGCCGCCGGCGTGCAGGATGGTCATGACCACCTCGACCGTGGGCTTGCCCTCCTTGGGGTGCATGTCCACGGGGATGCCGCGGCCGTTGTCCACCACGCTCACGCCGCCGTCGGCCCGGAGCACGACCTCGATGTGGTCGCAGTAGCCGGCCAGCGCCTCGTCCACGGAGTTGTCGATGACTTCGTACACCAGGTGGTGGAGGCCGCGCGGGCCGGTGGACCCGATGTACATGCCGGGGCGTTTGCGAACCGCTTCCAGGCCCTCCAGGACGGTGATGTCGCTGGCGCCGTAACCGGTGTCCGGGCTCTGCTCTTCTGCCACGAGCTCTAGGTTCCTCCTGTTTGCGGCCATGGGCGGAGCAGCCTGCACGACGGTAATCACACGATCATCGTCGATGGCTCTAGCCTCGCCCAAGGCGGCACAAAGAGCGCACGAGGGCCCGGTCACGGGGGTGGCTGAGGCTCCGCGTGCGATATGCGCTGGATTGTCTGTCTGCCGTCCATCCTACCGGACCAGCGCGCGCGTGACCGTCAATCGGGACCGAAAGTGGGTCCTATCGGGCAGAAACCGGGGGTAGGAGCGCCTGGGATACCGGTAGATGTGCCCCTTGTCGTCCCCGAGGGCCCGAGGCGGCCTGCCAGCCGCTCACGGCTTGTCCACTCCGACCGACCCCGGATCGGGTACCGGTCGGTTGCCTGTCAGCCGTAGGTGTCCCGGGGGCCGCGTCCGCGCACGGTGCGCCGGCCCCGCTTCCAGCTGGGTGCCACAGGGCCGTGGATCTCCAGGCGGGTGACGATCCCGGTGCCCAGCTTCGTCTCGATCCGCTTGAGGATCTGGGACTCGAGCATCCGCAGGTTGGTGGCCTGCGCCGTGGAGGAGCACCGGACCTTCAGCACGGTGTCCTCGAAGGCCTCGGGCACGCAGTTCTCGGCGATGTAGGGGCCCACGATCTCCGGCCACATGTTCATGACCGATCCCACGGCCACGGGGGTGCGCCAGCCGCGGCCCGAGACGAAGCGCTGCATCACCGACCCCACCCCCTGGGGATCACGCGGCGAGGCGCCGGCCCCGCTGAAACCGCCGAGCTGGCGGGGATCCGTCTGCTCGTCGCGTTTGCGCACCGGGGTGGCGGAGGGCGAGTCCATGGCGGCCCCGAAATTGCGCAGGTTCGCCTTGGCGGCCGCACCGTAGAGCCGGCCCTCACCCCGGGACTCGGCGGCGAAACGCACCCGGGTCAGGGCAGCGGCGGCGGCATCGACCTCGTCGGCGATGTGGACCACGTTGACCGGCTCGTCCCGCTCGTCGCCGTGCTCACTCATGGCCGGCCTCCGCAGGAGCACCGGTCTGCGAGGAGGCCCCCGTGGAGACGGCCTCGCCCGGCGCGACCCGGACGACCGTGATCGCCGAGCGGCCCTCGCGCAGCACCTGCGGGACGTCGTCGTCGACCGCGGCGGTCACCAGAACCTGCTCGGCGCTGAGCACGGCATGAGCCAGCCGGTCCCGGCGCCGGGCGTCCAGCTCCGCGAAGACGTCGTCCAGGATCAGCACCGGGGACGCCCCCTCGCTGCGATCGTCGTCGAGGTGGACGTACCAGGACCCCAGCCGCAGGGCGAGCGCATAGGACCACATCTCGCCGTGCGAGGCGTATCCGCGCGCCGGAAGCTCCCCCAGGCTCAGCTCGAGCTCATCCCGGTGCGGGCCCACGAGCGATACGCCGCGTTCGACCTCCTGAGCCTGCTTCCGCTCGCAGGCCTCCAGGATCAGCTGCCGCAGATCCGCCACGGAGAAGTGCTCCAGCTGGGCGATCCGGCCGTCGGCGGCCTCGGGCAGCACGGAGGACCGGTAGCTCAGGGACGGCAGTCTCGGTCCGTCGGCCAGCTGGGCGTAGGCCCGGTGCACCTCGGGCTCGAGCGCCTTGATGAGCTGGATCCTGGCGTGCAGCAGCTGAGCGCCCGCCGTCGCCAGCTGCTCGTCCCACACCGCGAGCGTGGCCGTATGGGCCTCGGTGATCCGTCCGCTGGTGCGCGCCGACCGCAGCAGGGCGTTGCGCTGCCTGACGGTCTTCTCGTAGTCCGCGCGGACGCCTGCCAGGACGGGCCGCATCGAGGTGGCCAACTCGTCCAGGAAGGCCCGCCGGCTGGAGGGATCGCCCTTGATGAGGGTCAGATCCTCCGGTGAGAACAGCACCGTGTGCACGGTCCCCAGGGCTTGCCGTGCCCGGGTGGGGGAGCCCCTGTTGATCCGCACCGTGTTGCTCTTGCCCGTCTCCAGGACGAACTCGAGGGTGGTCCGATGGCCGGCACGGCGCACCCCGGCCCGGATCACGGCCCGCTCGGCACCGGCCCGGATCATCGGCGCCGTGGAGGAGACCCGGTGCGAGCCCAGGGTGGCGGTGAAGTCCACAGCCTCCACGATGTTGGTCTTGCCCACCCCGTTGGGGCCCAGGAACACCGTGATCCCGGGGGTCAGCGCCAGATCGAGGGACCGGTACGTCCGGAAGTCCATGAGCGAGAGGCTCTCAAGGTGCATAGCGCCTCCCGGTGGGCAGGGTCGTTCCGGCGATCCGATCCCGTCGACCCGCCCTCGTGGTCATCAGGAGTTCGGCAGGCGCACGGGCATCAGCAGGTAGCGGTAATCGTCCTTGTCATCCCCGTCGGATTCTTCCTGCGCCGAGAGTACGGCGGGCTTGGGCGGAGCGGTGAAGGAGAAGCGGACGTAGTCGGAGGAGAACGCGTGCAGCCCCTCGGAGAGGTAGGTGGGGTTGAAGGCCACGGTGATGTCATCGCCCTGCAGGTTCGCCTCGATGATCTCGGAGGCCTGGGCGTCCTCGCCGGTGCCGGCGTCCAGGGAGACCTTGCCCTCTGTGAAGGCCAGCCGCACGGGCGTATTGCGCTCTGCGACCAGGGACACGCGCCGGACCGCCTCGACCAGCTCCGCGGTCCTGACCGATGCCGTGATCGGGGTGGACTCGGGGAACAAGGACCGGATCTTGGGGTATTCGCCGTCGATCAGCAACGACGTCGTGCGGCGCCCGCCCGACTCGAAACCCACCAGCTCCGCGGACTCCGAGAGGGCGATGTTCAGATCGCCGGCCGGCCCGAGGGTCTTGGCGATGTCGTTGAGGGTCTTGGCCTTGACCAGCGCGGAGGTCTGCATCGAGGAGGTCCCCGGCCGCCAGGTCAGCTCCCGCATGGCCAGCCGGTAGCGGTCGGTGGCCAGCAGGGTCATCCGCTCGCCGTCGATCTCCACGCGCACGCCGGTGAGGATCGGCAGGGTGTCGTCCTTGGAGGCCGCGATATTGACCTGAGCCACGGCCTGGGCGAACTCGGTGCCGTCGACCACGCCGGAGACATCGGGCAGGCCGGGGAGCTCGGGGTACTCCTCGACGGGCATGGCTGCCAGGTTGAACCGGGAGGAACGGCAGGTCAGCGTCAGCTTGCCTTCCTCGGCGACGACGTCGACCCGCGCTGAAGGCAGGGACCGGCAGATGTCGGCCAGGAGGCGGCCGGAGACCAGGGTGGTTCCCTCTTCCTCGATGTCGGCGTCGATGGACACCCTGGACGAGATCTCGTAGTCGAAGCCCGCCAGGGAGACCTGGTCGCCTTCCGCCTTCAGGAGCAGACCCGAGAGCACCGGTACCGGAGGGCGGGGGGACAACGACCGAGCGGTCCAGGTCACGGCTTCGGCCAGGACGTCGCGTTCCACGGAGAACTTCACGGGGTGGCAGCCTTTCGTTTGCAGATGCCATGCGCCCTATGCCCGCGCGCACAACGACAGCATGCTATCGGCGCTCGTGGCTCTAATCCATCCAGCAGTCCTCTTCCTGTGCGTCAAGGATCCCTGGAACCTGTAATTACACCTCGGCTCGGGCAGCGCCCCCAGGCGCTGCGGATTCGTGTAATTACACGTGCCCGGCGGACGAGTCGCAGACGTTGCTTGGCCAAGAAGAAGGTAGGTAGGAGTGTTAATAACCCCTGTGGAAGATGTGGAAAACCGCCTGCCGAGGCGTCGTTACCGTGTTCGTCCTGTGGGTTTCCTGTGGTTCTGGGTCCACCGGGCTGCCGCCTCCTTGTGAAAGCACATCCCTGTGATTCCGGGCCTCTCCACATCGAGTCCACCTCCGCCGTGGAGTTCTCCACGGGGCATGATCACTTCTCCACAGAGTTATCCACAGCTGGTGATTTCGTGCCGTGCACAGGGCCTCCACAGGCCGCCGATTCTTGTGATTACAGAAGTCTGCGCCCAGGCGGCACGGGGGTCAGGGTTGTGGAAAACCCCATGGGCCACCCGTCCGGGTGCCTCATGGGGTCTCGTCTGAAGCGGCGAATCTGAAGGGGCGAATCCCGAGCGGCGAAGACGCCGATCGACGCAGCTCGCCACCAGGGGCGAGAGGGGAATGCCGGATCAGCCGGTGCGCTGCTGCTGCTTGATCCGGTTGGTCAGCTCGGTGACCTGGTTGAAGATCTGCCGGCGCTCGGCCATCAGGGTGCGGATCTTCCGGTCGGCGTGCATGACGGTGGTGTGGTCGCGGCCGCCCAGTTCCTGGCCGATCTTCGGCAGGGACATGTCCGTGAGCTCCCGCAGCAGGTACATGGCGATCTGCCGGGCGGTGACCAGGGTGCGGGTGCGGGACTTGGACTTCAGTTCGTCCAGGGAGATGTCGAAGTACGCCGCGGTCTGCCCGAGGATCGTGGCAGCGGTGATCTCGCCGCCGTCGTCGTCGGTGATCAGGTCCTTGAGCACCAGCTCGGCCAGGGGCAGGTCGACCTCCTGCTGGTTCAGGGAGGCGAAGGCCGTGACGCGGATCAGGGCGCCTTCGAGCTCGCGGATATTGGTGGAGATATGCGAGGCGATGTACTCGAGGACCTCCGGAGAGGCCTTCATCCCGTCCGCATCGGCCTTCTTGCGCAGAATCGCGATGCGGGTCTCCAGCTCCGGCGGCTGCACGTCCGTGATCAGGCCCCACTCGAAGCGCGACCGCATCCGGTTGGCGAAGCCCGTGAGCTGCTTGGGCGGCATGTCGGAGGTGATCACGATCTGCTTCTCGTGATTGTGCAGGGAGTTGAAGGTGTGGAAGAACTCCTCCTGCGTGTGCTCCTTGCCGGCCAGGAACTGGATGTCGTCGATCAGCAGCATGTCCACGTTGCGGTAGATCTCCTTGAAGGAGGAGCCCTCGTCGTCGCGGATGGAGTTGATGAAGTCGTTGGTGAACTCCTCCGAGTTCACGTAGCGCACGCGCATGCCGGGGTACAGCCGCTTGCCGTAGTGGCCGATCGCGTGCAGCAGATGGGTCTTGCCCAGTCCCGAATCACCGTAGATGAACAGGGGGTTGTAGGCCTTGGCCGGGGTCTCCGCCACCGCGAAGGCCGCGGCGTGGGCGAAGCGGTTCGACTGCCCGATCACGAAGGACTCGAAGATGTACTTGGGGTTCAGCCGGGCCGAGGAGTTCCATTCGGCGGTCTCCGCCGTGGCGGTGCCATGGTCCTCGACGGGCGGTTCAGGCGCCGGCCGTTCGACGGGCGGGGTCGGCTTCGTATCCAGGATCTGCGCGGCGGACGAGGCCGCCGCCGGCTTGGGCAAGGAGCCGCCGCGGGCACGGCCGCCTGCGGAGTCCGCGGGACCCTGGTAGTCATCGGCCGGAGGCTGCGCGTCCCTCCGTGGCGGAGCGGCCGAATGGCCGCGCTCGGCCTCGAGCTCCTCGAGGGGAGGCAGGGTGGAGGCCGGCTCGGGGGCCTCCACGACCTTGCCCAGATCGGTGTCCACCACTACCGCGATCAGGGTGTCCGCTCCGAAGGTCCTGGTGACCGCCCTGTTCACGGCCGTGGCGATGGTCGACTGGAAGACCTCGCGGGTGAGCTCGTTGGGGACGGCCATCAGCAAGGTGGTGCCCATCAGCCCGCGGGGCTGGGCCAGGCCGAGAAAGCCGCGGTGACGAGGGCTGATGTCCGGATCCGCGTTCAGAGCGTCCAGGCACTGCGCCCACTGCGCGTCGAGCGCCTGGTTTTGCTGAAGACTCACTGTTACGGGCTCCGGGAATCTCTCGTCGTGGTCACCGGACGTGCCGGCCGGGGCGGGAGCCCCCGATTTTCCACAGAGTTGTTCACAGCGGTGGATATCGCGTGGGGGGCGGAACGCGAACGTCAGCCTAGAACACGTTTTGCGGGTGCTCATAGTGTCATTCCGCGGCCAGAAGGAACTACAGTTCTGTAGTTACACGTGTGCTCCCGCGCCGTCGCTGGGAAGCAGGCGATCGGAGTTATCCACAAGATTTTTTCCAGACCGTGCACACCTGTGGGCAACTGGTTGAACATCTGGACACTGTTCGGCGATCAGACCCTCAGCAGTTGACCGGATCCTTCGTGCTGCCTAGACTTGGTCAGTCTTGTGTCTGTATTGCACCCGCACCTCGTGTTCCGCGGTAGCCCAGGACACATCCCATTGACCACCGCAAAGGTGGACCGGCTCATCGCCTGAGCGGGTCGCCGCGCGCCCGTATGTGGCTGCGTGCCCCGAGCATCCGGATGCGCCGATCCGCCCTTCCTTCTCCGGGAGAAACACATGAGCAAGCGTACTTTTCAGCCGAACAACCGCCGCCGCGCCAAGAAGCACGGCTTCCGCGCCCGCATGCGCACCCGCGCCGGCCGCGCCATCCTCTCGGCCCGCCGTTCCAAGGGCCGCGCTTCCCTCTCGGCCTGAGATCTTTCGCGCACCCGCATCCTTGAGGTCCTCAGGCCCCAGCCGCCTGAGGACCTCGAGGTGCGGTGTTCGACCACAACCCATGAGGGGTGAGCGCGTGCTTCCTTCACAGCACAGGATGCGCACGTCCACGCTCTTCGCAGCGACCACACGTTCCGGGACCCGTCAGGGCCGCCGGAACGTTGTCGTATACGTCCGGCCCACCGCTGCGGACCAGCCGGTCCGGGCGGGTTTCGTCGTGTCCAAGGCCGTCGGCAACGCCGTGACGCGCAACCGCGTCAAGCGCCGCCTGCGCGCCCTGGTGGAGAGCACCGTCCGGACCCACCCCTCCGGCTGCGACGTCGTGGTGCGGGCCCTCCCGCCGGCGGCCCTGGCCACGTTCGACCAGCTCGGCCGCGATTGGAACTCCGCCTGGAAGAAGGCTCTGTCCAAGGCCGGGGCGGAGCAGGATCCATCGTCAGGGCGAGCATCATGAGCCACGCCCTTCATGAGGATCACCCGGCTGCCGGGGCGGAGCAGGGCTCCTCACAGGAACTGTTCGACGAGGCGCCTTCGGAATTCGTGCATGCCAGCAGCGCCTTCCAGGTGCTCTGGCTCCTTCCCCAGAACCTGCTGATCGCCGGCCTCAAGGTCTACCGGGCGCTGATCTCCCCGCTCTACGGCGATGTCTGCAAGCATTTTCCGACCTGCTCGGCCTACGGCCTGGAGTCGGTCACCCGGCACGGGGCGGTCCGGGGCCTGGGCCTGACGGTCCGGCGTCTTCTGCGCTGCCACCCTTGGGCGGCCGGTGGGATCGACAGAGTTCCCGACGGCGGACGGCGGTTCGAATCCGTCGCCGACCTGCCGAGAATCCTGTTGCTCAACCACCCCACCCCCGAGGACCGAGCCCGACTGCTGTCCTCATTCGCCCCGACCGCGATCCCCGGTTCCGCGCGCGACGCGCACCGGGAGAGCCCGCTCAAGCCCAGGTCCTCACCGGGCATGACGGACGCGGCGTAAGGAGATAGACCCGTGAACTTTTTCGATCTGATCCTCTGGCCCTTCAAATGGGCCGTTTCCGCGGTGCTGTGGGTCTTCCACTCGCTGTTCACCGCCGTCGGCCTGGATCCGGCCAGCGGCTGGACCTGGGTGCTGGCCATCGTGGGCCTGACCCTGGTGATGCGTACCCTGACCATCCCGCTGTTCATGAAGCAGATCCGCTCCATGCGCGGTATGCAGGTCATCCAGCCGGAGATGGCCAAGCTGCAGGCCAAGTACAAGGGCAAGACCGACCAGGTCTCCCGCCAGGCCATGGCGCAGGAGCAGATGGCTCTGTACAAGGAGCACAACGTCAACCCGTTGGCCTCCTGCCTGCCGATCCTGGCGCAGATGCCGATCTTCTTCGGCCTGTTCCAAGTGCTCAACGGCGTGGTGCGTGCCGCGGAGAACAACGAAGGCATCTTGGTGCTCAGCCCCGAGATGATCCATCAGTTCAACGACGGCACCCTGTTCGGCGCCCCGCTGTTCTCGACCCTGCGCAACCCGGGCGACGGCAACCACGCCGCCACCATCACCATCGCCGTCATCCTGGTCATCGCCATGACGGTGACCATGTTCATCTCCCAGAAGCAGCTGGCGGCCAAGAACGTCTCGGAGGCGACCAAGCAGTCGCCCATGTACCGCCAGCAGCAGATGATCATCTACATCTTCCCGATCATCTTCGCCGTCACCGGCATCAACTTCCCGATCGGCGTGCTGATCTACTGGACCGTGTCCAACCTGTGGTCCATGGGCCAGCAGTACTGGATGATCCGCCGCAACCCCACCCCGGGCTCGCAGGCCGAGCGCGAGCTCAACGAGCGCCGCGCCGCCAAGGGTCTGCCCCCCGTCGGCAAGTCCAAGGAGGAGCACGAGGCCGAGATCGAGGAGGCCCGTGCCAAGGCCGCTGCCGGACAGCGCCAGCAGCCCATGAGCAAGAAACGCCAGAAGGCGCAGGCCAAGAAGGACCAGGGTCAGCAGAGCCAGGAGGCCGAGGAGCAGCCTGCCGAGCAGGACCAGGACGCTCAGGATCAGGGCACCCAGGACCAGGACGGCCAGCAGCCGGACGGTCAGGCCGATCCGAAGCCCCCGCAACAGCAGGGGAGCACGCAGAAGAAGGCGAGCCGTAAGCAGGGCAGCTCGTCGAAATCCTCCGCGATCAAGAAGAAGTAGCCGTCACGGCCCGCCGGCCAGGAACCGGGGCGGGCCGGCTGCTTGTCCCGCACTCTTCTCCCGTCCCTCTCCCGGTCGCCGTCGCTGCCGGAGGGCGACCGTATCCACAGGCTTGTAAGGAGCTTCCATGAGCAACCAGGCGAACGAGAACATCGAGGAGGCTGTCGAGGTCGAGGACCTCCAGCCCGGCGAGCAGGTCGACGCCGCCGCTGTGGCGGCCGGCGTCGAGGTCCCGGCCGACGAGACCTCTGACGACGAGACCTCTGAAGCCGGCACGGACGGCTCCGAGATCTCCGATTCTGAGACGGACAGTTCCGCGGAGGCCGGCGACGACGGGGATCCCCTCGTCGACGAAGGCGAGGTGGCCGCCGACTACCTCGAGGAGCTGCTGGACCTGGCGGATCTGGACGGCGATATCGACATCGAGGTCCGCAACGGGCGCACCTACCTCTCCGTCCTGAACGAGGAGACCTCCTCCGAGGACCTGGAGCTGCTGGTCGGCAAGGACGGGGAGGTGCTGGACTCCTTGCAGGAGCTGGTGCGCCTGGCTGTGCTGGCCAGCACGGACCATCGCAGCCGGCTGGTGCTGGACATCGCCGGGCATCGTGAGCGACGTGCCGGCGCCCTGCGTGAGATGGCGCTGAAGGCCATGGAGGAAGCGCGTTCGACCGGGGAAGCCGTCCACCTGGATCCGCTGTCCCCGTACGAGCGGAAGATCGTGCACGACGTCGTCGCCGAGGGCGGGCTGCACTCGGAGTCCGAGGGTGAAGGCTCCGGCCGCCATATCGTGGTCTCCGTCGAGGGCTGAGGCCTCGTGGGAGCTCATGGGCAGACCGAGCGTCCCGCGCCCGAGCCGCAACAGCCTCCGGTGCTGGAGGGGGCTCTCCTCGAGGCCGCGCAGACGGTCTTCGGGTCCCGGCTGGGTGCTGCGGAGCAGTACGTCGCGCACCTGGCCTCGTCGGGAATCGTCCGCGGCCTGATCGGGCCCCGGGAGGTCCCCCGGCTGTGGGAGCGCCACGTGCTCAACTGCGCGGTGGTGGAGTCCCTCATCCCCGATGGAGCGCGTGTCGGCGACGTCGGCTCGGGTGCGGGCCTGCCGGGGCTGTGCCTCGCGCTGGCCCGCCCCGACATCTCCGTCACCCTGATCGAGCCCCTGGAGCGGCGGGTCACATGGCTCCACGAAGTCGTCGCGGACCTCGGGCTGAGCAACGTCAGGATCCTGCGGATGCGCGGTGAGCAGGCCAAGGAGGAGGCGGGCGAACTCGATGTCGTCACGGCCCGAGCGGTCTCGGCCCTCACGGGCCTCGTGGACATCACCCTCCCCCTGCTCGATGGCAGTGGCCAATTACTGGCCCTGAAGGGCCGGAACGTGCAGGCCGAGCTCGACAAGGCCGGGAAGAAGCTCAAGCGGTGGAAGGTGCAGGACGCCGAGGTGCTCACCGTGGGACAGGATCTCCTGGAGGAGCCGACCACCGTGGTCAGGCTCAGTCTCTGAACCCACGCCCCTGCAGGCGGCAGCACTGCCAGCGGGTAGGGTGGATCCCGGTCAGAACTGGTTCAATCGACCTGGTCGCGACATGGATCACCGACTACCGATGGAGGCTTATCGATGCCGCTGCACGACGTCCCCGGGGCTCACGACATCGGAATGCCGCCTGATCCCGCCGGTTCACCGGAACGGATCGTCCCGGATCGTGCCAGGATGACCGTGCCCGAATCGAACACCACCATGGAAGCAGTGCAGCGAAGTGCGGGGGACGGCCCGCTCGGGAGGAAGCTCGTGGAAGAGAACCAGCGACGGCAGCGTCTGCGTCAGATGCACGTGGCCAGCCCGCAGAGCACTCGCATCTTCACCATCAGTAATCAGAAGGGCGGCGTGGGCAAGACCAGCACGTCGGTCAACATCGCCGTGGCCTTGGCCAAACACGGGCAGAACGTGCTGGTGATCGACAACGATCCCCAGGGCAATGCCTCCACCGCGCTGGGTGTCCCCCACAGCTCGGAAGTCGACAGCGTCTACGACGTCCTGGTGGATGAGATGCCGTTGAAAGATGTGGTGGTTCCTTCAACTGAAAGCGAACGATTGTTCGTTGCTCCGGCCACGATCGATCTGGCCGGTGCCGAGATCGAGCTGGTCTCCATGGTCGCCCGTGAACAGCGCCTGTCTCGCGCCATCGCGCAGTACCAGGAGGATCGTGAGGAATCGGGCCTGGAGCGCCTGGACTACATCTTCATCGATTGCCCGCCGAGCCTGGGTCTGCTGACCATCAATGCCTTTGTGGCAGCGACCGAGGTACTGATCCCCATTCAGTGCGAGTACTACGCCCTGGAGGGTCTGAGCCAGCTGCTCAACAACATCCAGATGATCCAGAAGCACCTGAATCCGGTACTGCAGGTCTCCACGATCATGTTGACGATGTACGACGGCCGTACCAACCTGGCCTCCCAGGTCGCGGAGGAAGTCCGCACGCACTTCCCCGACCAAGTACTGGAGACCATGATCCCCCGCTCGGTGCGGATCTCGGAGGCTCCGAGCTATCAGCAGTCGGTCATCAACTACGACCCTCAGTCAACCGGTGCGCTGGCCTACCTTGAGGCAGCGGCGGAGATCGCTTCCCGGACCGAGGTAGTGTCCTAGCCGCTCGTCCCTCTTGGATCGCCCTGTGTTTCACGTGAAACCCAGGGCGATCTTTTTTATGCCAGCCCAACGGCAAGGGCTTGGTGCGAATGATCGTCGCGTACGGGCGGGGAGATGGCTCCGGCAATGACTTGCCGCCATGACGATTCTTGAGGGGATTGAAGGAAGCGGCTGTCAGACTTCGCCGTGCTTGTGTAGCAGGCAGGCAGCAACTACTGACGTTTCACGTGAAACATCGAGGATCCGGAGTGCATCAAGTGCCTCATCTGGTTCCGGAACGTAAAGCATCCCGCCCAGACAAGAGCCATCGGCCTTCTGACAGGAGGATCCTGAGTGGCCTGGCTCGATGCGATGCATTCTGACCAAGAGGGTTCGATGGACCCTTCGGGTCGGTCATACCCAGCCAGTCTGAACCCAGCCGTCGAGTCAACGAGCACCCATATCGGCGGCTAGCTCCCCACGCAGGGGTGTAATGAGGCGGAGACATTCGGATGGCCAGGCTGATATTTCACGTGAAACGCGTGTAGTGATAGCCCACGGGTCACGAAGTAGAACCGTCACCTGGGGAGTCTCAGGAGAACCGAGGCGAAAGTGAAGCCGTTTCACGTGAAACGGAGAAAACATACGCGCGTGGAAGTAGACTTGGCCAAGTTGCCGAGATGAGGAGTGTGTCGAATGGCGGAGCGGCGTAGAGGGCTTGGACGAGGACTTGGAGCTTTGATTCCCAGCGGACCGGCCCCCGATGTCGAGTCAAGTCAAAATGAGAAGCGTGACGCCGAAGCGGTCAATTCGGACCGCAACGTTTCACGTGAAACATCGTTGACGACCTCGGAAGATCGGGTCGACCAATCCAAGACGTCGGGAAAATCGCCCTCGGAACCGACGGAAACTATCCAAGAGGAAAAATCGTCCTCTGGTGCCAAGTCATCCAAAGGCAGTGGCTCCTCCAGCGCCAAGAAGAAGAGCGGCGGCTCCAAGAAGAGCAAGGACGGCGTAGGCAAGACCAACACAACGGTCAAGCCCGATGTGAAGGAACCCGGTGATCAGCAGTCTGGCACCGACGGTTCTTCCACCGTTGTTTCACGTGAAACGCCCAAGGCGCGTAAGCGCACCATTTCTGCTGAAGCCAGGCAAAAGGCGATGAAGGCGCGGATGGATTTGGGTGTCAGCGCTCGCTCGTCGTCCGTGCATCGCCCATCGGACATGTTCTTCACACCCACCCCCTCGGCTGACGAAGCCGAGGAGGCGAGTTCACCCCAGCAGTCCAGTGTGAATTCAAAGGACGTGGACAAGGCAGACACCGCTGTTGTTTCACGTGAAACGGTGGAGAAGCCAGCCGCTACGGAGCCCCAGGAAGTTCCCGAGGTTCATCATGAACCCTCCGTTAGTTCGCAGCAGGAAGAGAAAGAAGTCGACAAGACTGAGGAGGCCGCTCCCGAATCATCGAATGATGCGGTACAAACCGCATCCGATCACAAGAAGGGCATCGATGCTGCATCTCCAGAGGCCCGCCCGTCGGATGATGAGCATGCGGACCCTGCTGAATTGAGTGCCGTGCCCGGCGCCAGGCTCCTGGAGCTGGATGTTCATGACATTCACCCCAACCGGAAGCAGCCCCGTCAGGTCTTCGATGAAGATGAACTGGCAGAACTGGCCTATTCGATCGGTGAGCTCGGAGTTCTCCAGCCTGTGGTCGTCCGCCGGTCACGTGAAGCGGACGGGCCAGATTATGAGCTGGTGATGGGTGAGCGTCGCTGGCGCGCCACGCAGCGTGCCGGACTGGAGGTCATCCCGGCCATCGTGCGGGACACGGGTGATGATGACCTCTTGCGCGATGCCCTGCTGGAGAACCTGCACAGGTCGCAGCTGAACCCCTTGGAGGAAGCGGCGGCCTATCAGCAGCTGATGGAGGAGTTCGGGGCCTCGCAGGAGGAGCTGTCCCGTCGCATCGGGCGTTCGCGTCCCCAGATCAGCAATACTCTCCGGCTGCTTCGGCTCCCCGCACTGGTGCAGCGCAGGGTCGCCGCCGGGGTTCTCTCCGCCGGGCATGCGCGGGCGCTCCTGGGATTGGAGGATCCCGCGGAGATGGAGCGTCTTGCGCAGCGTATCGTCGCGGAAGGCCTGTCCGTGCGGGCCACCGAGGAGGCGGTAACCGTCTCGAAGAGCCGGAAGCCCACCGTGCGACGCAGCGCGGCCACTCAGGAACGGCATCGTGAGCGGCTGGACTACATCGCGGATGCCTTCTCGGACAAGCTGGATACGAGTGTCAAGATCAACCTGGGGGCGAGGAAGGGGCGGATGACTATCGAGTTCGCTTCCGTCGACGACCTGAACCGGATCATCACCGTCCTGGACCCGCAGGGGCTTCCCGAGAGCCAGGGGTGAGATCGCCCGGGGAATAGGAAGAACAACGGCCCGTACGCCATATGGCGTACGGGCCGTTTCACGTGAAACAGGTCAGCCGGCGTGCGGACGACGTGCGATTTCTCGTGCCACGTCGATGGCGCTCATGGTGCCGGTGGGCATGTCCTCGGAGGTCTGCAGGTACATCCGCTGCAAGCCGACAACGATCGCATTGGCGAGATGAGAGCGGAACTCGGGGTCTTCCAGGTGCGCCAACTCTGACTGGTTGGAGATATATCCGACATCGATGGACAGGGTCGGGGCGCTGTTGAGGCGCAAGACGCCCCACTGCCGACCGTGGGTACCGAGATCCAGGGAGCCCGTGCGGGCGACGATCTCGCGCAGCGTCAGCGTAGCGGCGCGCTGGCCGATGGGCGAGAGAGTGACGCTGGAGGTGTCGTCACCCCAATAGAAGACCGCGACGCCGTGCGCCGACGGTGAGTGGTTCCAGTCGCAGTCGACGACGACCACGATCGACTCCCTGGACCCTGCCACCGCATCGGCGATGGAGGGATGCACGTCGATCAGGGTCCCGTGCCGGTCCTTGACCGGACGGGTCGCGACCAGGAGAGGCGTAGCACCCACTTCGCGCAGGAGCTCATGGGTGCGGACGGCGATGTCGGTGGTGATGGCTTCAGCTACCGATGAGTAATCATGGGGTGCGCCACCAGGGATGACCGGATTGTCGGTGAATACGGCCGGTACCAGGACCACTTTCTGCGAACGGATGGCGTCAGTGGCCTGTTCGAGGCGGTGGTAGTCCCGGAGGGAGAAGGCCTTGGCATCGGAGATCTTCTTATTCACCCTGGCCAGAGCAGCGATCGTCTGCGTATTGACCACTCCCGTGGGCTCGAGTCCGAGACTCTGCTGCAGTTCCACGACGGCGTAGTGGGTCTTCTGGTCGAAGACTCCCGTGAGGTGACCGTAGTAGAGGCCCAGCAGGGAGAGATTGTTCTGGAGGCGTTCGACGTCGTCGCCGCGCAGGGGCCCATCGGGATCCCAGTACAGCCGGCGGTCACCCAGGACGTACTGGGCCTCGTTGAGGCGCCGCTCGGTCTCCGGACCGACGACCCCGTCGACCAGGAGACCGTGATTCTGCTGGAACTCCAGGACCGCGGCCTCGACGGCGTCGTCGAAGAGTGTCGGACTTCCGGCGTCACGGGGGTCTAGACGCAGATTGACGGTTCCAGCGCGCACGAGCCGTTCGCGCAGTCCTACAACCCGGCGGTCATTGGTGCCGCGTTGCATGGGCTGGGTGATGTCTTCGGACATAGGGAGTGATGCCTCGTGTCGAACAAGCTGGGGGCGTGGGACAAGGGAGAAAGCGTCAGGCGGGAAGAAGAAGGTCAGGGAGTAGATACTCTACTCCCCTCCAAAAACTAAGCATCCTGATTAATGAGGGCGTCCGGCAATGGGACACCCCGGCCCGAAACGTCGAACGGGACCGGGGTTCCACAGGTTACTGGATGATCAGGGACGAAGTCGGGGCTCCGGGGCGGGGCCCTGAACACCCGCAACCGAGCACAGCTCACTGAGCGCCCAGGTACGGGGCGAACTCCTTCTCCAGGGCCGACTTGGGCTTGGCGCCGATGCTCTGCTTCTGCACTTCGCCGTCGTTGAACAGGTACACGGCCGGGATGGAGGTGATGCCGTACTTGGCGGCGATCTCCTGGTTGTCGTCCACGTTGACCTTGACCACCTTGACGGATCCGGCGTGCTCGCTGGCGATGGCGTCGAGCACGGGACCGACCATGCGGCAGGGGCCGCACCACTCGGCCCAGAAGTCCACGATGACAGGCTTGTCGGCCTGCAGGACCTCGGTCTCGAACTCGGAGGTATTGACATCGATTGCGTTGCTCATGGTGTTCCTTTCGGCGGTGCTACGTCTGGGTTCAGGCTTTGACAGTGGCCAGGTAGTGCTCGACGTCGATGGCTGCCACGCAGCCCGAACCGGCGGCGGTGACGGCCTGGCGGTAGGTGGAGTCCAGCACGTCCCCGGCGGCGAAGACCCCGGGGAGGGAGGTACGGGAGGAGCGGGCGTCCACCGCGACCGTACCTTCTGCGGTGATCTCCACCTGATCCTTGAAGAGGTGGGTCCGCGGGTCCGAGCCGATGGCCACGAACAACCCGGTGACCGGCAGGGCGCCGACCTCGCCCGTCACCGTGTCCTCGAGGCTCAGCTCCTCGACCTTGGCCTCGCCCGAGATCCCGATGACCCGCTTGTTCCACAGGATCTCGATCTTGGGATCGTCGAAGGCGCGCTTCTGCATGATCTCCGAGGCACGGAACTCGTCGCGGCGGTGGATCAGCGTCACCTTGTCGGCGAACTTGGTCAGGAACGTGGCTTCCTCGATGGCCGAGTCGCCTCCGCCCACCACGGCGATGTTCTGGCCCTTGAAGAAGAAACCGTCGCAGGTGGCGCACCAGGACACGCCGTGGCCGGAGAGACGCTTCTCGTCCTCGAGCCCCAGCTCCCGGTATGCCGAACCCGTGGCCAGGATGACGGTCCGGGCCCGAAGGACCTCCCCGCCTTCCACGGTGATCTCCTTGATCGGGCCTTCCAGCTCGAGCTTGATGGCATCCTCGTAGCGGACATCGGCGCCGAAACGCTCGGCCTGCGCCTGCATGGTGGCCATCAGCTCGGGGCCCATGATCCCGTCGGTGAAACCGGGGTAGTTCTCCACGTCGGTGGTGTTCATCAGGTCCCCGCCGGCGGTCACGGAGCCGGCCAGGACGATCGGGTTGAGGTCCGCCCGGGCGGTGTAGATCGCGGCGGTGTATCCAGCGGGGCCCGAGCCGACGATGACGACGTCGTGCACCGCGGTATCGCCGGTCTCCGCCGGTCGCTGCCCGTGATCGGGCCGGCCGGGAGGAGTGGCGCCGAGGTCGAGGCTCAGGGCCGGGGTGAAGTCGGGGCTCACGTGTATAGGCCTTCTTCCGTGCTCATCCGGGATGTTCGGATGTCTGGTCGTATCCGGCGCGCCGTGTTCGGGTAGCGCATGCCATCTTGCCGCGCCGGCCCCGGTATGGCCAGGGGACGCTTCCGTGGGGATCAACGGTGGATCGCGGGCAGGTATTCCAGGGGCGTCTCCGCAGGTCGCGGGGCGTCATACAGTGTCTCAGGACACGTTGACGTCGGAGATGCGCAAGCCGTAATTGTAACCGGCGATCGGCTGGGTCAGCGTCGGCAGTTCGGTCCACTCGACGATCAGGTAGGAGTGCTCCTCCGACTGCGCGGCCTCACCCAGCTGAACCGTCGTCTGCGGACCCTGGAAAGACCCTTGCCCGACCTCGACGGCGCCCTCGAGCGACGGCTCGTCCGCGACGTACACCGTGAACGCGCCTCCGGTGCCGGATTCCTGCGTGATGGCGATCTGGTTCATCACCGTGGGCTCCTCGAAGCGCACGGCGAGCGCCACCCCGGAGACCAGCTGGCCGAATTCGGCGGACGAGAAGCCATAGCTGGTCCAGGCAGTCTCCGTGTCCTCATCGATCACGTTGGGCAGGGTGCCGTCCTGATCGGCCATGAAGGTGGGGTTGTCGGGGACCAGGCGCACGGCCGAAGCCGCCGCCGCGACCTCGGCCACCGGGGTGGCTTCTTCGGCGGGGGCGCTGGAGCCGTTGGCGCTGGGGGACCCCGTACCTTCGTCGTCGTCGAACAGGCTCCCCAGACCGCCGAAGATCAACCCGGCGCATACCGCCAGCACCGCCAAGAGCGCGAGCAGGAGGATGATGAGGCCGCCTTTGCGGGACTTCTTCTCCTTCGGCTCGGCAGGGGCGGACCGGGATGCGGAGGCCTTGGGGTGGTCTCGAACCGCACCGCGGTCCAGCGTCTCGGTGGAGTCACCCGCGGCGGCGCGGCCTTTGGCACCTGAGGTGTACTCGTATTCGTAGGAGTCGTACCGGTTGTCCCCGTCATAGGTCGGGTCGATCCGGTGGGCGTCGCGGACGGGCGCCTTGCCGGAGGCGTTCCCGCGTCCGGCGGCAGCCCGGTCGAACAGGGTGGCCCGGGTCGAGGACTCCGGGGCGCGCCTGATCCGCCCCAGATGGCGCTCGACGGCCGGGGCGGCCGGAGCAGTGCCGATGTCGTCGTCGTCCCACTGGTCGAAGAACTCCTCGGAGGTCTCCTCACCGGCGGTGTCCGGCTCGCCGTCGTCCACGACGTAGGCTCCGGCCGAGCTCGCCGAGCGGGGCCGGCCAAAGATGTCGTCCGAGAGGGTGTCGTCGTCGATGGTTCCCGGTTCTGCCAGCAGCTCCTCGATCAGCACGGAGGGCGCGGCGAAGGACGTGACCAGGTACGTGGTCTTCCCGGACTGGCCGAGGTCCAGGATGTGCAGATCCGCGTCCACGGCGCCGATGGCCATGGCGCGGGCGTTCTCCACGACACGGGAGGTATGCCGTTCGGAGGGGACAAGAATGGTGACTTCACGGCCCAGGATCTGATCCTGACCGCCCAGAACGTGATCCTGCTCGGGTGTTGTGAGCACCTCGTCCAGCACCTTGTAACGACCGCCCAGTACGGTCCCGAGGCTGATGGGCTGGGGCACTTGTTCTCCTGAGTGTTGCGTGCCGTCGCGGGAGACCCCGACGGACGATCGGCGATGGGGGTGAGGAGGAGTAGGGGGACTTTCGCAGTGTACCCGGCGCAGGCGGCCCCAGAGGTGGTCCGGCGCGCTGCTGCCTCGCTCCCTCCGTGCCGTCAGCGCTTGAGACGTGCGAGCACCGGGCGGGTCAGCTCCGGCAGTTCCTTGAGGCGGAAGACCGTGAGGAAGATCAGGTAGAGCACGCCGGTCACGATGCCGCACACGGCCAGGGTCAGCAGGGCGGTCAGCAGGCTGCTCCAGGGCCACCCTTCGGCGCTCCACCCGCCCATGAGGTAGAGCGCGCCGCTTCCCCCGACGCCGGCCACCATGGCCGCCGCGAGGGAACGCACATGGGTGTCCAGCACCTGGGCCAGCCCGTAGTCGCCGATCCGCCGGACGGTCAGGAAGTGGTAGATCAGGGTGGAGAGGATGTTCTGCGCCGCGTAGCAGGCCGCGATGGCGAAGATCATCCGGTTCGGCTCCACCGAGTGCTGGATGACGAAGGCGGCCACCACGGTGAGCGCCGAGGTCACCAGCTGCACCAGGAACGGGGTACGGGCGTCCTCCTGGGCGTAGAAGATCCGGCCGAACAGGAAGGCCGTGGTCAGGAAGGGCGCCCCGATCGCGATGACGACGACGACCTGCCCGACCACGGCGCCCGACTCGGGCATGCCCCCCGAGAACAACATCCCCAGCGGTCCCGCGAAGGCGATGAGGCACGCGGTGAAGAAGACGTTGGCGATCCCCGAGTACCGCAGGGCCTTGGACAGGGCTGCGTTGACGCCGGCGGTGTTCTTGTCGGCCGCTGCCGCGGCCATCGTGTTGAACAGCACCGTGGCGATGGACAGGCCGATCACGCCGTGCGGCAGCGAGTAGAGCATGGTCGACTGCGTCAGGGCGTAGTTGCCGGCGATGACCTCCGGCGGATTGGCCTGGAGATACTGCTCCGTGTAGGCGTTGGGGATGTTCGCCGTGCGGGCCAGGGCCAGGAATGCCAGGTTGGCGATGATGCCCGTCGCCAGGGCCCACCCGGAGAGCCTGGCGGCGGCGGAGAGGCCGATGCCGCGCCAGCCGAACTTGGGGCGGATGTCCAGGCCCAGTCGGCGCAGCGGCCAGATCAGCACGATCGCCTGCGCCGCGACCCCGACAGTCGCCATGGCGGCGATCCAGAAGGTCTGCCCGGCGGACCAGTTGTCGAGTTCGTGGGGATTGGCGGCATAGCTGCCGAACTGCTGGATGAAGACCAGCAGCGCGCCGATCGCGATGACATTGTTCAGCGCGGGTGTCCACATGAACCAGCCGAAGGCGCCCTTGGCGTTGAGCACCTGTCCCAGCACCGTGTAGATCCCGTAGAAGAAGATCTGCGGCAGGGTGAACAGTGCGAAGGTGACCGCTAGTGCGCGCTGGCCCTCCCCCCAGTCCGGGGTCATGACGGTGATGATCGGGACGGTCAGCGCCACCACCACCAGCGTGACGACGGCCAGGGCGAGGACCGCCAGGGTGATGAGCCGTGAGATGTAGTCGGCGCCGTCGTCCTGGGAGTTCTTGGAGGCCTTGATCACCTGCGGAACCAGGATGGAGTTGAAGATGCCCGCGGCGATCAGCACGTAGAGCAGGTTGGGCAGGTTGTTGGCCATCTCGAAGATATTGGCGAGGTTGGTGGTGCTGCCGATCGCGACCGCGAGCAGGATGGCTTTGACGAAGCCCAGGATGCGGGAGACCAGGGTGCCTGAGGCCATGATGGCGCTCGAGACCGCACCTGAGCGTGCCATGAGCACTCCTTTATATGCCGTGAGATCCGCCCCGGCCCGTTCTCGGAGGGCGGGGCGGAGGGTCAAGCCCGTAGTTGATGGATGATGTACTCGCGGGCGATGTCCGCGATGCGCCGTTCGTTGGGGAAGGACAGCTTGCGCCCGAGGTCGTCGATATTGACCCAGGCGACGTCCACAGCCTCGTGATCGGGGTCGTTCTCGGTGGTCAGGTAGCCGCCGGAGGCCTCGAGCAGGAAATGATGCACGGTCTTGTGCACCCGGTGACCGGACACGGAGAACCAGTAGTCGATGCTGCCCAGCGGCGACAGGACCTCACCGGCGATCCCGGTCTCCTCCTCGATCTCCCGGACGGCGGCCTGCGCGTCCGTCTCCTCACCCTCCGGGTGGCCCTTGGGCAGGCACCATTCGAGGCGGCCGCCCCGGTTGATCCGGGCGATGATGGCCACGGGATGACCAGGGGTTTCGAGGTCGACGACGACCCCGCCGGCTGAGACCTCTTCCACCGTGGGCAGCGCCGCGGCCGGGGTAGCCGGCCGCTTCTTGGGAGCGCTGGGAACGGGGAAAGTCATGCGAACCAGCCTAGCCGCACTTGGGCGCCGGGCTCCCGAAGGTGTGAGCACGGCCGCGCGGACGCCGGCCGTCAGGTCTGGAATGATGGGCCGCGATGACCCAGTTGCTCGATACCTCAGCCGTGTCCCCCGTCGTGCTGGAAGCCGGGCGCCTCTTCGAGGCGGCCGGCCATGACCTGTCCCTGGTGGGCGGGCCCGTGCGCGACCTCTTCCTGGGCCGGACGGCCACCGACCTGGACTTCACCACGGATGCCACCCCGGACCAGACCCTCGCCGTGATCAAGGGCTGGGCGGATGCCGTCTGGGAGATCGGGCGGGACTTCGGCACCATCGGCCTGCGCCGGGGCGATATGCAGCTGGAGATCACCACCTACCGGGCCGAGGCCTATGACCCGGCCTCCCGCAAGCCCGTGGTGGCCTTCGGCCGTGAGCTCTCCGAGGACCTGGTCCGCCGGGACTTCACGGTCAACGCGATGGCCCTGCGCCTGCCGTCCCTGGAGCTCGTGGACCCGCACGGTGGTGTGCGGGATCTGCACGCCGGCGTGCTGCGCACCCCCGGGACGCCGGAATCGTCGTTCGACGACGATCCTCTGCGGATGATGCGGGCGGCCCGGTTCGCCTCCCAGCTGAGGATGGAGGTCGCCCCCGAGGTGCTGGAGGCCATGAAGAACATGGCGGGACGGCTGGAGATCGTCTCCGCCGAGCGGATCCGGGACGAACTGGTCAAGCTGATCAACGGCGCCCTGCCCCGGCGGGGCGTGGAGATCATGGTGGACACGGGCCTGGCGGACATCGTCCT
The DNA here is from genome assembly GCF_008831305.1 of Kocuria coralli. Taxonomy (GTDB): domain Bacteria; phylum Actinomycetota; class Actinomycetes; order Actinomycetales; family Micrococcaceae; genus Kocuria; species Kocuria coralli. The sequence goes on from NZ_ML708613.1 coordinate 42,950, forward strand.
GCCGGAGGTCCCCGCCCTGCGACTGGAGACGGACTCGGCGCATCACCACAAGGACGTCTATCAGCACTCCCTGACGGTCATGGAGCAGGCAGCGGGCTACGAGAGCCCGGACGGACCGGTGCCCGGACCCGACTTCGGCCTCCGCTTCGCCGCTCTGATGCACGACGTCGGGAAACCCGCGACCCGTCGTTTCGGCAGCGACGGCGCCGTGAGCTTCCGGCACCACGAGGTGGTCGGGGCCAAGCTGGTGCGCAAGCGCATGAAGGCCCTGCGGTTCGACAACGACACGATCAAGACCGTGACGCGCCTGGTGGAACTGCACATGCGCTTCTACGGCTACGGGGAGGCCGGCTGGACCGACTCGGCCGTGCGCCGCTACGTCCGCGACGCCGGCGACCAGCTCGAACGGCTGCACCTTCTGACCAGGTCCGACGTCACCACCCGCAACAAGCGAAAAGCCTCACGGCTGGCTCGTTCCTATGACGATCTGGAGCGCAGGATCGCCGAACTGGCCGAACGCGAGGAGCTGGAGGCGGTCCGCCCGGAGCTGGACGGCCAGGAGATCATGCGGATCCTGGACATCGGGCCGTCCAGGACCGTGGGCCAGGCGTACGCGTTCCTGCTGGAACTCCGGCTGGACGAGGGCGCGATCGGCGCCGAGGCCGCCGAAGCACGGCTGCGCGAATGGTGGGCTGGCCAGCAGGCGGAGAGCCCGGACGATACGCAGGACGGGACGCCCGGTGGCACCGCGGCGGAGCAGAGCTCCGGGCGGAACGCCGGTCGCGGCGAGGGCCCGTGAGCACCGCGCGCGGACCGGGCCGGCCTCTAGATAGCGCCGGAGGACAGGGGCAGACCGGGGAGCATTCCCGGGTGAGCTTCTCCGCCTCCGCCTGGCGGTGGGTCCTGGTCGCGTGCGCGGTGTGGACGATCGGGGTCTCCTGGCTGGTCCGGCTGCCCTGCCATCAGCTGCAGTGGGACGGCCGGCTGCCCTATGGCGGAGCCTGCTACTCGGACATCCCCTTCTTGTATGCCCGGGTGGGCATGGTGGATGGACATTTCCCGTACCTGGTTCCCGACGCTCTCTTGGAGTATCCGGTCCTGCAGTCCGTCATCGCCACGGTCACCGGAGTGTTTTCCTGGGCCATTACCCCGGTGACAAGTGTGCATGTTGCACAAGGCATATACTTTGACGTCAATGCGGTGACTATTGCGGCGCTATGGGCGGTCACGGTCCTGGTGGCCTCCAAGATGATCGCCAGCCCCCGGGTGCTCCTGGCCCTCGCCCTGGCGCCGGCGGTGGCCGCGACCGCCCTGATCAACTGGGACCTGTGGGTGGTCTGCGTGACGGTGGTCGCGCTGTACTTCCTGCGCCGCGAGCGATGGGTGCCGGCCGGGGTGTTCCTGGGCCTGGGGACCGCCCTCAAGCTCTGGCCCTTCGTGCTGCTGGGTGCCGTGATCGTGCTCGGCATCCGCCGTCGTGAGCTCAGGCCTGTGGTGACCACCGCCGTATCGCTGGTGGCCACGTGGCTGGTGGTCAACGTCCCCTTCTACCTGTGGGACCGCGAGCAGTGGGGTTACTTCTGGGGTTTCTCCTCCGACCGGTCCGCCGGATTCTCGTCGATCTACCACGTCTGGGACGTGGCCATCGGGCCGGCCCTGGGGTACGGCGAACTCGGTGCCGGGACCATCAACGTGATCGCCTACGGCGGTTTCGCGGTGCTGTGCGCGGGGATCTTGGCACTGGGCCTGCTGGCCCGCCGGGAGCCGAGCATCGAGCAGCTGAGCCTGCTGATCGTGGCGGCTTTCGTGCTGACCAACAAGGTCTATTCGCCGCAGTTCGTGCTGTGGCTGGTGCCGCTGGTCCTGCTGGCGCGGCCCCGAGTGGTCGAGTTCCTGATCTGGCAGGCGATCGAGGTCTTCCACTGGGTGGCGATCTTCTCCTGGCTCAACGCCGTGTCGTGGAGTGACGAGTCGCTTCCGGCGTGGACGACGACCTACGTCATCGCGGTGCTCGCGCACGTCGTCGCCGTCGCGGGGATATGCGCCCTGGTCATCCGTGACGTGCTGAGCGGACGCGCTCCCCGTGATCTGGCCCCGGATGCGGCTAATCTAGGCCCCGAGCACCAGGGGCCGGCGAGCACCGCGGCCGAGCGAAGGGAATCGACGAATGCCTGAGGCCAAGAAGGGCAGGCGCGGGGCCAACGGCCTCGTCGTCTTCGTGATCGGCATTCTCGCAGTCCTGCTCTCCTTCCTGCTGCGGGTGCCGTGCCGGGTCCCGGAATGGGACGTCGCGGGGCGTTTCCCGGGCCTGTGCTCCGCGCAGGTGGATCCCGGGGACCTGAGCATCACGCCCGGCACGATGCTCGAGGGGTTCTTCACGGGCGGGCCGTCCGGCGACCAGCCGATCGTCGTGGGCATGTTCACCTCGGTGCTCGGCTGGATGACCACGGGCCTGGCCCAGGCGTTCAACCTCGACCTGAGCAGCAACACCGTCCTGGACCTGACCGTGGTGCTCACGGCGATGGTCTGGGTGGTGGTCATCGCCACCGTGGCCGGGCTGTCCGGCAAGCAGCCGTCGGACCCCGTGGTGATGGCCTTCGCGCCCACGGTCCTGCTGGTCGGCTTCACCTCGTGGGACCTGTGGGCCGTCATGTTCATGATGCTCGCGGTCGCCTCCTACATCCGCGGCTCGCCGGGAATCGCCGGGTTCTGGATAGGCCTGGGCGCCACGGTCAACTTCTTGCCCGTCCTGGCCCTGGTGGCCATTCTGTTCATGGCCGCGAGATACCGCTATATCGGGGACTTCTTCGTCGCACTGCTGTCCTCCGCCATCTTCTTCGCCGCGGTCAACGGCCCGTTCATGGTCACCGAGTTCGGGCGCTGGCGCGAGCAGTTCTCGGAACTGATGACCGAGTCCGTGCAGAACAGCACCCTGTGGGATGTCTGGAACTCCGTGGTCGCCCCGCGGGCCGGCCTGGAGCTGAACACCGGATCGCTGGAGACCCTCTCGCTCTTCGTGGTGCTGCTGGCCGTCGTCGTCGTGCTGCTGGTGACCGTGCTGGCCGGCAAGGATCCCAGCATCGTCCAGGTGCTGCTGCTCCTGCTGATCGTCTACATCCTGTTCGGACGGGAGTGGTCGCTGCTGCAGTCCGTGTGGATGGTGCCCCTGGTGGTGCTGGCACGGCGGAGCTGGATCGAGTTCTTCGTCTGGCAGGCGGTGGAGATCGGCTACTGGGCCACCCTCAACGCGCCCGGGGGCTCGTGGGAGACGCAGCCGCTCTTCCCCCAGGGCAGCTGGACCCCGCAGGACATCCTGGCCGTGGCCCGCTTCCTGGTCCTGATCTGGTTCCTGGTCGTGGTGATCATCGACATCCAGCGGGGCAAGAGGGCATTGCTGATCGGCGTCCACGCCAGGAACATGTGAGCGGACCGGCCGGTGATGGACGCTGACCGCCGTCAGGATGAGCGTGGCGAGCACGATCCGCCGGAGGCAGGTTCCGAGGCAGGGGCCAGGCCCGTGGCGGAGGCCAAAGACAAGAACGTCTGGACCGTGCTGCCCAAACTAGTCGCCATGGGTGACCGGGAGCGGGCCAGGAAACTGCGGAGGTCCCTCTGGCTGTGGCTGATCGTCGTCGTGGTGGTGGTCACCGCCGTGGGCACGGTGGTGAATCTCATGACGGTGGACCGCGACCCCCAGGACCCCGTGGAGAACTGGCTCCAGTCCATGGTGGACGGCCGCTCCCGGCAAGGACTGGCCACCTTCTCCACCGGGGGATCGGGCTATATGGGGTCCTCGGCGCTGCCCAACCGCGCCTACCGGGCCGCCGAGGGGCGTATCGACCGGTTCGAGATCACCGGCGTGCAGGCGGCCGGCACCACCGCGGAGATCACCGCCAGGGTCTGGTGGGCCGACGGCGAGATCCCCGAGGGCGGCGTCCAGGGCGAGGAGCACACCTGGACGGCGGTCAAGGAGCGCCGCACGGGCCCCTTCAACGACCACTGGGTGCTGAGCAAGCACCAGCCCGACGTCCTGTCCGTGCGGGCGCCCGCGGTGTCGAGCATCGCGATCAACGGGGTCAACCAGCGGCTCAAACCGCGCGACCGGGCCGTGGCCGACGGCAACGGGGGCGTCTGGTCCTGGGAGGCCATGCCCGGGCGGTTCACCGTGGACCTGCCCGAGGGCAGCCACTACGTCCTGGCCCAGCCGGTCGAACCCGTGGTGGTGGGGCTGGAGGATCCGGCAGTGCACGAGGTCGCCATCGAACTCGAGCCATCCCCGGCGTTGTGGGAGGAAGTCGACGATGCGATCCGGGACGAGGTCGACGACTGCATGTCCAAGACCTCGGTGGCCCCGGAGGGCTGCCCCTCGTCGCAGCGGTGGGCCGAGGGTGAGGTGCCCATGGCGGAGGTGCCCTCCGGGGCCATGGTCACCCCATCCGCCGCCACTGCCACCCCGACGCCCGCGGGTTCGCCGACCCGCGGGGCATCGATCGAGGATGTGGAGTGGGAGCTGGTCAGTCGCCCCTCCCTGTGGCTGATACCGGACGACGACACGGCCAGCCGGCTGGACTGGAAGGCCTCCGAGCACAACACCGCCCAGGCCCGGCTCACCTACCTGGAGGACGGCCGGCGCATCGAGGAGCTGATCGACTTTCCCGTGCACGTCGATGTGACCTCCGACGGAAACAGCGCGGACATCGAGGTCCGCCTCGACTGACCTCCGCCTCCTGTAGTAACGTTGACAGGTCTGTGCGATGGCAGCTCCTGTTTCCGGGGCCCGTCCGCAGACTCGCATTGAACCTCCTGCTGTGGAAATGCCACAGCCGCTCAGCCCGAAGGAGGTGGGTTCTTACATGCGTGAGTATGAGCTGATGGTCATCATCAACCCCGAGGTTGACGACCGCGCGGTCGAGCCGACCCTGAAGAAGTTCCTCGAGGTCGTCACCCGTGAGAACGGCACCGTCGACAACGTCGACATCTGGGGCCGTCGTCGCCTGGCCTACGAAATCCAGAAGAAGTCCGAGGGCATCTACGCCGTCGCGCGCTTCCACTCCGAGCCCGATACCGCTCAGGAGCTCGATCGTGTGCTGAACCTCAACGAGGCCATCATGCGCACCAAGATCATCCGCCCTGAGGAGCAGCGCATCCACCCCAAGCACGACGTCAACGGCGAGCCCGTTCCCGCCGAGGCCTGAGGTTTCGACTGACGCCCTTGCGGCGTCGGACCCCGGTGTGATGATGGTCTCCGAACCAGGGATCATCACCACCTGACCGCGACTCGATCCGGAGGAACCCCATGGCTGGCGACACAGTCATCACCGTTATCGGCAATCTGACCGCAGACCCCGAACTGCGCTTCACCCCGTCGGGTGCGGCCGTCGCGAACTTCACGATCGCCTCGACCCCGCGCCAGTTCGACCGTCAGTCCAACGAGTGGAAGGACGGGGAGACCCTGTTCCTGCGCTGCTCGGTCTGGCGGGAGGCGGCGGAGAACGTGGCCGAGTCCTTGCAGAAGGGCACCCGCGTGATCTGCCAGGGCCGTCTGCGCTCGCGCTCCTTCGACACGAAGGAAGGCGAGCGGCGCACGGTCATGGAGCTCGACGTCGAAGAGGTCGGCCCCTCGCTGCGCTTCGCCTCGGCCAAGGTCAACCGCAACTCCCGTGGTGGCGGTGGCGGCGGAGGCAACTTCGGCGGCGGTGGCAACCAGGGTGGCGGCGGCTACGACGACGGCGGCTTCGGTGGAAACCGCGGCGGCCAGGGCGGCAACCAGCAGGGCGGTGGCTTCGGCGGCAACCAAGGCGGCCGTGGCCGCCAGCAGGGCGGCGGAGGCCATAACGACCCCTGGGGCCAGTCCTCGGGCGGCAACTACGACTGGGGGACCAGCCAGGACGACGAACCGCCGTTCTGATCGGTGGCCCGCTGACAGGGCCTTACCACCCGGTCCGATGCGGTGCCCTCGCAGAGGGGCGCCCGCTGACCCTCCGGATCGCAGATCCGCAGACAATATCCATCCCGCAGTCCAGCTGCGGGCTCCACGCTTCAGAAGGAGCACCACGATGGCGAAGAACGAAATTCGCAAGCCCAAGCCGAAGGCTAACCCCCTCAAGGCTGCAGGCGTGACCGAGATCGACTACAAGGACGTTGCGCTGCTGCGCAAGTTCATCTCCGATCGCGGCAAGATCCGCGCCCGCCGTGTGACCGGCGTGTCCGTCCAGGAGCAGCGCAAGATCGCCCAGGCGATCAAGAACGCCCGTGAGGTCGCTCTGCTTCCCTACGCCGGCTCCGGCCGCTGATCGGAAAGGAACCAGAACTCATGGCAAAGATCATCCTGACTCACGAGGTCTCCGGCCTCGGTTCGGCCGGTGACGTCGTCGAGGTCAAGAACGGCTACGCCCGTAACTTCCTGTTCCCCCGCGGGTTCGCAACCCAGTGGACCAAGGGCGCTGAGAAGCAGATCGAATCGATCAAGGCCGCCCGTGCCGCCCGCGAACTGGCTTCCCTGGAGGACGCTCAGGAGCTGGCAGCCAAGCTGAGCAGCACCACCGTGCAGGTCCCGGCCAAGACCGGTGCCGAGGGCCGTCTGTTCGGCTCCATCAAGGCCGACCAGGTCGCCACCGCCGTCGAGACCGCGGGCCTGGGCTCGATCGACAAGCGCCGCGTGGAGATCCGCGAGCAGATCAAGACCGTTGGCACCTACTCCGCCAACGTGCGTCTGCACGAGGACGTCAACGCGACCGTCCAGTTCGAGGTCGTCTCCGCCTGATCCCAGGCAATAGCTGATCGAGCAGAAGCACCCCCGGCCACATGTGGCCGGGGGTGCTTCTGCTTTTTTCTCTTCCCTCCGCCGAGTAGTGAGTTGGGCCGCCCATCAGCTTCGATGGGCGGCCCAACTCACTACTCGGCGCTGCGGGGCGGGCTAGGAGCCGTCGTGACCGTGCAGCAGTGCGGCGAAATCGTTGACCGGCGGCTGGAGGCCGACTCCGTCGCGGGACCGACCGGATGCCCCGTCCTGATCCAGGTGCTCCTGCAGAAGCCCTTCCACGCCCGTCCGGGTGGAGACCAGGGCCGTGGCCATTTCCGCAGCGGCGCGGTTGATGCGCTGCTCGAGGTCCGCGCCGTCCGCCGAGCCGAAGTCCTCCGTGGCCGCGAAGACGCCCGTCGGGAGGACCGTGGCGCGCATATAGGCGAACAGAGGGCGCAGGGCGTAGTCCAGTACCAGGCTGTGCCGCGGCGTCCCGGCCGTGGCCGCGATCAGGACGGGCATCCCCACCAGGGCGTCCTGGTCCAGCACGTCGAAGAACGTCTTGAAGAGCCCCGAGTAGGAGGCATTGAAGACCGGGGTCACCGCGATCATGCCGTCGGCGGAGGAGATCCTGCGCTTGACCTCGTCGAGTGCGGGGTCCGGCAGCCCGCCCGTCGTCAGCGCGTGCGCCAGGCCGACCGCAAGCTCGCGCAGCTCGATGTACTCCACGTCGACGTTCTCGCCCCGCCCCGCCACCTGAGTGCTCACGGCATCGGCGAGGCGCTCGCCGACCAGGGACGTGGTGGAGGGGTTGGAAAGTCCCGCGGTGACGACGACGAGGCGGCGGCTCATCGTGACGTCCTGGAGGCCCCGGAGCCGGCGGCCTCGTCCTGAGCCTCCGGCACCACGGCGTTGATCACCTTGCGGTGGGGCGAGTCGGGGCCCTCGGCGACCAGGGAGGCGTGGGTGGGCGGGTCCGAGGGCACGTGCGCGGGACGACGGCGCTCGAACTCCGCTCGCAGGACCGGCACGATCTCCCGGCCCAGGATCTCGATCTGCTCCAGGACTATCGACTCGGGCAGCCCGGCGTGATCGACGATGAACATCAGACGCTGGAAGTCCCCGACGTCGTCGGCATAGCCCAGGTACCGCTCGATGATCTGCTCCGTGGTGCCGACGGTGAGCGGGGTGGCACGGGAGAAGTCCTCGAGGGACGGGCCGTGACCGTAGACCGGGGCGTCGTCGAAGTAGGGGCGGAAGATCCGCTTGGCCTCCGCCTCGGTATCCGCGGCGAAGAACTGCCCGCCCAGCCCCACGATCGCCTGGTCGGCGGTGCCGTGGCCGTAGTGCTCGAAACGACGGCGGTAGAGGCCGACCATGGCGGCGGTGTGCTCGATATTCCAGAAGATGTTGTTGTGGAAGAAGCCGTCGCCGTAATACGCGGCCTGTTCCGCGATCTCCGTGGAACGGATCGAGCCCTGCCAGACGAACGGAGGCACGCCGTCCAGCGGGGCGGGAGCCAGCGTGAAGTTGTTCAGGGGCGTGCGGAACTTGCCGGACCAATTGACCACCGGCTCGCGCCACAGCCTGCGCAGCAGATGGTAGTTCTCGATGGCCAGGGGAATGCCGTTGCGGATGTCCTGGCCGAACCACGGGTAGACCGGTCCGGTATTGCCCCGGCCCATGGTCAGGTCGATACGCCCGCCGGAGAGGTGCTGCAGGAACGAGTAGTCCTCCGCGATCTTGACGGGATCGTTGGTGGTGATCAGCGTGGTGGCCGTGGAGAACGTGAGCCTATTGGTCTGGGCGGCCAGGTAGGCCAGGTGCGTGGTGGGCGACGACGGAACGAACGGCGGGTTGTGGTGCTCACCGGTGGCGAAGACGTCCAGGCCCACCTCCTCCGCCTTGAGCGCATACCTGGTCATCGACCGGATGCGCTGGGCCTCGCTGGGCGTGGTGTCGGTGGTCGGGTCCGTGGTGACGTCGCCGACGCTGAAAATGCCGAACTGCATGGTGTCGCTCCTTGCTCAGGCTGTCACGGGAGTGAGTCTTCTGGACCATTTACGTGACGTATCACCTATTATTATGCGGCAGACTGGGTGACACGTCAAGTACCTTCCTGATTCAGGGGTCGGCTTGCGGTCCCGCCGTCCATCCAGTCAGGTCAGGGGCATTCCTGCGCGTCCAGGTGGGCCGAGATGAGCGCGGTGATCCGGCCGAGTTCGGCGGCGTCGTCGTCACTGAGGGCCTCGAAGAGCACCGAGCGGACGGCGCGCACGTGACCGGGGGCGGCGTTCTCCAGGGCCGCCCGGCCGACGTCGGTCAGCTCCACCAGCTGGGCGCGGCCGTCGTCAGGACAGGCTCCACGGCGGATGAGACCCCTCTTCTGCATGCGGGTGAGGTGGTGGGACATGCGCGAGCGCTCCCATTCGAGCATCCCGGCCAGCTGGGTGATGCGACACGAGCTGTTACGGGCCTCGTCGAGCGTCACCAGGACCTCGTAGTCCTGCAGGGACAGTCCCGAATCCTGCTGCAGCTGCTGTCCCAGGCGTGCGGGAACACGGGAACTCGCGGCGAGCCAGTTGCGCCAGATGCACTGCTGTTCGTCGCTGAGCCAGTGTGGCTGATGGTCTGATGGATCATTGTCGGCCGCTAAGTCCCCGGTTGCCGCTGTGGTCATACCTCGAGTCTAGGTATCAGGTGACATGTCACTCAAGTATGTATGACAGGTGACTCAATAGATGTCGCGAGAACCCTGGATCAGGCGGGTGCGGTGACGGGTTTCCAGAGGGGTGTGTCAGGATGCTGGGCGTGAGTCCGTCCCGAATCAACTCCCGATCCAGCGACCGCGGTGGCAATGCCGATGAGAGCCCGCGCCGCCGGCGCCGAGCTGAACACCGCCTCCTTCCGGTGGCCCTGGGTCTATGGGCACTGTCGCTGGTGAGCTTCGTGCTGGCCTTCGTGCTGGGCAACACGGGATCCGGTGCCGCGATGAGCATCAGCTTCATCGGAGGGCTGCTGTTGGCCACGCTGGCAGACGTCGGGGCGTTCCTGACGGCGCTCGCCAGCAGCATCACGTATCGCCGGCACCGGCCGTGGAACGTGCTGGTGCTGCTGGGGACGGTGCTGGTCTCTCCCGCCACCCTGCTGCTCCTGCTGCAGGCGCTGCTGACGCTCTGAGGCTGCCCGATCCCCGGTGGTCAGGGGGCTGTGGATGCTCGGTGGAACGGCGATCCCTGGTCAGTAGGAAGCTGGGGTTGCGGGTCTGTGCACATTTCCAGAATGGGTGTGGACAAGACCTGTGGAAAACTCCGCTCAGCGTGTGATTTTCGCGCATGAACTTGCCTGACTAGGGAAAATGTAAAGGTCAAGTCATGCTTGAGAGTGCACTCTATCCACAGGGCTGTGGAAGTTGTGCACTTTCTACCCACATCCGCGCCCGGCGATCCCCACACGTATTCCACACGTTATCCACAGGCTGTGGGAATTGGTCCGCCGTCGGTGGCCCTCGCGGACTGGCACGTCTGACCCATGGGTGACAATGGTGGTCAGGACGACAGCGACCGTCGTCCTGGAACCCTCGAAAGGTTGAGCGTGGCCGAAGATCTCGTGCGCACACCCCCGCATGACAACGTTGCCGAGCAGTCCGTGCTGGGCGGGATGATGCTGTCCAAGGACGCCATCGCAGATGTGGTCGAGGTGGTGATGGGCGCGGACTTCTACAAGCCCGCGCACGAGTCGATCTACGAGGCGATCATCAGCCTCTACGGCAAGGGCGAGCCTGCGGACGCCATCACGGTCGCCGACGAACTGACCAAGCGCGGCGAACTCGACCATGTGGGCGGCGCGGCTTATCTGCACTCGCTCATCTCCTCCGTCCCCACCGCGGCCAACGCGGGCTTCTATGCGGAGATCGTCCAAGAACGCGCTGTGCTGCGCCGCCTCGTGGGCGCCGGGACCAAGATCGTGCAGCTGGGGTACTCGCAGGACGGCGAGGTGGAGACCCTGGTCAACGAGGCGCAGTCCGAGATCATGACCGTGGCCGAGCGCCGCAATGCCGAGGACTACGTGGCGCTCAAGGACGTTGTGGAGGCCACGGTCGAGGAGATCGAGGCCGCCGGCGGCAAGTCGGGGATGCAGGGCGTGCCCACCGGATTCGTGGAGTTCGACGAGCTTACCCACGGCCTGCAAGGCGGCCAGATGATCGTCGTCGCCGCCCGCCCGGCGATGGGCAAATCTACGTTCGCCATTGATATTGCACGTTCAGCGGCGATCAAGCACAACATGACGACGGCGATCTTCTCGCTCGAGATGGCGCGCAACGAGATCGCGCTGAAGATTCTCTCCGCAGAGGCCACGTTGAACCTGCAGGACCTGCGCAAAGGCGTCCTGCGGGATGAGCAATGGCAGAAGATCGCATCTACCATGGGCAAGCTGGACTCCGCGCCGCTGTTCATCGACGACTCGCCGAACATGTCTCTGATGGAGATCCGCGCCAAGTGCCGGCGGCTGAAGCAGAAGAATGACCTGCAGCTGGTGGTACTGGATTACCTGCAGCTGATGAGTTCCGGCAAAAAGGTGGAATCGCGTCAGCAGGAGGTCTCGGAGTTCTCGCGTGCCCTGAAGCTGCTCGCCAAGGAACTGGATGTCCCGGTGATCGCACTTTCGCAGCTGAACCGTGGTTCTGAGCAGCGCACGGATAAGAGGCCAATGGTCTCGGACCTTCGTGAATCAGGATGCCTCCCCGCCGACACGAGGATTCTGCGCGCTGATACGGGTGCGGAGACCACCATGGGTGAGCTGTATGCATCCGGAGCTCGTGACGTTCCAGTCTGGACTCTCGATGAAAGCATGCGGTATGTAGAAAGGCCGCTAACTCATGTGTTCTCCACCGGAGTGAAACCCGTCTATCGCTTGAAGCTCACCTCCGGGCGTGAGATCAGGGCGACGGCGAACCACAAGTTCTTTACCTATGAGGGCTGGATGCCACTCTCTGAGCTGACGGAGGGGGCCCGGCTGGCAGCACCTCGGCATGTCAACGGGCCTAGTAAACGGGTCCATTGGGAGGACCAGGAGATCATTCTTCTGGCGCATCTCATCGGGGATGGTTCCTGTATAAAGCGTCAGCCTGTGCGTTACGCCACGAGGGATGAACTGAACATTGCCGCCGTGACGGACGCAGCGCGGCACTTCGGTATCACCACCGTGCGTGATGACTATTCCGTGGCGAGATGCACGACTATTCGCTTCCCAGCACCGTTCAGGTTGACTCATGGGAGGCGTAACCCGATTGCCAAATGGATGGACGAGCTTGGGCTGTTCGACAAGCGTAGCTGGCAGAAATTCGTTCCCGCCGATGTATTTGCCTTGCCCAAGCGTCAGATTGCATTGTTCTTGAGCCACCTATGGGCTACCGACGGATCAGTGACTCTTGATAAAAGCCAGCAGAAGGGCAGAGTATACTACGCTTCGACCTCACTTCAACTCATCAATGATGTGTCTCAGTTATTGTTGAGGTTTGGAATCATGAGCCGTATTCGTTATTCGAACCTCAAAGAAATGTATCGACAGGGATATACTCTGGACATTAACGGAGTGGATGATCAGAGGCGTTTTTTGCAGGAGGTCGGGGTCTTCGGCGAACGTGCTGTACAGGCCGAACGTCTGTCTGAAGTGCTGTCTAGTAAGCGACCTAATACCAATGTGGATACTGTGCCCATCGAGGTATGGGACAAGGTCCGCGGGGTCATGACGGCGACCGGGATGACGGCGCGGGCTTTCCAGGCGGCACTGGGGAATCAGTACTGCGGGTCAACTCTCTACAAGTCCGCTCCCTCAAGGCAGCGGCTTGCACGAATCGCCGAGATTCTGGACTCCAAGGAGCTGGATCTCGAGGCTACTAATGACGTCTTCTGGGATCGAATCAAGAGCATTGAGCTAGACGGCGAAGAAGAAGTGTTCGACGCCACCGTGGTGGGTACTCATAACTTCGTGGCCAATGGGATTACCGTTCACAACTCGATCGAGCAGGATGCGGATATGGTGATCCTGCTGCACCGGGACGACGTCTATGACAAAGAGTCGCCCCGGGCGGGCGAGGCGGATGTGATCGTGGCAAAACACCGTAACGGCCCGACCAAGACCATCGTTGTGGCATTCCAGGGGCACTACTCACGTTTCGCGAACATGGCGCACGAGGGATTCTAAATCCGGAGAACCGACCCCCTAAACGACAGTCGAGCCATCCAGCAGACGAAGCGTTTGAGTTGCTGAACCGCCCCTACGAGAGATGGGGCCACCGCGGGATCATCAGAGGGCTCCCTGATTCCGGGTCGTCGATGATGCGGGCGTTCACGCCGAAAACCGTACTGACGAGCTCCTCGGTGATGACGTCATGGGGCGTCCCGGTGGCGATGACCTCTCCGTCCTTCATCGCGATGATGTGATCGGCGTAGCGGGCGGCTTGGTTGAGATCGTGGAGTACGGCGACGAGCGTGTGGCTCCGGGTGCGATTGAGGTTGCGGCAGAGCTCGAGCAGATCGATCTGGTACGAGACGTCGAGGAACGTGGTGGGCTCGTCCAGGAGCAGGATCGGTGTGTCCTGCGCCAGGGCGACGGCCATCCACACGCGCTGGCGCTGACCACCGGAGAGCTCGTCGACGAGCCTGCCCGACAGGGAACGCACGCCGGTCGCCTCCATCGCGGCGGCGACCGTCGCCTCATCCTCGGGAGACCAAGGCTTGAGAAGGCTCTGGTGCGGGTAACGCCCGCGCGAGACCAGATCGATGACGCGGATGCCGTCGGGAGCGACGGGGCCCTGCGGCAGCAGACCCACCTGCTTCGCCACAGCACGCGTCGGCATCTCATGCAACGCCCGCCCGTCGAGCACCACGGAGCCTTTGGATGGCTTGATCAACCGGGTGAGGCTCTTCAGCAGCGTTGACTTCCCGCACGCGTTCGGGCCGACGATCACGGTGAATTCGCCATCCGGAATCTCGATGGATACATCGGAGCAGACGACTTTCTCGCCGTAGGCAAGCTCCACGTGATGGCTCGTCAGGCGGGTCACTTCTTTCGACCTTCTCTCATCAGCAGCCAGAGGAAATACGCCCCGCCTATGGACACCGTGACGATACCGACGGGGAGCGGCGAATCGGGGTTGATGCGCTGGGCGACGACGTCGGCGAGCAGCAGCAGGAAGGCGCCGACCGCCGCGGTGGGGGCCAAGGCCAGGCCATCCGTCTTCGTCAGCCTCCGCGCGATCTGGGGCGCCGCCAGGGCGATGAACGAGATGGGGCCGACCGTCGCGGTGGACAGTGCCGTCAGCCCGATACCGGCGACGATGGCGACGATCTGGACGATCCGGACATTCTGTCCCAGGGCCGTGGCGAAGGGGATGCCGATCTGCTGAAGCCGCATGGGGCGGGCCAAGAGCACTGCCACCACCATGAACAGGACCGATCCGGATGAGGCGAGCGCGAACGTGGACCAGGAAGTGCCCGACAGATTGCCCGCGCCCCACAGGCTGGCCATGATGGCGTCCTCCACGGTGGCGGTCAGAAGCAGCCACACGTTGAGGGACGCCAGCATGGCGCTGACGCCGATGCCCACGATGATCAGGCGCACGCCTCCGGCGAATCCGCGTTTCGAAGCCAGGAAGAAAACGGCGAAGGCGGTGACGATGCCCCCGGCCAGAGCACCGGTCATCGTGGCGATAGACCCCCCGCCGAGCACCAGCATGACGATGAGCGCGCCCGTGTACGAACCCGTCTGGAAGCCGATGACATCGGGGGAGCCCAGCGGGTTGGAGGTGAGGTTCTGGAAGATCGCCCCGCTGATGGCCAGGGAGGCCCCGAGGACCAAGGCGATGAGGATACGCGGGGCGCGCCATTCGAGGACGATCATCGTCGTGAAGCTGTCGCCTTGCCCCCGCAGTGCGGCGATTCCCTCCGCCACCGTGATCTCCGCTGATCCGGACAGCGCACCATAGATCGCGAGGACTACGGCGGCCGCGCAGATACAAGCGGTGATGACGGCGGGACGGGCGCCGACCAGCAGGAACGGTCGGTCGCGGGGGCCGACACGGAGGATGCGGCGGCCGAAGTCGAGGTCGGTGTTCGTGATCGTCACACCTCCGGAACGCGGAATCGGCGGACCATGTAGATCAGCAAGGGGGCACCGATGAACGCGGTGACCACGCCGACCGGCACCTCGCCCTCCGTCATGACGCGTCCGAGCACATCGGAGAAGCCGAGGATCGCCGGGGCGAGCAGGATGGAGTAGCACATGATCCAGCCCTGGTGCGGTCCGACGAACATGCGGGAGACATGCGGTGCCATGAGCCCGATGAAGCCGATGGGCCCCGCCGCGGCTGTGGCTCCTCCGGCGAGCAGGGCGATGGCGATGAGCGCGACGAGGCGGGTCCGGTTGGGGTTGGCCCCCATGGCCACGGCATTGGCCTCTCCCAGGGCGAGCACGTCGAGGGCCCGGGTGCTCGTCAGGGCGATCACCAGTCCGATGACGACGAAGGGCGCGATGGCGAGGACGGAATCGAGAGGCTGGGACGCCGTCGTACCCGCCGACCAGCCGCGCATGCGTTCGTAGGTAGCCGGGTTGGTCAGCAGGACCGCGGAGGTGAAGCCGCTCAGGACCGCGCCCAGGGCGACCCCGGACAGGGTCATCCGGATGGGGTTGCCGCGCAGGGGGCCGGTGTTGCCGATGATGAACACGGCGAAGGATGTTATGACGGCGCCGGCGAATGACCACCACATGTACTGCGCGATCACGGTGACGTCGAAGAAGGCGATCCCGACCACGACGAACAGGGAGGCGCCCGAGTTGACGCCGAGGATGCCTGGATCCGTCATCGGATTGCGGGTGACGGCCTGCATGAGGCCTCCCGCGACCCCCAGCGCCGCGCCCGCCACGAGGACGAGCGCGGTGCGGGGGACACGTGACTGCCACACCACCTGGGAGACGGGATCACCCGCATCCGGATTGATGAGGAAGTGCCAGACCTCTGCCGGCGAGATCGCGCGCGACCCCACGAGCATGCTGAGCGTGAGCGCTATCAGGCACAGCGCCCCGATGATCAGTGCTCCCCAGAATCGGGCGCTGCGATGATCGCGGAGGCGGGTTGGCTCTGAGGCGGGTGGCGTTCGGCTGATGGGCGGAGCCGACATCGGCGGCTTAGGAGACCGAGGTGTAGTTTTCGGTCTTCTCCGCCAGATCCGAGAGCCAGTCGGCGTAGTTGCGGCTGGTCATGGCGCCCTTGGAGTACCAGCCGGAGACCTGATCGGCCTCCACCGCCGGGAGGGTGTCCCAGAGCTCGGCGCTGAAGGGGGCCTCCGGGTCGTAGGACTCGATCAGGATGACGTCGGCCGGGTAGGTGGAAGCCTCCTCCCAGGCGACTTCGCCCCATGGGTTGCCCTCGGCGGGCTTGTCGGGGCCGATGATGTTGGCGCCGAGTTCCTGGAGCAGGTCGGCCTGCGGGAAGCCCACGCCGGTGTAGAGCGCCTCCTTGGTGGGGCTGGCGAGCAGGAAGTCGAGATCCTTGTCGCCGAGGACCGCGGTGAAGTCTTCCTTGGCCTGCGCGAGATCGTCGTCGGCCTGGACGATGGCGTCCGTCTCGACGTCCGCTCCGAGGAACTCGGCGATCTCACGGGTGGCGGAGATGTTCTCGTCCACGGTGTCCGTGGAGGGAAGGGGCACGAAGGGCGCGACGCGCTTCAGCTGTGCATTGACGTCCTCGTCGAACCAGGACCAGCCGTCCTCACTGCCGTTTCCGATCACTGCATCCGGACGGAGCTGCGCTAGCTTCTCCATATCGATCTCGCCGTCGGAGCCGACCTTCTCGATACCGGAGACATCTGCATCGCCCATGATGGTGGGGTCGTCGCAGCCGAAGCCGAAGAGGGCGTCGGGTTCCAGGCCGTATTCGTGGAGCGAGCTGTACGCGTAGCAGTCCATCACCAGGGTCTCCGGCTGCTGCTCGAACTCGATCTCGAGACCGTCGATGCTCGGGTGGGAGAGGGTGACGGCTCCCGAGTCGCCAGCGGATGCCCCGCCGTCAGCGCCTTCGGCCTCGGACCCGCCTTGGGAATTCGAGCAGGCCGACAACAGCAGGAGGGCGCCAGCACCTAGGGACAGCAGGGCTCCACGCTTCACAGCGACACCCCTTTCATGAGTGCGGATTGTTCGCCCGAGACGGTAGCAGGATAACTTAGGTTAGGAAAACCTTAGTTGATTTGGCATCAGCCCTTGTCCCGGCCCCGCGGTCTGTCGTATACCCTGATCCCCATGGCTACATATACGAACTACGCGCTCGTGATGGGGCGCTCCTACGTAGAGCGCGACCGCCGCCGCTGACGGCGCGGTCACCCGTTCTCTACTGCCTGGCGTGAGCGCGCCGTCACTCCCGAGATGTCCTGCACCTCGGTCGAGTACGCGCAGCTGAATCATTGAATGCACGGTGCTCCGGCATGCCGAGGTGCTCCTCTTACTTCTTGGAGCGCACTCATGCCCCGATCCCATTCCGGTGGCCGACACGAACTCGGCCAGAACTTCCTCACCCACAAGCCCACGATCAAGCGCATCGTCGAGATCACCGCTGCCACGGACGGGGCGATCCTCGAGATCGGCCCCGGCGACGGCGCCCTGACAGGCCCGCTCTCACGGCTGGGCCGGCCCCTCACCGCCGTCGAGATCGACGAGCACCGGGTCAGGCGCCTGCGCAAGGCATTCCCTGGTGCACGGATCCTCCACGAGGACGCCCTGCGAGCCGATCTCGCCTCCGCTCCCGTGATCGTCGGCAACCTCCCGTTCCACCTCACGACCCCTCTGCTTCGGCGGCTTCTGCGCAGTCGCAATTGGACGCATGCGGTCGTCATGACCCAGTGGGAAGTCGCGCGTAAACGCGCAGGCGTCGGCGGGGCCACGATGATGACCGCCCAGGCGGCCCCCTGGTTCGGCTTCACGCTGCACGGCCGCGTGCCGGCGTCGGGCTTCCGGCCGATGCCCAGCGTCGACGGCGGCATCCTGGAGATCGTCCGTCGTGGCCCGCCTCTCATCCCGATTGCCGAGCGCGCGGCCTATGAGGCCTTCGTAAAGAGGGTCTTCACCGGTCGCGGGGCGGACCTCGCCCGGATCCTCGCGGCGGCGTCGTCGCTATCGGTCCGTGAGGCTCGCCTGCTCCTGGACGACGTCGGCTGCCCCCGCCGGGCCCTCCCGCGTGACCTGGCGGCGGAGCAGTGGGCGGAACTCTGGCGCCGGTTGCCCTAGCTACACTCGCCCCATGACGCCGACCCATCGCACCTTCGTCATGACCGAGCTCGAAGGTCGTGCGCCGTACCGGTTGCTCACGGGCTTGGTGATCCCGCGGCCGATCGCGTGGGTGAGCACCGTGGACGAGCAGGGCAGGGCCAACCTGGCCCCGCACTCGTTCTTCACGGTGGCCTCGGGAGATCCGCCCATCGTCCAGTTCACGTCCGTGGGGCGGAAGGATACGTTGCGCAATGTTGAGGCGACGGGGGAGTTCGTCGTGAATCTCGTGCCGCATGCGCTGCTGGAGCCGATGAATGCGACGGCGGCCAGGGTGGGCCCGGAGGTCGATGAGTTCGGGCTGGCCGGCCTGACGCCGGCACCGTCGCAACAGGTCCGTCCGCCCCGGGTGGCCGAGACGCCGGCGGCCCTGGAGTGCACGGTGCACGAGGTGATCCCGGTCGGTGATTCCGTCCTGGTGCTCGGCAGGGTGGTGGCCGCCGTCGTCGACGAAGCCATGCTCGACGGCGACCGGCCCGCCGAGGAACGGCTGGATCCGGTAGGGCGCCTGAGCGGCTCCCGGTATGTCACCTACGGGCGGACCGTGAACCTCGGCCGGCCCGGCGTGCCGGGCACGACATCATGACCCCCGCCGTGGAGCGCCTGGGGCTCGTGCCCGTCAAAGGCCTGTCCTGGAATTCCCCCGACCGCATCGAGGTGCAGGCCGGGGGCGTGACGGGCGACCGCCTGTGGTCGCCCGTCACCTCGGACCTCCGCTGCATCCGGGCCACCGATCACCCCTCGATGGTCGGTGTGGGAGCGGGATCCGAGGACCTGCCGACCGTGGAGCGGGACGTGCTGTTCCAGGGCGCCGAGCAGATCGTCCACTACTACACGCGCAGGGTCCCGGCGAGGATCTTCGGCGGCAGGCTGGCCGAGCACCTGTCGGAGGCGGCGGGGCAGCGGCTCCTGCTCGCCCGCGCCGGGGAACCGGGGAGCTTCCTCTGGTCCTCGCCCGTCAGCGTCCTGCTGCGCTCGGAGCTCCCGGGGCTGCCCGGAGATGTCGACCGTTACCGCGCCAACGTGGTGATCGACGACCGGGACGCTCCGCTCAAGGCCGTCCCGGGCAGCCGGCTGGTGCTGGGCGAGGTCGTGCTCCGCTTCGAACGGGAACTGGATCGCTGCGTGGTCATCAACCACCACCCGGTGACGGGGCATCGAGACGCCTCCCTGCTCAAGCGGCTCCGACCGGGAGCCCTGCTGGGCTATGGCTGTAAGGTGCTCCGGGCAGGACCGTTGGGCGTGGGAGCACCGGCCACGATGAGCTGAGGCCCGATCCGTCACCGGTCCGCCGCATGCACCCGGTGCTCAGGTCCCCTGGGCGCCCACGCCCCGATGACGCGGCACTTCACCGGAATCGCCGTGGCCGCCTCGGGCTGCCACGACCTGACTGATTGGAATCACCATGACCTCGATATCGCGCGAAGAGGCACCGGCGCCCGGCGATCACGGCGCCGCCCCCTCGCTGAAACGGGTGATCACCTCTTCGGCCATCGGGCAGTTCGTCGAGTTCTACGACTTCGTCATCTACGCCTATTCGGCCGCCGTCCTCGCCAAGCTCTTCTTCCCATCCGAGGATCCCGTGGCCGGGGTGCTCTCCGTCTTCGCCGTGTACGCCGTGGGCTTCGCGATCCGGCCGATCGGCGGCATCGTCTTCGGTCTCCTCGGGGACAAGATCGGGCGGCGCCGCGTCCTCGTGCTGGTGATCGTGATGATGGGCGCCGGGACGATGGCGATCGGGCTGCTGCCGACCTACGAGCAGATCGGCATCCTCGCCCCCGTTCTCCTGGTGCTCTGCCGGCTGCTGCAGGGCTTCTCCGCCGCCGGCGAGACGATGACCTCGAACGCCTTCGTCGCCGAGCACTCGCCGCGCGGCAAGCGCGGGCTGTACGTGTCCTTCACCTACAGCTTCACCACCCTTCCCTCCGTGGCCGCGGCGATCATCGTGTGGGCACTGATCGCGGGCCTGGGCACCGAGGCCTACGAGTCCTGGGGATGGCGGATCGCCTTCCTGATCGGCGGCCCCATGGCCCTGGTCGGGCTCTACATCCGCTCGAAGATCAGCGAGTCACCGGTCTTCGAGGCGGCGAAGGCCGCCGAGGACGAGACCCAGGTCGCCAGGTCCTCGTCGAAGAAGGCCATCATCCAGGCGCTCGCGCTCTCCGCCGTCGGCGCCCTCGGGTTCTACACCCTCAGCGGCTACATGGTCAGCTACCTCACGACGACGGTCGAGCTGCCCCAGGACCAGGCCCTGATCAGCAACGGGATCGCGCTGACCATCGCGTTCGTGAGCTTCTGGCTCGGCGGGGCGCTCGGCGACCGGTTCGGCCGCCGTCCCGTGCTCTTCGCGATGATCGCCGCCGCGATCGTGCTCTACCTGCCCGCCTTCTGGCTCGCCGGCAACGCCACCTTCTGGGGCGCGTTGACCGGCCAGAGCGTCATCGGGGTCATCTTCGGCATGTTCTACGGGGTCTTCGCCGTGCGGATCCTGGAGTCCTTCTCCACCCATAACCGCGTCAGCGGGACCGTGATCTGCTTCAACGTCTCCTATACCGTCTTCGGCGGCACCGCGCCGCTGATCTCCACCTGGCTGATCACGCAGACCGGCCTGCTCTTCGCGCCGGCGATCTACATGGTGGTCCTGGCGGTCGTCGTGCTGCTCGTCGTGATCGCGCTCAAGATGCCGGAGACGGCCGGTCGCAGCATGCTGCACGCCGATGACGTCGGCGGTTCCCCCGAGCTCCAGGAGGTCAGGCACTGATGGGCGTCGTCCAGACCCTCCTCGACGCCCTGGGCGAGGACGTCGTCACCACCGCACCGGACCGGCTGGAGGCCATGCGCACCGACCGCTCCGGCTGGGTGGCCGAGGGCAGCCCGCTGGCGCTCGTCGAGGCCAGGACCGTGGAGGAGGTCCAGGAGGCGATGCGCATCGCCGACGCCGCACGGACCCCGGTCGTACCGCGCGGGGCCGGAACCGGGCTGGCGGGAGGCGCCGTCGGCACCGAGGGATCCATCGTGGTCAGCGTCGAGCGCATGAACCGGATCCTCGAGATCTCGGCCGAGGACGAATACGCCGTCGTCGAGCCCGGCGTGATCACCGCGGATCTGAACCGGGCGCTCGAAGAGCACGGTCTCTGGTACGCCCCCGACCCGGTCAGCAAGAACATCTCCACCATCGGGGGCAACATCGCCACCAACGCCGGAGGGCTGGTGTGCACCAAGTACGGGGTCACCAGGGAGGCCGTGCTGGCCCTGGACGTGGTCCTCCCCGGCGGGACGCTCCTGCGGACGGGGCGCCGGACCATCAAGGGCGTCACCGGATACGACCTCACGGCGCTCTTCGTCGGGTCCGAGGGGACGCTCGGGATCGTCGTCGGTGCCACGGTGCGGGCGCTGCCCGCACCGAAGGGCGAGACGATGACGCTCGGCGCCCTGTTCTCCGATGTGAAGGCGGCGGCCTCGGCCTCTGCCGCGATCACCGCGGCCGGCCTGCGGCCCTCCGTGATGGAACTCATCGACGCCGCCACCTTGAACCTCATCCGCGACTACCTCGGCCATGAGGTGTTCGAGAATCTGCTCGGCACGAGCGCCGGCGGGAGCTACTTCCTGGTCCAGTTCGATGCCGGCACCGGCGCCCTCGCGGGGACACGTGCCCTGCAGCTGGTCGAGGAGAACGGAGGAACGGGAACGCTCTCCCACGACCCGGCCGAGGCCGAGGGGCTGCTCAGGATCCGCGGCAGCGCGAACCCCGCGCTGACGGCAGCCGGGACGATGCTGGTCGAGGACGTTGCGGTGCCGCGTTCGCGGATGCCGGAGATGTTCGCCCGGATCGAAGAGATCGCCCGCCGCCACGACGTGCGGATCCCCACCATCGCGCATGCGGGCGATGGCAATCTGCACCCCACCTTCATCTTCGACGGCCCGGACGTGCCGCCGGAGGTATGGGCGGCCGCCGACGAGATGTTCGAGGCCTCGACCGAGTTCGGGGGGACCCTCACCGGGGAGCATGGCGTCGGCCTTCTCAAGCGACGCTGGCTGAAGGGCGAGCTCGGGGAGGACTCCTACCGCCTGCAGGCGGAGGTCAAGGCGGTGTTCGACCCGAACGGCATCATGAATCCGGGCAAGGTCTTCGACTAGAACCTGCGACTCGCGGCTCGACCCGTCGCTGTTGTCCCCGATCATGCTCTGATCGGGGACAACAGCGACGGGTCACGGACGAGCATGGATTATTTCAGTTCAAATACATACATCTAAGATGGACGGGTGACCACCCTGGATCCCCCCTCCCCGCGCTCCGTACATGAGGAGCGCCCGTGAGCCGAGCACGTCACAAGAACCAGCGGCCCGCAAGGATCGGGCCCTTCACGCTGATCCTGGCCATCCTGTACGGGGCGCTCGCGTCCTTCGTGTTCTGCTTCTCCGGGACCTTCGGCACGTTCGGCCAGCACCCGTGGCGGGATGCGGCACTCGTGCTGGTGACCATCACGGCGGCCATAGCGCTGACCTACATCACCCTCCTGCTGCGGGTCTACTCCCTCAGGCCCGCTACCCGGTCAGGGGACCCGGACCGGTTCAGCTGGCACCTCATGATCCCCTGCCGCGACGAGGAGAGCGTGATCGGTGCGACCGTGTCCGCGGCCCGGGCGACCTTCCCCGGATGTCACGTCTGGGTCATCGACGACGACAGCGAGGACTCCACGGCGCGGATCGTGCACGACCTGATGGACATCGACGACCGGATCCACCTGATCTCCCGCGTGCGTCCCGAAGCCCGCACGGGCAAGGGGGATGCGCTCAACGCCGCCTACCTGCAGGTCGCCGAGTTCGTGGGCGCCGACGAACAGGCGCGTAGGCAGGCGGTCATCGGCGTGCTGGACGCCGACGGCTACCTCTCGGACAACACCCTGGAACTGCTCGCCGGCCCCGACGCCTTCGGCGACTCCACGGTGGGTGCCATCCAGATCGAGGTCTGGATGAAGAACCGCAATGACCGCAAACCCCGGCCCCAGGCGGGGCGCTGGCTCAACGCAGTCGGACGTTATCTGATCCGGATGCAGGACATGGAGTTCCGGACCTCGAACTCGGCCATGCAGCTCCTCCGGGTCCAGACGGGCACGGTGGGTATGGGGGGCAACGGGCAGTTCACGCGGCTGACGGTGCTGGAAGACCTCTCCGAGGTGCACGGGAAGCCGTGGGGCAACAGCCTCTGCGAGGACTACGAGCTCGGACTGAACATCATCTCCCTCAAGCACAAGAACCACTACGTGCGCGAGGCCCACGTCTCCCAGGAGGCCTTGCCCTACTTCCGCCGGTTGCTGACCCAGCGCACCCGGTGGTCCCAGGGCAACCTGCAGTGCTCTCGCATGCTTCCGTCGTTGCGGCGCAGCAAGAGCCTGGGGGCCAGCGGGCTGCTGGAGATCCACTACTTCATGTTTCTGCCGTGGATCATGGTCATGAACCTGGCCTTCGTGCCCCTTCTGCTGGGCATGGCCTTGGAGGGCGGTCAGGCGGGTTTCCTGGGGAGCGCTGACACAGGGGTGGTGGCAGCGGCGGCCCTCGTGTTCCTGGTCCTCCCCTACGTTCTCTGGGCTCCCCTCTACCGGCACTGGGGCGGGGAGAGGATCGGGCTGATGGCCTCGACCCTGCTGGGCGCCGGATATCTGCTCTACGTCTACTTCACGTACCTGTACTACCCGCGGGCCATCGGGCGGCAGCTCACGGGACGCAACTCCTGGGCCAAGACCAAGCGGAACGCCGACGACCTGCAGGTGCTGCCGTCGTTCGCCGCGGACCTGGAAGCCGAGATCCGGCACCTGCCCGTCCTGGATCCTCAGGTGCTCGTCGAGCTGGCCGAGGACCTCGGCAGCAAGGAATACGTCCGGGAGGTCCTGGCCGGATTCGTACTCCGGTGGCCGGCGCGCGTCGCCAACCTGTACGAGGCGGTGGCTGCCGCGGCGCCCGTGCCGTCGCGGGATGCCATCGCCAGCATCAGGGTCTCCGCGGCCATGGTGGGTGCCTGGCAGCTGGAGTCGATGGCGATCACCGTGGGCGGCCTCATCGAGGCCGGGGACTACGACGGCGCCCGCGTCATGGTCTCGGCACTCGAGGCCTCAGGCGAGCGGACCGTTGCCGACTTCCGCCGGGAGTATCTGGTCGAGGGACTGGCGTAGCTCGCGGGGACGGAACGGCTTGGTCAGGTAGGCATCGGCGCCGGCCTCCAGCCCCGTCTTGCGGTCGCCCTCCGCGGACCGGGCGCTGATCATCACGATCGTCCCGGTGTAGCCGGGGCGGAGCCTGCGGACCACCTCGTGGCCGTCGATGTCCGGCAGGCCGACGTCCACGGTGATCAGATCCGTCGAGAGCCCCTCGGCAGCCTGCAACGCCTCGGAGCCGGACGCCACGCTGGTCGTCGTGTACCCGCTCTGCTTGAGCACGATCTCCAGGAGGCGGCGGATATCGTCGTCGTCCTCGACGATCAGCGCTGTGCGGTTGCTGGGTGCCATGGTCGCCCCTCCGGATCATGTTGATATTGCATCGACATTGAGCTTATCAACTCCGGTCAGCGGGCGACGTGGCGCTGGCCACCGTTGCACAACGCCCCGGTCCCGAGTGGGCGGCTGGATAAACTGGTGCTGCAGAAGGCATCGCCGTCCCACCAGAACCAGCCCTGCCAGAACCAGCTCGGGGAGACCATGTCCGTCCAGACCCACGGCAGCGTCAAATACATCGACCAAGCACCCGGCCTCGACCCCTCGGGCCGGGCTCCGGAGACGGGCGAGGCAGAGGAAGCGGAGAGCTCCTCCGAGTCTGACCCGACCGCCTTCTTCGACACCGAGGACCACGCGCTGGCCCGGTACGGCGTCGTGCTCCGCCGTCGTGCGGGTGACGACGGCGGCTGGCGGCTGCTCGTGCTGGAGGGCGACGGGGCGTGGGAGACGACCATGCCGCTGCTCAAGACCGCGCCGGAGCGAATTCCCGCGGCTCTGCTCAGGCTCCTGGAAGGCGTGAGCGCCGGCTCGGAACTCAGCGCGGTGCCGGCCCCGTCAGAACTCCCGGAAGAGCCGGGTCCAGCGCTGGAGACCGGCGCCGAGCTGCTGACCCGCATGATCGCCCAGCTGACCGGCGAGCTGGTGCGCTGGGATCTCAAGGTCCGGCTGGACGTGCCGGACGCCGTGCATCAGATGCGGGTCACGGCCAGGTCTCTGCGCAGCGTCCTCAAGGCGGGGAAGCGGTTCTTCGACGATGATGTGGTCGCCGAGATCGAGTCCTGGTTGCGGGAGCTGGGGCGCAGCCTGTCCGAGGCCCGTGACGCCGAGGTCGCCCTGGAGATGCTCCCCGATCGGCTGGAGGCCTGCGGCGACGCGGTCGGAACCGCATTCGCGGACCGTGAGCTCGCCGAGGCGGAAGCGCATCTGCGGACCACCTCGGCGGCGGCCCGGCGGCACGTGGGGCGATCCGAGCACATCGCGGGCCTGGCGCGGGTGCGGTCCTTCGCTGCGGACCTCCCGCTGAGCGAAAAGGCCGGGAAACTCTCCGCCCGGAAGACGGCGAACAAGCTGCTGAAGAGGTCGCTCAAGAAGACCCGCAAGGCGGCGGCCCGGAGCGCGGAATTCGAACGTACCGGGGAGGCCGCGGATACGACCGCCCGCCTCGTCCACCTCCACAGCGTCCGCAAGGCCGCCAAACGGGTGCGGTACGTGGCGGCGGCCGTGGACCGTGCTGGGGTCGTCCCCGGCGCCTGGGTGCGGAGTGCCGGGGAGGAGGCCAAACGGGTGCAGAAGGCGCTGGGGGAGACCATGGATGCCATGGTGCTGGAGACCTGGTTGAGGCGGCGGGCGGTGAAGCTGCACGGCAGCCGGTCCGATCACTACGCCCTGGGGATGCTGCACGGCGCCGAGATGGAACGGGTCCGGGCTGGCGTGGAGCAGGGAGCGGATGTGATCCGCGAGCTCCTGCCCGATTCGGGCCAGGACCAGAACTGATGGCTTCTACCCGGCCGCCCGAGGAGGTGACGACGCCTGCGGGCGGAAGCGCCTGCTTTCTGATAGCGGCAGCGGCGGGCACCGTGCACGGCGCCTTCAGCGTCTACTGGGGTCTCGGCGGGGACTGGCTTCTGCGCACCGTCGGCGAGAGCCTCGTGGAGGCTTTCGCCGGGATCAGGGGCGTGCTCGTGCTGGTCGGCCTGGTCAAGATCGTCGCCGCGGTGGTGCCCTGGCTGAGCCGGGGCTGGCGGGGACCGTGGCGCGGCATCGTGCGCGCCGTGTCCTGGGCGGGCGCGGTCCTGCTGATCCTCTGGGGCGGGGTCAATACGGTCGTGGGCAACCTGGTGCTGGCGGGTGTTGTCGTCCCCGACTCCGGGTACGACCGCGCCGGGATGATCGGGCACGCGTGGATCTGGGATCCGTTGTTCCTGCTCTGGGGCGTGGCCTTGCTCCTCGCGTTGCTCCGGTCCCGCAGACGGCGGCGCGGCATCCGATGAGGCCCTCGGCCCCGGGCCGCCCGGTGGCCTCGCATGGCACCCTGGGACCATGACTCACCACCTGCTGCTGGCCGGATGCGGGGATATCGGGACTGCTCTGGGGGAACGGGCTGCCCGTGACGGTTGGCACGCCACCGGGATCCGCCGCCGGACCGACGGGCTTCCCGGCCCGATCTCTCCGTTGCAGCTCGACCTCACGGAGCCGGGAGGCTTCCCGCTTCCCGCAGCCGAGGCCGTCGTCATCACGCTGACCGCCGACGGCAGGACAGCCGCGGACTATGAGCGCACCTACCTGGGTGCTCTCCGCGGCCTGCACCGGGGGTTCCAGGCGGGTGGCGGCATCCCCGGCCGGGTGGTCCTGGTCTCCTCCACGAGCGTGCTCGGAGAGGCCTCCGGCCTGCCGGAGGGACGGAAGACCGGCGTGCTCACGGAGGAGGCCGTTCCCCGTCCCGTCCGTGAGACGGCCAAGGTGCTGCTGCGGGCCGAACATCTGGCGGAGGAGCTGTTCCCCGGAGCGATCATCGTGCGTCCCGCCGGCATCTACGGCCCGGGCCGGACCTCGTTGATCAACCGGGTCCGCAGGGGCGAGGCCCTCGACCACACCAGGATCACCAACCGCATCCATCGCGACGATCTGGTCGCGGCGTTGCACGCCGTGCTGGACGCGCCCCGCCCGCCGTCGTTGCTGCATGCCGTGGATCGCGAACCCGCCCGGCTGGGGGACGTGGCCACCTACCTGGCCGGCCGCCTCGGCGTCCCGGTTCCCCCGGACAGCTCGAGGCCGGGAGCGGAGCCCGCCGGCAAGGTCCTGGACGGCACCAGGCTGCGCGAGGTCGTCGGCGCCCTGAGATACCCCACGTATCGGGAGGGCTACGACGCCGTCCTGGCCGACCTGGGGTGAACCGACCCCAACGGGAGATCGCAGCGCCCGCCTTCGGTCGCGTACTGGGCGACCACCTCACCGACGGGCCCGGCCCCGATGACGACGACGTCCGTGAGAATCCCGGGGAGGGTCCTGGCGGGCCCATCGCGGAGCTCGCTCGGGGCGGGCGCCCACGCCGACCAGGAAGGCGGGCACGGCCGAGAGCGCGGGAATCCGGCGGACCGCCCACGGGACGATCCTCGGCAGCTGCGAGATCCGGCCCTCGATCACCCGGTCCAGGAGCTGGGCGTGCATGAGGCGCTGCAGGCTCTGGGTCAGGACGGTGGGCAGCAGGCGCCGCCGGCGCAGCCTGCCGAGCACCCGGTCCTGCCGCGACGGCCCGCCGGCATCCATGGTCGCGGCGAAATCACCGATCAGCAGCGGCCGGGCCAGCAACCGCGCTGCCGCCACGGCGTCCTGGACCGCCAGATTGATCCCCACGCCGCCGATCGGTGACATGGCATGCGCGGCGTCGCCGATGCATACGATCCCCGGGGCGTGCCATCGGCGCAGCCGGTTCACCCGCACGTCCAGATGCTTGACGTCGTCGAGGGTCTCGATGCCGTGGACATCGTCCGCTAGCTCGGGCACCGCCTCGGCCACGTCGGCGCGGAACGACTCGATGCCGCGGGAGCGCAGCTCTGCGTCCGAACCCTTGGGGCCGATGTAGGCCACCTGGGCGTATCCCCTCCGGGGGATCACGACCACGGCCCTGCCGGGTCGGGACCGCGGCAGCAGGGACTCCTGCAGGTCCCGCCCGGTGGGGACCCGGAACCACCACACGTCGACGTTGACGGGGAAGTCCTTCGCCTCCAGGCCCGCTTCCCGGCGCAGCAGGGACCATCGGCCGTCCGCTGCCACCACCAGGTCGGCCAGCAGCCGGCCATCGCCCTCCGGAGACCGGTACTCCACGCCGGTCACCCGCTCGCCGTCGCGGACCACGCCGGTGACCTCGTGCTCCATCCGCAGCTCGAACGCCGGTTCGAGCCGACCGGCGCCGGCCAGGAGGTCGAGGAGATCCCATTGCGGGACCATGGCGATATAGGGGTGGCGCAGGGGCAGGTGCTCGAAGTCGCCGACGGTCACCTGGGTGCCGTCGTCCAGGGGAACCTGGATGCGCGAGATCCTGCTGTGGGGCAGGGCGTCGAACTGCTCGAAGAGACCGAGGTCCTCCAGCAGGATCATGGTGGTGGGGTGCACGGTGTCCCCGCGGAAGTCGCGCAGGAAATCCGCGTGCTTCTCCAGCACGGTGACCTTCACCCCGGCGCGGGCCAGCAGCAGGCCCAGGACCATCCCCGCGGGCCCGCCGCCGACGACGGCGCACGTGGTCCGGTCCGCCGGCCGGCCACCGCCTCCGGGCGTATGAGGTGATGCGCTGGACATGGCCCCTCCCCGTCGTCGGGAATCGTTGAGGTGTACCCTCGATTGCGTCCCATCATCCTCGCAAGTGCTAGATGAGCCCAAGGGCGTCAGGAGGTTGGCGGCTTGTTCACCGCCGATAGATGACAGAACCGAATCAGCCAGCCGGACCGTGAGTTCCCGGGCCGACTGGCCATTTTGTTCTGCCCAGCTCGTTCAGGGCCCTGACTTCACGAGGATTGACCATGCACGAACACACCGAACAAGAGATCCGGAAGAGCTTCATCAACTGCTCCAAGGGCGAAGCCCAGAGGATCAATCTCCCGAAAGACGTCCTGCAGGACTGGGAGTCCCGCATCTTCCTGGGATGGATCGACCCCAAGTCGCCGCAGCACGGCTACCTCGTCGCGGAAACGGACGAGGGCCTGAAGGGCATCGCGGTGCAGAAGAAGGCCGGGAAGGGCCGGGGCAACGCCCAGATGTGCCAGATCTGCATGACGCTGCACCCGGGCAGCGGCATCTCGCTGGTCTCCATCCAGCGGCCGAAGGCCAAGAAGGACCACTACAACTCGCTGGGCACCTACATCTGCGCCGATCTGGCGTGCAGCGACTACACGCTCGGCAAGAGGAAGCCCGAGGGCATCCGGCAGATGGACGAGACCCTCACCGCCGAACAGCGGTCGGACCGGACCCTGGAGAACATCCGGGGTCTGGTCCAGAGGGTGGCCCACAGCCGCGACTGATCACCGAACCGGTTCTGGAGGTACTTTCATGTCATCGTCGCCAGGGGCCACGCGCTCGCCGACCGCATCGATCCTTCCGGCGGCGCTCACCCTGGGCGCGGTGGTCGTCGCGATCCTCGGGGCCTTCCTGGGCAGTGGCGCCATCGGGGGCACCTCCGTGACCGAGGCCGCGGACGGATGGCTGTCCGCTGATGCCACCCCGGTCGCCCCGGGCGGAAGCGCGTTCAGCATCTGGAGCGTCATCTACGCGGGCCTGGCCCTCTACGCCATCTGGCAGCTGACACGCTCGGCCCGGGGCTCCGGGCGCCAGCGCTGGCTGCGACCGTGGGCGGTGGCCTCGGCGCTGCTGAACGCGCTGTGGCTCGGTGCCGTCCAGCTGGACCTGCTGTTCGTGAGCGTCCTGGTGATACTGGCCCTGCTGGCGGTGCTCCTCCGCATGCTGCTGATCATGATCTCCGACCATCCCTCGGGCTGGGTCGAGGCAGTACTGACCGACGGCACCTTCGGCCTGTACCTCGGATGGGTCAGCGTGGCGACGGTGGCCAATATCGCCGCCTGGCTCGCCGCGGCGGGAGCCGAGGGGTTCGGCGGATGGCGCTGGGCCGCCGCTGCGGTGATCGCCGTGGCTGCCGCGACCGGCGTGGGGCTCGCGGTGTTCACCCGCGGCCGGATCGCTCCGGCTCTGGCCACCTCCTGGGGCATCGCGTGGATCGCCGTGGCCCGTACGGAAGGGCAGTGGGAGTCGAGCCTGCTGGTCTGGACCGCTGGGATCGCCGCGGCGGTGGTCCTGGCGACGGCGGTTGCCGCCCGCCTGGTGTCCCGGAGTCGGCCATGACCTGGCTGCACACCCCCCGCCGAGTGTCCGATTCCCTACCGGATTTTCAAGATTTTCGGCACGCAATCGGACACTCGGGAGGGGTGAGCAGGGTGGGGTAGCCATGTCCGATTGCGCTCATGATTTATCGGGTCTCCTGACCGGCGCATGAACAACCCGCCCCATGCTCTATGACATGGGGCGGGCTATTCGAAGGTGTGCGCACAACTCAGTGCAAGATCACTTCACCGTTCGTCGGTCGCCTCGGCCCGCACTGACTGCGCGGAATCCTTGGCCGAATCCTTCAGATACTCGGCTTCGGATTGGCCCTGCGCCTTCACGTCCTGAGCGCCGGACTGAGCAGTCTGCTTGACGGACTCCGCAGCCTCCTGGGCCGGTTCCTTGAGGTTCTCGGCCATGCTCTGAGCGGCGTCCTTGATGGATTCTGTCGCCTGCTGTGCGTGTGGCTGGATACGGTCGGCGGACCGGGCCACCAGTTCCTGCTCCTTCGAACTAGACGGCAGCAAGGAGCCGATGAGCCACCCTGCGCCCAAGGCGATCAAGCCTGCGGCCATCGGGTTGCCGCGGGTCTTGGCTTTGGCTGCGGCCGGGGCATTGCCCAGGGCCTCACGAGCTTGGTCGGCGCGGTCGCCCGCGGCGGTGCTTAGACCGTCGAGGGTGCCTTCAGCGGAGGAACGTGCGTCCTGAGCTGACCCCATGACGCGCTCACGCGCGTCCTGCAGTTTGCCGCGCACCTTGTTCTTCTGCCGATCCACCACGTTCTCAGGCGTGACCTTCTCTGCCACGGCGTCGACGTCGGAACTCAAGCGCGCTCGGGTGGCTTCGATCTCGGCGCGGATCTCTTCAGGGCTTTGCTGGCTCATGGGGTCTCCTTAGACGGGTTCACAGTGTCCGGAATTTCAGTGACGGTTTCGCGGGTGTGATGCATGGGATCCTGGGTGGCCTGCTGCAGCTTCTTCTGAGCTCGGTCAAGATTCTTCTTGCCCAGAAGGGCCAGGACAGCGGCGATGATTGCCCACAGCAGCGTGACGATCAGGGCCGCCCATGCCAGATTCATCACGTTACCCAGTGCCCACATAGCGGTCAGGGAGAGGAAGAGCAGGACGAAGTGGCCGGCTACGCCCGCACCGCCCAACAACCCTGCGCCCTTACCCACGGCCTTGGCAGAATCCTTGGTCTTGTCGGTGGCCTGCGATACTTCCGCTTTGGCCAGGGCGATCTCCTGCTGGATCAGCGTGGTGAGGTTGGTGCTGAGCGACTTGAACATCTCGCCCAGCGACTCGCGCTCGGCGCGACGTTCCGATTCGGATGGGGGAAGGGGGTGGCTCATCGACGGTCTCCCTCCTGATCCGGGTAAACGGTGCCCGGAACGCGATCGGTATAGGTACGTGTGGGCTCTGGCTGACCGGGCGTGGTGAATGCAGACTCGCTGGTTTGCCCGGCCTGTGAGCCGGAAGCGGGCCCGCCCGTTCGGTCGTGCTGGTCAGCGGCGCCAAAGTACTCCTTGACCCCCTCACGATCGGTGGCCACGTCGTCGCTGTCCTTGGCGCCGCGGGTTACTCGCCCGGCGACGAAACCGATACCCGCAGCGATCGCCAAGAACGTTCCGGGGCGCCGGGCGGCGAACCGGCGTACGTCACCCAACAATTCCTGGGCGTCTTTGTTCTCCAGTGAGGAAGCGAGGGAGTCCACCTGGCCCGATACGCTGCCAAGCAAACCGGCCACGTAATTGGACTGGGGCTGTTCCCCCCTCGACAGGGCGGAGATCTCGTCACTGATGGACCGGACGGTGGAAGCCGCGCGCTCCTGCTGCGGACCGACGTAACCCTGGGCGTCATCCTTGAGCTGTCCCAGGAGGTCCTGGGCCTGGTGGGATGCCTCGTTCTTGACGTCGGCAGCCTTGTCCTTGGCGGTGTCGGCCATGCGCTCACCGGACCCGGCTGTCTGTTCCTTGAGTTGTTGGGCTTCGTCTTTGCCCTTTTCAGCGACGATGTCCTTCTTGTCGGGGGCGCCATCCGTGCGAGTGGCTCCGGCGCCTCCGTGAACGGGACGAGCGTTGGGATCGTTGCTCATGGTGAGTCCTTTCTGAACCGCGAGAAGTAATAGTAAGCATACAGATGATCGCTCTCAGATGGCTCTAATGCCCTGCCCTTGGTGAGCAACCGCCGAGGACCTGCGGCGGTTCATCCACATAGTTGGGAACAACTCCCACGGTGCCCGTGGTTTTACATCTCCCGCATGTCATGCAGACGAATGCGCCAAGCGATATCAGACTGCTCATCGCATGGCCCGCGCCACAATCAACTGGAGCGGGGCGGTCGGCGGTAAGAGAAGAGACCTGAAACTAGAGGGTTTCGCATCAATCGGGAGGTGGAGTCATGACGGACACCACGATCGAACGAGTGGTTCGACCGGAACTCGAACACTCCTACGCTGAAGACATCCCCCAGCTGTCGGTGCGCTGGCGGGCCGAGCAGGCGCCGTCGCCGTTCCTGGTGGCGACCAATGACGCCCTGGCCGGTGAGCTGGGGATAGAGCCCGGTTTCCTGCGCTCGCCGGAGGGGCTGAGCTTCCTCTCCGGCCAGCTACCCGATGCCGCCGACGGCGGTGCGGCAACGTACGCTCAGGCCTACTCCGGGCATCAGTTCGGGCAGTTCAACCCGCAGCTCGGCGACGGTCGCGCACTGCTGATCGGAGAGGTCATCGACCGTGCCGGCGACCGCCGGGACCTGCACCTCAAGGGCACGGGACGCACCCCGTTCTCCCGCAGCGGCGACGGCAAGGCCCCGCTGGGCCCCATGCTGCGCGAGTATCTGGTGGGGGAAGCCATGCACGCCCTGGGCATCCCGACCACCCGCGGCCTGGGCGTGGTCCTCACCGGGCAGGAGGTGATGCGCCGCGGGCGTGAACCGGGGGCGATCTTCACGCGGGTGGCCGCGAGTCACCTGCGGGTCGGCACCTTCCAGTTCGCCGCGGTCCACCGCCCCATGGAGGTCCGCAGGGCACTGGCCGACTACGCCATCGCACGGCACTGGCCCGCAGCGGCCGATGCGGAGAACCCCTATCTGGAACTGCTGCGCAGTGTCACGCATGCCCAGGCGGAACTCATCGCCCAGTGGATGCTGGTCGGCTTCGTCCACGGCGTGATGAACACGGACAATATGACGATCTCGGGGGAGGGCATCGACTACGGACCGTGCGCGTTCATCGACACCTTCCGGCGGGCCTCGGTGTTCAGCTCCATCGACCAGACCGGCCGGTACGCATACCGCAATCAGCCGGCGATCGGTCTGTGGAACCTCTCCCGCTTCGCCGAGACCCTGGTCGATCTCATCGATGCCTCGGACCCCGATGCCGCGGTCGAGTCGCTCACGCAGGTGCTCTACGAGTTCGAGCCTGCCTACGACGCTGCGGTGGCCCGCGGAATGGCCGCCAAACTCGGGATCGGTCTGCCGGAGCCCGAGGCTGAGAACGGCAGCGAGGCGCTGGGGCAGATCCGCGCGTTCACGGAACGGACCCTGGATCTGCTCGAAGCGCAGGAGGCGGACTTCACGCTGTTCTTCCGCGCCCTTACCGCGGGCACGCCGGAAGAGCTGATCCACGACGACGACGCCCTCGGGTCCTGGTCGGCCGAGCGGGACGAGCTGCTGCAGCGGTGGTCGGGCGGTGCGGCGGATGTCGCGTTGATGCAGCGCAGCAACCCGGTGTACATCCCCCGCAACCACCATCTGGAGAGCGCACTGCAACGTGCTGAGGGCGGCGACCTGGACGATTTCCACCGCCTTCTGGCGGCGGTCAGGGACCCGTTCCGCCAGCGGCCGGAGTGGGCGGGGCTGGAAGGGCCCGGCGAGGCGTCGTCGGCGTTCGTGACCTTCTGCGGCACGTAAGCCTCTCCTGATGCGGCTCATGCGCCGAGATGCGAGTTGGCCCGCCCATCAGCCTTGATGGGCGGGCCAACTCGCATCTCAGTGGAGGGGCTGGTCAGCGGACGGCTACTTCGCCCACACGCGATGATGAGCGAGCTCGTTGAGCAGGCTCGGCAGAACTGCGGACAGCCCATTCACCTCGAGCGTGCCCTCATAGTCGCGATCCAGCCCCACGGCTTCGGCGGCCGCCACAGCGGAGTCGACGACGGCGACCACCTTGCCTTGACGCTGCAACTCCCCGAGCATGACACCCACGGCGGGTTCAGGCTCAGCCGGGAGGTCCGCCAGCACGGCGGCGTCGAACTCGATCGAACGAGCGGTGAAATAGGTTCGTGCAATCGCGACGGCGGAATCTCCCTTGCCCAGCGGCTGTCCGGTGGGAGCGACGACCAGCGGCACCATGCCGACGTCGAAAATCTGCTCGGCGAGTGAGGCTACGGCCGCTGCGTCCGATTCCGCGCAGGTCAGGATCGCGACCTGCCGTCCGTCCGTGGGCCATTCGCGGCCCACCTGTGACAGGGCAGGGCTCTCCGTGACCGGGTCGAGGTCGACGGGGTCGGGGGCGGGAAGCCCCAGCTTGGCGGCCACGGACTCGGCGAGCCCCTGATCGACGTTCCCCAGGACCTTGACCGCGCGTTCGCGGATCACCGGTTCGTAGCATTTCGCGAGTTCGAAGGCGTAGGCAGAGGCGGTGTGCTCCTGCTCCACGGGC
Source organism: Kocuria coralli (assembly GCF_008831305.1). Taxonomy (GTDB): domain Bacteria; phylum Actinomycetota; class Actinomycetes; order Actinomycetales; family Micrococcaceae; genus Kocuria; species Kocuria coralli. The sequence continues at coordinate 77,987 of NZ_ML708613.1, forward strand.
GAAAGGCTGCGGTAGAACATTCGGGGTTGAGAGTAGTGGTCCTCGAAACTCGCCGGCTTCTCCCGGGTGGCCTGGCCCTCGACGTGGACGGGTACGTCGATCAGAGCCGCGTCGTCAGAGCCCGCGAAGAACGGACAGCCACCGTCCAGCGAGTTCGGCTTGTAGGGGGCGACCCCCGAATGCACGGCGGTCTGGTGCATGCCGTCACGGTGCATGTCGTTGACCGGAGCGTGAGGCCGGTTGATGGGGAGTTGAGCGAAGTTGGGGCCTCCCAGGCGGCTGATCTGAGTATCCAGGTAGGAGAACAGCCGGCCCTGCAGCAATGGATCGGCCGTTACATCGATACCTGGCGCCAGGTGACCGGGGTGAAAAGCCACCTGCTCTGTCTCCGCGAAGTAGTTCGTGGGGTTCTTGGTCAGCTTCATGGTGCCGATGATCTGTACGGGTGCGAGTTCCTCGGGAACGATCTTGGTGGGATCCAGGAGATCGATGCCCTCGAATGTCTCGTCCTTGCTATCGGGAAGCACCTGGACGCCGAGATCCCATTCCGGGTAGGCGCCGGATTCGATGGCGTCCGCGAGATCCCTGCGGTGGAAGTCCGGGTCCATGCCGTTGGCGATCTGGGCCTCTTCCCAGACCAAGGAGTGGACGCCAAGGCGCGGCTTCCAGTGAAACTTCACCAGGCTCGTCTCACCCTTGTCATTGCTCACCCGGAAGGTGTGGATGCCGAAGCCCTCCATCATGCGGTAGGAGCGCGGAATGCCGCGGTCGGACATGTTCCACATCGTGTGCGCGGTGGCCTCGGTGTGCAGGGTCACGAAATCCCAGAAGGTATCGTGCGCGCTCTGCGCCTGCGGGATCTCGCGGTCGGGGTGCGGCTTGGCGGCGTGGACGATGTCCGGGAACTTGATGGCGTCCTGGATGAAGAACACGGGGATGTTGTTGCCCACCAGGTCCCACGTGCCTTCATCGGTATAGAACTTCACCGCGAAACCGCGAGTGTCCCGGACGGTGTCGGCTGACCCCCGCGAGCCCAGGACCGTGGAGAAGCGGACGAAAACCTCCGTCTCCTTGCCTTCATCGAAGACCCCTGCGCGACAGATTGTCTTGGCTGCGCCGTTCGCTCGGAAGACGCCGTGTGCCGCTGCACCGCGGGCATGGACCACCCGTTCGGGGACGCGTTCGTGGTCGAAATGCGTGATTTTCTCACGGAGGTGATGGTCCTGGAGCAGGATGGGCCCGCGGTCACCTGCTCGTAAGGAGTGGTCGGTGGTCGTCAGGCGTCCACCCTGCGCCGTCGTCAGATAGCTGGACTTCTGAGCTCGGTCCGCGGGATCGCCCTCTGCGGGATTGCCGGTGGCGGTACGGGCGGCAGGTGCGGCCTGATCCGGATCTGACGGCAGAGGCGGCCTGGGCTCAGTCGGCTCGTTCATCTCTGGTTCCTCCGGTGCCGGAGCTCCGGGGAGGGCCTGGCCTGAGGGGGTCGCGCGACGCGGGGCGGTGCTGCCGGTCCGCGTCTCTGAGGATTCGGGGAAGGTGTTGCTGTCGTTCATCGGTCATCCTTCGAAGCAGTTCTCGGGCAGTTGCTTGAGGAGGTACAGCTCATGCGATTAAACATCAGCTTGCTGACTTTTTTACCGTACGACACATACGGCGCGATCGCAGCTGTTTTGCAACGAACTCTCCCCGCCCCTCGCCCTCCGCCCTCGTGGTTGCCCGCCGTATCGGTGCTGAAGACCTTGAGATGCGAGTTGGCCCGCCCATCAGCCTTGATGGGCGGGCCAACTCGCATCTCAGCGGGGCGGGACGATGCCTAGCGCTTCTGCTGGTCCACCAGGATCGAGGTGTTCTGCGCCGTGCGCACCATGGCGACGTAGAACTCCAGGGTCACGCGGAACAGCACGATGTACAGGAACGTGACGATCGCGCCCAGCAGGAAGAAGAGCAGGCCTACTCCGGCCGACTGGGTGAAGGAGGCGATGGTCATGATCAGCCAGGCCACGACCAGCGCCACCATGCCGACCACGTAGATCACACCGGCGAAGCGGATGGTCACGAAGTTCTTGAAGGTGAGGTCGAACAGGGCCTGGAAGAAGCCCGCGTCACCCGAGCCGCGCGGTCCTTGGGGGGCGCCACCGTAACCGGGAGCGGACTGCTGCTGGGGCGGCACGTATCCGTAGGACCCTCCGGAGGCCTGCCCCGGCTGGTAGTGCTGCCCGGGCTGCGATGCGGAGCCGTACTGAGGCGGGCCCGGCTGGTTGCTCGGAGGCGTGGAGTCGCCCGGCCGGTTCTCTTCGTTGCCGTTGGAAGGTTCGTTAGAGGGTTCGGGGGGAGTATGGGACATGATCATCTTTCGGTCGGGGGTAGGTGCCTCCAAGTCAACGCTCCCGGGCGCCCGCGGAGCAAGGCGAGCCACGGTGTGTTCCGCCGTATGAATCTGCAACCTCTGTTCTGGGCTGGAGGCCGACCTTCAGACTGCGGCCGGTCGATCGCCTGAGCGGGAAAATCCCGCGGCGTTCCGTTGTCAGGACGGGGCGCGGTTAGGGATCATGGACCTACCGCGACCGACCAAGAGGAGATCATGGCCCCGAACCCCACAGGACGTCGCCATTCCCGAGCAGACCAGAGCTACCTGGTGGTCTCCAGGTCCTTCAGCTCACCCATCGAGGAAGTCTGGGCGTCCATCACCGAATCCGACCGGACCGCCGCATGGTTCGGCCCCTGGACGGGCGATCCCGCCTCGGGGACTGTCCACGTCCAGCTCAACGCGGAGGAGGGTGCCCCGCAGGAGAAGGTCAGGATCCTGCAGTGCGACGCCCCCCGGCAGCTGGTTCTCGAGACAGGGCAGGATCCGGACGGCTGGCATATGGAGCTCGACCTGATCCAGCGCGAGCCCACGGAAGTCACCCTGGAACTGTCGCACCGGCTCAGCGACCCGGAGATGGCGAGTCAGGTAGGGCCCGGTTGGGAGTTCTACCTGGATCGGCTGGTGGCCGCGGAGTCGGGCAATGACCCCCTGGAGGTCCAGTTCGACGCCTACTACCCGGCGCAGGCCCAGTACTACCGGGAGCTGTTCCTCTAGATTCCTCTAGACGCGTCCGCGGACGCGGGCTTCTCCGCGGCGCTCCGAAGACGGGCCGGTCGCAGAGATGCCGGTCCCGGCTCGGACGCCGCGTCACGTCCTGGTTGCCGCGGTGTAGTGGTCCTGACGGGCATAGTCGCGCGCACGCTGGTCGAGCACCGTCGCGATCTGCGAAGGTGCATCATCGCCGATCACCAGCCTGAGAGGTCCCGGCTCAGGGCTCGCGATGTGATGGACCAGTCGTTCCGCAACCTCGGCGGGCGGGGTGCCGCCTCCCGTGGAGCCGGGTTCGCTGGGCCAGGGGACCTCCGAGGCACCGAGCTTCTCGGACCGGATGCCGTCGTAGTCGGGGCGGGGCCGGGCGAACCGCATGCTTCCTGTTGCCCACTCGGTGTCCATGGCCCCGACCTCGACGATCGTCACCCGGACGCCCGAGGAGGCCACTTCCCCGGAAAGGGCCTCGCTGAAAGCCTCGAGTCCCCATTTGGCGGCGTTGTAGAGACCGAAGAAGGGCATGGCGCCCACTCCGCCCACGGAGGAGATCTGCGCGATGTGGCCCCCTCCCTGGGATCGCATGATGGGCAGCACCGCCTGGCTCATCCACAGCGGGCCGAGCAGGTCGGTGTCGAGGATGGCCCGCGCTTCGTCCTCCGACACCTCCTCGATGGCCCCGACCAGCCCGTAGCCGGCGTTGTTGATCAGTACATCCAGACGGCCGGAGACCCGCACGGCCTGATCGGCCGCCTCCAGACAGGCCGTCCTGTCCGTCACGTCCAGGTGGAGAACGGTCAGCCGGGGGTCCTCGATGGGGAAGCGGGCGCCGCGTGTCGTAGCCACTACGTTGTGCCCGGCCGCCAGGGCTCGTTCGACGAGCGCCAACCCGAGACCGCGACCGGCTCCGGTGATCATCCAGGTCTGTGAGGTCGTCATGCGACCATTCAAACACTAAACAAGACGGTACGTCTCGTTTATACAATGAGACATGGCCAGACCCGGTACCGTGAAGCGAGTCCACACCGCAGTCCTCGATCTTGCGCGGCGCGCAGGGCCGACTGCATTGACCATGGAGGGGATCGCCGCTGAGGCCGGGGTCGGCAAGCAGACCCTGTACCGGAGCTGGCCTTCCGTGACGGCGATTCTGTTCGATGCACTGGCCCAGGGCGAGGAGGCTCCGCCGACTGATGAGCAGGGCGCCGACTCGGTCGAAGCCGTGCTCGGTGCGGCCATCGAGGAGATCTCGGCCGAACCGCAATGCTCGCTCCTGCGCGTCCTGGCGGCCTCGATCCAGACCGACGAGACCGTGGCGCAAGAGTTCAGGGAGCGGCTTCTCGCGCCCCAGATCGCCGAAATCCGAGATCTGGTACGTGAAGCGGGGGCCCGTGAGCCCGCACGAGTCACCGAGATGCTGCTGGCCCCGATCTTCTACCGGTGGTTCATGCGGCTGCCGCAGTTCCAGGGTCAGGAGCTGACCGGCCATGTCCGTGCCGTCATGGCACTGGATCGGTAGCGTTCATGGTCGACGTCGCCGGGCCGGTATATCGGCCAGTCCGTCGGACCAGTACGTCCAGGACAGTCCTCAGGTCCGTGCCCCGGCGACCTTCCGATGCGTTCCATCCAGCCGGACGGTCCACCCTTTCGTGTCCAGGTGCTCCAGGAGAGGGATGGCGACCCGGCGGGTGGTTCCCAGGGCCTGGCGCGCCTGGCTGGTGGTGAAGGGCTGCTCCAGCCGGGACAGTTCCCGCATGGCCAGTGCCGGGGTCCTCGGCCCGACCACGACGCCGCCTCCGAGCCGCAGGAGCCGTCCCGCCCGTTCGGCGGCGGCGAGCTCCCGGGGTCCGAGTCCCAGGTCGTGCAGGTCCGAGGCTTCCGGCGCCTCGAACGGATGCGCCGCGCACCGGGCTTCGAGTTCGCCGATGGCCCGCTCCGCCGTTCCCAGCCCGCCGTTCCGGCCGGGCACCGCGATGCGACCGGCGGCGTGGGTGAGACCGGTGGCGTCGATGACCGCGCGGACGAGGCGATGGTCCGCGATGCCCAGCAGGTCCGCGGCGGCACCCATGCTCATGCCCGGAGCCAGCGGATCCCGTTCATGCAGCTTCTCGACCGCTGCGCGCAGGTCGGCTGCCCATCTCTCGTATGTCGTTTCCGACACCCACCAGTCCCCGATCCGGCGGATCCGGGCGTCCGGCGTCATAGTCAGGCCCAGGCGCTCGAGCCGATCCTGGGTGACAGCTCCGCGTCGCAGGACGTGGGCGCGGGCGTCGCCGTCGTCGGGAAGCGCTGCGAGCCACGCGGTGTGCCGGGTGCCGTCACCGCGGCGGGTGAGCGCCTGCGGCTCGACATCCAGGATGTGCGCCCCGCCCAGGACCACCTCGCCGGTGGGGTAGCGCAGCACCACGCGGTCGCCCGGCACCAGGGGCATGGGGCGGTCCAGGCGCAGGCGGGCGTGGTCGCCGTCGAAGGTCCGGAGCCGGGCCGGCAGCGCTGCCGAGCCGATGTGCACCACCACCTCGGTGGGAACGTCGGTGAATGCGGGGCCGGTCGAGCGGCGGGCATCGAATTCACGGGTCAGCGGCCAGGCACCGGGGCTGAGCAGCACATCGCCGCGGTGGATCCGGTCGGAGGAGATGCCCCGGAGGTTGACGGCCGCGCGCGTGACCGGCCCGATCCGGTCCACGGCCTGGTGGTGGCTCTGCAGCCCCCGGATCGAGACGGCCGCAGAGCCGTCGGCCTGATGCAGCGTCAGCTGATCCTCCACCCGGAGGGCACCCGCCCCCAGGGTTCCGGTGACGATCGTCCCCGCACCGCGGGCCGAGAAGGCGCGATCCACCCACAGCCGCAGCCGATCGGATGCGGAGGGGGCGGGCGCCGCGGCCAGCACGTGGTCCAGGGCGGCCCGGAAGTCATCGAGCCCGGCCCCTGTGGTGGCGGAGACGACGGCGATCGGCGCGTTCTCCAGCCCCGTTCCTCCGAGCTCGGTGCGGACCTGCGCTGAGACGGCTTGCACCCTCTCCGGTGCCAGGTCGGCCTTGGTCAGCACGATCATCCCGTTGCGGATCCCCAGCGCGGCGACCGCATCCCGGTGATCGCTGGACTGCGGCTGCCAGCCTTCGTCGACGGCGACCACGAAGCACACCACGGGCGAGGGCCCCAGCCCCGCCAGCATGTTGCCCAGGAAGCGCTCGTGCCCCGGGACGTCGACGAAGGAGACGGTGCTCCCGGAGCCCAGCGTGGTCCAGGCGAAGCCCAGGTCGATGGTCAGTCCGCGGCGCTTCTCCTCGGCCCAGCGGTCCGGCTCCATTCCCGTCAGCGCCCGGACCAGGGTGCTCTTGCCGTGGTCCACGTGCCCCGCGGTGGCGACGACGTGCATCAAGAGTTCACCCGGGGGTCTCGGCCCTCCGGACCGTCTGCTCTGTCTGGCCGACCCGCTCCGTCTCCCGAGCGGTCAGTCTGATCGCCCATCAGCTCCGATGGGCGATCAGACTGACCACTCGACGGGGTGGGGGCATCGGAACGCCCACTCGGTGGGGTGGGGATAGCAGATCGCCCACTCGGCGGGCGGAGACCCACCTCAGTCAGGGCGTCGAGCACGGCCGCGGCGAGTCGTCCGTCGTCGTCCTCGGGGATACAGCGCAGGTCGATCAGGCAGGAGCCGTCGTGCACCCGGGCGACGACGGCGGGCGCCCCGGTGCGCAGCGGCAGCGCGAGGCTCTCGGGCAGTTCGACGGCCCAGCCCGGCAGCGGAACTCCGGGGGCGGCGCCGCCGCCCACGCGGCCATCGTGCGGGACCATCCGGGCCCCGACGAGGGAAGCAAGGCGCTCGGCGCGCTCGCGCAGGCGAGTGGGGTCGGCGTGCAGGTACCGGGTGACGGGAGGCGTAGTGCCGCTCAGGGTGGCTTCGAGCGCGGCCAGCGCGAGCTTGTCGCAGCGGACGGCACGGGCCAGGGGGTGGCGGGCCAGCTTCTGGATGATCTGACGGCTGCCGAGCAGCAGCCCGGTCTGGGGGCCGCCCAGCAGCTTGTCGCCGCTGGCGATGACCAGGTCAGCGCCCGCTTCCAGCGCGGTGGTCAGATCGGGTTCGTCGGGCAGGAGGGGATCGTGGTGCAGCAGCCCGCTGCCCACGTCCGCCACCACCGGCACGCCGGACCGATCCGCCAGGGGCCGCAGCGCGGCGATGCCGACGGCGCTCGTGAACCCCTCCACCCGGAAGTTGCTGGTGTGCACCTTGAGGATGCACCCCGTCCGCTCGCTGAGGCCGTGCTCGTAGTCGCTCAGGTGCGTCCGGTTGGTGGTGCCGACCTCGCGGAGCACGGCGCCGGTGGAGGCCATGAGGTCCGAGAGCCGGAACCCCGCCCCGATCTCCACGAACTCCCCGCGGCTGATCAGTACCTCCCGCCCGGCGGCCAGGGCCGTGGTGGCCAGCACCAGCGCGGCCGCTCCGTTGTTGACCACCAGGGCGTCCTCCGCGGCGGGGCACGCCGCCAGGAGCGCCTCACGCGCACCGGAGCCACGGCGGGAACGCCGCCCGGAGACCAGGTCCATCTCCACGTCCACGTAGCCCGCTGCGTCCCGTACCGCCTGGCGAGCCGCGGGGGATAGCGGTGCCCGGCCCAGATTGGTGTGCACCACGATCCCGGTGGCGTTGAGCACCGGGGACAGCGTGGTCGCCGAGCGCGCCGACAGTTTCTCGACGACGACGGGGATCACGTCCTCCGGGGCGATCTCCCCGGCCCGTGCGCGCTCCTGGGCGGCCTGGATCAGCGCCCGGACGGTCGCCTCCGAGAGATGCTCACGAGCCGCGACGACCTCCGGGAGGTCGAGCACGCGGTCGGTGCGCGGAATCCTGCGGCGGGGGTCGGCCTGAGCCACGGGCGCACCTTCCGGAACACGGTCACCACACGTCACGGGTCGAACCGGCCGGGGTGCCTGAGGTCTTGGCGGAGGCGGACGGGAATCGAACCCGCCAGACCGAGCTACTCGGTCTCACCGGTTTTGAAGACCGGGGTGCCCACCAGGAACACGGACGCCTCCGGGCGCGAATCTATCACCGGACCGGGACCGGGGCAGCTTCGGGCGGTTTCCCGTTTTACCGAAGGGGATCTCCTGAGCGGAGGCTCTGCGCGCCGCACCAAGAGACGGCCATAGGTCGCGCTCCCCCGGTGCAGTCGTGAGGGGTACCGTGGCGATATGGCACCCCGGGAATCACCTGCCGAGTCCGTCGTCCAGCCGAACCGCCTGACTAGCTACGCCCACGGGGGCGGCTGCGCTTGCAAGATCCCGCCCGGCGAGCTCGAGGATGCGGTCCGGGGCCTGGCCGGGCAGTCCGCCCCCGACGTCCTGGTCGGGCTCGACGACGGCGACGATGCCGCCGCGGTGCGGGTCCGTGACGATCTGGCCGTCCTGTCCACCGCGGACTTCTTCACCCCGGTGGTGGACAGCGCGTACGACTGGGGGCGCATCGCCGCTGTAAATGCCCTTTCCGACATATACGCCATGGGCGGTACGCCGGTGGTCGCGATCAACCTGGTGGGCTGGCCCCGGGGCGTCCTGCCCATGGAGCTGATGTCGGAGGTGCTCCGCGGCGGCCTCGATGCCGGTAAGCAGGCCGGCTGCCCCGTGATCGGCGGGCACTCCATCGACGACCCCGAGCCCAAGTATGGCATGGCCGTGACCGGGACGGCCCGTCCGGATCACCTCTTGCGCAACGACGCCGCTGCGCCCGGGCTGCCCATCACGCTGACGAAGCCCATCGGCCTGGGGCTGCTCAACAACAGGCACAAGCAGACGGGTGAGGTGTTCGAGGCCGCGATCGAGACCATGACCCAGCTCAACCGCGATGCCTCACAGGCGGCGGTGGCGGCAGGCGTCTGCGCCGCGACCGACGTCACCGGATTCGGCCTCCTGGGTCACCTGTTCAAGATGGCCCGGGCTTCGGGGGTGAACGCGGTGATCGACCGGTCGGCGGTCCCCCTGGTCGACGGCGCCGCCGAGGCCCTGCGCGACGGGTTCATCTCCGGCGGCACCCGGCGCAATCTCGACTGGGTGCGCCCTCACCTGGAGGCGGGTCCGGGCATCAGTGAGGAGGACCTGCTCCTCCTGGCCGACGCTCAGACCTCCGGAGGCCTGCTGGTGGTCGGTGAGCTGCCGGGGCATCCGGTGATCGGTGAGACCGTGGCCGCGGAGGGTGCGGAGGCCGGCGCGATCCGCGTCCGGTAGGCGATCCGGTAGACGGCGGTGGCAGCGGTACCCGTCCCTCAACCCGCCGTCGTGATCGAATCGCCGGTCTGTCCCGCGGCCCGGCGGGCTTCCAGACGACGCCGCTGGGGCTCGACCGTGTACCGCGGGTCCTTGGCGGATTCCAGGCCCGCATAGAACACCCCGAACCGGGTCAGGGCCGATGACGTGAGCAAGGCCGCGCCGGAGAGCACCGCGGCCCAGCGGCGGCGTCCCGCCAGCAGCGTCCCCAGCCCGCCGGCCACCACGAGTCGTTCGCTCCAGGAGAGCATCCGCCCGGGACGGCCTTGGTGCAGGGGCTCGGCCGCCACGTGATCCGCACGCCGCTCCATCACGTTCTGCGCCACGAGCTCGCCGACCGCTCCCATGACGGCAAGGGCGCGCGCCGGCCCCGCCTGCGCCACCGGAGTGGTGATCATGGCCAGACCCGAAGCGGCCAGCGAGGCGGAGCTGACGAAGACGAACGGCAGGTCCTCGCGCACGGCGTTCCACGTGGGGACCGCGGTGTCCGAGAGCAGCACGGCCGTGTAACCGGCCAGCGGTGCCCCCAGAAGGCCCGCTCCCGCGCCCGCCACCGGGGCCGTCGTCCTCAGCACGGCGCGCAGGGGACCCAGGGGCAGGCGCTCGGCCGTGAGCTCGTCCACCTCCGCCGCCGCAGCCACGCCGGCGCAGGTGCTGAAAGCGGCCAGCACCCAGGAGCCCAGGCTCATGGGTGATGTCGGCTTGATGGTGCGCAGCATGTTCAGGAACCGCTCCGGGCGTCCCAGGTCGGTGATCAGCGCCAGGCTGCCCGCACCGGCAGCACCCAGGGCGGCCAGCCTGCCGTTGCGGCGCAGTGCCGTGCGGTCCGTGACCTGGCCGCCCAGGGCCAGCAACGCGGAACCTCCGGCCACCCCGCCCAGGAAGAGGTAGAGGGCGATCTCCTTCTTCCACGGCGGCGCCTTGACGACCGGACGCCCGTAGTAGGACGTATACGGCTCCACCTCGGCATCGGGGACCACGGGCATCTCCCGGGCGCCGTCGCCGCCGCGCTTGAACCAGCTCCCGGCGCCCCCTTTGGAGCGGCGGTCCCGGTCGCGACGACGGCGACGCGGCGGTTCCGGCGGCCGGTAGCTGTCGAACTCGGAGGCGGTCACCGGCGGCCCCCGAGGGCGAAGGCGGTGGCCGTGGCGGCGACCATCCCCGCCATGGCCAGGCCGGCGCGCTTGAACATGCGCGGGAGGTCGGCGGTGGGGACCCTGGGATCCGGTGGCAGGCCGTAGACCTCGGGCTCGTCCAGCAGCAGGAAGATCGAGCCGGTGCCGCCCACGCCGTCGTCAGGATTGGCGCCGTACAGCCTGGCCTCGGTCATGCCCTGCTCGTGCAGCTGCGCCACCCGCTCACGAGCGGTGGAGAGCATCTCCTCCCGGCGACCGTACTTGATCGACGTGGTGGGGCAGGTCTTGGCGCACGCCGGGGTCTCGTCGTCCTTCATCCGGTCGTAGCACAGCGTGCACTTCTGGGCGATGCCGGTCTGCGGGCGCTTGACGCTGGCAGGCAGGTCACGGCTCGGCGGGGTGGTGACCAGGCCGTCGGTGCGCCGCTCGATCACCCCGAACGGGCAGCCGGCCACGCAGGTCCCGCACCCGTTGCAGACATCCTCCTGGACAACCACGGTCCCGTACTCGGTGCGGAACAGGGCACCGGTGGGGCATACGTCCAGGCACCCCGCGTTCGTGCAGTGCTTGCACACGTCGGAGGACATCAGCCAGCGGAACTCGGGCGAGTCAGGGGGAGCCGTTCCCTCCGACGACGGCGCCCCTCCCGTCTCCCCTGTCGAGGCCGTAGCGCTCGGTGCTGTCCTCGCCGAACCCGTTCTTGCCGGTGGCGGGCCGACCCCGGGCATTCCTAGATCCACCAGAGCCCGCCCGGAAGAACGCGCCTGCTCGATGCGCTCGCGATCCTGCTCGATGAACGCGACGTGCCGCCAGGTGTTCGCGCCCAGCGCGCCGGTGTTGTCGTAGGAGGAGCCCAGGATCTCGTAGTCGCCGTCGGCGGGGTTGCGGTTCCACTCCTTGCAGGCGACCTCGCAGGCCTTGCAGCCAATGCAGATCGAGGTGTCCGTGAAGAACCCCCGGCGCGAATGCGGGTGCTCGTAGTGGGCGTCGGCGGTGGGGTTCGCCACCTGTCGTCCTGGCTGGGCGGTCATCCCTGCCCCTCCTCTCCGGCCGGCAATTCTCTGCCCGGCAGCTCCCGCGCCGGGTCCGTGACGCGTTCGTTGCCCGTCTGCGGGGTCAGGCCGGCGCGCTGCTGGTACTCCGTGACCATATCCACCAGTGCGGCTCCCCGGGGGCGTCTTCCGGGACGAATATCGCACAGTCCCACCTTGGACTCCTGAATGTGCACGTTGGGATCCAGGGTGATGCCCAGGAGATCGTTGGCTGCGTCGCCGCTGACCACGGCCTCCCGGCCCACGCCCCAGTGGTAGGGGAGGCCGATCTGGTGCACGGTGCGGCCACCGCTTTCCAGGGGGGTCATCCGCTCGGTGATCAGCACCTTCGCCTCGATGGCCGCCCGGGGGGAGACCAGGGTGGCCCATCCGTTCTGCTCCAGGCCCCGCTCGGCCGCCAGCTCCGGGGAGACCTCGCAGAACATCTCCGGCTGGAGCTCCGCGAGGTAGGGCAGCCACCGACTCATGCCGCCCGCCGTGTGCTGCTCGGTGAGCCGGTAGGTGGTGAACATGTACGGGTACACCTCGGCCCCCGGCACGCCCCGGCTGGCGGCGGTCAGGTTGTCCCACCGGGGGAACAGCTCGCGGGTGGCGTTGGGCTGCTGCGCGTAGAGCGGGTTGCGGACCGGGGACTCCTGAGGTTCGTAGTGGGCGGGCAGCGGACCGTCCACCATGCCCTTGGGCGCGAACAGCCAGCCCTTGCCGTCGGCCTGCATGATGAACGGGTCGTCGCCGTCCAGGGCGTCGGGTCCGCCCGAACCGTCGGGGGCCTCCGTGCCCGGGGCGCGATCCACGGGGAAGTCCGGGATGTCGTCCCCGGTCCACTTGCGGGCGGCCTCATCCCACCAGACGAGCTTCTTGCGTTCGCTCCACGGCTTGCCCTGGGGGTCCGCCGAGGCGCGGTTGTAGAGGATCCGCCGGTTGGCGGGCCAGGCCCACCCCCACTTGGCGGCGATCTCGTCCTGCTCCTGTCCCGGAACCCGGTCCGCGGCGTGGTTGACCCCGTCGGCGTACACGCCCGTGTAGATCCAGCAGCCGCCCTCCGTCGATCCGTCGGCCTTTATCTGCGTGTAGGAGGACAGCGGCTTCCCCCGATCAGGTCCGGTCAGGTGCCGTCCGTTGATCTCGGCCAGGACGGCCAGGGCATCGGGGTCGCCGTCGTCGTCCACCGGGTAGTCCCAGGTGAGGTCCAGCAGCGGACGGTCCCTGGGGTCCCCCGAGTCCTTCAGGCGCTCGCGGATGCGCAGGCCCAGCTCGTAGAAGAAGGCCAGCTCGCTCTGGCAGTCTCCCGGCGGTGAGACGGCCTGGTGGCGCCACTGCAGCAGCCGCTGGGTCTGGGTGAAGGTCCCGGCCTTCTCGACGTGCGTGGCGGCGGGGAAGAAGAACACCTCGGTGTCGATCTCCTCCGTGCGCAGCTCTCCGGAGTCGATCTCCGGGCCGTCCTTCCACCAGGTGGCCGATTCGATCAGGCTGAAGTCGCGGACCACCATCCACTTCAGATGGGACATCGCCATGCGCTGCATCCGCCCGTTGGCCGATCCCACGGCGGGGTTCTGGCCCAGGATGAAGTAGCCTTCGACCTCATCGGCCAGCATCTCCGTGAGCGTCTGGTACGTGCCGTGGGCGCCCGTGAGCCGCGGGAGGTAGTCGTAGGCCCAGTCGTTGTCCGGCTGCGCCGCATCGCCCCACCACGCCTTGAGCAGGCTGACGGTGTAGGCATCGGCGTTGGCCCAGAAACCCTTCTGCTGCTTGGAAGCGATGGCGCCGATGTAGTCCTGGACCGTCTCCAGCTCCGCCTTGGGCATGGGCAGATAGCCGGGAAGCAGGTTGAACAGGGTGGGGATGTCGGTGGAGCCCTGGATGCTCGCGTGCCCGCGCAGGGCCATGATGCCGCCGCCCGGGCGCCCCATGTTGCCCAGGAGCAGCTGCAGGATCGAGGCCGTCCGGATGAACTGCGCGCCCAGGGTGTGCTGGGTCCAGCCCACGGCGTAGGCGAAGCACGTGGTGCGCTCCCGCCCGGAGTTCTCGGTGATCGACCGGGCGAGGTACTCGAAATCCGCTTCCGAGATGCCGCACGCCTCCCTCACCATCTCGGCGGTGTAGCGGCTGTAGTGGCGCTTGAGGATCTGGAAGACGGTGCTGGGGTCCTGCAGGGTCTCGTCCCGCAGTGGCTCGGAGGCCGCGGGCGGGCCGCCGCTTCCGTGGGATTCCCCTTCGGCCTCGCCGTCCCCGTAGCCGTCGTGAGCAGAGGCGTCCGACGGCGCACCGGCGTCTCCGGGCCGGTCCGTCTGGGCGTCCTCCGGCGCGCTGTCCCGGCGCTCCCGCTGGTAGGCCCACGAGGCGGGGTCGTACTTGCCGGTCGACGGATCGTAGCCGGAGAAGAGGCCCTCGAGGTCCTCGGTGTCGCGGAACTGCTCACTGATCAGGAAGGAGGCGTTCGTATAGGCGCGCACGTACTCCTCGAACCACAGGTCATGGGTCAGGACGTAGTTGATCAGGGCGCCCAGGAGCACGACGTCGGAGCCGGCCCGGATCGGGACGTGCTTGTCGGCGATGGCCGTGGTCCGGGTGAACCGCGGGTCCACGTGAATGATCCGGGCACCACGGGCTTTGGCTTCCGAGACCCACTGGAATCCCACCGGGTGGCACTCCGCCATGTTGGAACCCTGGATGACGATGCAGTCCGCATTCGCCATGTCCTGCAGCGACTGGGTGGCGCCGCCGCGGCCGAAAGAGGTTCCCAGACTGGGAACGGTGGCGGAGTGTCAAATGCGGGCCTGGTTCTCGATCTGGATCGCCCCGGCCGCGGTGAAGAGCTTCTTGATCAGGTAGTTCTCTTCGTTGTCCAGGGTGGCCCCGCCCAGGGAGGCGATGCCCATGGTGCGATGGAGGCGCCGGCCGGCGTCGTCCTGGTCCTGCCACTTGCGGCGCCGGGACTCGATGAAGCGCTCGGCCACCATGTCCACGGCCTGGCTGAGGTCCAGCTTCTGCCATTCAGTGGCCCGGGGTGCGCGGTAGAGGACCCGGTACTGCCGGCCCGGGGCGTTGACCAGCTGCTCGCTCGCGGCGCCTTTGGGGCAGAGACGGCCGCGGGAGATGGGGGAGTCCGGGTCCCCCTCGATCTGGATGACCTTCTCGTCCTTGACGTAGACCTTCTGCCCGCATCCCACGGCGCAGTACGGGCATACGCTCTGCACCACCCGGTCGGCGGTGGCGTTGCGGGAGGTCAGTTCCCGGGTGTGCTCGGAGACGGTCGCGGAACTGCGTGCCGTGGAATCGGCGGTGCGCAGCTGCCGCACCACCGGCCATTCCAGGAAGCTGAACCGAGCCATGCAGTCAATGTAACCCACACCACGGACACCGCGGGACGGCCGGAGGCAACAGGTCCGCAGCGCCTCCCTGACGTGCGAATGACCATTGGAACCGGGGAACCACGGTCATTCGCACGTCACTGATGGCGTCGCCCGCTACTCGCGCGGAGGCGGCGCGGGTGCGCCGGCCGGCGGCGGGATCTTGGCGTAGCTCTGGGACGGCACTGCCGGTGCGGGCTCGTCGTCGCCCCCGGGCCGCGGCCGGGCCGGCGAGGGGTCCCAGCCCCGATCCACCAGCTTGCGCTGGACCAGGATCGCGGCGAAGAGGACCACCAGGCCGATCAGCACGATCAGGATCAGCCCGCCGATCTCCCCGATCCGGGCGGCCGAGCCGACCGCCAGGCCGAACCAGCCGAAGTCCGCGTCGCCGAACGTGGTGTTCTCGCCGCCGAAGGTGCCCAGGACGGAGAGCAGGAACGCCGGCAGGAACGTGATGATGAGGCCGTTGACGAAACCGCCGGCCACGGCGCCGCGCCGTCCGCCCGTCGCGTTGCCGAAGACACCCGCTGCGCCACCCGTGAAGAAGTGCGGCACCAGCCCCGGCAGGATCAGGGCGATGCCATAGGCCGGGTTCAGCCAGGTGGACAGCACCACGAGCCCGACCAGACCGCCCGCGAAACTCGAGATGAAGCCCAGCAGCACGGCGTTCTGCGCGTAGGGGAACACGATCGGCGCATCGAGCGCGGGGATCGCACCCGGGACCACCTTGGCAGCGATCCCCTGGAAGGCGGGGACGAGCTCGCCCAGGATGGTGCGCACGCCGAAGAGGATCACCGCCACCGCCACGCCGAACTGCAGGCCGTAGGTCACCGAGGTCATGAGGTAGTTCCCCACGTTGGCGGCGCCGCCCTCGAAGGCCTCGAAGGCGACCTCGGTCCCCGCCCGGGCCATGAACAGGATGGCGAGCACCACGTACATCAGGGCCATGGACAGGGCGGTGGCCACCATGGAGTCACGCAGGAACCTGAGTCCCTCGGGCAGCTTCAGGTCTTCCGAGGACGGGCTCTTGCCGCCCACCAGCCGGCCCGTGGCGCCGGCCGCGATGTACCCCGCCGTGCCGAAGTGCCCGATCGCGATGCTGTCGTCGCCCGTGATGCGCCGGGTCCACGGGTGGGCGAGGGCGGGCAGGGAGACCATCAGGATGCCCAGCAGCAGCGCGCCCACGCCCACCACGAGTGCACCGCTGTAGCCCGCGGTGGCCAGGATGATCGTGAGCATGGTGGCCATGAACAGCACGTGGTGGCCGGTCAGGAACACGTACCGCAGCGGGGTGAACCGGGCCAGGAGCAGCGAGACCACGAAGCCCAGGATCATCAGCCACGCCACCTGCCCGCCGAACTCGGCCTGGGCGATGCCCGCGATGGCCTCGTTGGTCGGGACGACGCCCTGGGCGCCCGTGGCTCCCTGGATCATCACGCCGAGCGGTTCGAGCGAGGCCACGACCAGCGTGGCGCCGGCCCCGATCAGCAGGAACCCCAGCGTGGCCTTGATGGCACCGCCGACCACCTGCCCCGTGCTCTTGCGCAGTGCGATCAGCCCGACGGCGGTGATGATGCCGATCAGGAAAGCCGGCACCGAGAGGATCTCGTTGACCAGGAATTCTGCGATCGCGACTAACCAGTTCATCGTTGTCCTGTCACGTGTCGATCGGAGGAGGGTGGATCAGAAGGGCGCGGAGTCAGACGTCGTAGGAGTCGCGCAGAGCGGCGTCGAGCTCTTCGGTGCTGGTGAAGTTCGAGATCACCTTCACCGGGATGCCGACATCGCCCAGGGTCCGGGCGATCTCACCCGAGGTCATGATGAGATCGGCGTCCTTGGACTTGCCGCGCGCGGAGATGGTGTCCGTGGCCTCGACCGTCAGGTACGGGCTCCAGCCCCACTGGTCCAGGACCTGCTCGAGAGTGTTCTTCAGGAACAGGCTGGTGCCCAGCCCGTTGCCGCACACGGTCAGGATGTGGTCCTTGGTCTTGCGAGCGCTCCGCGAGCTTTCGCCACCGGCCGCACCGGCCGCCGTCGCGGGAGCGGGACGCGCCGCCTGGGCCTCCGGCTCCTTCCCGGTGTCCAGTGCGGCGTGGAACTGCTCGGTCGTCGTGGCCTCGTCGAGGGCCTGGCGGGATGCCCGTTTGCCGAGAAGGGTGGCCAGCTGGCGCATCGCCTGCATGTGCTCCGTGGAATCCGGTGCCGCCAGCGCCGCGATCAAGGAGACGGGATCGTTGGACTCGTGGCCGAAGGCCACCGGTTCCCTGAGCCGGACCCAGGACATCCCGGTGCGATGGATGTCGTCCTCGGCCCGGGCATGGGCGAAGGCGAAACCGGGCGCGACCACGATGTACGGCCCGTTTTCCTCGACATTGCGGATCATCGACTCGGTATAGGAATCGTCGCTGACCCCGGCGGAGACCAGCAGTTCTCCGGAGGCGCGGACGGCCTCCTGCCAACTGCCCGCCTCAGCATCGAGGCGGATCGAGTCAGGGGTCACGAGTTCGTGCAGCGTCGCCATGCCTCTTATCGTATGGCCCGCCCCGGGGCCGGGCCATACATTGCCGCCCGGTGGGCTAGAGGGAGGGAGCAGCCAGTCACCGCGGCCTGGAGGGAGACCTGGACCACGACAACATGCTGTGACACGCTAGTAAGCCACGCTTATAAAGCGTGGCGGACACGAGGAGGCAGACATGCGTGCACTGACTTGGCAGGCCCCCGGCAAGGTCGAGGTAGTCAACGTCCCCATCCCTCAGATCCAGGAATCCACGGATGCGATCATCCGGGTGAGTTCTACAGCGATCTGCGGCTCAGACCTTCATCTGTACAACGTCTTCGGGCCGTACATGGATCAGGGTGATGTCCTGGGCCATGAGTTCATGGGCACCGTGGAACAGGTCGGTTCCGGCGTGGGCACTCTCAAGGAAGGCGACCGGGTGGTGGTCCCCTTCAACATTTCGTGCGGCCGGTGCTGGATGTGCGCGCGGGGCTTCTTCGCTCAGTGCGAGACAACGCAGAATACCGATTTCGAGGCCGGTGCTTCTCTTTTCGGGTTCAGCAAGATGTACGGGCAGGTGCCCGGTGGCCAGGCGGAGTACGTGCGCGTGCCGCATGCCGATTTCGGTCCGGTCAAGGTCCCGGATGGTTTCGCCGACGAGCGAGCCCTCTATCTTTCGGACATCCTGCCCACTGCTTGGCAGGGAGTGAAGTGGGCCGATGTCCCCGAAGGCGGCTCCCTGGCGGTAATCGGCCTGGGGCCGGTGGGCCAGCTGTCCGTACGTTCAGCTCGTCAGCAGGGCAATGCCGGGAAGATCATCGCCGTCGATATGGTGGACGAACGTCTGGAGCTTGCCAGGAAATGGGGAGCCGAGGTGATCGACCTGCGCAAGGTCGACTCCGTGTCGGAAGCGATCTTCGACCTGACGGACGGTCGTGGTGCTGATTCGACCTTGGATGCGGTCGGCATGGAGGCCCACGGCAATCCAGTGGCGGAAACGGTGGTCAAGGCGGTCAGCAAGGCTCCGGACGTGGTGGCCCGGCCCATGATGGAGAAGGCGGGCGTCGATCGCCTCGATGCCCTGCTCACTGCCATCCAGGGCGTCCGCCGCTCCGGGACAGTGTCGGTCAGCGGCGTCTACGCGGGTAATGCCAATCCAATGCCCCTCAAGGACATCTTCGACAAGGGGCTGCGTATCGCGATGGGGCAGTGCCACGTCCGCCAGTGGACGGATGAACTCTCTGAGATCGTCTTCCAGGGCGAGGACGTGCTCGGCCTGGAAGACCTGGCCACCCATCGCATCCCGCTATCGGAAGCTCCCGCGGCTTATGAGAAATTCATGAAGAAGGAGGACGGCTGCATCAAGGTGGTCTTGGATCCAACGCGGTGACGGCGCATAGGTAGACAGCACCGGTCTTTTCGCCGAGCTGAGGCGGGTGGACCCCGGCCGCCGGGGGCGTGGGGAACCGGCCCGGCACCGCAGGGTTTTACTGCAGGGCTGCCCGGAAGTCCTCGGGCGTGGCAGCGGATCGAAGGGCTTCGCGCTTCTCGGGATCATCCAGCAGGGCGGCCATCTGCTTGGTGGCCATGATGTGCGCCGAGCTGTTCCTGGCGGCCAGGGCTGCGACCAGGACGACGGGGTCGTTGGACTCGTGGCCGAAGTTCACCGGTTCCTGGAGCCGGACCCAGGAGAGCCCGGTGCGGTGCACGTTGTCCTCATCCCGGGCGTGGGAGAAGGCGATCCCGGGGGCGACGACGATGTACGGCCCGTTCTCCTCGACATTGCGGATCATCGATTCGGTATAGGAGTCGTCGCTGACCCCGGCGGAGACCAGCAGCGCCCCGGCGGCGCGCATGGCCTCCCTCCAGTCGCCCGCGGACACGTCGAGACGGATCGAGTCAGGGGTCACGAGTTCATGCAACGTCGCCATGGTCACAGCCTACGGAGTATCGGGGCTCGTGAGGAGACGGTGACGGCCTGAGACGCAGGAGTGTTCAGGCAGGGGCCGGCCCTGCCTCGTCGTCGGTCCCGTTCTCCACGACGGCGGTGCCGGGCTCATCGTGATCGCGGCCGGTCCAGATCTTGATCACGGACCAGGCGACGGCGGTCAGGGGCACGGCGAGCACGGCACCGGCCACCCCGCCCAGGAAGGTCCCGGCCGACAGCGCCAGAAGGATGACCAGTCCGTGCAGGTGGACCGCCTTGCCCATGACCAGGGGGTGCAGGAAGTAGCCGTCGAGGTGGTGGACGATGATCAGGATGGCCACCACGATCAACGCCGTGATGGGCCCGTTGGCCACCAGGGCGACGAGCGCGGCCAGCGCCCCGGCTGCCAGCGCGCCCACGATCGGGATGAAGGCGGTGATGAAGATGATCACCGTCAGGGGGATCACCAGGGGAACCTGGAGGATCCACAGGCCCAGGCCGATGAGGAGCGAGTCCACCGTGGCGATCAGCGCGATACCGCGGGTGTAGCCGCCCAGGGTGCGCACCGTCCGTTCACCGGAGGCCGCGATCCTCTCGAGCACGTCACCATGGAACCAGCTGAGGACGAAAGCCCAGAGACGCGGTCCGTCCATGATGAAGAAGAACAGTGTCACCAGCATCAGGAGCGTGCCCGCCAGCACCTCCGAGGCCACGGAGATGCCGGTCAGGGCGCTCTGCTCCGCGGAGGGACTGGTGAGCGCACCCTGCAGCTGGGACAGCGCGGCGTTCACGGTGTCGGCATCCACAGGGATGGGCAGAGGGCTGTCGTGGACGAAGTCCTGGAGCTGCTGCCATCCGGAGGAGGCGGCGCTGATCAGATCGGACCAGCCGTTCCGGATGCCGAAGACGACGCCCGTGGTGATCCCGCCGAGCACCACGATCAGGGCGAGGAACACCAGGATCGCCGATGCCCATCCCGGCCAGCCATGCCGCTCCAGCCAGGAGACGACCGGGCGGACGGCAGAGGCGAGGATCAAGGCGATCAGCAGCGCGAGGACGACGACCTTGACCGCCAGGAGCGCGTAGACCACCAGGGCCGCCACCGCGGCCAGGATCAGGAACTGGAGTCCGCGTGTGGCAGCCCGGCCCAGTCGGTCAGACCAGGGCCCGGACCCAGAAGTCTTCGCATCCGCGCTCACGCGCTGATGCTACGCCCGGCAAACCGTAAGGAGGCTGTGCCTTTGTTGTGAGTAACCGGATCAGGTGTTGAGACCGTCCAGGAAGCCGATCAGGGCTTCGTTGAATTCAGGCGCGTGGCTGTCGGTGATGCCGTGGGGCCCGTCCTTGATCACGTGCAGCTGGCTGTTCGCGACCGCCTCGTGGGTCCGCTGCCCCGAACCCTCGAGCGGCACGATCGCATCGGCGTCGCCGTGGGCGATCAGGGTGGGTACGTCGATCTTGGGGAGATCCTCGCGGAAGTCGGTGGTCCCGAACGCCTCCATGCACCCCAGGGCCGCCGTCTGATCGGACTGCCGGGCGAGGGCGATCGCGGCCTGGCGGGCGGTCTCGTCGACCATCAGGGTGCCGTTGGCGCTGAAGAAGTTGGTGGTGAACTCGTCGAAGAACGATTCGCGGTCGGCCCTGAGGCCGCTCTCCATCCCCTCGGCCACGTCCTGGGTGAGCGGGCCGTCGGGGTTGTCCTCCGTGTTCTCCAAGTACGGAGGGATGGCGGCGGCGAACACGGCGGCCGCGATGCGATCCGTGCCGTAGTTGCCGATGTAGCGCGCCACTTCGCCTCCGCCCATGGAGAAGCCGACCAGCACGGCCCGGTCGAGGTCGAGAGTCTCGAGCACGGACTTCAGGTCGGCGGCCAGGGTCTCGTACTCGTAGCCCCCAGCGGGTTTGTCGCTGTTGCCGAAACCACGGCGGTCGTAGGTGATGGGACGGTACCCGGCTGCTTTCAGCGCCTGGGCCTGGTGCTCCCAGGCCGCGCCGGAGAGGGGCCAACCGTGGATGAGAACCACCGGCAGACCCTCACCGCCGGCGTCGTCGACGTGGAGATTGACACCGTCCGAGGTCTTTACCTGTGCCATGTGAGGAGCCTGCTTCCTGGGGTGAGTCGGAATGGTCAGTCCGTTCGGCAGCCTATCGGGGCCCGCGGGGTCGCCGGAAGGGGCGGGGTGGAAGACGGACATGAGTGCTGCGGGTCGTGTCCTCGGTTGATCCGGAGGAGGTCATCCTCAGGAAGCTCGAACGCACGCGGGAGAAGTATCCCGTGGACAAGGCGCGGGGCAGGAGCACCAAGTATGACCAGCTTTAGCGTCGAGTCCTTTGACTTCACCCAAGGGGACATCACCCGGGCCGGGGACCGCGATCCGAGGATCATCAGCTGGCCGCCCAGGCGCACGGGACGCTGACCAAGAGGTTCAAGGAGATCACCGAGAAGATCTTCGGCCTCGCGCCGTCAACTAGGGCGGTGTATATTTTTCGGTTTAGGTTTTATCGTCGGCAGGACTATCGAGGTCTATATTCGGACTACCTGTGGGGGATGAAATCCATATCATAATTACTATGGTGGTACCCAGGACTGGGAGGGCAAGTACAGCAAACAGTGTGATAAATTTTCGAGGCCTGGATATTAATCTGTTTGGAAGTATTAGGATTGCGAAGAGAACTATCCCTAATATCCAGAAGGATACTAGGGCCAGTTCTACTGGTGATATGGAAAACATTTCACTTCTTGAAGTACCATCGGTTGGAGATGCGGTTCCCTTCCCTCGCCGATCCATTTATCAGTCTGGAAGTTGATCGTCCTGAGCTGGCTCATGCCTACGCCGGTGAATTCAGGGTCATTGACGGTCCTCATAATTTCGTCCCGCTGCCCTGTGTGAGGTTGCCCCAGGTCTCTAGGCCATCCTGGTCTAGATTGGAATTGAAATCTTGAGTTGAGATTCCAAGCTCCCCATGCCCTTGGTTATTTTTCGCCATGGCGGAGGGTGCTGTCACTAGGCAACAAGGACGGATTCAGCGACTGCGCTGGAAAGTTTTGCGATTCGAATTTATTCCTCACTAGTGCTCCGAATGGGATGCTTGCCAAAAAAACCGTAACAGGCCTCCGAGTCCATTGCAATTATGCTCTAGTGATTTAAGACGCGGGACCGGGAGGGTGGCCTGGCACGCGTGGTCGCCGGACACGCCTGGGAGTGGCGCAGCCGGAAGGATCCCCAGGCATACGACATCGAGATCGATGGGGTCGCTTTGAGATGGAATTCCACGGACACCGACTGGATCAATTCCAAGAATTCCGTGGAGGAGGTCGGGTCGATCCATACCGTCCAGGGTTACGACCTCAACTACGCCGGGGTCGTCATCGGTCCGGATCTGGGTTTCGACCCGGATGCCGGGGAACTCGTCGTTCATCGGGCCGACTACAAGGACAAGGTGGGCAAGCGCAACAACCGGATGCGGCAGCAGATCACCACCGATCAAGACCTTCTGCGCTACATCTCCAATATCTACTCGGTGCTGCTGACCCGCGGGATGCGGGGCACCTATGTCTATGCGTGCGATCCCGACCTGCGGCGGTGGCTCTCACAGTTCATCCCCGGCGCCGTTGCGCCCTGAGAAGCACGGACCGTTCAGGTCACCGTTTGTCGACGCGGCCCAGCACCGAGAGGAACTCCTCGACGTCCACCGCCGACTCAAGACGGGTGCGAGTGAACTCGTTGCCGACCACGGAGACCAGCTGGCGCATGGCCTGGATGTGCTCCGTGCTGCCGGCCGAGGCGAGCGCCGCGATCAGGACGACGGGATCGTTGACGTCGCTGCCGAAGTTCACGGGCTTCTTCAGCCGGACCCACGCCATACCCGTGTGCTTGACCAGGGCGGGGGCCTGGGCATGGGCGAAGGCGAAACCCGGGGCGATCACAATGGCAGGGCCGTGGTCGCGGACGTTCTCGATCATGGCATCCGTATACCCGGGCGTCCCCGCGCCGGCGTTCGTCAGCAGCTTCCCCGCGACCCGGACCGCTTCTCGCCAGTCACGCGCGCGAACATTGAGTCGGATGGACCCCGGAGTCACCAGTTCATGCAGCTGCGCCATAGCTACACACTAAGTGAGACGGAGGGTTTTTAGGGCCCGGATCGGGGGACGGACGGGAAAGAGTCCTGACTGCCTCGTGGCCGCTATCTGCCGGCCTGCGCCGTTTATAGGATTACCCGGAGCACGTCCGCCGCACTACCAGGTCCGGAGCACCCGCATGAGTCGTTTCCCGTCACTGCATGATCGCGCCGAGGCGGCGTTACTGGGGCTGGCGATCGGCGATGCTCTCGGGATGCCCACCCAGTCGATGAGCCGCGAGCAGATCGCGCGGACCTACGGCACGATCCGCGGCCTTGTGGACGCGGTCTCCGACCAGCCGATCGCGCCCCTGATGCCCGCTGGCACCATCACCGACGACACCGAGCAGGCACTGCTGCTGGGAGAGCTGCTCATCGCCGGAGACGGCCGGATCGAGCCCCGCGGGTTCGCCGATGCGCTGGCGGACTGGGAACGCGGGATGGAGGCCAAGGGCTCCCGCGATCTGCTCGGCCCGTCCACCAAAGCCGCGATCGCGGCGATCCAGGGCGGTGCCACGCCGGAGGACGACCCGGGACGCGGCGGGACGACCAACGGAGCGGCGATGCGCATCACGCCGGTAGGGATCGCCTTTCCTCCCGACAGGCTGCTCCCGGCGGTGGCCGATGCCTCACGGCTGACCCACAACACCGGCCTCGGTCTCTCTGCGGCCGCCGCGGTGGGGATGGCTGTTTCCTACGCCCTGGAGCACCCGGACGCCACGATGCCCGACGTGGTCGCCGTGGCGGCTGAGGCTGCGGACGCGCTCGCCGGGACCGGCAACTGGGCGGCCGGAGGCGCCGTCGGCCCCCGCATCCGCTGGGCGGCCGAGGCGGTCGCCGGCCTCGATGCGGCAGCGGCGCTGGAGTTCGTCGCGGACGTCGTGGGCACCTCGGTCGCCTCGCAGGAGTCCGTGCCCGCGGTCTTCGCGCTCATCTCCCGCTTCGGTGACGGTCCCTACGCCACGCTCTTGCATGCCACCGCGCTCGGCGGGGACACGGACACCATGGCCGCGATGGCCGGCGCCGTGCTCGGTGCCCTGCACGGCCGGCACGCCTGGCCCGGAGAGGTCGCCGATCGGGTGCTGTCCATCAACGATCTCGATCTGCGGACGCTCGTCGACGGCCTGCTCGGATTGCGCCACGCTGCCGCCTGAGGCACTGAACACCTGAACGAAGGAGAGCGCCATGTCAGGCTCCGCCCCGGCTCAGCCCATCGAGGGCACCCCTCCTATCGCGCCGGCCCGGCTGGGGGCAGTCGAACAGCGCGGTATCGAGCCGGTGCCCCCGGCCGAGCGCTCCGGTCGCCCCATGCAGCTGTTCTGGGCCTGGTTCGCCGCGAACATCTCGATCCTGGGGCTGCCGCTCGGCATCTCGCTCATCCAGGGCGGGCTCAACCTGTGGCAGGCGGTCATCGCCGCGGCGGCCGGCGGTTTCGGCTCGTTCGCGCTCGTTGGGGTCATCTCGATCGCCGGGCGTCGCGGACATGCACCCAGCCTCACGCTCTCCCGGGCGGTCTTCGGAGTGCGAGGCAACATCGGCCCGACCCTGGTCTCCCTGGCCTCCCGGCTCGGCTGGGAGACGGTCAACACCGCCACAGCCTCATTCGCGCTCATCGCGATGAGCGCGCTGCTGTTCGGCACCGACGGCGACCCGAAGCAGGTTCCGGTCATCGCCCTCGTCAGCATCGCGGTCTTCGTCTTCTGCACCGTGCTGGTGTCGGGACTCGGGCATGCCACGCTGATGGTGATCCAGAAGTGGGCGACGTGGGTCTTCGGCGCGCTGAACATCGTCGTCGCCGTGTACCTGCTCACCCGCATCGACTGGCAGCCCGTCTTCGCGGCGCCGGCCGGATCGACCGCAGCGCTCATCGTCGGCATCGGGACGATCGCCGGCGGAACGGGAATCGGCTGGGCCAACGCCGGCGCTGACATGTCGCGCTACCAGGGCGACCGCGTCCCCGCCGGGCGACTGGTGATGAGCGCTGCCGCAGGGGCCGGCATCCCGCTGGTGCTGCTGATCTCGCTGGGAAGCATCCTGGGATCGGGGGATCCGAAGATCGCGGCGGCTGCCAACGGGCCGGTCGGGGCGGTCACCGAGGTGATGCCCGGCTGGCTGGCCGTCGTCTACCTGATCACGGCGTTCGGCGGCCTGCTGGTCAGCAACCACATGTCCGTGTACTCGGCGGGCCTGACCACGCTGACCCTCGGCATCCGCATCAAGCGGGTGTACGCGGTGTTCCTGGACGTCGTGATCACCACCCTCGGCGCCGTGTACTTCCTGCTCATCGCCGACAACTTCTACGACCCGTTCATCTCCTTCATCGTCCTCCTCGCCGTGCCGATCACCGCCTGGGTGGGTGTCTTCATCGCGGACATGATCCGCCGGCGCGACTACGGCGGGGACGATCTGCTCGACCTCTCCCCGGGCTCGCCCTTCTGGTACACGGGTGGCGTCGAATGGCGGGCCACCGGAGTCTGGGCCGTCGCGATCGTGAGCGGGTATCTGTTCACCCTCGCGGGCCCGACCGACGCGCCGTGGTTCGTCGGCCCCCTGCACGGCACGTGGCCGGGGCAGAACGGGCTGGGCTGGGTGATCACCTTCACCGTGGCGTTCCTCGGCTACCTCGCGCTCGGCGGTGCACGCCGGGCGCCGGATGCGGCGCAAGCGGGGCGGCGCCGATGACCGCGACGACGGCGAAAGGCAGGGTCCTGCACGCGGGACAGGCGATCGTCGATGTCGTGATGCAGATTCCCGCGCTTCCTCCGCTCGGAGGTGACGTGCTCGCGACGGGATCCCGGATCACCGCCGGCGGCGGGTTCAACGCGATGGCGGCAGCCCGTCGCGACGGCGCCGAGGTCTTCTACCTCGGCGCCGTGGGCAGCGGGCCGTTCGCCCGTATCGTGACGGATGCGCTGGCAGCCGAAGGGGTGAGGGTGCCGTCCGCCCCGCTGGCGGAACCGGACACCGGTTTCAGCGTGGCGATGGTCGACGAGCACGCGGAGCGCACCTTCGTCACCTCGGTCGGTGCGGAAGGGCTCGCAGGAGCGAGGCACCTGCGCAGCACCCCAACCCGCGCGACTGACGTCATCTGCGTGTCGGGATACTCGCTGCTGCACGAGTGCAATCGTGCGGCATTGGAGGAATGGGTGCCCACCGTGCACCCGCAGGCGACGATCGTCTTCGATCCCTCGCCCCTGATCGCGGACATCCCGGACGCTGCCTGGCAGGTCATGAAGGAGCACGCCTCGATCTGGACGCTGAATGCCCGGGAGGCCGGGCTGGCCGCGAGACGACTCGGCGTCAGGCCCCCCGCTGACCCGGCAGGGCTGCTGTCCCTCCTGGCCGGGCACCTCCGCGGTACCGTGCTGCTGCGCAACGGCGCCGAGGGCACCTATATCTCCGGCGACGAGCCGGTCTTCGTACCCGGCTACCCGGTGGCCGTCGTGGATACGAACGGCGCCGGTGACGCCCATACCGGGGTGCTCGCCGCCGCGCTCGCGGCCGGGACCCCTCTGACGGAAGCGGTACGGCGGGCCAACGCGGCTGCCGCCCTCGCCGTCACCCGATCCGGCCCGGCAACCGCCCCAGCGACCGCGGAGATCGATGCCGCCCTCACCGGTTGACGGCGGGGGCTGTGGTCCCGGCCCACGGCACTTATAGGATTTCCCCGGAATGAGTGATCAGTTCCGGAAGGACACCATGGAGACGCTTCGGGCTGAGACCCCGCCCCGCGCGCGCTGGGTCCTGGCCGCCTTGCTGGTCGCGGCCGTGGTGTGCAATATCAACACCGTCGTCGCAGGGATCGCCGTGCCCTCGATCGGCCTGCGGTTCGATGCCTCCCAGACCGCACTCAATCTGGTCGCCCTCGCCACGGGACTCGGCCTGTCGATCTCCGTCCTCTACCTCGGCGCTCTCGCCGATCGTTACGGCCGTAAGCAGATGCTGCTGGCCGGCATCGCCTGCACGGTGCTTGCCGGCATCTTCTCGAGCCTGTCCTGGTCGGTCGAGGCGCTCATCGTGGCACAGGTCCTGGTGGGTCTCGCCGGCGGCATGGCCTATCCGACCACCCTCTCCCTCATCTCCGCGCTCTGGGCGGAGGGGCCGGGGCGCACAGGCGTGATCGCGTTCTGGTCCAGCGTGTCGAGCATGGCAACCATCGCCGGCTCCGTGCTCGCCGGCGTGGTGCTCACCTTCGCGTCCTGGCCGTGGGTGTTCATGCTCAGTGTTCCGGTGGCCGTCGTCGCCTTCGTGCTCGTCCTCCTCTTCGTGCCCTCGCACGTGGGGGAGTCGGGCGATCCCGTCGACCATGCCGGCGGCCTGCTCTCGGCTGCCGCACTCGGTTGCCTGGTGCTCGGGGTGAGCATGGTCTTCGCCCCCGGCGGATCGGTGCGGGGCGGGGTGCTGCTCGCAGCCGCCGTCGTTCTGCTCGCGCTGTTCGGATGGAGGGAGGTGCGGGCCCGTTTCCCGCTGTTCGACCTGAAGGTGGCACGGCAGCGCCTGTTCTGGCTCCCGGCGGTGGGTGGGCTCATCGCCGTCGGCACGCTGGGAGGAGCGCTGTTCGTGGGCGAGCAGTTCATGCAGAGCGTGATGGGATACAACCCGCTGGAAGCCGGGTTCGCGGTGATCCCCGCCGTCCTGAGCCTGTTCCTCGCCGCGCAGCTGTCGGCGAAGGCGGTCGGGCGACTCGGCACGAGAAGCACGATGCTGATCGGATACGGTTTCCTGCTGCTGGCCATGGTCAGCATGCTGTTCTGGCGCGAGCATTCGCCGTACGCCCTGGTCGGGACCAGTTTCTTCGTCATCGGTCTCGGCGTGACATTCGTGATGACGGCCTCCCGCCGCGCGCTGACGAGCAGCACTCCCGTGCACCGGGCGGGGATGGCCTCGGCCACCTCGGATCTGCAGAGCGACCTCGGCGGCGCCGTGATGCAGGCACTGCTCGGCGCTGTGCTCGCGAGCGGTTTCTCGGCAGCCGTCTCGGCGAGGATTTCCGCGGATCCCGACGCCGCCGGCCTCAGCGAGCAGGTCACGCACGCGCTGCAGACCTCGTTCGCATCGGCCGTGCAAGTCGCCGGGGAGTATCCGCAGTACACCGCAGAGATTCTCGCCGGAGCGCGGGCGAGCCTGCTCGACGGTTCCCTCGTCGCGTTCCTCATCGGCACCGGCGTGATCTTGGCCGGGGCGATCGCGGTTCGCGTGGGCCTTCCCAGCCGTGAGGAGGAGCGGCGACGAGCACAGCGCAGACAGGGGGAGGCCCTCGCGGGAACCGTGGAGCCGGCGCCGGCGGGCGATTGACCCGACTCCCGCTCACCCCAGTTCGAGCCGATCCCATGCCGCTAGGTCGGCAAGCATCTGCCGGTCGTGGGTCGCGACGACGACGGCGGCAGGGGTCGTCAGCAACCCCTGCGTCAGCTCGTCCACCAGATTCGCCGACAGATGGTTGGTGGGCTCGTCCAGGATCAGCAGGTCAGGCCGTTCGGCCAGCCCCATCGCCAGGTGCAGCCGGCGTCGCTGTCCCTGGGACAACCCGCCGATGGGTGCCGCCCTGGCCCGGGAGTCCAGCAACCCCAGAGCCGTCAGGGATATACGTTCCTTCTCCCTCAGGCGGCCGTGCACGACAAGGCGCTGCACGTGAGCGGTGAACGCCTCCTGAGCCGTCTGCCGCGGGTCCCAGCGGGGCACTTCCTGGCTGAGATGCGTCACGCGAGCCCCCGAAAGATGCCCGACCTCTCCGGTGCTCGGTTCGAGGTCCCGGGCGAGCATCGCCATGAGCGTCGATTTGCCCGCCCCGTTCGGGCCGGTGACCAGCAGGCGATCGCCGCCGGAAATGCTCAGGTCTACCGATGAACGGGTGCGGTCTTCCCGGGTGATGCCCCGGGCACTGATGATGGGCAGGCCCCGCCGGGTCGTCAGCTCCGGCCAGGCGAGTTGCACCGGCGGTTCGGGCACGGTGATCCGGTGCGCCTCCAGCTCGGCCTGCCGTCGGCGCAGTGCCTGGACGACGCCCGGTGCGCGAGACTGCCGCTGGTGCTTGCCGTGACCCTTCTCGGGCCGCCATCCGGTGCTGAGGCGGTCCTGCGCCTCGACGACCGCATCGGCCAGCCGCCGGTGCTCGGCCTGCTGGGCCTCGTAGGCCTGGACCCATTGGGCGCGGGCCGCCCGTTTCGCCTCCTGCCACCCCTCGTAGCCGCCCGAGTACAGCTGGGGTCGCCCATCGGCGCTGGGATCCAGGTCCAGGAAGGTCCGGGCGACCTCCCGCAGGAGCCGGCGGTCGTGGGTCACCACCGCGAATCCGCCCCGGCGGTGCCGGAGGCTGTCCGCCAGGAACTCCAGGGCGGCCGAGTCGAGATGGTTCGTGGGTTCATCGAGCAGCAGGGTCTCGTAGTCGCCCGCCATGAGACACGCCAGCTGCACCCGGTACCGCTGCCCCACGGAGAGACTCCCCAGGGGCGTGCTCCGGTCCCGGCAGGCGTTCAGGCCCTGCAGGGCCATATCGACCTGGCGCTCCGTGTCCCAGGCCTCGAGCCGGTTGCACGCCTCCAGGGCGTCCGCGTAGAGCCCTTCGGCTGCAGGGTTCCCCCGGGCCAGCTGCTCGGCCGTCTCGTCGAGGGCGCGAAGTGCCTCCCGTGAGGCCCGGGTCGCCGCGGCGATCACGGTTCCCACCGTCTCGTCGTTGCCGGCCTCCAGGACCTGCTGGGAGAGCCCCACGGTTCCAGCCCGGGTCACGGAGCCGGATCCGGCGCTGAGAACTCCCGCCAGTGCGTGGAGGAGCGAGGTCTTGCCCCGGCCGTTCTCGCCGACCACCGCCAAGCGGGTGCCCTGCGCGATGGTGACGTTCACGCCGTCGAGAACCACGCGGCCCCCGCGCACGACGGTGAGGCCACGCGCGCCGACATGCGCAGCCGCACCGGCGGCCGGCGCATCGCCGTTATCGAGCTGAGCGTGCCGGAGATCTGCGTTCGTTGTTTCTGAGTGAGTCTTGTCCAAGGATCTGCGCTTTCGCTTCGTCTGCGGATCCGGGCATGACGAAACGCCGCCCGGAGGGTTCCTGGACGGCGGAGCAGGTCAGATCGAAAGGGGAGTGGACCGTGCCGCCGTCAGCGGGCGGTCCAGGGCTTCATCATCGCGATGGGAGAAGACATGCCGTCGATTCTACTGGTTGCCCGACCATCCGCAGCCGCCCGGGCGTGTCATGCATTCCCGATCGTCGCCGAGATTCGGTAATTTCGTAGGTGTCGACGGTCGGCCAGGGACCGTAGCCCCGTGCCGGCCGGTAGTCCGCCGAGCGTCTCAGGGGTGACCGTGTCAGTTTCACGTTGGAGCAGCGGCGGGTCCACGCCGGTCGCCTTGCGCCCGGTGGTCGCCGGAGACGAACCCTGGTTCCAGTCCCTGGCCGCCGACCCCGCGGTCGTCGCCTATGTGGGTGACGGTCGCCCATGGTCGCCGCAGAAGGCCTCCAGGAGATTCGCGCAGGGGCTCAGGGCCACGAACTCCGCTTCCGCCGGTGGATGGTGGGTCATCCTCACCCCGTCGGGGCATGCGACGACGACGTCGAGAGCGGGCCTGGTCACGGCGGAGAAGGACCGCCAGGGGGCCCTGGAAATCGGCATCTGGGTGGACCCGCGCTGGTGGGGGAGAGGGCTGGCCAAGGGCGCGCTCAGGGAACTCGTGAACACCCTGCCGCGCCGTCTCACCCTGGTGGTGCACGTGGACCGGGCCAACACCCGTTCCATGAGGCTGCTCCGCACGGCGGGTTTCCAGGAGTCCTCCGTCCTGCCGCAGGCCTCCACCGGACCGAAGCTGATCCGGATGGAGATGCATCGCCGCTGACGTGCAGATGACCATCTCCTGGGCCTGTTGACGGTCATCAGCACGTCACGGCAGCGGGCGGCGATAATGGGGCCGTCCGGTGGTGTCCCAAGGGTGATGTCTCAAAGACGGTGGCTCAAGACGGAGGAGTGCGTACGCATGATCGAGATCGATATCGACGCCGCATCCGCTCGCCTCGACGGGGTGGCCCATCGCACGCCGGTCATGACCTCCTCGCGGCTGGACGCCCTGACCGGCACGCAGCTGTTCTTCAAGTGCGAGAATCTGCAGCGCGCCGGTGCCTTCAAGTTCCGCGGGGCGTACAACGCCGTGAGCCGTGCCCAGGAGGCGGGAGCCGGCGGCGTGGTCGCCTTCTCCTCCGGAAACCACGCCCAGGCGATCTCCCTGGCCGCACAGCTGGCCGGCGTGCCGGCCACGATCGTGATGCCGGAGGACGCCCCGCGGATCAAGCGGGCGGCCACCGAGGGGTATGGAGCGCGGGTGGTGGACTATGACCGCTACACCCAGGACCGGGTCCGCATCGCCCGGGAGATCGCGGAGCGGGAGGGCGCCGTCCTGATCCCGCCGTTCGACCACCCCGACGTCGTCGCCGGCCAGTCCACGGTCGGCCGTGAGCTGTGCGAGCAGGTCCCGGACCTCGACGTCGTCGTGACCCCGCTGGGCGGCGGGGGCCTGACCTCCGGGGTGGCACTGGCCGCCCACGCCCATCGGCGTGAGGTGGCGATCATCGGCGTCGAACCCGAGACCGGCAACGACGCCCAGCGCTCCCTGGCCGAAGGACGGATCGTGAGCATCGACGTCCCGAGGACCATCGCCGACGGCGTTCAGACGACGGCGCTGTCCCCCTTGACCTTCGCCATCATGCGGCGGGAGGGAGTGGAGGCCCGCACCGTCTCCGAGGAGCAGATCGTCCAGGCGATGCGGCTGATCGCCCACAACCTGAAGCTGGTGGTCGAGCCCACCGCCGCGCTCGGGCTGGCGTGCGTGCTGGAATCACCGGACCTCGCGGGCCAACGCGCGGGCATCGTGCTCAGCGGAGGAAACGTGGACATCGACCGGTACGCCGCACTGCTCGGCTGACCGCCCGCCCGCGATCATGCCCGTGATCCCGCCGTGGCCTCGTTGGCGGAGCCCGCCGGCTACTCGCCCTCGGCTCGACCGCTGCGCCAGTAGCCCATGAAGGCCACCTGGCCGCGATCCACGCCGATGTCGCGGACGAGATAGCGCCGGAGGCTCTTCACGACGGCGGCCTCGCCGGCGATCCACGCGTAGAAGGGACGTTCCCGGGCCTCGGCGTCGGACCCGCTGTCGTGGGCGGCGTTGGTGAGCGCTGCAGGCACCTCCCAGAGGATCCCCCGGTCGATGTCGACGTCCTCGATCTCGGTGGCGGTGTCGCTGCCGGGCGCGGACACGCGCTCGGCGCTGACCGCGCGACGGACAGCCGGCTCGATCAGCGATCCGACCGGTGCGTCTCCGCGAGGCAGCCAGACTACCTCCAACCCGGCGGGGCCCGGGAGCTCCTGGATGTCGGCCTCCGTGGGAACCTCCAGCACGGCCTGCCCGGTGACCTCGGCGTCCTGGATGTGATCGAGGATCGAGGCGATGGCGGGCACTGCCGTCTCATCGCCGACGAGGAGGATGTGGCGGGCGTTGCCGGGATCGAACTCGATGCCTCCCAGGGTGGGCTCTCCGTGCCTGGAGGGGCCGAGGACGTGCAGCCTGCTCCCGGGCTCGGCCTCCAGCGCCCAGCGGGAGGCGGGCCCGCTGTGGCCGTCGTCGTCGGTGTGCAGGACCATGTCGACGACGAGCTCGCGCGGCGCATCGCGCCACTCCCTCACGGTGTAGGTGCGCATGGTCCCCCGGACCGAGGGGTCCAGCTGGAGCCACGCCTGGTACCAGGAGATCCCGCTCTCCTCCTGCTCGGCGAGGAAACCGGGAAGATCGAAGGCCGGGCTGTCGCCCCGGGGCGGGATGATCATCTTTAAACGCTGGTCGCGAGGGTGATGGGGGATGCCGAAGTCCTCCATGCCCCCGCCGCCGAACGTGATGCGGCGGAAGCTGGGGCTGAGATCCTCGACGGCGATCACCTCGGCCTCGAAGGCGCCGGTGGATGGGCGGGACATAGTGCTCCTTGTGGTCGACAGGGGTGGTTCAGGGTGCGCTGCGCACGCGTGCCTTCGGGATCACGAGCGGCGTGCCCGTGGCGGGGTCATCGACCACCAGGCACTCCAGCCCGAAGACTTCATGAACCAGGTCGGCGGTCACCACGTCCTTCGGCGCACCGTGCGCGAGGACGTGCCCGCCCTTCATCGCGATCATGTTCGTGGCGTACCGGGCGGCCTGGTTCAGATCGTGCAGCACGGCGATCAGGGTGTTTCCGGCCTGGTTCAGGTCTTCGAAAAGGTTGAGCAGGTCGATCTGGTGGGCGATGTCCAGGAAGGTCGTGGGCTCGTCCAGCAGCAGGATGGGTGTCTGCTGGGCGAGTGCCATGGCCGCCCAGACGCGCTGACGTTGTCCGCCGGAGAGCTCGTCCACGAGCCTGTTGCGCAGGGCTGCCACGTTGGTGACCTCCATGGCGTTCTCCACGGCGGCCTCGTCCGCGCTGCTCCACTGACGGATGAGGCCCTGGTGCGGGTAGCGGCCGCGGGCGACGAGATCGACCACGGTGATGCCGTCCGGAGCGATGGAGCTCTGCGGAAGCAGCCCCACGATCTTGGCGGTCTCTTTCGCACCGTAGGACGAGATCGCCTTGCCGTCGAGGACCACGCTTCCGGCAGCCGGGCGGAGCAGGCGCGAGAGCGCTCGCAGCAACGTCGACTTGCCGCAGGCGTTGGGCCCGACGATCACCGTGAAGGATCCGTCGGGGACGTCCACGGAGAGGTTCTCCGAGATCACCCGCTTGTCGTAGGCGAGGGTCACGTCGTCGGCTCGCAGCCTCGGCTCCGCAGCCGGGGGCTGGGTCACGGCGGAATTCTCAAGATGCTGGGTCATAGTTGTTTTCGTGCTTCCTGGACGAGAACGGCGACGAGGTACACGCCGCCGATGACGACGGTGACGACGCCGACCGGGACCGATCCCGGGATGAGGTGCTGAGCGGCCGTGTCCGCGGCGAGCAGGAGCAGTGCTCCGACAGTGGCGGCGGCGCCGACGGGCGTGCCCGGGCTGTGCGTGATCCGGCGTGCGATCTGGGGTGCGGCCAGTGCGATGAACGCGATGGGCCCCGAGATCGCGGTGGTGATCGCGATGAGGGCGACGCCCACGGCCAGCACCGCGAGCCGGGTGGGCTCGGTCCTGACGCCGTGCGCATGCGCGGCGTCGTCGCCGAGCTCGAGCTGGCGCAGCGGAGGGACGACGAGGGCGGTCAGGACCCCGAGGACGATCAGCGCGGGCAGGGCGGGTGCCAGGTCGGACCAGCCGACCAGGGAGAGGGACCCGGCGCCCCAGATCGAGGCCGCCATGGCCACCTCGGTCTGCGCGAGCAGCAGCAGGTAGGTGTTCACGGCGCTGAGCGCCGCTGTCACCGCGATGCCCACGATGATCAGCCGGAAGCCCTGGACCCCTCCGCGCCAGGCGAGGAGGTAGACGACCAGGGCGGTGATCAGCCCGCCCAGCAGCACACCCACGGACTCACTCAGGAAGGTGGAGCCGACCAGGGTGATCGACACGATCGCCCCGGTGTAGGCGCCCGTCGAGAAGCCGATCACATCGGGGGAGCCCAGGGGATTGCGGGTCAGCGTCTGGAAGAGCGCCCCCGAGGCGGCCAGCGCCGCCCCGAAGGCGACGGCGGCCAGCACGCGCGGCAGGCGCCACTCCAGGACGATCTTGCTCGCGAACCCCTGGTCGGTGAACGCCGCGGTGAGCACTTCGGGGATGCTGAGCGGATAGTCCCCGCTACCCAGTGCGACCAGCGCCAGGAGCAGCGTCAACGCCGTGACGACGAGGCCCACGATGAAGGAACGGCGGTGGACCCGGAAAGCCCCTCCGGGCACCGGGAAGCTGAGATGCCCGTCGCGGCCGGCCTGCGGTGAGACCTCGGGGCTGTTCTGGGATGCAAGTCCTGTCATAGCGCACTCACCCGGTGCCGGCGTACGAGGACGATCAGGACGGGTGCGCCCAGGAACGCGGTCACGATGCCCACCTGCATCTCGCCGGTGGGCAGTACGAGACGTCCGAGGACATCGGCGGCCACCGTGAGGATGGGGGCGAACAGGATGGAGTAGAGGATGATCCACCGCTGGTCCGGCCCGACGATCCACCGGGCGACGTGGGGGATCATCAGGCCGACGAATGCGATCGGCCCGGCCATGGCGCTGGCCGCGCCGGCGAGCAGCGTGATCGCGATCAGCGAGAGGATGCGCGTGCGGATGACCTTCGCGCCCAGAGAGCGGGCCAGATCGTCGCCCAGCGCGACGGCATTGAGGGAGGAGCCCAGATAGACGGCGAGGACGAGCCCGATCACCACGAACGGGGCGGCCGCGATGACGGGTTCCCACCCGCGATCGGCGAATGAACCGGCCTCCCAGGCGCGCATGCGGTTGAATGCCACCGGGTCGGCCAGGACGAGGGCGGTGGTGATCCCGGAGAGCACCGCGCCGATCGCCACCCCGGCCAGGGTGATCCGGACGGGGCTGGCCGACCCCCGCCCCACCGAGCCGATCAGGTAGACGACCACCGTGGTGACGAGCGCGCCGCCGAAGGCGAACCAGACGTATCCCGCCGGGGCGGTGACGCCGAGCACGCCCACTCCCAGTGCCACGGCGAAGGCGGAGCCGTAGTTGACCCCGAGGATGCCGGGGTCCGCGAGTGGATTGCGGGTGACGGCCTGGATGAGCGCCCCGGCGACACCGAGGCCCATGCCCACGCACAGGCCCAGGACGGTGCGCGGCAATCGGAGATCGACCACTGCGTCGGCATCCATGCCGGTCGCGGTTCCGGTCAGCGCTCTCCACACGGTTCCGGGGGGAACATCCCGGGCGCCGAGCATGAGGCTCAGCACGATCACGAGCGCCAGGCAGGCCAGGGCGACCAGGAGCCCGGCCAGTCGCCGTGGCACTCCGGCCGGCTCCGTTGCCGCGGCAGCCTCCTTCTCGGAAGCGGGCGGCGACATCGTATTCACCATCACCCGGTTAGCTTAGACTAACCTAAGCGATGATTGGTATCGGCCTGAACAGACGCCAAGAGCTGGCCGGGGCGGCGCAAGCCGGGCTCACCGTACCAAGTCGCAGCGCCACATAGCGTGGACAACGAAAGGTCCTGATGATGAAACTCACCCTAAGGGCACTGGCGGGATTCGCCGCGCTCGGACTGCTGCTGACCGGATGCGCCTCGGGAGGCGACGGCGACGCGCAGAGCGCGGAATCCGGCTCCGCCGTGGAGGGAACCTTCCCGCAGACCGTAGAGACCGCGTTCGGCGATGTCACGATCGATGAGGCCCCCGAGCGCGTGGTCGCTCTCGGCTGGGCCGATGCCGAAACCGCCCTGGCGCTCGGCGTACAGCCTGTGGGGGCCTCCGACTGGCTGGCGTTCGGCGGCGACGGCGTCGGGCCATGGGCCGAGGGCGCGTACGACGAGTCCCCCGAGATCATCGAGACCCTCGAGCCCTCCTACGAGGCCATCGCGGCGCTGGAGCCCGACCTCATCCTCGACGTCCGCAGCAGCGGCGACAAGGACCGCTACGACCGTCTGTCCGAGATCGCCACGACCATCGGCATCCCGGAGGGCGGCGAGAGCTACCTGACGACGCAGGACCAGCAGGTCGAGATGATCTCGACCGCCCTGGGCGTGCCCGAGAAGGGCGAGGAACTGCGACAGGAGGTCGAGGACGCCAATACGGCGGTGGCGGAGTCGCACCCCGGCTGGGAAGGGAAGACCGTCACGGCGGCTACGAAGACCAGCGAGGGCTGGGGCGCCTACATCGAGGGCAGCAACCGGGTGGATACCCTCGAGGGCTTCGGATTCGTGCAGAACCCCGTCGTGCAGGAGCTCCCGGTCGACGCGTTGGGATTCTCCGCCGACATCTCCAGCGAGGAACTCGACAAGATGGAGGCCGACCTGATCGTGGCCTTCCCGATCTACATCGATTCCACGGAGATCACCGACGATCCGCAGTGGAAGGAACTCCAGGCGGTCCAGGAGGGCCGTGCGATCGTGATCGACGGCGATATCTCGGACGCGTACTCGCTCGGGTCTCCGCAGGCCGCAATCTACACGGCCGAGAACCTTCCGCCGCTGATCGAAGAAGCCGTTCCCGGTCAGTAACGGCACACCCTTCCGTCGAGTGGTGAGTTGAGCCGCCCATCGAAGCTGATGGGCGGCTCAACTCACTACTCAGCGGAGAACTGGGTGGCTCCGGTCAGCCCCGGAACGGCAGCGGCGCCAGGCCCCGCACGCCCGGCTCTACCATGTAGATCGAGCCGGCCTCGGGCTCCGCGTGATCGGGGAGGTTCTCGCGGGAGGTCGTGATGAACAGCCGGTCGAGGTTCTCCCCGCCGAACGTGCAGGCCGTGACCTGCGTGACGGGCAGCTCGACGACCTCGCTGAGCGAGCCCTCGGGCGTGTAACGATGCACCGCTGAACCTCCGTTCATCGCGGTCCAGATCCCTCCCTCGGCATCCACCCAGAGGCCATCGGGAAGACCCTTGCCCTCCTGCACGCGGACCAGCGGGCGGGGATCGACGGGACCGCGATCGGCGTCGTAGTCCATGACCGTGATCTGCCCGGTCGGGGTGTCGTTCCAGTAGGCGAGGGTGTGGTCCGGGCTGAACCCCAGGCCGTTGCACACGGTGGCGTCGCCCCAGCCCACGGCGGGCTCGTGGCCGGGGCCGTCCCATCGGTAGACGGTGGCCGCGCCCTCGGCCTGGTCGTAGGCCATGGTGCCGATCCAGAACCGGCCCGCCGGGTCGCAGTGGCCCTCGTTGTTGCGGATCCCGGGGTCGTCGAACAGCGAGACGACCTCGGTCAGATCGGAGAGGTCCTCCGCCCGGCCCAGCGCGATGCCGGATTCGGTGGCCACGATCGCCCCTCCGCCCAGGCGCGGCCGGATCACCGCGGCCACCTGAGAAGGCACATCGAGGCGGCGGTGGTCGCCGTCGTCGTCGACCTCGACGACCGCTCCGTGGAGCATGTCCACGAATCTCAGGCGCCCCGTCGCAGCCCACCAGCACGGTCCTTCGGCGTGGTAGGCGATGGATCCGCTGATCCGCTGTGCCCTCATGGGTCTCCTTCTGCTGCTCGACTTCTGCTGCTCGGTATGTCTCAGGTCACACTAGCCACCGGTGCTGAATGTGACCTCGCCCCGTCTGCTCCGGTGAGCGGACGGGGCGAGGTCACGACCAGCGGGCGGTGGTCACGGAGTGGGCATGCCTCCGTTGACGTTCAAGGTCTCGCCGATCACGTAGCTGGACTCCGCGGAGGCCAGGAAGACGTAGGCCGGCGCGATCTCCGTGGGCTGTCCGGCGCGGCCCAGGCCCGTGTCCTGCCCGAAGTTGGGCAGCTTGTCCTTGGGCTGGCCGTCGCTGACCTGCAAGGGGGTCCAGAACGGTCCGGGGGCCACGGCGTTGACGCGGATGCCCTGGGGCGCCAGCTGCTCGGCCAGTCCCTTGCTGAAGTTGTTGATCGCGGCCTTGGTCGAGGCGTAGTCGAGCAACGGGGGCGAGGGCTTGTAGGCCTGGATCGACGTCGAGTTGATGATCGACGACCCCGCGGGCATGTGCTTGAGCGCCGCACGGGTCACCCGGAACATGGCGAAGACGTTGACGTTGTAGGTGTCCTCGAGCTGCTCGTCGGTCAGCGCCTCGAGGCCGTCCTCGACCGCGATCTGCCGTCCGGCGTTGTTGACCAGGATGTCCAGGCCGCCGAGCTGCTCGACCGCCTGCTCCACGAGCTGCGCCGCCGCGTCATGGTCCGAGAGGTCGGCGGGGAGCAGGACCACCTTGCTGTCGGTGTCCTTGACCGCGTCCCGCACCCATTCGGCGTCCTCCTGCTCGGCCGGCAGGTAGTTCAGGGCGACGTCCGCGCCTTCGCGTGCGAAGGCGATGGCGACGGCGGCGCCGATTCCCGAGTCTGCGCCCGTGATCAGGGCCTTGCGGCCGTTGAGCCGCCCCGTGCCCCGGTAGGAGAACTCGCCCCGGTCGGTCTTGGGCTCCAGATCCTTGTCCAGTCCCGGCTCGGGCTGATCCTGCTTGGGAGGCTCGATCGCCTCGTAGCGGGTGACCGGGTTCTGGAACACCAGCTGGTCGGTACGTTCCTGATGTTCATCCTGTCGTGAGTTCATCGGACACTCCTCTCCTGACCTGCTTCTGCTTCATGGGCAGTCTTCTCGGCTGTTCGATCGCCGGTGCCCCCGTCACCGGGGAACGGCCGTTCACGGAACGGACCGGCGATACGGTCTCCAGCTTAGTAGTCATAAGCAGGCTTTTGGTTAGTTCGCTAGGGGAGAAGCTGCCGCAGGCGTTCCCTGAGTCCGGTGGCATCGGGGGCGGGCCGGTCCGGGTGCTCGGTCGTCGCCTTGGCCAGGATGTTGCGGGCCATCGTGGGGAAGATGAAGGCGTGGAACGGCAGTACGCCGTACCAGTAGGCCTGGCCGGCCAGGCCGTCCGGGAAGAAGATGGCCCGCTGGTGGTAGGTCGAGCCTCCGTCGTCGTTCGCCTCGACCCGCAGCTCCAGCCATGCCTTGCCGGGTGCGAGCATCTGGGCGCGCAGGCGCAGCAGATGGCCGGGTTCGATCTTCTCGACCACCCACCAGTCCACGTGATCGCCCACGCGCAGGCGGCTGCGGCTCAGGCGGCCCCGGTTCAGGCCCGGGCCGCTGGCCAGCTTGTCCATCCAGCCCCGTACGCGCCACCCCGGTTTCCATGAATACCAGCCGTTCTCCCCGCCGATGGATTCGATGACCTTCCAGACATCGCCGGGGGCTGCCGGCCCGGTGGCCTCGCGCTCGTCCACGTACACGGTGCGTCCGGCCCACTCGGGATCGGAGGGCAGCGGGTCCGAGGCGGTGTCCAGGGAGATGAGGTCGTGGGTTCCGGACCAGTCGTTCTCGACCTCGTCGGCTTCGATGCGTTCCAGGGCGAGCTCCACGGATTTCCGGTAGTCCACCAGCCCGTCGGGCGGCAGCGGGATGTACCGGTCGATGTCGCGTTCGGAGGCCACGGCGTCGTCGCGCAGCGACTGGACCAGCGGCATGGCCAGACCCAGCGGGATCGGCGTGACCATGCCCACCCAGAAGCCGGAGAGCCTCGGCGCGGGCAGGGGCGTGGCGAAGACCAGCGGACGACGGCGCCCGGCCACCTCGCAGTACTCCTGCATGGCCCTGGCGTAGGTCATCACATCGCGGGAGCCGATGTCGAAGCTCCGGTTGGTCCCCTCGGGCAGATCCAGGGCGTGCACGAGGTAGTAGAGGACGTCGCGGATGGCGATGGGCTCGATCCTGTTCTTGACCCAGGAGGGCGCGGGCATCAGGGGCAGCCGGTCGCCGAGGTGGCGGATCATCTCGAACGACGCCGACCCCGAGCCGATCACCGTTCCGGCCTGCAGGACCACCGCGGGCACGGGGTGGGCCATGAGGATCTCCCCGACCCTGGCCCGGGAGCGCATGTGCGTGGAGAGCTCCGTGTTCTCCGGGTGCAGCCCCGAGAGGTAGACGATCCGCTTGACCCCGGCCTCCGCGGCAGCGCGGGCGACCACGTGCGCCATCGAGGCCTCGTGCTCTTCGAAGGCACCCGAGCTCCCCATGGAATGGACCAGGAAGTACATGGTCTCCACGCCCTCGCAGGCCCGGATGACGTCGGACAGGTTGTCCAGATCGCCTTGGACGACGTCGACGGCTCCCGCCCACGGGACGTCCTTGAGCTTGTCGGGGGTGCGCACGAGCACCCGGACGTCGGCTCCCGCCGCCACGAGACGAGGGGTGAGCCGTCCGCCGACGTAACCCGTGGCGCCGGTGACCAGGACCAGACCTTCCGGCGGTTTCTCCAGGGTCTCGATCACCCGATCGGGGAAGGTCAGCTCCAGCGGCTCGATGTGAGGCCGATCAGGGGGTGCGGACTGCTCTGACATGGCGATCCTCCGGCGCTAACGGCTGAGAGTCGGGCCCGTAGAGAGCCCTGGGGGCGGAATGCTCACCTTCCTTAGAGTCTAGGTGGATCCGCCGGGAACGGGGAGCCGCGGTCACCGGAAAGCGGCGGCACCCAGGTTGTTGATGACATCGTCGAGGGTCTGGTCCATGTGGGAGAGCATGGCCTCGCCGGCATCCTGGACCCGGCCGTCGCGTACCGCCTCGAAGATCCGCGTGTGGTGCTCGAGCGCCCGGCGGCGGATGTCCGCCTGAGCCGAGGTTCTGATCCGCACCACATGCAGGACCTCTTCCAGCGGAGCGTAGGCCGAGGCGAGGTAGACGTTGCCGGAGGCCCGCACCAGAGCGGCGTGGAACTCGAGATCGGCTTGGGAGAAGGCGGCGTAGTCCGTGTCGATGGTCTCCCGCATGATGCCGAGCTGGCGTTCCACCTCGTCGATGTCCTCGGCGGGCCCGCGTTCCGCGGCCAGGCGGGTGGTCTCCACCTCGATGGCCCGCCGGGCCTCGATCATCTGACGCGGGACGTCCAGGGGGTCGCCGCTCATGAGTCCCCGGGCCTGCAGCACCCTGGGATCCAGGGGCGACCACTTGCCGACGTCGTTGAGCAGCCCGCGCTTTCCGTGCCGCACGGTGACGACCCCGGAACGCGCCAGCTCTTGCAGGGCCTCCCGGACCGACAAGCGGGACATGCCCCACTGCCGTGCCAGTTCCGCTTCGGAGGGCAGGGGCTCACCGGGCTTCAGCCTGCCGTCGGTGACCATTTCCAGTAAGGCGTCAACGCCGACTTCTGAGCGTCGTTGCACGTGACTGCCCCGCTCTCTCTGTGTCTACTCGCCCCTGGCCGTCGAGTGTTCCGGGTGCCCAAGGCTCTCATGTGCTCTCCCTCTATCTTGATGGATTCCCGGCCGGGCATTGACATGACGCAGCTCACTCCCCGAGACTACTCACAGATCAGATATCTGATCTGTGTTCGGTGTCACTGACGACCCGGACCGTGAGTTCGTCCGCCGCCGCTGATCAGCGCGGTTCGCCGGGTCTTCCGCCCGGCCGTGATGCGAAGAGAAGGTCCATGACTACTACCACTCTCCTGCTGCTCGGGCTCGGCTCGATAGCGGCGATCCTTTTACTCATCATCAAAGGCAAGGTCCACCCGTTCATCACCTTGATGTCCGTGGCCCTGGTCCTGGCGCTCGCCGCTGGAATCCCCCTGGCGGAGGTCGCGCCCCTCCTGATCGAGGGCATGGGGAGCACCCTGGGCAGCGTTGCCCTGATCGTGACCCTGGGCGCCATCCTGGGGCGCATCATCGAGGTCTCCGGCGGGGCCGACGTCCTGGCGCGCTGGCTGCTCAACACCTTCGGCGAGAAACGCGCGCCGTTCGCCCTGGGAGCCACCGGGTTCATCTTCGGCATACCGGTCTTCGTGGACGTGGGACTCATCGTCCTGATCCCCATCATCTTCGGCGTGGCCCGCCGTCTGCAGGGCAGCATGCTCAAGTACGCGCTGCCCATCGCGGGCGCGATGCTGGCCGTGCACTGCGTGGTCCCGCCGCACCCGGGGATCGTGGGCGGGTCGCAGCTCCTGAGCGCCGATATCGGCCTGGTCATGATCTTCGGCCTGATCGCAGCCGTGCCCATGTGGCTGGTCGCCCACTTCGTCGCCAAGCCCCTGGCCGCTCGAAACTTCGTTCCCGTCAGCGCCAGCGACACCCTCCAGAGCGTGGGCGGGACCGGGGCCATGAGCGTCACCTCGACCAGGACGCCGAGCGTGCTCCTGGTGCTCTCGACCATCGTGCTGCCGCTCGCGCTGATCATGGGCGGTACCACGTTCAGCGTCGTGCTGGGGGCGGAAAACCCGCTGACGACGGTGTTCTCCCTGGTCGGGGCCTCTCACGTGGCCCTGCTGATCGGCGTGATCTATGCGGCGGGCGTCCTGGGCTTCCGCTTCGGCTGGAGCCGGGACGACGTCGAGAACGTCATCAACTCGGCCCTGCCGCCCGTCGCCGCCGTCATCCTGATCACCGGTGCCGGT
This sequence comes from Kocuria coralli, assembly GCF_008831305.1. Taxonomy (GTDB): domain Bacteria; phylum Actinomycetota; class Actinomycetes; order Actinomycetales; family Micrococcaceae; genus Kocuria; species Kocuria coralli. The sequence goes on from NZ_ML708613.1 coordinate 121,333, forward strand.
GGCATGTTCGGCTATTCGCTGCGGGAGACCGGCGTGGCCGAAGCCGTGGCGGACCTCCTGGGCTCGACCGGCCTGCCGATCATCTTCCTGGGCTGGCTGCTGGCCATCGTGATCCGCGGGGCCCAGGGGTCGGCCACCGTGGCCATGCTCACCACCGCCCCCTTGGTGGCGCCCTTGCTGACCTCCATGTCGCTCGAACCGGTCCAGATCGCTCTGGTCGCCGTCGCCATCGGCGCTGGGACCATGGGGCTGAGTCACGTCAACGACTCGATGTTCTGGATCTGGAGCCGCTACTTCGCGGTTCCCGTGTCCACCTCGCTCAAGACCTGGACACTGGTCTCCACCGTGGCCTCCGTGACGGGCCTGATCGTGGTGTGGATCATGTGGCTCCTCGTCTCCGCCGTCCTCTGATCGTCCACCCGAGTGAAAGGTTGCCCCATGAGTCGCAGACTCTTCGTTTTCGATGACGACCCCACCGGGTCGCAAGCCGTGCACGACGTCGACGTCGTCCTGGAGCTCTCCGCGCCGCCCGTCGTGGCCGCGCTGGAGCCGGAGGGATCCACGTGCTTCGTGCTCACCAACAGCCGAGCCCTGGACGAATCCCAGGCGCTCGTCCAGCAGCGGGAGCTGCTGGACGCCGTCCTGGACGAGCTTCCCGCCGGGGCGCCGCCCCACCTGGTGTCCCGCAGCGACTCGACGCTGCGGGGGCACGTCATCGCCGAGCCCAACGGGCTTGCGGACGCCCTGGAGGCCCGTGGCCATGAGGTGGCGGGTTTCCTCTTCGCCCCTGCGATGTTCGAGGCGGGGCGTTACACCGTCGACGACGTCCACTGGGCCGTGCTGCAAGGCGAGCCGGTCAAGGTGGGCGAGACGGACTTCGCCCAGGACGCCACCTTCGGCTACCGCTCCTCGAACCTGAAGGACTTCCTGGTCGAACGGTCCGGGGGTGCCCTGGGGCGCGAGGAGATCCTGTCGATCGGGCTGGACGACATCGCCGCGGGCGTGGACGCGGTCTCGGCGATCCTGGACCGAGCCTCCGGGCGGACCTGGGTGGTGGTCAACGGCACCGAGTACGCCCACCAGGAGGTGGTGGCCGAGGCGCTGGGCCGCCAGGAAGCCGCCGGGCGCGCGTTCATCACGCGGTGCGGGCCCTCGTTCGTGCGGCCCCTGGCCGGAATCGAGCATTCCGAGCCCCTGGATCCCGCCGGCATAGAGATCGGGCCGGGTCGCATGGAGCACGGGCTGCTGGTGGTCGGCTCCCACGTCGGGCTGACCAATCGCCAGCTCGCCGTGGTCAAGGAGCGCGGAGGGCTGCACGAGATCGAGCTCGACGTACCCTCGCTGCTGACGGACGAGCGGCGGTCGCACCTCGAACGGGCCATCGACGAGGCCGTCGAGGCCCTGGGAGAAACCGACGTCGTGGTCTATACCAGCCGAGACCTGATCCGCACCGACGACCCCCGGGAGTCGCTGGCGATCGCCCGCTCGGTGTCCGACGCGGTGGTGACGGTGGTCCGCGGGGTCATGCAGGCCAAACCCGCCTGGGTGATCGCCAAGGGGGGCATCACCTCCCACGAGGTGGCCCACAAGGGCCTGGGCATGCGACGCGGACGGGTGGCCGGGCAGTTCTTCCCGAGACAGATCTCCCAGTTCATGCCGGTGGAGGCGGACGAGGCCGCTCACGGCTGCCCGTACGTCGTCTTTCCCGGCAACGTGGGAACCGAGACGGCACTGGCGGACGTCGTCGACGTCCTGGCCGAGGCGACGCGCCGCAACCGGGTCTGACGTCGTCCCGGACGCGCCGGCGACGGGCCGAGCACACGACCTGAAGACACGAACCGGATACAGAAGTCGGATACAGAAGTACTGAAGGAGAATGCGATGACCAAGGTTTCATGGATCGGATTGGGCGCCATGGGCGCGCCCATGGCCAGCGTGCTGGGGCGCAACGGCGTGCCCGTGAGCGCTTTCGACCTCGCCCCGGACGCGGCGGATCGCGTCGGCGACGGTGTGACGCTGTTCCCCACCGCACGGGAGGCCGTGGAGGGCTGCGACGTGGTGGTGGTCATGGTGGCCACCGGGGCGCAGCTGGAAGCGGTGCTCTTCACCGCGGAGGCCGGGATCGCGGAGTCGCTCACCGAGGGCGCCGTGGTGCTGGTGATGTCCACGGTGGGCCCGGGCGCCGTGGAGGCGGCGGGAGCCCGTCTGGCCCCGCAGGGCATCGGCGTGGTGGACGCCCCCGTGTCGGGCGGGGTGGCCCGCGCCAAGACGGGTGACCTGCTCGTCATGGTGGGCGGCCCCGCCACGGAGATCGCCAAGGTTCAGGAACTCCTGGACCTGATGGCCGGCGACGCGCCCGTGGTCGGCTCGACCGTAGGGGACGGCCAGCGGTTCAAGGTGGTCAACCAGCTGCTGTGCGGCGTGCACATCGCCGTGGCGGGGGAGGCCCTGGCCCTGGCGGACTCGATGGGGCTCGACCCGCGGCAGTGCCTGGAGGTCTTGCAGGGCGGGGCGGCGTCGTCGTTCATGCTCGGGGACCGGGGCCCTCGCATGCTCGAGGGGGAGGACGCAGAGGTGCGCTCCGCCCTGGACATCTTCGTCAAGGACATGGGGCTGGTCACCGACGCCGCCCGGACCGCGCAGCAGCCGGTGCCCCTGGCCTCCGCCGCCGAGCAGATCTACATCCGCGGCCGGCGGGAGGGTATGGGCCGGCGCGACGACTCCAGCGTGTACGACATCTTGCGATCGCGCTAGGCGACCGCCGCAAGACCGTCGCGATGGTTGCCGCCGTCCGCCCGTTTCCGCGGGGATCTCCGCGGAAACGGGCGGACGGCCCCGCAACAGGCGAGGTGGGGTCGCTCTCAATCCACCCCGCGGGCGGGAGGGGCACCGCTACGCTGTGGGGAACCCATCTGAAAGGACCCTTGCCTTGTCTCACCCTGCCCCCGCCCTCTCCGCCGAAAAAGGCGGGCTCGCCTCAACGCGCCGCACCAGTGTTCCCGGCAACCTGGTCCGCGGCGCCATGATCGGCACGGTCGAGACCGTTCCCGGTGTCAGCGGTGGCACGGTGGCGCTCGTGGTCGGGATCTACGACGACCTGATCGGTTCCGCCAGCGAGGTCATCTCGGCCTTCCGTGCGCTGTTGCTGGGCCCGGACCGCAGCGCCGAGTTCAAGGCGCACATGGGTAATGTCGCCTGGCGCGTGGTGATCCCCGTGGTCATCGGCATGGTGGCCGCGCTGCTGCTGATCGCCGGGCCCATGGAGCATTTGGTGGCCACCTATCCGGAGCTGATGCGGGCGATCTTCTTCGGCATGGTCGTGGGCTCGGTATGGGTGCCGTTCTCCCTGGCGGGCAAGGGATGGAACTGGGCCGACGTCCTGCTGGGCATCGGCGCGGCACTGGTCGCCTTCTTCCTGGTCTCCATGCCCACCACCACCCTGGAACCGCAGCCGTGGATCATCATCCTGTCCGCCGCCGTGGCGGTATCCGCACTGTTGCTGCCGGGTCTCTCCGGCTCCTTCATCCTGCTGACCATCGGCATCTACCAGCCCACGCTGCGCGCCGTCGACAACCTGGACTTCGGTTACCTCGGCCTGTTCCTGCTGGGCGCTGTCCTGGGGATGATCGTGATCGTCAAGGCGCTGCAGAAGCTGCTGGAACACCACCATCGCGGCACCATGATCGCTCTGGCCGGCCTGATGATCGGCGCCCTCCGCTCGCTGTGGCCCTGGCAGGACGACGACCGCAATCTGCACGCGCCCGGGGACGACTGGGGCATCCTGCTCATGGCAGGCCTGGCCGGCCTGATCGGCGTGGTGATCCTGCTGGTGGTGGACAACCGCATCGCCGCCCGGAACGGTCAGTAGCCAGCCGGCGCACGACGACGGCCCGGTGCTCCTGCGTAAAGCAGGGCACCGGGCCGTCGTCGTCAGAAGGGGCGCTGACCGGCGTCCCGGGCGACCTGATGGATCAGGCGGTCGTGCGGGCCTTCGGCTTGGGCCAGGGGGCCTTGAACAGCCAGGAGAACGGTGCTCCGCGCTGGAAGAGCCGGGCCAGGACCCAGGAGCCCAGGAAGGCCATGGTGCAGCCGGCGATGTAGTGGATCCAGAAATTCTCCACGCCCGCCATGACCAGGATGCGGCGCGTGACCAGCATGATCGGGATGTGCGCCACGTACCAGACCAGCGAGGTCCGGCCGATGAAGCGTATCCACCCCGTCCGGGCGTCGGGGATGGCCCTCACCAGGGTGATCGCCGCGATGATCCCCGCGATGGCGAAGGGGACGATCTCCACGCGGTACTCGATGCGTGCCGGGTAGGTGAGCGAGAAGTAGGCCCCGAACGCGGCCAGCACCGCCGCGATGATGGCGGGCGTGGGACGCAGCAGGCGATTGACCAGATCCCAGTGCCGGGAGGCCAGCTGGCCCAGGAAGAACCACCCTGCGAAATAGAGGAGCTGGCCCAGCAGGGATGCCGCGTAGGGCTCGAACCACGAGCCGATCCAGGCCGCGAGCACCGGCACCCACGCAGGCAGGAACTTGATGAACGGCGCGATGGCGAAGTAGATCATCAGGAAGAAGATGAACCACAAGTAGGACGTGGAGACCCAGGCCATGGGCTCCAGATATTGCTCGCCGCCGTTGCTGACGCCCAGGAAGATCGCCGCCCAGATGACATACGGCCACAGCAGGTTCTGCATCTTCCCGAGCGTGTACTGGCCCAGGTTCTTCTTGAGCGCCCGGTCCAGCAGCAGCCCGGAGAGCAGCATCAGCGCCGGCATGCGGAACGGCACCAGAACGTCCTGCAGGGCCTGGAACCAGATCGTCGGGAAGATCTGGTATTCGATCAGCGTGGTGGAGCCGTGTCGCAGGATCACCAGCACGATCGCCAGGCCGCGCATGGTGTCCATCCAGGTGAAACGCTGGGTGGTCGGCATCGGGGTGACGGCAGTGTTTTGGGGGGCGGGCATAGGACTCCATGATCCGGGCAGAGCTGAGCGCTAGGTCGCATGCCTTGGCTCCAGTGGTCAACATGGGTCAGCTTGCCCCCATAACTGCAAGTTGCGCAAATGCTTGAGAGATGCATCACCTTTCGTTCGCCCCTGTCAGGAGCCCGGCCGTCCCCTCTGGAAGGAGGTCATGACGGGGCACGGGGATGACGGACACGGGCATAGTGGTGGCATGTCCCACCACGAACGCGTCCGTGCGGTCTACGACGACGCCGCCCCCGCCTACGACGCCCTTCTTCCCGACCTCCGGGTGGAGCAGCCCGTCGACCGGGCCATGATCGGCGCCTTCTGCGACGAGGTCCTGGCCACCTCCGATCACCGGGTCCTCGATGCGGGGTGCGGCAACGGCCGCATGATCCAGGAGCTGCGCAGCCGCGGGGTCTCGCCCCAGGGGGTGGACCTGTCGTCGGGGATGATCGGCCAAGCACGACGACGGGAGCCGGAGATCGATTTCCGGGTCGCCGATCTGCGTCATCTCCCCTACGCGGACGCGAGCTTCGGCGGTGTGATCGCCTGGTACTCCCTGATCCACTACGACTACCCGGAACTCGCGGAGGCGCTGACAGAGCTCGCCCGGGTGACGGCGCCTGGCGGCATCCTGCTCACGGGGTTCCAGTCGGGCGCCGGGGCTCGCGAGATCGTCAACGCGTACGGGACCAGCGGCACGATGACCGCCTGGCTCCACCCGCCTCAGGAACTCGGCTCCATCGCGGAGCGATCGGGGTGGACGACGACGGCGACCACCCTCCGGGCCCCCGTCATGGAGCCCTACGGCCAGGGGTTCGTGCTGGCCCGCCGGGCGGGCTGACTCGTTCGTCACATCGCGGAATAGCATCCGGCGGCAGCGCGCTACCGATGGGCGGAAGGACCTGGTCCGCAACTGCCTGGAGGTATACCGTGCCGAATCTGTTCGATCCCCTGAACGCCGGCGAACTGCGTCTGCGCAACCGCGTGGTCATGGCGCCGCTGACACGCTCCCGCGCCGGTGAGGACGGCGTGCCCACGGATCTTCACGTGGAGTACTACACCCAGCGTGCGAGTGCGGGCCTGATGATCACCGAGGGCGCGTTCCCGGCCTTCACCAACCGGGCGTTCCTGGGACAGCCGGGAATCACGAACGACGAGCAGCAGGCCGCGTGGGCCCGTGTGGCCGATTCCGTCCATGACCAGGGCGGGCTCCTCGTCATGCAGATCATGCACGCCGGTCACGTGACCCATCCGGGACTGACCCGGGGAGCCCAGCCGGAGGCCCCCGGAGCCACCGCTACGGACAAGGCATACCTCCGGACCTACGACGGCAAGCAGGCAACGGTCCCTGCCCGCCCGCTGACCGCCGAGGACCTGGTGCGGGTCAAGGGCGAGTTCGTCTCCGCCGCCCGCCGGGCCGTGGACGCGGGGATGGACGGCGTCGAACTGCACAGCGCCAACGGCTATCTCCTGCACGAGTTCCTGAGCCCCGGCACGAACCGGCGAGACGACGACTACGGCGGATCCCCGCAGGCCAGGGCGAAGTTCGTCGTCGAGGTGATCCGGGCGGTGGCCGAGGAGATCGGCGCCGGGCGCACCGCCGTGCGCATCTCCCCGGAGCACAACATCCAGGGAGTGCCGGAGGTGGACCACGGTGACGTCACCGCCACCTACGACGCCCTGATCGACGGCGTCAACGACCTGGGGCTGGCTTACCTGTCGGTGCTGCATGCCGCCGTCGACGGCGACCTCGTGACTCACCTGCGGCATCGCTTCAACGGCGCGTTCCTGCTCAACAGCGGGTTCGGGGCGAACACGGCTCTCGAGGAAGCGGAGCACATCGTCGACGAGGGGGTGGCAGACGCCGTCGTCGTGGGGCGCCCCATCATCGCCAACCCCGACCTGGTGATCCGGTGGCGCGACGGCCTGCCGGAGAACACCCCGGACCCGGCCACCTTCTACACGCCGGGTCCCGAGGGGTACATCGACTACCCCTTCGCGTCCGTGGCACAGCCGGCCCGAGCCTGAGGGGCGCTGGAGCTTCCGCTGAGGGGTGTCCTGGCAGGGCATCCCTCGAGATGCCGACTGACCGTAGCCTGAGGGCACGAACACGGTCGGTGGCTGGGAGGCCTACCGGAGAGGCGGGAGGTCTGAGGTGCATACGCGGGTACTGGGGCAGGGTTTGGAGGTCTCGGCGGTCGGGCTGGGGTGTATGGGCATGTCCCAGAGTTATGGCCCCAACCCGGGGACCCGTCAGGAGATGATCGCGGTGCTGCGTTCGGCGGTCGAGGAGGGGGTGACCTTCTACGACACCGCGGAGGTGTACGGGCCTTATGTCAACGAGGAGCTGGTGGGGGAGGCTTTGGAGCCGATCCGTGATCAGGTCACGATCGCCACGAAGTTCGGGTGGCGGATCGAGAACGGCCGGAGCGCGGGCCTGGATAGCAGGCCGGAGCAGATCCGCCGGGTCGCGGAGGGGTCGCTGAAGCGGCTGCGCACGGACGTGATCGACTTGTTCTATCAGCATCGGGTGGACCCGCAGGTGCCGGTCGAGGAGGTCGCCGGCGCTGTGGGGGAGTTGATCGCTGAGGGCAAGGTGAGGCATTTCGGGCTCTCGGAGGCCTCGGGGCCGACGATCCGGGCGGCGCACGCGGTGTGCCCGGTGACGGCGTTGCAGAGCGAGTACTCGTTGTGGACGCGGGATCCCGAGGGCGAGGTGCTGGGGACGCTGGCGGAGCTGGGGATCGGGCTGGTGCCCTTCAGCCCGCTGGGCAAGGGGGTGTTCACCGCCACGGTGGCGGGGGCCGCGTCGTTCGGGGCGGATGATATTCGTTCCCGTATTCCGCGTTTCGATCCTGAGAACCTGGAGGCCAATACGGCGCTGGTGGATCATGTCGAGGCTCTGGCGGTGTCCAAGGGCGTGACGGCGGGGCAGGTGGCGTTGGCATGGTTGTTGCTGCAGGCGCCGTGGATCGTGCCCATCCCGGGGACGCGGCGTACCGGGCGGATCCGTGAGAACGCCGGTGCTACTGAGGTCGGACTCTCGGCTGATGAGCTCGATGATCTCAACCGGCTGGTGGAGAGGCTCGGGGTGCGCGGTGATCGTTACAACGCCGAGCACATGGGCTACGTCGGCGGGTAGCCCCTAGCGAGCCCCCTTACATTCCCCGCACGGCATATACACGCAGACACACCACACCGCAAAGACATCAAGAGACATCAGGAGCAGCGATATGGAGACGGACCAGTTCATCGCGCAGATGGACGCAGGCCGGCCGGCGCTTCCCGGCACCGATCTGGCGCAGACGATGGACGCCCTCGCGAACGAGGCCATCCGGCTGTGCATGGAGCTGAACACCCGGTACACCACCCCGGAGGAACGGGTCGAGATCATGTCGCGGATCACCGGTCGCGAGGTGCCGGCCTCGTTCCGCATCTTCCCGCCGTTCACGGCCGACTGCGGGAAGAACATCCGCCTGGGCGAGCGGGTCTTCATCAACAGCGGCTGCCGGTTCCAGGATCAGGGCGGCATCACGATCGGCGACGACGCCCTCGTCGGCCATAACGTCGTGATCGCGACCCTCAACCACGATCTCGACCCCGAGCTGCGAGCCAGCACCGTCCCGGCGCCGGTCGTGATCGGTCACAGCGTGTGGATCGGCGCGAACGCGACCGTTCTTCCCGGCGTCACGATCGGCGACGGCGCCGTGGTCGCGGCCGGGGCGGTCGTGACCAAGGACGTGCCCGCCCGGACGGTCGTGGGCGGGGTGCCCGCCCGCGTCATCAAGAACCTCTAGCGCGCCCCGGCATCCTGGGCCGCCTGCAGGAACTCCAGGGCCAGCGGCCCTCCGGTGACCGCTCCGCCCTCGCCGTCCTCGACGAAGACCGAGATCGCCAGGTCCTCGTGGGCGGCGATGATCCAGGCGTGCGTCTTGGGCGGGTCGTCATTGCCGAACTCCGCGGTGCCGGTCTTGCCGATCGCGGTGTCCGGGTTCAGCGCCTGCAGGGTCTCCAGATATCCGGTGGCCACCACCTCGCGCATGCCCGTCCGCAGCTGCTCCGCCTCCTCCTCGGTCAGCGGGGTGGAGGCGGTCGCGGTCGAGGAGGGGGCGTCGTCGGTCACCAGGACGGGCGCCACGGTGTGACCGGCCACGACGGAGGCCGTGATGGCCGCCATCGCCAGCGGCGAGACCAGCGTCCGGCCCTGGCCGAACAGCGCCGCGGCGTGCGCAGCCCCCGTCTCCTCATCGGGCATGGAGCCGCTGAAGGCGTCGATGCCCAGGTCGTATTCCTGGCCGAGGCCCAGCGAATGCGCGGCGGTGGAGAGCGCGGTCTGGTCGACACGGTCGTACTGGGAGATGAAAGCCGTGTTGCACGAATGCGCCAGGGCGTCCTTGATCGGGATCTCCCCGATGAAGTCCGGCGAGTACCCGGGAGCGTTGCCGAACTGGGCGCCTCCGGCGGTGATCGTGGGGGTGCAGCTCACGGTGGAGTCCATGGTGTCCCCCAGCCGCACCATGGCGAGCGAGGTCACGACCTTGAACGTGGACCCCGGCGGGTACTGCCCCTGCGCGGCCGTGGGGTAGCTCTGGGACCCCGCGCCGTCGGCCAGTGCCAGGATGTGCCCGTCGGACGGGCGGATCGCCACGATGGCGGAGGGGGACTCCACGTCGGCCAGGGTCGACTCGGCGGCCTCCTGCAGCGCCTGATCCAGGGAGATGTGCAGATCCTCGCCGCTCACCGGGTCCGTCTCGAAGACCGTGCGCGCAGTCGAGGACTGCGGTGTGCCGTCCTCGGCCAGCTGCGCGATGGACACGGCCACGCCGTGGCGCCCCGAGAGCCTCTCGTTGAACGCCGCCTGCAGTCCCCCGCGCCCGATCGTGTCCCCGGCGACCAGCTGGCCATCGGAAGCCTCGATGTCCTCGGCGGTCACATCGCTCACGCGCCCCAGGGTGCTCGCCGCGAAGGTGCTGGTGGGGGCCAGGGCCATGGTGGTCTGCGACGCCGTGTACCCGGGGATGGCCTCCGCCGCCGCCGAGTCCAGCTCGCGATAGGCGTCCGCGCGCAGCGAGATCGCGGGCACGAAGGCATCGGCGGAGGACTGGGCGACCGTGGCGGCATACGTGTCGGCGTCCACGTCGACGACGGCGGCCAGCTGACGCGCCGCGGAGTCCTGCTGGGCCGCATCGACACCACTGAGGTCCAGGCCCACCTGATAGACGGGCCGCTGGGAGACGATGACCTGGTCGCCGGCGCCGACGATGCTGCCGCGTTCCGCCGGGTTGCTGGCCAGGCGGAAGCCCTCGCCCTCCGCCATCGAGGGCTCGAAGATCGTGGGGGACCACACCGGCTGCCAGGCCTCGTCCCCGTCGGGGCTGATGGTCACGGTGGTGTCGTAGCTCCACTGCTCCTCGACGTCCGGGACATCCCAGGTCCAGGTGAAGGTGGCGTCGCGGGACCCGGCGTCGTCGATATCGCCCAGGGACGCGACCTCGACGGTCCACTCGGCGCCGGGCACGTTGGCGACGATGCGGTCGAACTGCTCCTGGGCCTCGGCACCGCTGATGCCCTCGAAGGCGATCCCGGAGATGTCGTGGTCGCTGAGGGCCTGAGCCAGGGCGGTGGCCTCGTCGCTGCCGCGGCCTCCGTTGATCAGGCCGCAGCCGGTGGCCAGCAGCATGAACGCACCGGCACCCGCGCCGCCCAGCAGCGTGCGACGGCTGAGGATCCCGTACGTGACGGGTGGCTGAGGTCGTTCTGATGTCATGGCTGCCTTCCGATCTGACGGCCGGGACAGGGGGGTCCGGCCGATCTGAGTCGATGCTAAGGCAAGGACCCGGGTGCGAGGACGCAGCCGCTACGGGCGTGACGAAAGGTACTCGCCCAGGACCGCCGACCCCAGGTCCTCCGGCTCCGGGGCGACCACTCGTCCGTCGACCCGGCGGGCCATCGCACCCAGGAACCGTTCGAGCCCTGGGTCGTCGCCCAGCCTGAAGAACGTGCTCTGGGCGCCGAGCCGGGAGACCTTGTCCAGCTCCGCGACGGTCAGCTCCAGCGTGGGCTGGGAGGTGGGCCAGTCGAAGTAGGCGTCGCCGTCGGGCATCAGGTGGGCGGTGGGCTCGCCGTCGGTGACCACCAGGAGCACGGGCTGCATGGCCGGGTGCTTCCGGAAGAACCTGCCGGCCAGGAGCAGGCCGTGATGCAGGTTGGTGCCCTGCTCGTGGACCGGCGGCAGGGCCGTCAGCTCCTCGGCGGCCATGCTGTGCGCCCAGCGCCCGAAGGAGATCAGCTCGAGGGCGTCGCCGCGGAATCGGGTGGAGACCAGATGATGCAGCGCCAGCGCGGTGCGTTTCATGGGCAGCCACCGCCCCTGGGCGGCCATCGAGAACGAGGTGTCCACCAGCAGCGCCACGGCCGCCTGGGTGCGTGCCTCGGTCTCCTGGACCTCGACGTCGCTCACCTGCAGCCGGACACCGCGGGCGGGTGAGCCCCCTTCGGCGACGGTTCGCTGCACCGCGTTGGTGATGGTGCGCGTGACGTCCCAGGGCTCGACGTCGCCGAACTCCCACTCCCGCGTGGCCCCCGTGGGCTCTCCGGCGGCACCGGCCAGGCGGGTGTCGCGGGCGCCGGCGCGGCCGCTGAGCTGGCGCGCCGTGTCCTGCAGGAGGGACTTCCCCAGCCGGCGGATGGCCTTGGGGGAGAGCTTGAGAGAGCCGTCCGAGGCGCGTTGCAGCAGCCCGGAATCGCGCAGTGCCTTCTCCAGCTCGGAAAGGGTCCGGGCGTCGACGGCGGCCTCGTCGCCCAGTTGTCGGGCGAGGGCCTCGACGTCGATGTCGTCCAGGCCGGCGCCCTGATGATTCTGGGCGAGCTGATCGGAGAGCGCGTCCAGGTCGGCGATGTCCTGCAGCAGTCCCGTCCCGTCCCCCAGGCCCATGCCCTCCTGTCCGTCGAACCGTTCCGAGCCGGTCCAGTCCTCCCCGGGACGCAGCGCCTGCAGGTTGGCGTCCAGCTGACCCAGCTGGGCCATCAGCTCCGGGGAGCCGAATGCCTGGGCCGAGAGCTGCATGAGCTCCTGCCGCTGCTCGGGGGTCATCGAGTTCATCATCCGCTGGGCGGCGGCCGACCGCTGGGCCATGGCGTCGATCAGCTCGTCCACGGACTGCGGGTCCTCGGGGAAGAACTCCCCGTGCTCGTCCATGAACTCCTGGAAGTCGGCCTCCGTGTCCTCGCCGCGGGCGTGCTTGGCCAGCAGGTCGTTGAGGTCGCGGAGCATCTCGCCGACGCGCTCGCGGTCCTCGTCGGTGGCGTTCTCCAGGGCCTGCTTCATGCCCGCGAAGCGCTGGTCCAGGACCTCCCGGCCCAGGAGATCCTTGATCCGGTCGTAGGTCTCCCTGGCGTTCTGCGAAGCCCAGTCGTAGTCGGCCAGTTCGCTCACGGCCGCCGCGGTCGATTTCGGCAGATCGTCCAGCCGCATCTCCCGGAACTGACGGTCCATGGGATCCATGCGGGCATCGCGCAGGAACTGCTCGCGTTCCAGGCGCAGCGCTTTGTCCAGGAGGTCCTTGACCTCGTCCAGCGTCCCGCCGAGCTTATGGCGTTTCAGCAGGTCACGGCGCCGTTGGTTGACGCGGCGGGAGAGGTCGTCCAGGCCCCGCTGGTTCCGGCCCCCGCGACGCAGGAACTCCCGCAGCGCCTCCCGGGGGGAGTAGCCCTCCATGACGTCGCGGCCCACGGCGTCCAGCGCCTCGGTCAGATCGACCGGGGGCGCAAGGGGGTCCGGGCCGCCGGTGTAGCGGCCGTATCGGCTGTAGTGACGATGAGCGGCCATCTCCGGCCCTTCTTCCTGCTCGGTCCTGCGGCTCGGCCTTCCTGCTCAGCCGTAGATCGTGCCCTCGGCGTCGGCGTCCTTGGAGATCTTCTGCGAGAGGAACAGAGCCTCCAGCGCCAGCTCGATCGCATTCGCACGTTCGCCGGGGGTCGTCGCGCCCAGCCGGTCGGCGAGCTGGTCGTAGAGACCGGCGGTGCTCCCGCCGTCCTCCGCGTCGTCGCCCTCGTCCTCTTCCAGCTCGGGCAGGCCGCCCAGGAACTCCCGGGCGGGGACGTCCCCGCCGGTGCTGACGGTCACGGTGCCGTCCAGGGCCTCGATGAGGGGCCCCAGGTTGATGCCGCGGAAGGACGACTGCACGGTCTCCATGGTGGCCCGGCGCAGCAGATGCTCCAGGACGGCGATCTCGCGGCCCTCTTCGCCGGACTCGAACTCGATCTTGCCCGCCAGCACCTCCACGGCCGCCTCGATGTCCACCAGGCGGGCGACCGCCTGCTCCTCCCCGTGCAGGGTGGCCCGGCGCAGGGCGGAGGCCGCCGTCGTCTCCGCCCCGGCGATCGAGAAGCGGGCGGAGACGCCCGAGCGCTGGTCGACCGCAGGGGACTCGCGCAGCAGGCGGGTGTAGCGGGCCAGGATCTCCAGCAGGGTGTCCGGTACCTCGGCCACCAGGTCGGCCTCCTGCCGGGTCACGGCGATCTCGTCGGCCAGCTCGATGGGGTAGTGGGTGCGGATCTCCGCGCCGAAACGGTCCTTGAGCGGCGTGATGATCCGGCCGCGGTTGGTGTAGTCCTCCGGATTGGCGGAGGCGACCACCAGGACGTCCAGCGGCAGGCGCAGCACGTAACCGCGGATCTGGACGTCGCGCTCCTCCATGACGTTGAGCATGGAGACCTGAATGCGCTCGGCGAGGTCCGGGAGCTCGTTGATGGCCACGATGCCGCGGTGGGCGCGGGGCACCAGGCCGAAGTGGATGGTCTCCGGGTCGCCCAGCCGGCGTCCTTCGGCCACTCGGACGGGGTCGACGTCGCCGATCAGGTCCGCGACGGAGGTGTCCGGGGTGGCCAGCTTCTCAACGTAGCGCTCGTCGCGGTGCCGCCACGCGATCGGCAGGTATTCGCCTTCCGCCTCGATGCGCGCCCGCGTGGCCTCCGTGATGGGGTCCTCCGGATGCTCGTGCAGGTCGGAGCCCTCGACCTCCGGGGACCACTCGTCCAGCAGTCCCGCGAGGGTGCGCAGGAGCCGGGTCTTGCCCTGGCCGCGCTCGCCCAGCAGCACGATGTCGTGGCCCGCGATCAGCGCCCGTTCCACCTGGGGCAGCACGGTGTCGCTCAGGCCATGCAGACCGGGCCACGGATCGCGGCCTTCGGCCAGTGCGGAGAGGAGATTGTCGCGGATTTCCTGGCGCAGGGGGCGGTAGTCGTAGTCCGACGCGCGCAGCTCGCCGAGGGTGTGGATGTCGGGGCGCTCAGTCACATCGTCAACGCTAGACCCCCCGTCAAGAGGGTGGTGTGGCCCCCGAGCGGTCTTGAGGTGCGAGTTGAGCCGCCGATCGCCGTCGTCCATCCCGCGAGACACGAGTTGGGCCGCCCATCAGCGCTGACGGGCGGCCCAACTCGCAACTCGCCGCTGGAGGGGTCCGCGAGGGGGCGAGGGATGGCACCGATCAGCGGTCCAACTCACATCTCGGCGGAGGACTCCGCGAGTAGCGTGGGGTTCGTGAGTAACGACGACGCCGGCCGCCCCACGATCGTGATGCTCGTCCGTCATGGGGAGACCCCCACCACGGGCAAGGTCCTCCCCGGGCGCGCGCCCGGCCTGCACCTCTCGGAACGCGGGCGGGAACAGGCCCGGGCGGTCGCGCAGCGACTGGCGGGCGTGCCCGTCAGCGCCATCTACACCTCCCCCATGGAGCGCACCCGGGAGACGGCCGTCCCGTCCGAGCGGGCCACGGGCTTGACGGCCCGGACGGAGCAGGACCTCATCGAGTGCGACTTCGGCGATTGGACCGGCGAGAACCTGACCGATCTGATGAAGCTGCCGGAGTGGTCCACCGTGCAGCGGGCGCCGTCGTCGTTCCGCTTCCCGAACGGCGAGAGCTTCTCCCGCATGCAGTCCCGAACGGTGGACGCCGTGGACCGGGCACGTGAGGCGCACCCCGGAGGAGTGGTGGTCTGCTTCTCCCACGCCGACCCGCTCAAGGCCGTCCTGGCTCATGCCCTGGGCACGCACCTGGACCTGTTCCAGCGGATCGTGGTGGACCCGTGCTCGGTGTCGGTCATCGCCTACCACCCAGGCCAGGCCCCCGCGGTGCTCCGGGTCAACTCGACGGACGGCCCGCTGGCCTCCCTGATCCCGCCATGACCCCCGACGACGAAACCCTCCTGTCCACCGGGGAGATCGACCTCCTGGGCCTGATCGAGGCCAGCAGCAACTCCGCCCTGCTGGCCAGGGTCAGTGCGGGCGGCCGCACGAGCCTGGCGATCTACAAGCCCGGTGAGGGCGAGCGCCCCCTCCGCGACTTCCCGCCGAAGATCTACCGCCGTGAACGCGCGGCCTATGTCCTCTCCGATGCCCTGGGCTGGGAGGTCGTGCCCACCACCGTGCTGCGGGAGGACGGGCCGTTCGGGCCCGGCTCGCTCCAGAGATACATCCAGCACGACCCCCTGCTGCACTACTTCACGCTCTACGACACCCGCCCGGAGACGCATGACGAGCTCCTGAGGATGGCGGTCTTCGACCTCGTCGCGAACAACACCGATCGCAAGGGCGGGCACGTGCTGCTGGATCCCGACGGCCACGTCTGGGGCATCGACCAGGGCCTGTGCTTCTCCGCGCCCTTCAAGCTGCGGACCGTGATCTGGGAGTTCGCGGGACGGCCGGTGCCCGATGATCTGCTGGAGGACCTGGGCGGGCTGCTGGACGAACTGCCCGCCGAACTGGCCGAGCTCCTGTTCCCCATGGAGCAGATGGCCCTCCAGATGCGCGTCGCGGATCTCCTGGAGAACCCCGTCCTGCCGTTCGACGAGACGGGCGGCTATCGCGTGCCCTGGCCCCCGCTGTGAGGGACCCGGGGAGAGCCTCACGATGACAACTTCTGCGAACCGTGTTGCCCGGGCGGCCCTTCGCGTCTACTGTTCTTGGTGAGCTAACGCTTACAGGATTGTTACTTGGCAGCCCCGCCTCCTCGCGGGACCTGCACACCGAGGCAAGACCTGAGATGCACCCGTGTGCGTCTCGGGTCTTTTTTATTGCCCGGAAATAGCCGGTGAGCGTAGTCAGCATCCTCGGCGACGACGCCGGGGCGAACCGGAAAGGCAGACGATCATGGCGAAAGTGGACTATCCCGCGCTTGCCGACGACATCTTCGAGAGGGTCGGCGGGGCGGACAACGTGGAGACGGCAGGGCATTGCATCACCCGCCTGCGCCTGCGCATCCGCGACATGGAGAAGGTGGACAAGAAGGGCATCGACCAGCTCCCGGGCGTGATCACGGTCGTGGAGGCCGGCGGTCAGTTCCAGGTGGTCATCGGCGACAACGTGGGCATCGTCTACAACGCGTTCGCCCGGCACCTCCCGGATGACAGCAGCCCCGCAGGCGGAAGCGGACAGGAGGAGGGCGAGAAGCAGAACCTGCTCAACCGCTTCATCCAGCTGATCTCCGCGATCTTCCTCCCCATCGTGTGGGCCCTGGCCGGCGCCGGCCTGTTCAAGGCCTTCGTGGCGCTCGCCGTGACCCTGGGCCTGCTGGACGGCGAGTCCCAGACCTTCATCATCCTGGATGCCGCCTCGGACGCGGTGATCCACTTCCTGCCCATGCTGCTGGCCGTCACGGTCGCCAAGAGGTTCGGGGCGAACCAGTTCGTGCTCCTCGGCATCGCCGGGGCCCTGATGTATCCGACGATCCAGGGTCTGTACGAGACCGGGGAACCGGTCCATTTCTTCGGGATCCCCGTGGTGATGATGAGCTACGTGTCCTCGGTCATCCCGATCATCGTGGCCGGCTGGGTCCTGGGCATGTTCGAGCGTCTTCTGGACAAGATCCTGCCGGGCTCCATCCGCAACTTCACCAAGCCCCTGCTCTCGCTGCTGATCATGGTCCCCGCCGTGCTGATCGTGATCGGGCCCATCACCACCTACGCCGCGACCGGCCTGGCCTCCGGGATCACCTACCTGTTCGGCCTGGCCCCGTGGCTGGGCGGTGCCATCGTGGGCGGCCTGTGGCAGGTGCTCGTGATCTTCGGCCTGCACTGGGGCACGGTCCCGGTCATGCTCAACGACCTGACCACGCAGGGCTACAGCCTCCTGACCGGCCCGATCGTCCCCGCCGTGATCGCCCAGGGCGCCGCGACCGCCGCGGTCTTCATCCGGACCCGTTCGGCCAACCGTCGGCAGCTGGCCGGCCCGGCAGCCCTGTCCGGCATCATGGCCGGTGTCACCGAGCCCGGGATCTACGGCGTGAACCTGCCCCTGAAGAAGCCCTTCTATTTCGGCGTCGTCGGCGGCGCCGTGGGCGGTGCCATCGCCGGGTTCGGCGGCAGCGCCGCCAACTCGTTCGTGATCCCGTCCGCACTGGCCCTGCCCGCCTTCCTGTACGTCGGCGACTTCGGCCTGCTGCTGATCGGCATCGCCGTCGCCATGGTGATCTCCTTCGTGCTCACCTTCTTCTTCATGGACCGGGAGTCCCCGGATGGAGAGGCCACCGAGACCGCGGCCCCGGCTCCTGCCGACGAGGTCGCACCGGAACCGCAGGATCCCGCGGCCCCCACCGGGGCCAACGCCTCCGTCGCGGAGGGCGGCGCGGGCACCGCGACCTTGACCCGCACGAGCGTCGTCGACGTCGTCTCCCCCGTCTCCGGCACCCTGATGCCCCTGGAAGAGGTCCAGGACAAGGTCTTCGCCTCGGGCGCGCTGGGCAAGGGGGTGGGCATCACCCCGGACGAGGACACGGTGCGCTCACCGCTGACGGGCAAGGTCATCTCCGTCGCCGGATCCAAGCACGCCTTCGGGTTGAAGTCGGATGACGGCGTCGAGCTCCTCGTCCACATCGGTATCGATACCGTGGAGCTCAAGGGCGAGCACTTCACCACCGCCGTCGCCAAGGGCGAGCAGGTCCGGGCCGGAGACGTGCTGGCCACCGTCGACTTCGCGGCCGTCAAGGCGGCGGGCTACGACACCACCACCATCGTCACCGTGACCAATACGGCCAAGCTCCAGGAAGTCACCCCGGCGCAGGCAGGTCCCGTGGAGGCGGGTGCCCCGGCCCTCGTCGTGATCCCCTGAGCCCGACCCGACCACGACCGCAACAACCACGACCGCAACAACGTCAGAGAACAGGAGAACCCATGACGACGACGTTCAACGAAGGCTTCCTGTGGGGCGGCGCGACCGCCGCCAACCAGTTCGAAGGTGCCTACGACCAGGACGGGAAGGGCCTGTCCATCCAGGACCTCATGCCCCGGGGGATTTCCGCCCCGCCGTCGGAGGAGCCCACGCCCGAGAACCTCAAGCTGGTGGGCATCGACTTCTACAACCGGTATGCCGAGGACATCGCGCTGTTCGCGGAGATGGGGTTCAAGACCTTCCGGTTCTCGATCGCCTGGAGCCGTATCTTCCCCAACGGGGACGACGAGTCGCCCAACGAGGAGGGCCTGGCCTTCTACGACCGGGTGCTCGATGAGCTGGAGAAGCACGGCATCGAGCCGCTGGTCACGATCTCCCACTACGAGACGCCGCTGAACCTCGCGCGCACGTACAACGGCTGGACGGACCGGCGCCTGATCGGGTTCTACGAGCGGTATTCGAAGGTGCTGTTCGAGCGCTACGGCCACCGGGTCAAGTACTGGCTGACCTTCAACGAGATCAACGCCATCATCCACGCACCCCTGATGGCCGGAGGCATCCTCACGCCCAAGGAGGAGCTGAGCAAGCAGGAGCTCTACCAGGCCATCCACCACGAGCTGGTGGCATCGGCCCGGGTGACCCGCATGGCGCACGAGATGATGCCCGGCTCGCAGGTCGGCTGCATGATCCTGGCGATGCCCACCTACCCGCTGACCCCGGATCCGCAGGACGTCCTGGAGGCGCTGCACACCGAGCAGGGCAACTACGCCTTCGGGGACATCCACTGCCGCGGGCAGTACCCGGGGTACTTCCTGCGCACCCTGCGTGAGGCCGGCGTGGAGCTGGAGATCACCGATCAGGACCGCGAGGACCTGAAGAACACGGTCGACTTCGTCTCCTTCAGCTACTACATGAGCGTGTGCGCCACCGCGGACCCCGCCAAGAACGTCAAAGGCGAGGGCAACATCATGGGCGGGATGCCCAACCCGACCCTGGAGGCCTCGGAATGGGGCTGGCAGATCGACCCGGTCGGCCTGCGGATCGTGCTCAACGATTACTGGGACCGGTGGCAGAAGCCGCTGTTCATCGTGGAGAACGGCCTGGGCGCCAAGGACCAGCTGGTCGAGGCCGACGGCGTGAAGACCGTGGAGGACGATTACCGGATCGCCTACCTCGACAAGCACCTGGTCCAGGTCGGTGAGGCGATCCAGGACGGCGTCGACGTGCTCGGCTACACCACCTGGGGCTGCATCGACCTGGTCAGCGCCTCCACCGCGCAGATGTCCAAGAGGTACGGGTTCATCTACGTGGACCGCAACGACGACGGCACCGGCTCCCTGGAGCGGTACCGCAAGAAGTCCTTCGACTGGTACAAGGAAGTCATCGCGACCAACGGCGGCTCGCTGGGCTCCTGACCATCGCAGCGCCTGCGGTACCCGGGTGGCTCCCCGCCGCCCGGGTCCCCGCGGGGGGCAGTGCACCCCGCAGGGACCGGAGCGGTGCCCAGGAACCTGCGGCGGGAGTCCGGAGATGAGCTCAGGAGATGAGCTCAGGAGATGAGCTCAAGAGCTGAGAAAGACGGTGAACGTGGAGATCCTGCGGGTCTTCAACAACAATGTCGTCCTGGCCAGACCGGCCCAGGGCGATGAGGTCGTGCTGACCGGCCGGGGCCTGGGTTTCCAGGCCAGGCCCGGGCAGGCCGTGGACGAGTCCAAGGTCGTCCGCGTCTTCGCCCCGGTGGACGGCCGCGACGTCGACCACCTCGGCCAGCTCGTGGCCGCGGTGCCGCCCGAGCACGTGAAGCTCGCGGTGGTGGCCCTCGAGAGCGCGGGGCTCTCCGAGGTCGCCGACAGCAGTCCTTCCCTGGTCGTCACGCTGTCCGACCACCTGAGTTTCGCGATCAAACGGGTGCGGGAGAACATCCGCCTGGACTATCCGCTGGAGACGGAGGTCGGGCATCTGTTCCCCACGGAGCTGAAGCAGGCGCAACAGGTGCTGGCAGCGGTCAACGAGGCCAGCGACGTCCGGCTTCCCGACAGCGAGGCCGTGGCCATCGCGCTGCACCTGGTCAACGTCGGCTTCACCACGGGGGACCTGTCCTACACCTACAAGCTCACGGGCATCCTGCAGCAGCTCCTGGAGGTCGT
Organism: Kocuria coralli; assembly: GCF_008831305.1. GTDB lineage: Bacteria > Actinomycetota > Actinomycetes > Actinomycetales > Micrococcaceae > Kocuria > Kocuria coralli. The sequence continues at coordinate 141,621 of NZ_ML708613.1, forward strand.
GGGCCAGACGTACGGGCGGAACCTGGACAACTCGTTCATCAGCGTGGCCCGTTTCATCACGCATCTGCGGTATCTGTTCGTCCGCATCCAGTCCGGCAAGCAGCTCGCGGGAGAGGCCTCGGCGGTCGGTGAGGCGATCCGGACCTCGCAGCCGGAGGCCTACCGCTGCGCCGAACGCGTCGCTGCCCTCCTGGAACTGCGCCTCGACACCACCGTGACCCCCGATGAGACGGCCTACCTGGCGTTGCATATCGCCCGGGTGGTCTCCGACCCCAGAACCTGAACGGCGCCCGAGCGGTGCGGCGGCCCCGACCGGACCGGTATCGTCGTCGCGCGGAAGAACCCGCCCCGAACCGCACGCCATTCATCGTGCCCCATTCATTTCACGCCCCATTCATCTCACAAGGAGAACACCGCATGACCGACTACCGCCTCGTGGCCTTCGACATGGACGGCACCCTGCTGGACTCCAGCCGCGATCTCCAGCCGGGGACCCGCCGGGCCTTCGAAGCCATGCATGCGGACGGGACGCGCATCATGCTCGCCTCGGGGCGCCCCATCCCGGGTCTGGCCATGCTCGCCCGCAAGCTCGGCCTGGGGGAGAACCTGGTGTTCGCGGGGATGAACGGCTCCGTGGTGGTGGACCAGGCCAGCGGCGAGGAGATCGCTCGCCACCCGCTGCCCATGGACACGGCGGTGGCGCTGATCAAGGCCGCCAAGCGCCACGGGATCCGGGTCATGATCCCGAACGACGGCGAGCTGATCGTCGAGGACGGCTCCCACCCCGTCGTGACCCACGAGGCCGGCGGGAACGACCTGACCATCCGGGTGGTCGAGGACCTGACCGCGATCGACGTGGCGCCCACCAAGGTCCTGTTCACGGCGGACCGGGAGATCCTGGAACCGCTGTTCGACGATCTCGTGCGCGAGTTCGAGGGTGCCATCGAACTGGCCTACTCCGCGCCGATCTACCTCGAGGCCACCGCCCGGGGCGTCGACAAGGGCTCGGCGATCACGGACTTCTGCAAGGCCGACGGCGTGGAGCTCTCGCAGGTGATCGCATTCGGCGACAACGGCAACGACATCGGCATGCTGCGGACCGCCGGCCTGGGCGTCTGCATGGGTAACGGCATCCCCGAGGCCAAGGAGGCCGCGGACCTGGTCACCACGTCGAACAACGACGAGGGCATCGCCCGGGTCCTCTCCCAGCACTTCGACTTCGAGTTCTGAGCCCGGGGGTTCACCAGGCCCAGCTGCCCCGATAGCCGCGACCCGCTAGCGTGGGTTCATGGAACGCGTGTGGTGGAACGGGCCGCTCGACGTCGAAAGCCTCGCGCTCGATTCGGTCGATGCGGCTGCCCGGGCTCTGGGAGAGCTCACCGGAGACGCCGGCCGGTTCGCGCCTTCGGCGCCGGCCACCGCGGCGGCCTTCGATTCGCTGGGTCACCTCCGCGTCGATGGCCGGATGCCCCGGTTGTTCTCGCCGTTGTCCGACTTCTGGCCCACCCGGGACGGCTGGGTCCGGACCCACGGGAACTACCCGCACCACGCTCGCCGGATGCTCGCAGCGCTGCAGGTGGACGATGTCGCAGCCGTCTTCGACCCGGGGGCCGATGCCGGGAGCGTGAGGGACGCGGCCGGCGTCGTCGGCGATGCGCTGCTGCGGATGACCGCTGCCGATGCGGAGCGGTCCATCCAAGCGGAGGGAGGCATTGCCGCCGCTGTGCGGAGCCCTGACGAGTGGTCGGCAACCCTGATGGCTCAGGATCTCGCGGGGACCCCGTGGCTGCAGATCACCCCCGCTGCAGCGGCCGGCCGGCCCGACGAGGCGCTCTGGCATCAACGTCCTCACTCTGATCGTTCGACCGTGCGCCCGCTCTCCGGCCTGCGCGTCCTAGACTTCACCCGCGTGATCGCGGGGCCCATCGCCACGCGGCTCCTGGCAGCGCTGGGAGCGCAGGTGCTGCGCATCGACCCTCCGCAGCTGCCCGATCTGCTGGACCAGCACATCGATGCCGGGTTCGGCAAACGATCCGCCTATGCGGACCTCGCGAACCCGCGGGACCGGGCGGCCGTGCTCCGGTTGGTGCAGTCCGCCGACGTGGTGGTCACGGGGTACCGCCCGGGGGCCTTGCGGCAGTTCGGCCTGGACGAGCAGTCCCTCCTGGCGGCACGACCGGAGCTGATCGTGGCCAGCCTGGACGCCTGGGGAAGGAGCGGCCCCTGGGGCCGACTGCGCGGTTTCGACAGCATCGTTCAGGCGGCCAGCGGGATCGCCACGATCTACGGTCACGACGATGGATCGGGCTGGCGGCCCGGTGCGCTGCCCTGCCAAGCCCTGGACCACGCCACCGGCTACGGGGTCGCCGCCGGGATCATCGAGCTGCTGGCCCGTCAGGCGCAGTCCGGCCTGGGCGGTGCGGTGCATCTGGCGCTGGCCAGAACTGCCGCGGAGTTGCTCGCTCGGCAGAGCGTTGACGCTCCGGTGAGCGAGCTGGACCTCCCCGCAACGCGCACCATGGACAGTGAGTTCGGGCCGTTGGCCTATACGCCACCGCCTCTGCTCGTGGACGGCGAGCTCCTGGACTACACGGCCGCGCCCGTTCCGCCAGGCTCCTCCCCTTTGTCCTGGTGGTGATCGACCCGTCGGTCTTTGCGATGGCGTGCGACGGTCATGCCCGCCCCGACCAGGGCCATTGATGTCACCGCGGGAAGAGAGGTGATCATATAGGCGGCTACTGATATGGCACTGATCGTGCAGTCCGCCAGATCGTTTCTCAGCATTCCTCTGCTCTGGTCGTGCTTGGACGCCTTGTGCATGAGAAATGTGACGAAGACCTGGCTAACGAGGCCGAAGATCAAGAGGGTAATCGCTATCCTGTCTGATCTTAAGAGGAATGCAAATATAGCCATTGCATATATCACAAGCGGTACTACGGGGAGATATCGTGAAATACTCGTGCTCCTCAGAAGGTCGGCTCAGGGGCGGGTGGCTTGTCGAAACGCGCGCCGTCGGGTCTGGAGGGGCGTAAGGCGAATACGGCGAGAGCGACCCACCCCGGCGTCGTGAACAGGAGCAGTAGTGCCCACCATCCGGAAGAATTGCCGTCGTGCAGTCTGCGCACCGTCAGGGCGACAAAGGGGATGGCGCTGATCAGCAGTACGACCAGGAAGACGAAGCTCAAGGAGGAGCCGAAGGCATTCAGCTGCGCTGCATCCTGCGTGGTTATCAGGGCCGGTCTTCCGCCACCAAACAATGCCGTCAGAGCGGAGTACCCGGTGGTGATGGTTACGAGCAGCGAGAAGATCCACCAATATTCTGATCGAGAGGATCGCCCGCTGAATTGATAGTACCTATCGTAGAACAAGCGTATAGCGCACAGCAGAGATGCTTTGACCGGTGCTTCTTCGTCAGGGTCGTGATAGTCGGCGGGCCTTTCGGCGATATGTCGCGTCTGCATCTTGCTCCTATCGATTGCATCGACGGGTCTCCAATCACCGTACAACAAGGGTCCAGATCGTCGTTGAGAGAGACGAGCCCGACGGCGGAGCAGCTCGCTCTCATTCTTCGAGTGGTCGATCTGATCGCCCATCCCCGCCGATGGGCGAGCAGATCGACCACTCGCGGGTGTGGAGCGATCAGACTGACCACTCGTCGGATTTAAGCCATCAGACTGACCGCTCGGCGTCGGCGTCGGCGCGGCTGGCCCAGGCCCGGTCCGCAGCCCGGGTCAGAGAGTCGCGGCCAGGCGGGTGCCCTGGTCTATGGCTCGTTTGGCGTCGAGCTCCGCGGCGACGTCCGCCCCGCCGATCACATGGACGGTCAAACCACGCTCCCGCAGGGGGTCGGCGAGTTCGTTCCGCGAGACCTGGCCCGCGCACACGACCACCGAATCCACCGGCAGCAGCAGGGGCACCCGTTCCCCCTCCTCACCCGACTCATCCGGCGTCCGGATAGCCAGAGCGGCGGGTGAGGACGATTCGCCCAGCCCGGTTGCGGCCGCCGAGGCCGCGGCTCCGGCCGGGGTGTCCAGGGGAACGGTGAGGTGGAGGCCGTCGTCATCGATGCGTTCATAGGTCGCACCGGTGATGAAGCGGACGCCTTTGTGCTTCAGCGATGCCCGGTGCACCCACCCCGAGGTCAGGCCCAAGTCCTTGCCGATGCCGGTCGCGCGCCGTTGGATCAGATACACCTCGCGCGGTGACGGCGCCGGCGCAGCGGGCCCCAGGCCTCCGGGAGCCCCGTCTCCCGTGACGCCCCATTCGGCCTGCCAGGCGGGCAGGTCCACGGCGGGAGACGAAGCGTGGGTCAGGTACTCCGAGACGTCCACTCCGATGCCACCGGCGCCGACCACCGCCATCCGGGAGCCGGCTCGGCGGGCGCCCGTGAGCAGATCGGGGTAGGCGATCACGGACGGGTGATCCAGCCCGGGGATCGCGGGAACCCGGGGCGTGACGCCGGTGGCCAGGACGACGTCGTCCCATCCGCCGCCGACCAGGGACTCCACGGAGACCGCTGCGGACAGATGCACGGCCACCCCGGCCAGCTCCAGCTGCCGCGTGAAGTACCGGATGGTCTCCGCGAACTCCTCCTTCCCCGGTATCCGCCGGGCCAGCGCGAACTGCCCGCCCAGGTGATCCCGGGCCTCGAACAGCTCCACATGGTGTCCGCGCCCGGCAGCAGCCAGCGCGCACGAGAGGCCCGCGGGCCCGGCCCCCACCACGGCGACTCTCTTGACGGTCCGCGACGGCTCCAGGACCAGGGTGGTCTCGTTCCCCGCGCGAGGGTTGACCAGGCAGGTCGCGCGCCGGTGCGCGAAGGTGTGGTCCAGGCAGGCCTGATTGCAGGCGATGCAGGTATTGATCTCCTCCGCGCGGCCGGTGCCGGCCTTGGCCACCCACTCGGGGTCGGCCAGGAAGGGGCGGGCCATGGAGATCAGGTCGGCCTGCCCCGAGGCCAGGATCTCCTCGGCCGTATGGGGCATGTTGATCCGATTCGAGGCCGCCACCGGCACGCTCACGGAATCCCGCAGCCGCCCCGTGGCTTCGCTGAACGCAGCCCTCGGCACCGAGGTGACGATGGTCGGCACACGGGCCTCGTGCCAGCCGATGCCCGTGTTGAACACGTCCACGCCGGCGGCTTCGAGCTCGAGCGCCAGCTCGGCGACGTCGGACCAGCGCTGCCCGCCGTCGACCAGGTCCAGGAGGGAGATCCGGTACATCACCAGGAAGTCCGCCGGAACGGCGGCGCGGACGGCCTCCGCCACGGCCACCGGGAAACGACGACGGCGCACGGCGTCCCCGCCCCACTCATCCGTCCGGTGGTTGGTCCGCTCGGCCAGGAACTGATTGAGCAGATAGCCCTCGGAGCCCATGATCTCCACGCCGTCGTACCCCGCTTCGCGAGCGAGCTCCGCCGCCCGTGCGAACGAGGCGACGGCGGCCTCGACCTGACCGGCTGTCATCTCGGCTGCGGGGAAGCGGTTGATCGGGGCGTGCGAGGCAGACGGAGCCAATGCGGCCTCGTGAGCGGCGTAGCGCCCCGCGTGCAGGACCTGGAGCAGGATCCTGCCCCCGGCATCGTGCACGGTCTCCGTGAGGATCCGGTGCTCCGCGGCCTCCGCCTGCGTGGTGATCCGTCCGCCGCCCGGATAGAGCACGCCGGCCCCGTCCGGGCTGAAGCCGCCGGTGACCATCAGCGAGGCGCCGCCGCGTGCGCGTTCCGCGAAGTAGGCGGCCAGCTCGGGGAACTGCGCGGGGTCGTCCTCCATCCCGGTGTGCATGGAACCCATGACCACCCGGGTGGGCAGGGTGAGTGCTCCGACGGTGACGGGGGTGAACAGGCGGGGGTAGGCCGTCATGGGGTGTCGCTCAGGCGGTCCGTGGGAACCGGGAGTTCGTATTCCGTCCCATACACGTCCAGGGCGCCGAAGTCATCCACCCGCACCACGACGACGGTCGGGCTCGTCTCCTGGATCGTCACCTTGACCCGGCGTCCGTCGTCGATATCGATCCACCAGGGCCGGGCCAGATGCTTCAGGCCCTGGGTCTCCAGGCGCTCCTCCGCCGTCTCCAGGTCGGTGGCCTGTCCCAGCTGGCGGCCGAGCAGGTCGAACGGGAGGAAATCGCCGTGGTCGGTCACCACGATCGTCCCGACCGTCTCGCCGTCGGAGGGCCTGACATGCTCGAAGGAGTTCTCGGGGTCGTATGGGCCTGGCAGGGTCATGACCTCAACCTACCGCGCGGTCTGCGAAGGGCCATGCGCGCCGAGACCGGAGTCTGGTCGCCGATCGGCGTTGATCGGCGACCAGACTCCGGTCTCGGCTGCGAGTGCGCGGCAGCCGGTGCTAGAACACCATGCCGAAGGCCCAGGGCCCGAGCAGCACCGTGAAGATGGTGATGAGCACGATGCCCACCACGTTCAGCACGACGCCGCCGCGAACCATCTCGGTGATCTTCACGTGCCCGGAAGCGAACACGATCGCGTTCGGCGGGGTGCCCACGGGGAGCATGAACGCGCAGGTGGCGGCCAGGGCGGCGGGGATCAGCAGGGTGATCGGGTCGACCCCCAGGCCGATGGCCACACCGCCCAGGATCGGGATGAACGCTGCGGCGGTCGCGGTGTTGCTGGTGATCTCGGTCAGCAGCAGGACGATGGTCACCACCACGGCCAGCAGCAGGATCAGCGGGAGGGCGCCGAGGCCCCCGACCTGATCGCCGAACCATGCATCCAGGCCGGTGGCTGCAACGGCGCCGGCGAGCGACAGACCGCCGCCGAACAGCAGGAGCACACCCCAGGGCAGGCCCTCTTCGGCGTCCTTCCACTGCAGGGTCATGTTGCCGCGCTTGTCACCGGGGATCAGGAACAGCAGCACACCCGCGGCGATGGCGATCACGGTGTCGTCGAAGACCTCCAGCCAGGGCCAGGCCGCGGCAACGCTGGGGATCCCGCTCAGGATGCCCGGAACGATCCAGAAGAACGCCGCGGCCGCGAATACGGCAAGGACTACCCATTCGCCCTGGCTCATCTTGCCCAGGTTGTCGATCTCCTTCTGGATCAGCTGCTTGCCGCCCGGGATCTCCTTGATGTTGAACCGGAAGATCACGCGGGTCATCAGCAGCCACGCCAGGGCGATGAAGACGATGACGATCGGGACGCCCAGCATCATCCACTGGGCGAAGCCGACGGTCTCGCCCAGGTCCTCGCTGATGTAACCGGCGACGATGGCGTTGGGCGGGCTGCCCAGCAGGGTTCCCAGGCCGCCGATCGTGGATGCCCAGGCGATCGAGAGCACCAGGGCCACACCGAACTTACGGATGTCCGGGTTGTCGATGATCTCGCTCAGGGTCTCGGTGGCGGCCAGGTCGGTGCGGATGGAGGCGGTGTCCACGTCTTCGGCCTGGCCGTGCTTCTGGCTGTTCTCCACCACCAGGGTCAGCACGCTCAAGGCGATGGGCAGCATCATCAGCGCGGTGGCGGTGTTGGAGACCCACATGGAGATGAACGCGGTGGCGATCATCATGCCCAGGATGATGCGGCGGGGCTGGGCGCCCACGGTCCGCAGGGTCAGCAGCGCGATACGGCGGTGCAGGTTCCACTTCTGCATCGCGATCGCGATCAGGAAGCCGCCCAGGAACAGGAAGACGATGGTGTTGGCATAAGGCGCCGTGGCCTCGGCGGGAGTGAGTTCCGTGAGGATCGGGAACAGCACGATGGGAAGCAGGGAGGTCACCGGAAGCGGCATGGCCTCCGTCATCCACCACACGGCCATCAGGGAACCGATGGCACCCACCATCCGGGCGTCCTCGGAGACATCGGCGGCGCCGAGGAGGAACCAGACGAGAGCGAACATCACGATGCCCAGGAACCGGAACAGCCAGAGCTTGCCCGTTGCGTTGCTGGGGGCCTCCTTGCTGCTGCTCACCGAAGCCTGGCCGGCCTGGTCCGCTTGCGGGGAGGGAGGGGACGAGTCGGTATTCGTGCTTGGCATGCGAGCCACCTTGAGCATTGGAGATAAAAGGATGCGTAAGCGAAGCTAACAGTGAAACGTGACCTGGGCCACATTCCCGCTAGGCAGTTGTCCAAGTTTCCCGGATCGGAGGGTCGGTACGCCCACACCGAACCCTAGGCGGACTTTGTGACTGACTTCACAATGGCATACCGTTGGTGGACATAGGTTCTACGTAGAGCGCGATCCTCCGCGGCTCCACGCGCATTCCCGGCGGTGACTGCCCGAGTGCCCTGCTCTGTCAGCAGCCCCGGCCGAGACCCAAGGAGCTCCCTTGCGAGAAATTACCGTTCCCCTGCTGGTGGAGACCCCGCCGACGTCGAACACCACGGACCTCCTGGTGCGCAACGCCGAGAAGGCATCCGACCCCGCACTGTTCTCCCGCCGAGTCGGCGAGGCCTGGGTGCCCATGCACGCCAGCGAGGCGATGGCGGAGGTGATCGCGCTGGCCAAAGGCTTCGTCGCCGCCGGGGTGCAGCCCGGTGACCGGGTGGCCCTCATGTCCCGCAACCGACTGGAGTGGTCCCTGCTGGACTTCGCGATCTGGTTCGCCGGCGGCGTCGTGGTACCGGTCTACGAATCCTCCGCCCCCACCCAGTTGGCCTGGAACCTCTCGGACTCCGGGGCCGTCGGCCTGGTCGTGGAGACGCATGAGCACAAGGGGACATGGGAGCGGGCCGCCCACAACGAGGACCTCTCGGGTGTCCACAGCGTGTGGTGCCTGGACGACGGCGCCATGGACCACCTGCGGGAAGGCGGGAGGGACGTCTCCGACGAGGAGATCGAGCACCGCCGCCAGCTGGCGAACCTGGACGACCTGGCCACCATCATCTACACCTCCGGCACCACCGGCCGTCCCAAGGGCTGCGAGCTGACCCACGGCAACTTCGTCGAACTGGCGGACAACGCGGCCGCCGCCATCCCGGAGGCTGTGCACGAGGGTGCGAAGACGGTGATGTTCCTGCCGCTGGCCCACGTGTTCGCCCGCTTCATCGCGGTCATGGCCGTGGGCGCCGGGGTCAACATCGCGCACACCTCGGACATCAAGCAGCTGCTCGAGGATCTCAAGACGTTCCAGCCGAGCTTCCTGCTGGTCGTGCCGCGGGTGTTCGAGAAGGTCTACAACTCCGCTCAGCAGAAGGCCGAGGCCGGCGGCAAGGGCAAGATCTTCGACCGTGCCGCCAAGGTGGCCATCGAATGGTCGCGCGCCGACGAGCGGGGCAAGGTGCCGCTGGCGCTCAAGCTCCAGCACAAGCTCTTCGACAAGCTCGTCTACGGCAAGCTGCGCGAAGCCATGGGCGGTCAGGTCGAATACGCCGTTTCCGGCGGCGGGCCGCTGGGCGAGCGTCTGGGCCACTTCTTCCACGGCATCGGCCTGCTGGTGCTCGAGGGATACGGCCTGACCGAGACCACCGCGCCCATCACGGTGAACACGGTCCAGAAGATCAAGATCGGCTCCGTGGGCAAGCCGCTGCCCGGCACCTCGGTCAGGATCTCCGACGACGGCGAGGTCCTGGGCAAGGGCATCTGCGTGATGAAGGGCTACTGGAAGCAGCCCGAGAAGACCCGGGAGGCCTTCGACGACGACGGCTGGTTCCGCACCGGCGACCTGGGCGACCTGGACGAGGACGGCTACCTGCGCATCACGGGCCGCATCAAGGAGCTCATCGTGACCGCCGGGGGCAAGAACGTCAGCCCGGTGATCCTGGAGGATCAGGTCCGGGCGCATCCGCTGGTCTCCCAGTGCATCGCGGTGGGGGAGAACCGCCCGTTCATCGCAGCCCTGGTCACCCTGGACGAAGAGGGCCTGCCGGCCTGGCTCGATGCCCACGGACTGGACTCGGGACTCACTGTCGAGCAGGCCATGGAGCGCGACGAGATCCGGCAGGCCATCCAGGAGGCGATCGACTCGGCCAACGAGGCGGTCTCGCGAGCCGAGCAGATCCGGGAGTTCCGGATCCTCTCCGAGGACTTCTCCGAGGCCGACGGCACGCTGACGCCCTCGCTGAAACTGCGGCGGCGCCACGTGCTGTCCAACAACGAGGACCTGATCAACGAGATCTACGGGGGCGCCCTCCAATCGTGAGCGCGCCGGGCGTGCTCGCCTCGACTGTGATGTCCGCTGACAGCGAGATCGCCCCTGCGCTTCGGCGTCGCCGGGAATCACCGGGCGGCGGACGCTGCTGAACACGACGATCCCGCGGTTCTACCGCCCACCGTCGTGAAAGGTCCGCCACTATGGCCATGCCGTTGTCCGTCCTCGATTTCGCCACCGTCCGTGAAGGCCACTCCGTCGGGGAGGCCTTCGCGGAGTCCGTCGCCCTGGCGCAGGCCGCGGAGGAGCTGGACTACCGGCGGGTCTGGTACACCGAGCACCACAACATGGGCTCGATCGCCTCTGCGGCGCCGGCGGTGCTGATCGCCCACATCGCCTCGCAGACCTCGACCATCCGTCTCGGGTCGGGTGGCGTGATGCTGCCGAACCACTCCCCGCTGGTGATCGCCGAGCAGTTCGGCACCCTGGCCGAGCTGCATCCCGGTCGCATCGACCTGGGCCTGGGGCGTGCTCCGGGCACCGACCAGGTGGCGGTCCGCGCCATGCGCCGTGACCTGCGCGCCGCCGAGGAGTTCCCGCAGGACGTGAAGGAACTGCAGGGCTACCTGCGTGACGAATCGAGGGTGGCGGGCATCCGCGCGGTGCCCGGCGCCGGGACGAACGTGCCGCTCTACATCCTGGGTTCCTCCCTGTTCGGCGCCCGCCTGGCGGCGGCGTACGGTCTGCCGTACGCGTTCGCCTCCCACTTCGCCCCGGATGCCCTGGAGCAGGCGGCGGCGGTCTACCGCGCCGAGTTCGAGCCCTCCGAGCAGCTCGCCGAGCCCTATCTGATGGCCGCCGTGAACGTGGTGGCCAACGACGACCCCAACGTGGCGGTCGCCGAGAACGAGTGGTATCGCCGGAACCGGGTCAAGATGATGGCCGGGCGCGGCCGGACGCTGACCGACGAGGAGCTGGACCTGGTCATGCACTCGGCCGCCGGCCAGCAGATCCTGCACATGATCAAGTACACGGCCGTCGGCGACGGCGCTCAGGTCACCTCCTACCTCGAGGATTTCGCCCGGCGCGCCGAGGCCGACGAGCTGATCATCGCTCCCGTGGGCTCCACCGGTGAGATGACGCGGAACTCCCTGCGGGTCCTCCGCGACGCCTGGGGCCGATGACCGGTAGCCGGCCCGCATAATGAATGCCTATGCGTAACTTTCTGCCACCACTGTCATTACCGGATCAGACGGGCCGTACATGGCTGGTCACGGGAGCCACGAACGGACTGGGCAAGGAGACCGCCCGTGACGCCTCGCGTGCCGGGGCGCGCGTGATCGTGGCCGCCCGCAACGAGCAGCGCGGTTCCGAGCTGGTGAGCGAACTGGGCAATGCCCGCCTGCTTCGCGTGGACCTCGCGGAGCTGGCGTCCGTCCATGCGGCGGCGGCCGCCCTGGACGAGCCCGTGGACGTCCTGGTCAACAACGCCGGGGCGGTCGCCGGCTCCAGGGAGGAGACGGCCGACGGCTTCGAGCTCATGCTCGGCACCAACGCCCTGGGCCCGTTCGCCTTCACCAACCTGATCCTTCCGTGGGTGAAGGACCGGATCGTGATCGTGGCCTCCGGAGCCCACCGCTGGGTGGAGATGGACTTCGACGATCCGCACTTCCTGCGCCGTCGTTTCTCGTTCACCTCTGCCTACGGCCAGTCCAAGCTGGCGGACATGCTGTGGGGGCTGGGCCTGTCCCGCAGGCTCACCCGCGCCGCGGACCACGAGGGGGCTCCGCGCCGGGCCGTGCAGCTCGTGCATCCCGGGTGGGTCCAGACGAACCTCCAGAACCACTCTCCCTCGCAGGTGTTCAACAAGTTCGTGACCGTCTCCGCGAACTTCGGAGGGCAGTCCGCCAGCGATGGCGCCCAGAACTCCCTGATCGCGGCCACCCGCGATCTGCCCGAGTGCAGCTATGTGGGCCCCGGCCGCCGCGGCCAGCTGAAGGGGGCGCCGTCGTTGCTGGGACGCTCCCCCCACGCCTCCAACCCGGAACTGGCCGACGCGTTCTGGACCTTCGCCGAGGGGGAGACCGGCACGCAGCTGCCGGCGTTCACCGGCTGAGCCCTTCCGGTCGCGACGTCCATCGTTCCGAACACGGAAAAGTGCATTTCAGGGCACGATCCCTGCACTTTTCCGTGTTCTTCCGGCCGACGACGGCGATGAGCAGCGTCGGGCGATTCATCCTTTGTGCCGCCCCGGCTCCTGCTTCCGGAGGACGCCCCGGGCAGGCCCGCGCCCCTAGTCTGACTGCATGGTTGAACGTAAGGGCAGAGCAGGCACCAGGCGCCGGTGGATGGTGACGGGGCTGACCCTGCTGGCCTTCATCATCGGGCCGCTCCTGACCACGCTGGCCTTCGGCGTGGTGGGGGTCCTGATCTCCGACGGGACGCCGGAGATGGCGGGGTTCCCCTATTCGGAGCAGCAACTGCGCACGATGATGGCGATCGACGTCGCGCTGGGACTGGTGGCGGTCGGGTTGCTGCCGGTCGCCCTCCGCCGGGCGCCGGAGTCCCAGCTGCTGGAATCGGGGGACAGGTCCGAGGTCTTCCAGCTGAAGGAGCCGGTCTCCGCGCTCATCGCAGCCCTGGTGATCGGGTTGCTGGTGACTGCCTCCAGCTCGGCCTTCCCCGCCTGGTTCATCGCCATCGTCTCGATCTGCTCACGGGGTAACCGGCGGTGGATCTACTGCATCCCTCCCGTGGCGCTGGTCTCCGTCGCCGCGGGCTTCTTCGTCTTCCCGAGCGGCGGGGACCTCTGGGCAACGCTGATGGCCATCGCCCTGGGCATCGCCATCACCGCGCTGCCCATGGTGATCGGGCTGCTCCGGTGGAGCCGTCGTCGTCAGATCCGGGCGCTGCGCTCCGAGGCCGCGACCGCGCGCCGTGAAGCCGAGGCCCTGGTGCGGGCCGAGCAGGCCCGCGTGGCGAAGACCCGTGCCGAGGAGCGGACCCGGATCGCCCGGGAGATGCACGACACCCTGTCCCATCGCCTGGCCCTGATCAGCACCTACGCCGGGGCGCTGGACTACCGCGAGGACCTGGACCGGGACACCGTGCGCTCGACCGCCCGCCTGGTGCAGCAGACCGCCTCCACGGCCTCGGCCGAGCTGCGCACGGTGCTCGACGTGCTGCGCGACGATCCCTCCGACACCCGTCCCGAGCCCGACCTGACGCTGGCCGACGGGCTGCTCGAGGAGATGCGCTCCACCGGCATCCGGATCGACGTGGTGGTCGACCGGCCGCCGCTCAGCGAGGTGCCGGATACGGCGTCGCGAGCCTTGTACCGCATGCTCCAGGAGGCGCTCACCAACGCCGTCAAGCACGCCCCCGGTGCTCCCATTGCGGTTCGCTGGCAGGGCGACGACGACGAAGTGCACCTGACCGTCACCAACCCCTTGCCCGGGTCCCCGAGCGATCCGAGGGGAACCGGCCGGGGTATCGGGCAGCGCTCGGGCTTCGGGCTGATCGGCCTGGACGAACGCGCCCGGGCGCTGGGCGGTAACGTCAGGACCACCAAGACCAGGGATGAATTCCGTCTGGAGGCCACCGTCCCATGCCGCAGTTGAACGATTCCGCAGGACCTGCATCCACCTCGGCCGAGGCTCAGCCCGCCGGGGTGGTCCGTGTCCTGCTCGTGGACGACGAGGCCCTCATGCGCGCCGGTCTGCGCCTGATCCTGGACGGGGCCGAGAACATCAGCGTGGTGGGCGAGGCCGGCAACGGCCAGGAGGCGGTCGGCGTCGCCGGCCGGGTGCACCCTGACGTGGTGCTCATGGACATCCGCATGCCGGGGACGGACGGGATCCAGGGCTGCCGGGGCGTGAGGGCGCTGCCGGACCCGCCGCAGGTGCTCATGCTGACGGCCTTCGACACCGACGCCTTCATCCTGGACGCGCTGGAGGCCGGGGCCATCGGCTTCCTGCTCAAGGACACCCCGCCCAGGAACCTGGTCCGGGCGGTGCAGGACGCGGCCGTGGGGACCTCGAGCGTGTCGCCCTCGGTCCTGTCGCACCTGATCTCCGTGGCGGCGGCGCAGGGCCGGCGCCCGGTCCAGCAGGAGGCGACGGAGGGCGAGGGGGCCGCCTTGCGTGGCGCAGCGGGCGATGCGACGGGTGCCCAGGCGGCGCCCGGGCGGCCGGCCGGACCGGACCCGCTCGACGCCCTCAGCGACCGGGAGCGGGAGATCGCCGACGCGGTGGCCCGGGGGCTGACCAACACGGAGATCGCCGAGGAGATGTTCCTGTCCATCACTACGGTGAAGACCCATGTGGCCAGGGTCTTCACCAAATTGGACGTGACCAACCGGGTCCAGGTGGCCATCATGGTGCTCCAGCACGGCCGGAGGTAACCGGCCGGAACGGCGCGCCGCTCCCGCCGGCGTCGATGTCCGCAGGCGTGAGCCTCAGCCCTGCCTGGCCTTGAAGCGGGGGTTCTTCTTGTTGATCACATAGGTCTTGCCCCGCCGGCGGATGACCTGGGCGCCGGGCTTGTTCTTGAGCGAGCGCAGGGAGTTCCGGACCTTCATTTGTTCCTCCTAATGAGAATGGTTAGCATTTAGGAAGACCATACGCCGTGTGAGAAGAGGATGCGAATGAAGACGGAGGTCACCGCCGTCGTCGGGGCCTGCGGCCCGGAGCGCCACCGGTACGCGCGCTGGCTCGCGAGGTACTGGGACGCGGAGCTGATCGCCGCTCGCCACCCGGACCAGGACTGCTCGGCGCTTGAACGCGCCGTCAGGGTCTCCCACGGGCATGCGGCACGGCGGGCGGTGGTGCTGGAGTACCCGGTGCAGGTGCCGGCGCTGGAGATCATCGGGGAGATCGTCGACGGGGGCGCGCCCGTGGAGCTCACCGATCTGATCTGCGTCGTCGACGCACCCCATCTCATCGCGGACCTGACCTCGACGGAGCGGCTCGATACGGCCGGGCCTGGCGGGCAGGGAGATCCTGCGGCCCGCCTCTGCCGGGGAGAGCTGGTGGTGACCCAGATCGAGTACGCCTCAGCGGTGGTCCTGGTCAATGCCGAGCACCTGGGTTCCCAGGAACTGAATCTGCTGCTGAGCCTGATCAGCCACCTGGCCCCCAAGGCGCAACTGGACGTGGCCACGTCCTCCGCGGGGCCTCCCGCGCGCAGATGGCTGGGCGGATTCCGCAAGGAGCAGACGCAGGCGGGCTGGCTCAGCCTGCTCAACGACGATTTCCACCCCCGCTTCGAGGACCCCGACGTCGTGTCCTTCAGGTACGAGCAGCTGCGTCCGATGCATCCCGGCCGGTTCTCGGATGTGATCAGCCGTTTTACGGCCTCCTGCGATGACGGCATGCTGCTGCGCTCGGCCGGTTTCGTCCACCTGGCCACGCGCCCGCACGTCACCGCCCACTGGGACCAGGTGGGTGCCCACCTCTCCCTCGCGCCGGCGTGCCTCGATCATGAGCTCTCCGCTGACGACGAGCCCCTGGCGCTGGGCCAGGACCTCGTCCTGATGGGACTCGGGGTGGATGCCGACCGGCTCGCCGAGGAGCTGGACGGCGCCGCCCTCACGGATCGGGAGCTGACCGCGGGTCCCATGGAGTGGGCCACCTACCCCGACCCCTTCCCCGGCTGGAGCACGGCCGACCAGTGACGGCCCGTGAAGCACCCGTTCCGTAGGCGGGGGCGGCTCCGGGCGGCTCGTGCATTCAGCGCATGAGCCCATAGTCTGGTGGGCGACGCGATCAGCGAGACACCATGCATCGAGGAGGCACGTACATGTCCCTGCCCGGACAGGAAACACTGGCGGAGAATCCGCTGTTCAACAGCGCGGATTGGTGGCGCCAGGCGGCGGTCTACCAGATCTACCCCCGCAGCTTCAACGACTCCAACGGGGACGGGCTGGGCGACATCCCCGGTGTGACCGCCAAGGCCGACTACCTCCAGGACCTCGGGATCGACGCCGTCTGGCTCAGCCCGTTCTACCCCTCGCAGCTGGCCGACGGCGGGTACGACGTCGACGACTACCGCGACGTCGATCCGCGGCTGGGCACACTCGAGGACTTCGACGAGATGGTCGCGGCGCTGCACGCCCGCCAGATCAAGGTGGTCGTGGACATCGTCCCGAACCACAGCTCCAACCTCCACCGGTGGTTCCAGGAGGCCCTGGCGGCCGCTCCGGGCTCACCGGAACGCGACCGGTACATCTTCCGCGAGGGCCGGGGCGAGAACGGGGAGCTGCCGCCGGCCGACTGGGAGTCCCAGTTCGGCGGCCCCGCCTGGACCCGGGTGACCGAGGCCGACGGCACCCCCGGCCAGTGGTACCTGCACCTCTTCGCCAGCGAGCAGCCCGACTGGAACTGGGACAACCCGGAGGTCCATCAGGAGTTCCTCACCACGCTCCGGTTCTGGTCGGATCGCGGGGTCGACGGGTTCCGGATCGACGTCGCCCACGCCCTGGTCAAGGACCTCGGCGAGGAGCTCTCGGACACCCACGCGCTGCCCAACGAGTTCGAGCACTTCGGCGCCCACCCCTTCTGGGACCGGGACGAGGTCCACGACATCTACGCCGAGTGGCGCAAGGTCTTCAACGAATACGACCCCCCGCGCACGGCCGTGGCCGAGGCATGGGTCCACCCGGACCGCCTGGCTCGTTACGCCAGCCCGGACGGCCTGGGTCAGGCCTTCAGCTTCGACCTGCTGGAGGTGCCGTTCACCGCGGAGAACTTCCGCCGGGCGATCACCAAGAACCTGGACGAGGCGCAGCGCAGCGGGGCCTCGTCCACCTGGGTGCTGTCCAACCACGACATCGTCCGCCATCCCACCCGCTACGGCCTGGATCTGGACGGGCTGCTCGAGCGCCTCGAGGAGCACCCCCGGACGCCGTCGGGCGGGACCGATCTGAGCGTGGCGGCCAAGCAGTGGCTGCTCCTGGACTCCCCGGACGAGTTGCTGGACCGCGCCAAGGGCCTGCGCCGCGCACGGGCCGCCGAACTGCTGATCCTGGCCCTGCCCGGGTCCGCTTACGTCTACCAGGGCTCGGAGCTCGGCCTGTACGAGGTCCTGGAGATCGCCGCCGACGAACGCCAGGACCCCTCCTTCTTCCGCAACCCGGGCAAGGACCAGGGCCGCGACGGCTGCCGCGTGCCGCTTCCCTGGGAGAAGGCGGCCGAGGACTACGGCTTCGGCGGCCCGGCGTTCCTGCCGCAGCCCGGCTGGTTCGCCGAGCACGCCGTCGATGCCGAGAACGAGGACGAGGAGTCGACGCTGAACCTGTACCGGGCCGCCCTGGCCGCCCGCCGGCGCCTGCAGGGGGCCGAGCAGATGGCCTGGGGCCCGCTCGACGGCGGCGAGGTGGTGCACATCGTCCGTCCCGGCGGCTGGGAGTCGGTGACCAACTTCGGGTCGGAGCCGGTCGAGCTGCCCGCCGGTGAGGTCGTCGTCGCCAGCACCCCGGTGGAAGGCTCCACGCTGCCCGGCGAGACCACGGTGTGGCTCAAGACCGACTGAGGCCGGCTGCCGGCTGCACGCCCTCGCCGCACCGGGAGTCCGGTCGCCCATCGCGATTGATGAGCGACCGGACTCCCGGTTCGTCTGCTTCGCCCATCCGGGGCTACAGCTCCTTGAGCCGGTCCTTCCAGATCGCGCGCCAGCGTTCGAGGTCGTCGGGGCTCGCCAGGTTGACGTGGGAGGCCGCCACCAGCACCTTGGGGTCGTCCTTGGACTCCTTGGGGCTGACATCGACGCTCCCGCGGCTGCCGTCCGCGAAGGTCACGCCCCAGTGCAGGCGCTTGCCGGTGCCCGACGTCCTCGGTCCGTCGGTGACCGCCAGGCCGTCGAGCTCGCCGAGGTCCCCGGCGGCCTCGCACCACCGGTCGAAGACCTCGCGCATGGTTCCCGGGAGGGTGCGGGTGGCCGATACCTGGAAGGTCCCGTCGTGGGCCTGGCCTTTGATCCGGCGTCCGATCCACTGCTCGTAGGCCACCGCCACGGACTGCGCCCACCATCCGGTGTTGGGCACGGAGGCCGGCATCGCCTTGTAGGCGGCGTCAGCCAGGACGTTGTGGGGCAGGTCGTCCCCTCCGGCGTCGTCGAGAATGCGCGCCCATTCGCTCCAGGCCAGCCCGGTGGCCTTCTCGATGGCAGCCGCTCGCGACGGCGGGGTGGCGGGTCGTGCCGGTGTCATGCGTACCTTCCTGGGCCCGGGCTGGGAGCTGTCCGGCCTCCTGTGCGACAGCATAGAGCCGGAGCCTGCGTTGTCCCCTCCGTCGAGATGCGAGTTCAGCCGCCCATCGGCGCCGATGGGCGGCTGAACTCGCATCTCGACGGAGTAGAGGGGTCATCGGGACGACCGTTCATGACTCGGCGATATGGGTGTGCATGCGCACGCCCTCGTCGTTGAAGATGCTGAGCACCTGCGCGGGGCGCTCGCCCGCAGCGCTCATCGCGTGGGGAACGTGCGTGTCGAACTCGGCCGCCTCGCCCCGGGTCAGGACCAGGTCCTGTTCGCCCAGCCGCAGCCTGAGCCTGCCCGACAGGACGTAGAGCCACTCGTAACCCTCGTGCGTCCGCAGCTCCGGCAGCGTGTCGACGGGCGGATACACGATCTTGTACGTGTGGATCGCGGAGCCCTCCGGGGCCAGCGGGGCGATCGTGAGCCCGTCCCGCTGGATCACCGGCCGGCGCACCCTGGGGTCGGGACTCTCCCGTTGCACGAGGTCATCGATCCGGATGCCCAGGAGCCGGGTCAGGGGGACCAGGAGTTCCAGCGACGCCTGGCGCTTGCCGGACTCCAGCCTCGACAGGGTGCTCGCCGACATCCCGGCTTGCTGCGCCGCCTGTTTCAGGGTCAGGGAACGGGCGTGGCGGGCCGCCCTCAGGCGTGCCCCGACCAGATCGAGCTCGCGGTTCATCGGCGTCCCTCCGTTATCCGGTGATCGGCGCTCTTTGCCAATTACGCAAATTGTTTTGCCGGTTCATCATCTTACGGTCACACTGGCCGCATGGAGAACATGGATTGGGATGTCGTGATCATCGGTGGCAGCGCCGCGGGGCTGAGCGCCGCTCTCATGCTCGGCCGGGCGCGCCGGCGCACGCTCGTGGTCGACGCCGGGAGCCCCCGCAATCGTTTCGCCGCGCACATGCACGGGGTGCTGGGCAACGAGGGGCGCCCGCCCGCCGAGTTGCTCGAACAGGGCAGGTCGGAGGCCTCGGCCTACGGGGTGGAGTTCAGGGCCGGAACGGTCGAGCGGGTGGAGGAGGCCGAAGCCGGGGTCGAGGTCCTGCTCCGCGATCAGGGGGTCATCCGCGCCCGGGCGCTCGTCGTCGCAACCGGCATGTCCGACGAACTTCCCGAGGTCCCGGGCCTGGCCGAGCGCTGGGGGCGGACCGTGCTGCACTGCCCCTACTGCCACGGCTGGGAGGTGGCCGATCAGCGCCTGGGCGTCCTGGTCACCTCGCCCATGGGCCTGCATCAGGCCCAGCTCGTCCGGCAGTGGAGCGACCGCGTGACCGTGTTCACCGCGGGGGCCGAACCGCTGGACATGGCCACCGAGTTCCGGCTGCGCTCCCGGGGCGTCGACCTCGTGGCCTCGCCCGTGGAGCAGGTCCTGGGCGAGTCCGCCGACCGCATCTCGGCAGTACGGACCGCCGACGGTGTACTGACCGAGATCGACGCGCTGTTCGTGGCAGGCCGCCCGCGGCCCCATGACGCCTTCCTGGGGCACCTCGGACTGGAGACGGCGGATACGCCCATGGGCCGTTTCCTGCAGGTCGATGCGATGGGCAAGACCAGCAGCGATCGCATCTGGGCGATCGGCAATGTGGTCAACCCGGCCCTGACGGTCCCCATGTGCATGGGCGCGGGCGCCTACACCGGTGGGGCGGTCAACGCTGCGCTGGTCGGCGAGGACTTTGATCGGGCCGCCGGGGACCCGGCCAACTGGGCGGATCTGCTGCCGAGCGACTATTGGGAGCACCGGTACACCGCCGCCGACCGGATGTGGTCAGGGCAGGTCAACCACGTCCTCGCCGGGGTCGCTGCAGACCTGCAGCCCGGATGGGCCCTGGATCTGGGATGCGGGGAGGGCGCGGATGCGATCTGGCTCGCCCGGCACGGCTGGACCGCCACGGGGATCGACATCTCCGAGACCGCGATCCGCCGCGCCGCCGAAGCCGCGCGCACCGCGGAGATCCCCGAGGGCCGGATCTCCTTCAGGGCCGCCGACGTCTCCACGCTCGACGACGAGGCCCGGTACGACCTGGTCACGGCGAGCTTCCTGCATTCGCCGGTCGATCTGCCCCGCACGGAGATCCTGCGGGCGGCGGCGCAGCGGGTCGCACCGGGCGGGCACCTGCTGATCACCTCCCATGCCACCGTGCCGCCGTGGGGAAACCTGCCGAAGGCGCTCGAGCCGCGCTTCCTCGGACCGGAGGAGGAGATCGCCGAGCTCGGCCTCGACGCCGGCCAGTGGGCGGTGCGGATCGCCGAGACCCGTCCCCGGGAGGTCACGGGCCCGCATGGCGACCATGCCACGATCGACGACTCGATCGTGCTGCTCCAGCGCCGCTGAGCCACCCGCGCCGCGGCCCTAGCTGGAGCTCCGATCCTCGCTCCGGTGGATTCTGGGTGGCGCGGTGACGCCGCACCTCGCCTTCGCCAGCGTCGGCGGCAGGACCCGTGCCGGCTGCAGGATCTGCTGCGGGCCTCCGGCGAGGATCCATGCCTGCAGGGCGCGGAAGCGCTTCTCCTGCTCAAGCCCGGTGAACCAGGCCAGGGGCCCGATCTGGCCGCTCGGCCCGTCCCGGCGCGCGACGGCGGCCACGCTGGCGAGCTCGCAGCGGCCCAGGCACGGTGAGCTGATCAGCACCGCTCCCCGTGTCTGCCGGATCGTCGAGTGCATCAGGTCGGTCTGATCGGGCTGGCCGGTCTGATCGGCGGGCTGGGCGAGGCGTCGCAGGGCGGTGCATCGCGGCCCCATGCACCAGGCCAGGACGGGGCCGCTGGCCTCGGCGTCCGTCCGTCTCGATCTCTTATCGTCTGTCACTGTCTGGTCCTTCCCATGCCTACGAGGGTGGTGGCGTCGACCCGGCCGACCCCGTGGGCGTGCAATCGTTCGAGATAGTCCTTCCGGACCTGTTCCACCTGACGGTCCCCGAGGTCTGCAAGCAGCGCCCGGAAGCCGGAGCCGATCACCAGGTCCCAGGCCAGATCGTCCGTGAGCTGTACGGAGTAGGGGCAGGTGGTCACCACCACCTCCTCCAGGCCGCGCTCTTCCAGCCAGCGGGTGAAGACCGGAGGTGTGTCGATCCGGTAGATCTCCGCTCGCTCGGCGCGCGTGGCGGCTGCCTCCGCCACCGCCGGGGCGATCGGCTCCACGGCGGCGATGAGGTGGCGCGCCACGGTTTCCATCGCGCCCTTCTGCCAGATGGTCAGCGCCACGCGCCCGCCCGGACGAGCCTGGGCGAGGAGATGCTCGGTACCGGTGGTCATCTCGGGGAAGAAGAAGATGCCCAGAACGCATTGCACCAGGTCGTATCCGAAGGGCCGGGGCGGCAATGCCGTGGCGTCGGCGACGGTGAAACGGGCCCAGCCGAGACCCTCGGCAGAGCACCGGTCCCTGGCGGCGCGGATCTGCCGTTCCGAGGTGTCCACGCCCCATACCGTTCCGGTGGGTCCCACCCGTCGGGCGGCGGGCAGGGCGGAGGCTCCGTTCCCACAGCAGGCATCCAGCACATGCTCCCCGGGGCGGGGATCCGACAGTGCAACGGTCTCCTGGCTGACGGGCCCCCACAAGGCCGTGTCGAGCCGGTCGAACGCCTCCTCGACGTGGTCGAAGGCTCGGCTGTAGTTCTCTTGGGCGGGCACCATGCGAGCAGCCTAGATGAGAACAATATTCAATAACAAGAGATGCCACGTGATGAGCGACACGCCCGTCGTCTTGATAAACGATAATGAGTCTCATTAATCTGTGAGGCAATCAACAATCACGATCAGGGGAAACCGTGTCCAGTGATGCCGAAGTGGAGGTATCGGATCTCGCCGTCGCTGTGGCGGGCCGCTCCTTGCTGCACGACGTGAGCCTCCGGGTGCGCCCGGGTCAGAGGCTCGCCCTCCTGGGCGCATCGGGGTCCGGCAAGTCCCTGACGGTGCTGGCCCTGCTCGGCTTGCTGGGGCGGCATTTCGAGGTGAAGGGCTCCCTGAAGGTCGCCGGCCGTGAGCTGCCCTGGCGCCAGGCCCCTGGCCGGCGCCCCGGGATGGCGGCCGTCTTCCAGGACTCCCAGGCCGCCCTGAACCCCGTGGTGCGCCTTGACCGTCAGCTCCTTCCCGTGGTGGCCCGGCGACGGCAGGTCGCCACGACCGCCGCGGCGAAGATCGTCCGCGACCTGCTGGAGCAGGTGGGCTTCGAGGACCCGACGAGGGTGCTGAGCTCCTACCCCTCCCAGCTCTCGGGCGGCCAGCGGCAGAGGGTGTGCCTGGCGCTGGCCATGGCCGCCTCACCGGGCCTGCTGATCGCCGACGAACCGACCACTGCGCTGGACATGATCAGCCAGCACCAGGTCGTCCAGGCCCTCCGCGGCTGCACCGGTGAAGGACGGAGCGGGTTGCTGTTCATCACCCACGACCTGGCTGTCGCCGCCGACCTCTGCGACGACGTGGTGGTCCTGCAGCACGGCCGGATCGTGGAGACCGGGCCCGTGGAGCAGATCCTCCGCGCCCCGCAGGCACCGTTCACCGCCTCCCTGGTGGCCGCCGCCCGTGCCGGTGTCCTGCCTGCCGCGGGAGCCCTGGACGCGGTCCCGATGGGTGCGGTCTCATGAGCGTGGGCGCAGAGCCGGAGGCGACCTCACTGCGCGGTATCGATCTCTCCCGGACGTTCCGCAGCCGCTCCCGGGTGGTGGCCGCCGTGGAGGACGTGGATATCGCCGTGCTCGAAGGCGAGTCCCTGGGTCTGGTCGGCCCTTCGGGATCCGGCAAATCGACCCTGCTCTCCCTGCTGCTCGGGACGGAGCGCCCCGACCGAGGCGAAGTCCTGTTCAACGGCGCTCCCCTGGTCGGCCGCCAGCAGTTGCGCGAGGCCCGGCAGGCCGTGCAGTTCATCCCGCAGGATCCAGCCTCCAGCCTGGACCCCCGGCGCACCGTCGAACACCAGCTGCGGGAGCCGCTGCGGCGCTTCGGCATCGAGGGCGACCACAAGAGCCTGGTCCAGGATGCTCTGGAGCAGGTCGGACTCGTGACGGGGTACCTGGGCAGGCGCGCTCACGAGCTCTCCGGCGGACAGGCCCAGCGCGTCGCCATGGCGCGCGCCCTGGTGACCAGACCCCGGATCCTGCTGGCCGACGAGGCGGTCAGCGGGCTCGACCTCCCTCTGCGCAATCAGGTGCTGGACCTCCTGAAACAGCTGCACGCCCGGGACGGCCTGGGCCTCCTGTTCATCTCCCACGACCTCACGGCGATCCACCAGCTGTGTCAGCGCGCCCTGGTGTTCGACCACGGGCGGGTTGTGGAGGAGGGGCCCACCTCCGAACTGTTCTACCGGCCCGCTCACCCCACGACGCAGGAGCTGGTGGATGCCATTCCGCTCCTACCCGCGTGAGACCCGCGCCCTGTTGGGGGCGCAACTGATCTTCAACCTCGGGTTCTACGCGGTGGTTCCGTTCCTCGCGGGAGCCATGGCCTCCGAGTTCGGCATGACCGCCGCGGCGATCGGGATCGTGCTGGGCGCCCGGACCTTCAGCCAGCAGGGCATGTTCCTGATCGGCGGCCTGCTGGCCGACCGATGGGGAGCCCGCCGGTCCATCCTGGCGGGCTGCCTGGTGCGCATCGCGGGTTACGCGGTACTGCTCGGGGCCGCAGATTTCACCCTGTTCCTGATCGGGGCGGTGCTCACCGGCGTCGGCGGGGCCTGTTCTCCCCGGCGCTGGAGGCGCAGCTGTCGCATGCCGACGATCCCACCGGCCCGTCCCGCGGCACGTCGGGGCGCCGTTCGGTGTTCGTGTGGCTGGCGATCATCGGGGAGGTAGGGGCGGTCGTCGGCCCGGTGCTGGGCTCGGCCCTCCTGGGCTGGGGGCTGGATGCCGCGCTGACCGCCGGTATCGCCGTGTTCAGCGCGGTCACGGTTCTGCTGTGGTGGCGTCTGCCCGCTGAGCCCCGGCGTCCTCGCCGGCCCGAGAACACCCCCGACGACGGCGCGCCGGAGTCCGGCTGGATACCCGCATGCCTGCGCACCCCGCGGTTCGTGCTCTTCTGCGCGCTGGTCTCGGTCAACCTGCTGGCCTACAACCAGCTCTACTTCGCGATTCCGGTGGAACTGGAGCGGCGAGGACTGGCCCCCGAATGGCTCGGGGCGCTGTTCCTGCTCGCCTCGCTTCTCACCCTGTCCCTCCAGCTGCCGGTGGCGGCCGCTGCGCGCCGGATCGGACCCGGAGCCACACTGGCGGGCGGATTCGGCTTGGTGGGAGCCGCCTTCGTGGTCCTGGCAGGGCTCTCCGACCACACAGGCGACGGAGCGCCGAGTGCCGTGATGCCCGTGGCCGTCACCGTCGCGGTGCTGGTCCTGGGACACATGATGATCACGCCGACCGTCCTCTCGCTGGTCCCCACCTTCATCCCCGCCCGGCACGGGGCCTCCTGCCGTGGCGCCTATTACGGCCTGGTGGCCACCTGCGGCGGAGTGGCCGTGCTGGCCGGCAACGTCGTCCTGGGCCGGCTGGTGGACGCCGTCGATCTCCACCACTGGTGGGCGGGGCTGCCCTGGACCCCGCTGGTGCTGCTCGCGCTGCTCTCCGCCGTCGCCCTTCCCTGGGTGCTGCCCGCCGTCCGGGCACCCGAGCCCACCACCCAAGAACTCACCGTCTCGTCCTCTCAATGACGCGCCGTCCCGATACGCGCCGTCCCGATACTCACTGTCTCCAACGCACTGTCCCCATGACACACCACGGAAAGGACCCTCTGATGTCCGCACGATCCTCCCTGTCCTCCCGCCGCGCCACCTCCGCTACGGCGCTGTCGGTCGCCGCTCTGCTGCTGCTCACCGGCTGCTTCTCCGGCGGCTCCTCCGGTGACGGCAGCACCGACGAAAGGGTCGAGCTGGCCATGCTGCAGCCGCCGCGCTCGGGGCTGTCGCCCTTGAGCGACGACGCCTTCAAGCTGTCGCGCTGGTCGACCGCCGAGACGCTCATCCGCCTCGATGAGGAGGGCAACGCCGAGCCCATGCTGGCCACGGAATGGGAACAGGTCGACGACACCACCTGGTCCTTCACCCTGCGCGACGGCGTCACCTTCCACGACGGGACCGAGATGACCACGGAGAACGTCGTCGAGTCCCTGACCCACGCCGTGGAGGCGGAGCCGGCCCCGCGCATCCTCGATGGCGTCGAGATGACCGTGACCGCCGACGGCGACAAGGTGCTGGTCACCACGGCCGAGGAGGACCCGCTGGTGCCGCAGCGTCTGTCCAGCCCGCAGCTTTCGGTCCTCGCCCCGGCCGCCTACGAAGGCGACGCCGTGACGCCGGTCGGTCACGGTACGGGACCCTTCGAGCTCACCGCCGTGGACGGCACCTCCGGTGCGACCCTGGAGCGCTACGAGGACTACTGGGGCGATCCGGCGACCTCCGCGGGCATCGACGTCTCCTTCGTCCCCGACGGCACGGCGCGCGCCGCGGCGCTGCGCACCGGTGAGGCCGACGTCGTGGAGGCGGTCCCGGTCGGCCAGGCCGCTCAGGTCGACGAGGAACTGCTGGAGGAGGTGCCCATGCCGCGCACCAACACCCTGTACCTCAATACGGAGAAGGGCCCCTTCGCCGACGCCGGCCTGCGGGCGGCGGCCAGGGAGGCCATCGACCCGCAGTCCATCGTGGACGGCGTCTACGAGAGCCGCGCCGACGTGGCCTCGGGCCTGCTCGGACCTGCCATCCCCTACGCCGCGGAGGGCAGGGATACCGACACCTATCGCGAACTGCTCGACGGGCGGGCGGAGGCCGGCGACCCGCAGGGGCAGAAGATCACGATCGGGACCTTCACCGACCGCGCGGAGCTGCCCGAGGTGGCCGTCCAGCTGCAGCAGCAGCTGGAGGCCGCCGGGTTCGAGGTCGAGCTGGAGGTCCGCGAGTACCAGTACATCGAGTCCGATGCCATCGACGGGGACTTCGACGCCTTCATCCTTTCCCGCGCCACCGTGCTGGACTCGGGGGATCCGGTGGCCTACATGGTCAGCGACTTCGGCTGCGAGGGCTCCTTCAACATCTCGCAGTTCTGCTCCGAGACCGTCGAGGCCGCCCTTGACCGGGCGGAGGGGGCGACTCCGGGCGAAGAACGCCAGGAGGCCATCCTGGAGGCGGAGGCCACGATCCTCGCCGAGGATGCGGCGATCCCCATGCTCCACGAACGCGTCATCCAGGGCGAGCAGGACGGCGTCGAGGGCGCCGCACGCGACCCGCGCGAGCGCGAGCTCATCACCGCGCAGACCACCCTCGCCCGATGAGCGGACGGGGGTGGGCCGCGGCCCTGATCTCGCGCGTCGCGGCTTTCGCCGCCGTGGTGGTGCTCATCGGCTCCCTGCCGTGGCTGTCGGGCAACAGCCCGGAGTACACGATCCTGCGCGCCCGCTACGCCGACCGGGAGGCCACGCCTGAGGTCCTGGCCCAGATCCGGGGCGAGCTGGGGCTGGACCGCGGCCCGATCGCGGTCTTCGCGGACTGGGCGTCCGGAGTCTTCACGGGGGACTTCGGCACCTCCTGGATCAGCGGCCGCCCGGTGCTGCCCGGGATGCTCGAGGCGCTGGGGGTCTCCCTGACGCTGATGGGCGCGGCCCTGACGGTGGCCCTGTGCATGGCGGCGCTGCTGTGCCTGCCCGTCCTGCGGGCGGGGCTGGCAGGGCGTCCGTCGCGCGGCTCGGGTGCGGCCGCGGCCGCCCTCACCGCCCTCCCGGAGTTCCTTCTGGCCGCGGTGCTGCTGGTGATCGTGGCCGTATGGCTGAACTGGCTTCCTCCCTACGGATGGCGCGGGATCGAGTACGCGATCCTGCCTGCCCTCGCGCTGGGGCTGCCCGGTGGCGGGCTGATCGGCCGACTGGTGGCCACCGCCGTCGCCGGAGTCTTCACGGAACGGTGGGTGCACACCTGGGCGGTGGCCGGGCACTCCCGGGCCCGCATCGCGCTCGCCGTGCTGCATCGCGCCATGAGCGGCGTGGTCGGTCAGGTCGCCCTGGTCGTGGTCGGGCTCACCGGCGGCGCCGTGGCGGTCGAGGAGGTCTTCGCCGTCCCAGGGCTGGGCCGCGCGCTGCTCGGTGCCGCAGCCTCGCAGGACATCCCCACCCTGCAGGCGGGCGTCCTGCTGCTGCTCCTGCTCGCCGCGGTCTGCGGCGGGGCGGCGGCACTGATCCGCAGATCGCTGCTCGGTCCGGCCGGCCGGTCGGGACACCTTCCGGTCCCGGGGCCGCCCCTGAGTCCCCGGCGGACGTGGTGGCTGGTCCCGGCGATCTCGGGTGGGGCTCTCCTGGCGCTGATCGTGGCCGGCCTGATGCGCGACCCCTACGGCTCCGTGTACGGCAGGCTCCAGTCCCCGTCGTGGGCGCTGCCCCTGGGCGCCGACGCCTCGGGGCGGGACGTCCTGGCCCGCGTGGGCCACGGTGCCGTGGACACCCTCGGCCTGGCACTGGCTGTGACCGCGGCGTGCCTGGTGATCGGCCTGATCATCGGGCTCACGGGGGCCTGGTCCACCGGCCCGGTCGAAGTCACCAACGCGGCGCCGCCCATCATCGCAGGCATCCTCGTGGTGGCCATCTCCGGCCCGTCCGCGGCTGGGGCCGCCGTCGCGGTGACCGCCGTGAGCTGGGCACCGCTGGCCGCGCACACCGCCGCCCTGGTCGCGGAGATCTCGGCGAGGCCGTACGTCCGGAGCCTGCCGCAGCTGGGCGTCAGCCGGGCCCGGATCCTGGTCGGCACCGTCCTCCCGGCGCTCCTGCCCGAGGTGACCCGGCACGCGCTCCTACGGCTGCCGGGCATCGCGCTCGCGCTCGCCGCCCTGGGCTTCCTCGGTCTCGGACCGCAGCCGCCCGCTCCGGAGTGGGGCCTGCTGCTGGCCGAGGGCATCGGTTACGTGGAACGCGCCCCCTGGACCGTGCTCGGGCCGGCGTGCGCCCTCGTGCTGGCCTCCGTCCTGGCGGTGTCCCTCTCGAGCGCCGACGGCGGCCGGAACCTGCGCCCGGCCTCGGACCTGCCGGCTCCGGATGCCGAGCCTGATGACGGGCAGAAGCCCCCTCGCGTGACTGACGGGGCCGGGCAGCATTCGGAGGCGCTGGCCGGGCGGTAGTCCTCCACCCTCTGCGCCGAGTAGCGACTTCAGCCGCCCGTCATCTCTGACGGGCGGCTGAAGTCGCATCTCGGCGGGTTGTTCCTGCCGGTAGCCGGCCGGTTCAGCTCATCGCTTGGCGGCGGTGAGATCCCCGAGCATGAGGGCCTCGGTCCGCGAGGTGTGGAGAGCGTCGATATCGTCCAGGGTCCGGTCCTTGGTCTCGGTGGCCGTCATGGCGGCGGTACCCGAGATGAGGCACGCGCAGGAGACCATGATGGCCACGGCGACCCAGTTGGTCCCGTCGCTGCCCGCGAAGAACGACGCCAGGGGAGGCGCGAAACCGCCCGACAGGGCGAAGCCGATCTGCGTGCCCAGGGCCAGGCCGGTCACGCGGACCCGGGTGGGGAACATCTCCGAGTAGAACGACGGCCAGATGCCATTGGCCATGGAGTAGAAGAAGCCCGCCAGGACGGCACCCATCAGGAAGATCAGCGTCCAGTTGCCGGAGGTCACCGCCCCCAGGTAGGGGTAGGTCATCACGGCACAGCCGATCACTCCGGCGATGAAGACCGGCTTGCGCCCGATGCGGTCCGCGACCATCGCCGCCAGGGGGATCGCTGCCAGGGCCACGCCGTTGGCGAGCACCGCCACCAGGAGCATGGTGGAGCGGTCCAGGCCGACGACGGAGGTCCCGTAGGACAGCGCCCACACCTGGAACACGATCAGCACGGTATTGATCAACGCCACTGCCGCGATGCGGATCACGGCGGCCTTGTGGAAGCGCAGCAGGTGCCCCAGCGGGGTGGCGTGGTCGTCATGGGCCGCCTCCTCCTGGAACTTCGGGGGCTCCTCGAGCGTCCGGCGGATGATGTAGGCGACCAGGACGACGACGGCGGAGATCCAGAACGGGATCCGCCAGCCCCAGGAGAACAGCTGCTCCTCGGTCAGGAACACCGTGAGCGGGATGAACACCGCGGTCGCCAGGAGCGTCCCGAACTGGGTGCCCTGAAGCGTCCAGCTGGTGGTCAGGGCCCGGTGCTTCTCGGTGGAGTGCTCCAAGGAGACCGAGATGGCCGAGGCCTGCTCACCCGAGGCGGACAGGCCCTGGATGACGCGGCAGAGCACCAGGAGGCCCGGCGCGAGCAGGCCGACCTGGTCGTAGGTTGGGGAGGCACCCGACGATGAAGGTCGCGAAACCCATCATGAACAGGGTGAGCATCATGACGAACCGTCGTCCGTACCGGTCCCCGAGCGGCCCCATGATCACGGCACCCAGCGGGCGGACCACGTATGCGATGCCCACGGTGGACATGGACAGCAGGATGGCCACTCCGGGAGAGGAATCCGGTGGGAAGAACAGGTGGTTGATCACCAGGGCCGCGGCGGTGCCGTAGACCGCGAAGTCGTAGTACTCGAGCGCCGAGCCGACCCAGGCCGCCAGTGCCGCTTTGCGAGGTGTCTTGTGGGGCTGGCTCGATGCGATTGCGGTGGCATCGCTCATGGGGACCTCCTCCGATCCAAGCCAGTCCGGCATGTCCGCGTCATCGCGTGACCTTCGGGATCGGTGATCCACTTCACTGGCCATGTCAGGGTACGGGTCCCTGCCTCGGAGTCCATACGAAACGCAGGCGTTACGTGCGTTGTCCCCCTCGCACCCCTGCCCTCGAGACCCGTCCGGCGCCGGGGCGGGCGAGCCGCGTCCAAGAAATTGTCAGCAACCTGAGCGTTTCGCGTGACGGATACCACGTCAAAAGATAAGTTTACTGAGGGATCGGAGACCGATCCTGCTCCTCAGGAGGTCGCACGGGTGCGGCACCTGCAGGGCATGGCCGCGCTGCGATGATTCGGGCGCGGTTTCCCAGCAATGAATTCAGGAGTCATCATGGCCAACTTCACCGTTGAAGAGCTCGAGAGCGGCACCGTCTACGACGAGAACGGAGCCAAGGTCGGTGACGTCGCCCAGCTGTACCTGGACGACGCAACCGGCGAGCCCAACTGGGTCACCGTGAACACCGGTCTCTTCGGCACCAATGAGACCTTCGTCCCGCTGGATCGGGCGCGCACCAGCAATGGCGAGATCCACGTGCCCTACACCAAGGACTTCATCAAGGACGCCCCCAACCTGGACGCCGATGCGCATATCGAGGAGAGCGAGGAGCGGGACCTCTACCGGTACTACGGTCTCGACCAAGGCTCCGCCGATGTCGCCGCAGACGCCGAGGGTGCCGGCGGCACCGGTGGTGAGGCGGCTGCCGCCGGTTTCGGCGATGGCACGGGCGGCCGTCGAGGCGGCCGTGACGTCGAGGACGACCGTGCGGCGAGGGGCCACGACCCGCTGGATGCTCGTACCGCTCAGGGGGCCGATGGGGACCGCGATCGCAACGCCGCCACGGATGCCGAGTCCATGGTCCGGCATGAGGAGGAGGTCAGAGTCGGCACCGAACGCGTGCAGACCGGCCGGGCCCGTCTGCGCAAGCGCGTCGTCAAGGACACCAAGACCGTGACCGTTCCCGTGGAGCGGGAAGAGTTCGAGGTGGTCCGCGAGCCCGTCGGCGACGGCGAGACGCATGACGGCGGCACCCTGGGCGAGGACGACGTCGAGGTGACGCTCACCGAGCAGCGGCCGGTGGTGGATACCGAGGTGGTCGCCAAGGAGCGTGTGGGCCTGGGCAAGAACGTCGTCCGCGACCAGGAGCAGGTTCAGGCCGAGGTCGGCCGCGAAGAGGTCGAGGTGGTCCGCGATGACCAAGGGGGCCGGGGCGACGAGCGCGCATGACCACGAAGTCCCCGAGTCCCGCCGGTCCGATCCGTGACTGACCGCTAGGGCTCGGGAGCCGGTTCGAGCCGGCATCCAGCTGCGGGGCACCTCGGTGATGGACCGAGGTGCCCCGCAGACCCATGTGCTGAGCAGGGCATCGGTCTCCTCGCATTCGGGAGACGCGGAGGCGGAGCCTGGCTTCAGAAAGTCCGCCTGAACCCTTGACGTTGAGTACAATTTCACCGTGTAATAGCACATTACAACTCGGTAACGGAGTACGGCAGGAGCCGCAGCATGGATGCGCTACTTGAAGTCATCGGCAGGATCAACACCAATATCTGGAACCCGATGGCCTACCTGGCTCTCGGACTCGGGCTCTTCTACACCATCTGGACGGGGGCGGTTCAGGTCCGCCGCCTGCCCGACGTGGTCAAGATCCTCCGTGAGGGGGAGAAGAACAACGCGGGGGGAGATCTCGAGCTTCCAGGCGCTGGCCCTGACCCTCTCCAGCCGGGTCGGCGTGGGCAATATCGCCGGCGTCGCCACGGCGATCGCCGTCGGCGGTCCGGGGGCGCTGTTCTGGATGGTCGTCATGGCTCTGTTCGGGGGTGCCACGGCCTTCGCCGAATCGACCTTGGCCCAGGTCTACAAGCGCAAGGTGGGCGATGAGTACCGCGGCGGCATCCCGTACTACATCGAGCGCGGCCTGGGGCAGAAGTGGCTGGCCGTCATCGCCGCGGCCGCGACGATGGTGCTCTACGGCGCCCTGGCTCCCGGGGTGCAGAGCTTCAACATCGCCAACAGTGCCAATGTCGCCTTCAACGCCCCGACCTGGATCACCGGGCTGGTGGTCACCGGCCTCTTCGCCGTCATCGTCCTGGGCGGCACCAAACGAATCGTCGCCGTGGCGGACAAGATCGTCCCCTTCATGGCACTCGGCTACATCCTCCTGGCGCTCATCGTGATCGTCCTGAACGTCAGCGAGGTGCCCGGGGTCATCGCCCTGGTGGTGAGCAGTGCGTTCGGCACCCATGAGATCTTCGGCGGCATCGTGGGCGCGGCGATCGCCTGGGGCGTGCGCCGCGCGGTCTTCTCCAACGTCGCCGGCGTGGGCGAGGGCACCTATGCCTCGGCCGCCGCTTCCGTGTCCCATCCGGCCAAGCAGGGCATCGTCCAGGCTTTCTCCATCTACATCGACACCGTCCTGGTCTGCACCGCTACCGGAACCATGATCCTGATGACCGGCAGCTACAACGTCGTCACGGAGGCCGGCGAGACCCTGGCCGACAACGTGCCCGGGATCGAGGCGGGCACCGCCTACACCCAGGTGGCCCTCGAATCCATCTTCCCGGGATTCGGTCCGATCTTCGTGGCCATCGCCCTCTTCCTGTTCGCCTTCACCACGCTGATCGCGTTCAACTACATCTCCACCACGGCCGCTGCCTACCTGTTCCACGGCCGCGGGCTGCCGGTCGCCGTCCGGGTGCTGCAGGTGGCGATGATCGCCATGGTGTACTTCGGGTCGGTCGCCTCGGCCGATCTCATCTGGGGCATCGGCGACATCGGCTACGGCACCCTCGGCTGGATCAACATGGTCTGCCTGCTCTTCATGGCCCCGACGGTCGGGAAGGTGCTCAAGGACTACTCGCGGCAGATGAAGGCGGGCCTCGACCCGGTCTTCGAGCCGGAGAAGCTCGGTATCAAGGGCGCCGACGCCTGGACGGCCGAGACCCCGATGACCGCCGTGCTGGCCGCCGTGGCCAACAACCGCAAGCGCGAGGACGCGGACCGGGCCGCCCGCCCCTGAGGAGCCCTGGTGGGCAGGTGAAATTGCAGTAGCATAGGGCTGTCTTTCACCCCCACGTCCCCAGGGACAGATAGCTGACCATGTCCGATATCAATCTGCAGCCGATCGAGAAGCCTCAGGGGGTCCGCGACCGAGTGACGCGGGCCCTTCGAGCCGCCATCATCTCGGGGGAGATGGCGCCGGGGGAGATCTACTCGGCGCCATCGCTCGGTGCCCGTCTGGGTGTGTCCCCGACGCCGGTGCGTGAGGCCATGCTCGACCTCGCCAAAGAGGGGCTGGTCGAAAGGCTGCTCAACCGGGGTTTCCGCGTCACCGAGGTCGACGATCACTATCTGGATGAGATCACCGAGCTGCGGCAGTTGATCGAACCGCCCGTGGTGCGCGATGTCGTCCAGCTCATTCCCGCCGAGGACATCCCCGGATTGCGCGCTGCGGCCGAGAAGATCGTGCAGCGCGCGGTCGAGCACGATCTCTACGGCTACACGGAGACGGACAAGGACTTCCACCTCGCGCTGCTGCGATATGCGGGCAACGGGAGGATCGTCAAGCTGATCGAGGAGCTCCGCGCCCAGACCAGGCTCGTGGGCCTGGCCAGCCTGGCCGAGCGCGGAGAGCTGGCCGGATCGGCGGCCCAGCATATTGCGATCGTGGACGCCATCGAAGCCAGGGACTCCGATCTGGTCTACCGGCTCATGGTCGACCACATCAGCCAGACCCGGAGCACCTGGGCGGGGAACCCCTCCGGGCAGTGACAACACCTTCAAAGGAACAGGGTGCCCTGCCCCTTCCAAGTGCAATTGCACATGGTATATTGCAGTAATGGACCGGCCTGGTCCTGCCGAAGCTCATCTCCAGGGAGGCATCACATGATCGACCCGAACAAGCCGTGGCGCGGGGTCCACGTCGCGACCGCACTGCCCTTCAATGACGACCTCTCCGTCGACTTCGACGGCTTCGCGGAGCACGTCGCCTGGCTCGCCGAGAACGGCGTCACCGGCGTCGCCCCCAACGGCTCGCTCGGCGAGTACCAGACCCTCACCGACGAGGAGCGCGCCCGGGTCGTGACCACCGCGGTGGAGGCCGCCCCCGAGGGCTTCGGCATCATGGCCGGCGCCGGCTCGTACGGCGCCCACCAGGCGCGTCACTGGGTGGAGCAGGCCGCCGAGGCGGGAGCCCAGTCGGTCCTCCTGCTGCCCCCCAACATCTACCGCGCGGACCGTCCCGCGATCATCGAGCACTACCGCGAGGCGGCCAAGGGCGGACTGCCGATCGTCGCCTACAACAACCCCTTCGACACCAAGGTCGATCTGACCGTCGACATCGTCAGGGAGCTGACCGACGAGGGCCTGATCGTCGCGATCAAGGAGTTCACCGGCGACGTCCGCCGCGCCTACGAGATCCAGGAGGCGGCCCCGGAGCTCGACATCCTGGTGGGCAGCGACGACGTCCTGCTCGAACTCGGCATCGCCGGGGCCGTCGGCTGGATCGCCGGCTACCCGAATGCCCTCCCGCAGGCCAGCATGGAGCTGTACAACCTCTCGACCTCGGGCGACCCGGAGCAGTGGGCGGCCGCGCTGCCGCTGTACCGTGACCTGCACCCGCTGCTGCGGTGGGACTCGAAGACCGAGTTCGTGCAGGCCATCAAGCTCTCGATGGATATCGCCGGGCGCAAGGGCGGAGTGTGCCGTCCGCCCCGATCGCCGCTGTCCCCCGAGATCACGACCCTGGTCACCGCGGCCACCGAGAACGCGATCGCCAAGGGATACAAGTGACAGGGTCGCACCTGACACAGTGGTGAAGGGACCCGTCCCCGACTGCGGCAAAGACGCCATAGACCTCAGAAGGAGTTGCCATGAACGCCACGACTCAGCCCGCTTCCGCCGACGCGCTGGTCGCCCAGGCCCACGACGCCTACCGCGTCTGGTCACGGACCGCCCGTGCCGAACGCGCCCGGGCGCTGCACGCGGTCGCGGACGCCCTCGACGCGAACGCCGAGTTGCTCATCGAGATCGCCAAAGCCGAGACGCACCTGGCCGATGCCCGTCTGACGGGTGAGGTGAAGCGGACCACCTTCCAGCTGCGGCTCTTCGCCGAGGTCCTGACCGAGGGCAGCTACCTGGATGTCCGGGTCGACCACGCTGACGCGGACTGGCCCATGGGTGCCCGCCCGGACCTGCGCCGCACCAGCCAGGCGGTGGGACCGGTCATCGTCTACGCCGCGAGCAACTTCCCCTTCGCCTTCAGCGTGGCAGGCGGCGACACCGCATCGGCGCTCGCCGCCGGCGCCTCCGTGATCGTCAAGGCCCATGCGGGCCACCCCGAGCTCTCCCGGAAGACGGCCGAGCTCGTACGGCAGGCGCTGCATGAGGCGGGGGCGCCCGACGGGTTGTTCGCCCTCATCGAGACCAGGGAGGTCGGGCTCCAGGTGCTGCGCGATCCGCGCGTGAAGGCCGGGTCGTTCACCGGGTCCATTCCCGGCGGACGTGCGCTGTTCGACGTCGCCGTCTCCCGCCCCGAGCCGATCCCCTTCTTCGGGGAGCTCGGCAGCGTGAACCCCACCTTCGTCACCGTGAAGGCCTCCCAGGAGCGTCCCGGGGAGATCGCGGACGGTTTCCGGGGGTCCTTCACCATGGGCTCGGGGCAGTTCTGCACCAAGCCGGGCGTGCTCATGCTCCCCGAGGGCTCCGAGATCCTCGAGCAGCTGCGCACCCAGGATCTGCCTGACGGCCAGCCGATGCTCAACGACCGGATCCGATCGGGGCACTCCGAGGTCCTCGACGAGCTCTCCGGGCACCCTGCCGTGGAGGTCCTCGCCCAGGGCTCCGACCCGCACGGCGCGGCGCCCTCGCCGACGTTGCTGCTGACCACCACGGACCAGCTGCTCGCCGACCAGGAGACGCTCTTCCGGGAGTGCTTCGGGCCGACCGGGCTGCTGGTGACCTACCGTGACGAGCAGGAGATGGTGCGTGTAGCCCAGGCCATCGACGGCCAGCTCACGGCCACCATCGTCGGCGAGGACGACGACGCCGTCGTGACCCCCCTGCTGGACGAGCTGCGGGAGAAGGCCGGGCGGGTGCTCTGGAACCAGTGGCCCACCGGGGTCAGCGTCACCTACGCGCAGCAGCATGGAGGGCCGTACCCCGCCACGACGGCACCGTCGACCACCTCGGTCGGCACGGCCGCGATCAGCAGGTTCCTGCGGCCGGTCGCGTTCCAGGGCTTCCCCCTCGGGCTGCTGCCCGACGAGCTGACCGAGCAACCCGCGGAGACGCTGATCCGTCGCGTCGACGGCACCCTGGCCCCGCTCGACTGATCCGGCCGGACAATCCCGATGAGATCCAGCCGCATCATCCATGCCGTCGACTCCCACACGGAGGGCATGCCCACTCGCGTGGTCGTCGGCGGCGTGGGGGTCATCCCCGGCGACACTATGGCCGCCCGGCGCCGGTACTTCATGGACCACATGGATGATCTGCGCACCTTCCTGATGACCGAGCCCCGCGGGCACGCGTCGATGAGCGGTTCCATCCTCCAGCCCCCGACCCGGCCGGATGCCGACTACGGCGTGCTGTTCATCGAGGTCTCCGGACTGCTGCCGATGTGCGGCCACGGGACCATCGGCACGGCGACGGTCCTGGTGGAGACCGGGATGGTGCCGGTCCAGGAACCCGTCACCACCATCCGCCTGGACACCCCGGCGGGTCTGGTGATCGCGGAGGTCCGGGTCCGCGACGGGCACGCCGAATCGGTCACCATCCAGAACGTGCCCTCCTTCTCCTACGCGCTGGACCAGACGGTCGACGTCGACGGCTTCGGGGAGGTCCCCTACGACATCGCGTTCGGCGGGAACTTCTACGCCGTCGTCGATCTCGCGGACCTGGGCCTTCCGTTCGACCGGTCCAGGAAGATCGAGCTCCTCGGCGCGGGCCTGGCGATCATGGAGGCGATCAACACCCAGAATCCGCCCCTGCATCCGCTGCGCCCGGACATCCTGGGGTGCCACCACGTGTACCTGAAAGCTCCCGATTCCACGGCGAGGTATTCACGCCACGCCATGGCGATCCACCCGGGGTGGTTCGACCGCTCTCCGTGCGGCACCGGGACCAGCGCCCGGATGGCGCAGCTCTACGCACGCGGCGAGCTGCCCCTGGACACCGACTTCGTCAACGAGTCCCTCATCGGCTCCCAGTTCACCGGACGGCTGATCGGCACCGAGGAAGTGGGTGAATTCGATGCCGTCATTCCCGTGGTGACCGGGCGCGCGTGGGTCACGGGGACGGCGCAGTACATGCTCGACCCCACCGATCCGTTCCCCACGGGGTTCCTCCTATGACCTCAGCGCTCCCTCTGCCCCCGACGACCCCGAGGGTCCCGGCGGGTCCGACGACGGCGCAGCGGGCGGACGTCATCGTCATCGGGGCCGGCGCGCTCGGGGCCGCCTGCGCCTATTTCGCGGCGCGGGCCGGGCTGAGCGTGCTGATCGTGGAACGCGGGCAGATCGCCAGCGGGACCACGAGCGCCTGCGAGGGCAATCTCCTGGTCTCGGACAAGGAAGCCGGGCACGAGCTCGATCTGTCGCTGTACTCCCAGCGCGTCTGGCGGGAGGATCTGGCCGAGTTCCAGCGGTTGTGGGAGTTCGAGTCCAAGGGGGGCCTGGTCGTCGCGCGCACCGAGACGAGTGCTGCGAACCTCAGGGACCTCGCCGTCCGGCAGCGCGATGCGGGGATCCAGGTCACCGACGTGGCCGCGGAGGAGATCAGCGGCTTCGAGCCGAACATCAACCCCGAGCTGCGCGGGGCTGCCTTCTATCCCCAGGACGCGCAGTTGCAGCCGATCCTGATGGCGGCCCACCTGATCCGGCTCGCCCGGACGCTCAGCCCGACGTCGTTGCTGACCAACACCGAGGTCACGGGGCTGATCCGCGAGGGCGACCGGGTGACCGGGGTGCGGACCAGCCGGGGCGACTACAGCGGCGGCGCGGTGATCAACGCAGCAGGGCCCTGGGCGTCGACGATCGCGCAGATGGCCGATGTGTCGGTTCCGGTACTACCCCGCCGCGGGTTCGTGCTGGTCACCGAGCCCCTGCCGAAGACGGTTTTCCACAAGGTCTACGCCGGGGAATACGTGGCCGCGACCCTCAGCTCGGACGGCGGCCTGCAGACCTCGCCCGTCATCGAGGGCACTCCGGCGGGGACCGTGCTCATCGGCTCCTCCCGGGAGCGGGTGGGATTCGATCGCACCTCGTCGCTGCCGGTGCTCCGGCAGATGGCGCGGGAGGCAGCCGACCTCTTCCCGGTCCTGCGGAAGAAGAAGATCATGCGGTTCTACGCGGGGTTCAGGCCGTACTGCCCCGATCACCTCCCGGTACTCGGCCACGACAGCCGCGCCCCCGGTCTATGGCACGCGGGTGGCCACGAGGGCGCGGGCATCGGCCTCTCGGCGGGAAGCGCGAAGCTCCTGATCCAGTCGATGGTCGGTGAACGGCCCGATCTGGACATCACCCCGTTCACCCCCGATCGTTTCGCGGAGAACAGCTATGCCGACCGCTGAGCCCGAACCCGCCCCGAACACGATCACCTTCGACGGCGAGCCCATTCCCGCCCGGCCCGGCCAGACCGTGGGGGCGGCCCTCACGGAGGCGGGTATCAGATCCTGGCGGGAAACCCGGAAGAACGGGAGACCACGGGGGCTGTTCTGCGGCATCGGCGTCTGTTACGACTGCCTGCTGACGATCAACGGGCAGAGCAACCAGCGGGCGTGCCTGGCTCCGGCCGAGGACGGGACGTCATGCGAGAGCGGCAGCGGCGAGGAAGGGCTTCGCGATGGTGGGACCGATGAGTGAGACCACGGATCTCCTGGTGGTCGGGGCCGGCCCGGCGGGCCTCGCCGCCGCGGTCACCGCCGCCGACCACGGTCTGCGGGTGATGCTGGTCGACGCCGGCCCACAGCCCGGCGGGCAGTACTGGAGACACCCCGACGAGCGCTATCCGGTCGCGGATGAGTCGGCCGGCCACCATGGCTGGAAGGTGCTGACCAAGCTGCGTGACCGGCTCCGAGTGCACCGGGGAGCCGGTCACATCGACTACCGTCCCGGCACCCAGGTGTGGTTCATCGAAGCCCCTAAGACGGAGTCTTCGCCGTGGTACGTCTACACGACCGCCTCGGTCGAGGCTCAACCGGACCATGTTCCGACCGGAAGCGTCAGGGCCATGCGGATCGTGCTCTGCCCGGGTGGATACGACCGGCAGCTGCCCGTCCCCGGCTGGGATCTGCCGGGGGTCATGGCCGCGGGCGGAGTGCAGGCCCTGCTCAAGGGCAGCCGGACGCTGGCCGGCCGGAGGGCGGTCGTGGCGGGCACGGGGCCCTTCCTGCTGCCCGTCGCCGTCGGGCTGGCGGAGGCCGGTGCGGAAGTGGTGGCGATCTGCGAGGCGGGCAACCTCACGGGCTGGGCTAAGAACGTGACCGGTGCCGTACAGGTGCCTTCCAAGGGGGTTGAAGGTGCGGAGTACGCGAAAGCCCTGGTCAAGCACCGTATCCCTTACAAAACCTCGACCGCGGTCACCCGTATCGACGGCGATGGGCAGGTCCAGTCGGCCGTGCTGACCGCACTCGATCGGCGGGGCCGGCCCCGTTCCGGCTCCGAGCGGGCGGTCGAGGTGGATCTGGTGGCCTTCGGCTGGGGATTCACCCCGTCGATGGAGCTCGTCCAGGCGGTCGGTGCCGAGACCCGAATCGGCAGTGACGAGTCCCTGATCGCCGTGGTGGACGATATGCAGCGCAGCACCGCGAGCCGGGTCTACATCGCGGGTGAGGCAACCGGCGTGGGCGGGGCGATGATGGCCGTTGCCGAGGGCGAGCTCGCCGGGCTGGGCGCGGCCGGCGACAACGGTTCGTCCATCGACGGAGCCAGGGTGCGCAAGCTCAGAGGGATTATCCGTCGTTCGGCGGCCTTCGCCCAGGCCATGCACCACGCCCACCCTGTGCCCGCCCGCTGGACGGACTGGCTCACCGAGGACACCCTCGTGTGCCGGTGCGAGGAGGTCACCTATGCACAGGTCTGCCACGCCCGAGACGATCTCAGCGCCGATGAGGCACGCAGCGTCAAGATCCTGGCCAGGCCGGGTATGGGCTGGTGCCAGGGTCGAGTGTGCGGTTTCGCGTGCGCCAAGATCGCGGCCGCCAATGAGGATCGAGATCTCTCCCCGGACGACCTTGCCCGGATGAGCAAACGATCACTGGCCACGCCAGTCTCGCTCGAGGACCTGGCGGACCTCACGCTGGAGTGAATCCGTCGCGCTTTGGGCTTGCGGACCGTGGTGGAAATGCCCATGTTGTTCAGGACCCGGACAGCCGGTCCCAGATCTCTCGGAGCCCGTCGAGGAACCATTGATCTGTGACAGCGGGGCCGACGACGCCGAACTGCCAGAAGGTGGCTAACCCGGCCAGGCTCGCGAACAGGACGACCGAGAGGATCAAGCCGGTCACCGCGAGGCCGTGACTCTGAACGGTTGAACCGTGAGACGAGTACGGGCTGGTCATGATGCTTTTCCTTTCGGGAGTCACTGGAGGGCAGGCTTTAGCGGATCGTGTGCTCAGACGCGGGTGTCGCGGCGTTCGAGGATCACTGTGCTGGCGACGACCAGGGCGAGGACCAGGAACACAGCGGCGGCGAGGATCGGAATGAGATCCCCGGCTGTTACCGAGCCGGGGTCGGAGAATGTTCCCGTGCCCAGGAGCGCGGTGCGGGTCACCAGCGCGTAGGGGGAGGCCAGGGCGGCATCGCCGACGACGTTGAGGGCCACGACCGAGATCCCGGATGCCACGAGCGCCACCGCGATGGGCGCGGCGAACGAGCGTATGAGCATCGACAGGGCCGACTGCAGGAAGGCGATCGGGAGGGCCATCAGCGCCAGCAGCACCGTGATCCCGACGTACTGGCCTGGCAGCATCCCGGGCAGGCCGAAACCGAGCTTGCCCATCAGGATGACCGAGATGAGAAGGACGACCTGCATGATCGCGGTCAGCCCCGCGATCACGAGGCCTTTGGCCACGACGATGTGCAGGGTCGGGGTGGGGCCGCTCATCAGGGCGTTCCAGTTGCTGCCGCGGTGCTCGCACCGCCAGACGAGGGACCCGATGATCGCGATCCCGGTGGCCAGGGGGAACAGGCCGTAGAACCCGACCGATTGCACCCACACGGTGTGCCATCCGTCGTCGGGCTGCCCGCCCTGCGCTAGTTGCGTGGCGGCGCCCATCAGAACCAGGGAGACGGGAAGGAGCACCACTACGGGCCAGCTCAGGGAGCGCTTGAGTTTGAGGAGCTCGGCGTTGAAGGCGCCCACGTCAGGCCTCCTGTCGATCGAAACGGCTGGTGAAAACGGTGAAGAGCAGCGCCGCGACGAGGGTCAGTGCGGCGATGCTCGGATACGCGAGCGGCAGGGTGACGTATTCGCTGACGTCGTAGTCGGCAGCGAGGGCCAGCGAGTAGTAGCCCCACGGCGTGAGATGGGCGGCGACCGGGGGAAGGCCCTGGGAGAAGACGGCCAGCAAGGTGCCGAGGACGCCGATGCCGAGGGCCACGAGCTGGTTCTCGACCTTCGCGGAGATCAGGATGTGCATGGCCAGGACCACCAGGTTCACCGCGAGCATGCAGAGCGTGAAGCCGGCCCAGTGCCCGAGCGGGGCCGGCGGGAGGATACCCGCCAGCACCTTGCCAGCCAGGAGCACGAGCAGGCTCTGGACCACCGTGAGCACCGCGACGACGAGACCCAGCGCCATGAACTTGGCCCTGCAGAGCCCGCCGGGAGTGAGCCCGGAGGTTGCCTGGAGCAGCCAGCCGTTGCCCTGATGCTCCATGTCGGTTTGTCGGCTCGCGAGGACCGCCAGGAGGAGCGGCGAGACCAGCGGTATGCCCAGGGACATTCCCGCCAGCAGGGCGTTCCAGGCCGATGAGTCGCCCAGATCGACGTCGGGGTTGCTCACCAGAGCGAACAACGCCAGCGCCACCACGGCGACGACCATGGCCAGGCCGAACACGCCGACCTTCAGGTGGCGCATCTTGGCGAACTCGTTGATCACAGCCGGTGCGTTCACAGCCCACCCCCTGCGGTGAGCGACATGAAGACGTCCTCGAGGGTCTGCTCGTCACGGCGGACCCCGTAGACCCCGATCCGCTGCCCGACCAGGGCGGCGACGGCCCCGGCCGTCTGCTGGTCATCCAGGGCGGGGATCGCGACGTCGCTCCGCCCGGCGTGCCGTGCGTCGAACGGGCGCAGCGTTGCGACCGCGGCCTGCGGGTCGGAGCAGCTGATGATCACGTCGGGGGCCGAAGCGGTCATCAGCTCGGACCGAGTGCCCTGGAAGATCATCCGGCCCTGGCTGAGGATCCCGAGGACGTTCGCCGTCTTGTCGATCTCGCCCAGGAGATGGGAGGAGACCATGACGGTGACCCCGTCGTCCGCGAGGCGGCGCAGGAGACCCCGGATCTCCTCGATC
Source organism: Kocuria coralli (assembly GCF_008831305.1). Lineage (GTDB taxonomy): Bacteria > Actinomycetota > Actinomycetes > Actinomycetales > Micrococcaceae > Kocuria > Kocuria coralli. The sequence goes on from NZ_ML708613.1 coordinate 184,040, forward strand.
CCGGCGGGATCGAGACCGTTCGTCGGCTCGTCGAGAATCAAGAGCCGTGGCCGCCTGGCCAGCGCCATGGCGATCCCGAGGCGCTGCTTCATGCCCAGCGAGTAGTTGCGGACCTTCTTGTCCATCTGGTCCTGGAGCCGCACCGTGCGTACGGCGTCGTCGATCTGCTCGCGATTCAGGCCGAGCAGCCGCTGTACCAGGCGCATGTTCTCGGCCCCGGTCAGGTGCGCGTAGCCGGGAGGCGCCTCGATGAGAGAGCCGATACTGCCGAGCAGCTCGCGCCGGGTGCCGCGGGTCATCGGCCGTCCCATGATCTGCACTCGGCCACCGGTGGGCTGGATCAGCGAGAGCAGCATTTTCATCGTGGTGGATTTGCCGGAGCCGTTGGGGCCCAGGAATCCGTAGACGCAGCCTGCGGGGATGGACAGGTTCAGATCATCGACGACGGATCGTCCGCCATAGGTCTTGGTCAGGTTCTCCGTGGCGACAACCGGCGGGGTGACAACGGGCGGGGTGACAGGGGGTGAAGACATGCCTCAACGATCCCGAAGACGCCGTTCGGTATCGTCCCGCCCCGGCCATATCTTTCGCCTACCTCCATGGGCATAGAGCCCTGGCGCTGTAGACCCTGGGTGATATTCGGAGCCGGTTTTCTCAGCGGCGCCTGATCTCGACCAGGCCGGTCTCGTAGGCGAGGACCACGGCCTGTACCCGATCACGCAGTTCCAGTTTGGCCAGGATCCGGCCCACATGGACCTTCACCGTGCCCTCGCTCAGCACGAGCTCCGCGGCGATCTCCGCATTGGACAGGCCGCGGGCGATCAGCGTCAGCACCTCGCGCTCGCGCGGCGTGAGCCTGTTGAGCCGGTGGTCCGCCACCTCCCGACCCGGTGACGGGCGCGAACGGGTGAAGTGGCCGAGCAGTCGTTTCGTGGTACTCGGGGCCACGACGGCGTCGCCGCGGTGGACGTGCTCGATCGCCGCTGCGATCTCCTCGAGCGGGGTGTCCTTGAGCAGGAATCCAGAGGCACCGGCCTGCAGGGCGTCGTAGGCGTATTCGTCGAGGTCGAACGTCGTCAGGATCAGCACTCTCGGTGCGTTCTCCTCCGCCCGGATGCGGCGTGTGGCCTCGACGCCGCCCATGCGGGGCATCCGGACGTCCATGAGCACAACGTCGGCATCGGTCCGGCCCAGCAGCTCGAGCGCCGTATCGCCGTCGTCGGCTTCCCCTACGACGGCGAGACCGGGCAAGGATTCGAGCACCATCCTGAACCCCACCCGGATCATCTCCTGGTCGTCGACCAGCACCACCCGTATCGTCATGATTCTCCTTCCGCCGGGAACACCGCCGTGACCTCGAATCCGTCTCCTTCCGCACGGGGTCCAGCTCGGAAGGCGCCGCCGTGCGCGGTGACCCGCTCGCGCATCCCGACCAGGCCGTGACCCCCAGTCGCAGGGGCGGCGACCGGGGCGGTGCCGTCGTCGGTGACCCGCACCTGGACCCCCTCGTCGTCGTAGCGCAGCCGTACATCCGCGCGGCTGCCCGGACCGGCATGCCGACGTGTGTTCGTCAGCGCCTCCTGCACCACCCGGTAGACGGCCAGGCCGACGCTCTCCGGGACGTCGGCGGGAGTGCCCTCGACGAAGAGGACGGTCGGCACGCCGGCGGCGGACGATTCCTCGACCAGTCGCTCCAGGTCGCCGATCCCCGGTTGAGGGGCCTGCGAACCGGGCTCGTCATCGCGCAGCACGCCCAGCATGCGCCGCATCTCCGCCAGGGCCGTGCGCCCCGTGTCCCGGACGGTCAGCATGGCCTCTTTCGCACGCTCCGGCTCGGATCCGGTCTTCGCGGCCGCGCCCTCGGACATCACCACCACGACGCTCAGGCTGTGGGAGACGATGTCGTGGATCTCCCCGGCGATCCGTGCCCGTTCCTCCGCGACGGCGATCCGCGTCTGCGCCTCGCGTTCGCGCTCCAGCTGCTCCGCCCGCTCCCGCAGCCCGGCGACGTGGTCGCGGCGGATGCGCACCAGCGTGCCCCACGTCCACACCCAGATCGTGATGACCACCAGGGCCCCGAGCTGGCCGAGGTCGAGATAGTAGGCGCTGAGATTCGGTACGACGGCGATCAGGAGCCAGCAGACTACGGCAGCTGCCGCCGGGAGGGAGACCCGCCAGGCGAACCGCGTGGCGACGTTGTAGAGGGCGAACAGCAGCATGAGGTCGGCCATGATGACCGGAGCACCGAAGAAGAACTGCGCGCACGCCACCGCCAGCATCGTGATGAGGACGGCCAGCGGGTAGCGGCGGCGCCAGAGGTAGACCGCGCATATGACGAGCGAGAGCACCGCGAGTGCTATGTAGCTGCCCGGGTCGTCGATCAGGTGCAGCGCGGCGGTCGGCATGGTCGGCAGGTTGTAGAGGAACACCCCCAGTGCGACCAGCAGGTCGACCAGCCAGATGCGCTCCCGCAGCCATGAGCCCGGCGGCGGGGAACCACCCTCCCCGGCACTCGGACCTGAGGTGCTCCGCTGGATGGCTGGTGACTCTGTCATCTCACTCAGGGCTGCCTTCGGGGTCATGCTTCGGGGTCATGGACTGTTCCGGTCCAGTCTCATAGAACCCCGGCGCGATCTCCTCCATCTGGCGGCCTATTTCCGGCGAGTGCATATGACCATGGGCGTATGCCTGGGGGCGTATGTGCGCGCGCCCCAACGGGCGCCGGTTTGTAGCGGCCATCCCGTGTTGCTGATGATCCCTGGACAGCCGGGTTCGTCGAGGAATGGTCCCGTGGGATCGGGCCGGAGTCGATCGACCAACATTGATAATCGCCTTCTCCGCGAGGATCATCGTCAGCAGAGATGAGCGCCTCCAGACCGGCCCGTCTTCGACGGCGCACGGCCTACCGGATAGCCTTCCGCCCACCCCGTTCGCATCCAGCAGAGGAGAACCCATGGCAGACGTCGAGAGCTTCACCCTCGATCACACCACCGTGACGGCGCCGTATGTGAGGCTCATCGCCAGCGAGCACGGCCCTGGCGGCGACGTGATCTCGAACTTCGACCTGCGCTTCGTCCAGCCCAACGAGGGTGAGATCCCCACGGCGGCGCTGCATACGATCGAGCACCTTCTCGCGAGTCTGCTGCGGGACCGCATCGACGGCGTCATAGATTGCTCGCCGTTCGGCTGCCGCACCGGTTTCCACCTCATCGTGTGGGGCGAGCCGACCGTGACCGACATCGTGACGGCGGTACGCGCGAGCCTGCGGGTGATCATCGAGGACACCGCCTTCGACGATGTGCCGGGTCTGAGCGCCGTCGAGTGCGGCAACTACCGCGACCACAGCCTGCACGGCGCGAAGGAATGGTCGGCGCGGATCCTCGAGGCGGGGATCAGCCTCGACGCCTTCGAGCGTGTGGGCGTCTGAGGATGTTCACGGAGCTGCGTGGGAGGACCGTGCTCGTGACCGGCGGCGCGCAGGGAATCGGGGAGGCGATCGTCTCCGCCTTCGCGGGTGAAGGGGCGCGTGTCTTCAGCGCCGATCTCGTCCATCCGGCAGAGCAGCCGGACTCTGACCTGAGCGACGGCGACGTGCGACGCGTCCACCTCGACGTGTCCGATGAACGCTCTGTCGAGGAGGTCGTCGGAGCGGTGCGTGGGGTCGCCGGAGTGCCGGAGGTGCTCGTCAACGCCGCGGGCATCTCCACGATGGCTTTCGCCGTCGACGCGGAGCTCTCCGCCTGGCAACGCAACATCGACGTCAACGCGACTGGTTCGTTCCTCATCTCCCGCGCCGTCGCCCGTGAGCAGATCGCCGCAGGTTGCGCGGGCAGGATCATCCTCATCTCCTCCCAGGCGGGCAAGAACGGCTACCGGGGTATGAGCGGCTACGTCGCCTCGAAGCACGCCGTGATGGGGTTGACGAAGACCCTGGCCGTTGAGCTCGCGCCGCAGGGGATCACCGTCAACGCGATCTGCCCGGGGATCATCGAGACGGGGATGAAGCACCGCGAACGACGCGAGGGGGCGGTACTGCGCGGCGTGACCGCCGCGGACATTGAGGCCGAGGACTGTTCGCAGGTGCCGTTGGGCAGAACAGGAACCCCGCAGGACGTCGCCGGAGTCGCCCTCTTCCTCGCGAGCGGGCTCGCCTCATACATGACTGGTCAGGGCATCAACGTCACCGGCGGGATGACGATGCACTGACGCCGACCGCGGACGCCCACGGTGTGCCACCGCACCCCGAGCTGACGGGCCGCGCCCAGCCCGTCGGCGCGCCGCTCTCACCCCACCCTTAAAGACGAAGAGCCGGTTTCAGGCGGCAACTGCAATTTCCGATTCGGATGAGCGGGGGAGGGGCTTGATGCAGTTCGCAAAATGAGGGTGTGAACTAAAGCATGGAGTTATTCTCAGGCCAACTGCTTGAAGTGCATTCTCCTCCGTAAAGGAGGGCCTTAGCTGAGTTTGTCGCTCATCGAGCGCGAATGATAGTTTTCTACTACGGCAGAACCGCACTAAAAGTAGGAGCGCTTGATTTGCAAATATCGGTCGCCAAGCTCGATCAGAAGGCGAAACTACTACTGGTTTCCGTTGGCGGAGGGGCGGCAGTTTTCGTCGCCATCATGGCCATCACGTCACTCAGCGGCATGGACTTTATTCTAGCGGTTTCCATATCACTACTGGTGTTCGCGGTCACTGGGACTCTGACTGCGCTCAAGGTTCGCATCTTTAACTATTCTGACAAGATTGAAGTTCGTCTTAATTCGGTATTCAGAAAATCAATCCATAAATCTGAAGTTCTTTCACTGGATGTAGGCCCCTGTACCGGCCATGCCGAAGGCTATGGATATAGGATTATGGGGAAGGGTGGAAGGGGGTTCCTGGTCGGTGGAAGAACTGTAGAAATACGCGCAAAGAATCATGTATTGATCGCCAGCGCAGATGATCCCAGGGGTGTCATTGTTAAGATTGGAATATTCGATGAGACTATTTCCGATAAATTGTAGGGCAAGCGCTACATTGGAAATCACTACGCGGTGTGGTGCGTTTGCCGGTGGAAGCGCGACGAAGTCCTTCACGGATGATAGTGCGCAAGTCACGCGTAGCATGGCCGGATGGCTCAGGTAGTTGTTTACGGTCAGCGGGAGCTCCTTCGTACCCGGCGTACCGCCATCTCGGATGCGGTGCACGGTGCTGTCATGGCGGCACTCGCCTACCCCGCTGAGAAGCGCTTTCACCGGTTCATCGGGCTGGAGCCGGAGGACTTCATCTATCCCGCAGACCGCGGACCCGACTACACCATCATCGAGGTGTCGATGTTCGAAGGCCGCAGCGAGGGGGCCAAGCGCGCCCTGATTCGGGAGCTGTTCACCCGGCTCGAGGCAGAGGCGGGTCTCAAGCCGCACAGCGTCGAGATCACGATCACGGAGACCCCGAAGGTGAACTGGGGCATTCGCGGGATGAACGCCGAGGATCTTGCCTTGGGTTACCGCGTCGACGTCTGAGACTTGAGTCGCCGATGTTCCATCACCATGACCAGTGGGCCAACGACTGGCAGGAACCACACGGCGAGGAACATTAGTAGCGCCGTCGTTCGTGAGGAGAACGCGGTCCGGAACCAGGCTCGCAGACCGAAGAACAGCAGTACCAGGGCGGCCGCGGCGATCAGTGTCCAGATCATCTCGTAGGCAGTGGGGACTAGCGGGTTCGGCTCCATCGCAATCCCTTCCTCGTCGGAACTCTATTTTACGGTGCCGGCACTCCTTCCGACTCTTGTCTCCCCGAGATCCAGGCGAGTGCCGTGCCATCGATGGCGGATCCACCGGTCGTGAGTGCTCATGACGACCGTGCCGTCCCAGCCCTCGAGGGCCGCCTCGAGGTCCTCCGCCAGTGCCAAGGCGAGGTGGTTGGTGGGCTCGTCGAGCAACAGCACGTCCGGCGGGTCGGCCAGCAGACTCGCCAGGGCAACCCGCCGGCGCTGACCCGGCGACAGCTCCTCCGGAAGGCGCCCGCAGTCCGAGGGCCGCAGCAAGCCCAGGTCCACCGCCGTGTCCATGGCTTGCTCGAAGGCCTTCGGGGAAAAGGCCTCCGGGGAGAAGGTTTCTAGGGAAGCCGCGTCGGACTCCTCCCGGCCCGTCCAGATACTGCCCGAACTGCTTCCGCTGTCGTCCTGCCGCAGGAATCCGACGCGCACTCCTGGATCGATCCACGTCTCACCCCGCTGGGCACCGAGGTGGCCAGCCAGCACCGCCAGCAACGTGGACTTGCCGCTGCCGTTCGGCCCGGTGACCAGGAGATGCTCGCCACGATCCACGGTGAGGTCAATGGGTCCCAGGCGCCCCGTCACCACCAGATCACGGACCTCGATGACCGGGTCGCTCTTCGCCGCGGCGGGGCCCTGATCGGGCAGGGCCTGCAGGCGCAAGGGGACGGGCGGAGGCAGGATCGCCTGACGGTCGATCTCCTCCAGTCGTCGCTGGGCGTTGCGGGCCCTCCGGGTCAAGGTGGAGGCCGCCCGGTCGGCGTAGAACTTCTGGGCGATCCGGGCTTCGGACTTCGCCGTCGTGCGGTGGAAGAGGTCACTGGCCTCGAGCTGGGTCTCGGCCAGCCAGCGCCGGCGCTGCTCCTCCTGGTCCGCATAGCGCTGCGCCCAGGTGACGTGCCCTTCGCGGCGCTGCTGGAGGTAGCTCGTATATCCGCCGGTGAACGCCGTCCCCTGGATGTCACCGCCGCGGCCGTAGGGGTCCAGGCCCGGATCCAGGTCGATCAATGCCCCCGCCGCCTGGTCCAGGAACCAGCGATCGTGGCTGGCCACCAGGACCGGCCCGCGCCAGGCCCGGAGCTGTCCCATGAGGAACTCCACGGCGTCGTCGTCGAGATGGTTGGTCGGCTCGTCCAGCAGCAGGGCCTCGGGCGAGCTGAGCAGCAGCAGAGCCAGATCCAGGCGTCGCTGCTGTCCACCGGAGATCTGGTCCAGCCGCCGTTGCCGGTCCACGGCACCCAAGCCCAGCCCATTCAACGTGGCGGCGATGCGGGCATCCAGGGTCCACAGCCCGAGCCGTTCGGCCTGGGTCAGGGCGGCGTCGTACTCCTCGGCCCAGTGCGGGTCATCCGGATGCTCCGCCATCTGCACCCCGACCTCCTGGATCCTGCGGTCCAGCGCGCGCAGCTCCGCCGTGGCCACGGCGATCGCGTCGCCGACGGTCGTCGCCCGGCCCCGCAGGTCCGGGGCAGTCTCCTGACTCAGATAGCCCAGCGACGACGGCGCCAGGACGGTGCCCGCGGTGGGCTGCAGAACTCCGGCGACGATACGCAGCAGCGTCGACTTGCCGCTGCCGTTCTCACCGATGAGGCCGGTGACCCGGCCGGGCGGGGCGATCAGCGAGACGTCGCTCAGAATGGCGGTCTCCGGGTGGCTGTCGTAGTGGAACGAGATGCCGCTGACCTGGATGGGGGACAGCTGCGAGCGTGATGAAGCGGGTGCCTGGGGCATGGCTCTCCTGGGAACGTGGGATGCTCCCGCCGGGCGTGATCCCCGTGGGCTCGCCGGCCCTGGCGATCATGAGCCGGGCTGGCTGAGCTTCTCCGCACGGGGCGCCGCAGACGCGGGACGGTGCACGTTCACAACTTCATGGGAGGGAGCATAACCAGTTCCGGGGGCTCATGTCAGCCCCGCCCCGGCTCCGAGGCCGTCGCGGGTGCCAGCGGATCCGGCGCGCTACCGGACAACCATCGCGCGCTGCGACACAAGTCACACCGCCGCCGAAGCTCAGACTGATCGATACCCGAACCACTGACCCCGATGCTGGAGGGGATGTCCATGAGTCAGCAGACAACCGTTTTCAGGGGCGGTGCCATCGAGACATTGGAGCCGGGCATCGGCCGGGTGCGAGCGCTCGCCGTGCGCGACGGTGTCGTGGTCGCCCACGGCGAGGAAGCGGAATCCCTGGCAGGTTCCGGCAGCGCCGTGACCGTCGACGTCGGGGATTTCGCGATGCCCGGGCTCATCGACTCCCACAACCACCACGCCCTGGCCGGGCAGATCGACCTGTACGAGCTCCAGGTCTCCCCGATGGCCCCCCTCGATCAGATCCTGGAGGCCGTGGCCGCCCGCGCGGCTTCCCTGCCGGAAGGGGCCTGGGTGGTCGGAGGCAGCTGGGGGTCGGTCCTGCACGACGCCCTGCAGGCACCCGGTGCTCTCGCCCGCCTCGATGCGGCATCCGGGGGCCACCCGGTGATGCTCCGCGATGACAGCAAGCACAACCGGTGGGCGAACTCGGAGGCGCTGCGCCGGGCGGGGATCGATCAGGACACCCAGGATCCGCCCGGAGGCCAGATCCTGCGCACCGACGGACTGCCCAACGGGGTGCTGCTCGAAGCGGGCGGCGTCCTGGTCGAGCACGTCCTGGGGCGCGAGGAGCCCATGACGGCGGAACGGCTCGCGGCCTCGAGCGAACGCGCCATCGGGATGCTGCACAGTTACGGTGTCACGGCCTTTCAGGATGCTGCCGCCTCCGCGCAGCTGCTGCACGCACTGCACGACCTCGACACGGAAGGCCGGCTGCACGCCTGGGTGGTGACGAGCATGCTCGTCAACGACTTCATCTTCGGAACGGATCCGCTCGGTGAGCCGATCATCGCCGAACGCGGGTCCACGGCATCGCCCCATCACCGGCCGGACTTCATCAAGATCTTCCTCGACGGCGTGCCGCCCTCTCGCACCGGAGCCTTTCTCGAGTCCTATCTGCCCGACGAATGCGGCCACCTGACGAACGGTGAGCCCACCATGTCCCAGTCCGAGCTGACCGGCTGGCTGCGCTCGGCGGCCGAACGCGGCATCGGCGCCAAGGTGCACTGCACGGGCGACGCCTCCGTGCACATGCTGCTCGATGCAGCCGAGCAGCTCCGGGGCGAAGGCTTCGCGGACACCCGCTGGCACGTCGCCCACGGTCAGTTCGTGGCCCCGGACGACATCCCGCGGTTCGGCCGCCTCGGCGTGACGGCGGAGGTCTCGCCCCAGATCTACTACCCGGGCGTTATCCCGCAGGCGATCGCCGCCGTCCTGCCGGCCGACCGGGCGGGCAGGATGCAGCCGAATCGCTCCCTGATCGACTCCGGGGCCCGGGTGGTCGGCGGCTCCGACTGGCCCGTGAGCGTGACCCCCGACGTGTGGAGAGCGGTTTACGGGCTCGTGACCCGACAGGACCCTTCCCGCTCCTACCCCGGCGCGCTCTGGCCCGAGCAGGGGATCACGCTCGACGAGGCGGTGCGCGCCTATACGTCGGAGAGTGCCAGGGCCCTGGGGATCGACGACGTCGGGGGGAGCCTCGCGCTCGGCAAGTCGGCGGACATCGTCTCCCTCAGTGCCGACCCTTGGAACGTCGATATCGAGGACGTTCCCAGCATCCATGCCAAGGGCACCTGGTTCGCGGGCGCTCAGGTCTTCGAGGAGAGATCATGAACCAGCTGAAAGCCGCGCCTCCTGACCACAGCAGCCGCATCTACCTGTTCACGGGCGTCTACGCGGCGGTGCTCTACACAGTGCTCCTGGTGGCTCCGGTCATCGCCGGCCCGCTCATCGTCAAGTTCGGCCTCAGCCCCGCCCAGGTGGGGCTGCTGTTCTCGCTCGAACTCGGCGCCTTCAGCCTGGCGACCGTACCCGCCTACCTGTGGCTCACCCGGGTGCCGCTGACCGTGTCGGTCACGGTCTGCACGATCATCATCGCGATCGGCCACGTGGTCTCCGGCTTCGTCACGGACTTCGGCCTCCTGCTGGTGACCCGCGTCGTCACGTCCCTGGCCGCCGGCTCGATCACGGTCGTGCTGCTCGCCCTGGGCCCTCGGACCCGCAATCCGGGCCGGGCCTTCGGGATCTTCGTCGTGGCGCAGCTGGTCATGGGCGCTGCGATCCTCGCGCTGTTTCCGCTGATCTACGCCGGTGCGGATGTCTCCGCCATCTACTGGACCCTCGCGGGGCTGACGGCGGTGTGCCTGGCGTTCGTGCCCGCCCTGAGGGGCATCTCCCTGAGCGTGCCGACGGCCGGCGGTCATACCCGGCTGGATCCGGCCAAGCGGACGCGGTTCTTCGCCGGCCTGGCCGCGATCCTGCTGTTCTACGTGGCGCTCAGCGGCATCTGGTCGTTCATGGGTCAGATCGCCATCGGATCCGGAGCCGAGGAAGGACCGGTCGCGACCGTCCTGGCGATCGCGACGGCGGCCGGCATCGTCTCCGCCCTGGTCGCCACCGTCATGGGCGAGAGTCCCCGCCGCGGCCTGTATCTGATCCTGGGACTGGCCGGGATGGCCGTTTCCGTCCTGCTGCTGCTCGGCTCCGGTGCGCTCGTGGTGTTCGTGATCGCCGCGGTCCTGTTCAAGTTCGCCTGGACGTTCGTGCTGCCCTACCTGCTCTCCGGGGTCTCGGCGCTCGGGGGCGGTGCGCAGACGATGAACACCACCAACCTCATGATCGGGGGAGGGTTCGCCATCGGCCCGATCATCTCCGGCTGGCTCGTCCAGACCAGCGGCGGCTACTCGTCGATGATCTGGTTCGCCGTCGTCTGCCTGATCGCATCCCTCGGGTGCGCGTGGGTGCTCTCCTCCGGGCGGCTCATCGAGCCCGCCCCGGAGAAGACCGGGCCCACGGCGGCCTGAGGTCCCGGCCCTCTCGCGCGGATCAGCCGAACGCCAGGGTGGGGACGTCCACCACGTGCGCACCGCCGTCGACGACCATCGTGGACGCATGGACGTAGCTCGCGTCCGGGCCGAGCAGGAACGCGATGACCCCGGCGATCTCGGCGGGTATTGCCGCCCGCCGCAGCGGGACGTCCTTGGTGACGGCGGCGTAGGCCCCCTCGACGTCGGCCGCGCCGCCGCTCTCGACGAGCACGCCCATCTCCTCGTCCGCCATGGGCGTGCGCACCCAGCCGGGGCACACGGCATTCGCGCGCACCCCGCGGGCCCCGTAGTCGCGGGCGATCGAGCGCATCAGGCCGAGCAGGGCGTGCTTGCCCACGGTGTAGCCCACCGTCTCCGCCGCCGCGCGGATGCCCGCGAGGGAGGAGACGATGACGATGCTGCCGCGGGAGGCCTCGAGCAATGGCAGCGACTCCCGGGCCGTGACGAACGCCGTGGTGAGGTTGATCTCCAGGCTGGAGCGCCATGCCTCGTCGGAGGTGTTCGTGACCGAGTCGTAGCCGTGCCCACCGGCGTTCGCGACCACGCCGTCCAGCCTGCCGAACCGGTCCTTGACGGTTTCGACGAGCGAGCGCATCGCCTCCCCGTCCGCCGCGTCCGCGGGGATCGCGGTGATGCGCTCGTGCGTGGCCGCCACCGCCTCGAGCGGCCCGGGACGACGGCCCGAGATCACGACCTCGGCGCCGTCGTCCGCGAGCCTGGTCGCGACGGCGGCGCCGATACCGGTCCCGCCGCCCGTCACTAGATGTACGCTCATCTGCTGTCTCCTCGACGTCGTAGTGCTCACCGCGCCCCGGGCGATCCGGTGGCCGGTTCGTTCAGTGACTCAGTAAGTGACTCAGTGGGCGGGCTCAGTAGGTGGTGGTGTTCAGGATCGCCGCGGTGGCCCCGACCGGGAAGTTCGCCAGCGAGTCGGCGTCGAAACCGTCGTTGCCGAAGATCTTCCCGTCGGTGCGCATCGCGTCGAGGTCGATGAGGATGAGCCCGAGGGTCGGCACGATCTTCTCCCGCCATACGAAGAGGGTCAGCTTCTCGTCGATGCCGATGTGGTGGCAGGCGTCGGTGTCGGCCAGGTCGCGTTCGACGCCTTCGATGCAGTGCCACGTGTACAGCGTCGGGGTGAGGTAGACGTGCTCGTAGGATTCCGTGGGGGAGTAGCGGTAGTGGTTGCGCAGGCCCACGAGCTCGGTGGTCGGGGCGTGCACCGGCGCGGAGGAGCCGTCCAGGTACCCGTGGGTGAAGCGTGCGACGACTCCGGTCGGCTCGTCGCCCCGCTGCACCCGGGTGTAGGCGCTCTCCGCCCGGGTCTCGGCGTCCGGCAGCTCACCCTCGACGACCGTGATCAGGCCGGCTTCGGTGTCGAGGACGAAGGAGGTCGAGACCGCGTCCACGACGCCGTCCACCAGGTAGATCCGGGGCCGGACCGAGGTCACCCGGACGGGCACGTCCCGGTTCTCGCCCCAGGAGGCGACGCCGTCGCCGATGACGAGCGAGGCCAGGCCCTCGATGTCGGTCGTGAAGGTGCGGCCCGCCAGGTCGGTGACCGGCTCCAGGATCTCTGCCTCCGGTGCGAAACCGTGTCCGAGCGCGCCGACGGGGATGAATGACTCGGTCATGCTGTGCCTCCTGGGTGGGAATGCGTGACGGCCCCGGTCACGGCACCCCTGGCGTCCTTGCGGGGGCCGGTGCGGCCGGAACCGAGGATCCGACGGCGGTGCCGGATCATGTCGTGATTCCACGATAGGAAGCGGCATGCTCCACGGGTTAGGACTCCCGCGCAGAGAGCTTGTCGCTGCGGGCGTCGGGCCGGCCGGCCGAGACGGGCGGGTCCGGCGGCTGATCCGTCAGGAGCGGGCGACGGGGAACATCTGCGCCCGGGCGTCGGAGGAGGAGACCACCTGCTTGCCGAAGGGGAAGCAGGTGACGGGAATGAGCTTGATATTGGCCCATGCCAGGGGCAGGCCGATGATCGTGACGGCCTGTGCCACGGCGGTCACCACGTGACCCAGCGCCAGCCACCAGCCGGCGATCACGAACCAGACCACGTTGCCCAGGGTGCTGAACCCGCCGGCCCGGCCGGTCTCGACGACCTCACGGCCGAAAGGCCACAGGACGAAACCCGCGATGCGGAAGGATGCCAGGCCGAAGGGGATCGTGACGATCAGCAGGCAGGCCAGGACGCCCGCCACCGCGTAGCCGAGGAACAGCACCCACCCCGCCGTGATCAACCAGATGATGTTCAGGATGAGGGAGATGATCGTGCGCATGAATCCACTCTATCGGCGGGGGTTTCCCCTGCCCACAGTCGTCAGCGCGTTGCCTGCCGGGTTTCCCCGGCGCGCAGCCGCTCGAGTCTGGCCACCAGATGCCCCACGATCAGGAGGGCGACGACCAGCAGGGCGGTGGCGAGGATCTGGAAGCGGACGTCCGGGACCGTCAGCCCCAGGCCGACGATCACGGCCACCACGAGCAGCGCGAACCAGTTGGTGAAGGGGAAGCCCCACCCGCGCATCGGCAGATGCTCGCCGTTGCGCTCCGCCCGGCGCCGCAGGATCAGATGGGAGATCAGGGTGGCCAGCCAGGTCACGATCAGGGTGGAGCCCACGATGTTGAGCAGGATCCCCAGGATGGCCTCCGCCCACAGGTAGTTCAGCAGGACGGCCACGAACCCGAAGGCGGTGGAGGTCAGCACCGCGGCCACGGGGACCTGGCGGGCGTTGACCTTCGTCAGCGCCCTGGGGGCCAGGCCCCGGGAGGAGAGCGAGAAGACCATCCGGGAGGCCCCGTACAGGTTGGCGTTGAGCGACGACAGCAGCGCGATCACGATGATGAGGCCCAGGATCGCGCCCAGCCCCGGCAGCCCCGCCCGGTCCAGGACCGCCACGAACGGAGAGGTGCCCAGGGACTCCGAATCCCAGGGGAGGGCGATCACCATCAGGGCGACCGAGCCCATGTAGAACAGCAGGATGCGCCACACGATGGTGCGGATGACGCGGGAGACGTTGCGGGCGGGGTCGGCCGTCTCCGCAGCGGCGACCGCCACGATCTCGATGCCGCCGAACGCGAAGGCGACGACGAGCAGTCCCGCCGCGATGCCGGCGATCCCCATGGGCATGAAACCGCCGTGCTCCGTCAGGTTGGCCAGCCCCGGCGGGTCGGCGGGCGTGCCGCCCAGGAGGAACACGACCCCGATGATGAGGAAGGCCACCACCGCCCCCACCTTGAGCATGGAGAACCAGAACTCGAACTCGCCGAACTTGCCCACGCCCATCAGGTTGATGGCGGTGAAGACCACCATGAAGACCAGGGCCAGGAACCACTGCGGCAGGGCGGGCCACAGCTCCACCAGCAGCTGCGCGGAGGCGGTGGCCTCCGCCGCGATCACCAGGCACAGCTGGATCCACCACAGCCACCCCACCATGAAACCGGCCGCCGGCCCCAGCGCCCGCTCGGCATAGACGGAGAACGCCCCGGAGGCGGGGTGGTGGGCGACCATCTCACCCAGCGACCGCATGACCAGGATGACCACCAGGCCCGCGATGACGTAGGAGACGAGCACGGCGGGCCCCGCTGCGGCGATACCCGCCCCCGAGCCGACGAACAGGCCCGCCCCGATCGCCGAGCCCAGGCTCATCATGACCAGGTGCCTGGCCTTCATCGAGGTGCCGAGGTTCACCCCTGCGTGCTTGGTCACGGTCGGGGCGTCCTGGGAGGCGCCGGACACGACATAGGACGATCCGGTGGAAGGGGGTGTCATGGCAGGGAAACTAACACCGCGCGCCCCGGCTCAGGAACCGGACGTGCCGTCGGTCTCACGGCGATGCCGGACCGGGCCGACATTGCTCCGCAAGAAGTTGCACTTCGTGCAATTACCTGGCTACGTTTTCCTCATGAAGCTGAGCACGATGACACCACCGGGCGCGGCGGCGTCCCTGGGGCCACTGACTCCGCTGACCCCGCCGACTGACAAGCGCGAAGCCCTGAAATGGCGCAATCGCCGCGCCATCGTGCAGGCCGCCGCGCAATTGGCGCGTGAGCGCGGCCTGGAGGGGTTCACGGTCAAGGACCTCGCCGCGGAGGCGGGGGTCTCCCGGCGCACGGTCTTCAACCATTTCGCCAGGACGGAGGACGCCGTGCTGGGCGCCTTCGTGGACAGCGTGGCATCGCTCTACGGCGTGGTCGAAGAGGCCCTCGCCGGGCAGCGTTTCACGGATCTGCCCCAGGCGCTGGAAGGGTTCATCCGGGCCGCCCGGCAGATGGACGTCATCGGAACGGTGTGCCAGGCCATCGTTCCCTTCCATCCCCCGAACTGCCGTGGGGGCCTGTACTCCCACGAGCAGTTCGAGCTGCTGGCGGTTCAGGCCACCAACGCGGTCACGCGCAAGATCGTGGAGCTCCTGCAGGAGAAGGTCGACGGCGCGGATCCCTTCCTCGTGCGCCTCATGGGCGAGTCCCTGAACACCGCCGTGTGCGTCAGCGCCCAGCACTGGTTCGAGACCACCCACGGGGAGCTCACCGACCAGACCAGGGGACTGTGGGACGAGCTGCTGGGCCAGGCCGTGCGTGGGGTCCAGGTCGGTTTCGGCCGGCCCTCGTCCTCGTTCGGGTAGCCGGAGAGCGCCCGATCCCCCAGAATCCTTGAAAGCCCGAACCGGCAGGAACTTCCCAGAACGAACGTCTGCCGGCGTTCAGCAACACGAAAGGGTCAAGTCACGTGGCAAAACTCCTCTACCGCATAGGTCGCGGTGCCGCCCATCGCGCCTGGGCGGTCATCATTGCCTGGCTGGCCGTGCTGGCTCTTTCCATTGGAGCCTTCGCCGCCTTCGGCGGGACACTGGCCAACCAGTTCGAGATCCCGGGAACCGAGACCCAGCGCCTGGCCGATCAGCTCCAGGACGAGTTGCCCGAAGCCAACCAGGGCGTGGGGACCATCGTGTTCAGCACGGACGACGGGTCCGAGTTCACGGACGGCCAGATCGACCGGATCACCCAGGCGCTCGACGACTCCACCGAGGTGGAGGGCGTCTCGGCCGTGACCAACCCCTTCCACGCCCAGGGCGAGTTGGACTCGCAGCGCGAGCAGATGACCGACGGCGCCGGGCAGCTGGAGCAGCTGATCCAGCTGCGGGACTCGGGACAGCTCGAGCAGGCGGCCGCCGCGGGCATGGTCCCGCCGGAGGTCACCCCTGAGTACGTCGACCAGCAGGAGGCCCAGCTCGCCCTCGGCGAGCGGACCATGGAGCTGATGGGGGACTACGGGTTCATCTCCTCGGAGGGCTCCACCGCGATCGCCACCGTGAACTTCTACGCCGCCCAGCCGGACATCGCCCCCGAGGACCAGGACGGCGTGATGGCCGCGGTCGATGCGGCCCAGGGCGACGGCGTCCAGGTGGACTACTCGACCGAGCTGGCGCAGAACCTCTCGATCTTCGGCGCTGCCGAGGTGGTCGGGCTGATCGTCGCGGCGATCGTGCTGTTCATCATGCTGCGCACCCTGATCGGGGCGGCGCTGCCCGTTCTCACGGCGCTGATCGGAGTGGCCATCGCCGCCACGGCGTCCCTGTCGCTCTCCGGTGCGGTGCAGATGGCCTCGGTGACACCCGTCCTGGGCCTGATGCTCGGCCTGGCGGTCGGCATCGACTATTCCCTGTTCGTGCTCAACAGGCACCGGCAGCAGCTGCGCGAAGGCGTCGAGCTGCGGGAGTCGATCGCCCTGGCGACGGGCACTGCGGGTTCGGCGGTGCTGTTCGCCGGATGCACGGTCATCATCGCCCTGGTGGCACTGGTGATCACGGGCATCCCGTTCCTGGGCCTGATGGGCGCGGTGGCGGCGTTCTCCGTCTTCGTGGCCGTGCTGATCACGCTCACGCTCACCCCGGCACTGCTGTCCCTCCTGGGTCTGCGCCTGCTGCCCTCCTCGCAGCGGGCGCAGGTCCGCGCCGGCCACGTGGTCGAAGAGGTGGCGCACGTGCGTACGCCCCGGGCCGTGCACCATCCCCTCGTGGCGCTGGTGGGCGCGGCCGCCGTGCTGATCCTCCTGGCCGTTCCGTTCGCCTCCATGCGCCTGGGCCTGCCGGACGGAGCCTCGGAGCCGGCGGACTCGACCCAGTACGAGGCCTATCAGCTGGTGGACGAGAACTTCGGCGCGGGGCGCAACGGCCCCATGACCGTCGTCGTTGAGTACCCGGAGGGGACGTCCGCGGAGGAGGCGAATGAGCTCCAGCTGAATACCGGCGAGCAGATCGCCGCTCTCGACGACGTCAACAACGTGGTCCCCGCGCCGCTGGACGAGAGCACCAACCTGGCGATCCTGCAGGTCGTCCCGGAGTCCGGCCCCGCCGAGGAGGCCACCGAGGTGCTGGTCGACGATATCCGCGCCCTGTCCCCGGACCTGGAGGCCTCCGACGGCGCCACCCTGGGCGTCGCCGGGTCCACGGCGGCGAACATCGACATCTCGCAGGTCCTCGCCGACGCGCTGCCCCTGTACCTGGCGGTGGTCATCGCCATTTCGCTCGTGCTGCTGGTGCTGGTCTTCCGCTCCCTCGTGGTGCCGGTGGTCGCCTCGCTGGGCTTCCTGCTCTCGCTCATGGCGGCCATGGGCGCGATCGTGGCCGTGTACCAATGGGGCTGGCTGGGCGGATTCTTCGGGGTCACCGATCCCGGGCCGGTCCTGAGCTTCCTTCCCACGCTGATGGTGGGCATCCTCTTCGGCCTGGCCATGGACTACCAGCTGTTCCTGGTCACGGGTATGCGCGAGGCCTACGTCCACGGGCATCCGGCGCGAGCTGCGGTGATCCGGGGGCTGGTCGGGGGCCGTGCCGTGGTCACCGCGGCGGCGATCATCATGGCCTCCGTGTTCGCGGGCTTCATCTTCTCCCACCTGACCATGATCCGGCCCATGGGCTTCGGCCTGGCGATCGGCGTCCTGCTCGACGCCTTCGTGGTGCGCATGACGATCATCCCGGCCGTCATGACCCTGTTGGGCGAGAAGGCCTGGTGGATCCCCCGATGGCTGGACCGGATCCTGCCCAACGTGGACGTGGAGGGCGACTCGCTGCAGGCCCACCGGCCGGTGGTCGAGTCCCCCGACGAGAAGTCCGTGCGGGAGGCGCGCGAGACGGTCGACGGCGAGATCGCCGAGGCCCTCGGGAGGCCCGGGCGCAACGGCACCGCAACGCGCTGAAACACTCGCCCACCCTGTCAGCGAACACTGTGGACAGGGTGGGCGGGCCCGCGCATGATGGCAGTACGTAAAACAGTCAGCACGCATACGGTGGGCGGGTTTACGCAAGAGGATGCCCGTCCTGACCGGTGCTGATACCGCAGATCGGAAGGAGCCCTCCATGGCCAAGAATTTTCCGGATGTCGCCCACTACACCGTTCCCGGCCTGAGTGACGAGCAGGGGCAGACCCTGGCCTCCGTCCTCCAAGACCGGCTCCATGCGCTCAACGACCTCCAGCTGGTGCTCAAGCACGTGCACTGGAACGTCGTCGGCCGCAACTTCATCAGCGTCCACGAGATGATCGATCCTCAGGTCGACGTGGTCCGCGGGTTCGTGGACGAGGTCGCCGAGCGCATCGCCACCCTCGGCTACTCGCCCAACGGGCTCTCCGGGGGCATCGTCGCCGACCGCTCGTGGAACGACTACTCGATCGGTCGCGCGGGGGTCTACGAGCACCTGGCCGCCCTGGACATGGTCTACACGGGCCTGCTCGAGGATCACCGCAAGGCGCTGAAGACCGCCGGGGAGATTGACCCGATCACCGAGGACATGCTCATCGGCCAGGTCAAGGAACTCGAGCTGTTCCAGTGGTTCGTCCGCGCCCACCTCGAGAACAGCGGTGGTGAACTGGCGGACGCCGACGCCACCACCGAGAAGGCGGCTGCCGCAGCGGTTACCGCATGACGGATGTCGTGCGAGCACAGGGCGCCCGGCCGGCCTCCTGAGTTCGCGCGCCCGACCGTACGAGAGCCCCGCCCTTCATCGGACGGGGCTCTCGGCATCTCCGTATCCTCCCGCGGAGGCGCTGCGGCCAGTGACTGTTGAGTACATCACAAGCCCTTACGGGACGTTTCAACTAAGTTGTAGCCTGCATAGTTCGGGGCTGGTGACCGTTGCGACGACCGCGGGGATCCGGATTGAGTTTCCTCCCGCCGACGACGATGTCCGCCGTGGCCCCGGACCCTCTCTCGCTCCGGGCGGACCGCCCGTGGAGCCCGCTGCGCTTGCCCGAGGAGCACCATGTCCGTGACCCAAACCGGTTCCCTGCCCCAAGTGCCTCGTCCTTCGAGCGGCGACTCCGCGAGCGAGGCCGGCCGCGGAGTGGACGAGGAACTGCCGCCGCAGCGCGTGCGCACCCTGCTGGGAGTGCTGATCGTCTCGGCCTTCGTCGTGATCCTCAACGAGACGGTCCTGTCGGTGGCCCTGCCCGACCTGATGGAGGACCTGCAGATCCAGGCCACCACCGCGCAGTGGCTCACGGCGGGCTTCATGCTCACCATGGCCGTGGTGATTCCCGCGACGGGGTTCCTGCTCGAACGGCTTCCGCACCGCGTGGTCTTCCTGACCGCGCTGACCCTGTTCACGGCCGGCACCGCCCTGGCCGCCGCGGCCCCGAACTTCCCGATCCTGATGATCGGGCGCGTGGTGCAGGCCTCCGGCACCGCGCTGCTGCTGCCGTTGCTGATGACCACCGTCCTCACGGTGGTGCCCAACGAGCGCCGCGGGTCCGTGATGGGCCTGATCTCCGTGGTGATCTCCGTGGCTCCGGCCATCGGCCCCACCATCTCGGGCGTCATCCTGGGTGCGCTGTCCTGGCGCTGGCTGTTCCTGATCATGCTGCCCATCGCCGTGCTGGCCCTCGTGCTCGGCTCCGTGCTGATGCCCTCGATGGGCCACCCGCGCAAGGTCAAGCTGGACCTCCTCTCCGTCGTCCTCTCCGTGCTGGGCTTCGGCGGCCTGGTGATGGGCCTGAGCGGATTCGGCAGCCACAGCGGGGAAGGGGCCGAGGGCGGCATCCCGCCGATCCCCGCGCTCGTGATCGGCGTGGTCTCCCTGGCGATCTTCGTCTGGCGGCAGCTGCGGCTGCAGCGCGAGGACCGCGCACTGCTGAATCTGCGCCCGTTCGCGCGACCGACCTTCAGCATCTCGCTGGGCCTGATGATCCTGTCCATGGGCACCCTGTTCGGCGTCGTGATCCTGCTGCCGATCTACATGCAGACCGTTCTGGGGCACTCCACGCTCACCACGGGCCTGAGCATGCTGCCGGGCGGCCTGATCATGGGCCTGCTGTCCCCGTTCGTCGGCCGCTTCTACGACAAGCACGGCGCCAAGGTCCTGGTCGTCCCCGGCACGATCGTGCTCAGCGCCGCGATGTGGACCTTCTCCACCGTCAACCAGGGCACTCCGTTGTGGGTCATCGTGATCGCGCACATCGTGATGAGCTGCGGCCTGGCCATGCTGATCACCCCGCTGATGACCTCTGCGCTCGGCAGCCTCCCCCAGCCGCTGTACTCCCACGGCAGCGCCCTGCTCAACACGCTGCAGCAGGTGGCCGGGGCCGCCGGCTCGGCCTTGTTCATCACGCTCATGTCGGTCGGAGCGGCCGCCGCGGCGCAGGGCGGCGCGGATGCCGTCTCGGCCCAGTCCCAGGGCATCCACACGGCCTTCATCGTGGGGGCGTCGATCTCCGTGGCGGCCATCGTGGCCTCGTTCTTCGTGCCCAAGCGGGCCCAAGGGAGTTCGGCCCACCGCGAGGTGCACTGAGCGTGCGCTGAGTCTTGACCGCCGTCGTCGAGTGGTCGATCTGCTCGCCTGTCACGCCTGATAGCCGAACAGATCGACCACTCGACCGGAACAGCCGAGCGGATCGACCATTCAGCGCGTGGCTGCCTCCAGGTGCTGGAGGATATGGCGGTAGGGCTGCCCCGTGGCCTGGGTCATGCCGAGTTCGCACGTGCGGTTGAGCGAGGCGTAGGAGTCGAACTCCCCGCCCCGGACCTCCGCGGCCTCCCGCGCGGTCGCGGACTCCGTCAGCTCCGGGTGCAGCATGCCCCGGTCCCCGGCGTAGGCGCAGCAGCCCCAGTTCAGGGGAGTGCTCACCTCATCGGAGATCGCCCCGGCGATGCGTTCCAGCGCGTCGTTGAGGCCCAGCTGGGTCGAGGAGCAGGTCGGGTGCAGCACCATCGACCCCGTGGTGCGGTTGACCGTGAGCTCCGGCAGGAGCCGGGCGGCCGTGAACGCGACGGCGTCCACGAACTCCAGCCGGGCGTAGACGGGATCCGCCGCGGCCGAGGCCTTCATGACCTCCAGGCCCTCCGTGCACGAGGAGGCGTCGCACACCACCGGGAGCCGTCCTTCCTCCGTGGCCCGCCACAGCATGGGCAGGGTGCGCTCCGTCATGCGGGTCTGCCCCGCCAGGAGGCCCTTGGACTTCCACGGGGTCCCGCAGCATGTGGAGGCGATCCCCTCGGGAACGGTCACCTCGACCCCGGCCCGTTCGCACAGGGCCAGGAAGGACTCCGACGACGACGGTCCCTGTCCGTCGTCGCCGAACATCACGGACACGCAGGCCGGGAAGAACACTGCGGCCGGATCCGAGGCCGTCCGCGGCGCCGGGCGGGTGCGGCCGCCGCCGGGCAGGCCGTCGACGTACTCGGGGACCTTGTCCTTCCCCAGGAGGGCGCGCCCCAGTCCGGTCGCGGTCCTGGGCAGGGAGGGCGGCAGGGTCCCGGCGATGCTCAGGGCGCCCGAGGCGCCGCGCACGGTCGTCGACCAGTGCCGGGCGGCCACGTCCCAGGCCTTGTCCTCGACGGGGTTGCGGTGCTCGGACCTCAGGCGCCGGATCAGGTCGCCCGTGTCGATGAACACGGGGCATGCGGTGGAGCACATGCCGTCCGCGGCGCATGTCTGCTCGCCCTGGTAGCTGTACTCGGCCAGCAGAGCCTCGGCGGTGTCGTGGTCGCCGCGCGCCCTGGCCGCCTCGATCTCCCGTCGTCCCACGATCCGCTGCCTGGGGGTGAGGGTCAGGTCCTTGGAGGGGCACACGGGTTCGCAGTATCCGCATTCGACGCAGCGGTCCACCTCGGCCTCGACCGGGGGCGCGACCTTCAGGTCCCGTACATAGCAGCGGGGGTCGTCGTTGATGATCACCCCGGGGTTGAAGGAGCCGCGCGGGTCCACCAGGCGCTTGAGCTCGACCATGACCTCGTAGAGCTCGTCGCCGTACTGCCGCCGGACGTACGGGGCCATGATGCGCCCGGTGCCGTGCTCCGCCTTGAGCGAGCCGCCGTTGGCCAGGACGAGATCCACCATCTCCTCGGTGAATCGTTCATAACGCTGGAGGCATGTTTCGTCGGCGAAGTCCTCGTTGAGCAGGAAGTGCACATTGCCGTCCTTGGCGTGACCGAAGATCACCGACTGGCGGTAGTCATGGGCGGTGAACATCTCCGTGAGGCTCTCGCAGGTGCTGCCCAGGACGGAGACGGGCACCACGACGTCCTCGAGGAGCGCGTTGGTCCCGGAGGGCCGGTTCCCGGCCACCGCCGCGTAGAGGCCCTTCCGGACCGACCACAGGGCGGCGCGCTCGGCTGGGGTCTGGGTCAGCTCGGGCGGCATCGTCAGCGGCAGCTCGCGGAAGGCCGACTCGGCGGCGGCCGTGCGGTCACGCAGTTCGTCGTCGTCGTGGCCCTGGTACTCGACCAGGAGAGCCGCGTGATCCTGGACCGATACGTCCATGATCTGGGGCGGGGCCTGGCCGGAGGCCTGGGCGACCCGCAGCGACGTGGCGTCCATGAGCTCGACCGTCGCCGAGTCGGCGGACACCAGCGCCGGGACCGAGCCGGTGGCGGAGGCCAGGTCGGGGAAGACCAGGAGGCCGGTCGCCACCCTGGGATAGACCTCGACCGTGCGGAACGTGGCCTGGGCCACGAACCCCAGGGTTCCCTCGGAGCCGATCATCAGCCGCTCCAGGATCCGGACGGGCACCTGCTCGTCCACGAAGGCGTTCAAGCCGTAACCCATGGTGTTCTTCATCGCGAAAAGACGATCGATGGTGGCCATGGAACCGGGGTCCTCGGTGATGCGGCGGCGCAACCGGATCAGGCCCTCGTGCAGTTCCGGCTCGGCCTCGCGCAGCAGACCGTCGGCATCCGGCTCGGAGGTGTCGATGACGGTTCCGGCGGGGGTCACCAGGACCATGGACTCGAGCGTTCGATAGGTGTTGAACTCCGTGCCGCAGTGCATGCCCGAGGAGTTGTTGGAGATCACCCCGCCCAGGGTGCATGCGGACTCCGAGGCCGGATCGGGTCCCAGCTTGCGGCCGTAAGGCGCCAGGGCCGCGTTGACCTGGCGGACCGTGGCGCCTGGATTGACGCGGACCCGTGCGCCGTCGTCGAGGATCTCCAGCCCCCGGAAATGCCGCCGGACATCCACCAGGACCTGGTCGGTGACCGCCTGCCCGGACAGCGAGGTCCCGCCCGACCGCAAGGTGAGGGCAGCGCCGTGGCGGTTCAGGACCTTGAGCAGGGAGCCCACCTGGGCCGCGGAGGCGGGGCGGACCAGAGCCCTGGGGGTCAGCAGGTAGTGCGACGCGTCATGGGCAGCGGCCAGACGCTCCAGCTGCGAGTCCACCACGGTGCCGGGCCAGGACCGCAGATCCTCCAGGAGAGGGTCTGCGGTACGTGACGCGGGACGGGCGGCCACTCGATGACGTAGCGGGGACACAACAACCTCCTCCGGGCCGCGGCTTCATTGCCATGGCCTCTGTCACCCCATGGTAGTTCCGGAAGATCGTGGTCGTTTGTCTTGTGGTCTTTTGTCCTGTGGGCCGGGATGGGCGAGTATAGCTGCATGCGCCCACGTCCTTCCGGAAGCCTGCCTGCCCGCGACCTCGACACCGAGCCATCGGCGGATCTCCGGACCACCGCCGAGCTGGTACATGCGGCCAGGGCCGGTGCCGTGGCGGAGCTGGAGGGGATGACCGAGGACGGAGCGGTCACCGAAGCCGATGCCGTGGGCTTCCTGCGGCGTTTCGACCTCCACTTCCCGGCGATGATCGACCTCATGCGCCGCATCTACGGCTCCGACGTGCGCATGACCGGCGTGGCCATCGCCTTCGGAACCCAGCTCGCGCGCTACTGGGGTGGCCGGCCGGAGGACCTGAGAGCCCTGGACGAGACCCGCAGCTCGGAACCGGACTGGTTCGCGGGCCGGGAGCAGCTGGGGGGCGTCTGCTACATCGACCGGTGGGCCGGCGACCTCGAAGGCGTGCGGGAACGCATCCCCTACCTCCAGGAGCTGGGGCTGACCTACCTGCATCTCATGCCGGCCTTCGCCGTGCCCGAAGGCAACAACGACGGCGGCTATGCGGTCTCCTCCTACCGCCGCCTGGATCCCAGGCTGGGGACCATGGAGCAGCTGGCCGACGTGTCCCGGGAGCTCAGGCAGCACGGCATCAGCACGGTGGTGGACTTCGTGCTCAATCACACCGCCAGCGATCACGCCTGGGCGCAGGCCGCTCGCGACGGCGACCCCGCCTACGGGGACTACTACTGGATCTACCCGGACCGGCAGATGCCGGACGCCTTCGAGCGATCGACCCGGGAGATCTTCCCGGACGACCATCCCGGCTCCTTCACCCCCGTGGCTTCGGGTGACCCCCGGTGGGTGTGGACCACGTTCCACGACTTCCAGTGGGACCTGAACTGGACCAATCCGGAGGTCCTGGCGGCGATGGCCGGCGAGATGCTGTTCCTGGCCAACCAGGGTGTCGAGGTCCTGCGCTTCGATGCGGTCGCGTTCCTCTGGAAGGAGCTGGGCACGCCGTGCGAGTCGTTGCCGCAGGCGCACTGGATCGTGCAGGTGCTCAACCGGGTGTGCCGGATCGCCGCGCCGGCCACGGTCTTCAAGTCGGAGGCGATCGTGCATCCGGACGAGGTGATCGAGTACATCCATCCCGACGAGTGCCAGATCTCCTATAACCCGCTGCAGATGGCGCTGACCTGGGAGGCCCTGGCCACGCGCAAGAGCGTGCTGCTCAATGACGCGCTCACCGAGCGGCACTCCCTGCCGGCCGGAACCGCCTGGGTGAACTATGTCCGCAGCCACGACGACATCGGCTGGACCTTCTCCGACGAGGACGCCGCCCGTCGCGGCATCGACGGTCATCAGCACCGGCGTTTCCTCAACGATTTCTATACGGGGCGCTTCCCGGGCTCCTTCGCCGACGGGGTGGCGTTCCAGTACAACCCCAAGACGGGTGATGCGCGGGTGTGCGGGACCACCGCCTCCCTGGCCGGGACCACCACCGGCGACCCTGAGAGCGGCGTCGGCCGCGTCCTGCTGGCCCATGCGATCGCCATGTCCACCGGCGGGCTGCCGTTGCTGTACCTGGGGGACGAGCTCGCACAGCTCAACGATCCCCAGTGGCATCTGGACCCCGCCAACGGCAATGATTCCCGGTGGGCGCACCGCCCGCCGTTCCCCCGTGAGGCGTATGAGCAGCGGCACGACACCTCGACCGTGGCCGGGCAGATCTTCGAGGGACTGCAGCACATGCTCCGGGTGCGCCGGGAGACCCCTGAGTTCGAGGGCGCCCAGTTGATCGGTTTCGATCCCGGCAACGAGCACATCGTCGCGTATCAGCGTCCCGGTGTGGACCCCCAGGGACGCCCGAGCGTCGTGCTGTGCCTGGCCAACGTGGATGACGTCGAGCATCGGGTGGAGGCGCTCACGCTGTCCGGGTTCGAACCCGGGGCGATCTCCCTGCTGGGCGACCATGCCCTCGATCTCACGCGGGGCGTCGACCTGCCGCCGCACTCGGTGGCCTGGCTGCGCGTCCATCCCGCCTAAGGTCTCACGGCCTGCTGACCTGCCGACCGTGCCGACAGGTCAGCAGGCTTGGAGGTCCGACTCCCAGGCATGGGCCAGCAGGACGCGGAGGACCTCGACGTCGATGTCCTCGAGTTGATTGACGTAGACGCAGCTGGCGCCCGTCCGGTGCTTTCCCAGGGCAGCCAGGAGCTCCTCGGACCGCGGGTGGTTCTGCACGCCGTACAGGCTGATGGAAGCCTTGCGGGGGCTGAACCCCATGCGGAAGGTGTCGCCTTCCCGTCCCGTCGCGTAGCGGTAGTGGACCTGGCCGTAGCCGATCATCGACGGGCCCCACATGACGGGGTCCTCGCCCGTGACCTCCCCGAACAGCTCCAGGAGCTGGTGGCCCTGCGCCACACGCCGCGGCCAGGGCAGCGAATCGACGAAGGAGACGGGTTCGACGGCGGTCTCGTGGGTCTTGATGTCCTCGGCGCGAACGCCCGTGTGGCCCTCCGTCACGACCGCGGAACGATCCGCCGCTGCGGGGGCGTCGCGCAGCGAGAGCCCCTGTCTCGCAAGTGCCGCCTGGATCCGGTCGAGGCCTTGCCGGCCGACTCCGTGCAGGGCCAGCAGCTCGGCGTAGGACACGTCGTGCAGATCTTCCAGGCTGCCGTACCCGGCCTCGCGGAAAGCCTGGCGGGTGGGGTTGGCGATACCGGCGACGTCGTCGAAGCTCGTGCTCATAGGATAGATCTTAGGGGCAGGTCAGCCGGTATGGACCAATCCATCCGCGCTCTCAATGAATAGGAATCTTGCTACCAAGCGGTCCAGCGCGCCTGTTTCCGAGACGTTTCTTCTTGGTTATTTCTGAACCACGGCATTGTTTTTAACAGCTGTCGCCCAATACCCTTGGTGCCCAGTTAGTGTCATCCTCGTATTGAGCACGGGTCCGCAAGGGTCGAAAAAATTGGAGAAACCATGGAGCTAATCTTGGTGGGCGTCGACCGAAGTGAAGCGAGTTCGAGAGCGGTCCGTTTCGCATGTTCGCGAGCAAAGCAGGAGGAGGGCCAGGTATTTCTGGTCCATGTGATCCCCTGGTCTCCATATTCGTTCACCACCCAAGATGAGGCCGCTCGTCGATCCGCAGCGAAGCAAACAGAGATCGATGCGGCAACCGAGCAGATCGTGAAACCCATGGTTGAGTATGCGGAAGAGCTCGGGGCGACCATCCACAAAGCCGAGGTGCGCCACGGTGATCCCGTCGATCTGATGATCGCGCTGGCAGATAGCTATTCCGTGCAGGAGATCGTCGTGGGGCGCACCGGTGACAGCCGGATACGCCGGGCGATCTTCGGCAGTCTCCCCTCTCACTTGACGTATATGGCGTCAGTTCCCGTAACGGTGGTGCCCTGATATGGAAAACGAGCAAGAACCGCTGATCGATGTAGTACTCAATTCCATCACCGATACGGTCTTCTATTCGGTGACTATCGGAGACGTCGCGATACCGCTTATCGTTGTATGGCTCGTGATAGCAGCAATATTCTTCACATTCTACTTGAAGTTCCTCAACATCCGAGGGTTCAAGCATGCTATCGATCTGGTGCGAGGCCGCTACTCCAAGCCGGAGGACGCTGGAGAGGTGTCTCACTTCCAAGCACTTGCAACGGCGGTCTCGGGCACCGTAGGTCTGGGCAATATCGCCGGAGTGGCCGTGGCGATCTCCCTGGGAGGGCCGGGTGCCACATTCTGGATGATCCTTGCGGGTTTCTTCGGCATGAGCGCCAAGCTTGCCGAGTGCACCCTCGGAGTGAAATACCGCCATGAGCGGTCCGATGGCAGCGTTTCCGGTGGGCCGATGTACTACTTGCGAGACGGGATCGCCAAACTGGGTAAACCGGGGATAGGTAAAGTCCTGGCAGCGCTTTTCGCATTTTTCTGCATCCTGGGCTCGTTGGGTGGCGGGAACATGTTTCAGTCGAACCAGGCTGCCTCTCAGATCCTCAATGTCTTCGACGTTGCGCCCGAGGACCGTGGAACACCCGCTTTGATCATCGGAATTCTCTTCGCGCTGATGGTGGGTGCCGTCATCATCGGTGGGATTAAAAGCATCGCTAAAGTGACGGAGAAGGTCGTGCCGTTCATGGCGGCTGTCTATGTCACGGCATGCCTCGTCGTGCTCATCTTTAATGTCTCCGCGGTTCCCGCCGCATTCGTGGAGATCATCGTTGGAGCGTTCAATCCCGAGGGAATTGCGGGTGGATTTATAGGGGTGCTGATCGTCGGCTTTCAGCGTGCAGCGTTCTCCAATGAGGCCGGTGTCGGATCCGCCTCTATCGCTCATTCGGCGGTGAAGACCGACCAGCCTGCGACCGAAGGCCACGTCGCACTTCTCGAGCCGTTCATCGATACCATCTTGATCTGCACCATGACGGCCCTGACCATTGTGATCACCGGCGTCTGGGATGATCCGCTGGCGGCGAGTGGAGACGGTGTGCAGCTGACCTCGGCGGCGTTCGCATCGGTTATCCCGTGGTTTCCGACGGTTCTGGCGCTGGCAGTGGTGTTGTTCGCGATCTCTACGATGCTCTCCTGGAGCTATTATGGGATGAAAGCCACCGGATACCTGTTCGGCGACAGCCGAATGGCGGAGAATATCTACAAAGTTATTTTCTGCATTTTCACCGTCATTGGATCAGTCACCGCGATGGACTCAGTGCTCGGCTTCTCCGATGCCGCGATTTTCTTGATGTCCATTCCGAACCTCATCGGTTTGTACATGCTGGCGCGTGTGATCAAGAAAGAGGTCACGCAGTACCGGGAGAAGATCGCTTCGGGTGAAATCGCTCGGGTTAAGTGATCTGCGTTCCCTCGCGGTCAGATTCCCAGGAATTCCTTCCACCGCGGCAGTTCGCGCTGGGCCTGGAGGTATCCGGCGGCGTACGCCGCTTGGAGGCGGGGCAGGCGCCGTTCTCCGTTGGACACCGGCATCCGGTCCGGGGTGAAGATCATGGCCTGTCCCGACTCCTGCAGGTCGTAGAGCTCCTCGCGGGTCCGGTTGTAGTTGGCGGGACGCGCGTCGAGGGCTTCGACCACCGCGGGGTGGTCGCGGAAGCGCCGGCGGTAGATCGCGGCGAACCGTTCGCCCTGCTTGATGTAGTCCCGCTCTCGGGTCAGGATCACCAGGAACTTCTCGTAGCCGTCGGCCCGGGCGGCGTCGATCGCGATGCCCCCGGTGGGGCCCAGGGCGCCGTCCACCCACACCGAGCCGCGGTAGTGCACAGGTGGCATGAGCACGGGCATCGACGACGACGCCCGGACCTGCGTCATGAGATCCGCCTGGGAGTGCAGGTCGGCGCGGGAGAAATAGACCTGCTCACCGGTCGAGGCGTTGAAGGCACCGATCCGGTACCGGGCCGGGTTGGCCTGGAACGTCCCGTAGTCGAAGGGGAGGGAGGCATCGGGCAGGCTCGCGTGCTCGTAGATGTACTCGGCGTTGAAGAGTCCCTGCCCGCGAGCGAAGGTGCGCAGATTGCCGAACTGCGGGTCCCGGGAGAACTCCACGAAGGTCCTGCGGGCGCGGGCGGCGTCACGGGTCAGGTAGTTGGCCGTGTGGGTCGCCCCGGCGGAGATGCCGCCCACCCAGTCGATGTGGATGCCGGCGCCGAGCAGGGTGGTCACCGCGCCCGCCGTGTAGCTGCCGCGCATGCCGCCGCCCTCGAAGATCAGGGCCGTGTCGGTCACGTTGCTGTGCAAGCGCTCCTGATGGCGCGGTTCGGGCATGAGGGGTGCTCCTTTCCGGGGCGGTCGGGGCGGTCCGGGGCCTCTGTCAGGCAGGGACCTCCGTCAGGCCAGGACCTCCATATGGATTTGATAGCGGTCGGCCCGGTACACGGAGACCGAGTACTCGACCGGGCGCTCGCCGTCGGCGGCAAGGCTGAACGAGCGGCGGTGGAAGGCCAGCACCGGAGTGCCGGGCTGGATGCCCAGCAGCGCGGCATCCCGGGCGCCAGCGGCCTGGGCCTGCACGGTCTGCTCCGCCCGGGTGATGCCCGCTCCCGCCTGGGCCAGCATCCCGTAGAGGGAGGACTCCCAGTCCGCTTCGGAGGGCAGCAGCCCGGGGACCAGCCAGCAGTCGTCCACGCTGACCGGGATGCCGTCACCCAGCCGGAGCCGGCGCACGCGCAGGGCGTGCTCCGTCCCGAGATGAGCCGCGGCCTCAGCGGGTGCCTCCTCCTCCGCCACCAGGTCGACCCTGGTCGAAGGCTTCAGCCCGGCGGCCCGCATGTCCTCGTGGAACGAGGCCAGGTGCAGCCGTGACCGTGCCATTCCGTGGGCGACGAACGTCCCGCGGCCGTGCTCACGGGTCAGCAGCCCGTCGTTGACGAGCTGGGAGATCGCATGCCGGACGGTGATCCGCGAGACGCCGAACTGCTCCACGAGTTTCCGTTCACCGGGCAGCCGGTCGCCCACGGAGAGCTCGGCACGGATCATCTCGGCCAGGGCGTCGCGCAGCTGGACGTGCTTGGTCGTCGTCGTCACCCGGTGATCTCGAACAGGTTCTGGCCGGCCGCGACGGGCCCGGAAGCGGCGTTGACCACCGCGTCCGCCGCGGCGTCCATGACCACCACGGGGCTGCACAGGTCGTAGCCCTTCGCCCTGACGGCGGCGGCGTCGACCGTCAGCATCTCCTGACCCGCGGTGACCGCCTGCTTGGTCTCGACCAGCATCTCGAAGCCGTCGCCCTTGAGTTCCACCGTGTCCAGGCCGACGTGCACCAGCACGCCCTGACCGCCGGGGGTCACGATCGCCACCGCGTGCGGCAGCGCCTTCATGATCGTGCCGGTCACGGGGGCGACGACGGACAGCCGCGTCGCGTCGTCGTCGGGGATCACCGCCACCCCGGGGCCGACCATCCCCTGGGCGAAGACCGGATCCGGGACCTCGCCCAGGCCCACGGCCCGTCCGCCGAAGGGGGCGAGCACCTGAACGGTCACAGGAGATCCTGGATGTCTTCGGCGATCATCTCGGCTTCGGGTCCCACGACCACCTGCACGACGGTGCCGGCGACCACCACCCCGTGGGCGCCGAGTGCCTTGAGAGCCGCCTGGTCGACCAGGGAACCGTCGACCACCTCGGTCCGCAGGCGTGTGATGCAGCCTTCGATCTCCTCGATGTTCTCGGCACCGCCGAGGGCAGACAGAATCTCTTCGGGCTTGGACATGGCTCCTCCTGCAAGGGTTTCCTGAGTTGTTTCCCAGGGTGTTGACAGTTTCTCACGTTGTCAGTCAGAGTGACCGGCAACACTGGTCATAACCAGTTGAGAGCACAGTACGGGATATCGGAAGGACAGGTCCATGCCTGGAGGAATTCTTGCCGGCGCCGGAGGGGCGGGCGCGGCCGACAAGGCGGAGGGCAAACAGCCGTCCAAGGCGTTGCAGCAACTGCAGAGATTCGGCCGCAGCATCATGCTGCCGATCGCGAGCCTGCCGGCGGCGGCGATCCTCATGCGCCTCGGCCAGGACGACATGCTCGGCCGGTTCGACGGCCTGCACACGGTCGCGGCGGTGATCGGGGCCTCCGGCAGCGCGCTCTTCGACAACCTGGGCCTGCTCTTCGCGGTGGGTATCGCGTTCGGCTTCGCCAAGAAGGGCGACGGGTCCACGGCCCTGGCCGCGGTGGTCGGCTACCTGGTCCTGCTGGCCGTGTTCGACGCCATGGCGCCCGTGGTCCTTCCCGAGAGCCCCGACGGCGAGCCGCCGGTGATCAACTACGGCGTCCTGGCGGGCATCTTCATCGGCCTGATCACCGCCAAGCTCTGGGAGCGTTTCCACCGGACCAAACTGCCCGACTGGCTGGGCTTCTTCGGAGGCCGGCGGCTGGTTCCCATGATGGTCGCGGGCGTGGCCGTGGTGCTCGGCGTGGTCATGGCGTTCCCGTACCCGCTGTTCGCCAACGCGCTGACCTGGGCCGGCGAGACGGTGGCCGACAACGCCGTCCTGGGCGGCGGGATCTTCGGCGTGGTCAACCGCCTCCTGATCCCCCTGGGCCTGCACCACCTGTGGAACTTCTTCCCCTGGTTCCAGCTGGGCGACTTCGAGGGTGCGCACGGCGATATCTTCCGCTTCCTGGCGGGGGACCCCTCCGCGGGGATCTTCACGACGGGCTTCTTCCCGATCATGATGTTCGCCCTTCCCGCCGCCGCCCTGGCGATCACGCACGAGGCCAGGCCGGAGAACCGCAAGGCCGTGGGCGGCGTGATGTTCTCGGTGGGCCTGACCTCCTTCGTCACCGGTATCACCGAACCGCTCGAATTCGCGTTCATGTTCGTCGCCTGGCCGCTGTACCTGGTGCACGCGGTGCTCACGGGCACGTCGCTGGCCTTGACCAACGCCCTGGACATCCACATGGGCTTCGGCTTCTCGGCCGGTGCCATCGACTATCTGCTGAACTTCGGCATCGGGCAACGGGCCTGGCTGCTCATTCCGATCGGCCTGGCCTATGCGGTGATCTACTACGTGGTGTTCCGGTTCGTGATCCGTCTCTGGAACCTTCGTACCCCCGGCCGGGAGGACGCGGACGAGACCTCGATGGCCACGGACCCCGAACTGCAGAAGGAAGATGCCAAGCTGAAGCGGACCCGGGGCACCGCCGCCGGGGAGGCCGGAGGAGATGGCGCGGGAACCGAGGCGAAAGGGCAGGGCTGAACCATGGAGATCGTGATCGTCCAGTCGCAGGAGCAGGCGGGCAAGCTGGTGGCGGATACCGTCGCCGCGCTCCTGAAGCGGAAGACGGACCCGGTGCTGGGGGTGGCCACCGGCTCCAGCCCGGGAGCCGTCTACAAGGAGCTCGCCCGCCGGGTCGAGGCCGGCGAGCTGAGTCTCAGGCATGCCAAGGCCTTCATGCTCGACGAGTACGTCGGGCTCTCGGAGGAGCACCCCCAGCGCTACCGGGTGGTGATCGACCGGGAGTTCGTGGAACCCACGGACATCGACCCGGCCAATGTCTCCGGCCCCGAGGGCACGGCCAGGGACCTGGTGGAGGCCTGCGCCGACTACGAACGTCAGATCCACGCGGCGGGCGGTGTGGACCTGCAGATCCTCGGTATCGGGACGGACGGTCATATCGCCTTCAACGAACCGGGGTCGTCGCTGGCATCGCGGACCAGGCTCAAGACACTGACCCGGCAGACGCGCCAGGACAACGCCCGGTTCTTCGGCGGCGATATCGAGGCGGTTCCCAAGCACTGCCTGACCCAGGGCGTGGGAACCCTCATGGAGGCCGATCACCTGGTGCTGCTGGCCTTCGGGCAGCCGAAGGCGGAGGCCGTCCATCACATGGTGGAGGGCCCGGTCTCGGCCATGTGGCCGGCCACGGCGCTGCAGTTCCATCCTCACGTCACGGTGCTTCTGGACGAGTCGGCCGCCTCGCGCCTGCAGCTGGCCTCCTACGCCCGCCAGGCATGGGAGTCCAAACCGAAATGGCAGGGCCTGTGACGGCACGAGGTGCTGGACCGGCCGGTGAGGGTCCGGGTGCCGATCTGATCCTGCACGCCGACAGGGTCGTCTTCCCCGTCGGGCCCGCGCGGCCCGGGTGGGTGAGGTCCCGCGACGGTTTCGTCGTCGATCACGGAACCGGTGAGGCGCCGCCCGGCGCCCGGGAGCTGGGGGACGCGGTGCTGGCTCCTGGATTCGTGGACGTGCACGTCCACGGCGGGGGCGGGGCTGCCTTCACGGAGGGCGCCGGCCCCGCCCGGGCCGTCCTGGCCGCGCACCGGGCGCACGGGACGACGACGATGATCGCCTCGCTGGTCACCGACCGCATCGAGGTCCTGGAGCAGCAGGTCCTGGCGCTGGTGGGCCTGGCCGAGGCGGACGAGATCGCCGGGATCCATCTGGAAGGGCCCTGGCTGTCCGAGCGCCGGTGCGGTGCTCACGACCCGGACCTCTTGATCGATCCGGTCCCGGAGGACGTGGACCGGCTGATCGACGCGGGGGGCGGATACATCCGCATGGTCACCCTGGCCCCTGAACGGGAGGGTGCCCTGGAAGCCATTCGGGGGCTGCGCGCTCGCGGCGTGGTGGCGGCGGTCGGGCACACCGATGCCACGGACGACCAGGTTCGCTCGGCCATTCGTGCAGGTGCTCAAGTCGGAACGCATCTGTTCAACGCGATGCCGCCGCTGCACCACCGTGAGCCCGGCCCGATACCCCGTCTCTTGACCGACCCCGGCGTGATGATCGAACTCATCGCCGACGGCGTCCACGTCCACCCCTCCGTGCTGCGCATGGCCATGGACGCCGGGCGGGACCGCTTCGTCCTGATCACCGATGCCATGGCTGCGGCGGGGCGCCCGGACGGCTCCTACCGACTGGGGCCGCTGGACGTGGACGTGGTGGACGGAGTGGCGCGGATCCGGGGGACGGAGGCCATCGCCGGGTCCACGCTGACGCTGGACAAGGCGGTGCGGTTCGCCGTCGAACGGATCGGGCTGCCCTTGGAAGCGGCCGTGCGCGCGGCCTCCCAGGCACCGGCGGATCTTCTAGGGCGTACGGACATCGGGCGGATCGTGCGCAGCGCCCGAGCCGACCTGGTGGTGCTCGATGCCGCACTGACCGTGCAGGAGGTCTTTCACCACGGCCAGAAAGTGCGATGATCGAAGACATGTCTGACGTGTCCATGCCCCCTCAGTTCCCCATCGCCCAGCGGTACGCCGGGGTCACCTCCACTGCGGTCCGGGACCTGCTGGACGTGCTCTCGCAGGGGAACGTGATCTCCTTCGCGGGTGGGGCCCCGGCGGCCGAGTTCTTCGCGGCGGAGGACATCCGCGCGTGCTTCGACTGGGTGTTCGCGAACCGCCCCGGCAAGGCTCTGCAGTATTCGTCTACCCCCGGAGAACCGGAGCTGCGCGAGCAGGCGGCGCGGCGGATATCGCGCTCGATTCCCACGACCCCCGATCAGATCCAGGTCACCACGGGGTCCCAGGAAGCGATCTACCTGGTGGGCAACGCGATGCTCAACCCGGGCGACGTCGTGCTGGTCGAGCGGCCCACCTACCTGGCCGCGGTGCAGGCCTTCGCCTCGTCGGGTGCGCGGATGGTGGGCATTCCCTCCGACGACGACGGCGCCCGTCCCGACGCTCTCGAAGACCTCATCCGGGAGCACAACCCGAAGTTCGTATACCTGATCCCCACGTTCCAGAACCCGTCGGGCGTGTGCATGCCACTGTCGCGTCGCGAGGAGATCGCGGAGGTCCTGCGTCGGACCGGCACCATCCTGGTCGAGGACGATCCCTACGGCGAGCTGCGGTTCGCGGGGGAGTTCATCCCACAGATCTCCGCGCTGCCGGGGCTGGCGCATCAGAGCCTTCTGCTCAACTCGATCTCCAAGATCATGGCTCCCGGCATCCGCGTGGGATGGATCCGCGGCGAGGGGCCGATCATGAACACGCTGTCCATCGCCAAGGAGGCGGTGGGGCTGCATTCGTCGGTGGTCGATCAGCTCGCCGTCGCCCGCTACCTGGAGGCCTACGACGTCGATGCCCATATCCGCACCGTCGTGGAGGTCTACAAGCAACGGCGCGACGGCATGCGGCGCGAGCTGCTGGAGATCCTGCCCGAAGGCGCCACGGTGACCTCTCCGGACGGCGGCATGTTCCTGTGGGCCGCCCTGGGCAATGGCATCGACACCACAGCCCTATTGCCGATCGCGGTGCAGGAGGGGGTGGCGTTCGTTCCGGGCGAGTCCTTCTACGCACACGATCCGGACCGGTCCACCATGCGACTGTCCTACGTGACCAATCCTCCGGAGGTCATCAGCGAAGGCTTGCAGCGGCTGAGCCGGGCCCTCGACCGCTGGCACGGCTGAGGTCGGTTCGTGGCCGCTCCGGCAGCGGGTTCATGAGGCCGGGTGGACTGGATGCCGGGGCGGGCCAATCCGTCAGAGCTTGTTGTTCAGCAGCACCGGAACGGATTCGCGCATCTCGGTCACCCGGGCGAGGTCCAGTTCAACGGTCTGCTGGGCTTCCGCCCCGTCCAGCCGCATGACGTCGTCGCCGTCGGGCGCCACCACGCCACTGTGCCCCACGCCCAGAGGGGCCTTGGTCGCTTCGCCCTCATGTTCGAGATCACGGACGGCCTGCCCGCAGGCGACCACGTAGGAGGTCGAATCCAGTGCCCGCGCGCGGGTCAGCAGATCCCACTGACGTGCCTTGCCAGGCCCATCGCCCCACGAGGCGACGACGACGATGACCTCCGCTCCCTCTCTCGCCAGACGTGTGAAGAGCTCGGGGAAACGGAGGTCGTAGCAGATGGCCAGGCCGACCCTGGTGCCGGTGATATCGAGCGCCACAGGCCTGTGGCCTGGGGCGATTCCCTTGGATTCCTTGAAGCCGAAGGCATCGAACAGGTGGATCTTGTCGTAGGTGACCGGCTCCTGGCCGGGGCGGAAGACGACGAGGGTGTTGGAGGTGCGGTCATCATCCTCGTTAGGGGTGAACGATCCCAGGATCACCGCGACCTGATGGTCGTTGGCGGCGACCTGTACGGCATCGTGAAAGCCCTCCGAGCGCTCACGGGCGAAAGCCGCGAACCGGCCGTCGAAGGAACACGCCGCGGCTTCCGGAAAGACGACCAGGTCGGCACCCTCGGAGGAGGCCCGGCCGATGGCGTTCACGATCCGCTCCAGGTTCTGGTCGACATCCGGTGTGGTGTTCAACTGAGCGATCGAGATCTTCATGGGTGCTCCGCAGTCCTCTAGATGCCTTTTCGGTGCGTTTGTGCTGTCACAGTGTTCACACGATGCCATGGATTCCGGGGTGGCGTCAGAGATACCGCTGGCCGCGATCACTTGTTGAGATCACGGGTGGTCATGGCAGCGAGGTCTTCCAGAAGGGAGTTCCTGCAAAGCACTTCTTGGCGCCTGTATACGCCTATATCAAGACGAAGGTGCTTAGAAGGGTGGTGGGTCGTCGGCGGAAAGATCCGTTGCCTGGTCGGCTGTAGGGGTCGGGCCTTGTGGATGATCCGCCGGTTCCGTGGTTCCCGAGTTAGTGGTTTCCTGACCGGCCGGCTGGCCGGTGAGCCATGTGGTGGTGATCGGGGTGGCGGTCCCGGGCACAGTGCGGCGCACAGTCCCGGTGGGGGAGGTCCATTCCAGCACCCCGGCAGGGGCTTGTTCACTGCCGGTCCCGATGTCGTTGTCGGTGCTGGCCCCAGCGCCGATACCGGTGCTGCTCCCGACGCCGGTGGTGTTCTCGACGCTGGCGGTGAAAGGTCCCCCGGTGTTGGGGTTGATGTGTCTGCCCTGCCAGGCCCCTAGGGTGGGGGTTTCGTGTTTGATCCGGTGGTGACGCCGGCATAAATGCGCCAGATTCGTGATCGCGGTGGTGCCGCCGGTGGCCCAAGGAATCGTGTGGTCCACATCGCAGCCGGTGGCCTGGCGGCGGCAACCGGGGAACCGGCAGGTCTCATCCCTGAT